>NZ_JAUOPE010000016.1 GCF_030546755.1 Colwellia sp. 1_MG-2023
CTCCTCAACCTGGACTTGAACCAGGGACAAACGGATTAACAGTCCGTTGCTCTACCAACTGAGCTATTGAGGAATAAACTTTTTAAACTTCTGTTTATTACGAAGTTAAAGTAACCGTTATAGAACCATTACTTATATAATGTGGCTCCTCAACCTGGACTTGAACCAGGGACAAACGGATTAACAGTCCGTTGCTCTACCAACTGAGCTATTGAGGAATAACTGTGCTGAAACATTAATTTGTTTGCAACTCGTTAACGGGGCGGAATATTAATAGCACCTAGCCGAGCTGTCAACACAAAATTTAGAAAAAAATCATTTAATTGTTCGTTTGCTTATTTTACGTTCAAGCTGGTGTTAATAACATCGCTTCTTGTATGTTCCTTATTCAATTAATTGTAATTAAATATTTTTATTTAGTTATCCACTTTTTCTGTGGATAACTATGTTAGTGAAAGTGTAATAAAACGTAATATAGCGTTGTTCAAGCAATCACTCATAAAAAGATATTTTTTGTTTGATGCTTTGTAGCCCTCTAAAAACATGCGCTATAGGTAAGTAAGTTTATAAAATAAACATTGGTGAGCGTTTTTTGTTCAAGCGAAAATTATTAACAATTTATGTGAATTATTTTGACTTGAATGGCCAATATTTCTATTTGAAATAAAAAATTAACCTTCATTAATCAATAAAAAACTCAACAGGATACGAAATTAAATATTTCAATAGCGAGTCTAGTAAGTATCTTTTACAATAAGTCTCGCTTTTGTACCGCTACGCTTAAAATAACTTATCGACTATGACAAATAAAAAAAATAACCATCAAATTGATTTATTAGTAGATCCGGTTGGCCAAACACTCAAACAAATGACCATTCCAATGATCTACGGCATGATTTTATTAATGACATTTAATTTGGTTGATACTTTTTTTGTTGGCTTACTGGGCACTCAGCCATTAGCGGCGATAAGTTTTACTTTTCCTATTACCTTCACTGTTATCAGTCTAACGATTGGCTTAGGCATTGGTACATCGGCTGTGATAGCTAGATCTTTAGGAAAAGGTGATCATAAATTTGCAAAATGTTCGGGTACTTCTGCGCTTATCTTAGGGGCAATCGTTGTAGGCTTATTGTCGTTTAGTTCTTATCTATATAGCGATGAAATATTTACTTTGCTTGGGGCGAGCGAAGCGTTATTACCTATTATTCGAGACTATACTGACTATTGGTTTTTAGGCAGTATATTTCTAATTGGCCCAATGCTGGGAAATTCGATTCTTCGTGCCAGTGGTGATACTAAAACGCCTAGTATTGTCATGGGGGTTGGCGGAATAATTAATGCGATATTAGATCCTATTTTTATCTTTGGTTTTGGCCCTATAGAAGCCATGGGGATTAAAGGCGCGGCTATTGCGACACTAGTTTCTTGGTTAGTTGGCACTGCATTTGTGTTATACATTGTTGGTGTTAAAAGACAATTAATTCATACATCATTAATTTTTATCAAAACTTTTGCTCAATCAAGTAAAGCGATATTACATATAGGGTTACCAGCAGCAGGAGCAAATATGCTAACGCCCATTGCAGCCGCTGTTTTAACCGCTATTGCAGCCACTTATGGTGAGTCAGCTGTAGCAGCGTTTGGCGTAGGTTCACGTATTGAGTCTATCGCTTGTTTAGTTGTTTTAGCGATGTCGATGACATTACCCCCGTTTATTAGTCAAAACCTTGGAGCAGGTAACATGCAACGGGTTAAAGAAGGCTACTTAACTTCGGTGAAGTTTGTCTTGATATGGCAAGTTATTATTTATGCATTATTAGTGTTAATTGCGCCGTGGATAGCAGATGCTTTTTCTAAAGAACAATCTGTTGCTAAAATCATCACATTATTTATTTATATTTTACCGCTTGGTTATGGTTTACAAGGGATTATTATTTTAACCAACTCATCATTTAACGCTTTGCACAAACCTATGACCGCTTTATGGCTGAGTATCGTTCGGTTATTTGTATGTTATGTGCCTCTCGCTTATTTAGGGAGTGAACTCTATGGTATTACAGGCTTTTTCATTGGTGGGGTTTTAGGAAATATGGTGATGGCGCTGATCTCATATCGTTTATTTGCCAAACAGTTTCAATTAACTGAATTGGACGTAAAGGTTTCTACATCATGAAAGACATGAAATTAGTTTCTGATTATACCCCAAGTGGCGACCAGCCAACTGCCATCAACAAACTTATGGATGGCATAGAGGCCGGCTTAGCACATCAAACGTTATTGGGGGTTACAGGCTCAGGTAAAACCTTTACTGTGGCGAATGTTATTGAGAAGTTAAACCGACCCACCATGATGTTAGCCCCTAATAAAACATTGGCTGCGCAGCTTTATGGTGAAATGAAAGAGTTCTTTCCTGATAATGCCGTTGAATATTTTGTCTCTTATTATGATTATTACCAACCAGAAGCCTATGTGCCAACCACTGACACTTTTATTGAAAAAGATGCGTCTATCAATGAACATATCGAGCAAATGCGTTTATCGGCTACCAAAGCGTTACTTGAACGAAAAGATGTCATCATTATCGCCTCCGTTTCTGCCATCTATGGTTTAGGTGATCCTGATTCTTATTTAAAGATGATGTTGCATTTAAGACAAGGCGACATTATTAATCAGCGTGATATTCTTCGCCGTTTAGCCGAATTACAGTACACCCGAAATGATGTTGCTTTTGCTCGCGCTACCTACCGAGTGCGAGGTGATGTTATTGATATATTTCCGGCGGAATCAGACAGGCTTGCTTTGCGCGTTGAATTATTTGATGAAGAAATTGAACGTATTAGTCAATTTGACCCTTTAACTGGACAGGTAGAACGCTCATTAGCGCGAGTAACCGTTTATCCTAAAACGCATTATGCGACCCCCCGCGAGAAAATTTTAGCCGCGGTTGAAAATATTAAAATAGAATTAAAAGACCGTTCGACCCAATTAAAAGAATTAAATAAGTTAGTGGAAGAACAACGTGTTGTGCAACGTACGCAATTTGATATTGAAATGATGACTGAACTTGGTTATTGCTCAGGCATTGAAAACTATTCTCGATATTTATCGGGCCGAGCACCCGGCGAAGCGCCACCAACATTATTTGATTATTTACCCGATGATGGTTTACTCATTATTGATGAGTCACATGTCACCGTTCCGCAAATAGGTGCTATGTATAAAGGTGATAGATCACGTAAAGAAAATTTAGTGGAATATGGTTTCAGATTACCTTCAGCACTAGATAATAGGCCGATGAAATTTGAAGAGTTTGAATCTCTTGCACCACAAACTATTTATGTATCTGCAACTCCCAGTAATTATGAGTTAGAAAAGTCTGCAGGCGAAATTGCCGAACAAGTGGTGAGACCAACAGGCTTATTAGATCCGATTATCGAAGTTCGTCCCGTTGAAACCCAAGTTGATGACTTACTGTCTGAAATTAATAAGCGTGTGGCGATTGGCGAGCGTGTAATCGCAACTACTTTAACAAAGCGTATGTCGGAAGATTTAGCTGATTATTTAGATGAACATAATGTTAAATCACGTTATTTACATTCTGATATCGATACTGTTGAACGAGTTGAAATTATTAGAGATTTTCGTTTAGGGCATTTCGATGTCTTAGTCGGCATTAACTTATTACGTGAAGGTCTTGACATGCCTGAAGTTTCATTAGTAGCCATTTTAGATGCAGACAAAGAAGGCTTTTTACGCTCAGAACGTTCTCTTATTCAAACAATAGGGCGTGCTGCTCGTAATATCAACGGTCGCGCCATTTTATATGCCGACAGGATCACAGGCTCAATGAAAAAGGCGATTGATGAAACAGAAAGACGTCGCTTGAAACAACAGAGCTACAATGAAGAAAATAATATTACGCCAAAAGGTGTTACTCGTAAAATTAATGATGTGATGGACGTAGGTCATCGACCAGAAGAAGCGCTTGTTCGCAATAAAAATCGTGCGGCAGAGCCTGATGCTAAATACCAAGTCTTGTCAGTAGCCGAGATAGATAAGAAAGTCACTCAATTAGAAAAAATCATGTTTGATCATGCTCAAAATCTAGAGTTTGAACAAGCGGCGGCGGTTCGCGATGAAATAAATAAACTACGCCAACAACAATTGTCAGCGTAGTTTTTAGCATTATTTGCGTTACTTGAGTTCGAAAATTGTATAGTGACCGATTATGTTTGCAATGCCATCACAATTACAATGGGTTAACTGGCTAATATCTTCGATAATTTTATCTTGAACATCGACAGGAAAGAGCATTAATTGCTCCAGATACAAATGGGCTTGAAGTTCATTATTTGCGTTCATAAACTCTGCGATACGGTTTGCGTGATTAATCCAAATTGCACTCATAGATATTTTCCTCATAGCAAACTGATCTAATTAACTTTGCGTCAGATCAGTGAATTAAGTTTAGGTGAATAATTGAGTGTTTTTTATACAAAAATATTCTAAAAATAAAAGTTCAGGTAAGAACTAATCTATAAATTTTTAACTCTCTGTAATATGTGATGTTTATAAACGATTTAAAGGCGTTTTTTTAGACGTTTTTTATTATTTACTTGGTTTAATTTAAGCGGGATGAAATTGATGAAGCTAGTATTGAATAAAAAAACACAGAAAACTGGTATCAACACCTAAAATGTTATGACTATTATAAAAGAGATTTTATCACTTTAAATGCTGATTAGTATTGCTTAATAATTCATCTAAATCTTGTTGTAATTGTGTTAATTCGACTTTTGTTAAGCCGGTAAGCATAAATAACTTTGCTGGAATAAATTTAGCTTTGTTTTTAATTTCTTTACCGTGAGCGGTTAACTCGATAGCAACAGAGCGCTCATCAAGAGTACTTCTGGTACGTTTGATTAAATCTAGTTTTTCCATGCGCTTTAATAATGGGGATAAGGTTCCTGAGTCTAATTCTAATATCGCACCAATATCTTTAATTGTTTTGGCTTTTTCATCTTGCCATAAAACCAACATAACTAAATACTGTGGATAGGTTAAGCCAGCCTCTTTTAAGAGCGGTGCATAGAGTTTAGTAATTGATTTATTTAGTTTATATAATCGAAAACATAGTTGGTTTTCAATATGTAACTGCTCATTCATGGTTAGGGAACACTTATAATAATTTCTCGATATCAGCAACAAGTGCTTCAGGCTTGGTAATAGGCGCAAATCGTTTGATCACATCACCATTTTTATTCACTAAAAACTTAGTGAAATTCCACTTTATCCCTGTGGTACCTAAGATACCGGGAGCTGTTTGTTTTAAATAATTATATAAAGGATGCGCTTGTTCACCATTCACCTCAATTTTACTGAACAAGTTAAAACTAATATTAAAGTTCAAATCGCAGAAATTCTTAATTTCACTATCACTGCCTTTTTCTTGTTGTTTAAATTGATTACATGGAAAAGCTAAAATTGCTAAACCACGGTCTTTATAATCCGTATATAGTTTTTGTAAACCTTCATATTGTGGAGTAAACCCACAAGCACTTGCCGTATTAACAATTAAAACTACTTTATCTTTAAAGTGTTCCATTGATACTTCTTCGCCTGAATGGTCTTTGGCAGAAAATTGATAGAAACGTTGATTTTGATGGTTAGTTGTCATTTGTTATCCTGAATTGCTCACAATTATATTGTGCACAATGTAATTGTTTTTCTCTTTTTTTTCAAGATAATATTTATTAGACACTACAGTTATATACTGAATTTACGTAGAATATCAATTACGCATTTTATTAGGAGTAAACAATGAAAAAAGTCGCCTTTATTGGTTTAGGTGTAATGGGATACCCAATGGCAGGGCATTTAGCCAAGGCGGGTTTTGATGTTTGTGTTTATAACCGTACCAAAGAAAAAGCGCAACAATGGGTTGAAGAGTTTGGCGGTCGTGCGGCTGAAACTCCGAGCATAGCCGCAAAAGGTTGTGACATAGTTTTTACTTGTGTTGGTAATGATCATGATGTGCGAAGTGTTGTTCTTGGTGAAGATGGCGTTTTGTCAGGTTTATCAACCGATGCCATTTTAGTGGATCACACCACAGCCTCGGCTGAATTAGCGCGAGAGTTAGAGGGAAAAACACAAGAACAAGGTCTTCATTTTATTGATGCGCCGGTATCTGGTGGCCAAGCAGGCGCTGAAAACGGTGTTTTAACAGTGATGTGTGGCGGCGAACAAGCTATATTTGAAAAAGTGCAACCGGTTATGGCAGCTTACGCACAGTTTAGTCAATTAATGGGCGAAGTGGGCTCTGGCCAGTTAGCGAAAATGGTGAATCAAATTTGTTTTGTTAATACCGTTCAAGGCTTGGCAGAAGGGCTAAATTTTGCCCAAAAAGCAGGTTTAGATACCTCTAAATTATTAGAAACGATTAGCAAAGGGGCAGCAGGATCTTGGCAAATGGATAATCGCGGTAAAACTATGTGTGCGCGTGAATTTGATTTTGGTTTTGCGGTTGATTGGTTAAGAAAAGATCTCGGAATGGCATTCGAAGAAGCAGAGAAAATTGGTGCAGAATTAACGATTACCAAACAGCTTGATGGCTACTATGAAGAAGTACAAGCCATGGGCGGAAATCGTTGGGATACATCAAGTTTGATTGCGCGTTTTAAAGCGCCAAATCCAAGTAACCACGATTAATATTATATTAAGGTTATTCTATGACTTAACTTATGGCCTAACTTTTGGCTTGAATTAGGGACTAATTTAAGCCATTTTTAGCCTTGTATATATTGATACAAGGCTTTTAACACCGCCATTTTACTTTGATTGTTTTCATGTTCATGCACTAAGTTTTCAATTTTAATCATAAACTCATCAGCACTTAATAAACCTTTACCGCCAAATTGAATTTTATTTTGGCAATATTGTTGCCATTTTTGTTGTTCTTCATTGGTTAATGTTAACGGGTAATTTCTTGCTCTATATCGAAATAATAATGTTGGTAATCGTTCATCTTGAAAGGTAAACGGGTGGCTAGATAGTTGCTCTGGCGGTAATTGATGCAATATTTCCATTTGCGCTTTATCAGCATGAGAGAAAAAATTCCCGCCATATAAGGCTTGTTCCGCATCAATGTCTTCATCGGAAAAATCATCCGCGGCAAAAACTTCTGCTAATTTTTCTCTTATTTCGAGGTGCTCTTTCAGTAACTTTAAATTGGCTAAACATCTCTCACGCGGGATCGCCAACCGTTCAGCATTTTCAGGCAAAAGCGTTTTAGCTGGTGCAACAATAGGGCATTTATTAATATGAATCAGTTTTAGCGGAATAGGGCTTTCATCCTCGGCTAATTCATCATGGCGCGTATATAAACGTGATTTAATTTCTGCAGCAGTTAAATTAAATAATGGCGAAGGATCTTGTGCTAAGTCGACACAAATCACCGCATTTTTATTAACTGGATGATAGGCTACCGGTGAAAACCAACTTGTACAGCCATGAACTGAAGATATTTTGCTCGAGGTATGTACCACAGGTGTCATGTTATAAACATCGAGTAACTCAGCTACTTGTTTTTTATTTTTTAAATTAAAAATAAAATCATATAGTTTTGGTTGTTTTTCTTTGATCAGTTTCGCCATAGCAATAGTCGCGTAAACATCGCTCATCGCATCATGAGCAGACTCATGACTGATATCATTGGCTGCGGTAAGTAATTCTAGTCGAAAACTGACGACTTCTTCTCCGTCACGTTCAACGGTTGGCCAATTAATTCCGTCGGGGCGTAAAGCATAACAAGCTCTTACTAGGTCGATTATATCCCAGCGACTGTTACCATTTTGCCATTCTCGAGCGTAAGGATCATAGAAATTACGATAGAGCAGATATCGCGTTACCTCATCATCAAAACGAATATTATTGTAACCGGCGACACAGGTATTAGGTTGTGAAAATAGCGAATGAATACGATCAGCAAATGCGGCTTCAGTTAAACCTTCGGCTAACGCTTTTTGTGGGGTAATACCCGTGACTAAACACGCTTCAGGATTCGGGAGGTAATCTTGTGGCGGCTGACAATAAAACATCTCAGGCTCACCAATGATGTTTAAATCTAAGTCAGTACGAATGCCTGCAAATTGAGAGGGCTTATCTAGCTTAGGAGAGATCCCCCACGTTTCATAATCGTGCCAAAGAATCGTTGGTTGGTTACTAGTCAATTTGCTGCCTATTTTCTTGCTCATCAATTGAAAACATTATCAAGGTAAGTTGAAAGCTAAACAACTGTTTTTTATCAATAGTAAAGGGTAGATGCGCTATTTTTCAGTTAATGGGTATTATTCTAAAGTACACAATCTGATCACAACCTACCATTAAGGTTTATTGAGTAAACATTGCGGATTATAACTATTTGTAATACGCAGAATCTTAGTATCGGCAACTTAGCGTTAATTCCCTGCGGTTCATCGTAATTTATATAAAATATTCAACTTTTTAATTCGATAAACAGTATATTTAACTTTTAGACTTAATAAATCTGTTCAATTAGTTAAAGGATATAGAATGAAGTTGTTTTGGTATTCATTATGGCTGTTTGTCTTTTTCACCGTAAGCCAAGTTTCTGCGCAATCATCAGGCGAAAAAAGCGCAGCGAATGTTATCACTTTGCCCATTAGTTTTGAAAATAAAACCAGCCGTGTAGAAGCCGTTGGAACAGCAGAAGCTATTCGGTCCGTTGTACTTTATCCAGCAGTAGCTGACAAAGTTACTGAGATTAATTTTGTACCCGGACAATTTGTTAAAGAGCGTGAAGTGTTATTACGTTTAGATTCACGTCGTCAAAAAGTCGCGTTAGAACGTGTCACTATTCAATTGGCTGATGCAGAACGTACCGTTAAACGTTTAATTGAAAGCCGTCAAAAAGAAGCGATTGCTCAAAGTGCTCTTGATGATGCGATAACTGCTCGTGACTTATTAAAAGTACAATTAGTTGAAGTAAAAACCGAATTAGAAGATAGAGAGGTAAGAGCGCCATTTTCTGGTGTGGTGGGGTTGACTGATGTTGAACCAGGAGATCGAATTGGGTTACAAACGCCTATCACCACTATTGATAACCGTGAAAGATTACTTATTAACTTTGATGCACCAGAAGCCGCGCTACCAATGTTACAAGGTAAATCTACGGTTGAATTGGAGCCTTGGCAAGCTCGAGGATCGCGAATTAGTGCACAAATAATAGAAGTAGATTCAAGAATTAACCTTACTAACCGAAGTATTCGAGTCAGAGCGCTTTTAGATAATAAAAATGATTTATACCGTCCTGGTATGAGTTTTCGAGTGATCATGCAAATGTATGGCGAAGCTTATGCCGTAGTACCTGAAGCAGCCTTAATGTGGGGTGCCACTAGTGCCTATGTGTGGTTAGCAGTAGAAGGCAAAGCTAAAAAGGTTGATGTTCAAATTCAACAACGTTTAACGGGCCGCTTATTATTGTTAGGTGAGTTAAATGCAAACGATCATTTGATTATTGAAGGTGTACAAAGTTTGCGGGAAGGTCAGGCCGTTAATGCAGTCATGTCAAAAGGTGAAAGTTTATGAGTCAACCTTTAATTCAAAATGATTTACCGTCGTTATCTATTCGTCGGCCAGTGTTAATTGTTGTTTTAAATTTACTTATCATTATTGCTGGCTTAGCGGCGTTTAATGCCATTGAAGTACGTGAGTTACCTGATGTTGATCGTCCCATCGTTTCGGTGACAGCTAATTTTCCAGGCGGATCACCAGAAACGGTTGATACCGAAGTGACTAGCAAGCTTGAAGGCGCCGTTGCACGTGTGAGTGGTGTTAAATCAATTAATGCTAACAGTGAAGAAGGCAATGCACGAGTACGTGTTGAGTTTCGACCCGGTATTAATTTAGATGATGCTGCCAATGAAATTCGTGAATCAGTGAGTCGAGTTCAACGTGAATTGCCCGATACTGTTGAACGTTTGGCTATTATCAAAGCGGATAATGACGCGCAATCAGTCGTCAGTATTGCAGTTTCAAGTACGACATTAGATTTAGAAAGTTTAACTGAAAGAGTTGAAACTGATTTAGCGCCCTTGTTTTTAAGTATACCTGGAGTTGCCGATGTACGTTTAAATGGTGACAGAGAAAGGGTACTAAGAGTGCTACTAGACCCACTTCGTCTAACTAGTTTTAATTTATCGATAACTGATGTTGCAGCAGCACTGCGACAAGCCCCGTTTGATGTGCCTGCCGGTAGTATGAAATCAACTGATCAGCAGCTGATTGTCCGCGCCGATGCTACTTCTATCTCTGCGGAAGAAGTAGCTGATATTATCATTCGCAATAATACTCGTATCGGTGATGTTGCCACGGTATTTTTTGGTCCTGCTGATGCAAATAGTATGGTGCGACTAGATGGTAGACCGGTAATAGGCTTAGGCGTCATTCGGCAAGCGCGCTCCAATACCATTGAAATTTCTGACGAAGTACTCGCATTAGTTAAACAGGTTGAGCATCGTTTCCCTGATTTGCAAATGCAAGTGACTTCTGATGATGCTGAGTTTATTCGTGGTTCAGTTCAAGAAGTGATCACTTCATTGCTATTAACTATCATCTTAGTTATCGCAACGTTATGGTTATTTATTGGCTCAGGAAGAGCGACGATTGTGCCTGCGCTATCAATTCCAGTATCACTGATTGGTGCATTAGCCGCAATATGGTTAATGGGTTTTTCAATCAATATATTAACTTTACTTGCTTTAGTGCTTGCAACAGGTTTGATCGTTGACGATGCCATTGTTGTTACTGAAAATATTCAGCGTCGACGTAGTTTAGGATTAGGTGCAAGAGCCTCAGCCGTTATTGGTACCCGAGAAGTATTCTTTGCTGTGGTTGCGACAACCGCGGTACTTGTAGCTGTTTTTGTTCCTATTGCCTTTTTACCTTCTACCGCTGGGCGATTATTTAGAGAGTTTGGTGGTGTACTGGCTATTTCGGTGATTATTTCTTCGTTTGTTGCATTGTCTTTAGTACCGGCAATTACCGCTCGTTTACCTGTAAAAGCAAATAATCACAATCGCTTGGCTAGTTTCGGTAATGTAGTTTTAGGCTGGTATCAGCGCTCTTTACATTTTGCACTAAATAAAGCTTGGTTTGTTTTTATCGCAAGTTTAGTGGCCGCCTTATCCGCTATCAGTCTATATAGTTATTTAGACAATGAATTAATGCCTTCTGAAGACAGAGGTAGTATTCGTATTTTTGCCCGAGGTCCCGATGGTGTTGGATTAAATTTTATGGATCGTCAAGCCCATAAAATGGAAGAAATTTTATTGCCTTATGTACAAGGCGGGAATATTGATTCTATTTATACTGTGGTGGGGCAATGGGATCCTAATATTGCCTTTGTCACGGTTCCACTAAAAAATTGGGATGAACGTTCGCGTTCTCAACAAGAAATTATTGAAGAAATTCGTGGGCCGTTATCAAAAATTCCAGGTGCTCCTGCACGTGCTTTTGGTTCTAACAGTCTTAATTTACGTGGTCAAGGTGGCGGTCTTGAATTTGCCTTAACGGGGCAAGACTATGATGAAATTTTTATTGCCGCACAAAGTTTCTCTAAAATTATCCAAAAAGAATTACCTGAGCTTGGTTTACCACGAATTTCTTATCAACCAAGTCAACCACAATTAAGGGTAAATATTGACCGACGTCGTGCCAAAGAATTGGGTGTGCCATTGTCAGATATCTCCTCTACTTTACGAGTTGCGATTAACGGTGATGATATTGCTGATTTAAATGTCGGTGATCAGGCTATCCCTATTATTTTACAAGCGCAGAGTCAGCAAATTAAAGATCCCACTGATTTAGCGAATTTATATGTAGGTTCAAGTAACGGCACTTTAGTACCTTTATCAAGTTTGGCTAATATTTCTGAAGAAGGTGTTGCTGCAGAGTTACAACGCCAAGCACAGCGTCGTGCTATTGAGATGGAAATGGAATTACCTAAAGATATCCCCTTACAACAAGTGGTAGAAAAACTACGTAGTTTAGGGGAAGCAAACCTACCAAGTAATATAGGTTTGATCTTCTTAGGTGAAGCTTTAACGTTTGAAGAAACCGCTCGAGATGTCACCTTAACGTATGTGCTTGCCTTTGTGATTGTTTTATTAGTGTTGGCTGCACAATTTGAAAGTATGAATAGTGCTGTGGTTGTTATGTCTACCGTACCGTTTGGTATCGCTGCTGCTTTATTTGCGTTGTTTTTAACCGGGACATCAATCAATATTTATTCACAAATTGGTTTAGTGATGTTAATTGGTTTATTGGCAAAAAATGCAATTTTATTAGTTGAATTTGCCGATCAATTACGTGACCAAGGCTATAGCGTTCGAAAAGCGGTAGAAGAGGCGGCGAGTATAAGGTTACGACCAATAACCATGACATTATTATCAACCTTATTAGGCTCATTACCGCTTATTTTATCAAGTGGTGCCGGTGCAGAAGCACGTAATGCGATTGGTTGGGTTGTTTTTGGTGGCTTAGGTATTGCGGTGGTATTTACGCTTTATTTAACACCTGTGCTTTATTTAGCTTTAGCACGATTTACTAAGCCTAGAGCCGATGAAGCGAAACGACTTGAATCAGAATTAGATGATGCAGAAAAACTCACGAATTTATAGTGTTACGTTAAATTCTATCTAGTTATCCAAAGATTAATCAAGGTGCTAATAGTTAGCGCCTTTTTTGATCTAAGCTAGGCAATAAAAGATGCTATTAAGCCAAGCTAAGTATTTAGCTTTAAATGATTAACAAGAAGAATTTTAAAATTGGGAAGTATAAAATGGTACGTCCGAGTGAATTCGAATCACCGACCTCATCCATGTCAAGGATGCGCTCTAACCAACTGAGCTACGGACGTATAACTTTTAGCAGTGTTGAATGAATCAACGGGCGCTATGTTAGCGATCTGAAATATGAGTTGCAAGCAATTTTCACTATTTCACTTTAATTTTCGTGCGTTTGATTATTAATCCAACAAAATTAACGCTTAGCCTACCATTAATGCTTGGTCAAAGCGCTTCTGGATCACTTTTAACCGCCATGCTAAAAATATAGCGGCCGTTGTTAAGCCTGAGATAAAACCAATCCAAAAGCCGTATGGACCAATGGGTTCGATAATCCAATTAGTTAATCCTAAAATAAGTCCAATCGATAATCCTACGCCCCAATAAGACAGAAAAGTAATATAAAGAATCGACTTGGTATCTTTATAGCCGCGTAATGCTCCGGCTGAAATTACTTGAATGGCATCAGAAAATTGAAATAACGCGGCAAGAAACATTAAGCTCGCTGCTAATTCAATTACGGGAATTTCATGGGTATATATTGCCGCAATTTCATGTCGAAAACCTAAACTTAAAGCGGCTGTAACAATGGCAATTACTAAACCTAAAACAACCGAATAACGGCAAATTTCTTTCGCTTTTTCATGGTCGCCATCACCGACCGCAAAACCTACTTGTATGGTCACCGCCATTGCTAAACTTAATGGCACCATAAAGACTAATCCGGAAAAGTTGATTGCTATTTGATGACTAGCTACCACATCAGCGCCAAATGGAGCAAGGATAATTGCCACAGCGCAGAATAAACTTACTTCAAATAAAAGTGACATAGCAATGGGGAGACCGATTGATAAGATATTTTTTATTGCTGACCATTGTGGCCAATAAAATCTTTTAAAAAGTGGCGCGTGTTGTAAATGTTTAGAGAAATAACAATACACTAACATGGATAAAAACATTACCCAGTAAACTATTGCAGTAGCAATACCACAACCAGCACCACCTAAAGCAGGCATACCAAATTCGCCATAAATAAAGATGTAATTTGCCGGAATATTAATAATTAAACCTATGATACTGATGATCATAGTCGGCTTAGTAAAAGATAATCCTTCAGAATAATTACGTAGTACAAGATACAAACAAAAACCAGGCCCGCCCCATATGATATAACCTAGGTAATCAAACATTAGGGTTTTAAGATTAGTTTCTAAAGAGACATGCTCTATCACCACAGGTGAGATCAACACATATAAAACAATTAAGGCGACACCTAAGGTTAACGCAATCCAAGCGGTTTGATAGGTCTCATTGGCGACTTGTTCAAACTTATTGGCACCTGCAAGCTGAGAAACAATGGCAGCAAGCGCCATTATCAAGCCATAAATCGTTAAAATCAGCGGTAACCAAATACTACTTGCAACAGCAACCGCAGCCATATCGGTTGAACTGACTCGGCCAGCCATCACTGTGTCGGCAAATCCCATTAAATTTTGGATCAGTTGCGCGATTAATATCGGATAGGCTAATTTCATTAACCTTTTGGTATTGGTGATAAAACTATTTAATTGCATGACGCTCTGGTATTCACTAATTCAGCTTTGTTAGAATTAAAATTCTTAATGACTATTGGATGATATATGTTTACTGGCATTGTGCAATCTCAAGCTGAAGTTTATTCGGCAAAATATCAAAATAATTTTTTGCATCTCATTATTAAACTTCACGAAACTTTTGTAGATAACTTAACACTTGGCGCAAGCATCGCCATTAATGGTGTTTGCTTAACAGTAGTGAAGTTCGACATTAATCATCACAATGCTTTTATTTCATTTGACGTGATTGATGAAACGTTAGCAACATCCAATTTAGCAAAATTGCACACAGGTATGATGGTTAATGTTGAGCGTTCTTTAAAAGTAGGTGATGAAATTGGCGGCCATATAGTAAGTGGTCATGTTCATACAAAAGCGAGGTTAGTGGAGAGAAAACAAACAGACACAAATTGCTGTATGTTGTTTACACTTGACCCACAATGGCACAAATACATTTTACCTAAAGGTTTTATTACTATTAATGGTATTAGCTTAACGGTAGGTGAATTTTCAAAAGGCGTTTTTGCCGTTCATTTGATCCCTGAAACATTAGCGAGAACAAACCTAGCCTCGCTGTCACTCCAAGATGAAGTAAATATTGAACTTGACCAACAAACCATGACGATAGTGACTACCATTGAAAGAATGAAGTTATAAACTAACTATAGGCCACGAAACAGCTTGTTTAATTTAGATTCATTAATCGCTTAAAATATTTGCTCATCATCGGTATTCACAGCCAGTTGAACCTTTTGTCGGTATTCGTCAATATGCATGTTTAAATGAATATCGTTGCAGCAAGCGGGGCATTCGTCATAATAATCTTGATCACCCGCACTCGGGTCTATGGTGATAAAAATATGATGTCCACAGCTAGGACAAGAAATTCTTTGTTCTGATACTTTATCTAAAACACAATCTTGGGGCATGTTGCCTCCTAGATATCTAAGTTCATCATACGGTATATTAAGTATGATCAATTTTAGCCAAAGTGCGAATATATTGATGCGATTCTATAAGGAAAATAATCTTAGTTTTATCGTGATTTGCTCACTGCAATATAAAATATAATGAAATCAATTAGCTTTATCTTTTATGACTAATGAATCGATAATATTCTGGATAAAACCGCTTTAGATTGTTCGATATATATGCCACCAAATAAATTGGCGTGGTTAAGAATATGATAAAAATTATAAACCAATTTTCTTTGCTCATAATTTGGTGGTAGTGGAAATTCAACGTGATAACCTTGATAAAAATCATCGGGTAACAAGCCAAAAAGTTCTGTCATGGCAATGTCTACTTCTCTATCACCATAGTAACAAGCGGGATCAAAAATGACCGGCTTGTGATCAGTAAAACCGATATTTCCTTGCCATAAATCACCATGAACCAAGCAAGGTGTTACTTGATGATGTAATAATGCGTCATGACACACTTGGGTAATATGATCGATATTACCCAGTTTGATCGATTTCTCATGCAATAACTGTAATTGCCAACCAATACGTTGTTCAGCGAAAAAGGTGCGCCAATTGCTTTGCCATTTATTAGGTTGGAGTGTGTCACCGATAAAATTGTCATGCTGCCAACCAAATTGACCATGAGAGGAGTTTTTATGAAGTTGGGCTAATTGTTGACCTAAATGATACCAATCATGGGAATCTGGTGTTTCAAATGGGATGTAACTTAACACTAAAAAACTTTTATTTAATGTTGTGCCCACGCTAATAACATCAGGACAATTAATTTGATGCGCTGATTTAATTTTTTCTAATGCGTATGCTTCTGATTCAAAATGGGTTAAATGACTTTTATCATTTAATTTGACAAAATATTTTTGCTGATAATTACTCACCCAAAAACATAAGTTAATGTCGCCACCGACAGCAATTTCTTTATGTAAAATTGAAAAGGGTTGTTCGGTAGCCCCTTGAATATGTTGCTCTATTGTCGACCACATTATTGTCTCCTATAGGCGAAAGCAATTTGACGCAATTGTTATCAGTATAGTAAAACTTCGCTATAGTGAAACTACAGTGAATGTTTTAAACGAAACAATGAAAAGACTAGGAGTTTATTGATCGCTTTCAATGATCAAATGTTTGATTTTGTTTGGTACGCCATCCCATTTATCCGCATCTTTAGGGGGAGCTTTTACTTCAGTGATCCTTGGCCAAATTTTAGAGAGTTCGGCATTTAATTCTATAAATTCTTTTTGCGCCTCTGGTACTTCATCTTCTTGATAAATAGCTTCTGCAGGACATTCTACTGGGCAGAGATCGCAGTCAATACAATCATCAGGATTAATGGCAAGAAAATTTTCACCTTCATAAAAGGCATCCGCAGGGCATACCGCGACACAATCGGTATATTTACATTTAATACAATTGTCTGTTACTACAAAGGCCATGCTAATCTCTTGTATGATACTTTAAGGAATATTTCATCGGATATACATTCAGGAAGGTCAATTAGATGTTCCTGAATTTTGCTTGGATCATACCTTTATCATCGACAATTTCAAACTCTGATTTAACTGTGGCTGATGTTCGGGTAAAATACGCGAAAATTTTAATTGTCCCTTTTTCCTTGTGCGGAATTCATCACTTATGTTGCGTTTAACCAATATTAAACTAGATCTTAATCACCAACCTGAACAATTACAGCAAGCTATTCTTGAAAAACTCGGGATCGAAGCTGAGCAACTAGTTGAATTTACCGTGTTTAAACGTGGCTATGACGCTCGTCAAAAATCTCAAATACAATTAATTTATACGCTTGACGTGCAAACTACGCTGGACGATGAATTACTGCAAACCTTTGAAAAAGATACTCAAGTTAAAGAAAGTCCCGATACGCGTTACCATTTTGTTGGTCAAGCACCCAGTACATTAACCGAGCGACCTGTAGTGATTGGTTTTGGCCCCTGTGGTTTATTTATTGGCTTGGTTTTAGCTCAAATGGGTTTTAAACCTATCGTGTTAGAACGCGGCAAAGAAGTTAGGCAACGTACCAAAGATACCTTTGGTTTTTGGCGTAAAAAAATACTCAATACAGAATCAAACGTACAATTTGGTGAAGGAGGCGCTGGCACCTTTTCAGACGGAAAACTCTATAGCCAAGTAAAAGATCCAAAACATTATAGCCGAAAAGTGTTGCATGAATTTGTGGATGCCGGCGCACCAGAAGAAATTTTATATGTAAGCAAACCACACATAGGAACCTTTAAGTTGGTGACTATGGTGGAACAAATGCGCGCTAAAATTATTGAACTAGGCGGTGAAATACGCTTTGAACAACGTGTTGATACCATAAATATGGCACCTGTTAATGGCTCAAGTGATAAAAAACAAGTAACAGGTGTTACTTTAGCGACTGGCGAAGTGATTTATACGAAACATTTAGCGTTAGCGATTGGTCATAGCGCTCGCGACACTTTCAAAATGCTAGTTGAACAAGGTGTATTTGTTAAAGCAAAACCTTTTTCTGTTGGCTTTCGAATCGAACACGAACAATCTGTGATTGATGAAGCCAGATTTGGTAAAAATGCCGGGCATCCCATTTTAGGCGCTGCCGACTATAAATTAGTTCATCATTGTAAAAACGGTCGTTCGGTATACAGCTTTTGTATGTGCCCTGGGGGAACGGTTGTTGCGGCAGCATCAGAAGAAGGGCGGTTAGTTACTAATGGCATGAGTCAATATTCCCGTCATGAACGTAATGCTAACAGCGCTATTGTGGTTGGAATTGAGCCCAAAGATTTTACCTACGGAAGTGAAGATCCTGAGTCTGAAGCTGAGAATGTCTTAGCGGGAATTGAATTTCAACGCCGTTTAGAAGAAAAAGCCTTTAAACTAGGTGGCGAAAATTATGATGCCCCTGTGCAATTAGTTGGGGATTTTCTTAACAGCAGAAAAAGTGGTGAGCATGGTGATGTAGAGCCTTCTTATAAACCCGGTGTAAAATATTGTGATTTAAGTGAAACCCTTCCTGAATATGCCATTGATGCTATTCGCGAAGCTTTACCTGCATTTAATCGCAAAATTAAAGGTTTTTCCATGAATGATGCAACACTTACTGCCGTGGAAACGCGTACGTCATCTCCCATTCAAATTACTCGTGATAAAGAAACGTTAGAAAGTCTTAATGTTAAAGGCTTATATCCTGCCGGTGAAGGGGCTGGCTATGCAGGTGGCATTCTTTCTGCAGGTATCGATGGGATAAAAGTCGCGGAGGCAATTGCTTTATCGATGTTGAAATAAAGAGCAAAATGAACTCAAAGCTACCAACGTCAACAATGGACGTAACTATTAATACACGTAACGATCTATCTTTTTTGAATAAATAGAATATTTGTTGATGTTGTTATTTGAACTGTTTGATTTATAGTGATAAGTCTATTTTATTTAACGTTATAACGATTGATATTTTATGTCTATAATTTCTAATGTTATTTTAACCACGGCTATTTATGAAGGTGCTTGGTCAAAGAGTGATTATGGTAATGTTGATTTGTTAAATGATTATTTGCGCAAAAATTATCAGGGCACTTGCCTTCGTATTGTTCATGATAAAGCTGGCGGCCATCAGCAAATGACCTGCGATATATTTATGGCGGCGGTTGACTATCTTGATGTTGACGCGTTAGTAAATGAGTTTTTAGCAATTGAATGGCAAAAGCCCGAACAAGCCCAACTTATGATCAGATCAAACCTTGATGAAAAATTTCAGTTATTTTCACCAAATTAGCCAAAACTACTGAAAAATCATTCTTAAATACATCTTAATATTATTTTAGGGGCTGTTGATCGAAATAGGTTATCATATTTTTGTCAAAATAACTCGTATTAAAATTAAGAAGTGCAATTATTGGTGCACCATTGATATAAATAAGAATACATAGAGAACATATTGCCTCTAGTCATTGCAAATCATAGTAAATTCCCCTATATTGCCGAGCTTGATTTGTTCTAGTCGTATTTAATGTACTCAGAATATAATCTACAGAATTTTATCATTATTTTATTTTAACAAAAATCAAGCGGCGCTTCGTGTGTGTCGCCACTGAAAAGGAAAAGTCATGCCTGTAATTACTCTCCCTGATGGTTCTCAACGATCTTTTGAAAATGCAGTTTCTGTAATGGACGTTGCCCTTGATATTGGCCCCGGTTTAGCAAAAGCGACAATCGCTGGTCGAATTGATGGCAATCTTGTTGACGCGTGTGAATTAATCACCCAAGACGCTAGCTTACAATTGATCACCAGTAAAGACAGTGAAGGTCTTGAGATCATTCGTCACTCTTGTGCACATTTATTAGGGCATGCGATTAAGCAATTATACCCGAACGTAAAAATGGCTATTGGTCCTACAATCGATAATGGATTCTACTACGATGTTGACCTTGACGAATCAATTACTGAAGATGACTTAGCTAAACTTGAAAAACGTATGACGGAACTTGCGCGTACGGGTTATGAAGTTGTTAAGAAAACAGGGTCTTGGCAAGATGCTTATGACGCTTTCACTGAGCGTGGCGAAACCTATAAATTGGAAATTCTTGATCAAAATATTGAGAAAACAGATACTCCGGCTTTATATCATCATCAAGAATATATCGATATGTGTCGTGGTCCGCATGTACCAAGCATGCGTCATTGTCATCATTTTAAATTAATGAAAGTGGCTGGTGCGTACTGGCGTGGTGATTCTGATAATAAAATGCTGCAACGTATTTACGGCACAGCATGGGCAGATAAAAAGCAACTTAAAGCTTATATTGTTCGTTTAGCTGAAGCTGAAAAACGTGATCACCGTAAAATTGGTAAAACATTAGATTTATTTCATTGGCAAGAAGAAGCACCAGGCATGGTGTTTTGGCACAATGATGGTTGGACAATTTACACAGAATTGGAAAAATTCGTACGTGAAAAACTTCATGAATATGATTACGACGAAGTAAAAGCGCCAATGATGATGGACAGAAGTTTGTGGGAAAAATCAGGTCACTGGGATAAATATGCCGATGGTATGTTCACCACTGAATCTGAAAAGCGTGAATACGCCATCAAACCAATGAACTGTCCTGGTCACGTGCAAATATTTAACCAAGGATTGAAATCGTACCGTGATTTACCGTTACGTATCGCTGAATTTGGTTGTTGTCACCGTAATGAACCATCGGGTTCTTTACATGGTTTAATGCGTGTTCGTGGGTTTACCCAAGATGACGCGCATATTTTCTGTATGGAATCACAGGTTCAAGCCGAAGTCACAAAATGTATTGAAATGGTATATGACGTATACGGATCATTTGGTTTTGAAGACATCGTTGTTAAATTATCAACGCGTCCAGAAAATCGTATCGGTAGTGATGAAATTTGGGATAAAGCAGAAGCCGGCTTAGCACAAGCGTTAACTGATGCCGATATCAAATTTGAATATTTACCGGGAGAAGGCGCGTTCTACGGTCCTAAAATTGAATTTACCTTAATGGATTGTTTAGGCCGAGCTTGGCAATGTGGTACGGTTCAATTAGATTTTGCTTTACCAGAGCGTTTAGGCGCAACTTATGTTGGTGAAGATAACGATCGTTATACTCCTGTGATGATCCATCGTGCTATTTTAGGTTCATTAGAACGTTTTATTGGCATTTTAATCGAAGAGTACACAGGTAAATTTCCTACGTGGTTATCGCCGATTCAAGTCACATTGATGAATATTACCGATAAACAGAGCGAATATTGTCAAAAAGTTGTAAAAAAACTAAAAGAAAATGGCTTTAGAGCAAAACTAGACTTGAGAAATGAGAAAATAGGCTTTAAAATCCGCGAGCACACATTAAAGCGTGTTCCGTATTTGTTAGTCGTTGGTGACCAAGAAATGGAATCTGGTGAAATTGCAGTTCGAACGCGTGGTGGTGAAGATTTAGGTAAAATGTCGGTGGATGACTTTATTGCTAAATTAAGTGACGAAGTTAATTCTCGTACTTAATCAAGAATAGTAGTAAAATAACGCCGGTATTATTTTTATTAATCCAACATCTAATAATAATGAATAGATAACGTTGGAACAAAGTTCTTTGGAGGAACATGGCTATTAAAGGTGGACAACGTGGCGGGCAGAAAGAGCCAGCACATCGTTTAAATGAGTTAATCACAGGTATTCCAGGCAATGAAGTTCGTTTAATTAAGTTTGACGGCGAGCCAGGTGGCATAGTTACATTAGATGAGGCTATGGACCAAGCGGATGAAGCTGGTGTAGATCTTGTTGAAATTAGCCCTACGGCTAAACCTCCAGTTCTTAGAGTGATGGATTACGGTAAATTCTTGTATGAAAAAGCCAAAGAACAGAAAGAACAGCGTAAAAAGCAGAAACAAATACAGGTTAAGGAAATAAAATTCCGTCCTGGTACAGATGAAGGCGATTATCAAGTGAAATTACGTAGCTTGAAACGCTTTTTAGAGGATGGCGATAAAGTTAAAGTAACTTTACGCTTCCGTGGTCGCGAAATGGCCCACCAAGAACTCGGCTTAGATCTTTTGAATCGCGTTAAAACCGATTTAGAAGAATTAACAGTAGTTGAGTTTTTCCCTCGTAGAGCGGAAGGACGACAAATGGTGATGGTTTTAGCACCAAAAAAATAATCAATATTCGGTAAATGCAAGTAGTTAGCTTCTTCACAGAAACTCACTCACCGATATTGTTTTTAACGGGTAATTTTAGGCTTGAAAGTAAAATTTATTTCACTCTTTTGATGAATGGTTTTCGCCTAAGTTACTAAATTTCAATGGCAATGTGGAGTAATTTCAATGCCTAAAATGAAAACAAACAAAGGCGCTGCTAAGCGTTTTAAACCGACAGCTAATGGCTACAAATTTAAACAAGCGGGTCTACGTCATATTTTGACTAAGCGCCGTACTAAAGTTAAGCGTCATCTTCGTGCTAAATGCATGATCGCCGCTTCTGACATTAAGTCAGTTAAAAAACTTTTACGTCACGGTTAATAGGAGAGATATAAAATGGCTAGAGTAAAACGCGGTGTTGTAGCACGCGCACGTCATAAAAAAGTTCTAAAGCAAGCGAAAGGTTACTACGGTGCTCGTAGTCGCGTATATCGCGTTGCTTTTCAAGCTGTAACTAAAGCTGGACAATACGCTTACCGTGACCGTCGTCAACGTAAACGTCAATTCCGTCAACTTTGGATTGCTCGTATAAATGCAGCAGCTCGTCAAAATGGTTTATCTTACAGCCGTTTCATCAATGGCTTGAAAAAAGCTTCGATTGAAATCGATCGTAAGATCCTAGCTGACATCGCAGTATACGATAAAGCAGCTTTCTCTGTATTAGTTGAAAAAGCGCAAGCTTCTTTAGCATAATCGCTGAGTAAAGAGTTAGTGAAAAGGACGCTTTATCGCGTCCTTTTTCTTTTGTTGGAATATTTTATTGCTAATTTCACAATAACATCGTCAAAAATACTCACTTAATAAATTAAGCTCCGTGTATTTTCCTTGTTCTTGTTTCAATTATCTGCAAAATATTATCAACAACTTTAAAATTTTTTATTGTAGAGTTAGTTGTAACGAATAATATTTTAGAATTATAAAAGATTTTATTCGCTACAGTTAATTACATTTACACTTAAGGTGAAATTCCATGAGTCTTGCAGATCAAGTTTTAGCGGTAAATAATGATTTACCAATTCGTACTGACGCACCGGTGCACAGTGGCAAAGTACGTTCTGTTTATTGGTTAACAGCCCAAGACAGCGCACGTCTTATTCAAGAAAAAAATTACGATGTTTCTCCTGATACGCCGTTGGCCATTATGGTGATCAGTGACAGAATTTCTGCGTTTGATTGTATTTGGCAAGGTGAGGGTGGTATGAAAGGGGTACCCGGTAAAGGTGCCGCATTAAATGCTATTTCTAATCACTGGTTTAAATTATTTAAAGAGCAAGGCCTTGCTGATAGTCATATTTTAGATATCCCACACCCGTTTGTGTGGATCGTTCAAAAAGCGAAACCTGTAATGATTGAAGCCATTTGTCGCCAGTACATAACTGGTTCAATGTGGCGTGCTTATAGTAAAGGGGAACGTGACTTTTGCGGAATTTCTTTACCGGAAGGCCTAACAAAAGATTCAAAATTACCTGAGTTATTACAAACTCCTTCCACTAAAGGTATTTTAGAAGGGATCCCTGGCGTTCCAGCTGTTGATGATGTCAATATCACCCGTAAAAATATTGAAGAAAATTTTGCCTCATTTAATTTTAAATCGACCGAAGACATTACTTTATATGAGAAACTGCTTACTCAAGGATTCAACTTAATCTCTGACGCTTTAGCAAAAATAGACCAAGTCTTTGTCGATACAAAATTTGAGTTTGGTTACGTTAAAGACAAAGCTGGTAACGATAAGCTTATTTATATGGATGAAGTAGGCACGCCAGATTCTTCACGAATTTGGGACGGCGAACAATATCGCAATGGTCAGGTGGTTGAAAACTCTAAAGAAGGTTTCCGCCAATTATTGTTAAATCACTTTCCAGATCCCGACATTTTATTAAATAAAGATCGCATGGCTGAACGTGAAGCATTAGCTCGTGATAACCTACTTCCAGAATCAGTAATGATGGCTGTTTCTAAAACTTATATTGCGATCGCTGAGAAAATTACTGGCGAAAAAATTGTACTGTCAGATAATCCTAAAGCTGAAATTATCACTATTTTAAAAGAGCAGTATCAATTGGTTGATTAAGTATTTTGCTTGATTTTCAATAAGAAATTTGACAAAGCCCTTGGTAACAAGGGCTTTTTTGTATGAAAATTTTATTTAGCAGGTCAGTTTTTCTGGCGTCGTAATATAAAATGAGAAAGTTAACGGTTCATGCAATAAAGCCTCATCAACTTCATATTCAATAAAACCATTATGATGAAAAAATTCAGCTAATTGTTCACTGGTAGTTTTATCTGTTTCTAATTCAAGTTGTTGATAATAAGCTTTCACTGCTTCTTCTTCACATTGCTCTGCATCAATAAATAACTTTAATGGCATGGTTAACGCCGTGATTGATTGAACTTTTGGGTACTCTTTGGCAATTTCTGACAGTAAAAGCTTAGTTACACCTTGGTTACGATAAGCAGGTAGCACACTGATCGCTTCTAGTAACAGGTGAGTTTTTGCTTTTTTAATATCTGACTTTACTGATAATTTTTCACATAACTCAGGTGATAAATTTTGTCCTTTAAAGTATAAATTTAAAGGTAACTCCCAGTCAGTTGAGCCTTCTTGCTCTTCAATTAGCGCATAACTTTTTAACGCATCGCGATGTTTATTTAAGGTGATAAGTTCAATTTCGGCCTTGGCAACAATGATGTTATCTTCATTTAACACATTGATTTCTTGTATTAATTGCCAATCTAAAACGCTTTTTATTTCAGGTTTATTAAATTCAACTTGTAATGACATAATGACTCTTTTTAGATTTATACGATAGGTCTATGCTTTGCAAAACACTGCTTGTTTATCAATTTGCTTGCACATGACGTTAATTAGCGGCATTTTAGCATTGTTTAATGATGAAAAAACAAGGTTAGTACATTAATTATTTATCATAATTATTTTGCTTGATGAAAAATTTCAAAGTTAAAGTTCCGGGGTTAAATGTGATGACGGAAGAACGGTTAATTCAATGGTTAAAAGCTTCAATATTTCTTGGATTATGCTTATTGCTTTTAGGGTTATATTTTCATAATTATAGTGATTATATGCAATCTTTAGGAGTAACAGGGATCATTATTAGCGCAGCATGTATAGCGTTTGGCTTAGTATTTTCTCTGCCGACTAAAATGTATTTAACTTTTTTATTGGTCAAAAGAGAACAGCAACAACAAGCTAACAAATACTCGCAAGAATCAGATAAATAATTAATCAATCGTTTTAATCAGTAACCAACTTTTTCATAAATCGTTTAATTAGCGCAAAGCTGATTAATAATCCGGTTAATTTATTTAAAAAAACCGTTATTTCCCCTACATTTCCGATAGGTTTTTGTGTAGAATCAATGACCATTTTTATTAATCAAATCAGTCTACCCAAAGCCTAGTTTTCACAGGTCGGTTTCAGAGGAACGCATGAATTTAGACGATATTATTTTGCAAGCAGAACAAGCGATTGCTGCTGCAACAGATCCAACGGAACTTGATCAAGTTCGCGTAAATTTTTTAGGTAAAAAAGGTTTGTTTACCGAACAAATGAAAGGTTTAAGCAAACTACCTAAAGAAGAGAAGCCAAAAGCAGGGCAAGTGATCAACATTGCAAAGCAACAAGTGCAAAAGCTATTAACTGAGCGTGGTGAATTATTACGTGCAGAAGTGATCAAGCAAAAATTAGCGGCTGAATCTATTGATGTAACTTTACCCGGTCGTGGTAATGAAATAGGTGGTTTACACCCAGTAACTCGTACCATAGAACGTATTGAAAGCTTTTTCGGTGATTTAGGTTTTTCGGTAAAACAAGGCCCTGAAGTTGAAGATGATCATCATAATTTTGATGCATTAAATATTCCCGCGCATCACCCGGCTCGTGAAGATCACGACACTTTTTACTTTAATCCAAAATTGGTATTACGTACGCAAACCTCTTGTGTGCAAATTCGCACCATGGAGCAAGAGCAACCACCGTTAAGAATTATCTCTCCAGGAAAAGTTTATCGTAATGATTATGATCAAACTCACACACCGATGTTTCATCAGGTTGAAGGGTTAATGGTGGATAAAGACATCAGCTTTACTCACTTAAAAGGTATTTTACATGACTTTTTACATCACTTTTTCGAAGAAGATTTAGAAATTCGTTTTAGACCTTCTTATTTTCCCTTTACTGAGCCTTCAGCGGAAGTCGATGTTATGGGTAAAAATGGTAAATGGTTAGAAGTACTAGGTTGTGGCATGGTTCACCCTAACGTATTGAAATCTGTTGGTATTGATCCAGAAGTTTATACTGGTTTTGCCTTTGGTATGGGTGTTGAACGTTTAACGATGCTTCGTTATGGCGTAAATGATTTACGCTCATTCTTTGAAAACGATCTTCGCTTCTTAAAACAGTTCAAGTAGGAAAAGCCAAAAATGAAATTTAGTGAATCATGGTTACGTGAGTGGGTAAATCCTACTATTTCTTCAGATGAATTATCTCATCAAATTACAATGGCTGGACTTGAAGTTGATGCCGTAGATCCTGTTGCAGGTGAATTTACCGGTGTGCTTATTGGTGAAGTGGTTGAGTGTGGGCCACACCCTGATGCTGATAAACTACAAGTTACAAAAATTAATTTAGGCCCAGATTTTAACGACGGCGAACTCGTTGATATTGTTTGTGGCGCAAAAAATTGTCGTTTAGGGTTAAAAGTTGCTGTTGCTACGGTTGGCGCCGTTTTACCAGGCAATTTTAAGATTAAAAAGGCTAAACTACGTGGTGTTCCTTCTCATGGCATGTTGTGTAGTGAGTCTGAAATTGGTTTAGCTGAAAGTGCTGACGGAATTATGGAACTTGCTGCAGACGCCCCCTTAGGCGTTTGTCTTCGTGAATATTTAGACTTAGACGACGTTAGTATTGACGTTGATTTAACCGCTAACCGTGGCGATTGTTTAGGACTTAAAGGTTTAGCTCGTGAAGTTGGCGTATTAAATAGCTTACCAGTGACTGAGCCTGTAATTAATCCTATCAAGCCGACAATGGATGACCAGCTCACCATTACGCTATCTGCACCTACTGCATGTCCTCGTTATTTAGGCCGTATCATTAAAAATATTGACGTTAACGCTCAAACACCTTTATGGATGGTCGAAAAGCTACGTCGTTGTGGCACGCGTTCAATAGATCCTGTCGTTGATGTTACTAACTACGTATTACTTGAGCAAGGTCATCCAATGCATGCCTTTGATTTAGCAAAAATTGATGGTGGTATTGATGTTCGTTTTGCAAAAGAAAATGAAAAACTAGTGTTGTTAGATGGTAACGAAGTCACACTTTCAACAGAAACATTAGTGATTGCAGATACAAGCGCAAATGGCGAAGGTAAGGCGCTTGCCATGGCTGGAATTTTTGGTGGGCAAGAGTCTGGCGTTAGTACCGATAGCGAAAAGCCAAGTAAAGATATCTTTTTAGAAAGTGCCTTTTTTGCACCGCTTGCGATTTTAGGAAAAGCACGTCAATACGGCTTACATACAGATTCCTCACATCGCTATGAACGCGGTATTGATCCTGAATTACAACGAAATGCGATGGAGAGAGCAACCGAATTGCTGCTCGCTATTGTCGGCGGAGAAGCAGGACCAATTGTAGAAGCATTAAGTGAAGAAAATTTACCACAGGCTAAAACGGTCACATTACGCCGCAGTATGCTCGATGCCCGAATTGGTTATCATATTGCCGATGAAAAAGTGACAGAAATTTTAACCCGTTTAGGCTTTGATGTGAGTTTTACTGAAAACACTTGGACGGTTGTAGTTCCTGCTTATCGCTTTGATATTTCAATTGAAGTTGATTTAATTGAAGAAGTTGCTCGTATCTTTGGCTATAACAATATTCCTAATATTTCGCCAAAAGCGACGTTAGCCATGCGTGCTCAAAAAGAAGTTAATTTACCAGTGAGTCGTTTACGTAACGCTTTAGTTAATCGTGGTTACCAAGAAGCGATCACTTATAGTTTTGTTGATCCGAAAATACAAAGTTTAATTCATCCAAATCAAGACGTGATGACGTTACCACATCCAATTTCTAGTGAAATGTCGGTGATGCGTTTAAGTTTATGGACAGGTTTATTACAATCGGTGGTTTATAATCAAAACCGTCAGCAAAATAGAATTCGTTTATTTGAAACGGGCTTACGTTTTATTCCTGATGAAAGTGCTGAAAATGGTGTACGTCAACAAGCTATGCTTGCCGGTGTGATCACAGGGCAAACTAATCAAGAACATTGGCATATGGAAAAAGCGGCGGCAGATTTTTATGATATTAAATCTGATGTTGAAGCTTTATTAGCCTTAACAGCAGATTCAGCTGCTTATGAATTTTCAAAAGCTGAACTTGATGCGCTTCATCCTGGTCAAACTGCGGCAATTTATCGTCATGGCAATTTAGTGGGACACGTTGGCACCTTACATCCTGAATTAGAAAGGAAATTAGGGCTAAATGGTCGAACATTAATTTTCGAACTATTATTGTCGGAAATTTCAACACAAAACATCCCTGAAGCTGCCGAAATATCACGCTTTCCTGCAAATAGACGTGACATTGCTGTTATCGTTAAAGAAGACGTTGAAGCAAAAAAAGTGTTACAACTCATTGAAAATGTTGGCGGAAATAATTTAGTTGATCTAAACTTGTTCGATGTATACCAAGGCAATGGTATTGACGCTGGATTTAAAAGTTTAGCAATTGCTCTTGTTTTACAAGATCATGAAAAGACTCTTGAAGAAAAAGATATTAACGATGTCGTTAATCGTGTGGTCGATACATTAAAAGTTGAATTAAATGCATCACTGAGGGATTAAGCAATGGCGCTAACCAAAGCAGAAGTAGCAGAACATTTATTTGAGAAAGTTGGGCTGAGTAAGCGCGACGCAAAAGATATGGTTGAAGTTTTCTTTGAAGAAATTCGAGAAACACTAGAAGCAGGAGAGCAAGTTAAGCTTTCTGGTTTCGGTAACTTCGATCTTCGCGTTAAAAGTGAGCGCCCAGGGCGTAATCCTAAAACAGGTGAAGATATTCCTATTTCTGCGCGTAAAGTGGTTACTTTCAGACCAGGGCAAAAATTAAAAAGTCGTGTAGAAGACGGTAACGGTTAATTCAGTAGCCACATCACATGATGAATATAAAAAGGTTGCAATGACAGTTGCAGCCTTTTTTATGCTTGTGATTTACTAATGTTTAACTGTCGGTGCAACACCGTGAGTTTGTTTATGAATATATCGTTTTACACAATGAGTACAAACTAAGTTAATTAATACAAATAATGAGGCAATTACTGCACCGGTACTTAATGCATTAATGTGTAATGGTATGGCTAACTGATAAAATTCAGCGGTTTTATGAAGAAGTTGCGCATCAAAGTTCAACGCAAACTGACTTAATTGCTGAAAATAATCTTGAGTATCCAGTGAGGATAGGTGATTGGTTAAATACTCGGTACGTTGAACTAATTGCTCGATAACCGTGGCACTATCAACAATGATTGGATCCGAGTTTCCTTTATATTGCTTAATTAACAAAGATATCTCTCCGTTAAAGTATTGTTCAGCTAAAGCTTGATAGTTTGATAGTTGTTGTTTTGATTCTTCTAAATGACCAGAGAGTCTTTGAATATACTGATTAATAAACTCAGGTAATTGTACGCCAAGAATGAACATTAAGGTAAACATACAACGATCAATGAGCGTGTTAATTAAAGTCAACATAGGGAAGCGCGCAGCACCTTAAAAGCTTAATCAGACATTAAAATTACCACAGTATATTCATCACGTCATGTTTTGCTTTTAGTTGTAAAAGACAAGCAAAATCGTTAAAGTTCAATTCTCTGCAAGTTATTTGCAAGTTATCTGCTCAGGCTTTCCTTACTATGCGTCGCTCTCACCAAACCGATCAAGAAGTTACTACTTTCAATTGGCATGTTGTAAAAATGCTGGTGCCGTATTTGTTAGAGTTTAAAGTGCGTATTTTATTTGCGCTGCTCTGTTTGATTTTAACGAAAATTGCCAGTGTCTATTTGCCTTTTATTTTAAAAGATATTGTTGATACTTTAGATGCTCAACAAGAAAACCGTATTTATCTTGTGCCTTTTGCACTTGTTGCAGCCTATGGCGTTGTACGTTTAGCTATTGTTCTGTTTGCTGAAATCCGTGATACCTTATTTGGTCGTGTTACTGAACGAGCCATTAGACGTATTGGTTTAAAGGTTTTTCAGCATTTACATCAATTAGATCTAGATTTTCATTTAAACCGACAAACCGGTGGTTTATCACGTGATATAGACCGTGGGACATCTGGTATTAGTTTTTTAATGCGCTTTATGGTGTTCAGTGTTGTGCCGACCTTGATTGAAATAGTGATGGTCGTCAGTATTTTATTGGTTAATTATGGACTTTGGTTTGCAGTGATCACCACAGCTTCTATTGTGTTATATGTGCTTTATTCTGTGTATGCGACCAATTGGCGGACTAAATATATTCGCGCGGCAAATAAAGCGGACTCATCAAGTAATACTCGAGCGATTGACAGCTTATTAAATTATGAAACGGTTAAATATTTTACCAATGAAGCGTATGAAGCGAATGCTTATGACAAGCAACTGGCTGATTGGGAAAAAGCTAAGATGCAAAATAGATTATCGCTATTTGCGCTAAACGGCGGCCAAGCGGTGATTATCTCTATGTCGATGACTGCTATGCTTGCACTTGCCGCGTACCAAGTCACCCATGAAAAAATGACCATAGGTGACTTTGTCTTAATTAATGCTTTTATGATGCAATTGTTTATTCCTCTCGGATTTTTAGGTTTTGTTTATCGAGAGATCAAAGGTTCCTTAGCCAATATTGAGCAAATGTTCACCTTGATGGCGAAAAAAGCCAAGATTGAAGATGCTGACAATGCTGAAGAACTAACCCTTAAGAAGGGGGAAATAAGTTTTAATCAGATTCATTTTGCTTATCAAACCGAACGACCAATTATTAAAGGGTTAAGTTTTACCGTACCGGCAGGACAAAAAGTCGCGGTAGTTGGTGAAAGTGGTTCGGGTAAATCGACTTTAGTAAAATTGTTGTTTCGTTTTTATGATTGCCAGCAAGGTGATATCACTATAGATAGGCAAAAAATTCACCAAGTGACGCAAAACTCGTTACGAAATAATATTGGGATAGTGCCACAAGATACTGTGTTATTTAATGAATCACTGTATGAGAATATTCGCTATGGTAATACTCAAGCTAGCAAAGCTGATATCGAGAAAGCGATAAAACTTGCCCACTTAAGCCATTTTGTTGAGTCATTACCTAAGGGAGTTGATACGGTTGTAGGGGAGCGCGGTTTAAAACTTTCTGGCGGTGAAAAACAACGAGTTGCCATAGCCAGAACGATATTAAAAAATCCAGCTATTTTAGTTTTCGATGAGGCAACGTCTTCGCTAGATAGTCATTCAGAGCAAGCCATTTTAACCGCTATTAAAGAGGTTAGCCAAAACCATACGAGTTTAGTGATTGCCCATCGATTATCCACTATCACCGATGCTGACCAAATTATTGTGTTACATCAAGGTGAATTAGTTGAGCAAGGCGATCATCAAAGCTTATTAGCCAAGAAAAGTCATTATTATCAAATGTGGCAATTACAACAACATGCTGAACAATAACGGCATGATAAAATTTATCAGGAAATGCAATGCACGATAATCAACATCCCGCTATTTTAAAAACACAGCAATGGTTAGAAAAAGTGATTATTGGCTTAAGCTTTTGTCCTTTTGCTAAAAAAGAGCTAGTTAATAACACCATTCACTACCATATTTGTTCACAAGTTCGGCTTGAAAAAGCGTTAGAAGATGTTGCTCAACAATGTCAATATTTAGAAAAAAATCCTGATGTTGAAACGACATTAATCATTTATAGTCTCGGCTTTCGAGACTTTGAAGCTTATTTAGATTTAGTTGATTACGCGAATGAATTATTGTTTGATCTTGGATTTGAAGGGGTGTTTCAAATTGCTAGTTTCCATCCTGATTATGTCTTTGAAGGTGAAGATGCTGATGATGCATCAAACTTTACTAATCGCTCCCCATTACCTACCTTGCATTTACTGAGAGAAGCAAGCATGGCAAAAGTGTTATCGGTATATAATAACCCTGAACAAATACCAGAAAATAACGTTAATTTAGCACGTGAAAAAGGTAGTCAGTTTTTTAAACAAATTTTAAAACAAATACATCGACGCTAATTTATTTCCCGTTTCATTTCACTGACTTTACCTAGAGAAAAAGTACCAGACAATCAAGGTGATTTGTCCTTATGATTTGTCTTTGTGACTAGTGAAAGTTAAATAAATTTACAATCGAGTATTTCTATTCGGTATAATAACCCTTTGGTCTGGTATTTTTTGTTGAGAGACCATTTTCAGATTGATTAAAATAAGGTGATGTGTGGAAGAGCGTTCAGTGTTACAAGTAGGTGGTAGTTTAGAAAAAGCCGTTAAAGGTGAATATAGTATTGATGTAAAAGCTATTTTAGCTGAAGCCTGGTCTACAACCAGTAAATCTCGCATCGCGATTAATGTCGGGTTGCTGTTTACTTTATCTATTGGCGTTATTATTACATTAATTATCAGTAATTATTTAGGCGGTATTGAAGAAGTCTTTCAAAACCAACAAAGTAGCGCATTATTAAATATTATAGTGACCTTAGTCGTTTACCCTTTTTTAGTTGGGGTAGAAATGATGGGCGTATTTCATGCAGTTGGTTTAAACACACATCCTAAGCTAGTCTTCGCATTTTTAAAACGTGGTAGCTGGGTGGCCATTTGTGCCTTATTAACGTCAACATTGATTACTATGGGGATCACCTTTTTTGTGCTCCCAGGTATTTATTTAGCGGTGGCATTATCCTTAGTACTGCCTTTAGTGGTAGAAAAACGCTTTTCACCGCTAAAAGCGATCACATTGTCATTGCAAGCAACACGCTTCCAGTGGTTTAATCTTTTTGCTTTATATCTCATACTCTTTTTTCTGTTGATTGTGGCAAGCTTACCTTTGCTTTTGTTAGGTGATAGCTCTGTGGGGCTTTTAGGAGGCGTTATTACTATGTTCGCATTAACTTATGTTGCGCCACTTTTTTATAATGTGAAAGGCATCTTATATCGTGAAATTTTTGGCATGCAACTTAGTATTGCTAAAGGTAGTGGTAATGATATTGATACTACGTTCACAGCCTAGAAATTGTATGGTCTCTGTATCGTTAGCTGAAATTATTTTTCACTAAGCTAAGTAAAACAAAACATAACTAAAAATTTAATTAAAACATAACTAAAACATAATTAAAACATAAGCTAAAACAGTACTGATTATTGAATTAGTTTATGAAAAGAGGAAAAGTTAATGAATAAAGGGAACATTATCATTTTTGTCTTGGGCATGGTTTTTCTTTATATGTTGATTAAACCGCTAACCGAGCAAGAAATATTTTCACCGATTACGTCTAAAAAACCTGAAATAGAGAGTGGTTTAGCAAAGAAAGTAGAAAAGCCGCTACATGATGTTGTCTTACCAAAGTTTAGCAAAATTCGTGATGTAAACAAAAAGAAAAAAACATTTTTTAATTTTTTACGTCCAGAAATTGTTAAAGAGAACAATCGCATTGTTAAACTACGCCAACAAGTTATCGCTATTAAAAGTAAACTTATAGCCAATGATGCCTTAGCTGAAGATGAGCGCACCTTTATTACCAAGTTAGTAAAACAATATAAAGTTAAAAACGCCCCGACAATTAAACAGAAAGTTGAAAAATTACTAACAAAAGTTGATATTGTGCCTACGGCATTAGTGCTGGTACAAGCGGCAAATGAGTCAGCGTGGGGCACTTCAAGGTTTGCTCGAATCGGTTTGAATTTCTTTGGCATTTGGTGCTTTAAAAAAGACTGTGGCATGGTGCCAAATAGTCGTGATGAAGGATTAGATCATGAAGTGGCGGCTTTTACATCGGTAGAAAAAGCGGTAAGACACTATTTACATAACATTAATACCAATCAAGCTTATCGTGTATTTCGCTCTATTCGCGCTCAACTTCATGCTAATTCACAACCATTAACGGCCGAAGTGTTAGCGACAGGGTTATTACCTTATTCAGAGCGTGGTAGTGATTATGTCTTGGAAATATCAGAGATGATCAGACATAACAAAAAGTACTTTAAATAACCTAAAATATTTGCGTTTTACTGCTGTTAACGAGCTACGGTTAACAAGCTACTGAATTTAAAAAGCTAGTTATATTCATCGTAGAAACACATATTTCTTTGTGGCATTTTCTTCGTAGCATTTTTTTCGTAGTAATGCTGTTCTCTGCAAATAATATCGATAAGGGTTACACATTCAATCAATTAATTATTCAGTATTTCATTTAAAAATAATTTATTTTAAAACAATGCAACTAAAAACAATGCATCTAGAAAAAATGCACTTTTAAACGATTAGTCTTTTAATAAACAAGCGAAGTTATTTTAGGCAAAAAAGATAAATTTTATTAAAAACAACAATGCTAACAAGCAAACACTCATGTTTAATTCTTTAGTGTGACCGCTAAATAGTCTGACAGCCACATAACTAATAAAGCCAAAAGCAATGCCATGAGCAATAGAAAATGTAAGCGGCATGGTAATGCAGATCACCGCAACCGGTACAGCATCAGAGATGTTGTACCATTTTACATGTACAAGTCCTGCTAACATTAATACCGCGACATAAAATAGTGGGCCTGCAGTTGCGTAAGCGGGAACCATAGCTGCTAATGGCGCGAAAAATAACGCTAATAAAAATAATACTCCAACCGTCACTGCAGTTAAGCCTGTTCGCCCGCCGGCAGCAACTCCTGCTGTACTTTCAACATAACTGGTAGTGGTTGAAGTACCTAACATACTACCTGCAACTGTTGCGGTTGAATCTGCTAATAAAGCTTTTCCTAAACGCGGAAAATTACCTTGTTTATCTAATAAGTTACCTCGTTGCGCTACGGCAATTAAGGTGCCTGAAGTATCAAATAAATCAACAAACAAAAAGGCAAAAATCACACTTAACATGCCAACTTCTAACGCACCTGAAATATCTAATTGCATTAAAGTTGGCGCAACAGAAGGAGGCAAAGAAATAAGGCCAGAATATTCAACTTTACCTAAAATTATGCTGATTAATGTGATCACTAAAATAGAGATCATCACCGCACCATTAATATTGCGATTCACCAGTCCAACAATAATAAATAACCCCAGTGCCGCCATCACTGCTGAAAATGCAGTAATATCGCCAAGGGTTAATAACGTTGCTGGACTATCGACAACAATACCGGCGTTTTTTAGCGCAATAAAAGCAAGAAATAAACCGATACCAGCCGCGATACCAAAACGCAACGAATGAGGAATGGCATTGATGATCCATTCTCGAATATTAAATAAACTTAATACGATAAATACGCAGCCAGAGATAAAAACACCGCCTAAAGCAACTTGCCAGGTGTAGCCCATTTCTAACACAACGGTATAGGTGAAAAAGGCATTCAAGCCCATTCCAGGGGCAAGGGCGATAGGGTAATTTGCGAGAAAGCCCATCACAAAACAACCGATGGCGGCGGCTATACAAGTAGCAACAAATATTGCGCCATGATCCATGCCGCTGTCGGCTAACATAGCCGGATTGACAAAAATAATATAAGCCATAGTCAAAAACGTGGTGATACCTGCGACTATTTCTTGTCTCACCGTTGTGTTGTGATCTTGAAGTAAAAATAGTTTTTCTAACATAAGGATTAACCTGCACTTTTTGTTTTTGTCTTTGTTTTTGTTCTGGTTATTTGATTTCAGTGATGTTTAATACGTTGGCTTGATCAACATTTAATGAAGCTGATGTATCATTTTTTACGGAAGTAAAATGTGTTTCTTGATCAAAGGCGGTATCACCACCATTAATGACCCCAGAATTGGCGTTAATTGATTTGAAATCAAACAGTTCACTATCGCATAAATGAGAAGGGACAATGTTTTGCATTGCCGTGAACATAGACTCAATTCTGCCGGGAAAATTCTCGTTCCAGTCATTGAGCATTTTTTTAATGTTTTGTCTTTGTAAGTTCGGTTGCGAACCACATAAATTACACGGAATAATCGGGAATGATTTTAATTGACCGTATTGTATTAATTCACTTTCTTTGCAAAATGCTAAAGGGCGGATCACAACATGTTCGCCATTATCTGAAACTAGTTTTGCTGGCATCGACTTTAATTTTCCGCCATAAAACATGTTTAACATCATAGTTTCAATCATATCGTCGCGATGATGGCCTAAGGCAATTTTAGTTGCACCTAAGGCTTTAGCCGCTTTATACAATACAGCACGACGTAAGCGAGAGCATAGACTACAAGTTGTTTTACCTTCAGGTATTTTTTCTTTGACGATAGCGTAGGTATCTTCTTCAACGATTTTATATTCAACGCCTAACGACTCAAGGTAATTAGGTAAAACATGCTCAGGAAAACCCGGTTGCTTTTGATCTAAATTTACCGCAATTAGTTCAAAGTTTATCGGCGCAGATTCTTTTAAAATCATTAATATCGATAATAGAGCATAGCTATCTTTGCCACCAGATAAACACACCATAATGCGATCACCGTCTTCAATCATATTGTATTGAGCAATCGCTTGACCCACATGTCGACGTAAGCGTTTTTCTAATTTTGCTAACTGACTTTTTTGTTGAGGTGTTAACGACGTTGAAGGTGCAAGGTTTGTAGACATAATACTCTCAGATATAAAATTACCGAAAAAACTCAAGAACGAAAACGTTCGGCGCGTATTATAACCAAGAAGAAAACAAATCTACATTACTTTAACGCTTGTTTGCGGCAGAATAAGCTTAATGAAGGGAATTATGAAAAACTATAAATAAAGCTCGCTGATGAATAGCCATTATCTTAACTTAATTGCTGCTGTTCATTAAATGTCACGCCCTGAACAATGAGGTAATATGATAAATCAACCATCTAAATTCATGAGAACAAAGTCTGCTGTGCTTAGAGCATGGCAACATGTAGAAATAAGTGTTTCGCAGTTGTTATTCGTGCTGTTAATTCTTTCATGGTGGATAATTTTACCGGCAAATAATGTTTATGCGCACGATTTTCATTCAAACAAGCAAACTGCAATTAATCAGGTAGGTTCAGCTAATCATGGCGAGTCGTTAAGTTATCATGAGACAAGGCTAACATTAGACTCAGAGATAGAAAATAAACACTATGTTAAGTATTTAGGTAACGAAGCGTTATTTATCCATGTTGCAAACAGCAAGCTATTATTTGACCCGTTTTTTCATGACAATATTCAAATATATCGGCTTGTGCCTGAGACAATAAAAACTAATATTTTCAACGGTAAAGCGCCGTTTAACGATATTGATTTAATTTTAATTAGCCATGCCCATCGTGATCATTTTGCTGTTGATGAAGTCGTCAATTATTTATTACGCTTTGAAAAAACTAAACTGGTTGCGCCACAACAGGCGATTGATAAAATAAATGCCCATTTAAACAAACTTAATAAACCTTTTGCTCAAGAAAGACTTATTCCGGTTAAATTAAACTTTGGTGATCAACCTTGGCAGTTAGCTATTGGTAACTTCATTATTGATGCCGTTAGGATCCCTCATGCTGGTTGGCCGAGTAGGGCTGATGTCGAAAATATGGTTTTTCGGGTTACCTTAAATCATGCCTCCACTGGTTCTGCCAATACTTCTGCCACTGTAATGCATATGGGAGATGCCGATCCAGATGATGCTCACTTCTTACCTTACAAACGTTTTTGGCAACAAAAGAAAACGGATGTTAATTTTCCACCATATTGGTTTTTGTTTTCTGCTGAAGGACGCGATATTTTAGACAGCATCATTGGTGCGAAAGCCAATATAGGCGTTCATGTACCAATGGAAGTGCCAAAACAGTTACAAAAATCGGGACGAGATTATTTTTCAACTCCCGGAGAGATCAAATCGTTAAAATAATATTTTTAACGATTATTTAAGTTTTAAACGCTTAAGTTCGTGGATGATTAAGCTGATAAGTGAGCTGATGGTTTACCGGTTAAAGTCAATATTTTAGATGTTAGCCGCGTTGATAGGGCGGTAAAGAGTTAAGCAGATCTTTACCGTAACGTTTCGACACTAAACGGGTGTCCATAATGGTAATAATGCCGGTATCTTTTTCATTTCTCAGTAAGCGTCCAGTGGCTTGTACTAGTTTTTTTGAGGTTTCAGGAACCGAAATTGACATAAAAGGGTTACCGCCTTTGGTGGTTATATATTCGGCTTGTGCTTGTTCAACGGGTGAGGTTGGTACAGAAAACGGCAGTTTAGTAATGATTAAGTTAGTTAAATATTTACCGGGTAAGTCTAAACCTTCCGAAAAACTTTGTGTGCCAAAAATTATACTGTCTTTATCGTTATCACATAATTTTTTGTGCTGTTCGATAATATGTTGACGAGACTGTTCACCTTGTACTTGAATACTAAGCTGGTGCTCTTCTCTTAATGATTTTGCTACTTGTTCCATCTGCCAATACGAAGAAAATAAAACTAAGCTTGCTTTACCTTGTTTGATTAGCGCAGGTAATTCTTGAATTAATTCATCGGTAAATTCACTGGCACTTGGTTCATGTTTCATGGGATGAACAAACAATTTAGCGTTATTTTGATAATCAAAAGGCGAGTCTACTTTTTGATATTGAGTTCCATCGTTGGTTTGTAAACCTACTTGACGGCGAAAATGATCAAATGAATTTAGCGCTAAAATAGTTGCAGAGCACAACACCGCGCCTTCGCATTTACTCCATAAGTTATCTTCTAAGGTAAAGCCCACTTCAATAGGAGAGGCCGATAATAAAATATCAGGACGCTTTGAAGTGATTTTTTCCATCCATCGAGCCATAGGCGCGCCTTTTTCATTATCTGACACTGCATACATGCTCCACAAAGCCTGAAAATTTTCTAAGCGTTGGATCATAAACCCGCATTCAGCTAGAGCGGGTTCGGCTAAATACATTTGCACATCACCGTCTTTTACAGATTCCATTAACAAGTTGTAAAGTTTGTTACTGTGGCTTAGACATTTTTTACTTAGCTCAGTTAAATCTTGCGCCCAATTTTTTAAATTTTTAGGAATGATGCCGTTTTCAAAGCGATAAATACTGTTGTCATCTTCTCTGGCAAATCGATTGTTTTTATCAACTTGTTCGGCAAAATATAACGCTTGATTGTTATCAATAAAGGTGACGACTTTATTCAATTCCCCGATCAAATCTTGGCAATCATCGCTCAATTTTAACGAGGGACTAATCACTGATTGCGATTTTATTAACTTAGACAGTTTGGCAGAAAGTTCTTTTAACTTTTCAAGCCAGTCAAGGCTTCCCTTTACGGTTACACTGGCGCTAGAGTGGTCACGCGTAACCTTAGGTAAGTGATGCGCTTCATCAATAATATAAAAAACATCCTCTGGAGCAGGCAATATTCTACCGCCGCCAAGCTCAAGATCAGCGAGTAATAAACTATGATTAATTACCAAAACTTCACAGGTTTCCATCGCTTCTCTTGCTTTATGAAACGGACAGTGCGCATGCTCAGCTAAGGTTTTCAAACAGCTGTGTTTGTCTGATTGAATTTGTTGCCAAATAAAATGAGGTATCGGATCTGCCCATGAATCAATATCACCTTGCCATTGATTATTTTTAAGCGCGTTATGTAAATTAGTTAATAATTTGATATCGATAGCACTGGGTTTTTGAGCAAAGGTAAAGCCGGCTTGTGGATTGTCATGTTGGCTGACTGCCGCCGCTAACTTTTGTTGGCAAACATACCGTTGTCGACCTTTTACTAAACTGAAATTAAAATTTAACCCTGAATGCTCTTTTAAAAAAGGTAAGTCTTTGTCTACCAATTGTTCTTGTAGGGCAACGGTGGCGGTTGAAATACACACCGTTTTTTGTCGAGACAAGGCTAACGGGATAGCACCTAACGAATACGCGAGTGATTTTCCGGTACCGGTTCCGGCTTCTATGGTAATTATTTTTCTCGATTTATCGTAATCACCGGCAAGCGTTTTAGCGATTTCGGCAATTAAAAACGTTTGTTGTTTTCTAGGATTAAAGTTAGGAAGGTTTTCACCAATGGTTTTGTAAGCCGTGCGTATTATTTGTTTTATCTTATCTGTTAACATAAGTAGTATGTGTTAGGCGCTGGCCAACTATCCATCAAGTAATTTTTATCATACAATGCTGTATATAATAACAGGTTATTAGCGACTATTAGAACCTTTTCATGACAATTTCTTCAACTAACACATCCGCTTCTCAGTTAAGCGGCTTTATTTTAACGCGCCAAGCCTATGATACTAAACAAGGTATCGAGCTTTCATTTTGGCTAAAAACTCAACAGGGCGTACAAAATTTTCTGGTTAAGCATGAAAAAGCCGTGTTTTTTATTGAAGCTAAAGATCAAGACAATGCCAGCCATTTGCTAACCAAAAATGACGTGGTTATTGAAGATATCAAACCCGTACCGCTAAAAACCTTTGCACAACTACCTGTGGTTGCTATTTACTTTGCTACTATGCGAGCATTTTATCGTGGCAGAGATCTGCTAAAAGCTCATGACGTTAAATGTTATGAAGATGATTTTCGTCCAGAAGAGCGCTACTTAATGGAACGATTTATCACAGCTAGTGCGCAATTTTCTTTAACTGACACGCAAGAGTTAACCGAGCAACTACGAAAAATTAATTTTCCCGTACATCTCGTCAATAAATCACGGGCAATACCCGCAGAGCAAACACTTGACGCGATTAGTTTGTCGATGGTTTCACTCGATATTGAATGTTCTATGAAAGGGGAGCTTTATTCCATTGGCCTTTATTCGGAAAACCTCAACAATAAGGTGTTAAAAAAAGTATTGATGATCGGTGATCAAAATATTTTGGCACCGTCAAAAAAGTTGAATGCTAAGCAAGTCGCAGACATTGAAGAGGATGTGGTTTGGCTAAAAGATGAGCCAGCGCTTTTAACCGCGTTAATTGCATGGATTCAAGAAAACGATCCAGATGTGTTTATTGGTTGGAATGTCATACAGTTTGATTTTGCTTTATTACAAAAACGATGTGATATACACGGCATAAATTTTACGATTGGTCGTGATGGGCGTGTGCCTCGTTGGCGAAAAAATAAAACCAGTGAGCAGCAATTTATCGACGTAAATGGCAGGATCATCTTAGACGGAATCGACTTATTAAAAACCGCTACTTACAACTTCCCCAGTTTTTCTCTCGATTATGTGGCACGAGAACTTTTAGGTTTACACAAGCAGGTGGACGATGTTGATAATCGCGTCAAAGAAATTACCGAAAATTTTCATCATGATAAATTAGCGTTAGCAGCCTATAACCTAGAAGACTGCCGATTAGTCACCTTAATTTTTAATAAAACCCAATTACTTGAATTTGCCATGTTACGGGCGCAATTAACCGGCCTTACTGTTGATAGAATTGGTGGCTCAGTTGCCGCATTTACCAACTTATATTTACCTAAACTACATCGCGCAGGATATGTCGCGCCTAATATGGGCGATGGCTTAAAAGGACTTGTTTCGCCCGGCGGTTATGTAATGGATTCAATTCCTGGTTTATATAAAAATGTATTAGTGCTTGATTTTAAAAGCCTATATCCGAGTATTATTCGCTCATTTAATATTGACCCAATGGGCATGATTGAAGGCTTAAAATCGCCACATAATGCGATACCCGGCTTTGATGGCGCTTATTTTTCCAGAGAACAACACTTTCTGCCGGATATTATTAACCAATTATGGCTAGAGCGAGATAAAGCGAAAAAAGAAAAAAACGCCGCTTTGTCACAAGCAATTAAAATTATCATGAACTCTTTTTATGGCATTTTAGGCTCAACCGGCTGTAGGTTTTTCGACCCTCGCTTATCGGGATCTATCACCAAACGTAGCCACGAATTATTAAAAGTCACGAAAACTTGGATAGAAGATAAAGGCTATAAAGTCATTTACGGCGATACCGACTCAATATTTGTTCATGTTGGAAATGAAAAATCGGCTAAAGAGTGCCAACAATTAGGCGAAAGCTTACAAGATTTCATAAATGCTAAATGGCAAGACAAACTTTACACAGATTTTGCCATTGAAAGCCAGCTTGAAATAGAGTTTGAAACGCATTTTTGCCAATTTTTTATGCCGACTATCAGAGGGTTAGATGTAGGAACCAAAAAACGCTATGCCGGTGTGGTGTTAAAAAACGGCGAAGAACAGCTTATTTTTAAAGGCCTTGAAAGTGTAAGAACGGATTGGACCGAGCTTGCCAAAAAATTTCAACGTGAGCTTTATTTAAAAGTGTTTAATGGCGAAGAAGTCAAAGACTACGTGATTGATATAGTAAATAAAACCAAAAACGGTGAAATGGACGACTTACTTATTTATCGCAAACGCATTCGTCGTAAATTAGAGCAATACGTGAAAAACGTACCACCACACATAAAAGCGGCGCGTTTAGCGGATGACATTAACGAAAAAGCCAATAAACCGTTAAAATTTCAAAATAAAGGCTGGATTGAATATTATTTAACGACGGTTGGTCCCCAGGCGAAAGGTTATGTCAATGCGCCGCTTGATTATCAAGTGTATGTTGATAAACAACTATCAACCGTTGCGGACGCTATTTTACCTTTTATTGGCACGAGTTTTTCAGAAATAACGGATGCTCAGATGAATTTATTTAATTAAGAAAATTTCGTTATAAAAAATAGCGTGCAACGGGAAACTATTCACGTTATAACATCAATATTAATAGCTATTTAGATGGCTAGATGGTTGTGTTTCTGTATAACCATCTTGTTTTAAATAGTGTAGTTCTCCTAAAAAAGAGTAGCCAAATGATGAAAAAAGAGACCAAGTTTGTCAATGCCGGTCGACAATCAAAATGGACAAGAGGCGTGGTTAATCCGCCAGTAGAGCGAGCTTCAACCGTTGTTTTTGATTCAGTAAAACAAATGAAACATGCCACAGTGAATCGTGGTAAACAAGTGCTCTTTTATGGTCGCCGTGGTACATCAACCTCTTTTGCCTTCAGTGATGCCATGACCGAATTAGAAGGTGGCGCAGGTTGTGCTATTTATCCTTCAGGCACGGCGGCTATCACCAATGCTATATTGTCGTTTGTGAAATCAGGCGATCATATTTTAATGGTAGATACTGCTTACGAGCCGACCCGTGATTTTTGCGACAAAATGCTGAAAAATATTGGCGTAGAAACTACTTATTATGATCCGTTAATTGGCAAAGACATTGAATCGTTAATTCAAGATAACACCTCAGTGATATTTTTAGAATCACCCGGTTCAATTACCATGGAAGTGCAAGATGTTCCCGCCATTGCAGAAGTGGCCCATAAACATAATTGTATTGTAATGCTTGATAACACTTGGTCTGCAGGGGTGAACTTTCAACCTTTTGATTACGGGGTTGATATTTCAATTCAAGCGGCAACTAAATATATTGTTGGCCATTCTGATGTAATGCTTGGCACTGCTATCGCCACAGAAGAACACTGGGAACAACTACGCGAAAATAGTTATTTAATGGGACAATGTACCTCTCCTGATGATTTATATTTAGCCATGCGTGGTATTCGTACCTTAGGTGTACGCTTAAAGCAACATCAAGACAATGCGTTAAAAGTGGCACAGTGGCTAGCAACACGAGACGAAGTGGATGTGATTTTACATCCTGCCTTTGAAAGTTGCCCAGGCCATGACATTTTTAAACGTGACTTTACTGGTGGTAACGGTTTGTTTTCATTCGTATTAAAGCGTGGTAATCAAGCTGCTGTGAATGCGCTGTTAGACGGCATGCATCATTTTAAAATGGGTTATTCATGGGGCGGTTTTGAAAGTTTAATTTTAGCGAATACTAACGTGGGTAGACTACGTACTGCAACAAAGTGGCCGTACGAACAACCACTGATACGTTTACATATTGGTTTAGAAAACGTTGATGACTTAATTGACGATCTTGCTCAAGGGTTTGAGCGATTAAATGCCATATTAGACAAATAATTTCTTTTGCTGTAATTCAAACGTTAGGTGCTTAATTGCACCTTCGTCTGTGTTTCTTTACAACTTTCATCTCAATTTTCAACCGCTTAATCCCGAAAAGCTTGCGCTCACCTTGTCATTGTGGGAAAAAGAAATCCTTCTTTGATAACAATAAATAGATCCTATGATAAAAAAATCTTTATTAGCTGCGGCTGTATCATCAGCTTTGATGTTAACCGCGTGTAATGACAATCAAGAAACTGCCAAAGAAAACTCTGTTGAAACTGCTTCGAACGTTGACACAAAAGTCACTGAAGCTGCATTAGATGCATCTGCACAAGCCAATAAACTTTTCGATGAGTTATATAAAGCAAGTGTTATGCGCAATCCAATGTATCAAACCTATTTAGGTATAAAAGACGATTACGATAAATGGAATGATATTTCAGAAGAAAATACCTTAAAAGAACTCGCTATCACCAAAAAAGATTTGGCGACGGTTAAAGCGATAGACATAAACAAATTAGACCCACAAACTAAAATTAGCCGTACGTTATATATTCAAAAATTAGAAAATAGCATTGCTGATCATAAATGGCGTTTTCATAGCTATCCTGTTAATCAAATGTTTGGTCTTCACTCTCAAATTCCTGCTTTTTTGATCAATCAACATTCAATTGCTAACGAAAAAGAAGCGCAAGATTATATTGCCCGTGTACAAGGCACTAAAACGTTATTAAAACAATTGGTTGATAACTTAAAATTGCGTGAAGAGCGAGGCATTATTGCGCCTAAATTTGTTTTTGAGCATGTTATTCGTGATTCAAATAATATTATTACTGGTGCACCATTTGAAAAAGGTGAGGCAAGTACGGTACTTGCTGACTTTACGCGTAAAGTAAACAACCTAGAGATTGAAGAAGAGAAAAAATCTGCATTAATTAAAGCAGTAGAAACTGCCTTAACGACATATTTAAAGCCAGGATATGATGACCTAATTACTTATCTTAATCATTTAGAGTCTAAAGCTGACGATAGAGATGGTGCTTGGAAATTTCCTGAAGGTGAAGCGTTTTTCAACAATGCCTTAAAACGCACAACTACGACTGATTTAACCGCTAACGAAATTCATGAAATTGGCTTGAGTGAAGTAAGTCGTATTCATGACGAAATGCGAGTAATTAAAGATAAAGTTGGCTTTGAAGGTGATTTAAACGCCTTTATGGAATTTATGCGTAGCGATAAACAATTTTACTATGTAGGTGACGAAGCAGGAAAAGCGCGTTATTTAAGTGAAGCCGTTGCGTTAATTGATGACATGAAAGGGCGTTTAGATAGCTTATTTTTAACCAAGCCAAAAGCTGAATTAAAAGTGAAAGCGGTAGAAGCCTTTAGAGAAAAATCAGCGGGTAAAGCATTTTATCAATCGCCTGCGCCAGATGGATCGCGCCCTGGTATTTATTATGCAAACTTGTATGACATGGAAGCAATGCCAACGTATCAAATGGCAGCACTTGCTTATCATGAAGGCATTCCAGGACATCATATGCAAATGGCCATTAAGCAAGAGCTTGAAGGCTTACCAATGTTCAGAAAATATGGCGGCTATACCGCTCATACAGAAGGTTGGGGCTTATATTCTGAAATGATCCCGAAAGAAATCGGTTTATATCAAGACCCTTACTCTGATTTTGGACGCCTTGCTATGGAATTATGGCGTGCTTGTCGATTAGTGGTTGATACGGGTATTCACACCAAAAAATGGACGCGTGAGCAAGGTATTGAATATTATGTAAATAATACACCTAACGCAAAATCTGATGCAGTTAAAATGGTTGAACGTCATATCGTAATGCCATCTCAAGCAACGGCTTATAAAATAGGTATGCTTAAAATTGTTGAATTGCGCGAAAAAGCGAAAACAGCATTAGGTGATAAGTTTGATATTCGTGAATATCACGACATTATCTTGAAAAATGGCCCAGTACCGTTAAATGTACTTGAAAATTTTGTTGACGAATATATTGCTTCTAAAAGTTAAATAATGCAGTAAAGTTTTCGAGCTTTTTATGTTGATTTAAAACTAGCCGTTCAAATGAACGGCTTTTTTATAAGTCTGATAACGGACTTCTCACGCCATTAGCTCCTTGTTCAATCACGTGCGTATAAATTTGTGTTGTTCTGACATCAGTATGGCCTAATTGCTCTTGAACCGTTCTAATGTCTGCTCCGCGCTGTAACAGGTGAGTGGCGAATGAATGCCTGAAAGTATGACAAGTAACATGTTTATTAAACGATAATGTATTGCTTGCTGTTTTCACCGCTTTTCGAATACTGGTTTCATTAATGTGATGGCGTCTTAATGCTTGTACTTCAGGGTCTATGCTGAGGCGTTTAGCAGGAAATAAATAATGCCAGCCTAAATCAAACGGCGCAGAAGGATATTTTTTTGCTAATGCGTAGGGTAAATAAACTCCTTGATAGTTTTTATTATGCTTATCGGCTTCGAAGTAAGACGTTGCGTGGGCAATTTGTTGCTTTAATGCCGGTATTAACTCTTTTGCCAAGGTTACGCGCCGGCTTTTGTTGCCTTTACTTTGCCAAATATTGATGCAGAAATATTTAAAATCAATATCTTGAATTCTTAACCTAGTAACTTCCATTAACCTTAAACCACTGCCATACATGAGCTGGCAAGGTAAAATATAATTCGCATTTATTTCAACTAACAGAGATTTGACTTCATTTGGTGTTAAAACAACGGGTAGCTTATTACTTAGGCGACTTTTGTTAAAGTTTAGCTCTAATGAAAGTGGATTATTTAAAATGTGAAGATAGAGAAAGACTAAAGCATTTAACGCAATACCTTGCGTTCTAGGGGCAAGATTTAATGAATTAGTTAAATAAGATAAGTATTGTTCAACTTCTTCATTATGACAGGATGCAGGATGCTTTTTGTTTATAAATAGAATATAGCCTTTGATCCAATAAACATACGTTTGTATTGTTCGCTTTGCGTATCTTTTTAACCGCATTTTATCTTCGATCATTTGTAAAAAAGGGGATGACATTTTATCTTCCTTGACTGTTTTTATATACAGTGTAGGTTTGATTCACGTTTTTTACGAATTTGAATGAATATTTTGAAGCCATTTTGACGACCCTAAAATAAATACGTATTAAAAAATATATAGTTAGGTTATATTTAAAAAATTAAATTTATTTAAATAGCATTGGAACTTGATGTAATAGACATGAATTATTCCTGCTATTAAACTGTTAGGTTTTCTGAATCCTTGTGGTTATAACTGTGATGGCGACTTGATAAAACATGGAACATGCCGTTCGTAAATTAAGGATAATAACTCGATGATAAAGCGTCTTTTTTCAGTAACGCTTGCTGCATTTTTTACGGTTAACGTACAAGCAGCTTTTACTTTTACCCCAAAAGAAAATAATAAGGTTGGACTATATCTTGGCGGCCAAATCTGGCAAAGTGTTGCTAGTGGTTTTTTTGGTGAAAAAAACACGCTAATTGATTTTAATCTAAAAAAAGAACAGCAAAATAACTTCTTTGTTGCCTTCGTACATCCTTATTCTTTACTCCCTAATGCACGTATTTCAATTACTACAATTGATACCAAAGGTGAAATCACTTCAACTCAAGCATTTAACTTCGGCGATGGAACCTTTACTATTGGTGACAATGTTAATGCCAGTTTTAATGTCAGCTATGTCGATTACACCTTATATTATGGATTATTTAATAACCGCTTATTTTCATTTGATTTGGGTTTAACCGCTAGAGACTTTAATGGTGATGTTACTGTAACAAGACCCAAAAGGCTTGCTGAGGCTAATTGTTATGATGATCTGCCAGAAACAGTTTGTGGGGAATCAACAGATACAGATACTCCAACGGGTAAAATAAAAACTGACGAGGTTTTGCCTATGTTGTATGCTGCCACTAACATTAGCTTGCCTTTAACTAACTTAAGTGTATTTGCCCAAGGTGATTTTTCATTTGTAGATGACCATTCAATTTCTGACTATCAAGTTGGTTTAAGTTACGATTTAAATGATAGCAGAGTGGTCGATTTTAATGTGACCCTAGGGTATCGAGTCGTGAAAATAGCATTCGAAGATTTAAACAACTTATATACCGATCTTGATTTTAAGGGTGTTTTTGTTGGTGTGATCACACACTTTTAAAGGCTAGAGCTTTAATATAGGTGCTATAAAAACCTAACAAGTCGCTCAAGCTGACAAAAAACAGTTTGCTGGCTGCGCCATTTTAGCAAACCGTTTTTGCAGCTTAGCAAAGCGTTATATACCACAACTAATTCTGTTTTAATTGTTTCTGGGCATTTGTGTATTTCAAACAACTTGGTGTGTAATTCTTTTGGTTTTGTATTCATTTAACCATTGGTTTTTAAAACTCAGCTTGGTATTAATTCCTGTTAATCAGGTTTTGGTTTACGTTGTGGTAGTGTTGCAGTTATAGTTTCAAACATTGTTTTAACTGGCAGGTTTAGCTAAATTATTCAAAAAATATATAACAAGTAAATTAAATGGACTTTTAACAGTTTAGCTGGTTTTGTGTTGTATTTAAGTTTGGGTTATTACTGTTAAAAGCCATTTATTTAGGCGTTATATACCGCAACTAATTCGATAAAAAGTTTCTCAGGTATTGGTGTTTTAATTGAAACTTGGTAATGAATTCTTTGGGCGTATTTTAGGTTTTACTTTTGTTAGTTCTTCGGCAAATTTAAGAGTAAATTCTGTAATATTCGCATTCAGGTTTACGTTGCGGTGGGTGAAGGCTCAAATAGTTATGTGAGTTACTAGCTTATAAAAAGGTTGTTAACGTAATGATGTAGCAAGTATTTATATAACAAGCAATTCAACGGGACACGTAACAGTTGGCTGCGTTCACTCCGTTCACAATGTTAGCCAACTTTACTTTGCCCGTTAATATGGGCGTTAGCTGTCTTTATCTTTGGGTGTAAAAACAAGGATTAGTTTTTAATGAATAAAATGGATTTTCAAATCTCATTATTCAATTCTTCAATCCATTTTTTTACATTCATCTTAATTCGCACTTTTTCTTGGTGTTGTTTTTAAGGTAGGGTAAAGTCTTAAATTATTCAGTTGTTTATAAGTATTTAAGGCGGTAAACCGCTCAAGTATTGTGTAAACAGCTAACAAGGCAATCAAACGGAAAATTTACAGTTGGCTGTTTTTCGTTCCTCAAACATTTTAGCCAACTATAATTTTCCGCTTATTGAAGCGTTATATACATTTTGAGGTTTGGCGTATGAAAAAGGATTTTCTAATAAACTTTATGTTGCCATTTATATTTGGCTTTATTATATGGTTTATCTCCCCAGAGATGATTGGAAAAATTGAACCTTGGGATTCAGGAAGTTTGTATTATTTATCATCCTTAATCCTAATTGGTGTAATTACAGGTGTATTAAATACTAAATATTTGTCACTAGCATGTTTCTTACTTTTATATTTGGGTGTTGCATTAAGTCAGATAATTTATCTTACTTATTTTTTACCTTACCCGCCATCGCAGTATTTTGGTGTAGGTGTTATTTTTATATGTTTTTATAGTTTCATTCCATTAGGTTGTAGTATTTTAGTATCGTATATAAAATCTAAAATGATTGGTAAATAATGTATATAACAAGTCACTAAAGCAGGACAAATAACAGTTGGTTTTTGCTCCTGCGTCGCTTATTTTAACCAACTATTTTTTGCCTCTTAGTGAGGCGTTATATACCGCAACTAATTCGATAAAAAATTTCTCAGGTTTTGGTGCTTTTATTTGAATCTTGGTAATGAATTCTTTGGGTGTATTTTAGGTTTTGCTTTTGTTAGTTCTTCGGCAAATTTAAGAGTAAATTCCATAATATTCTCATTCAGGTTTACGTTGCGGTGGGTAAAGGCTCAAAAAGTTATGTGAGTTGCTAGCTTATAAAAAGGTTGCTAACGTAATGATGTAGCAAGTATTTATATAACAAGCAATTCAACGGGACACGTAACAGTTGGCTGCGTTCACTCCGTTCACAATGTTAGCCAACTTTACTTTGCCCGTTAATATGGGCGTTATATACCGCAACTAATTCGATAAAAAGTTTCTCAGGTATTGGTGTTTTAATTGAAACTTGGTAATGAATTCTTTGGGCGTATTTTAGGTTTTACTTTTGTTAGTTCTTCGGCAAATTTAAGAGTAAATTCTGTAATATTCGCATTCAGGTTTACGTTGCGGTGGGTGAAGGCTCAAATAGTTATGTGAGTTACTAGCTTATAAAAAGGTTGTTAACGTAATGATGTAGCAAGTATTTATATAACAAGCAATTCAACGGGACACGTAACAGTTGGCTACGTTCACTCCGTTCACAATGTTAGCCAACGTTACTTTGCCCGTTAATATGGGCGTTATATACCGCAACTAATTCGATAAAAAGTTTCTCAGATATTGGTGTTTTAATTGAAACTTGGCAATGAATTCTTTGGGTGTATTTTAGGTTTTACTTTTGTTAGTCCTTCGGCAAGTTTAAGAGTTAATTCTGTAATATTCCCATTCAGGTTTACGTTGCGGTGGGTAAAGGCTCAATAAGTTATGTGAGTTGCTAGCTTATAAAAAGGTTGTTAACGTAATGATGTAGCAAGTATTTATATAACAAGCAATTCAACCGGACACGTAACAGTTGGCTACGTTCACTCCGTTCACAATGTTAGCCAACGTTACTTAGCCCGTTAATATGGGCGTTAGCCAGCTTGAAATGAGTTGACTCAATTTACATTTAAGGAGAAATCAATTGGCTTCAGATAAAAAGAGAACTAAATCAAATAAAGTTGCAGCTGGTCTCGCGCTTGGCGTCGGTGTAGGTTTAGCAATTGGTTCTTCTATGGGAAATGTTGGCGCAGGATTGGCAGTTGGAATTGCAATAGGTATTGTTTTGGGAGTTAGTATGCAAAAAAAGCAAGATTCCGAAAAAGAAGATTAATAACTGAGTGTAAAAGCAGGCTAACAAGGGTTTTCAAGTCGGACAAATTACAGTTGGCTTTTTGTTCGTGCCTCACTTATTTTAGCCAACTGCAATTTGCCGCTTAAAACGGCGTTAGCTGTATAAGCATGTGAGGTATACCATGGAAGGAATATTAAACGTTTTATTTCCATCAATTTTAATAGTTTTAATTATACATTTACTAAAATTGGTGTCGTTATTTCGATTTTTACTATTAATTTTTTTAGCTATATCATCTACATTCTTTGTCGACTTCTTGTATTGTGAAACCCTTAAGTCAAGTTGTTCATCCGATCCATTGGTCGGGTTAGGTTATATAATTCATTCAATTTTAGTGGTGGTTGTTTCATTTGTTCTTGAAATAGCTCGGACAAATTTGTTAATCCAACTAAAAAGCAAATACAGCTAACAAGCTGTTAAACAAGGACAAAATACAGTTGGCTTTTGCTCCTTCGTCGCTTATTCTAGCCAACTTTATTTTGCCCATTAACGAGGGCGTTAGGTGTTTTGGAGAGTTTCGTGAATTGGAAGCAGGTTAATCTTTTTAGCATAATTCTTTTCTTAGCTTTAGTTGCTTCTGGTATTACTTTCGGATACATGATTGGCTCTAATGAATCATGGCAAAATGAATTGCCTTATTGGTATTCATATGTTCAATGGTTAACCTCGTTTTCTATCGGTTTTGTTGTGTTTTTTGTAATGACAATTAAATATCCAATTAAACCTTATACACATGCTTGTTGTATCATGATTTTAGTTACAATAGTTTCGATAACAATAGAGTTAATTGTTTTTCAAAACATTGTGTTTATGGTTTTTATAATAGAAACTATTTTATTACTGTTAGGTTTGGTATTTGGAGCTTCTACAGGTAAGTGCTTTACAAAAAACTCCGTAGTAACAAACACCTAACAAGAATTTAAAGCGGGACTGCTAACAGTTTGCTCGGTTTCGCTTCGCTACACATTTTAGCAAACAATTATTAGCCCCTTAAATGGGCGTTATGTTTTCATCAACTATCGAGTATGGAGTTCTTATGGAAGATCGAATTTACGAATTAATTAAAGGTTGGGCTGGAATTCCAACATGGCATACAACACATCCAATGGATCAAGAACGCTTTTCTGTTGCTATGCATAATATAGTAGCTGAACTAGGCGCGTCTGTTGATATAGACTCTTTTGAAAATGCTTTACGTCGCCACGCTGAAAGTAACCCTGCAATTTTAGGCGCGCCAGAACATTGGGACAATATAATTACAAAGTTTGTAATTAAAGCTGAAACTATATTTACCTACGAACAAGCACGTTAAAAACATAACAAGCGCATTAAGCACGGGACTGCTAACAGTTTGCTCGGTTCCGCTTCGCTTCACATTTTAGCAAACTATTATCAGCCCCTTATGCGGGCGTTAGGCTGAAAAGGAAAGTTCATGTCACATATCTATGATTATTTTACAAATCCTTCTGAATTTTCAGTTATGTGTCCAAAATGCGAAAATGAAGCCTTATTTGAAACTCCATCAGATCCTATTGAAAAACAAATGCCAAGTGGTGGATTGCGAATAATTCGAAACAACGTTCACAAAAAAAGAATTGGATTATATAAGTGTTCAAGTTGTGGCACTCAAGGAAAAACAACGATTTCGTGGCCTAACGATGCCTACTATAAAGCTGAGATAAAAGGTAAGTTGTTTTGGGCTTGGAATAGAGATAATGTTATTGCAACTTTAAGTTTTGTTACTTCTAAGCATAGAGATAAAAAAGATTACCCTGAGAGTTTAAAGTTTTTAATGCATTTACCATCACACTTTATTTCAGCTAAAAATCGTCCTGACGCTATAAAAAAATTAACAAAACTATTGGGCAATTCAGCCTAACAAGGCAATCAAGCAGGACAAAATACAGTTGGTTTTTGCTCCTTCGTCGCTTATTTTAACCAACTATTTTTTGCCTCTTATTGGGGCGTTAGGCATACATAAGGATAGTTATGAGTTTACCGATTGATCAAGTGATCGCATATATGATGACAGTAGTATCAGTAATACTATTTATTATAGAGAAGCGTAAAAATAGTAAAGCGTCAGTCTATATGTCTTTACAAGGACTTTTAAAGGCTTCATATGCAAAATTTAAAATGCATCAATCTAACTATGGCTTACTTCTTCAACCAAAAATAGAAAAGACTGAGCGCCCAGTTACTTTAGAAGAACATTTATTATATGTGCAAATGGTTTCATTGGATTACGAGGCTCAAATGGAAAATATTCTTGGAATCATGAAATCTTTAGAAATAAAAGAAGATTCTATTTTTAATAAAAATGATTTCACTGGGCATGAAGAAATGCTGAAAGATATTCGTAATCGTAAACAGCAAGCATAGTATGCCTAACAAGCGCATTAAGACGGGACTGCTAACAGTTTGCTCGGTTCCGCTTCGCTTCACATTTTAGCAAACTATTATCAGCCCCTTATGCGGGCGTTAGCTGTCTTTATCTTCTAGTGTAAAAACAAGGATTAGTTTTTAACGAATAAATGGATTTTTAAATCTCATTATTCAATTCTTCAATCCATTTTTTTACATTCATCTTAATTCGCACTTTTTCTTGGTGTTGTTTTTAAGGTAGGGTAAAGTCTTAAATTATTCAGTTGTTTATAAGTATTTAAGGCGGTAAACCGCTCAAGTATAGTGTAAACAGCTAACAAGGCAATCAAACGGAAAATTTACAGTTGGCTGTTTTTCGTTCCTCAAACATTTTAGCCAACTATAATTTTCCGCTTATTGTAGCGTTAGCAGTTCATAGAGGAAATAGTGTCGAAATTCAAAAATTCGAATCATCATAGATTGTTTACATACACCTTGGGTTGCCTAATGATTCCGGTCATTGCTTTAGGTAACGGTGAATTAGAAATTTCATTAGTTTCTTCGATTGTAGTTATATTGTTGTTTTATTTCGATCGCACTTTTTCTTTTTATAAAAAAGTATTACCTAAATACGATTTATTTATGAAATACTCATTTGGTGTTGGAATGTTACTATCTTCAATAGGATATATTTACCCAGAACATTCAAAATGGTTATTTTTACTTTGGGGGTTACCAACGTTCATTTATGGGTACTCTTATGCGTCAATAATCGATAAAGATAAAAAGAACAGCTAACAAGCCAATTAAAACGGGACTGCTAACAGCTTGCTCGGTTCCGCTTCGCTACACATTTTAGCAAGCTAATATCAGCCCCTTATTGGGGCGTTAGCTGTCTTTATCTTTGAGTGTAAAAACAAGGATTGGTTTTTAACGAATAAAATGGATTTTTAAATCTCATTATTCAATTCTTCAATCCATTTTTTTACATTCATCTTAATTCGCACTTTTTCTTGGTGTTGTTTTTAAGGTAGGGTAAAGTCTTAAATTATTCAGTTGTTTAAAAGTAGTGAAGGCGGTAAACCGCTCAAGTATTGTGTAAACAGCTAACAAGGCAATCAAACGGAAAATTTACAGTTGGCTGTTTTTCGTTCCTCAAACATTTTAGCCAACTATAATTTTCCGCTTATTGTAGCGTTATATTTCTCTAGCTTGTGCGTTTCATTGCAACTTTGTAGACTTTTCCTTTGTCGCGCTTTCCTACTGAAATCACAGTGACGGTAATGATAGAGTCATTTACTTCGTAAACTAGGCGATATCCAGCTTGTCTCAATTTAATTTTATAAAGTTCATTGGCACCTGATAATTTAGCACTTTGGATATGTGGGTTTTCTAAAACTTCACCTAGTTTCTTTTTAAACTGCTGCTGTACGGTTGAACCAAGCTTCTTCCATTCCTTCAGCGCTGTTTTTTTAAATTCTAACTCATAGGTCATTTAAACTAACCTTTATGCTCTCTTCACTTTTTCTAGATTCAGCAATACTCAATAGCTCAAGATCTTCCATGTGATCCATCATAAATTCATAAGTATCTGCTGGTATGCAATAAAAAGCAGGTTCATTTCTATTTAAAACAGCAATTGCTTCACCATTTGCGCTCATAGCAACTTTCATTGGGTTAGCTTTCAATTCACTAATGCTCGCAGCGGCTTCAGTTAATATTCTAGTAGTCATACGCTTCTCAGTGCTTTAAAGTGGTCTTTATTTAGGTCTTAGTATAATCCTCGAAACATAACAAGGCAATTAAACGGACAAAAAACAGTTGGCTGTTTTCGTTCCTCAACATTTTAGCCAACAATTTCTAGCCCCTTAACGAGGCGTTAGCTGGAAAAAGGTTTATGAGTCTAATCCTAGTTACGGATGTATTTGGTGTTACGTCAGCCTTATTAGAAATAAGTAAAAAACTAGGAGCAAACTCTATTGTTGATCCATATTCAGGTCAAATGATGGAGTTTAAAGATGAGGCCAATGCATATTCATATTTCGTAAATGAAATTGGTGCAGATAATTACCTACTTCATTTATTAAAAGCGGTTAAATCAATTAATCAACAAACAACATTAATAGGCTTTAGTGTTGGAGCTACTGCTATTTGGCGCTTGTCAGAAATAGAATGTAATAGCTTTATCAATCAAGCATATTGCTTTTACGGCTCACAAATCAGGAACTTCACAAAAATAGAGCCACGCTTTAAAATAAATTTGGTATTCCCGAAAAGTGAACCTCACTTTGATGTTGCGGAATTACAAAGTAATATTGCTGAAAAAGATAATGTTAAAACTAAAAAAGTAGAATATTTACATGGCTTTATGAATTATTATTCAAATAATTATAGTAAGTATGGTTATATGGAGCACATCGAGTTTCTGTGTTCAATTTCCAGCTAACAAGCCAATTAAGCGGGACTAAAAACAGTTTGCTCGGTTCCGCTTCGCTTCACATTTTAGCAAACAATTTTTAGCCCCTAATTGGGGCGTTAGTTGCCTTTATTCTGGTGGGAAATTCTGCTTTTGGTGTAAAACTCGCATTATTCTAATCGTATCACCATCAACCCAATAAGAAACAATCATTGATATTTCAGGAATGATTAACACTCTTCCACGAAAAATGTCTCTTTTAACACCCATTAGTGGGTGTTCTATTAAGTTTTCAACTTTAGCTTCAATAGTTTGATCAGTTTTTTCTGCTGCACTTGGATTAAAATCAAAAAGAAATTCAAATATTTTTTCACGATCATTTAGTGATTCTTCTTCCCAAAAGATCATGATTTGTCTCTATTACGGATTTTTTGTTTTCTTGCTTCCATTAATGTTTTTGCTTCATCATGTACAATAAAATTAGCTTTTCCGTTATCAAACTTGTCAAATGCTGCATTTATTTGTTCCGATAACCATGCATCATGGCTTATAGTTTTTCTCTGTTCTTCTGCTAAACCTTCTGTAAGTTCTCGGCATGCGTCGCTAAGAGTACGGCCTTGGCTTTCGGCCATTTGTTGCGCCAAACGTTTCGTTTCTTCATCAACTCTAAATTGAATGCGAGTGTCCATAATAAGTTACCTTAATTAGTGTTGTGCTCACAAATGTTAGCACTGCAATTAATCCAAGGCAACTAACAAGTTGCTTAAACGGACAAAAACAGTTGGCTTCCCTCACTTCGTTCGTTATTGTAGCCAAACTATTTTTAGCCGCTTAGCAAAGCGTTATATTTTTATCGACGAGTGATGCGCATCACGCTATACTTGTGTCATGATTAAATCTTTCAAACACAAAGGCCTCAAGAAATACTTCCAAACAGGAAGTGTTGCTGGAATTCAGGCTAAGCATCAACGTAAATTACGGATGCAACTTACAGCATTAGATACCGCACAAGAAATTGATGATATCAATTTACCCGGTTTTAAATTGCACCCACTAAAAGGGGATCGGGATGGGATTTGGTCTATTACTGTAAATGGTAACTGGCGCATTACTTTTGAATTCATCGATGGTAATGCATATATTCTCAACTATGAGGACTATCACTAATGACTATGCATAACCCGCCACACCCTGGAGAGTTTATTTACGACGTATACCTAGAACCAGCAGGTTTTAGCTGTCGTTATTTGGCTAAACAACTAGATGTAGCATCATCTACTTTAAATAGGGTTCTAAAAGGGCAAAGTGCTATCTCACCTGAAATGGCACTTCGTTTGTCTAAGGCAATTGGCAGAACTCCTGAGAGTTGGTTAGCAATGCAAGATAACTATGATCTTTGGCATGCTAAACAACAAATTAACTTAACAAATGTTCATGCAGTAAATTTTGCTGTGGCATAAAAAATATAACAAGTTGCTTAAAAGGAAAAATAATGGTTGGCCATCGCTCCGCGATTATAGCCAACCATTATTTCTCTCTTAGCAAGGCGTTATGTATCTAATGGAGTTTTTGTACATGGACAAAAGTATCGAGAATAATAAAGGTTTGATTGCTGACCTTAAAGCACTTCGTGCAAACTCAAATGTATATAATTTATGCTGTTTGCATAATTTTATTTTTTTTAGTTCACTTCTTTTATTTCGAAACAGAGATGTTTTCTAATTACTTGGGTTTGCTTTTCGTTTTCGCTATTAGCTTAGTGAAAGATGGTTATTCTAAGAGTGTTAAGGTAAACAAACGAGTTAATTCTATAGTTGAAGAGTTCAATAGAAAATAGAGTTAACGATACATAACAAGGCAATCAAGCAGGAAAATTTGCAGTTGGTAAGTTGAGACTCTGGGCGACTTGCTAGTAGTTTTTTCAGAGACTTAAAGGAATAAATCATGAAACTACAAATTTTGACTTCTATCGCAGTTGTTACAGGCCTTCTATCTGGATGTGCTGGAAACTTATATACACATACTTCAAAAAGTTCTACGTGTGTAGAGGATGATGGAAAGTGCACAGGTGTTTACAAAGGGATTACGTATCGTCCCTTATTAAAATATACTGAAACTTATACGCAAGATCGGGTTTTAGACTCTAAAGGAGTAGTAACACATTTTGCTGGTGCTGATGGTGATAAAGCTTGCGTTCCAACGGTAGTTACAGAAGAAAAGTTAATCCCCGATCCTGATAACGAATATATGATTCAATATGATCCTGCGTTTTTTGAAACATCAACGTTTACAGTTAAGTTGTCTCCACTGGGTACTTTATCAGAGGTTGGTACTAGTTCAACTCCAGGCGGAAAAGCATTGGTTGAGAGTTTCACTGGATTAGCTACAACAATCAAAACTTTAAATCATGGTCCAGTAAGTTCAAGCTTTGTCGATGATTCGAGTAATAAACTTTTATGTTCACATGGTAAGGTGTTTTTATCGGAGTAAACAGCATAACAAAGTGGGTGTATTATCCATACAAGAATTTCAAGCGGGACTGCTAACAGTTTGCTCGGTTTCGCTGCGCTACACAATTTTAGCAAACTATTATCAGCCCCTTATGCGGGCGTTAGAGAGCTGTAGGAATATCGAATTATGTATCTAGGCAAATGTTTATGCGGCGAAGTGCAAATAAAAATAAATGGTGAAATCAGTGACATTATTCACTGTCATTGTTCTTTATGCAGAAAAAATAGCGGTACAGCTTTTGCCACAAATGGTTTCATAAACTCTTTAGATTTAGAGATTGTATCAGGCAAGAATAGCTTAAGTTCATTTTCATTTAAACCAGGTAAACATAGGCATTTCTGCACTAATTGTGGCTCTCCAGTTTATAGTTCAAATGAACAAGATCCTACACGTTATAGACTAAGATTGGGTATTCTTGATTCAGATATAGAAGAACGCCCAATCTCTCATAATTTTGTTTCTTCAAAAGCAAATTGGGAAGAACTGGATGCTAAGCTACCAAGATATGACTCGTTTGAGCCTAGCCGTAAATAGCTTTCTAAAAAGCTCTTTAATGAGGACAAAATACAGTTGGCTTTTGCTCCTACGTCGCTAATTTTAGTCAACGTTACTTTGCCCGTTAATATGGGCGTTAGATTTTTCACAGAGTTCATAAGTTATGATGATAAATAAACTTTTAATCAATTTTTCTATGCTATTTATTTTGGTCTGCATGAATACTAATGCTCAAACTGTATTTAAGAATGTTGATATTGAAAATATATCAAATTCACGGGCTTTAATGTTAGATACTTCTTTTTTAGCGTTGATTAAAAAACACAAAATTAATACTGCTGGTGTTGCAGTGATCAAAGATCGTAAAGTTATATGGCAGAACCAGTACGGATTTCAATCTCCAGGTATTCCTGCATCAGCCAATACATTATTTGACGTTGCATCATTGACGAAAACAGTAACCGCAGAAACCATACTAAGACTCATTGCGCAGGGTAAACTCTCGCTTGATGAATCAGTAGCACCATACTGGATAGATCCAGATCTAATGGGTAATCCAAAACTTCACCAATTAACACCTAGAATGTTACTTTCCCATACTAGCGGATTTATGAATTGGCGTTATTTTTCTAACGATGGAAAACTAGACTTTGTCAATACGCCCGGAACAACTTTTGGTTATTCAGGAGAAGGTTATGAATATTTGGCGAAGTATGCCGAGAATAAAATAGGAGTGCCATTCGAGAAACTGGTTCAATCGACTGTCTTTGACCCCCTTGGTATGGACAATGCCTCAATTGGTGTACATAAGAAAAACTTCACTCGTATCGCAAAACCGTTAGATAAAAATGGAAAATTCTATGGGTATTATTGTCATCCCCAAGGTTACTGTAAAGAAGAGGGGAGCTATTCTGCTGCGGCAAATTTGGTTATAACAGTAGCCGACTATGCGAAGTTATTAATTTCATCAATGGCTGGCGAAGGGTTAAATCTTAATCTCAAACAAGATAGAAATAAGATGCAAGGTATACAGTTTACACAAAGCGATATTGATTGTGGTGACACTAGCGAGATTCAATGTCCGACCAAACTTGGTTACGGATTAGGGTGGAGCATATCCCAATTGCAAAACGATAAACTTATTGGTCACAGAGGTACTAACTGGACGGTAGTCTCGCTAGCGTATTATTATGAAGGGAGTGGTGATGGGTTAATTATTCTCTTCAATGCTCCCAACAAAGCTGGAATAGCAGGAATGATTGATGCCCTTAAGTTGCTCGATCCAGACTCTCCGGAAATACACGGATATAAACTACGACTTTCGAGAACTAATTGACAATTAATGTAGGTTTGAACAGTGCAGTTTCAATCCTGATTAGCGTATAAAATCTAACAAGCAGTTAAACAAGGACAAAATACAGTTGGCTTTTGCTCCTTCGTCGCTAATTATAACCCACTATTTTGTTGCCCGTTTATGGGTCGTTAGCTTGGAAATGAGAGTCTGGTGAAAAATTCAAAAAGCGAAGGAAATCAATCAAGCCTAGCAAATTATATGACATTGTTTTTTAGCATGTTTTTAACATTGTCTATTTTTCATAAAGCAGGGTTTAAGTATAACTTTATTTCTGATGATTTTGATTTAATTAAATTTATTATATTTCTTGGTGTTTACCTTGTCATTTATGAGTTTTGTAATGCTTTTTTTAGTTGGCTTTACCCTAATATAGTAAAGGAAAAGAAATAGGACTCTTTCAAGCTGTTCAAGCAGGAAATATACAGTTAGTTGGTTTAGCTTAGCTATACATTTTAGCCAACAAACTTTTTGCCTGTTAATTAAGTATTAGTTACTAAGGAAGCTTATGCGAATTTATCACTGGTTTTATGTTAGCTTACTGTTAGCTGTAACTTTAGGTCGTTTAATTCAGAAAGTTACTATGGACACTGGTGGGTTTGCAAGCCGATATTTACCAATAATAATCGCGATGTTATTAATAACGGCTTATGTTGGTTGTGTGTTAAATAAACCCATCTTAAATCGTTATTTCTGGCGAGGTGTTTTTTATTTTTTTTCGATAGTTAGCTTAGGGGCTTTATCCTTCTCATTTTATTTAATAATAAGTTTCGGTAACACAGTCATAATTAAAGTTGCATTTATCATGTTAGGGCTTGTTATTGTTTTTCCTGCTCTATTGTCCATGAATAAGTATTCTCATCTAAGTAATACGGTTTGGCGTAAATAGGCAAGTGTAATTTGATATATTCATCGAATGGTATTTAATTATGAGTAAGTTGCAACTTGATCACTATAGGGTAAAACTTATTGGGGCATGGTTATTCAAACATTCGTCATTGTGCTTGCTAAATTTGCTCTCGCTTAGGTAAAACTTATCGGATCCATGTTGTGCTCCAAAATGTTCATGTATGTTTATTTGTACAAGGTGGCGAAGTAGCTCATAACAAGTCAATCGAGCAGGAAAATTTACAGTTGGTTGTTAGCAGTGGGTTCAACAATTTTAGCCAATAGCAATTTGTCGCTTAAAACGGCGTTAGGCATACAAGGTCAGCATGCATAAAACTATTACACTATCAGAATACGTGAAAAAGCGTAATGGCGTAGCTCTTGGCGCACCTGGTTCTATGACTAATATGGTTAAGCGTTCGTTAGGTGCAAGTTCGTTTTATATGTTTTGGCAATATTGGAACCCAATATGGGGGTATTACCTTTCTCGTAAAGTAATGAAACCATTGAGGCAACTACTTCCAACCTGGCTAGCAATTATTATGACTTTTGCTGTTAGTGGAGCATTACATGACTTGGCTATAACGGTAGTACAATGGAAATTAACGTTTCTTTTTACACCATGGTTTACCTTTATGAGCTTTATAGTTTTAACTACAAAGTATTTAGGTATTTCATACCGTGAATATCATTGGTTGATTCGAGCATCGATAAATATATCATTCGTAGTAGTATGCTTAATTGTTACTCGTCAGTATGTCATACAAGTAGCTTAAACAAACGGTAAACACTTGGTTTTGTTCATGGCATTCACTATTATAACTAAGTGTTTTAGCCCATTTTTTTGGCCGTTATGTGCTCTCGCAACTTTTAAAGTGAAAAGGATTACAATGAAATTAGTAACAGGAATGATATTGCTAGCTCTTTTGCCTACACCATCAATAGCGAAAGATTTAGAAAAAAAAGTCGACGAATTATTTAGTGTTATAGATGACAATAATGCGCCCGGCTGTAATGTCGGTGTTATCCATAATGGTAAATTTGTTTATAAAAAAGGGCATGGCTTGGCTAACTTGGAACTAGGGGCAAGTTTAGACGGTAATAATATCCATCGAATTGCTTCGGTTTCAAAACAATTTACCGCCATGTCTGTATTACTATTAGCAGATGAAGGAAAAATCAATTTAGATGATGATATTAGAAAACACCTACCGGAATTAAAAGATTACGGAAGTAAAATCACCATAAACTCTATGCTTGGGCATACTAGTGGGATGGCTGATTATGATTATATTTCTAGCTATTCAGAAGACGAAGTAGAAGGTGGACTAAATTTACGTAATTCAATGGGAAATCCATTCCGTTTAGGCAATGAAGATTATCTCTCTATTGACGATTTCTACGACGTTGTAAAAAAAGTATCGCTACGTCACGAGCCTAATAAAAAATGGCAATATAGTAATCTTGCATACTTTTTACTCTCAATGTTAGTTGAAGAGGTTTCTGGTGAAAGTTTAAGGGATTATGCAAATAAACGTATATTTCAGCCCCTTGAGATGAATGATACTTTTTATAGTGATGATCCTACAGAGATTGTCAAAAACAGAGCGAGTGGTTATAAAAAGAATGATAAAGGTGGCTACCAAACTGATATGACAAATCTATTTTGGGTTGGTGATGGAGGTCTACATACTAACCTTGATGACTTATTAAAGTGGGATCAGCATTTTTATAACCCTAGTCTTGGAAAAAATCCTCAACAATTAATGGTACTATTAAATACACCTAATAGTAATTTTTCAGTTTCTGGTGGTTTATACGCAAATGGGCAAGTTGTAACTAAAGTCGATGGTTATGATGCCTATATGCATGGTGGGGCTTGGTTAGGTGTTCAAACATTTTACCTTCGGATACCGAAAAAGAATCTATCCACGATAGTGTTGTGCAATGATGCAAACCAAGATTCAGCTTCTTACGCAAAAGCTATTACTGAATTTTACTTGCATAATTAATTTATAAACAAACAACTAAATAGACAGGGACACGCAACAGTTGATTTTTATTCAATTTTCGTTTGTTAATTAACTGGTATTTGCTTGTTAGTGGGACGTTATATGCTTATTCATAATTGGGAGCTTACGTGAAAATAATTAGATGTAAAGCGTTCAAACCTGAACGTGCTTGGGGTGCAATAAACATCGCTAATATGAACGGCATTACGACGCGATTACATTGGACTGATCAACCTTATAAGTGGCATGTAAACGATGGCGAAGAAGTATTTGTTGTTTTAGATGGCGTTGTTGAGATGTTATTTAAGGAAAATGGAGTTGAGCAATCAACAGTGCTGGAAACTGGTGATATATTTTATGCTTCTATAGGAACTGAGCATGTTGCCCACCCTCGCGGAGAGGCAAGAATCTTAGTCGTAGAATCGGAAGGAAGCGTATAACAATCAAAATTAATTAGAATACGTAACAGTGGCTTGATTTTGCTCGACTTTATAGCCAACTAATTTTTGTCTCTTAATGAGGCGTTATATCTTACAAAGGTTTTTGTAGTATGAAGAAAGTTATTAATATCATTTTAGCCGTTATCGTGTCTTTTGCAGTGAATGCCAATGAAAATATTTTTTCTGGTACTTGGACACTTGTTTCAGGTGAGTATATTGATCACGAAGGTAACTTGATAAATTATGAAACGCTTAATTTGAAATCATTAAAAGTGATTAACGAGACTCATTTTAGTTTTGTTAGTATGTCTGGTGATAAGTTTTGGAGCTCAGGTGCAGGCACTTTTACGTTAACAGATAACGAATACATAGAGTCACCTACCTATACATCATTTAATTCCCCAAAAGGTAAAAAATACGTATTTAAATATAGAATAGAGGGAGATAAATGGTTCAGTTCAAGATGGGAAAATGATAAACGAGTAGAGTATGAAGTATGGCAAAAGCTCAGTAAATAGCGGTATAACAGGCCGTTTTGTATTACAGGAGCTTAGTGTTGACTAAAGTTATATTACAGGGATTTATCGTCGTACCACATTCAGATCTTGAAGCGGTAAAAGCTGAATTAAAAACTCACAAAAAACTTACTTTAGCAGAAGATGGATGTTTAATTTTTGAAGTTGAGCCCGATGATAATAACCTTAACAAATTTAATGTTTACGAAGAATTCATAAACCAGTCTGCGTTTGATAATCACCAAGCTAGGGCTAAGTCATCTAAGTGGGGTGAAGTAACACAAAATGTTGAAAGGCATTATCAAATAAGTTGTTGTGAATAAAGGTGTAATGAGTTGTTTTAGCAGGAGCGTAAAAGTGAGTTCGGCTATGTTTCGCGATAGCTTTAACAAACTATTAATAAACGCTTATTGTAGACGTTAGGTTTACTGAGGAAGTTTAGTGTTAAATGCCAAAATTAGTTGTTTAATAACGTTATTGTTTAGTTTAAATGTTTATTCTGTTGATACTTCGGTCTGTTATGACACAGCAATGAGTCAGCTTGACTTAAACCGATGTGCGGGAGTAAATAATAAAAAAGCTGAGCTAGAAATGCAGCGAGTTATATTAGAGATTCAAAGGCTATATAAAGGTGAGGTTAAATTTCTTAGTAACTTAGAACAATCTCAACAAAACTGGGAAACTCAACTTGAGTTAGATTTAAATTTAAAGTTTCCTAAAGCAGATGAAGCCTTGTATTACGGTAGTGTTTTTCCAATGTGTTATTCCAGTTATAAAACAAGGCTCATGCTTCAACGTATTGCGTTTTTGAAAGAGTGGTTAGAGGGAAGTAAAGAGGGGGAGGTTTGTTCTGGTTCTATAAAGCACGAATATTTTTTAAAGCATGTTGAAAGATAAAACCAAACAAGCCAATTTAGCGAGTCAGCTCAAAGTTGAGGGTTATTACATCGCTCAATATTTTCGCCAACTTTTAATGTTTTTTTAGTATCGCGTTATGTACGTAAGTGATTAATCAAGTATGCCCGATCTTAAAAACTTATATTCTCAAATGTGGCTAAATTCAATTGACAAATTTCACAATAATAATTGTGAAATAGATGATTTAATTCATGACCAATCAGACATGAGAAGAGGAATTACGGTATTATCTTATCTTGATAACTCGGTTAGTGAAAACATAACTAACTTTCTAAACGAATTGCAAGTTATAGAGCCGGAGCAGTATTACTACCCTAGAAGTGAATTGCATTTAACTATCTTATCGGTTATTTCCTGTTTTGTTGGGTTTAAATTATCAAGTATTAATGTCGAAGATTATTCCGCAATATTCCAAGAAACAATGTTAGATTTTGAACCATTTACCATTAATTTTAAAGGTATTACAGTTTCCTCATCTTGTATTTTAATTCAAGGATTTCCTGAAAGTGAACAGTTAAACCATTTGAGGGATTCTTTACGGGCAAACTTTAATGGCTCTAAACTTAAAACCACAATTGATTCACGTTATAAATTATCAACAGCCCATATAACTGCAGTAAGATTTCGTGCACCGTTTAAAAATAATCACCAACTTATGGCTGTATTATCTAAATTTAGAAATTATGATTTTGGTACTTTAGAAATAAAGTCATTAGATCTTGTCTTTAACAATTGGTATCAAAATTTATCTATTACAAAGAGTTTATCTAGTGCTAATCTTAAGACTAGATAAAAACTGCTGGCAAGTTATTTAATAAGATCTTGAACCGTTGGTTTTAAGTTTTTCATCGTCAATTTTTAAGCAATAATTTTACCTCTTAACGAGGCGTTATACGTATATAGGGAAGTTTAGGCATGGTTGTCGTCTATGGAATAAAAGAAAATTTAAACCCAATTAAAGCACAACTTTCAGATGTTATTCATAAATCGATGCAATCTATACTAAAAATGCCAGAAGATAAAAGAGCGCACCGCTTTATTCCAATGAATAAATCAGACTTTTATTATCCAGGCGGGCGTTCAGATAATTATATTGTTATCGAAATCAATATGATGGAAGGTCGTCAAATTGAAACTAAAAAATCTTTAATTAAATCATTGTTTTTAGCAATTGAATTAGAGCTAAATATATCTCCGGTTGACGTAGAAATTACGATTAAAGAGCAACCTAAACATTGTTGGGGATTCCGCGGTGTCACTGGTGATGAAGTTAATGATTTAAAATACAAAGTCAATGTTTAATCAGTTTGGATTCAATTTAAAACCGTTGGTTTTTATCTAACATCGTTCAAGTTAATTAACTATTTCGCTTGTTGGTAGAGTGTTATGAATCTAGGACAAATAAGTAGTGAAAATCAAGTTTAGTGTCTTTGGCAAAACAATGTCTTTCCATAAAGTAAATCAGTAATGGCAATTGTTTAATGAATCAGATATAAGTATTCGTTCTAGAGTCTATGATGTTGTGATTCCGTCAGATTTACAGGTAAGTGAATTAGCGACTTATCTTGATGATATTTATCATGAATACTCTTGTAATAAACATCCTAACGTAATTGAAATTAGAAATTAAATCACTAGAACAAAAAAATTAAAAGCGGAATTACTTTCAGTATCCTCATTTTTTTCGCTATATAATTTTTGTTGTTAATATAAGCGTGAAAGCGCAAAAAAATAAAAGCGCATTAGAATAGAAGAGTAAAAAAAGATAACAAAATAACAATAGAACCAAGGAGTGTAGAATGGAATTAGGTGCATTTTCAGTCAGCTTAGCGGTAAACAACATCGAAGAATCAAAAATTTTCTATCAAAAACTAGGTTTTGAAATCATTGGTGGAGATCAATCTCAAAACTGGTTAATACTTCGAAATGGTCAACATACCCTTGGGTTATTTCAAGGGATGTTTGAAGGAAATATTATGACATTCAATCCCGGTTGGGATCAAAATGGTAAAACACTCGAATCATATACGGATGTTAGAGAGCTTTTAAGAGAATTTGAGGCTCAAGGTGTAAATATCATCCAGAAATCGATTAACGGCGACAGTGGTCCTTCGAGTTTTTCTTTGAAAGACCCCGATGGTAATTCAATACTCATCGATCAACATATATAACCAAGGTTAACAAGGCGTTGCATTGTATGCTGGTGAGCTTGGTGTTAGTAGTACTAAGAAACTAGCCAAGAAACTCGCATGCAATTATCTTAATTCAAAAAGACAATGCCCTGGTTTTCTTGTTCTTTGAAAGGAACAAAATAACAAAGCCCTTATTAACCTTAAAGCACAGTTTTGTAGCTAAACTGTTTTAAAACTAACAAGTTAGGGCTCTGTCAAAGAGGTTATTTCTACTATTATTTTATGTTAAATTGCGTTCGTGACATCGATCGATAATTTAAGCATTTGTCCAGGTTGCAGATACTTTTTTCGATTGAGTCGATTCCAACGTTCAATATCTTTAATTGAAACATTAAATTTATCTGCGATTCTTGCGAAGGAGTCACCACGCCTTACTTTATAGGTAATGTTTCGCATGATTGCTTGGTCATTATGAGACATTTGTGCTGATAATAAACTGTCTTTTGCTATCTTAGCTTTTTTCCAAATAACAAGTTTTTGGCCAAGTTTTAAGGTATCTCTTGGCGCCATGCCATTCCATTTCGCTAATTGACGATAATTAACGCCATAGGTGCGACTAATGTCCCAAAAATTATCACCAGAGACTACCGTATGAATAATTTTTTCATTGCCTCTAGGTGTATTTTGTTTTTTTGCTAATCGTTGATCTTGAGACAATATGTAAGTATCAAGCGATTTTGCCGCCACAGGAATTAATAAATGCTTACCTGCACGAATGTTATTACCGCGAATATTGTTAACTTGTTTGATCACGCCAATGTCGGTATTAAATTTTTTCGCTATTCTTCCTAAACTATCTCCATTTTTAATTTGATAACGCTGCCAAGCTAAGCGATCTTCCTTGCTGAGTTTGCTCAAACCAGCTTTAAATTTCTCTACCTTATGATTTGGAATTACTAAATAATGTGGCCCTTTAGGGTCTGTTGCCCAGCGATTATAGCCTGGGTTTAAATGTTGCAGTTCTTCTAAAGGTAAATCAGCAAGCTCAGCTGCTTTTGCTAAATCAATTTGGGAGCCAATATCTACCGGTGTAATAACACTTTTATTTTCGATTTCAAAAAATTTAATATTGAAATCAGCAGGGCGTTTTACTAAATCTGCTAATGCTAATAGTTTAGGCACGTATGCTCTTGTTTCTTTAGGCAAATCAAGCGACCAAAAATCTGTTGGCATATTACGTCGAGCATTATTTTTTACCGCTCTTTGAACTCGACCTTCGCCAGAGTTATAAGCAGCAAGTGCTAATAGCCAATCACCATCAAAAAACTTATGTAAATATTTAAGATATTTAATGGCACCTTTTGTTGATGCGATAACGTCTCTACGGCCGTCATACCACCAGTTTTGTTTCATACCAAAACGAGTACCGGTACCTGGTACAAATTGCCACATGCCAGAAGCTCTACCATGAGAATAAGCAAAAGGATCAAATGCACTTTCTACGATAGGTAATAAGGCCATTTCAAGCGGTATATTGGCAGCTTCAAGTTCTTCAACTATGAAGTGCATATACGGCTTTGCTCGTTTAGCTACGCGATCTAAATAATTTTGATTTTTTGCGTACCAATTTCTTTGTACAACAACACGACGGTTTTGTTCGATGGGAAAGGTTAATTGTTCTCTGATGCGTTGCCAGACATCGTCACTCACATTGACGTCTTCTGATAATGAAATTTCAACGTCATTCACGGGATGTATCACATCTGCAGTTTCATCAGCGAGCAGTGCTTGGCTAATATCAACAGGAGAAGCGATATTTTCAAGTAAGAGCGTATTAGTTGCTTGGTTGTTATTAGCTGATAAACCTTGATTTGGTGTTGTACTTTGACAACCCACTAAGGCGATAGCGGCGGAAAGTGAAAAAGATATATATTTCATGAAAAATCTAACTATGAATACTTGATGTTTAGTGTCACTTATTTGAAGTTAAGGATCAACAAGCATAGAAAAATATATGTACCGATTAAGCAAATATATTTTTCTATAAGCTATTAGAAGGTATCTTTCCAACGACGTAAGCTGGTGAAGGTTTCAAGTACTGAGTTCATTGCTTGTTGGCTATATTCTTGCACACTGGCTTGAATTTTTTCGTCATGACAACGTAAAAAGGGGTTAATTTGTTTTTCTCTTAATATCGACGAGGGTAAAGTCACTTTATTTGCCGCTCTAAGTTCTTGTACTTGGTTATAATAATGAACTAGTTCAATATTCGTGGGATCAACCGTTAAAGCAAAAGTAAGATTGGCTAATGTATATTCGTGTGTACAGTAAACACGGGTTCTTTCCGGAAGCTCTTTTAAACAAGTTAATGAAGTGTGCATTTGTTGAGGCGTACCTTCAAAAATTCTGCCACAACCACCTGAAAATAATGTGTCTCCACAAAATAAAATATCGTCTGCATGATAAGCAATATGACCTAAGGTGTGACCTGGCAAATCAATAATATTAAAAGTTAAATCAAATGTTGGCAGCTCAACTGTATCACCTTGTTGTAATTTTTGTGTCGCAAAAGGAATGTTTTCGTGCAAAGGTGCGTATACCTCTATCTGCCAACCTTTATCTTGACAATATTGATGAAGTGCCTCAATGCCACCAATATGATCAGCATGATGGTGAGTGATGAATATAGCGGACAGCGTTTTGTGATGCTTTTCAAGATATTCGATACAAACATTAGCATCACCAGGATCAACTAAGATAAGCTGATCACAATGGTTTGCAGAAATTGCCCAAATATAATTATCAGAGAATGCTTTTATAGGTGAAATTACATTTTTAGCTGTCGATTGTTGGGTATTCATGGCTGCCCCTTTATAACTTTCAGGTTATTATACTGTGACTAGTTAAATTGTAACGATTTTATTTACCGGTAACATTTGTGCAAGTTATCCAATAGTTTTATAGTTAACCGATACTTACTGAGTTTAAAATACCATGAAACCAGCACTCGCATTTAGACAACCTCATTCACCTGCATCTTGGCTTGAATTACCTAATGGGGAATTAATAGTTGCTGAAATCAACCAACTTTTAGCGCCTTGGTGGCCTAAATTTTTTGGTTATCATTTGTTGAAAATAGGGGCGTTGAGCAGCTTTGTTGATAGTCAAAGGTGCCCAATTAAACATCATGTGGCTTTATTAGAACATCAAAAAGTTGCTCAAAGTCAAAATGTGCCAGTTTATGCAGAAATAGATGATTTGCCTTTTCTAGAACATAGTGTAGATGTTTGTGTTTTAAGTCATGCCTTAGAGTTTTCGTTAGATCCCCACCATGTAATTCGAGAAGCCAATCGAGCTTTAATACCGAATGGCTACTTAGTACTTTCAGGATATAATCCTTTTAGTTTAGCTGGGCTTAATAGTTTTATTCCGTTTAGAAGGCAACATTCTCCTTGGAGTGAACGCTTTTTCTCTGCAATGCGGGTAAAAGATTGGTTGCATTTAATGGGCTATGAAATTCTAATGGACGAAAGATGCTTACATTCAACGTTAGCCACCAATATTAGTCAGGGTTTTATTGCTAGACATTGTCGAAAATTCGCCCAACGATTTTTCCCAAGTTTTGGCTCTATTTATGTGATAGTCGCTAAAAAACGAGTTTTACCTTTAACGCCTATCAAACCGAAGTGGAAATTACGTACTCAACTTAATCCAGTTAATGTTTCAACATTAAACTCCTCTCGTCAGCAAAATAAGTGTAAATAATATAAATTTATGCTGATTTTACGGGCGTAAATTAGCTAAGATTGTCGCTATAAAATACTACGAGTTCTACCAAATGACTAGAAACGATTTTGAACGATATTTAAATGATTTATTAAAGCCAGAACAGATCAAAGATTTTTGTCCCAATGGTTTACAAATACAAGGCCGAGACACCATTCAGAAAGTTATTACAGGGGTTACGGCAACACAAGCATTAATCGATCGTGCTATTGAAGAAAACGCTGATGCGATTGTTGTTCATCATGGCTATTTTTGGAAAAATGAGTCTTATGTGATCCGTGGTATGAAGCATAAAAGGATCAAAGCATTATTGACGCATGATATTAATCTTTTTGCTTATCATTTGCCGTTAGATATTCATCCTCAATTAGGCAATAACGCCCAATTAGCCAAGTTATTAGCCATAACCCCTACAGGTCCTCTTGAGCTAGGAAATAACTTAAGTGTTGCTGTACAAGGGGTATTTTCTCAAACTATTTCTGCATCAAACTTATCGGCCAGAATTAATAAACAATTACAGCGTGAATGCTTGCATATTGCGCCGCCATCGAACAAACCAATAAAAACTATTGCTTGGTGTAGTGGTGGTGGACAAAACTATATCGAACTTGCCGCGGAGCAGGGCATAGATGCATTTTTATCTGGTGAGGTTTCTGAACAAACTACTCATGTAGCTCGTGAAATGGATATTCACTTTTTTGCTGCGGGTCATCATGCCACTGAAAGGTATGGCGCTAAGGCGTTAGGTGAATATTTACAGCAAGAATTATCTATAGACGTTCAGTTTGTTGATATTGATAATCCTGTGTAACTGTAACTGTAACTGTAACTAGTTTAATGATTAAGCTTTCTGTCTATTTATAGAAGAACAAAAAGCTTAATCTTCACTTTTACATTGTCATCTTTTAACTGTCAGATTTTAACCATTGAACTAATAATCCGATGCTTTCGTACCAAGCATTGGTTGTCTGAGTTAAGTTATGACTTTTAGGTAAATAGTACGACCAATTTTTATAACCATCGATATTTTTCACCCAATTACTGGCGGGAGCTGGGATAACATCAATACCGTGTTGTTTAAAATAATTTACAGCTCTTAACATATGATCAGCATTTGTGACTAAAACAACATTTTTACCTTGCACTCTTGGCGCGATTAATTCAGCTTCTTCTTCAGTATCTTTGGGAAAGCTTTCAACAATAATTTTGCTTTCTGGAACACCTAATAACATGGCTGCTTTTTTAACATTTGTCGCATTTGAATCATTATCGTCAAAAGCAGCGCCAGAGGTAATTAATTGTGCTTCAGGGTGTAATTTAAATATTCTTAACCCTTCAACTAAACGTTGTAATGAGCAAGGGAATAACTGGGAGGTCGCAGGAAGATCAGGATTACTCGTGTTACCACAACCTAAAATAACAATATAATCAATCGGCTTTTCAGTGTATTGATAACTGGCAAAATTATTTTCTAATGGTTGCATAACACGATCAGAAACATACCCTGTTGATAATAAAATCAATAGGAAGCTGGCAGTAAGCAAACATTTAAAACTAAGCGACGGTTTTTTATAAAATAAAATTAAAGCGATTATTAATAATAACGATATTAAGCTTAACGGCATTATTAAAAAACCAATGATTTTTTTCAGTAAAAACAAATCCATTTATTTCTTCAACAGACAGTAAATAAAAGATAATTTTAACAAGCTTTTTATTTAAATTCAGTACCTGGTCTTAAAATCTTCCTCTTTATTTTATCATTGCAGATAATTTAGACATCCAGTGTATTGATTTATCGTAACAAATGGGGTTTAATTAGCCCGCTGTTAAATTAGACTAAATACTCCAATTGGAACCACTCGTTGGGTATTAACTAATTTAACGCTCCAGAAGAGGAGCAATAGCTAGGTAAATAACCCGAGGAAACCACATTCCTATGACTGTTATTGAGGGAGACTATTGCCGAGGGTATTCAGAGCCGTGGTATCTGATACTCGGTCACTAAGGTTGAATCCTTAGGATTGTCACCTCTACTTGGCAATGTTGCTAAGTAGAATAGGGTGGAGAGCTTCTGGCTGAAAAGTTAAGCTTTGTACTTTTAATACATCTCTTCATTCAGTCATGCTCTTCCTTGATGTAAATATTGTTAAGATAACTTAGCAAATAGGGAGACCTACTATGGTTTTTAAACCTTCTTATATTTTTAACATTAGCCAGCACGGCTCTTTTTATTCTAATCATTTATCACGATTGATCGATGGAGTGTTTTCATGTCATCTTTGATAAACAATCAAGCTCGAGAAATAACCGTATCTAAATTTGGTGGTACAAGTGTTGCTGATCATCAAGCCATGCTTCGATGTGCACAGATCATTAAAAATGATCCTGCAAATCGTGTGGTCGTTGTTTCGGCAAGTTCAGGGGTTACCAATTATCTTGTTCGTTTAAGTCAAGCTAACGTCAGTGAAGCTGAGCAACAACAATTGCTTGAAAGCATCAAAAATATTCAATTGAACATTTTGGCTGAAATTGAAAATAGCGAACCGTTAGAGGAAAAAATAAACGGGCTATTAAATGAATTAACCGCTTATGCACAAGCTCAATCATTAAACCATAGCCTTCGTATAGCCGATGCAATATTATCTTTTGGTGAGCAAATGAGCTCATTATTATTTGCTCAAGTGCTGCAATCAATTGGCGTTAATGGCCATACCTTTGATGTTAAACAAATCATGAAAACCAATGACCTGTATGGCCAAGCGGTTGTTGATTTAGACAAGTTAGCCAAGTGCACAGCAACATTTTTAACCGAAAAACTTAACGATCAAGTGATTGTTACTCAAGGATTTATTGGTCAAACGGCTGACGGCCATACCACAACGTTAGGAAGAGGCGGTTCAGATTATAGTGCCGCTTTAATCGCTGAAGCCTTGGGGGCAAAAAACTTAGCAATATGGACAGATGTGGTTGGAATTTTCACAACAGATCCCCGTATTACTGATCAAGCACGAGCAATAAAAGAAATCAGCTTTGGTGAAGCGGCTGAAATGGCGACATTTGGCGCAAAAATTTTACATCCAGCCACCTTGATTCCGGCCATGCGTAAAAATATTCCTGTTTTTGTTGGTTCAAGTAAAGAGCCTGAAAAAGGCGGAACTTATATTCAACAAACAGTGGCCTCGAAACCAACTTACCGTTCTATTTCTTTACGAAAAGAGCAAACTTTGGTGACAGTTAAAAGCCCTGCAATGTTACATGCAAGTGGTTTTTTAGCGAAAGTTTTTGCCGTATTAGCTAAGCATGAATTAAGTGTTGATTTGATCACCACTTCAGAAATAAGTGTTGCGATGACTTTTGATAATCCTTCAGGCTCTACACAAGCTTTGTTAAATTCAACCGTAGTAGAAGAACTAGAACAACTTTGTGAAGTGTCGGTAGAAAATGGTTTATCGCTAATTGCTGTCGTGGGTAATAATATTCATAAAACTAACGGTGTTGGTACCAGCATATTTGATGCGTTATCTGGTATTAATGTGCGAATGATTTGCCAAGGAGCTAGTGAGCATAATTTATGCTTTTTGGTGAACGAAGCGCAAGCAAATGAAACGGTAGAAAAATTACATAATAAGTTATTTTCTTAATTTTTGTTCTCTTTTCGTTGCTTAAAATAAAGCGTTAAGATGCTATGTAGTTAGTATCTTAACGATTAATAATATTAGTCTTCGTAAGCTAATGGGTCGACAACATTATTGTCGCTAAAAGCTTCTAATCTTTCTTGGCAAGCGCCACATTTACCACAGGCTTTTTCACGACCGTTATAGCAAGTCCATGTTTTACTGTAATCTAACGCCATTTTTATTCCATCTGTTAGAATATCCGATTTGGTCACCGTTAAATAAGGACTGAAAATTTCCACGGCTTCATAATTCGCAATTTGACAAACATCATTCATTTTTTCAACAAACTCAGGGCGACAATCAGGATAGATAGCATGATCGCCCGAATGTGCGCCGTAATAAACTTGCGCTGCGCCAACAGATACCGCATAACCAACGGCTAAAGAAAGTAAAATCATATTTCGGTTAGGCACGACAGTGGATTTCATGGTTTCCGCTTCGTAATGTCCTTCAGGAATATCAATATCATCGGTTAATGATGAGCCTGCTAATAATTGATTAATTGTTGTAATATCAATTACTTTATGGGGAACATTTAAACTTTTACATACGTCACTAGCACATTGCAGTTCTTTGACATGACGTTGTCCATAATCAAAGGATAAAGCAAACACCTCTTTACCGTCTTTTAACGCGCGATTAAGAACGGTGAAAGAATCCATGCCGCCAGAATATATAACCACGACTTTATTATTAATATTAGGACTAATTTTGCTGCTCATCTTTGGACTCTCTGAGGTATAATAGGAAACTTGCGCATTTTACTTGAAATTTCTTCTCCGATAAATAGGCAATAAAGAACGCTATTATGACGACAAAATACAAAATAAACGAATTATTTGAAACCATTCAAGGAGAGGGAGCTTTTACTGGGCAACCGTCAATTTTCCTGCGTCTTCAAGGTTGTCCTGTTGGCTGCTCTTGGTGTGATACTAAACATACTTGGGAAATTAATTTATCCGATGAAGTCGATCACTTAACTATGACCAGTAAAACTGCTGAATCTGATCAGTGGGCTGCGTTAAGTAGTGAAGACATTATTGATATTTTTAGTCGTAAAAAATTTAAAGCAAAACATATCGTTATTACCGGTGGTGAACCTTGCATGGTCGATTTAACGCCACTTTGCTCGGTATTAGAAGCACATGGCTTTAGTTGTCAAATAGAAACCTCAGGCACATTTGAAATTAACACTACAGAGAATTGTTGGGTTACTGTTTCGCCAAAAGTGAATATGAAAGGTGGATACAAAATATTGACCTCAGCAATGCAAAGGGCCAATGAAATTAAACATCCGGTCGCTACCGAACAGCATGTTGATGATTTAAAGGCATTATTAACTGATCACAAGGTGACAGCAAAGCCAATTTATTTACAACCTATCAGTCAAAAACAACGAGCAACAGAATTAGCAATTAAAACCTGTATTGAAAACAATTGGCGTTTATCGATTCAAGTACATAAATATATTGGTATTGAGTAATTTTTATAACCGATCACAATAATCGTATTGATTGTAGTTAATGGCTTAATTGTTTTGGATTGGTAAAATAATTGTTATCGTCACGCCTTTAGGATTATGATGATTACTTGCCTGTATATTACCTTGGTGAAATTGACAAATTAATCTCGCCATATAAAGCCCTAAACCTAAGTGGGGCCTTTTATTTTCAGCCGTTAATTCATTAAGATCTTGATGATTGTCTCTGATTGAAATCATCGAATCAAATAGCCTTTCAGTCATCTCTTCTGGTAAATAACGGCCATTATTACTGATGTGTAGGGTTAATGAATTTGATTGTTGTTCAATAGCTAAAGTGATTTTTTTATCTTCACTAAATTCAACGGCATTACTGATCACTTTATCAAGCAGTTGAGCGATATGTTCAGGAGAGCCATTCATGGTGACTTTTTCATCGCTAAAATTTGTTTGAAAATGATAGTTTTCATAAATTTGTCGATAACCTTGTAAACAGCCATTTAATACCTGATAAAAATTAAAGGTAATACAGTCGGTATTTTTTAACATTTGCTCTAATCTAGTAGCTTCACTCATGTTGGTTAAAATTAAATTTAGTCGGTTTAATCCTTGCTGTGCTCTTTCAATATAAGCATTTGAATGGGGGGAATGTTGATTTTGAATGGTTAGATTCTCTAATGATGTTCTAACGACAGCAATTGGTGTTCTTAGTTCATGAGATAGGCGTGATGACATATTTTCGAGGTAATGGTTATATTGGCTCAATCGACTTACCGCCGTTGAAAAACTGCGAGAAAGATCGCCAATCTCATCATTTTTAGTCGATGCTGTCATCGCTTCATTTATTCTCCCGTGTTCATCAATCGCCTGTTCTGCTTGGTTTCGTAATGCTCTGATCCTATTCGAGATCCTTGATGCGAAAAAAAAGAAAGCCATAATACCAAAAATCATGATCGCTAATATGCTAGTAAATAACTTTTCTAAAGCTTGATTTCTAACGGTTCGAATACCATTGTTGGTTTCTTCTACTATCACAGCTCCATGTACTTTATTACCAAAATAAATGGGATATGCAGCTGTTAAAATAACGGCTTTATTATCACTAGAAAGTCGCCATTGTGATTGAGGTATTCCTTGTAAGGCTGATTCTATGTGTTTGCCTGTAAGGTTTTGTGCATCATAAAGTTGATCAATAAAGGCTTTAGGTGGCTGAGTGAGTAAACGTTTAAACAGAGGTTTTAAAAGTGCTTGTAACTCTGTGCGCCATGAATCTTCTTGGTTTATGCTATTTTTTTGCCATAGCCCATTGGCAGCTTGTATATCGCCAGCCTTTGCAAGCACGCGATGATGTTGATCAACTACCCAAACACTGGAATTGGTGTAACTCATTCCTTTAACGATACGTTCTATTTCAGGTGATGGTACTAATATGGTGCCTAACGAGTCTTTATTGGTTGTATTTGCGCTAGCAATCGTACTTTTTGTCTGTCCAAAGGGTTCATCAACATCGTGAATTGAAAAAGCTAAATTATCACTAATGTTTTTAAGCGGAATTCGAAACTCAATATTATAACCTTGTGGTGTTTCAAGCCATTTCCCTTGTATAAAAAGCGCCGGTGTAGGAGGAATAATTTCGTCATCTTGTATTTGAAATACATCTAACCATCCAGCATGCTTATTTGCCACAAGGTAGCGTTGAAATCTGCCTTGTGGAGTGGTGAAGGCTAATTCTAAACGGTCATTTAATTCAATACTTCGGGCATTGTTATCGCGATAGATGACATTGTCATCGACAACACTGACAAAAAAATAAAGATATTTATCATATTTTCCCACTGCTGCAGTGTAATTATTTGATAACTTTTCAATGGTTAATGGTAATGTATTCTGGTTGTTGGTTAGCTGGTTATCAACACCGTAATAATGTGATTTGGCAAGATAATTTGGCCAATCTTGATGGCTACCATCTAAATTAATTGGGTGATTAAGTTGGTAGCCGTATAAATCTTTGCCTTTTTCAACACTAGGTAAAAAGCTTGCTTGATTGTTAAAAAGATTAGGCCGTTCATGTAACGCAGTCGCTAAGGCACGGGCAGTACCTATGATGGTTTGCTCTTGACCAAACCTTAAATACTTTTCCATCTCCCATACATATTGATAACCAAACCAAGGGATAGCGACTAAAAATGAGGAAAGCAGTAATAACTTGCTTCGCAAACCGAATCTAAACTGCATTATTTAGCTATGACCTGATCATCAGCCGTATTATTGAGGCCTTGTTCCCATCGATAGCCCATACCGTAAACCGTTTCGATACAATCAAAGTTTTTATCATGTAGGTTAAACTTTTTTCTGATCCGTTTGATATGAGATGTGATCGTACTGTCATCAACGTAAATGTTTGAATCTTGCATAAGTTGTTGTCGGTTTTTAACATGGCCAGGTTTTTTAGCTAATGCATATACCATCCAAAATTCGGTAATGGTTAAATCTATGAGGTTACCTTGCCATTTCACTGTCATTCTTTGACTATCAATCGTTAAATCTTGAACGGTCAGTAAATGGTCTTGCTCGGTAGGTTTATTTAAAGCATCTTCCCGTCTAAAAAGTGCAGAAATTCGTGCCGTTAAATGGGGGAGACTAATATCTTTGGTTAAATAGTCGTCGGCACCAATTCGTAAGCCTGATACGGTATCGACATCATTATCGCGTGCGGTTAAAAAAATGATGGGTAAAGTGATAGATAAACTTCTTAACCATTGGCACAAGGTAAAACCGCCATCGTATTCTTGCTCAAGGCCAATATCTAAAATTACTAAATGAGGTAATTTAATACTAAAAGCCTGTGTGGCAGTAGTTCTATTGGCGTAAGTTTGCACTTGATAGCCTTGCGCGCGCAGTACGTCAGCGTAATTTTCTCTGATCGCAGCTTCATCTTCGACAATAGCAATTCTTTTTGACATTTATATCTGTTTACCTAATTGAGTTTATATCAGTTATTAGAGCAATTATGTTCTGTTGACAACAACACTATATAAAAGTTTATTGTTAAATTCTTGCATTTCGACACATTGCCATATTGTTGCCACATTTGTTCATTGTATCGCCATTATTGTGACCTTTTAATGGCTTTTTTAGTTGGTTTAATACTGTCAACACAAAGAGTTAAGTAAAAAAACTCTTGTATTTAATTTAAATCTAAAACAAACAATAAAGGTGACATCATGAAAAACGCGACGTTTAACCAAACCACTAAAAATCACGGTCTGAAAAAAACTTTGTTAGCCTGTTGCATTGCAACATCTTTGGTAACAGCGCCAACTATGGCAAATGACGCATTGAAAACAGACGATATAAATAAAGCCCAGCAACATAAAAAATATGAAAATATAGGGTTTGGAAGTGGTCTTGTTTTAGGTGCTGTAGTAGCAGGTCCTGTCGGGGCGTTTGTTTCCGGCATTATTGGTGTCTTCACCGCAAAACATATTAATGTTAGTAATGATAAAGATGAATTAGTAGTGAAACTTTCACAAGAGCAAAATAATCATCAACTCGCGTTAGCAAAATACCAGCAAAAAATGAAACAAATAGAGCAAGAATATCAAGATGAACTACTTGCATTACAAAACAGTCAACATAATACCACGCAACTACAAGCTGAGAATCTTTTGATGAGTTTACAGTTTTCAACGGGTTCAAGTGATATTCAACCACATTATCAAGATCAAATAGATTCATTAGTGACTTTATTAAAACAAGCCCCTGAATTGATGATAGATTTATCTGGCTATACTGACTTACAAGGTAATGAAGAGCTTAATCATGCCTTATCAATTGCCCGTGTCAATGCCGTTAAACATGCCCTATTAGATAAAGGGATCACCGCTGAACGTATCAATTTGTTTGCTTTTGGTGAAGAATCACCAGTAGTTGCCAATAATCAACAAGAGGTGAGTTTCTATGACCGCCGTGTTGTGATCAAACTTAAAGCCAAGCCAGGACTAACAGATGACACGTTAAACCAACAACAAACCGTAAGTAACTATTAAATAGTTTTTACTTAAGCCTAGGGGCTGTTGATCTTTCGCGGTTAAAATTTGTTCGAGATAAAATCGTTTTAATCGCGGCGTGTAGTGTCTAGCTTAGTCATTTACTTTTGTGAAAAGTTTTCGAGTAAAAGGAAAAACCAAGGTATTCACCTTGGTTTTTTCACTAACTTATTAAGTACAAATAGGGCAATGGTTTAACTTTACGATAAACCTATGCTTAATTAGCTAAGGGAGAAACATAACCATCGGGTTTTAAGGCTAAAACATCACAGTTTAAATTATCAATCAAATGTTCCGCAGTATTACCAATAAGCGCCGCAGATAAACCCGTTCGACCAATGGTACCTAATATAACTAATTCAGCATCTAATTCATCCGCTAGTCTGACAATAATATCTTCTGGTAATCCTTCTTCTACATGAGTATTTTCTTTACTGATGGAAAATTTTTCGGCATGTTCATTCATCGCCTCAAGGTGATGATTAAACATAGAATCATTATATTCGTTAGCATTAAATTCAGGAATTTCGATAGCAATATTAACGGGGGTTCCAGGGAAAGAATTAACTAAATGAACATTAGCTTTGATTAATTTTGATAAATTTATCGCTTCTTCGGTAATTTTAACATTAAGTGATTGATGCTCAGCTTCCGCACTACCAACATTTAACGCCGCTACTATATTACCATTCATTGGCCATAAGTGATCTTTAACTAATAATACTGGGCATGGGCACTTACGTAGTATATGCCAATCAGTTGGCGTAAATATCACTGATTTTAATTTATCGTGTTGATGTGTACCTTTAATCACTATATCAAAACCATTGTGTAAAACTTCTTCAATAATGGGTTCAAAGGGGCGATTATGCCAAATGACTTTGGTCGTGATTGAAATATTTTCTTTTGGTAAATCTTTAATTAATTCATTAAGCCATTGTAGACGATCCGTAATTAAAGATTCTCGCATAGCTTCTCTTTCATCATTGGAAAGCATAGTGGTCATTTCATAGGAGAAATCATAAATAGATAAAAATGCCGTAATGGTCGCTTTAGTTTGTTTTGCTAGCTCTATCGCTCTTTTTAAAGCTTTTTGATCTTCTGTGGTTGGATCTATGATTGCTAAAATTTGATGATATTTTTCCATATTGGCTCCAGATTGACTCAGGCTAATGATTAACTTTTAGTATAGTTATATTCTTATATAACACATAGTTGATGATTGTTTTAAATCAAAAAAGGCGGTTTTAATATAAGCTTATTTAGCCTATTAAATTTTAGTAGAAGTTACTGGAGTTTTTAGTGTGGAGAAGTTCTGAAAGAAAGCTAAGTGCTGCTATAACGCAGCACAATCTTCAAGTTTATCGTTATCTAAAATGGTAATAAGCTTCCCATCTACTTTAATTAATTCATTTTTATTAAATTTATTTAATAATCGACTAATTGTTTCTACGGTTAATCCAATGTAATTACCAATATCACTGCGGGTCATTGTTAATCTAAACTCGCTTGCTGATAAGCCTCGAGCATGATATCTAGCACTTAGGGCACAAAGAAACGTTGCAAGACGTTGTTCCGCATTTTTACGGTTAAGCAAGGTTAACATTTCTTGATCATTCTTTATTTCAGAGCTCATCATCCGAAGGATTTGTTTTTTAAGCTTTGGCATACTATTGGATAAAGAATCTAAGGTATTATAAGGGATTTCACATACCATTGAAGTTTCTAATGCTTTTGCAAAACTTGGGTGTTCAGACTCAGCAATCGCATCAAACCCTAGTAAATCACCAGCCAAATGAAAACCAGTTATTTGTTCTTCGCCACTTTCATTGACCGTGAAGGTTTTGAAAGTACCTGAGCGAATAGCATATAAAGACTGCATTTGCTGGCCATCTTGAAACAGCTCTTCTCCTTTATGGATGGGGCGTTTTCGGTCAATGATATCATCGAGTGTTTTTAATTCATTTTCATTAAGAGAATAAGGTAAACAAAGCTCACTGATGCTACAGTTTTGACAATGTATATGTTGTTGTGAAGCGCTTTGATTCTTGTACATATTATCCTTAACAACCTAGGAGGTAATTTATTTTACGAAGTTATGTTATTAAATCATCAGTTGGTATGCAATCATTAACGTATATAAACCATATACAATTAGTAATAATGCCATGATTCTTTTAAATATCGTTTGTTGTATTAATGATTTTATTTGCTCAAAACCAAATGAAACTGTTAATAAAGCAGGAAGCGTACCTAACCCGAAAAACATCATAATCAATCCTCCGTTCAACGCACTGCCGCTTGCTAGGGACCACGTAAGGGTTGAATAAACAAGCCCACAAGGTAACCATCCCCATAACACACCCAGAAAAAATGATTTTTTAATAGTATTTACTGGGATTAGTTTTTTACTAAAAGGTGAGATCACTTTCCAAATGTGCTTGCCGATGACTTCTACTTTGGTAAGCCACATTAGCCATTGTCCAATATACAAACCAAGCAAAATTAAAAATAACCCCGCGACCATTTTTAACATGATCACTGGAAATCCTAATGACTTTATAGCGAGAGAGCCTGAAAAACCGGCAATGGCACCAATAAAAGTATAAGAAAGAATTCTGCCGATATTGTACGTCAATATATAAGGCAGGTTATTTTTTCGTTGCTTTGGTAAAGCAGACGTCAACATAGTTGTTATGCCGCCACACATAGCAATGCAATGTCCGCCTCCTAATAAACCTATGATGAAGGCTGAAAAAAAGTTTAGTTCCATTTTTTATTATATTTACCAATCAATTAAGCCAATATTAACATTTTTATTTAAAGGGATATAGTTACTTAAATAGTTAAGGTTAAACAGCCATTGACTGAGTTGATGATTGAGTTTTCATAACAGCGAGTAATTTTGTTAACTATCTCGTTGCATGTCATACTAAAACTTATAGATTGTATAAAAATATCAGATACTCCATGAAGACCGAGAAAGATGATATGAAGATTAAAAAGGGCAATTCATGCAACAAATGATTGAACGGGCGTTAACGCAAATTGAGCGCTATGTTATTGGTAAGCCTGAACAAGTGAAATTAGCATTGGCTTGTTTATTAGCAAAAGGACATTTGTTAATTGAAGACCTACCTGGCATGGGCAAAACAACTTTAGCGCATGTGCTTGCCTCTTCGTTAGGGCTAAGTTATCAACGAGTACAGTTTACGAGTGATTTATTACCGGCAGATGTGATTGGGGTGTCTATTTTTGATAGCGAAAAACATAGCTTCACATTACATAAAGGGCCTGTTTTTAATCAAGTAGTGTTAGCTGATGAAATTAACCGAGCTAGTCCTAAAACACAAAGCGCACTATTAGAAGCAATGGAAGAAAACCGTGTTAGTATAGATGGTACAACGCATTCTTTACCGACACCATTTTTTGTTATTGCCACACAAAACCCTTTGTTTCATGCCGGCACTTATCCATTACCAGAATCACAACTCGATCGTTTTATGATGCGTATATCTTTAGGTTTCCCTGATAAAAATGCCGAAAAGCAAATATTGAAATCATCAAATCAAACGTTAAATTATGCTGATATCAAACCCGCCATTTCACTTGAACAACTTCAAAAGATTCAACGACATATTAATGATATTTATGTATCCGATGCTATTTTTGAATATATAATTGCTTTGTTTCAACAAACGAGATCAGGGCAGCTATCTGTCAATCCACTTTCTCCAAGAGCCGGTAAAGCACTTGTTGCCGCTGCTAAAGCATGGGCTTTTATCGATAATCGCGATCATGTTTTACCTGATGATATTAAATCAGTTTTTACAAGTGTTTGTGAACATAGAATGGTCGGTCGAACTTCACAAGGCAATGAGTCGCTGTCTAAACAAGTTCTCTCGATGGTTGATAGCGAACAATCGAATTATACAGAAAATTAACCCTTGTTGATCGGTATGTATTAATGTTTATCCACTTTAAACGAAAAATTTATCACTATGTTAATCATGGATTTAACGCTTGGTTAAATCGTCGGATGCCAAGTAAAGCCAATCAACGACTGGCACAAAATAACATTTTTATTTTACCAACCCGCTTTGGTGTTGCGTTTATCGTTTTTATTCTTTTGCTATTTATTCTGGGCACTAATTACCAAAATAATCTGATCATTATTATGTGTTATTTATTTAGTAGCTTATTTCTGACAACCATGTTTTACACTTACTTTAATATGGCTGGGTTAACAATATCAGCCACAGGTGTTTATAACGGATTTGTTGAAGAAACACTGTTTATTCCTGTCGAAATATCGTCGCAAAATGTAAAGCAATCGTTTGCCATTAATTTTACAGAGCATCACAAGGTTAATCTGATGTCGGTGAACAAACCGCACATTTTAAATGTACCTGTTCAATTTAATACTCGTGGTAAACATACTCTCAATCGTTTAATTATCAAAAGTGAATTCCCATTAGGGCTTTTTCAATGCTGGACAAAATTAAAATTCGATATTGACGTGATTTGTTATCCTAAACCCCTTAAATGTGTTGATGTAACCCAGGGAGTGAATCTTGATGATGCTAATAAACGACCAAATGGCGAATCATCACACAGAATCAAAGGCGAAGACTTTTACGAATTGAAACCCTATAAAATAGGAGAGCCACTTAGTCATATTGCATGGAAGCATGTTGCTAAAGGTGATTTATGGCAAACAAAACATTATAGCCAATCACAAAGTCATTATAACGTGCTTAGTATTAACGATATGCCAAGTCATTCATGGGAAAATAGGGTTAGTAACCTTTGTTATTTAGTGCTTCAGTATCAGCAAGCAGGCATAGAGTACGGCTTACAAATTCCAGGAAAAGTTGAACATAATATCATTGCAATAAATTCAGGTGAAAATCATTTAAAGCAGTGTTTAACCGCTTTGGCTATATGCGATTCTCCTCAAATAAATACATAATTTTAACCCTGAATATCAACGAATTAATAAGGAGGGCTGGCAAATGTTTTTGACTAAAAAGTTACCACTAAACAATAAAAATACGAGTCGAAAAAATCCGTCCTTTGTTTTATCTCAGTCTTTTAAACATCATTTATTATTCATCCAACTGTTTAATCTGCTTACACTGATCACTGAGCTTTCGTTGTGGTTCATCTCATTAAGCGTCATTTGTTTATTGTGGCAATTTACTATCAATCAAAAAATTCTTGCTCGCCCAACAAATTTTATCAAATCTTTCGTCTCAGTAGCTGGTTGTATCTTGTTAGTTATAACTGCACAAAATACTGGGGTTTTATTAGGGATGATTCATTTATTGTGTTTAGCTTATGTGTTGAAACCCTTTGAACTTAACCAGCGAAAAGATCTCTACCAACTTGTTGTTCAGGGCTTTTTTATTTTAGCAACGGCATTTATTTTTTCTCAATCAATATATTTTACTGTGGTGATATTTATAATTGCGGTGATGAATTTAGCTTGGCTACATAGTTATTTTTCTGCCGAACAAAAAGTAAATTACCATCTTAAAATGGCATTAAAGCTAATGTTGCAAAGTTTACCCTTAGCAATTGTGTTATTTTTATTTTTCCCAAAACTCTCACCTTTATGGCATGTGCCAGTAGCAAATTCTGCCAAAACTGGCTTAAGTGACAAGGTTACTATTGGCGACATTTCGACCTTAGCGTTATCGAATGAGTTAGCTTTTCGCGTTGAATTTGACAATAAAATACCAAATTATAATGAAATGTATTGGCGAACTATTGTCCTTGACCAGTTTGATGGTACTAGTTGGCACAGAAGTAAAAAATCTAAGCAAGATATTGTTAATACAAAAATACTTAGTCAACAACTTGATTTAACAAAGAATCAAATCAGTTACCAAGTGATCGCAGAGCCTAGTTTTCAACGATGGTTATTTGCTTTAGATGTTGCACGGTTGGATGACGTGAAACAAAATAAAATTGTGTATCAACTGAAAGATCAGACAATGTTAAGTCGTGATAAAATCGCACAATCATTATCATATTCTGTCACTAGCTTTATTGATAACCCAATAGAACTGTTTGCCAACCTTGCATCATCTTCGGAATTTTTAACAATAGATAAGCAATCAAACCCGTTATTGATTTCTTATGCTGAAAAGCTACGCCATGAATTTTCTGATCAAAAAACGATAGTTAATCAAGTTTTATCAACATTTCGCCTACAAGCATATCGTTATACGCTGAACCCGCCTTCACTGACCAATAACAGTTTAGATGAATTTTTCTTTGATACTAAAGCTGGTTTTTGTGAGCATTATGCAAGTAGCTTTACTTATATAATGAGGGCTGCGGGTATTCCTGCCAGAATGGTTGTGGGGTATTTAGGCGGACAGTTTAATACAAAAGGTAATTATTTTAGTATCTTACAAAGAGATGCTCATGCTTGGAGTGAAGTTTGGTTTGAGGGGCAAGGTTGGGTAAGGGTAGATCCTACCGCAGCGGTGGACCCAAGCCGAGTTGAACAAGGTTTTTCCTCACAATTATTATTAGAAAAAGAGTCGTTATCAACTTATTTTGATATTAAACACTATCTGAGTGGTGCTTGGTTGAATCAGTTAATGTTGCAATTTGAAGCGCTTGATTATCAATGGACAAAACTAGTGATAAGTTTCTCACAAGAGAAACAAAAACAATTATTTTCTCAATGGTTTGGTGATAAAATTGATTATGTCTCTGTCAGCATTATTACCTTGTCTTTCATTATTTCTGCCTTATGTATTTTCTTTGCCCATTGGTGGATAAATGCTACTTATCGTTATCCCAAATGGTTGATGTATTATCAACAGACACAACAAAAATTAAGTAAGATTGGTTTTGAAAAAGGGCATGAGCAATTACAGCGTGACTTTAATCATCAAATCAGTAAATTTGATGTTCAACTGAGTGAGTATTATCAACAATTCATACTAACGTATCAAAAAATTGCTTATCAACAAAACACCAAACAACAAAAATTAATACTTATTGAACAAATGAAAAAACAGTACAAACAAATCAACAATCGCTTAAAGGCAAAAGTGATTAAAAACAAAATAAGCGGGCAAGCTATTAACTAGATTTAACGGCTGTGGCATTCATGATTGATTGCCAATATCTTTCGATAAGTTTTTGTGTTTAGCTATTATCGACAAAGCATTTGTTTTTAAAAGGATCTGAATTTTCAATTGATTTATTAGATTTTAAAACGCCTAGTTTATTGTTTTTATAACAAAAAAATATTTATATAATAATGTTGTTTAAAATAAAGAGTTTATAAAGATCCTCCTTAAATATTCACAAAACAATCACATTTGATCACTTGCTTACTCTAAAAATCATAGCTAAATTTAAAGGTAAAGGAATTAATGAAGGTTGAGTTTATGTATTCTCATTCTGATAGTCGTTTACAGTATGACATGGTAAAAATAGTTGCTGTGCTTTCTTACATCACTGTGTTTGGTTGGTTAATTGCTTTGTTTTTATATGGCGATCATAAATCTTCTTTTGCTCGTTTTCATCTACGCCAATCTCTTGGGCTTATTTTAACTGGCGCTATGTTAGCGTTTATTCCCCTTATTGGGTGGTTACTTTGTGTAGGCGTGATCATTGCGTGGTGTTTAGGGGTATTTCATGCCATTAATGGCCAGCGAAGATTTTTACCTATTGTTGGTAAGTTTTATCAAACGCATTTTGATTTTATTCAATAAATTTGCTTTATATTTAATCGGTTATTCTCTGAGAATAGACTGAATTTTAATGACGATTATACAAGGGCGTGTTGATCTTTCGAGGTTAAATTATGTTCTAAATAAAAGTCATTTATCCTAGGCGTGAGTTAAGTAGCATGATTGTTCCATGTAAATAGCGAACAACGAATAAAAAATGGCTTTTAATTGAACCTTTCGGGCAGCCTTTGTTTGTCTCTTCTACTACATTTTTGCTTATTGAGGTGAAATAACCACAGATCATTCGCAATGTTTTGTATAAATACCAAACAAGCTGTTGCAAAAAATTATCACGAAAGAACAACACGCCCTAGTGTTCTATCCAATGATATGATTAAATTCAATTAATATTTATTTGCCAGCCAGGTTGTCTGTTGATCTACCTTTATCCCGCCAATAAAATGGAAAATTTATTAGCGCTTGTTGAAAAAATTCAACAAATCTCTCCATTGCCTGTTTTCTCAAAAGAAGTCTTTATCGTGCAAAATGCAGGTATGCAGCATTGGCTTAACATGTCGTTAGCTGAAAATAGAGGGATCAGTTTAAATATTGATTACGCGTTACCAGCTCAGTTTTTATGGGGGCTCGTTAGAACACTGGTCAATAAAGGGGATGAAGTAGATCAAGCACCGTTTTCAAGAGAAGCAATGTCATGGCGGATTTTTCAACTATTAGCTGAGAAACGGATCATTAATGATGATGATTTCACGTCAGTTACGCAATATTGGCGCCTTCCACAAAAGCCTCACATAAACAGTCAAGCTGAATTTACCCCCTCAAGCCAAGAAAATTTAAAACGCTTTCAATTATCGTGTCAATTAGCCGATTTATTTGAACAGTATCTGGTTTTTCGCCCTGAATGGATAGATGCTTGGCGGAATGAAAAATCATCTCAGCAGGATACATTTGATGGCAATAATGATTTTTACCATTTAGAGCAATGGCAAGCAAAATTATGGCTATTGTTAGTTGAAGAACAAGATTACAACCCTTTAGTTTTATTAAAACAAGCCGAAGAAAATTTAACTCAATGTCTACATTTAATTCCTAAACGTATTTGTTTATTCGGTATTAATGCCATGGCACCTATGTGGTTGTCTTTTATCAATGCCATCAGTGAAGTGACAGAAGTTCATTTTTTTCATCTTAATCCTTGTGTTGATTACTGGGGCGATATCCTTAGTGAAAAACAAGCAATTAAACATTGTGATAAATGGACAGAAGATCAATCTGATAATATTGCTAGTGTAGGCAATCCTTTATTGGCCAATTTAGGACAGCAAGGGCGTGAGTTTTTGCTATTATTACAAGAATATTCCACGGTAAATATTGAAGCATTTGAGAAAACAACTCCTCAATGTCAATCACTCCCTGTCTCCGTACTTGCTAAAATTCAAAATGATATTTTAACACTTTCAGATGCTAGGGAAGCTCCTGTCGTATTAAAAGATGAATCAATTGTCATTACTAGTGCACATAGCGCATTACGTGAAGTACAAGGTTTACATGATTGGTTATTACATCAGTTTAATAATGATGCCACATTAACACCTAAAGATGTCTTGGTGATGTGTCCGCAAGTTGAAATGTATGCTCCTTATGTTAATGCGGTGTTTGCCAAAGGTTGGCAAGAATTAGCAAGTGACATTCCGCCATTACCTTGTTCGATATCTGATCGTGTTGCTAAAGACTCGGAGCCTTTAGTCGCCGCTTTTGCTGAGCTATTAACTTTACCTGATAGTCGCTTTCAAGTCAGTCAAATATTAGCCTGGCTGCGTTTGCCAGCTATGCAAGCTAAATTTAGTTTGCAAATAGAAGATATTGAAAAATGTACCTTATGGATTGAACACGCTTGTATTCATTGGGGATTAGACGATGCTCATAAGCAACAGGTACTAGGTACGGAAAAAGCTGTTGAACAATTTTCATGGCAATATGGCTTAACACGGTTATTACAAGGCTTTGCCTACGCTGACCATGAAGCAGTATACGAAGGTAAACTCGTACTACCAAACGTTGAAGGTAGTGACGGTATATTGCTTGGTCAACTAATGTTGGTAATAGAGCAATTACAATATTTCACTTATCAGCTTAATGCTAAACGTACACCCCAAGATTGGCATCAGTTTTTACTTTCATTTATCGACGATATATTTGATGCTCAGCAAGATGATAATTTCAATGTGATTTATGCTGCCATCGAAACGTTTGTAGAATATTGTCAGCATGCAAATTTTGATGAAAAAGTTGATTTAGCCATTTTAAGGGAGTTTTTAAATTCGCACTTTAGCCAACCAGATACCGGTAGGCAATTTATGATCGGACAAGTCACTTTTTGTTCGATGTTACCAATGCGAAGTATTCCATTTAAAGTGGTCGCAATTCTTGGTTTAAATGATGGTGAATATCCTCGACAACGACCTCCTTTAGGTTTTGATTTAATGGCTTTATCAGCCAGCAGAGTTGGTGATAGATCGCGAAGAGGGGATGATCGCTACTTATTCTTGGAAGCTATTATTTCAGCCAGACAAGCTTTATACCTCAGTTATCAAGGACGAAGTATTAAAAATAATAATGTCAGACAACCATCAATCGTGCTGAAAGAATTGATGGACTACCTTGAAAAGGGATATTGTTGGAAATTATTCGCTGATAAAGCAATAGATTTACGACAATTAGCCATGCAACCTTATAGTGAGAAAAATTATTTAGGTCAATATGCAGGCTTTGATAAAAAATGGTTAGCCTTATCGCCAACTCGTCAAGTAGACAATAAAGAAACGAATTCAGTTTTAAAGATTAATAATATCGATAAGACAGTGACACAAACTGACTGTGATTATGAGCTAAGTGTTCAAGTGTTAATTCGTTTTTTTGTTCATCCCGCTAGGTTTTTTGCTCAAAATACCTTATCGCTTTATTTAGATAACGAGGATGACTCCTTAAACGATATCGAACCCTTTGATAGCGATCATCTATCGCGATATTTATTGAAAGAACAGGCGTTACATAACCTATTAACTGAGCATAATTTAGTAAGTCTTGCTGATGAAATAGATGAAACAGAGCAAAAACAACGACAACAAACCTTACTTGAAAAATATAAGCAACGAGCTAGTTTATCAGGAAAATTTCCACAATTACCTCATCAAGGCGAGCAATTGGATAAGCTGTTAACTGACAGTTTGAATTTTGCCCAATTTATTGAAGAAAATTGTTTGGCGGAAAGACAATTATTTAACCTTACTATTACGCATCAAGTTATCTTAGATAATACAGAGCCGTCACAAGTTTATAGTTTTAAACTCAATGCCGAAATCCAAGTATGCGACGACAAAATTATTCATTTTCGTAGTAGCCGACCAAAAATGAAAGATTTCTTGGGCTTGTATTTAAACTTATTAATTGTTGAAGTATGGTTAGAAAACAACTCAGAGCAAAATTCTTCCCTTAACGGCGAAGATATCGCATTATTAACATCACTACAAAAAGTCAAAGCAAGTCATGGCTTTTATTTTGATAGTAAAAATCAAAAATCCGAGCAATTTTATTACCCCTTTATTGATAACCCCAAACAACAATTAAGTCAGTTGCTATCCGTTTACTTAGAAGGTCAGTCACAAGCATTATTATTAAACAGTGACTTGGCTCAAGTATTTTTTAAAGCAAAAATTTTTGAACAAACGCATTTTGAAACGTTTTGGTTGGACGACCATAATCAACCAGCCTTTGGCTGTGATCCTTATATCCAATTTTTCTGGCCAAAGTGTCCTGACTTTAATGATATTCAACCCATACTGCTCGACGTTTATCAGAACATTGATATTAATAAACAACAGGTGAAAAAATAGGCATGAACAAAACGACACCGGTTGTGAAAAATTTAGTTGCACAAGCTATTCCTTTAAGAGGTATCCATTTAATTGAAGCGAGTGCTGGAACGGGTAAAACATTTAATATCACACGAATTTATTTGCGTTTGTTATTAGAAGAAAAACTTACCGTTAAACAAATATTGGTGATGACGTTTTCAAAAGACGCGACGGAAGAACTTCGTGGGCGAATCGATGAATTAATACGTTTAGCCTTAACAAATTGGCATGAGCTTTGTGAACAAGAAGCGTTTTTCAGTAGTATTGCCCAGACTGTATCAGCGGCTGAGGCGAAACATTTATTAAAAGAAGCATTACTGTTTCTTGATGAAGCGGCTATTTTTACGATACATGGCTTTTGTAAAAGAGTATTAACCGAACATGCGTTCGCCAGTCAAATTCCTTTCAATGCCAATATGGAAACAGATCAACAAACGTTAGTGCTGCAAGCGGTTCAAGATTGGTTTCGACAATTAGCCAGTGAAGATGAAACCGCCTTTAGGCAACTGATTGAGTTTTGGTCTGTTCCTGAAAGTTTTGTCAGTTATTTTTCCAAAGCTATTAATAAAAATTGTGATTTAGATTTAGTAGAAAGTCAGTCACTTATATCGCATTTTACTCATTTAGTGACTCAAGCAATAGCCGATTTAAATACTCATAAAGACACCTTGTTTACATATCTTGTTGAAGGTAAAAAACCAGCAGAGCAAGTAAAACGTACGGATGAATACCAACAGTTAATTCATTGGTTAGAAAATGTGATAGCCGATCATCAAAATATTTCCATTAAAATGCCCGTTGCTTTTATTGATGGACGTCGATTTTCTAGGTCAACGGCTAAAGCTGAACTGGTTGAAATATTTACCTCTGTTAATCTGGTAAAAAAACAAGCGGAAACTTTATTATCAGATATTGCACGTTTAGACGCTTTAACGATTGTTAGAACAGGTATTTACCGTATACGTCAAGCGGTTAAAGCGCAAAAGCAGCAGCTTAATGTGTTAAGTTTTGATGATTTGATCACCTCATTAGCCGATAAATTAGTAAAAGATAAACATGGCAGAAATGCTTTGGCTGACACATTAATTAGACAATATCCTTTTGCCTTAGTTGATGAATTTCAAGACACAGATCCAGAACAATTCTCCATATTAAAAGCCATGTATTATAACCGTGAGCAGGAAAGTTTTACTTCAGGCCTGATGATGATTGGCGACCCTAAACAAGCCATTTATGGTTTTAGAGGAGGGGATGTTTTTGCTTACATGTCGGCGCGACAGGATTGTGACTATCAATGGTTAATGGATACCAATTGGCGATCTAGCTGTCATATGATCTCAGGTTATAACCGCTTGTTTTATGGAGACGATTTAACATCAGATGGACGAGATGTTTTTGGCTATAATATTCCTTATCATCCTGTTAAACCATCGCCGGCTGCAATAAATAACTATAATGCTTTAGATGCTGTTTCATCTAACTCAAATTGGCATTCACAAGCAGCATTACAATTTATTCATTTTGAAAATATTGAACAAAAAGGAGCCACTAAGCAAAGTTTTAGAACTGAAATGGCTAAATGGTGCGCCAATGAAATCATTAGTTTGTTAACGGATCCTCAGCAAAATGTTCAAGCAAAAGATATCGCCTTACTTGTTCGAGATGGCACCGAAGCCAAAGATATTAAGCAAGCTTTATTTAATGCAGGTTTACCATCTGTTTACTTAAGTAATAGAACAAATTTATTACATAGCGTACAAACCAAACAATTATTACGTTTGTTAAAAGGGATCTTATTTTTAGAAAATGAGCGATATTTTTCTGCGGCATTAACTTGCCCGCTATTACCTTTTAATCCAGACGCATTTTATCGGTTACAACAAGACGACTCAGCTTGGCAATTAATGAAGGTCGCCTTTGCACAGTTAAGGGAAGAATGGCTTAAAAAAAGCTTTATCACCATGGCCTTAAAATTAATGCATGATCATATGGTGTTTAACGGTGAAGACAGTGAAAGGGCGATAACTAATTTATTACATTTATTTGAGCTAATACAAAGTGCAAGCCAACGACATAAACAGCCGCAAGAGTTACTTTATTGGCTCGAACAGCAAAGCATAGCCGAGTTTCCAGAAGGAGAAAGTGAGTTAAGGTTAGAGAGTGAAGAAAACCTCATCCGTATCATGACCCAGCATAGTTCTAAGGGATTAGAATATCCTATTGTGTTTATTCCTTATGCAACTCGGCATAAAGATCCGTTAAAATTTGGTAAGAAACACATTCAATTGATTGAATACCATAATGACCAAGGACATTTGTCTGTCAGCTTATCTGGTTCGGATGATGCTAAAAAATCAATGGCGAATGAAGCGTACGCCGAAAATATTCGCTTATTATATGTTGCAATCACAAGGGCAGAACAACGTTGTTATTTACTTTCAACCCCATTTGATAACAGTCATTTATCACCTTTAGGCTTATCATGTAAGTGGCATAAAGAAACCAACATTCCTGAATCATTAATGACATTATCACAGGAGCCTTCACAAAGTATTGGTGTTACTTTGATCGATAATGAAATCGAAACTCTGGTTTATCAAGGAGCACTAAATCTTGGTCCTTTAGGTCAAGTAAGTGAATTTAGTGGAAAAATAGAGCGAGATTGGTGGTTAAGCTCATTTACCGCATTAAGTCGTAATATTCGTGATAATGGGGTTTCATTGCCTGATAGAGATGTAGCAAGACAACAAGTAGCTATTGTTGCAGATAGTTCACCTTATCAAGATTTAATTCGGTTTTCGTTAGCCAAAGGAGCTCAAACGGGTAATTTATTACACGATATCCTTGAACATTTATCTTTTAGTCAGCCTGATTGGCCTAAAAGTATGAAATGGCCTTTAGTGAAATATGGTGATTTACCGAGTGAATATGATCAAACCGATCTAGCCGCATGGTTACAACAAGTGCTTGATACTCCTTTAAGTGAGGATTTTTCCTTATCGTCTATTTCTGCCGATCAATGCTTAAAAGAAGTGGAATTTTATTTCCCATTAAAACAAGCATCTACTAACTATTTAGCTGAAATTTTAATGGAGCATAGGCAAAACTCTCCTTATTGCGATATTCAAAACAGCTATATTAATTTACCTAATTTCAAAACGTTAAAAGGTATGATGCATGGCTTTATTGATTTAATTTTTGAACAACAAGGTAAATTTTATATTTGTGATTACAAATCTAACCATTTAGGTGACAACTATTGCGATTATCAAGCTGAAAAATTACAAGCTGATGTAGTGAGTCATCATTATGATTTACAATATTTAATCTATGGTCTTGCCTTGCATCGTTATTTAAACGTTACCCTAGCTGACTATCAACCAGAACGTGATTTTGGTGGCGTGTATTATTTATATCTACGTGGTATGTCGAATGATAAAGCACACAATAAATGCGGTGTTTTTTATCGTAAAATTTCTCCTTGCGAGCTAAACAAGCTAGATCAATTGTTTGCAGGCTGTGCTCAATTATCTGATATTTATGAGCAAGGAAATGATGATGCATAAAACCTCATTAGGTATAAAGATACCTTATAACCGTTTTGCTGATGTGCAAAAGCACTTAAATAATGTTGAAGCCATTGATTATTTCTTTGCCAAACAATTTACTGACATTTTGTTTAATCGTTTTATAAATAATACGAATAACTCTGAAACAATTAATATCGCAAATCATCAATATGAATGCTTATTCCATTTGCTCATTGCATTAAGTGTTAGTTTAAGAGAGGGACATAGTTGTTTGCCATTAAATGTTGTTGCCGAACAACGCTTTGGTTATTGTTGTGATGCTTTTGGTGTTGTTAGTCATCAAGGTTTTCAATTTCCTTCATTTATCCACCTACATGAATTGCTTTGCCTTTTAAATATTGATGAAAGTCAGGAACATGGTGTAGTTTTTCATCAAGAAAAACTCTACTTGCGTCGTTATTATAACTTTGAACAACAAGTCATCGAGTTTTTACACAGTCATCAATCTAACGCTAAAAATAATAAAAAACATTTGGTTGCGGATAACTTAGCGTTAATTGAAACAACTACATCATCTGATACCAATGAGATAATGGCGTGTCTTGCATTATTATTTCCAAATCAAAGTAACTCTGACACTGCTTTGATAGATTGGCAAAAAATTGCCGTCGCCAATGCGTTAAATAAATCTTTTTCAATTATTGCTGGCGGGCCAGGTACTGGTAAAACTTATACGGTAACTAAGTTATTGGCAGCAATTATTATGCTTAATAAAGCCCCAGCGTTAACTATTTCGCTTGTGGCGCCAACCGGAAAAGCTGCTCAGCGTTTATGTGAGTCGATTAATCAAGCAAAAGATGGTTTTAAAGCGTTATTACCTGAAGAGGTTCTCGCTAAAATCCCAACAGAAACGAAAACTATTCATCGATTATTAGGAGTTATTCCAAATAGTCCCAATTTTAGACATCATCAAGAGAACAAATTAAATATAGACGTATTGTTAATTGATGAAGTTTCAATGGTTGATTTACCTTTGATGGCGAGAGTATTTAGAGCTTTACCAGCACATTGTCAGGTGATTTTATTAGGCGATGCTCAACAATTACCATCGGTTGCCGCTGGCAGTGTTTTATCTGATTTAACGCCATTTCATCAAGCACAATATAGCCCTGATAATAAAAAGTTTCTTGAAAAGGTCACCGGCATAACTAATTTACCCATTAATAAAAAATGTCCTGTCGATCATCTTACTTATTTAACACATAGCCGTCGTTTTGACGGTAAAGGGGCGATAGGAATTTTGTCGCAACTTGTTATTGCGGGCGATAGTGAACAAAGCTGGCAGCTTTTACAATCAGCGATAAATAGTGGCAACCCTCAACTTACGTTTATTGAACAAACCCAAGAATTCTCTTCACAGGCTAGCTGGTTTAACCATTTAATTGACGAGTATTATCAACCAATACGAGCAGCTGAAAGTGTTGAACAAGCCTTTCATTTACTCTCAAAGTTTCGATTTTTATCCGCTACGAGACAAGGAGAAACAGGCGTCGAAACAATCAATAATTTAGTTGAATCACGGTTACTGCCAGAATTGTCTCATTTGATAAATCACAGGTCACATAATAAAAGCCATTCCAAAAATAGCCTTTATCACGGTAAACCTATCATGATTAATGAAAACGATTATAGCTTAGGTTTATACAATGGTGATATTGGCCTCATTTGGCAGAATGACAAAGGGCATTTAATGGCTTTTTTCGAACAACAAAATGGTCAGTTAACACAGATATTACCTAGTCGTTTACCGCAATTTGAAACGGTTTATGCAATGACTATTCATAAAACTCAAGGCAGTGAATTTAACCATGTTGCTTTAATTTTACCTACTAACACCGATAATCAACTGCTCACACGAGAGCTTTTATATACAGGTATTACACGAGCAAAAGAACAAATCACCTTACAAAGTAAAAAATCAGTCTGGTATCAAGGGGTTGAAAGTCGAGTTGCTCGTTTTTCCGGCATTAATATTAATCAATAAAGCACATGAAACAGTTAGGATAATTAAACAAATAATGAAAATAGTAGAGATAGATAAAACAATTTATAGACAACGTTTAAATCGAGTTATTATCGGCTTTATTGTTGTGTTAACTTTATTATCCCTTGTCTTTGGCACCGCTTTGATAGCCACCTTTTCTGAACCTATCACTGAAGCAATAGTCAATCAAGGTAGTGAGGACACAAGTAACTTTAAGTATAACTTCTCAGGTGTTGTGTTGGCCTTACTTTCTTGTGCTGCCATATTACACTACTTAAAAACCACACCGTTTTTTTATGAAATTTATTATGTTTGGCAAATGAAGCAAATTCACAATGTAATTTATCGAAAACTAAAGAAAATAAAAAAAGCAGCTTTTCAAGATCATAATCAAAAAGCCATGATTATTTTGAACTTTTATTACACGAGTTTACATCAGATCTATGTACTTGATGATAATACTTTGACATTATCGTCTTTAATGCTCGAGCAACAACAGTTAAATGAGTTAATGTTAGCAAGTGAACAATCAATTGATATAGAGCAGTTTAATAAAAAACTAATCGCCGAATTCTAAACGGTTTAACTATATAAGGGATGAACAATGATAGGTTACGTAACGTTAGGCACTAATAATCTTAAGAAAGCAGTGGACTTTTATGACAATCTTCTAGCAACCATAGGTGCAGGTCGCTTTATGGAGACTGAGCAGTTTGTTGCGTGGGCAACGGCTCCTGATCAACCGGGAATATCTGTAACCTTACCATTTAATGGTCAACCTGCGACTGTTGGTAACGGTAATATGGTTGCTATTGCGATGGATTCGCCGGAAAAAGTCGATGCCTTTTATAAAAAAGCGTTGGAATTAGGTGCAACCTGTGAAGGTGAGCCAGGACCAAGAGGTGAGTTTGCTGGTTTTTACGCAGGATATTTTCGTGATTTAGATGGTAATAAACTCAACGCCTTTTATTTTGCCATGCCAAGTGAATAAACGTAAATCTGTAAAAAGACAAGATGTATCAGCGCAAGGAATTGTATGAAAAAATTAAAAAATGAAGCCGCTCTGTTAAAAAAAGCCATTGAAATAGGTGAAAAATATGCAATGAATCGTGGCTATAAGGGTTTTTCTGCAACCAATGCAGCTAAGGATAAGGTTGAAAGTCTCTATCGTTTATTAGTGAATGATAAGCTTGTTCATCCTTTACCGGCAGATGGAGAAGACCTGCAAAGCATGAAGCATAAACTTGCTATTTGGATTTCAAAACAGTTGCCAGAAGGTCATGAGTTATTAAAATAATAACGACTTATCAATTACTTACATAAAGATAATAAAAAGCCTTAAGTTATTAAGGCTTTTTTGTTGGCACTGACATCAACTATCTAGCTTCATTTTAACAGCTTACCACTTCATTCTTGGTTTAAAAGGCTTTTGTTTAGCTTCATCGTGGGTCTGATTATACGACTTAATTTTATAGTTTTTTCCCGTTAATATTTTTATCTGGTAAATAGTTTCTCTTGCGATAACAGCGCCAGTAGAACTCCACCAACTTTTATTGTAGAGCTTTTTACATGCTGACACGGAATCAGGGGAAAACGTTGCGATTTCATTTGCTAGTTTAATCGCTGCTTGCATGGGATCTTTAGACACCTTGGTTAATAAACCTAAACTAAGCGCTTCTTCACCAGAAATAATTTTAGCGGTCATCGCTAATTCTTTTGCGACATCTAATGGTACGAGTTCTCTTAAAGCTAACGTTCCGCCCATATCAGGAATGAGTCCCCATTTAGCTTCCATAATCGAAATAGATGCATCTGGGGTAGCAATACGGAAGTCTCCACCAAACGCAATTTGCATTCCAGCTCCCCAGCATCGACCATGCATAGCAAAAATGACCGGAACCGCTAAATTACGCCAGCCCGTAGATACCATCTGGGCTTGATTTGAATGCCAAGGTAGCCATTTGAATAATAACCTTAATGCGTTTTTAGGGGCGCTAAACATAGACTTTACGTCAATACCTGAGCAAAAATCTTCACCTTGTCCGGAAACGATAACAGCTCTAATTGAGGTGTCTTTTTTTAGTCGCTTAATTGCATGATTTAATTCGTTGAATAAAGTCATATCAATTGCATTATGTTTATCTGCACGAGACAAGGCAATAAAAGCGATACCTTCTTTTATGTGCAAGGTTAAATTTGAATAGTTCATTAACAGCCTTAGCTAAAGTTGTCGGTGTAATAATTCTGGTCAAACCAGTTTAGTTAAGCTTAGCAAATATATTTCGACTGTCTAGGGCTGTTGAACTTTCGCGGTTAGATTTTGTTCGAGTTCAAATCGTTTTAATCGCAACGAGTAGTGTGTAGCCTAGTCATTCTAAGCAAAGACTACTCAACAAAGCGTAAAACGATTTAAGCCGAATCCTTCGAACCGCGTTTTTGGTCATTTTACGGCGTTGCCCCACAAGGATGTGGGGTAAGGTGACTTTGCAGGAGCATAAAGTCTTTATCGCCTTTTATGTGGAACAACCCTATAACAAAGGCTCTGTCTTGTATAAATACCTAACAAAATGCGGCGAAAACAATCTCGAAAGAGCAACAGCTCTTAGATATATAGAAAATTATCTACAATATACGGATTTAAACTATTCAATGAATAGTCACTTGCAATGAGCATTGATTTCTAGCACATTGTAATAATCCATAAATAAAAACAAAAACAAAAACAAAATGAATATTAATCTCTTTTCAAATACTGTATTTGTTGGTTTGTCTTTCATGCTTTCTGGGACTATAGCAACAGTAAAAGCAAATGAAGCACCATTTGCTATTGCCATTCACGGTGGCGCAGGTGCAATTCAACAAAGTAAAATGACACCGTCGTTACGAACAACTTATGAAGCTAAGTTAAATGAAGCTGTTGCTAAAGGATACCAATTATTATCCCAAGGAAAATCTAGCCAACAAGCCGTCATCGCTGCCATTCAAATTCTAGAAGCTTCACCGCTTTTCAATGCAGGTAAAGGTGCTGTATATACCTTTGATGAAGAGCACGAATTAGACGCTTCAATTATGAATGGTAAAACCCTTAACGCAGGTGCTGTCTCTGGTGTTAAAACCGTAAAAAGCCCAATCGCATTAGCTGAAAAAGTTATGGAAGAATCCGTTCATGTGATGTTAAGCGGTGAAGGCGCTGAACTATTTGCTAAAAATAAAGGTTTACCACTTGTCGATAATAGCTATTTTAATACTGAGCATCGATACAAAGCGTTATTAAAAGCCAAAAAGAAGTTGAGTGAAAAAGAGCAAGAGTTAAAAAATTTTCAAGCGGCACATCAAAGCTTACCAACAGAATTTAAAGTCGGAACCGTTGGTGCAGTGGCTTTAGATAAAGCGGGAAATCTAACTGCCGGTACTTCAACTGGCGGAATGACAGCTAAGCGCTTTGGTAGAGTTGGTGATGCGCCGATAATTGGTGCAGGTACTTATGCAAATAATAACAGTTGTGCTGTTTCTGCCACTGGACATGGTGAATACTTTATTCGTTATCATGTTGCTGCGGATATTTGCGCGCGGGTTCAATATCAAAATATACCGTTAGCGAAAGCGGCTGATATTGTTATTAACGATGTATTAGTTAAAGCAGGGGGATCAGGCGGGGTTATAGCTATCGACGCACAAGGAAATATAACCATGCCGTTTAATAGTGAAGGTATGTACCGCGCTAGCATGTCTTCTAATGGTCAGTCATTTGTCGGAATATTTCATAATGAATAAATTATTGGTGTTATCAAGCATCTTTTTAATAGCAGGCTGTTCAGACAATGTAGGCGATGTAAGTTTAGGTTGGTTTACTACCAAAGACGTAAAAATAGAAGCCATTAAAGATCCTAAACTCAATGGTGTAACTTGTCATATCAGCCATATTGAAGGTAATTTAGATTTATCAGATCCTTCTGATATGAGTATTGCGTGTCGTCAAACAGGTGAAATTACAGCGACTGAACTTGCCTTAATTGATAAATCGAAAAACGGTGAAATTGTTTTTAAAGAATCGAAAAGTATTCTTTTTAAAAGTTTAAAAATCAGACGAATTTATGATCAAGAAAATCAAAGTTTAATTTATCTGTCGTATTCAACCAAAGAATCAAGTGGTAGTCATCACCATTCTTTATCTACGGTTCCATTATATAAAACAGCCGCTTGGCAATCATTACAACTTTCGAGCAAAGCTACCAATATTAAAAATTAACTTCATATTTATTCATACTATAATGTTAAAACAATTATTTAAAACTAAGCCTGTCATAGACGATAATTCTCGCCTTTGGATATTTGATACCTTCTTTTGGGCAATTGAACATTTCAATAGTCAAGTATTTCAAACGGAAACTGAATTAGTGCTTCCTACAAACACCTTTTATCCAGGCCGAGTAGGTAGTGCTCTGGAAATGGCTAATAACGTTTTTACTCATACGGTACAATACGCAGGTATGAAAAATTGGCCGTTAACACTTGTTGCGCCACAACAACTGACTTCAATTGATTTTCCAGAATTAAAAATAGCACAGGGGTTACGAGGCAAGCGGTCCTTCATTGAATTAGTCAAAGATTCAGATCAAAGCATTAAATTTACTTTTAATCCAAGTCAACTGAATCAACCACAAGATTTAATCGCTTCTTATGTTCAGCAATTAGCAACCATATTAGTGATGCAACAAAAAATCCTTCCTCCCGGTGGCAAAGAATTTTTACCTCAAGCTATTGATGTTTTATCTTGTGTGATGGGATTTGGCGTTATTTTTGCCAATACTGCTTATCAATTTAAGGGGGGCTGTGGGTCATGTTATAACCCTAGAGCGAATAGACAAGCTGCGTTATCTGAACAAGATACAGTATATGTCTTAGCGCTTTTCTGTTTACTTAAATCCAAAAAACCAAAAGAGGTTAAATCGCATTTAAAAAGTCATCTTCGAAAACCTTTTAAAAAGGCTTATCAAGATATTTGTTTATTTCATGATAATCACAAGCATGCTTTATTTTCAAAGGTTGAACAGTAAAAAGGCAATGAAAAACGAAACAAGATTAATAAATTGTAATTATGATAAATTATTTTGATAGAGACATGATTTATTTAATAATTACGTCTACAGTATTTATATAAACCCTTGAAAATAATTTACAAAATAAAAAAATAAGGAATATAGCGATGCTTACATCAGTCAACCTTCGCGATTACATGTTAACTAATCCAGCAAAAGTAAATGAAAATGTTCATTTATCAGAAGCGATGAAGTCGATAATTGATAACAAAGTATCAGGCTTGTGTATTATTAATGATACCGGTGATTTTGTTGGCATATTATCTGAAATGGATTGTCTAAACGCTATTTTAAATGCTACCTATAATAATATCGGCGTTGGAAAGGTGAGTGAGTATATGATCAAAGACAATATACTTACTGCAAGCCCAAATGATGATATTGTTGATGTTGCAAAAGATATGCTAATGAAAAAACATCGTCGTCGTCCTGTTATTGAAGGTGGAAAATTAGTCGGACAAGTAACATGTCGTCAGTTACTTGCTGCAGTCAATAAATTTAATTTATAGCGGATTATTTCACCGTAAGTTAATAACTGAAAACCTTTTCTATTAAGTATTGGTATTAAACACCAGAATTGATAAAATAAGCTTTTACATGTTTTTCATGAGTTTATTTTGTCTTCTGAAGTTTCTTCTGATAATAGCATCACACTTGATGCACTTTTTCCTTTATTAAACCAAACGCGACTTGCCGATAAGTCGCGTTTTAAAAAACGTCTTCATCAATTAAAAAAATTTAAAGTTTCTGAACAGAAACAGCAAGATAAAAAACAACGTCAAATAAATCAGCTTGCCGAGCAGATAAAAAAGTCTATCTTGCATAAAGAAAATAAGCAGCAGAAAACCCTTCATATACATTACCCTGAAGCTTTACCTGTCTCTCAAAATGTCGACAAAATATCTCAGTTAATTAAAGATAATCAAGTTGTGATTATCGCAGGTGAAACCGGCTCTGGAAAAACAACTCAAATACCTAAAATTTGTTTAGCATTAGGTAGAGGGATCGAAGGGTTAATCGGTCATACTCAACCAAGACGTATTGCTGCTCGAACTGTAGCTACTAGATTGGCTGAAGAGCTTAACAGCACAGTAGGCGATGTAGTTGGCTATAAAGTCCGCTTTACAGATCAAGTTAGTGATAATAGTTATATCAAATTGATGACCGACGGAATATTACTTGCTGAGATGCAAAATGATCGTTTACTAAAGCAATACGATACTTTAATCATCGATGAAGCCCATGAAAGAAGCCTAAATATTGATTTTATATTAGGTTACTTAAAGCAAATACTACCTAAGCGTCCTGATCTGAAAGTTATCATTACTTCTGCAACGATTGATCCTGAACGTTTTGCTGCACATTTTGGCACAACAGATACTGAGCAAGCTCCTATTATTGAAGTTTCTGGACGTACATTTCCTGTAGAAATGTTATATCGGCCATTAAATGAAATGAAAGATAATGACCAAGATGGTCAAGACGATGGCGTTGATGTTATATCTGGCATTTTGCAGGCAGTTGATGAACTTTCTGCCTATGGCCAAGGCGATATATTAGTTTTTTTAAACGGTGAACGAGAAATCCGTGATACAGCCTATGCACTGGAAAAAGCAAATTTACGTCATACCCAAATATTACCGTTATTCTCACGTTTGACAGTACAAGAACAAAACCGTATTTTCCAACCTCATTCAGGTCGTAATATTGTTTTGGCTACTAACGTTGCTGAAACGAGTTTAACGGTTCCGGGGATAAAATTCGTGATAGACCCGGGTACAGCGAGGATCTCTCGTTATAGTTATCGAACTAAAGTTCAACGCTTACCCATTGAAGCCATTTCACAAGCTAGTGCTAATCAACGAGCTGGTCGTTGTGGTCGTGTGTCTGAAGGTGTTTGTATACGCTTATATTCTGAAGAAGACTACCTAAACAGACCCGAGTTTACGGATCCTGAAATATTACGGACAAACTTGGCAACTGTTATTTTACAAATGCTTGCTTTAGATTTAGGCGATATTAATAACTTTCCGTTTGTACAGCCACCAGATAGTAGAAATATTAATGATGGAGTTCGTCTATTAGAAGAACTCAATGCTGTTGATAAAACAGATCAAAACAATAGGTTAACGAAAACAGGGCGGTTGTTAGCGAAATTCCCTGTAGATCCACGCTTAGCTAAAATGGTGTTAACCGCAATAGAGTTAGGTTGTATAGAGCAAATTTTTATAATTGTTGCCGCCTTAAGCATACAAGACCCACGAGAACGTCCTTTTGAAAAACAACAAGCGTCTGATGAACAACATAATCGTTTTAAAGATAAGCAATCAGATTTCATTAGTTTTTTAAATTTGTGGGGTTATGTTAACGATAACCAAAAAGCGTTAACGAATAATCAATTTAGAAAATTATGTCAAAAAGAATTCCTTTCTTATATTCGAATACGCGAATGGCAAGATATTTATAGCCAATTAAAGTTAGCGTTGAAAGACAACAATATTGCGATGTCTTCGGTGACCGTTGACGATGAAAATAGCCAAGGGCAAGATATTATTCATCAAGCCATTTTAAGTGGGCTGTTAAGTCTTATAGGCCAACAAGATGAAAATAGAGAATATAAAGGAGCAAGAGGCACTAAGTTTTTTGTTTTTCCTGGCTCTGCTTTAGCTAAAAAGCCCCCGAAATGGTTGATGGCAGCCGAGTTAGTTGAAACGAGTCGATTATTTGGTCGAATGGTCGCTAAAATAGATCCATTATGGATTGAGCCAATGGCAAACCATTTATTAAAACGGAATTTTAGCGAACCACACTGGGAGAAAAAGCAAGGCTCAGTAATGGGTTACGAGCAAGTTTCTTTATATGGCATGGTTATCGTTGCCAAGAGGAAAATACAATTTAATACCATAGAACCAGATACTTGTCGGGATATCTTTATCAGAGAAGCACTTGTCAATGGTGATGCAAATATTCGAGAATCCTTTTATCAGCGTAATCTTGATTTAGTTAAAGAAGTAGAGAAACTAGAACAAAAAGCTCGACGTAAAGATTTTCTTATTGATGAAGAACAACTTTATCATTTTTACAGCGACAAATTGCCTGAGCATATCATTTGTCAACGAAGTTTTTTATCTTGGTGGAAAAAAACGAAATTAAGCCAGCCTAAGTTGCTTAATTTTACCCGAGAATTTTTACTCAACGAAGACAGCAAAAAAATTACTAAAGCTGAGTACCCTGATATTTGGCAACAAGGGAATTTAAACTTTGCTCTAAGTTATCATTTTACGCCTGGAGATATCGATGATGGTGTTAGTGTCCATATTCCGTTAGGCATTTTAAACCAAGTACAAGAACATGGTTTTGATTGGCAAATCCCTGCATTACGTTACGAATTAATCATAGCGTTAATCAAAGGTTTACCAAAAAGTTTGAGACGTAATTTTGTCCCGGCTCCTAATTATGCTGATGCTTGTATTGCAGCAATTGTGCAAGATGAACAAACTTTACAACAAGCGGTAGCTAAGCAATTACTTAGAATGACAGGGGTTAGATTAGATGAAGAAAGTTGGCAAGATTTAGTACTACCAGTTCATTTACAAATGAATTTTAAAATCATTAACGATAAAGGAAAGGTCATTGAACAAGGCCGAAATTTAACTCAGTTACAAGCAAAATTACAAGGTAAGGTTAAAGCCTCAATTAAACAAGTGGCTGATAAAGGAATAGAACGAAAAGAAATAACCCGTTGGGACTTTTCTAAATTACCGAGCAATTATCAAAAGAAAGTCGCAAACCTAACTATTAAAGCGTTTCCTGCGCTTGTCGATCATAAACAAAGTGTAGCAATTGAGCTATTTGAACACGAAGTACTTGCTGAGCAAGCGATGCTAACGGGAGTTGCACGACTCATTTTAATTAATATTCCGTCACCGATAAAATACCTTCAACAAAAGCTGCCAAATAAAGCTAAGTTAGGTTTATATTTTAATCCTTTTGGTTCAATTAATGATTTATTGCACGATTGTATATTAGCTTCATGTCAATTTTTAGTTAAAGAACAAGCCGAAATTCCGAGAGATGAAGAAAGTTTCAAGCAATGTATGGATTATGTACGTGCTGAAATTGCTGACACAGTTTTAAACTTAGCAATAAAAGTAGAAAGAGTGCTGCAATTATCACACGAAATCACTAAAAAACTAAAAGGTAATGTGCCACTAAACCTCATTCAATCTCACGGAGATGTGAAACAACATTTGCAAAAATTAATTTATAAAGGTTTTATCACACAAGCGGGTTATCAACGTATGGCCGATATTGAACGTTATCTAAAAGCAATACAACGACGATTAGAGAAGTTACCTATTGATCCCAATCAAGATCGTTTAAAAATGATAGAAGCAGAAAAAGTTGAACAACAGTTTTTGCAAGTTCAAGCAAAAGTGAAACAAGACCTTGCTGTATTAGCCGAAATCAATGAAGTACAGTGGATGATTGAAGAATTAAAGGTATCTTTGTTTGCGCAAAATTTAAAAACACCTTATCCAATATCAGTGAAACGCATTACCAACCATTTGAAAGAATTTAGTTAAATTTTTACTTTGGCTGTGACTTACTTTGTTAAGCTGATATTTGACATGTTTTAGCGCAATGCGTATAAAAGAAACAAGAAATTATCAATAGGCCAATGGAGTAGTGATGGTTAATTATGATGATAAGCGTGATTTTTATCGTATGATGTTAAACAGCGATGTATCAGTCACCATTATAGACGATGAAGCAAATAGTACGATATTTGCCACATGTCGAGATTTAAGTGCAACAGGTATGGCAATTGAAATGTCACATCCGCTTGAATTAAATACTAATGTCAGAGTAAGTGTTGAATCTTCAGGCAGCACAGTACAACCTTTAGATGTTCAAGGTAAAGTGGTACGTGTTACAGAAGAAAGTACTGATACTTATTTAATTGGTATTAACATTGCCGAAATAGACTAAAAACTGAAAATAACGTTCAGTTTTTAGTCAACTTGGCAAACCAAGCCTTTTAAATAATAGCCTTCAGGGTAATTTGAAGAAACAGGGTGATCTCCTGCTTGGTGTAACCTTTCTACAATATACGCATTACGTTTTGCGTCTAATGCAGCGTCTGCAACAATTTTTTGGAATAAGTTACTTTCCATCAAACCTGAACATGAAAAAGTTAATAAAATCCCATTTGGTTTTAATAACTGCATCGCCAACATATTAATGTCTTTGTATCCACGACAAGCGCCGGTAAGTTGTGCCTTTGATTCAACAAACTTAGGTGGATCTAAAATTATCATATCAAACGTTCGTTTTTCAGTGCGAAAACGTCTTAGCAATTTAAAAACATCTTCTTTGATAAATGAAACATTTTTATCCGCTAAATTATTTAATTGCAGATTATGATCTGCCGTATCTAGAGCCGGTTGTGAAACATCAACATTAATTACTTCTTTAGCGCCATTTGCGGCACAGTGTAGCGAAAAAGTGCCCGTATATGAAAAGCAATTTAATACCGTTTTATCTTTTGCATATCGCCCGGCTGCAACACGAGAGTCTCGTTGATCTAAATAAAAACCTGTTTTATGACCCGTTGCAACATCCACGTGAATATTAATGCCATGCTCTTGAATCACGGTACTCGTAGAGGCTTGCGGCTCAGTTAACCAACCAGTCACAGGCTCTAAGCCTTCTTTTTTACGCACATCAACATCTGAACGTTCATAAATATGACAAGTTGGATATAATTCTTTTAAACAATCAACTAAGGTATATCGATGAAAGTCTGCACCAGCGCTTAACAACTGACAAACAATTAAATCATTGTATTTATCTATTGTGACACCTGGTAATCCATCTGATTCACCAGCAATTAGTCGGTAGCCTGTTAATTGACCTTGCTCGATAAACCAATCCCGTCGTTGTTGCGCGTTTAATATTTTCTTACGAAAAAAATCTCGATCAATTTCTTCGGTTTCATCAAAACTCCAAATACGAATTCTTATTTGTGATTCTGGAGAATATGCTCCTTTAGCAAGCCAATTTCCCTTGTTATCTAAGACGTCTACGGTATCTCCTAACATAGGATTACCTTTTATTTTATTGACAGCTTTAGAGAAAACCCAAGGATGTTTTCTTAACAAAGATTTTTCTCGCGAAACTTTTAAATAAATTCTTGCTGACATTTGCCTATACTTAATATTACAAGGTTAATTTGCGCCGAGTTTAGTCAATGCTTAGCGCAGACGCAATCTTCTAATGGATTTATTTATCATAAAAATAAGAGAGATGAAGTGATGAATGTTAGTTATTTAGCTCATATTAGTGGAAAAGTGCAGGGTGTATATTTTCGTGCATCTAGCCAACAAAAAGCAATTGAGTGTAGTTTAAGTGGTTATGCACGGAATTTAGCCGACGGAGATGTTGAAGTGTTGCTTTGCGGGGAAGAGAAAAATGTGGATGAAATGTTAGAATGGTTAAACCATGGTCCACCTTCAGCAACAGTTTCTCATGTAAAGACGAAGCAAGTTCCTTGGCAAGATCATAATCATTTTTCTATTGGGTAAATACAACAAATGGCTATTCTTCGACAAAGGTAAAGCGTTTGAACGTTTTACCTTCCCGCTCAATAATTTCATCAAACATTGAAAGGGGTCTTATCCAAATTTCTCTATCGCCATATTCAGGCTGATATACAACGTGTTCCTCTTCTGTTTCGCTGTGTTTAGCAATGTGTAACACTTGATAATAATTACCTTTGAAATGTTGATATCGACCTGTTTTTAACATTTTATTTCTCGAATTTGACAATAATATTTACATTATAAAAGATTGGTTAACGCAATACCTAAGCCGAAACGTTGTTGACTATGATTATAATCAATTAAACTTTCGCCATAACCGGCAGTATATTGTGCATAGCCCCTTAACTTTCCCCAAAGAGGGAAAGTAAAACTAAGTTCCATACCGCCTTTGTGATGTGAAAAATTATGCCGACCTTCAAACGACAAAACATATTTTGACCATTTATGCGCGATGCCTAATTCAAAATGCCCCATGTAATCACTTATATCTGGGTTATCATCACCGTCAGAGGCTAAATAATTTTCCTTTTCTTTTTCTTTAAGCCTGAACCATGGTTTAAAAGATAGTGCGAAATTATCTTTTTCTAGTAAAAAGTTAACATACACACGATTCCAACTACGTGATAAAGGTTGTGAACGACCATTTGATTGATGTTCGGCTCCAATAGCAAAACCAGTATTACTACCTAAGGGATGCCAATTTAACGGAGCAACATAAAACATCTCAGGTTGATAATTAGTTTCTCTAAACGGTTTTGAAATATTGTTGGAATACAATTGCCACCAAGACTGTAACGTAAAACCAAAGTGCAAACTATCACCTTCAATAAAGATATCATTTTTATTCAATGGTACTTTAATACTGAGTTGAAATTTTGCTTCAAAATTTTCTAAATTATCTTCCCAGTTATCAAAATTATCGTAGGCATATGCTTCTTTATTGATCCTATTTGACATTGAAAACGGCAATATATAATTCATCTTATGTGGTGTTATTACATAAGGGTCAAATGCAGCGATTCGTTCTGAAATCAATCGATTTGAGATAGCGCCAGTTTTAATTTTTCTTTCTTTTAATCGGTCACACTTTTCTTTAATTTGTGTTGTGGTAAGTTCTTCTTCGGCATTTTTAATTGCTTCTAATAAACAAGCATCTCGTAAATTTTGAGCATTGGCATTATTGCTTTGCAACAATAAAAAGCAAACAGATATCAGCAAAGCAAATGATATATCTATTTTAAAAAGAGTCATTTAAATAAATTAATTAGAATAGAATGGATAAGGCTAGGATATAACTTGCAAGGGTGGCAATCAATCTTTAGTTGTTAAAGGAAATACCTTTATGAGTTATAAGTATGAAAAGTTGCCTTGTATAAAGCTTGGCTTATAGTCAATGTTTAAATATTGCTTGCGGGAGATCTTTAATTTAATAATGAGTGAACTGCCTACCTAAAGTCGTACATAAGATTAAATGGTAATTAAGATTCAAGAAGGAATAAAGAATTGGTTGCGGGAGCCCCTTATTTTTGAAGAGAGCGAACTGACGACCTAAGGTCGTACATAAGATTAAATGGTAATTAAGATTCAAGAAGGAATAAAGAATTGGTTGCGGGAGCCAGATTTGAACTGACGACCTTCGGGTTATGAGCCCGACGAGCTACCAGGCTGCTCC
>NZ_JAUOPE010000017.1 GCF_030546755.1 Colwellia sp. 1_MG-2023
GCTTCATATTCGAAGTTAACTTGTGTGAAATAAGAAATTTCATCTAAACCAACATCATACGTAGCACCACCATTTTCGGTACGCGCAACATTTCCAAACGTATCTTTATGGAACTGCTTAGGATCACGGAAGTTGCTTGGGTCAATTACCCAAATACCAGGGATACCTTGTACGTTACCAAAATCTGTTTGCCAAGAAACCGTTGTGTATTGATCAAGTGCTGTTGGTGCTAATAATGTGTATGGTGTCCAAACGCCATCTACATATTCACCTGTACCTGCTTGACCTTCACAATCTGCACCGTATTGCTGATCTACCGCTTTCCACTGTGCGATATCACAACCGTTACCGAAATCAGATGTGTATGTAAATTGGTCATGATCTACTTTACGTTGACTAAAACGAACACCGAAATCAACACTGGTGATGAAATCATGATCGTCTAAAGCATAGTTCCACTTAGTACTGAATGTCGATAATTCACCTTCATCATCTGTATTACCTTCAGATGAGAATGCACCAATGTGGTATGAATCAAGATCGGCCATGTAGTCAGCTACTGACATCATGCCCTTGCCACCCATGACTTGTTGATCGAAACCACCAAATACTGGGAATTCACCACTTGCGTCATGTGTTAAGAAGAAATCGCTGTCTTGAATACCTGTAGAGTATTGTGCGTTACAACCACCTTCAGAGCCGATGATTTCTTCGCCATTTGTACAGTATTGTGCTGGGTTAAGACCACCAGGGCCTAAAACTAATGCACCACTGTCGATACTCATGATATCACCTTCACCGTATGCATGACGCATTTTAGCTGTGGCACGCGCATGAGTTGCACGAACAGTACCAGTTAAGTTGCCACCATTATCGAAGTCTAACTGTAAGTTGAAGTTTTGTGATTTTTCTTCATTTACGTTAGCTTGAGTGAATGTTTGTAAACGGTAAGGACGCATTTTATATGCATCTACTGCTTGCCAAGGATTACCTGCCTCATCAGTAAAAGTATCACCTGTACTGTTTGTTGCAAAAGCGTATTGAGCAAATGTCTGCCAGCGGTTGTTGTTGTTAAAACCAGAACGCGCATTGAATCGGTCTTGTGCTGTGTAAAAATAGTCAGCAGTTAAAACAAAACCATCGCCTAAGTCAGCTTGAACAGAAAGTTGCAATGCATCACGCTCACGCTCTTCTGTTTTATTAAATGCAGTAAAACCGTGTGGAACGATATTATAAACATCACCACCTTCTGCTGGTTCACTCCACGCATGGTTATTTGAAGTCCAACCTAAACCACCATTTTCAGATGTATCGTTATGGCCGTTGTAGTCAGTTGCTAAAGTTGCTTCTTGAGTCACAGCAGAAAGTAATACACCAATTTTACCGTTATTGTATGACGCTAAGCCATGTAACGTTGGATCTGTTTCTTCTGTAATTGAACCGCGAGTAGCTTCTACACCACCAGCAAATGTCCAACCTTCATCCATATCAAATGGACGACGCGTTTTAAGATCAATAGAACCGGCAATACCTTGTGCAGTATTTGACGCTGTTGCTGATTTATATACATCAACACCACCAAATAATTGTGCAGGTAAATCACCTAAATCAGCACCTGAACTATCAATTGTTGTTGCTGATAAGAATGTTTCACCATTCATGGTTGTATCTACTTGAGGTAGGCCACGAATTTGTACAGGTCCACCTTCACCAGCAACACGTTCAATCTGTACACCAGAAATACGTTGTAGTGAATCAGTAATAGTTACATCGGGTAATTTACCAATATCTTCAGCAGCTATACCGTCTACTTGAGAGTTAGCAAAACGTTTACCATTGATGCTTGCTTTTGTTGAACCACGGATACCCGTAACTTCAATAACTTCAATTTCTTTTTCAGCGCCTTCAGCTGCCATTGCTAATGGTGTAGCACCACCTGCAATGATCATAGCGATAGAGCTTGCTAATACGCCTTTCTTAAATGTTTTAGATGACATCGACTTTCCCTTACACACGTTTTTATAAATATGTTAATTATTTTAATAGAACCTTAATTAACGACAGCGCTGTCTTTTTTGCTTCATGACAGCGTTGTCATAGGTTAGATAAAACCATACACAAAAATTCTTTCCATGGCTATACTTGATCACGATTTAATCTAATATTTTCTATAACCACTTATTAAATAAGAATTTTATTTTTAATAAAAAATTATTTTCACATGAAAAAATCATCACATTTTCTGATGTTTTTACTAATAATAGGATAATTACCAATTTTTTCTGAATAAAAATACAATTTCACGCATAAAAAAAGGAATGTTCATAGAGAACATTCCTTTTTAAAAAATAACCGTTAACGTTATTTTTTCTTAGCTTGCTTGTAAAAGTTAATTAAGTTTTCAGTCGAGCAATCATGCTTATCAGAAATACTATCACCTTCTAACTCTACTTGAATGCTTTCTGCTAACCCTTTGCCTAACTCAACTCCCCATTGATCAAAGGAGCAAATTTGTAAAACGATACCTTGAACAAATATTTTATGTTCGTAGGCTGCAATAAGGCTTCCTAAGGTTTCAGGATCAATACGTTTTAATAATATGGTATTGGTTGGTCTATTACCTTTATGAACTTTATGAGGCGCAACCTTATCTATATATTCAGCTGTTCGACCTTTCGCTTTTAGATCAGCACGCACTTGTTCTTCGTTCACGCCAGTCATTAATGCTTGAGTTTGAGCGAAAAAGTTAGACATTAACGTTTCATGATGTCCTTGCACAGGTGTCACACTTTCAACTGACCCAATAAAGTCTGCAGGAACAACATTGTTACTTTGATGTAGGTATTGATAAAAAGCATGCTGACCATTAATACCTAATTCGCCCCAAATTGAAGGAACTGTCGCGTAATCAACTTCATCACCATCCCATGAAACTGACTTACCATTACTTTCCATTTCTGCTTGTTGTAAATATGCAGCGAGCATATGTAAGGTTTGATCATAAGGAAGAATAGCTTGTGATTTAGAACCTAAGAATGTGGTATTCCAAACACTTAATAGTGCCATCACTACAGGTAGGTTTTGCTCTAAAGGCGCATTAACAAAATGTTGATCCATTTCATCAGCACCCGCTAATAACGCTTTGAATTTATCAAAACCTAAATCTAACGCGATTGCTAAGCCAATAGCTGACCACAGAGAGAAACGACCGCCAACCCAGTCCCACATACCAAAAATATTATCTTCTTCAATACCAAATGACATGGCATTTTCTTTATTTGCCGTAACCGCAACAAAATGCTTACCAACGGCTCTTTCATCAAAAGAAGAAGCGGTTAACCATTTAATTGCTGTTTTGGCATTAGTCATGGTTTCAGTTGTGGTAAATGTTTTACTGGAAACAATAAATAGTACTTTTTCTGGGTCTAATGGACGAAGAATTTCAACAATTTGAGCACCATCAACATTCGAGACATAATGAACATTAACGCTATGGTCGCTATAGTGCTTTAACGCTTCTGTTACCATTTGCGGACCAAGATTAGAACCACCTACACCAATATTGACAATATCTGTGATGCGCTTTCCAGAATAACCTTTCCACTTACCTTCTCTGACTCGATTAACAAACCCTTCCATTTTGGTTAACTGCGCTTGCACGCTTTGCGTTACATTATCGCCGTCAACAATTAAAGGTTCAGTGCTATTGCGACGCAAAGCAGTATGTAATACAGCTCGGTCTTCAGTTTTGTTAATTTTTTCGCCAGCAAACATTTTAGTACGCCACTCAACAACTTGGCATTCATTTGCCAATTCAAATAGCGTTGACATAGTTTCACTATCAATTAAGTTTTTAGAATAATCTAAAAGCATTTTAGGTAGCTCGATTGAAAACTTATTGAAGCGATCTTTATCTTGCGCAAATAAGTCATTCATATGTTGAGATTTTTTGTTTAATGCCAATTGGCTTAATTTTTTCCAACTATTTAAAGATTGGCGACTTGACATAACTCTTCCTAATGCATAGTTTATTATCTGATGAGGTAACCATATTTAAAAATGACAGCGCTGTCAATTCATAAATATGATTAAAGACGATTTAACACTTTAACATGTAACTTTAGCTAAGCTTATGATAAAAGCTTGCTGCTTATACAATAAAGCAATATTCTACCCTCCATAATAAAAATACTATCAAAATAAATATTATAATTTAAGGCTGTAAGGATAGATGAAAGCGACAATTAACGACGTAGCCAAACAGGCGGGCGTTTCGATAAAAACAGTGTCTCGTGTTATGAACAACGAGCCCTCTGTTCGCCAACCTACCCGCGACAAAGTTATGGAAGCCGTCAAGGAATTAAATTATAAACCCAATTTGGCCGCGAGAAACTTAGCCGGAACAAAAGCTTATAGCATAGCGTTTATTTATGATAACCCAAATGCCTATTATGTCATTGATATGCAAAACGGTATTTTATCCGCCTGTAAAAAACAAGGCTTCGAGTTGTTAATTCACCCTTGTAATTCAAATTCTGAGGGAATTCTCGACGAAATAACCAATATGGTAAAACATTCGAGAATCGCAGGCTTGGTACTTACCCCTCCTTTTTCCGAAATGCCTGAGTTTGTGAAGCATATTTTAGCTTTAGAAGTAGATGTTGTACGTATTATGTCTGGAGATAATGCTCCTGACGATCTTGCACCTTGTATTATGGTTAACGATCACCAAGCTTCAATGAGTATTACTCAGCATTTAATTGATTTAGGACATACCAGCATAGGTTTTATTGCTGGGCAATCAGAACATATGTCAACCGTTGAACGATTACGTGGTTACAAACAAGCATTAAAAGATAATCATCTTGAAATTGACCAACGTTTGATTATTGATGGCGAATATTCTTTTGAATCAGGTGTTCAAGGTGCGAAACAACTCATGTCTGGTGAAGTTCGACCAACAGCAATTTTTTCTTGTAACGATGAAATTGCTGCGGGTGCTTTATTCGCTTCAAGGTTGATGGGTGTTTCAGTACCAGAGCAGCTTTCAATAACAGGATTTGAGAACAGCCCATTTTCTCGCCAAACATGGCCTCGTTTAACAACAGCAAACCAACCAAATCCGAAAATTGCTGAAGGTGCCGCCAATTTATTAATTGCGAAAGCAAGAAAGCAAGCACCCAATAATATTACCACTGAATATACGCCGCAACTTGTCGTTCGCGACTCCACCAGTCAAAAAGTTAAAGAACAGTAATACGCTATCTTTTAAGAATTCAATGACATAAAAAAGTGAAGCTAAACTTCACTTTTTAATTGTATGTATAAGTTAAATAAGATGATTTAAAGATTATCAGGATCATAGCCCTGTTTAATTTTTTCAATTCTTTCTTGATGTCTATGGTGGGCTTTAAGTGCCGCAACAGCGAAAGCACCCACAATCGCCACAATAGGTATTAAAAGTGATAATGTTTCAGCTTTTAATAATTGCTCTAACCACTCCATACTAAACTCCTTTTTATTTAATTTTATTATTCTTCGAAATAGGTTCCCCAACCATCATAATCAACTTTGCATTGTTTAGCCAATTCAAACATCGACTTTGCTTCATCTTTTAAAATATCTTCGTCAAGTGGCTGCTCAGTGATGATATCAAACGCAAAAACCTTAGAACCATCTTCTAATTCAGCTTCTTCAGGTTCTTCAATTTCAAAGCCCATTTTAAAGGCAGAAACAGCCGCTTTTTCTAATTGCTCAAAGTCAGCCGAAGAAAAGTGATGCTCTATTGTATGATGAACTTCTTCATTACTACCGTCTTCTATTAAAGCAGAAACAAGTGATTCTGTATGCTCAAACCATTGTTGTAGTGATTCATCTATCATTGTTCAGCCTCTATATTTAATCGCTCAAAGTGAGCCTTCATGTTATCACGGGTCGTGTTGGTAATTGCCCTAACATTATCTTTAGTAATATTTTTCAATGAAATAGGTTCCATATACTCGATAATAATTTTACCGTTATCCCAACGATTTAAATTCACTTTTTTATGCATATTACTAACACAGATAGGAATAATTGGCACTTCTGCCTGCATCGCCGTTCTAAAAGCCCCTGTTTTAAACGGTAAGATACCTTTGCCGTTACTACGAGTTCCTTCAGGAAATAACCACACTGAAATATTTTTATCTCGAATTTTTTTAGCTGTCAATGCAATGGTATTTATGGCTTTGTTGGTATTTTTTCTATCGATTAGAATATTGCCAGTTAACCAATACATCTGCCCGAAAAAAGGGATCCATTTTAAACTTTTTTTGCCAACACTAACGGTATTTGGCAGTACAGCATTTGCAGCAGTAAAAATATCATAGCTATTTTGGTGATTACAAATGTATACCGCAGGGGAAATATTTTTCACTGATTCTGGCACTCGAACTTCAACGTCCAAGCCGAAGATCTTAGTCACTTTTCCTAAAACTTTTGCCGTATAATAAACATTATTTCGGTGAAAGGGTCTCAGTAAACAATATAGACAAGAAAAAATACAAATAATGACTAAAGTGGCTGTCATTAAAATGACCCGAATAAAAGCTAGCAACTTAACATCCTACTTTTTTAAAGAAACGCGAGTATACACTAATCTTTCTGCGAAAATCGAGTTTTCAATATTACTGATTTAACAGGTATACATTGAAGCTTCCATTTAAAATAACAATCTCCACTTATACATTAGAAGATAAAGTTTATTTTAAAAACAATGCCTTATAAAAATCACCTTAAACATAGTTATTTTTTTCTTATCAGGGTCTATAGTTAACTTGAAGCAATTAATCAGTGTAAATAATGTAATTTTAGGTTTAACACTCACCTTAAAATTATGAATTAATAATAATAAAATTAACTATTTATAAGATTTATTGGCTTTGAAAATAATAAGGAAAGCATTAATGAAACACATATTTGTCTTGATGATTATATTAGTCAGTCCGCATCTATTCGCTTCAGCAAAGGTAGCGTTTAATAATGAGCTGCCTGAAAATCCAAACAAAAGCTTTTCTGCTCAATGGGGGTTAGATGCACTCGATATTCCGAAATACCTTACCGATAATAGTGCTGAATCTCTAGGACTGATTCTTCCAGAGCAATCCGTATTAAATCACCATATTTCATTCACCCAGCAAGATAGTAATTGGTTGAAAAGCAATAACGAGAACAGTATTTATCGGCTTTCTTCAGTTACAAAATCATCTACTAATACCAACACTAGTGGCTTAAATCTAGCCTATAGTAATGGACGATTTAGTGCTGAAACGGGCGTGATTTCAAACTCAAATAACTTACTTTCAAGCGGTAAAATTTACCTTCAAGGTGCTTATAGTTTGTATGACACTCAAAGGTTTAATGTTTCATTAACGGCAAAAGTTGAAGCACTCGATGAAAATAATGTACAAAGCTATTTTGGCTCAGATGTCTTATCAAATAATGTTTCTGTTTTTGAAGAGCTACATGCAACCAACACGACACTAGGCATAGTGAGTACGTATTCTATTAATAAACGGTGGAAAGTGCTTGGCATGTTAAGTTCAACCACACTTGATAACAAAATTGAAAGCAGCCCTTTAATTGAAGATAACAATCTTCATATGGCATTAATTGGTACTAGCTACGCTTTTTAAGCAGTTTGTTACTCACTGCTAAATAATAAAAAACGCTCAACGATTAAAGTTGAGCGTTTTTTTTATAAAATAGAGCTAGTTTCAATTTACAGACTTGATACCGTTAAAATAAATCATCTGAAATATTAAATAATGGTTCAGCACCGGCGTTAATAGCTGCCATTAATGACAACCTACGTGGTAATAGTTTCGCAAAATAATACCTTGCAGTAAGTAGTTTACTTTGATGAAACGCGGCATCTTCTTTAACTTTGGCTAATGACACTTCTGCCATTTTTGCCCAAACAAGCGCCATTGCTGTATAGCCAAAGATATGTAAAAAGTCATTTGCGGACGTGCCTAATTCTTCAATATTTCTACCGGCTGCCGTTAAAATATTTGACGTTGTTTTTTGAAGATCATTTACCGCCTCTGTAAGAGGAGCGATAAATTCTTGCATGTTTTCAGCAGTTGTTTCATGAATATATGCTTTAGCATCATCGATGAAAATTTGCATAAACTCGCCTTTACTTCCGGCAATTTTACGTGCCAATAAGTCCATGGCTTGAATACCATTTGTTCCTTCGTATATTTGCGCGATACGAACATCACGAACCAATTGTTCTTGGCCCCATTCACGAATAAATCCATGACCGCCAAATACTTGCTGGCCTGCCACGGCATTTTCTAAACCAAGATCAGTAAAAAAGGCTTTTGCGAGAGGAGTCATCAAAGCGGTTAATTTCTCTGCTTTAATTTGCGCATCACCTTCACCGTATGTAGCAATATCTAACTGCATCGCGATATATAATGATAATGCTCTAGAGCCTTCATTTAATGCTTTCATATTTAATAACATACGACGAACATCGCCATGAACCATAATCGAATCGGCTGATTTTTCTGGCGACTTCACACCTGAAAGCGATCGGCTTTGCACACGATCTTTCGCGTATTCAAGCGCATTTTGATAAGAGCGCTCACCAGCACCTAAACCTTGAATCCCCACACCTATACGTTCAAAGTTCATCATAGTGAACATACAGGCTAAACCTTTGTTTAATTCCCCCACTAAATAACCTTTGGCATCATCAAAATTCATCACACAAGTGGCTGATGCATGAATCCCCATTTTATGCTCTATTGAACCACAAGATACTTGATTAGCCTCGCCAATTGTCTCGTCATCATTCACTAAAAACTTAGGCACGACAAAAAGTGATATTCCTTTTGGTCCTGCTGGTGCATCGGGTAATTTAGCTAACACTAAATGGATAATATTTTCAGTTAAATCATGTTCACCTGCGGTAATAAATATTTTATTACCCGTAATTTTGTAGCTACCGTCTTCTTGAGGGATTGCTTTAGTACGGATCATGCCTAAATCTGTGCCGGCATGAGACTCTGTTAAACACATAGTAGCTGACCATTCGCCGCTATACATACGTGTTAAATATCGCTGTTTAATTTCTTCACTCGCATGTTTCGCAAGAGATAAACCCGCACCAGCAGTTAAGCCAGGATATAATGAAAATGAAATATCTGCTGAACAGAGCATTTCTTCATGTAAAGAAGTGATCACTTTAGGCATTCCCATGCCGCCGTAATTAACGTCACCACCTAACGCTGTCCAACCACCTTCGGCATAAGTTTTAAAAGCCGCTTGATAACCAGGAGCAGTGGTGACACGCCCATTGTCAAAGCTCACTCCTACTTCATCACCTTCTCTTGATAAGGGAGCAATAACCTGTTCTGCTATTTTTGCACATTCTGATAAAATTGCTTCAGAGGTATCACGGTCAACGTGATCTGCTAAATTTGGCAAGCTTGCCCACAATTGATCATTTTTAAAAACATCATAAAGCAGGTAATTCATATCTTTTATCGGAGCTTGGTAATCAGCCATGTCTTTCACCTTAAAATTAAAACGCACATTTCAAACAATCGTTTGAATATAGCGTAATTTCAGTAAATGTAAAGCCTTTCGAGGTAAATTACTTGTCCTTCATCGCTAGGTTGAATAAAGTAAGTGATTATTCGAAATTGCCATGTAAAGCAACTATTATTAATTCATGATTAAAAAGACTTTGTTCCGTTCATCTATTATAGAAGCGACAAAAGCATTCTGTTTTGTTTTTGCATTATTTTCATATAGTGCACTTTCTGTTGCTGAGCAAAGCCATTTTTCGAAACAGCTGATTGATTCTAAATTTCATTTTAGTTATCAATGGTTTGATTATAAAAACGAGCAACAATCAATTAGTTTTTCCCTACCAAAACAAGAAATATTTGATCGTTATCGAGATTTTTCAATTTACCAAACGAAGCTGGCTCAGGAATATGTTAATAAGTCATTGAAAAAACATTTCAAAAAAGCACCAGTTCAAGGAGTACAAATTGTTTTTAATGAAGAAAATGGCATTTTTCAAGCAGAGTTGAAAAGTACAGATGAGCAATTATTACAAAATACCGCCAAAAAAATCAGCCAACTTGAACAAACATTTAACCAAGAGTATTTAACTAAAAAATACTATCATCAGTTTGTTACCCCCAGCCAAACTAATGCGATTAAGCCCGATCATGGTAGAATTGCTTTAGAGTCAGTGCCAGATCTGAAATCCCTAAAAACCATTATTTTAGAAAAATCTTCAATTAAAAACATTCGTAAGGTTTCAAATTATGTTTTAGGTTTTGTACAAAATATTCCATATTCCACACTAGAATCAAGAATCACCTCTTCAGGTGCAGGCTTTAGCCCTCCTCTTAAATTATTATGGGAGAACCAAGGAGACTGTGACAGTAAAGTCACGCTGACAGCAACCTTGTTAAGAGTATTAATGCCAAGAATAAAGTTGGCGCTTATTTACATTGAAAATCATGCCTTTATTGGTATCAAAGTCGCACCAAAAGACGATGATATTACTGTAGAGCATAACGGCATCACCTACGTATTAGCTGAGCCGACAGGACCTGCCGTCCTTGCGTTGGGAAAAATTTCCGAAGAATCAGAGCAAGCAATATATAGCGGACATTATAGCTTAGAAACTTTTCACGACACGATAAAATCTGAAGAAAATGAGCCCGACTTTGATCAGGATGAAGATGAAATAATTGATCAAGAAGAGGATGAGAGTCAAAACTTAGCTTTTTAACTCTCCGTATTATTTCGCTAAAAAATTTCGCTAAAAAATCCCCCGTTATAAAACTAATTTTCTGACACGAAATTTCTTACCTTTTAATTTTCCATTCGCAATTGTTTTAACAGCTAGATCAGCAATATCACGATTTACAGCGACAAATGCAGCAATTGCAGAAATTTGAATTTTACCAATTTGCTCACCACGAATGGCTTTATTACTTGTTAAAGCACCAAGAATATCACCTGGACGTAATTTTTGTTTTTTCCCACCATCGATATGTAAAGTCACCATCTTTGCTTGATTAATTTGGGTATTTTCAATCACCAATTCAGATAACTCTTCAGGCTCTATCGAAATACCTAAATACTCTTCCAATTTAATCGCTTTATGCGCTTCTTTATGGCTCATCAAAGTGCAGGCTAAACCTTTTCCTCCTGCGCGACCGGTACGGCCAATTCGGTGGACATGAATTTCAGGATCGTGCGCTAATTGATAATTGATCACCATATCTAAGTTTTCAACGTCTAAGCCACGAGCAGCTACGTCGGTTGCCACTAAAACATGAACGCTTTTATTAGCAAAACAAATCAAGGTTTGATCTCTATCTCTTTGTTCTAAATCGCCATTGAGAGCTGCACAACTAAAGCCATAATCTTTCAATGCCTTAGCTAATTCCTGTGTTTCTATTTTGGTATTACAAAAAACCACCGCTGATTCAGGTTGATTAACCATCAACAATTTTTGCACGCCAGCAATACGCATCTCGTCATTATCAACCTGATAAAAAAATTGGCTAATTGAAGAGTGCTCGTGTTTAGATTCCACTTTAACCATAAGTGGATCTTTCATAATATGTTCGGTGATTGGTTTGATTTGCTTTGGAAAAGTAGCACTAAATAGTAAGTTTTGTCGTTGCGTGGGACATAAAGAGAAAATCAGTTCTAATGCATCTTGAAAGCCCATTTCTAACATTCGGTCGGCTTCATCTAATACTAACGTTTTTAATTCTTCTAAATTTAACCGACCTTTTCGTAAATGATCTTCAATGCGACCAGGTGTTCCAACAATAATATGTGCACCATGTTCTAGAGATCCTATTTGAGGCCCGGTAGGCGTGCCACCACATAAGGTCAACACTTTAATATTATGAATAGATCTAGCGAGTTTTCTAATTTCTTTTGCCACTTGATCCGCTAACTCTCTGGTAGGACAAAGCACCATCGCTTGTACGCGAAATCGTTTCACATTTAAATGATGTAATAAACCTAAACCAAAAGCTGCTGTTTTCCCTGAGCCAGTTTTACCTTGAGCAATAACATCTTTACCCGAAATAATGGCCGGTAAACTTTGTGCTTGAATTGGAGTCATCTCCTGATAGCCTAAGGTAGCAAGGTTTTTAATCAATTCAGGTGATAAAGCAGTGTTCGAGAAAGCAAGATTGGTCAAAATAAAAGATCTGTAATAAATAAATGAGGCGTTAAGTATAGCAAGGAGTCCCTTTTAAGAACTAGATTTCTACTGTTATTGTGAAAAAATGGAAAATTATTACGCCAATATCGCTTAATTAAGTAAAGTTAAGCCAAATATTCACTCATTTCATGAGGCGGCATCGGCTTGTAAAAATAATAACCTTGACCATAGATACAATCCATTTGAGTCAATAACTCTGCATCCGCTAGATTTTCAATACCTTCACCAACGGTAGCCATTTGCAAATTGGTCGCGAGATCAATAATCGTCTTAATAATAGCTTGGTGATTATTGTACTCATGAACGTTATTAATAAAAGATCGGTCTATTTTCAAAACATCAATAGGAAAACGGTGAAGGTAGCTTAAACTCGAATACCCTGTACCAAAATCATCAAGTAAAATTTTAACGCCCATTTTTTTAAGCGCCATCATATTTTCTAAAACTATATCACTATTTTCTAACAAGGCGCGTTCTGTTAACTCTATTCTTAAATGGCGAGCATTTAGCCCTACTCTTTTAATAATGGTAGCAATATCTTTAGATAAGTTAGGACTAAAAAAGTGTTCACAATATAAATTACAACTCACGTATAAATCATCACGATTAAATTCAACGTGCCAATTTTTTAATTGTCGACATGATTTTTCTAAAATAAGAAAATCAATATCTAAAACGAGTTTAGTTTCCTCAGCAAGAGGGATAAAATCATTCGGATATACAAAACCACGTTTTTCACTTTTCCAACGGGCTAACGCTTCAAAGCCAACAATTTCATTATCACTTAATCGCACTATAGGTTGGAAGAAGGGTACAAACTCTTTTTGTTGAATGGCTTCGCGAATATCCGCTTCAAGCAATAAAGCATTTTGTACTTTTTTATGCATACTTGAATCAAAGACTTCATAACGTCCTTTACCCATATCTTTTGCGTGATACATGGCAGTATCGGCATCGCGTAGCATGATTTCAGCACTGTCATAACGAGTATCATTAAATAACACGCCAATACTGGTGCCAATAAATACCGGTTGCTCTAAGATGATAAATGGCGCAGATAATAGCTCAGTGATCCGCTGTGCTACATCATACGCTTCTTTCGGCGTATCTAAATCTTCAATTAAAATGACAAACTCATCTCCACCTAAACGAGCAACCGTGTCTTTATTTCTAACGATGGTAGACAATTCATTGGCTATTTTTTTTAATAAAATATCACCTGCATGATGTCCTAAACTATCGTTGACGACTTTGAATCGATCTAAATCGAGAAAAAGCACGGCAAACTGAAACTCAGGACGACGTTTATTACAAGCAATAGCATGGTTCAGTAAATCAAGAAAAACAGTGCGATTAGGTAAGCCAGTTAAACTATCGTGCGACGCGGTATATTTAAGTTGTTGTTCCATTTGTTCGCGTTGCTTAATTTCCTCCTCAAGTTCGGCAGTTCTTAATTTTACTTGTTGCTCCAATAATTCTTGAGTTTTTCGTTCAAATTCAGCTAATTCTCGACGCTTAATAGCAGTTGAGACATGTTGCGAAACAAAATTTAACAGTTCAGCGTCTTGCTCTGAATAAAGCACATTGGATTGATAACTTTGAATAACCATAGCACCAATGACTTCGTTAGACTGTATCAAAGGTACGCCTAACCATGACTTAGTTTTCCCATCAGGCTTGATTGTCTTGCCTTCTTTATTTAAAGCAAGCATATCATCAAGATTAAGTAAGACGGTTTTTCCTTTTTGAATAACAAGCTCTGTATAGCCTTTAGAGAATTTTCTTGGTTCAAATTTTCGCGAGATATCATCTGAGCCTTCATCTTGCTCGGAATAATAAACAAAAGATAATAAGTCTTTATTTTTATTGTATTTAGCAATATAAAAGTTTTCAGCATTGATCAGTTGTCCAACAATGTTATGAACCATGTCATAAAATTTGTCGATATCAATCGTTGAATCATTGGTTAGTTCAGAAATTCGAAATAAAGATTCTTGCAATAGTTCTGACTTTTCTCGTTCACGAATTTGACTCATCAGTTCTTTCGTTCGAGCATCTACCGCTTTCTGTAACCGTTCTCTATCTTGTAAACGTTCCATCGCTGATACAATATGCTGCCCGGTAAACGTTAGCATATCTAAGTCATTTTCTTGATAACGAGTAGAGTCGCTATAACTTTGCACGGCCATCACTCCCATGACCATACCACCACTCATTAACGGTACCCCCAACCAATCGATACCGATAGTCCCCATGTCTTTAATCTTCCCTTGAGATTGAAGCTGCTTAACTACTTTAGGTGTCGCTAATAGAGGCTTACTCGTTTCAATAACATGACAAGTCATAGAACCTTTTAACTCATCATAATCAACACAACCTGGGGGAGTATTATCTTTTTCATCGACATGGTAAACAAACTCTAAGGTAGCGAAAACTTGATCGTATAGAACGATATAAAAGTTTTTTGCATCCATGATGGAAGCAATTGCATGGTGTACTTGACGATAAAAAGTATTTAAATTTGCACAGTCATTTGAAAGCTGATTTAAGGTAAATAAAGCCGTATAACGTTCTTCTAATTTACGATATTTATTCAATAAAAGAATAGATTCTTTCGCTAAATCTTCATCTTCTTTTGATAATGAATTCATATAATTAGTTATATCTTTCGTCATACTTTTTTAAAGTTTCCTTAATTAAAGTCATTGCATAATGACTGCAAATTCTACAAATTTCCAGCGCAATCTAACCTTTATAACAAGGATTTAACATTTATTGTTTAATGCCTGTTTTTTTTATTTCTTCAAGGTTTTTTTTATTACCACAAATCCCTTGTTGATGATCATCCCGATAATATCTCACATCGATACAATCTTGCTGATAACGTCTTTCTAATTCGGTTCGAATTAATGGTTTTCCTTTGGCTTGCGTAATTTTTCGTTGTAATAACTGACATTCTTGAATTTGCTCTGACGCCAAAGTGACATCTTCGCAGGCATTTTCTTGTGTAGCACAAGCGGATAAAACACTGACAGCAGTTACTGCAAAAATCGCCGAAATTTTCATAAAAATAAGTTCAATTAATTAAGAATAAGTGATTTGATTATAGCGAGCGATTGCCTTTATCGATAGTATTTAGGTAAACTCTATTTTTTTGACCATTTAGACAAGATTTACTTTATACTAGTAAAATATCATTTAGACACATGAAGGAAAGACTCATGAAGGTTCAAGTTGTAGACTATACCTCTGCAGATGCAGGGCAACGCTTTGTTGAAAGCTTACGAGAAACTGGATTTGGTGTACTCACCAATCATCCAATACAACAAGCATTAGTCGAGTCCATTTATCACGATTGGTATGAATTTTTTTGCCAAGAAGATAAACATAACTATGCATTTGACCCCGAAAAGCAAGATGGTTATTTTGCACCAGAAATTTCTGAAACGGCTAAAGGCCACAAGCAAAAAGATATTAAAGAATATTTTCATATCTATCCTTGGGGCCGCATTCCTGATTCATTAAAAAAAGATATTACAGATTATTATCAACAAGCGTCAGGTTTAGCCGCAGAATTGCTTGATTGGGTAGAAAAATATAGTCCAGCTGATGTAGCTAAAAATTATTCCGAGCCTTTATCAAATATGATTAAAGACACGCCAAATACTTTATTAAGAGTATTACATTATCCACCATTAACAGGCGATGAAGAAGCTGGAGCAATTAGAGCAGCAGCCCATGAAGATATTAATTTATTGACGATTTTGCCTGCAGCAAACGAGCCGGGTCTGCAAGTACAAGAAAAAGATGGTACTTGGATAGACGTACCTGCTGATTTTGGTCATCTCATTATTAATATTGGCGATATGCTACAAGAAGCTTCAGCGGGATATTTTCCATCGACCAGTCATAGAGTGGTGAATCCAACAGGAGAAAATGCAAAAAAATCACGTATCTCTCTTCCATTATTTTTACACCCAAGAGACGAAGTTGTTTTATCTGAACGACATACCCAAGAAAGCTATTTGCTTGAACGTTTGAAAGAGCTTGGCGTTAAGTAAGTAAACTAAACAGGGCTATAACTGAGTTATACTTATAGCCCTTTCATCACGAGTCACACTTTATCTTCCCCTAAAATACATGAAAAATTTCATATATTTTAATCACTTTGATAGCAGTGGAAAATTTCCAGATATTTTTAATGATCACAACTATGATTAACGTTAACATAGCGCCTTTTTTCGGCCGTAAACTTTTCATATTTATACAGCCTAAGTTGACAGAGTATTTTTGGAGTTATTTATGTCGTTTCACCCAGGACAACGTTGGATCAGTGATGGAGAGTCAGATCAAGGATTAGGCACAGTAACCAGTGTTGAAAATAGATTTGTCACCGTTATGTTCACCGCTACCGGCGACATACGCAAATATGCAAGCGATAATGCTCCGTTAACTCGAGTTATCTTTAATCAAGGCGACATTATTCCAAGCCATGAAGGCTGGCAACTTGAAGTAAACTCAGTGACAGAACAGTCAGGTTTGATCACTTATCTAGGCACACGCAAAGATACTGGTGAGGAAACCGAATTAAAAGAAGTGATGATTGATCATTTTATTAAATTTAATAAACCGCATGACCGATTATTAAATGGCCAAGTGGATCGTTTAGACTGGTTCAGATTACGCAAAGATTGCTTACATCATCAATGTACACAACAGCAATCAACGTTAACCGGATTAACGGGTGGACGCGTTAGTTTAATTCCTCACCAATTATACATTGCCGAAGAAGTCGGCAGTCGCTTTGCTCCACGTGTTTTATTAGCCGATGAAGTGGGTTTAGGTAAAACGATTGAAGCGGGCTTAATTATTCATCAACAACTCGTCACCGGTCGTGCACAACGTATTTTAATTATTGTGCCTGAGTCTTTAATGCATCAATGGCTAGTAGAAATGTTACGCCGCTTTAACTTACGCTTTAGTATTTTTGATGAAAGCCGCTGTCAAGAAATAGCCAATTCTGCTGATGAAGGCGAAGAAGTAAATCCATTCAGCTCTGAGCAATTAGTACTCGTCAACTTAAATTTTATTACCGATAACCCTGAGTGGTATGAGTCATTAATCGCCGAAGATTGGGATTTAATGGTTGTCGATGAAGCGCATCATTTGAATTGGCAAGTTGATAACGCCAGCACCGAATATTTATGTGTTGAGCAATTAGCGCAAACAATTCCAGGCGTTTTGTTATTAACAGCAACACCTGATCAGCTAGGTCATGAAAGTCACTTTGCTCGTTTGCGTTTATTAGACCCAGATCGATTTTATAATTACGAAGCCTTTATTGAAGAAGAGCAACATTACACTGAAGTTGCCGATGCTGCGAATGCCTTAGTCGCGAAAGAAGCGTTAACACAACCGCAAATTGAGACGCTTCAGCACTTATTAAAAGAAAGTGACATCAGTGAACAACTTGCGCAAATTAACCAAGCACAAAATGAAGCCGCACAAGATACCGTTAGGCAATCTGTGTTAAATCAATTACTCGATCGCCATGGAACAGGGCGTATTTTATTTAGAAATAGCCGCAATACCATCAAAGGTTTTCCTGAGCGAAAGTTAAATGCTGCGCCACTTGCTTTACCCGAACAGTATCAAGATAAAATTGAAGACTTTTTACTCAGCGATAATATCGAGCAATTAAAAACCAATAAGCAAACCAAATACATCGCGACGCCAGAAATGTTATATGGCTTGGATGGCCTTGAAAATTGGTACGATTTTGACCCGCGTGTCGATTTTCTCATTGAATTACTCGGTGCTTTAAATAAAGAAAAAGTGTTAGTTATTTGTGCACATGCCCAAACGGCTATTGAGCTAGAAACCGCTTTACGCGTAAAAGAAGGTATTAGAGCGGCAGTTTTCCATGAAGGCTTAAGTATTTTTGAACGTGATCGAGCAGCGGCTTATTTTGCTCAGGACGAAGATAGCGCACAAGTATTATTATGTTCAGAAATTGGTAGTGAAGGACGTAACTTTCAATTTGCCCATCATTTGGTGTTATTTGATCTACCAAGCAATCCAGATTTATTAGAACAACGCATTGGCCGACTCGATCGTATTGGTCAAACACAAACCATACAATTACATGTACCTTATTTTGAGCATTCTGCACAAAGCATTTTATTTCAATGGTATCAACAAGGGTTAAATGCCTTTGAGCACACATGTATTACTGGTCGCGCCGTATATGAAGCGTTTTATGAACAGTTAACGCAATTAACTTTATCGGCATCTGCAGATGAAAAAGACATTGCTTCATTTATTTCCTTAAGCCATGAAAAACATTTATCGTTGAAAGCCGACCTCGAATCTGGTCGAGATAAATTATTAGAGTTAAACTCATCAGGGCAAGGTAAAGCCGAGCAACTCGTTGAGCGCATCATTGCACAAGATAGCCAAATTCACTTACCACAATTTATGTTTCAAGTGCTTGATGTTTTTGGTATTGCGCAAGATGATAAATCAGACAATGCCATTGCCTTACAACCAACGGAACATATGCTAACCGGTAACTTTCCGTGCTTACCTGACGATGGCACCACCATTACTTTTCACCGAGATACCGCCCTAGCCTGCGAAGATTATCATTTATTAACCTGGGATCACCCTATGGTGACTGGCGCGATGGATTTAGTGCTTTCAGATGAAATAGGCAATGCCAGTATCGGTTTATTAAAAAATCCGGCATTACCAGCAGGCACCTTCTTTTTAGAGTGTATTTTTACTATTGAGGCGATTGCGCCAAGTCAATTGCAATTAAATCGCTACTTACCGGTAACTCCGATCAGAGTATTAGTAGATAAAAATGGCAATGACTTAGCTGATAAAGTCAGTGAAGCGATTTTAGATCAACAACTGAGCCCGGTAAAAAAACAAGTATCTTTACAATTAGTGAAAGCGTTGAAAGATCAAGTGACACCGCTTGTTGCCAAAGCAGAAAAACATGCCGAACAACAAGTTGCTGCCATTCAAGCCAAAGCTCAAACAAGTATGCAGGACAAGCTTGAACAAGAATTTTCACGCCTTACTGCGTTAAAAGCGATTAACCCAAGTGTTCGCCAAGAAGAGTTAGACTTTATTAAAGTTCAGCAAAGTGAATTAACCAATTATATTCATAAAGCACAGTTAAAGTTTGAAGCTGTTCGTTTGGTGGTTGTTAGTAACTAGTTACTAACAACTCTGCTTAATCAAACCGTAAAATAACAAGTAGAGAGTATCAATTGGCCGCAAATCCTGATTTTATTTATCGTCCACCGATGACGCCTTATCTTGATATTGTTTATCAAGATGACGATTTAGTGGTGTTGAATAAGCCAAGCGGCCTACTCACGGTGCCTGGCCGTTTAGCTGAACATAAAGATTGCTTACAAAACAGAGTGCAAAAAGTATTACCGACCGCCACAATTGTGCACCGATTAGATATGGCCACCTCGGGCATTATTTTAATGGCGTTAAATAAACCGGCACATGTTGAGATCAGTCGACAATTTGAAAAGCGTCAGACTCAAAAATCATATATCGCTCGAGTATACGGTAAAGTAGAAAGCCAAACAGGTTCAGTAGATGAACCGTTAATTTGTGATTGGCCTAATCGACCAAAACAAAAAGTAGATCATCAACACGGCAAAAAATCGCTGACTCATTATCGCGTTTTATCGTATCAAGAAAATTCAACCTTAGTTGAATTAACGCCAGTTACGGGTCGCTCGCATCAATTAAGGGTACATATGCTGTCTTTAGGGCATCCTATTTTAGGTGATAGACTTTATGCGCACGATAAAGCCCTGACTATTAGCCCAAGATTACAGCTGCACGCTCAATGGTTAACCATCACACATCCAGTAACAACACAAACAATCACCTTTAACGCTATGTGCCCATTTAATTAAATGACTCAAGATTCATTTAAAACCTAGTATTAAAAATCGTTTGATTATTATTAATAAAGATAATGTAATGGAGAAATTCGATAATCGGCCGATATAATGTTCAATTTATTTACCAACACTGATAGGTTACTTGTGACTCGCCATTGCTTACTTTTCTCCATATTATTCATCGTCATTGCCTTCTCTTCGTTAACTACGAATGCCTTTGCCGCTCAACAAGAAGATACGGTAAACACTAACCAAGAACAAAATGATCCTTCAGCACAAAAAAGCGAAGAAAAGCAAGAGGGATCGGAAGTTGGTAATAAGGATGTAACCGCCAATTCCGAAGAAGCATCAGACAGCAATAAATCTCACTTAAGAAGTAATATTGATATTGTTGCGCCTGTTAATGCGCTAACCACTAAAAAGAACGATCTTAAACATTATTTAGCTGCAGAAATCATTCAGCCGGTATTGGTTGGGCCTGAAGATCATACCACTTTAGTAACCACCAACAATGCCATAAACAACAAAGGGGTGATGATTTTACTGCCTGATTGGCAGCAAACCGCGGCAAGTCCCAAAGCACTCAATGCTTTAAGAAAAAGTTTTCCTGATCAAGGATGGACAACAATAGCTGTCCAGCCCCCTAATAAACCCGAAAACTATCCATCTTACGCGATTGAACAAACAGCAAGAGATGAAGAAAATAGTAAAACACTAGGCGATTATCAACAACAACTAGCGAAAATAATTGCCGCAGTTACAGAAAATGCAAAAGGCTACCCAGGCATAATTCTTGTTGTCGCTGAAGGGCACCATGCGGCGTTATTGCTAAATATTTATCAAGAAGCCTTAGCCGAAAAACCAACCGCATTCATTATGCTTAGTGCTCATTTAAATGATATACAAGCGAATGTCAGCGCGGCCAAAAATTTATCTTTATTAGAGTTACCAGTACTCGATTTATACCTAAAAGCTGACAACCCCCTCGTTATGAGTAGCATGAAACTAAGGAAAAAATTCGTCAATCAAGAATTGAAATCAAATTATCGGCAAAAGAAAATTTACAATACGCACACTGGCTACTACCCAACAGAGTCACTTATTAAAGAGATTAATGGCTGGTTAAAGTCAATTGGCTGGTAAGTCTAATAAAGTAGTGTTTATCTTAATGGAATCTGGATAAACGCTTTAGTGAATAGTCGTGATTTGATATTAATTTCTAAGCAAGGATTCAGCAATTAATTAAGATCAGAGTCAACCCAATACTTTGTACCTTGTAAAGTAGCTTGTAACGCTAAACCATTTTCCGTCATTTGATAAATTGAAACCCCATTAACAACCGTAACGGCTTTACTTCCTTCCGCGCCTTTTTTACCTGATTTTGCCGCAACATCCGCTTGACCGGAAAAGTCCCAACCATACTCAATAAAATTATTAAGCGCATCACGAGTATGAAAAACAAACACAGCACTAAAATCTTTTACACCAAATCCTATACCTACCCCTGCAGAGGCCATATTCATATAAGTATTTTTACCAGACGCATTATCATGCACGACACCTGTGCCGCCTCCAGCAGAAAAAAAGACTAAATTTACACCAATATTTGAAAATACAGCATAACCTTTGGCATCCGCTATTTTCTCTTTAACATTCGGTTCTTCTTGGTAAAGTTTAGCTAGTACTGCTTTACTCATATCAAGCACTTCTTGTCTATCGGCTTGTTTATCCGCGAAAACGTTAAACGACAAAAACAAAAACGTGATGAAAATTATAACTTTATTCATATATCTATCCTTAATTTAGAGTGCCTCAATAGGATTTGCCTACCAAGTATATGACTACTTGATACAAGTATCATTTTCGCCCTATGTATACCATTGACTATCGTACGAAACAGTTTATTTCTTTATGTCATTAATCATTTCATAAGCCGCTTGAATATCCTGCGTTTTTTGTTTAGCTACGTCCATCATTTCGGGTGGTAACCCTTTCGCGACGAGTTTATCTGGATGATGTTGCGCCATGAGCTTTCGATAAGCTTTTTTAATTTCTTGAGCAGAGCTAGATTTATCTACCCCTAATAATTTATAGGCGTTGTCTAATTGCTGCTCGGTTGCCGCCCCTTTAGTGCCTTGTTGATGAAAATTAGCACCCGCGATGATCATCTCCAACAGTTGATCTAACTGGTAAACAGAAAACCCTAATATTTTTGCTATACGATGTAAAGCCGCTCTTTCCGTACTATCTAAGTCACCGTCAGCGAAGGCCACTTGTATTTGAATTTCAAGAAAAAGTAACAATAAATCTTGTCGGTTAAAACAGCTTCTTTTGAATTTTTTTAAATGGTCCTCAAGTGGAAAACCCGCCATTTTTCCTTCTCTAAAAGCATCTTGAGCCTGCTGTTTCATTTCGCTGTTTAAACCGAGTTTATCCATGTATGCACTAGCAAATGCAATTTCATGCTCAGTAACCTGACCATTCGCTTTCGCAACAAACCCCATAGCGGCAAAGGTGCTATAAAAAAAGTTTGCTTGGCGTGTTTCATCCGTTTGTTTTGCTAAGCCATCAAAATCAAAACCGCTTCCTTGATCAAATCGATGGCCTAGCCATAAACCAAGCAAAGCGCCAAAAATATTTTTGCTCAACATAAAGCCAAATAAAAAGCCAAATACTTTACCCCAAACTCTCATTTATCCCATACCCTGTATTTTCATATTAAGTTGTTGCAATCGCTCTGGTGTGCCAACGTCAGTCCATACGCCTGACAGTTTTTCACCGCTCACTTGTTGTTGTTTCATAGCTGATATTAAAATAGGGGCTAATGGCATTACCTTATGATCTAGATATGCATGAAATAATGACGGTCGATATAAACCAATACCACTAAAAGTAAAACAGTTTTTTTGTATTTCGGTTTTTCCTTCCCATTCAGCTTGCTGCTTACTTTGTAATACGCCATCATTTAAATAAAAATCGCCTGACACATTATGAGGCGGATTATCAACCACCCACAAATGCGCTTGTTGTTTTTCTGTTAAATGAGGTAATGGTGAGAAATCATAATCGATATAAATATCACCATTAACCACTAAAAAAGGTTCATTTCCCTCAACTAACTTCGGCAAAGCTTTAATAATGCCACCAGCCGTTTCTAACGCGCCATCGTTTTCCCAACTGTACTGAAAATTCACGCCAAATTTTTCACCATCTTGCAAATAATCAACAATACGTTCACCTAACCATGCAAGGTTTATCACGATATCACTAACCCCAATTTTGGCTAATTTTTTGATGTGATATTCAATCAAAGGAATCCCGGCAACGCACAGAAGTGGTTTTGGGCATTTATCTGTTAAAGGTCGCATTCTTTCGCCGCGACCTGCGGCTAAAATCATCGCTTTCATGTGGGTTCAACGGGTATTTTTTTAGATAATGTCGGTATCACTGTTTCTTGCACTAATTGGTGTAAAAAACGGCATTGTGGATACTCTGCACTAATATCCACAATATAAGATAAGGTTAATGGAATATCATTGAGATACCCCGTTTTACCATCACGATGAAATAAACGGGCAAAAATACCACAAGCTTTAATATGACGCTGCAAGCCCATTAAATCAAACCACTTTTGCCATTGTTGTTCACTTATATGTGACAGAGAGAATTGCGTTGACATTAAATCAATAAAATAATGCAATAAAGGCGTTACTTGTTCCCTTGGCCACTTAACATAGCAATCACGTAATAAAGACACCACATCATAAGTTATAGGGCCAATAACCGCATCTTGAAAATCAATGGTTGCCAACTCATTATCGACTAGCATTAAGTTTCGACTATGAAAATCTCTATGCATTACCACTTTGGGTTGTTCAAGTGCGTTTGATATCAAAAAATCAAAACAGCTTTGTAACTGCTTACTTCCCTCGCTAGAAAGCGTAATACTTAGATGTTCATGCAATAGCCAATCAACAAATATATCAAGTTCACGTTGAATAAAGGCATCATCATAAACAGGCAAATTTTGCGGTGTAATGCTTGCAATTTTTGGCAATAACGATATCGCTTGCTGATAGTAATCAGTCATATTGTCTGAAGTTAACACGGTTGATAACTCGTTATTTCCCAAGTCACTCAAACACATAAAGCCTTGGAGCTCATCATAAGCCAGTACTTCAGGTACTTTAACCGCTACGTGTTTTAACTGTTGCTGCATATATAAAAACGCGGGGTTATTACATTTATCCACGGGAGAGTCCACAGCAATTACCGACTGGTTATCTTTAATAAACCGAAAATAACGTCGAAATCCCGCATCACCATTCATCGATGATAATTCACATTCATTTAACGCAAAAATATTAATTAACCATTGCGTTAATTGTCTTTGTCTTAGATCTTCCAAAAAAGCCACCTTTCACTCACCATACCAGCCAATATAACCAATTAGCATGACAAAGAAAATTGCTATATTATTAATGCGTTTAACGTTAAAATGCTTTCTGATACGCAAAATGCGTAAAAATGAATTTCACTTATCGGATTATTAATGCCTTTTTCCCGTACAACGCTATTATTAATTATTGGCACCCTGATAACTAACAATGTATTTGCTCAAACTGAAAATAACGTTAATCAAAACGTTATTAGTTGCCCTGTTCCTGTGCGTCAACCTATTAATACTTTCGACAATAATTACGACCTATCAGCCTTAAATATCTTATCAAAATCCTCGATGATTAAAAAAAATCAAATCGCGAAATTTTCAGGCGGGGTAACGTTAATCAACCAAGAACATACAATAAAAGCCGATGATATTGAGATAAATCGTGAAAACTCTTTAATTAATGCCCAAGGTAATATCCATTTTCAAAACCAAGGTGTGGATATTTTTGCTTCCCAATTAACTGCCAGTAAAGCGATGCAGGCAACCTTATTATCTGATTCATCCTATCAATTAGCAGGGAATCCTGGCCATGGTAGTGCCGCTAAAATATCAGTAAATGCTGAAGGTACTTTGTCCTTAATTGATTCAAGCTTTACCACCTGTTACGGCGATACGCCAGACTGGTTAATGCAAGCAAGTGAAATTAATATTTCGGTAAGTGAAAACTATGGCGAAGCTTATAACGCTCGCTTTAAAGTGTTTGATGTTCCTGTTCTTTACATTCCTTATTTTAGTTTTCCTGTCAATAATGAAAGAAAATCAGGCTTTTTATACCCCAAAATTAGCACAACCAAACGTTCAGGGTTTGAGATAGAAACGCCTTATTATTGGAATATTGCTCCAAATATCGACGCGACTATAACACCAAGATATATGTCAAAACGTGGCACGCAATTAATCACTGAACTTCGTTATTTATCAGGTTTGCAAAACGGCGCGTTCAATATTGAATACTTGTATAAAGATGACGAATTAAAAGCAAATAATGACCCAAGATACCTAGCAAGGTTTCAACATACCGGTACTTTTTCAGACAATTACCGAGCCTATATCGATTACACTACCATCAGTGATGACAACTATTTAGTCGATATCAAAAGTAATCAATATAATTCTAATGATGCTTACCTTTACCAAGTAGGAGAACTCGCTTTTTTTGAAAAAAATTGGCAGGCCAAAATCCAACTACAAGATTTTGAAATACTTGGCGATCATAAAACAAGTTACAAAACAGTTCCTCATATTGAAATTAACAGTTTTCAACCGCTTCCTTTTTTAAATGGGCAATTTGATCTTTATTCTGAAATGACTCGTTTTACTACTTCAAACAGAAACTTACCAGAAGCAGAGCGTTATCATTTGGAAGCGGGTGCAATGTTCCCGATATCAAGTCCGGCATGGTTTTTAAATTCTGAGTTCAAATTATTACAAACCACGTATCGTCAGAAAAGGCTTTCAGCTAATAGTAACTTAGCAGAAAACGTTAACCGAACTATCCCAAAAGTTCGCTTTCATGGTGGAATTAACTTTGACCGCGACATGCCATTATTTGGCAAAGATTACATTCAAACACTAGAACCTCAATTACAATATCTTTATGTGCCTGATAAAGATCAATCTATGATAGGTGTTTACGACACAACAACCTTGCAAGACGATTATAACGGATTATTTAGAGATCAACGATTTAGTGGTATTGACCGTATCGCAAAAGCCAATCAATACTCTTGGGGGATAACGAGCCGAATTTTAGATCCTGCCAGTATTGAGTTATTCCGCTTAAGTGTTGGGCGTATCGTGTATTTGAACAACAGTAATATTGCCGTCGATGCCGAACAAGGTATTGCTGCCGATGAATCAGCGCTGGCCAGTGAAGTATTTATTCAATTAAGTCGAAATTGGCAGTTTAGTGGTGACATTCAATATAACACTAAAGATAACATTACCAATAAAAGTCAAACGAGCTTAGATTACTTATTTACAAATAATCACTCAATACAATTGAACCATCGTTACAGTCGCAGTGTCTCAGGTACTAAGTTAGAGCAAGCATCACTGTTAACAAACTTTAGTCTGAATAAAGATTGGCAGTTTGTCGGAAGAATTTCTCAAGACTTACAGAATAAGCGTAGCCTTGAAACCTACGCAGGTTTGCAATATGAAAGTTGCTGTTGGGCGATCCGTTTTGCATATCATCGTCATATCAACTCAAATATCGATGAAGAAGACTTTATTAATGAAAACCGCGATGAATTCGACAGTGGATTTATGATAGAGTTTATCATCAAAGGATTAGGTGGCAGTCAAACCTCAATAAATACGAATGAAATGTTCAATGATAGTATTTTTGGTTATAAACGCCCTTATTTTCTCAACAATTAAATGAAGAATTAAAAATTACATGAAAACCTTATTTAAAATTATCACCTTAGCTGTAACCACAATGAGTATAACAGCATTAAGTTATGCTAAAGAAACTGAGCTTGACCGTGTAGCAGTAATTGTTAATAGCGGTGTAGTCCTTGAGTCAGAAGTTACTGACTTAATTACTAACATCAAGCAGCAAGCTGAAAAAAACAATCAAACGCTTCCTCGTGATAAAGCCCTTCGTGTTCAGGTAATTGACAAGCTAATTGATGACACTTTAGTTATGGAAATTGGTAGCCGAATGGGGATTCAAGTCAGTGATGCTCAACTTGATGACACCATCACCAATATGGCAAGAGAAAACAACTTAACCCTTGAGCAATTTCGTCAAGCCATTGTGAATGACAATCTAGATTACGAAAAATATCGCGAAAACATTCGAAAAGAACTTATTTCAGGCGAAGTAAGACGCAACAGCGTTCGCCGTAGAATTTATATTTCACCACAAGAAATTGCCAACTTGCTCACGGTTATGAAAGAACAAACCAACAGCGATATCGAATACCGTTTAGGCCATATCTTAATAGAATTTCCACCAGAGCCAAGCCAAGAAGACATGAATGCCGCGAAAGTTCGCGCTGAAAAAGTAATTGCATTATTGAATGACGGAAGTGACTTTGCTCGAATTGCCATTGCATCTTCAGGTGGCGCCAAAGCTCTTGAAGGGGGAGATTTAGGTTGGAAAAACATCAATGAAATGCCGACATTATTCTCTGAAATTATCGAAGGAAAAGATAAAGGCACAGTATTAGGTCCTATTCGTACTGGCTTAGGTTTTAGTATTGTAAAAGTTGTTGATATTCGTGGCCGACAAGTGGTTGAAGTTGAAGAAGTACAAGCTCGACATATTTTAATCGAACCATCAATTATTTTAAGTGAAGCGAAAGCTGAAGAAACCTTAAAAGAATTAAGAGAGCAAATTATCTCAGGTGAAGCTGAATTTGCAGATTTAGCAAAAGAGTTCTCTGACGGTCCGACATCAGTAAAAGGTGGCGATTTAGGTTGGGCAGATCCTAGATCATACGACCCTGCTTTTTCGGCTGCTCTTGCGGCGTTAAAAGTAGATGAAGTCAGCCAACCTTTCCGTTCATCATTTGGTTGGCACATTGCCAAACTGACTGGTCGACGCACATTAGATGCAACTCAACAGATGAATGAAAATAAAGCGCATCAATTGCTATATCAACGTAAATTTGGCATGGAAAGCGCGCGTTGGATTAAAGAATTACGCGATGAAGCATATATTGAAATTTTAGCACAGGACTCAGAATAATGGTGAGACGTATAGCAGTCACACCGGGAGAACCAGCAGGTATAGGTCCCGATCTTATTATTGAGATGGCTCAAAAAGACTGGCCGGAACAAATTATTGTTGTGGCTTCAGAGCAACTATTACGAGATAGAGCAAAAGCGCTCAATGTCGAGTTAAACTTTACCCTTTATGATGAAAGCCTTGCCGCTACGCCTCATCAAGCAAATACTTTGACCATATTGCCGATAGAACTAGATTCGCCTTGTATTATAGGTGAGCTTGATTCAGCAAACGGTCATTATGTCGTTGAAACATTACGCATTGCTTGTGAAAAAAATATCAATGGTGATTTTGATGCTGTTGTAACAGGTCCTGTACATAAAGGTCTGATTAATAAAGCAGGAATCGCATTTAGTGGCCATACAGAATACTTTGCTCATCAAGCAAACTGCACAGATGTGGTAATGATGTTAGCAACAGAAGGGCTACGTGTTGCCTTAGTCACCACGCATATTCCTCTGCAATATGTTTCAAAAGCCATCACGGTAGACAGGCTGAAAAAAGTCACTCAAATTCTTCATCATGATTTAGTGACAAAATTTGGTATTGCCGAACCTAAAATTTATGTCTGTGGTATTAACCCACATGCAGGTGAAGATGGTCACTTAGGGCGAGAAGAAATTGAAGTGGTGAACCCTGCCCTTGATGAACTTCGTGCCGAAGGTATTAATGCTATAGGCCCCTTACCAGCAGACACTATTTTCCAAGAAAAATACTTATCAAAAGCCGATGCCATTTTAAGCATGTACCACGACCAAGGATTACCCGTGTTAAAATATAAAGGCTTTGGCAAATCGGTAAATATTACCTTAGGTTTGCCTTTTATTCGTACGTCGGTTGATCACGGTACTGCAGTAGAATTAGCGGGAACAGGTCAAGCTGATGCAGGTAGTTTTTATCAAGCAATTAATACCGCGATAACGTTAGCAAACAATCAAACTTAAATAGCGCACCAAGATATCTAGTAAAATGATCATCTGGTTTAATTAGAGAAAACAATGAGCAAAAACTCACATTTAGGTCACCAAGCTAAAAAAAGGTTTGGACAAAATTTTCTTCACAATGACGCTATTATTAGTCAAATTGTTGATGCTATCAATCCTGAACCAAGCGACAACCTTGTAGAAATAGGACCTGGTTTAGGTGCACTAACCGAACCCGTTATTGAACGTGCCGGTGATATATCTGTGGTAGAATTAGACCGAGATTTAGCGCATCGTTTACGCTATCACCCTTTTATTGCTAAACATTTAACCATTTACGAGCAAGATGCACTAAAGTTTGATTTTGCTAGTTTAGCGAGCGATGACCGACCTTTAAGAATTTTCGGAAATTTACCTTATAATATTTCGACCCCGTTAATTTTTCACCTATTGTCTTTTAAAGACAAAGTTAAAGACATGCATTTTATGTTACAAAAAGAAGTCGTAGAACGGATGGCATCTGGACATAACTGTAAAGCATTTGGTCGATTATCAATCATGACGCAATACCAGTGTCAGGTAATGCCTGTGATGGAAATTGGTCCAGAAGCCTTTATGCCGCCACCAAAAGTTGATTCTGCGATTGTTCGATTAATTCCACATAAAACGATTAAGAATCCAGTAAAAGATCTAAAAGCACTGAATCAAGTTTGTTTAACGGCCTTCAACCAGCGTAGAAAAACTATCAGAAATAGTTTTAAAAAACTGATCCCCGTTGAACAATTAATTGCCATGGAGCTTGATCCTACGCTACGTCCAGAAAATTTAGCGTTAGATGACTATATTAAACTTGCAAACTTTATTACTGATAATCCAGTAACCGATAACCCTGTTGGCAAATAACATGACTGATATTTCATCAAGTGAATTAGCACAAAATTTAACGCTAGCCAAAAACTCAAATGTGAAGGTTTCGGTTAGTACTAAATACATTCCAGAGCATTCTAACGAATTAGAAAAACGTTATGTGTTTAGTTATACCATAACCATAACCAATAACAGCGAAGAAAATGTAAAACTGTTAACACGCTATTGGTTGATTACTGATGCCAATGAAGATACGTCAACGGTTGCAGGTGAGGGAGTGATAGGTAAACAACCCACGATTCCGCCGAATAAATCTTTTGTTTATACCAGTGGCTGCGTATTAAAAACTCCGGTTGGTACTATGCAAGGGCATTATCAAATGCTAACCAAGCAAAATCAAAATATTCAAGTTGAAATTCCAGTCTTTCGTCTTGCGCTACCCAATATACTCAATTAATTATGGCAATTTATTTTGTTGGTGATATTCAAGGATGTTACAGCGAATTAAAAGCTCTGTTGCAGCAAGTAAACTTTTCCACTGAAAATGACCAATTATGGGTCGCCGGTGACATGGTCGCTCGCGGTCCAAACTCCTATAAAACACTCAAATATTTAATGTCGCTAGGCGACAGCGTCAAAGCCGTATTAGGAAATCACGATTTACACTTATTAGCCATTTATGCGGGCATAAAAAAAGCTAAAAAATCTGATTATTTAGCCCCCTTATTATCTGCCCCTGATGTAGATAAATTAATCCATTGGTTAACTCAACAACCTTTGCTTAGAAAGTTACCTGATGAAAATGTGTATATGTCTCACGCTGGTCTCCCACCACAATGGACAATAGAGAGCGCAATTTCAGCTGCTCGATCTGCTGAGAAAAAAATCAGCTCCTCACAGCGGAATAAATGGTTAGCTAGAATGTATGGCGAAAAGCCAAATGATTGGTATCAAGCAAAAACGAAAACAGAAAAATTTAGGTATACTATCAACGGCCTCACGCGAATGAGATACTGCTATTTAGATGGCAAATTAGAGTTTAACTGTAAAACAGCCCCCGAAGATGCAACCGATAACATAAAACCTTGGTATGAGTTAACAACAAATCAGATACAAAATTATCAATGGATCTTCGGCCACTGGGCCGCTTTAATGGGTAAAATTAATGTTGAAGGCCTTTATGCATTAGACACTGGCTGCGTTTGGGGTGGGCACCTCACACTTTTACGTTGGCATGATAAAGCGATTTTTGTAGAAAAATCACATAAAATCTTACGATAAAGCAATAACTAAAGGTGAAAATCATTTAAAGATTGGTATACTAATCTTTCAGGGAAGTATTATTTTTATTATTATGCGTTTCGAAAACGAATAATAAGGACATATTTCACTAAAACTCTAACTATATACAACTGGTGACGTAAATGAACTTAACTGTTGCAATGAAAATAATTGGTGGCTTCGCCATTATTTCGCTTTTACTTATAATTACTAGCGTTATTTCGCTGAGTAATTTAAATAATATTAATGACGCTACCTCTACTCAAAGCGAATTAGCTATTCCAACGTTAAGTGGTAGTACGGAATTAGCTAACGAATTAATTCAAATTGGCAACTTAACACTTAGAGCTTATTATCAAACTGAACTCACTCCTTTATCAAATAATTTAACAAGTTATAACGAGATAAATTCAAGCTTTGCGAATAATCTAAAGAAATTAAAAGTCATCGTGAAAAGTGAACAAAACCTTTTAAGTAACCTCTCAAAAGTAGATAGCATTTATTCAACCTTACAAAGCGATATTGATGCGGTTTTCGAAAATCGAAAAATTAGCATTGAGCAACGTGCTCTCTTAATCGACAACGTTGATTTATTAGAAGAAAAAGCAGATGACACGACCACCCTAATGCTTGATTTAGCGGATCATGATCTCGCTGACACTAAACTACAAAGAGCTGTAGAATTGGGCGAGCAGTTAGAAACTTACCTTAATGCCATAGTTTCATCAGCATTAGAGTTTCGTGGTTTGATCAATCCACAATCAGCTGAAATTGTCGAAAAAGAAATCAATAACTCTTTTAACGATGTTAACCGTGTAATCGCTGAAATTAATGCGGAACTAACCACAAATAACGCAGATGATATTGCCGAAGACGTAAATTCTTCTATTTCAAGTCTTTCAAGATTACTCACCAGTAGCGAAAGTATTTTCAATCAAAAAACCACACAATTAAATGCATTAGCCTCAGCCACAGAAAAACTTGACGCAGCAGAAAAAGATATCAAGAGTGTTAATGAGATTTTAGCTAAGCAAGTTGAATTAGCGAATCTAACAACTAAATCTTCAAGCACATTAGTCGCTGACTCTGTCAGTGATGGCAATACCTTAACAGTTATTCTTATGGTGATTTCAATTGGTTTAGCCGTAGTAATTGCGTGGTTTACGCTAATCAGTATTACTCGACCATTATCACGTGTTAACGAAATGTTGAACATTGTCTCTTCAGGAGATTTATCAAGAAAACTTGATGAAAGCGGTAAAGATGAATTCGCTCAGTTATCAAAAAACTGTAATTTATTAATCGACAGTTTACGTAACTTAATAAACGGTATTGTCAGTCGCTCTACTCAACTTGCCACTGCTGCAGAGCAAACTTCAGCGGTTACTGCACAAAGTACCACGGCGATTGAGGAGCAACGAACCCAAGTAGAACAAGCAGCCTCGGCGACAACTGAAATGAGTAGCACTTCACAAAGTGTACTTTCAAGTGCTAATGATGCATTAGGTGAAATCAAACAAGCTGATGATGAAGCGGAACGCGTAAAAGGTATCTCAGATAGAAACCGTAAAACGATTGAACTTCTTGCTAACGAAGTTGAAGATGCATCACAAGTGATTAATAAACTTCAACAAGACAGTGCTTCAATCGGTGGTATTCTTGACGTTATTCGCGGTATTGCTGAACAAACAAACTTACTTGCATTAAACGCGGCTATTGAAGCAGCACGAGCAGGTGAGCAAGGTCGTGGTTTCGCAGTTGTTGCAGATGAAGTTAGAACGTTAGCCAGTCGAACACAAGAATCTACACAAGAAATTCAAAATATGATCGAAGTATTACAAACAGGTGCTGAGAAAGCGGTAACTGTGATGAATACCGGTAAAAAACAAGCGGCTGATTGTGTCATTCAAAGTGAAGAAGCAGATAAAGCACTTGAAACAATTACTCATGCTGTTCATGAAGCGTTTGATCGAAGTTCTACCATTGCAACTGCGGCAGAAGAGCAAAGCGCGGTAGCACATGAAATCAGTGAAAATCTAGAATCGATTGTAGCAATCGCAGAACAAACGACTGCCGGTTCAAAACAAACGGCTGAATCAAGTAGTGAAGTTGCAAGACTTGCTGAAGAGCTACAGTTATCAGTTCAAGAGTTTAAACTTTAACTTTCTAGAAAATATATCCGTAGAAAACGGTTCAAAGGCAGAAATAACAAAGGCTAGTATTGATAAAATACTAGCCTTTTTAATAAGTGAATAGACGATTAACTTTGCTTAGACATCCAAGCAGTGAAACTATTTATTGCGGCTTTATTAAGATCATCTAATTCTGCAAGGTAAGTTTTCTTAAGCTCCCACGCTTCGCTTGATTTTTCAATCGCAACCAATTTAGCATGTACGGCTGTTAACCCAACACTTCCTGTTGCACCTTTCATTTTATGACATGACTCTTGCCATAACGTTTGTGAACATGCCGTTAGCGCTTCTTCAATACTTTTTAAATACACGACAGATTGTTGAATATATAAATCTAACATCTGCTGAACAATGTCCCTGCCGAGGTTTTCTACATACCCAGCAAGCAAATTGGCATCTAACCCATTAATATTATTCACAAATTTTATCCCTACTTTATTATTAGTTCTATTGTAACAACTCATCGAAAAAAGTCATTAGTGATTTAATAATAACCGAATTGCTAATAGGATTAAATATTCAAGATTTCATCCCTCTACCCCGCCATTTATATTGCATTTATCGGTAAATTCCTTCAAAATAGCCGCCTTTTATCGGGTATATCAAATAATCTCGCTTTAGAGATAATTTAGAATAGCCACCTAATCTTATTATTATGACTGAAGTTAGAGAGTCCTAGCCCTTTACATAATACGACACCTCGGAGAAACCATGTCTACATCAATGCCTGATATTGCTAACCATACCACTGCCCAAACTGAAGGGACGTTGGACTGGGTTGGCATGAGTAATATAGAAATGCCTATTATGCTCGCTTCAAAAGGTGAATCTCCTCGCATGGTTTCAGCCTTTGTTGACGCTTTTGTTAATTTAAACGATCCGCAAGCGAAAGGCATTCATATGTCTCGCTTGTATTTATTATTGGATGACCTTTCAAATAATAATGAATTAAATTATCAAAGTTTAGTTAGCTTACTTAATGGTTTTATCAGTAGCCATCAAGAATTAAGTGATAATGCTAAGGTCGTATTTAATTGTGATTTTCACTTACGAAGAAAGTCGCTTATTAGTGGTAAACAAGGTTGGAAAGCGTATCCAATTACTATCACAGGATTATTAAGCCAAGGTAAATTATCTATTGAACTTGCTGTTGATGTTAGATATTCGTCAACATGCCCATGCTCGGCTGCACTTGCTAGACAGTTGATTCAAAAAGCGTTTAAAGAAAAGTTTACTCAAGACGATGTTAATCTTGAAGATATTCACCAATGGCTTGGCACTACCGATGGTGTCGTTGCGACACCGCATAGTCAGCGTTCCGTGGCAGAAGTTAAAGTGAAGTTAAATGCATCCACTACAGAATTTCCGATCACAGATATTGTTGATTTAGTTGAAAACGCTTTAAAAACCCCAGTTCAAGCAGCCGTTAAACGCGAAGATGAACAAGAGTTTGCTCGACTTAATGGTCAAAACTTAATGTTTTGTGAAGATGCTGCCCGACGTTTACAACATGCCATGAATTTAACAACTGAGTTTGACGACTTTTGGCTTAAAATAAACCATTTAGAATCGTTACATGCTCATGACGCTGTCAGTGTCACAACCAAAGGTGTTATCGGCGGATACCAACCTTAAAGTTAATTTAGAAAACCTAGTTAAAAAAACCAACAATTTGTTGGTTTTTTTATATCCTTAATTCTTTTCAATAACTTATCAAATCTTGTATAGACAAGGTGAATAAAATTTGAATAAAACTTTTTATTCATCAAACGTACAAACTTTCAACAAAAAACTGTAATAAAATTTCATTTTCGCTATAATTTCATATCAAAAAACGAATTCAACGAATATTTCATCGCAAATAAAAACTTTACCAGCTGGTCAATAGATAGCTTTAACCAGTAAATACAATAAGTTATAGAAATGTAAAAAAATTACGAGCAAAAACTCTATTTTTATTGACCTTTGCTAGATAAATGTTTAATGTTAGCGGTTCCCCTTGGGTAAAAAACAGAGTAATTATGCAAATTTTGCATAACTTTATTCTTTTCTTAACTCTGTCACCAAGCCGGTATTATATTTAGGAGAGACAACATGCAGCTTTATGATCACAGCAAACAAAAAGATAACTGTGGATTTGGTTTAATCGCTCATCAACAGGGCGAAACAAGTCATAAGCTCATTAAAACAGCTATTCATGCTTTAGATCGCATGCAACACCGTGGTGGTATTGCTGCAGATGGAAAAACAGGTGATGGTTGTGGATTATTGATGCAAAAACCAGATTCTTTTTTTCGTGCCGTCGCCGAAGAGAATAACTGGAAGCTTGGTAAAAAATATGCTGTAGGTATGGTTTTTCTAAACCCTGACCCAATTCAAGCTGCAAAAACTAAAGAAATTTTAGAAGAAGAGTTAACACGTGAGACATTAACTATTGTTGGCTGGCGCGTCGTGCCAACCAATACTTCTATGTTAGGCGAAATAGCTGCGGGCAACTTACCAACCATAGAACAAGTATTTGTTGATGCTCCTCCAGGTTGGAGAAACCGAGATTTAGAGCGCCGCTTATATATGGCACGTCGTCGTGCTGAAAAACGTATTGAAGATGAACGTTTCTATGTAGCGAGTCTTTCTTGTTTAGTAACCATCTACAAAGGCTTAATGATGCCAGTAGATTTGCCTAACTTTTATTTAGACCTTGCGGATATCCGCATGCAAACTGCTATTTGTGTTTTCCATCAACGTTTCTCGACAAACACTTCTCCGCAATGGCATTTAGCGCAACCGTTCCGTTACTTAGCTCACAATGGTGAAATAAATACTATTAAAGGTAATCGTCAATGGAGCCGTGCAAGAACTCACCGTTTCCATTCGCCATTGCTACCAGATTTACGCGATGCTGCACCATTTGTTAATGAAAGTGGTTCCGATTCATCATCATTAGATAACATGCTTGAATTGTTCCTTGCTGGCGGTATGGATTTATACCGCGGTATGCGCTTATTAATGCCACCAGCATGGCAAAACAGTCCATTAATGGACGATGATCTAAAAGCATTTTATGAATTTAACTCTATGCATATGGAGCCATGGGATGGACCAGCAGGTGTCGTGGTCACCAATGGTCGCCACGTTGCGTGTAATCTTGATAGAAACGGCTTACGTCCTGCTCGTTACGTTATTACTCGTGATGGTTTCATTACACTTGCTTCAGAAGTCGGTATTTGGGATTACGGTGAAGATGAAGTGGTTGAAAAGGGTCGCGTAGGTCCAGGTGAAATGCTTGCCATAGATACTTATACCGGTAAAGTATTTGCTTCAAATGATATTGATAATGATTTAAAAGTTAGACACCCTTATCGTGAATGGTTAAATAAAAACATTAGTCATTTAGTGCCATTTAGTGAACTTGATGCTGAGCAAATTGGTAAGCGAGTTTTTACTGATTTAGAAATGTCGCAATACCACAAGCTGTTTAATTACAGTTATGAAGAAATTCAGCAAGTGGTAAAAACCCTTGCGGAAAATGGCCAAGAAGCAACTGGTTCTATGGGTGATGACACCCCAATGGCGGTACTTTCAAGTCAACCAAGAACTCTATTTGATTATTTCCGTCAACAGTTTGCCCAAGTAACTAACCCACCTATAGATCCGTTACGTGAACGTTACGTTATGTCTTTAGGTACTTGTATTGGTCGTGAACATAATGTTTTCAATGAAACCACCAGTCATGCTGATCGTGTTTTATTTGAATCGCCAATTTTAATGTACACAGGCTTAAAACAGTTACGTGAACTCGATCCTAAACATTATCGCAGCAATACAATCGCGTTAAATTACGCGCAAGACGAAGGGCTAGAATCAGCCATCAAACGTATTTGTGATGAAGCGGAAGATCTTGTCAGTAATCAAGATACGGTAATTTTAATTTTATCCGATCGTCAAATTCAAAAAGACATGTTACCTATACCTGCCGCGATGGCGGTTGGTGCAGTTCAAAAACGTTTAGTCGATAAACAGCTTCGTTGTGATTCAAATATTATTGTTGAAACAGCGGCGGCTCGTGACTCACACCAGTTTGCAGTATTACTTGGTTTAGGGGCTACTGCGGTTTATCCATACCTTGCATTTGAAACGATTGAACAGTTAGTCGAACAAGGACAAATTGATTTGCCAGCACGCCAAGCTGTGATCAATTATCGTGACGGTATCAGCAAAGGTTTGTTAAAAATACTCTCTAAAATGGGTATTTCTACCATCGCAAGTTATCGTTGTGCGGGCTTATTTGAAGTCATCGGCTTAAACCAAAATATCATGCAATTATGTTTCCCTGATCTACCGAGTAGAATTCAAGGGGCAGACTTTGAAGATATCGAACAAGACAATATCAATCTTGCACGTAAAGCCTTTTTAGCTCATCAAAAAATGAGCCACGGTGGTATTCTTAAGTATGTTCACGGTGGTGAATACCATGCTTATAATCCAAACGTGGTCAATTATTTACAAGATGCAGTGCGCAGTGGCGAATATGATAAATATCGTAAATTTGCTGATGAAGTAAACAACCGCCCGCCAGCAACATTACGTGATTTACTTGCTTTTAAAGAAGATACAAAGTCAATCAGTCTTGACCAAGTTGAAGCTGATAGCGAAATGTTTAAACGTTTTGATAGTGCTGCAATGTCAATTGGCGCACTTAGTCCAGAGGCTCATGAAGCATTAGCGATTGCGATGAACCGTTTAGGTGGTTATTCAAATTCAGGTGAAGGCGGTGAAGATGAACGTCGTTTTGGCACCGTGAAAAATTCGCGTATCAAACAAATTGCTTCGGGTAGATTTGGCGTAACACCACATTACTTAGTAAATGCTGATGTGTTACAAATTAAAGTTGCCCAAGGTGCAAAACCTGGCGAAGGTGGTCAATTGCCTGGTGATAAAGTATCACCATTAATCGCGAAATTACGCTTTTCAGTACCGGGCGTTACGTTAATTTCGCCACCGCCACATCATGATATTTATTCAATTGAAGATTTAGCGCAGCTAATTTTTGATTTAAAACAAGTTAATCCAACGGCTGTAATTTCAGTGAAGTTAGTGTCAGGACCAGGCGTAGGCACAATCGCCTCTGGTGTTGCCAAGGCATATGCTGATTTTATTACCATTTCTGGTTATGACGGCGGTACTGCGGCTAGCCCTTTAACATCGGTTAAATATGCGGGTTGTCCATGGGAGCTTGGTTTAGCAGAAGCTCATCAATCACTCGTTACTAACGGCTTACGTCATAAAGTACGCTTACAAGTTGATGGTGGTTTAAAAACAGGGTTAGATATAGTTAAAGCGGCAATACTTGGTGCAGAGAGCTTCGGCTTTGGTACAGCACCTATGGTTACACTAGGTTGTAAATTCCTACGTATTTGTCATTTAAATAATTGTGCGACAGGTGTTGCAACACAGGACGAAGTTTTACGTGAGCAATTCTTTAAAGGCTTGCCTGATCAAGTAATGAATTACTTTAAATTCATTGCTCATGATGTTCGTGAAATTTTAGCGCAATTAGGTGTCGAAAGTTTAGAAGCGATCATTGGACGTACTGATTTATTAGTACCTCTAAAAGGGATCACAGCGAAACAACAGAAATTAGATTTATCGCCAATTATTGCGCCAGTAGTCGCAGGTGATAATACAGCCTTACATCAAACGGAAGAAAATACGCCATTTGATAAAGGCGCACTCAACCAAGAAATACTTGCAACAGCTTCAGAAGCCGTTGCTCATAGTAGTGGTGGCGAATACAGATTTTCAATTCAGAATACTGATCGCTCAGTGGGCGCTTCACTTTCTGGTGAAATTGCACGTCAACATGGTGATCAAGGCATGTCTGCAACGCCAATCAAGTTATCACTGACAGGTACAGCCGGTCAAAGTTTTGGTGTTTGGAACGCCGGTGGTTTAGAAATGACCTTAATTGGTGATGCAAACGATTACGTTGGTAAAGGAATGACCGGTGGTAAGCTAACGATCAAGCCACCAAAAGGTGTCGATTACGCTAGTGAAAAAACCATGATCATGGGTAATACCTGTTTATACGGAGCAACAGGCGGTAAATTATTCGGTTGTGGCCGTGCTGGTGAACGTTTTGCTGTTCGTAACTCAGGATGTCATGCTGTTATAGAAGGCACTGGCGATCACGCTTGTGAATATATGACCGGTGGTATTGTAACGATTCTTGGTCAAGTTGGGGTTAACTTTGGTGCCGGTATGACAGGCGGGTTTGCTTATGTTTTAGATGAAAACAATGATTTAGATATCCGTTTAAATCATGAATCTATCGAAACATTACCGATAGAAGATTTAACGATTCATCAAGAGCATTTACGTGGCATCATCAGCCAACACCATGAAGAAACGGGCAGTCTACATGCTCATAAAATTTTAAATGATTTCGATGCTTATGCACCATTATTTAGATTAGTAAAACCAAAAGCTACCGACGTAAAAACGTTATTAGGTCACCGTAGCCGTTCATCTGCAGAACTTCGCGTTCAAGCGCAATGATATAAGAACGCGAATTGAGGAAGAAACAGAATGAGTAAAAATGTTTATCAGTTTATCGATGTAAAAAGAATCGATCCGCCGAAAAAGGCAATAGAACAACGTAAAATTGACTTTGTTGAGATTTATCAACCCTTGAGTACTGATCAAAGTGCTGGTCAAGCTGATCGTTGTTTAGATTGTGGTAACCCGTATTGTGAATGGAAATGCCCTGTTCACAATTACATTCCACAATGGTTAGAGTTAGTTACTGAAGGTAAAATTTTCGAAGCGGCAGACTTATGCCATTCAACCAATAGTTTACCTGAAATGTGTGGTCGAGTTTGCCCACAAGATAGATTATGTGAGTCGGCTTGTACACTTAATGAAGATTTTGGCGCTGTCACCATAGGTAATATTGAAAAATACATTACCGATACTGCCTTTGCGCAAGGTTGGAAACCTGACTTATCAGAGGTGGTTAAAACAGGTAAACGCGTTGCCGTTATTGGTGCGGGCCCTGCAGGTTTATCTTGTGCTGATGTATTAACACGCCACGGTGTTGACGCCGTAGTGTATGACAAGCATGCCCAAATAGGCGGCTTACTTACTTTTGGTATTCCGTCATTTAAACTTGAAAAAGACGTGATTCAAACCCGCCGTGAAATTTTTGAAGGTATGGGCATAGAGTTTCGTTTAAATACCAATGTAGGTGTTGATATTAGTTTTGATGAACTAAGCAATGAATACGACGCAGTATTTTTAGCGCTAGGTACTTATACCGATATGACTGGCGGCTTTGAACATGAAGGCGCAGCGGGTGTTTATAATGCCTTAGACTTCTTGATCGGCAATACTCAAAACTTGATGAAGATTACCGAAAATGCCAAGCCTTACGTTAACTTTAACGATAAAAAAGTTATTGTATTAGGTGGTGGTGATACCGCGATGGATTGTGTTCGCACTTCTGTTCGTCAAGGCGCAACGGATGTTACTTGTGCTTATCGTCGTGATGAAGCCAATATGCCTGGCTCTCCTAGAGAAGTACAAAACGCAAAAGAAGAAGGCGTAAACTTCCAATTTAATTTACAACCGCTTGATATTGCCGTTGATGAAAATGGCAATGCGTGTGGCGTTAAGTTTGTTAAAACTCAATTGGGCGCTGCCGATGCTAATGGACGTCGTAGCCCTGAGCCAATTGAAGGTAGTGAATTTATCATGGAGGCCGATGCGGTAGTTATTGCGTTCGGTTTCTTACCTAGTCCACCACAATGGATGAAAGATGCTGGTGTTGAACTTGATTCTCGTGGCCGTGTAGTTGCTGTTGAAAACAGTAACTTTGCACTCCAAACTAGCAAAGAAAATATCTTTGCTGGTGGCGATATGGTACTAGGTTCAGATCTAGTCGTTACCGCCGTTGATCAAGGGCGTAAAGCCGCCTTAGGTATTTTAGATTACGTATTAAGTTAACGCGTAATAACGGTGTTGATTAAAGAGCAGCTCCGGCTGCTTTTTTATTTAATTGTAACAAGAGATCAATATTTAACTTAACATTCAGTTTAACTTAGCAAACTTGACTATATTTATAATATCAAACGATTATTAATATGTGCTATTTATAAATTTGGGTGTTTTAAAAGGATATATGATAAAAAAGATGTTACGAAATGCATGCCGCATGCTCACTGTCTTTGGGTTATTTTTCATAACCGCCCCATCTCAAGCTGAAGAGATCAAAGTGGTTACTGAGTATCTTGCTCCCTATCAAATGAATAATGCTGATAATAGCTTAGGTGGGTTTTCTACTGAGATTGTGCAAGCCATATTTAAACAAGCAGATAAAACGCCAAACTTTAGTGCTATCCCTTGGGCAAGAGCATATGAAACAGCTAGCACAGAAAAAAATGTGATGATTTACTCGATTGCTCAAACCAAAGAGCGCAAAGATCTATTTCATTGGATAGGCAGTTTAATTAATGAAAAACTGTTTTTTTGGGGGTTAAAGAGTCAATTCCCTGAGCCCATAGATGATTTAGAGCAGCTAAAAAAATATATCGTTGCATCCGCACGCAATTCAAATGTTGCCCACTTTTTAAAAATTAATAATTTTAAACATAATTATAAATTGGTAAAAGAAGATCAAAACATACAAATGCTTTTCAAAGGTCGTGCTGAGCTGATCATTGCCACTGAATTAACTCTGAAACATAACACTAAAAAGCTTAACTTAGATTTTGATAAACTAATAAAAATTAAAGAATTTACCGATATAAATAACGACTTAAACTTAGCGATGAATCTACAATCAGATCCCGAATTAGTCGCTGAATTTCAGCGGGCATATGCAGAAATTAAATCTCAAGGGGTAATCGATGCTATTTATAAGAAGTGGGGAATTCCATTGCATTAAGCCAAGATCACTAAAAATATTTTAATATAAAAAAGCCGTTTCAAACAAAAGTCTGAAACGGCTTTTTATTATAATGATTCAACTCTTGCTTAAACTACACCATATCATCAAACGGATTTTGTTTTGGCAATGCTATTTTATGAGCAAAACCTGTCATGGCAATATCTTCAGCTGTGATATCAAGATCTTCATCCGATAACACACCGTCACCAAATTTATAAATGATATCAAATTGTGCATGATCAGCTTTTTCTTGGTATGCCAACTGTGCTTTTTCTACTAAGGCTAAACTTGCTTGATAACCTTGCATGGCTGCCTCACCATGACGTTTTGCCATCATAGAAAGTGTGACATTAGGCGAAAGTATGGTTGCAGTTGCATTATTGCCACCAAACCCTTTAGAGTTAATAAACGCAACGTCCATTTCTTGACAGTGCCAATGGTCGGTCGCAATATTTAAGCGTTCGCTATAAACATCATCAGCGACTTTATCAATCGTGGTAATACCGGGCATTATATTATGTGAAAAAACACCTAATGCCATGGCAACTTGGTCACCACTTGCCGGACCAATGGTATGACCGACGTACGCTTTAGGCGCTGCAACTGGCCAATTGTTAATATCGAAACTTTGCGCAAGGCGATCATATATTAAAGATTCTGTGACTCTATTTTGCGGAGTACTTGACCCATGCGCTAATATAAAACTACGATTTTGTACCGACTCTTTACCAACAATGCTGGTCGCTAATGCCACAGACTTTGCCATAGTAATATAGTTTCCAGGACCAGGAGCTGTGATAGATTTTTTAATACCATCAGCATTGGTATAAACATCAGCAACAGAGCCAAGTACTTTACAACCTAGCTCAACCGTTAACGCATCATCCATTAAAACAATAAACTGCGCCGCTTCACCTATGGTAAATCCGCAATTATCACCAAAAGGACGACTGGTTTTACGATGGTTTGCACTGCCTTGGGTAATGCCATCTAACTTTTTCAAGCCTTCTTCGTTGGCTAAAGCGCTCATATTGCCGAAGCCTTCAATAACTTCGGGTGTTATAGCACAGTCATTACTACCCACGATAGCCACACGAATTCGTCCTGCTTGAATGTCTTGTACCGCCGCTTTAAGGTTATATAAAAACGTGGCACAGGCACCGGTTGAAGTAAAAGTACTACCAACACTGCCTGTCACATAAGCATTGATGAAATCTGTCGACATAGTGTTTAAGCCAAGCGCTAAATTTTTCGTCGAAACACGTTCGCCTCGCATACGATTTTGCATCATGCCGCCAAGCCCTTCGCTTTGCACTTGCCCAAACACGGAAGCCGAGTAGGTGCCAACTTCATCAGGACTAATTTTACTGGCAATGTCATCCCAACTATATCCTGTTGAATGTATCGCATCGGCTGCGCCAAAAATCGTTGCTTGCAAACCTCTTGGTTGGTACCGACTATTATAAAGAACAGCTGGCTCAAAACCGGTAGGAAATTGTCCTGCAGCTTTAATAGGGTTATCACGCGTAGAGTCATGTTTGGCTTCAAATTCGCCAGCTATTTCAACACGGACTCTTTTATCGGCTAATTCAGTGATTGTCCAAGAACGTGGCAACGGAGTTGGCAAATCACGTGCTTTCGTTTCAAAAGTGATCGCTTGTTCACTTTGTCCCATCGTCATTTTTTGTTGCCAAGGGGTAGCATCAGGATCAAAATGATTTTTTTCAATTTTGCGAATTAACGTGCCATTTAGTATTTGTTCACCAAATAAAGACTCTACTTGACTCGCTTCAACCGTCGCTCCATTAGTATCAAGCAACTTACCTTCTTCAAATTTAAGGATATTCATTAACGTTGCTAAGCCAACAAACGTTTCTTGTCGAGCTTCTGCATTTAGTTTATCAATTACAATTCGGCGAAAGCCCTGATGAAATGATGTTCGACCTGCGGCGTTAATTCCGCCCATGCCAACAATAATAGGTAAAGCTGTCATTAATATTTCTCTTTATGCAAAAACTATAAATCTCTATGTTGTCTAGTGTAGAAATATTCTCAGACAAATTATGGTTATTTAAAGCCAAAAAATATGGCAAAATAGCCAAATGTAAGTTTATTTAGGTGAAAGTAACCAGATGAAGCGTCCAAAAATCAATATCGCGCTTATTTTATATGACGGCATGCTAGCAACTAGCGTGAGTTTACCGGTAGAAATGTTGCGAGCAGGTGAAGCAATCGGTATACAAGCTGATAAAAAAGCACCGCGTTTATCGATTCAAATGGTCGCCGAAAATGAAACGCCTGTAGTCACTCGAGCATTAATTAAACTTTTACCAGAATCAAGTGTGAAAAATGCTCGTAAGCCTGATTATGCGATCATTCCGAGTTTATGGCGTAACCCTCGTCCTTCAATACAAAAGCAACCACAATTAATTAATTGGCTGAAAGACATTTGGCATGATGGTTCAACTTTAATTGGCGGCGGTACTGGCGTATGCTTTATGGCTGAATCAGGCTTGCTTGATCACCACCCTGCAACCACGCATTGGCATTATGTGGAACAGTTCAAACGCGATTACCCTAAGGTATTATTAAAACCAGATTTTTTTATCACTCAGTCGGATCGTATTTATTGTGCTGCTAGTTTAAATGCCTTAGCTGATATCATTGTTCATATTATTTTTCAAATTTATGGCAAAACCGCGGCACAACACGTTGAGCGTAATTTTTCTCATGAAATTAGAAAACCTTACGAAGAACAACGCTATTTAGAAGGCGCTGTTGATAAACATTCTGATGAGTTAATCATTCAAATACAATTTTGGATGCAAACCAATCTTAATTCTTCCTTGCCTTTAAAAGAGGTTGCCGAACAGTTTGGCATCAGTCAACGTTCTTTCACCCGGCGTTTCAAAAACGCAATAGGCATTAGTGCGATGAAATATTGGCAACAATTAAAAATTGAAGCAGCCAAAGATTTATTAGCCTCAAGTAATCTATCGATTCAAGAGATTTCCTATCAAGTGGGATATCAAGATCAAAGTCACTTCACCAAACTATTCAAAAAGGCATTAAGTACCACACCAAAAGATTATCGCTTAATGGTTAGAAAGAAATTGTTTTCACAGTAAATTCAGTAATGCTTTAGGCAAGGTATCCATAAGAAACAGTCATGATTATTAGGCTGTTTAAATGATATCGTAACTCTTAAAGTTCATTATTCTGGCCGAAATAGATTTAAAAAATAATCATAAAAAAACACTGATCATTACAATCAGTGTTTATACTTTTTAAAATAATAGTGAGTTTATTTCGTCGCTTTTAATTTACGAGAGAATAAACCAATCATGCCTAGCGCCAAAATTGCGAATGAAGATGGTTCTGGAATTTGGGCTGTAAAAGCAATAGGAGGCTGGCCTTCCGTTGGAGAAGCAATAGTCCAGTCGGAAGCATAAAAAGTATTACCTGAGTGAGTGTCTTTAACACGTTGATAAACATACAGATTATCATCAACAACATCAGCTAAAGGACCACCTATAAAGGAGGCACCATTAGGTACATTAATATTCTGAATGGCCGTGATAAAATCAATTAGTGTACCTGTTGCATTAAACATAGCGATAGAGAAAGCTGTTCCATGATTAATAGGAATATTAAAATCAACATCTATATCATGACTCGGCTCTTCACCAACAACAAGAATATCGCCAGAAGCAAGAAAAAACGAATTAGTAAAGGTGAAAACATCAGAGCTACTTTCAAAAAAGTTTATGCTATAGCCTTGTAAATCAATGGCTGTATTACCTGTATTAACTAATTCTATATAATCTTCATCACCAAGGTTTACTTCATTGATGATCAAAGCAGCGTTTGCAGTTTGTATAAGTGTCGCTACGATTAATACCGTAGAGAAAAAGAGTGATTTCATATTCTTCCTTAAGTTGTATAACAATAATCAACAGTACTTGAGCAAGAATTAAACCAAAAAAAATACTTTATATTTATCAATAGGTTAAATATATAGTGCAATCAAAACATCAATAAGTGTAAAAAAACTCGACAAAATATTTAAGCTAACTTACTAATTATACGAAATAAATTTAATATTACGGACAAAACTCTTGCTGTAAAAAGCCAATCAGTCGCACGACTGATTGATTGGCAATACTGTAATAAATGGTTTGCGATTCACGGCGAGTTTTTACCAGTCCGTCATTTCTCAAACGCGCTAAGTGTTGAGATAAACTTGACTGACTCAAATCAATAAATTGATTCAATTCACTCACAGACAATTCTTTTTCGCCCAAATGACAAAGAATTAATAACCTGTTTTCATTACTCATCGCTTTCAGTAATTCCGCAGCTTGCCCGGCATTACTTCTCAATTCAGCGATATCAATTTCCTTTGTATGAGTCATTTTTCTCTACCTTATAAAACTATAATTGATATTACATTAGATTATGCTAATATAAAAGTATATTAACAAAATCTAATATACAAAGGATACTCACTTTGCATTATTCTCAGTTTTTACAATTTGCGCTAAATAAGCCAAAAACCATTTACGCAATGGTAATCACTATGGTGCTATTTAGCTTAGCAATGCTCCCTCAGCTCACTATCGATACCGATCCGGAAAATATGCTCAGCAGTCAAAACCCTGAACGCATTTTTCATAATAACATCAAAAAAACTTTCAATATGCCTGACATGATAGTGGTAGGCGTGGTCAGTGAACAAAGTATCTATCAACCTAAAAACCTAGCAATTTTACAACAATTGTCCGACGAAATTTTAAAAATTGACGGGGTAATTTCACAAGATCTATTGTCATTAAGTGTCGTTGATAACATTACTCAACAAGCGAATGGTGGAATTCGTTTTGAATATCTCATGCAACAAGCGCCTAAAGATTTTGCAGGAAGTCAAAAAATAGCTGACGCCGTAAAACGTTTACCGTTACTGGCAAATACCTTAGTGTCTGGAGACGATAAAGCTGCCGCTATTTATGTACCAATTAAGGCGAAAGATTTAAGTTACCCTATTGCCGAAAAAATAAGAGAAATCAATCAATCGTTTACTAACTCTGATTTAACGTTTCATATTACAGGGCTTCCGATTGCTGAAGATCAATTTGGCTACGAAATGTTTGTGCAAATGGGCATAGCAGCACCACTTGCCGGCTTAGCAATTTTTGTTTTGTTGTGGTATTTCTTTCGAAATTTTCCGTTAATCATTGCGCCAATGGCCGTTGCCATGGCGACCGTAATTATCATCATGGGATCATTAATCGGTCTTGGTTTTACCGTACATATTATGACCTCGATGATCGCCATCTTCTTAATGCCAATTGCGGTGGTCGATTCAGTACATATTTTATCCGAGTTTTCAGACCGTTATAAAGAAGGTGATGACACCAAGCAAGTGATTAAAAAAGTGATGTCGCATTTATTTACGCCAATGCTCTTTACTTCTGTTACCTCAGCCGTTGGTTTTTATTCTCTTTTGTTAACTCCTATTCCGCCCGTAAAAATCTTCGGGGCCTTTATTGGTACAGGTATTTTATTAGCGTTTTTATTAACGGTTATTTATTTACCTGCTTATTTATCGAGATTAAGTCAAAAGTCTTTAGCAAATTTACAGATTGCTGTGGCCAAAATGGAAGAAAAAGGCCGCCTTTCTACAAGCCTTTTATGGCTTGGTAACTTCGCAACGAAAAAAACAAAAGCCATTATATTTTCGTTTATTGGCTTATTTATCTTCAGCTTGGTTGGTATCAATAAAATCGTTATCAATGATAATCCGGTTAACTGGTTTAAAGCCGATCATGAAATTCGCATTGCCGATAAAGTCTTAAATGAACACTTTGCAGGCACTTATGATGCATGGTTAGTTTTCAGCCAACCTCAACAAGGCGTACAACAAGCAGAGCTGTCATTTATGCAGTTAATTGCTGATGCGAGCCAACAAGGAATTGATTTATCAAGTATTAATGACCACTTAGCACAATGGAAATTAACAAGCGATAAAAGCATCTTTAGCCAAGCCTTGTTAATAAAATTAGATGATTTAGCCTTTAGTGCTGCCACGGAGCATCAAGCTACCATTGATCAGTTATACCAATTTGCCGATCAACAATTTGCTCAACAAAAATTATTTATGCAACCTGAGATGTTAAATTGGCTTGCTGACTTACAAACGGCACTAAACAATACGTCATTAGTGGGTAAAACCAATGGTTTAAGCGATATTGTACGTACCGTTAACCGAGAACTACATTCAGGCGAAGATCATGATTTCGTCATTCCCAAAACCAGTAATGGCGTTGCGCAAACTTTATTACAATATCAATCTTCACATCGTCCAAATGATCTATGGCATTTTGTCAGTCAAGATTATCAACAATCATTAATTTGGCTACAAATGACCAGTGGTGATAATCAACACACTGCTGCCGTTGTTGAGTGGGTAAATAACTACCTACAACAAAACCCTGCGCCTGTTGATGTTGAAATGAATTGGGCAGGAAAGTCGTATTTGAATATTGTTTGGCAAGATGCCATGGTAAACGGCATGCTTAACAGTTTACTGTCTTCCTTTATCATTGTATTTTTAATGATGGCCTTGCTATTTCGCTCCATCAAATATGGCGTATTAGCTATGCTACCGCTTACCTTTACCATTAGTTTAATTTACGGTTTAATCGGTTGGTTAGGAAAAGCATACGATATGCCTATCGCCGTACTTTCAGCACTAACCTTAGGACTTTCAATCGATTTTGCTATTCATTTTTTACAACGTACGCGTGAATTAGAAAAACAAACCGAGAGCTTAGCAAAAGCATTACAACTGATGTTTGAAGAGCCTAGCCGTGCTATTTCAAGAAATGCCATCGTCATAGCAATTGGCTTTACGCCATTATTGCTCTCCCCGTTAATGCCTTATATTACCGTCGGATTTTTCTTAGCAAGTATCATGATAGTTTCGGCCTTAGTGACATTGGTTTTATTGCCCGCCTTGTTAAGCTTTTTTTCAAATAGTCAGACAGCTAAAAACCAAGCTTAGTTTATTCATTACAGAGAAAAATAATACAGGATACATGATGTTAAATTTTTTAAAGAAAACTCGCTTGATTACCTTAAGTTTTTTAACCTTGATGACATCAGCACATGCGGCGGTGAATGTTGATGACATCATCAAAAAAAGTAACTTAGCGTCATATTATGCAGGCGAAGACGGCAGCGCTCAAGCAAGGATGATCATTGTCGATGCCAATGGAAATAAACAAATGCGTCAATTTACGATTTTGCGTAAAGACCAAGAAGATCTCGGCGATCAAGATATGTTGGTGTTTTTCTCTCGACCAACCGATGTGCAAGGGACGGTTTTTCGAGTCACCAAAAAAGTACAAGGCGATGATGATCGGTGGTTATATCTACCCGCTCTCGATTTAGTAAAACGCATTTCAGCAGGTGATAAGCGCACCTCGTTTGTCGGTGCTCACTTTTATTATGAAGATGTTTCAGGTCGCAATCCAGCAGAAGATAACTTTACTTTCATAAGCAGCGACGATAACTCGTACTTAATTAAAGCTGAGCCCAAAGACCCATCAAGCGTGGAATATGCTTTTTATCAAATCACCATTGATAAAAATACTTATTTACCGATGAAAGCAAGCTATTTTAATGAACAGCAAGAAATAATTCGCGAAATGCAGGTGCTTGCGGTGCAAGATATTGAAGGTTTTCCGACAGTGGTTCACGCCAAAATGACGCAATTAAGTGATGGCAGCTTCACTGAAATGCAATTTAGAAATGTAAAATATAATGTTGGATTACCAGAAAGCATATTCTCTGAACGTAGCCTAAGAACACCTCCTAAAACTTGGTTAAGATAGTGAAAAAAGTGACTTTCATTCAAATGATATTACTGCTTGGTTTATCAATATCAAGCAGTCAGGTATTTGCCCAAACGGAGCAGGCTCATAAATCCACGAATAAACTTGAGACAGAAAAAACGAGCCAAGCCACAAAGCAAATACCAAGTTTATCTACTGATGTTTGGCAAGATGAATGGGCAAACGATTGGCAAGAAACCACTGAATTATCACCGTGGAAATTCGGTTACTTTGCTGAAGTCGCTTACGGTAGGTTCATGCAAAATAATGTTGTTGAGTCTAATACTTCATTAAGCGAATTACGAGGACGCGTCAATGTTGATTATAGCCATGAGTTATTCGAATTCACCGCAAAAGGTGATTTACTCTTTGATGAGGTGTTACAGCAAACTGATGTTAATACCAAAGAATTAAACATTGCTTTTAGTCCGTTAAATAACCTTGACGTAAAACTTGGTAGACAAGTACTCACCTGGGGCACTGGCGATTATGTTTTTCTCAATGATTTATTTAACAAAGATTGGCAATCTTTTTTTTCTGGCCGAGATGATGAATATTTAAAATCTGCCTCAGACAGTGTGCGAATGACCAGCTATTGGCGAGATTTCACCCTTGATCTCGCATGGACGCCAGATTTTTCACCTGATAATTACCTTACCGGAGAACGCTTCTCATTCTATTCACCTATATTGAAACGTAATATCGCCCCTAATGAAAATTTTATAGTTGAGCAAACTCAAGACTCGCAATGGTCAGCTCGCCTCGCAACGAGTATACAAGGGGTTGAATATGCCCTGTATGGTTATAAAGGGTTTTGGACGACACCGCTTGGCATTAATCATCAAGGCATGGCATATTTTCCAAAGATGAATGCCTGGGGTGCGAGCGCGTTAACTCCTTTAAGTAATGGCATTTTTAACGTTGAATTTTCTATCTATAACAGCCTTGAAGATAGCCAAGGAAACCAAGCCGCTATTCCTAATAGCCAAGTCAGAGCGTTAATGGGTTATGAACAAGAAATAGTAAAAAACTTAACGGTTGGCTTACAATATTACCTTGAAAAAACCCAACAATATGACGCTTTCATACAATCAACATTATTTCAGTCAACATTATTTGCAAATGAGCAAGTTGACGAATATCGACAATTAGCCACGGTTAGATTGCGTTATTCTACGTTGCAACAAAAGTTGGTTTATTCATTATTCGCCTTCTATTCCCCAACCGACCAAGACAGTTATTTAAAGCCTGCAATCCACTATAGATACAACGATAATTATAGTTTTAGTGCAGGGGCAAATATTTTCTCAGGTAGTAAACCTTACACCTTTTTTGGTCAACACCAAGCAAATACGAATGTTTGGTTTAGAGGACGCTTTAGCTTTTAGTGTTTTTTCAATCAATAAGACAGGAATGAACGATGAAAACAAATATCTCTTTAGAAACCGCCATCATTCGTTTTGCCGGATTTATGGTGCTCTTGTCCGTTGCCTTAACCTATTGGCTGCACCCTAATTTTATCTGGTTCACGGTATTTATTGGCGCCAATTTATTTCAGTCATCGTTTACCAGCTTTTGTCCTGCAGCAACTATTTTTAAAAAGTTTGGTCTACAAAGCAGCGCAGAAAAGTAAAGCAGCAGAAAAGCCAGAAATCCCTTGTCTCTACTTGTCACAATCGCTTAGGTGCGGCACACTAGAGCTTATATAATTTTATCGATTAATTGATTACAAATAGAGACTGAAATGAGCGAAATGTTGATAGCACAAAACCAAATTAGCCAAATGTTAACCATGCAAGATGCCATGAATGCCAGAGTGAGTGAAACGTGGCGTGATAATGGCTATGAATGGTATCGAGCTATCTGGGTTGAATGTGCAGAAATGCTTGACCACCATGGCTGGAAATGGTGGAAACATCAAGAAATCGATGTCGCGCAAGTACAATTAGAATTAGTAGATATCTTTCACTTCGGACTAAGTTTACGATTAATGACCGGTGCTACCGTAAGCGATATTACGACACAACTTGCTACTGAGCTAACTCAGCAAACCGATGAAACTGATTTTAAAATAGCGCTTGAAAATTTGGCATCTGCTGCGGTTACAAATAAAGCATTTGATGCCATTGCATTAGCTGACTGTATGCGTTTAATGAACATGGATCTAGATGAGTTATTCCGTCAATACGTTGGTAAAAACACGTTGAATTTTTTCCGTCAAGATCATGGCTATAAAGAAGGCACCTATATAAAAATTTGGCATGGCGAAGAAGATAATGAAGTGCTAGCAAAATTAGTGAATGAGTTAGACGCCAGCGCTACTGATTTTCAACAGCAACTTTATGATGCCTTAGAAGCTAAATATCCAAGTTAAATACGTTTTCTTATTTATTAGATGAATATGCGCTCCTAAATATTTGAGCGCATATTAACGCTTCATTCTCCATCTTTATTCCACGGTCCAATTACAATTCTCAATTACTTTTTCGCAATAACACTCACATTAAATACCGTAATAAATGGCGAGTAAAATTAATTAATCTCTATGGCACATTCCGTGCTTATTCCATAGTAATTATATAAACGTCAAAATTTTGAATTACCGGAGATGACTATGGAACTTATACTTTTCGCCATGATCAGCCTTATTGTTATTGTTGCTTTATTAGCCAGTCGCTTAAACGATAATAGCTTTCCTTTTCCTTTTGAGAAAAAGCAGGTTGTCTTTACCGCGGCTGAGAAAAATTTTCAGAATTTAGTTGAGCAAGCGTTAGGGCCAAAATACCGTGTTATAAATCGCGTGAAATTATCAGATATGGTTACCATTAGAAATGGCGTTTCTTCTAAAGCCGGACAAACAGCCACCCATAATGCTGACAATAAATATTTAGATTTTGTTATTTGTGATCGTGACACTATGCGATTACTCGCCGCAATTGATTTAGTCGATACCCAAGGAAAAGGCTATAAAGTCAAAAAAGATTGGTTTGTTAGTGGTGCCTTAGAAGCTGCCACGATTCCTCATTTACGCATTAAAGTAAAAAGTAATTATAGTCTGGATGAAATTAGATCTTGTATTAACAGTCGATTATTAGGTAATTCAGCCCCTGCCCCTAAAGTTAAAGGCCGAGTTATTCCTGCACCTTTAGTGAAAGCTCGTAAGAAAGCAAATCCTGAGCAATCTTCAACTGGCGTAATTACTTCAGCGGCAGCAATTGCTCAAGCAAACTTAAACAAACAAATACCCGCTCCCCAGCAAGCGGCATTACCTCATTAATTAAATAATAGATAACTCAAAGGCAGAACATATATGCCTTTGAGTTATGATTTACCCCGGCAACACTTCTATTTATCTTCAACATTTTTCGCTTTCATTGACAAAATCGGGGTTGAATGAATCAAGGGATTCTCCTCTTTATCAGATTCAGGTTATAATCACGTGTATCTAACGACTTAATTTTGAAGAAGAATCATGAAAGCAGGCATTATCGGTGCAATGGAACCAGAAGTTGCAATTTTAAAAGCACAACTAGTAGATGCAACAACCTCACAACTAGGCGGTTATACTTTTTATCAAGGACAACTGGCAGGCAATGACGTTGTAATTGTTCAATCAGGGATTGGCAAAGTTGCAGCAGCGTTAGCAACCGCCTTTTTAATACATGAATTTAAGCCTGATTATGTTGTGAACACTGGCTCTGCTGGTGGTTTTGAACAATCATTGAAAGTTGGCGATATCGTGATCAGCTCTGAAGTCAGATATCACGATGTCGATGTAACCGCTTTTGGTTATGAAATAGGCCAACTTCCGGCTAATCCTACGGCGTATATACCTCATCCAATGTTAGTGGATGCCGCTAAATCCGGCATTGCGCAATTAAATGATCTTCAAACCTTGGTCGGCTTAATCACCACTGGTGATACCTTTATGACCAAGGAAGACGATATTGCCAAAGCTCGGCATAATTTCCCTACCATGGCAGCAGTTGAGATGGAAGGTGCGGCCATTGCACAAACGTGTCATCAATTAAATACACCTTTTGTCGTGATTCGCTCTATGTCAGATATTGCAGGTAAAGAGTCACCTACGTCATTTGAAGCATACTTAGAAACGGCTTCGGTTAATTCATCACAGTTAGTGCTAAATATGCTTACTAGTTTACAAGGTAAAACTTTGTCTTAATTCTAGGATATTGCATGATTGATGTTTATAACGCCCTGCCACAAATAGCACAATATATTCTTGTGCTATTAGGCGTGGTGTTTTGTAAAATTTCGTTCAATAAAATATCGCCATCATTGACTCAACAATCCGCATTTATTTTTTATCGGTTTTATTGTCAGCAACTTGCTGAAAAAGTGAATAAAGAAAAAAACAGCGATTCGCAACGCAAGATTGCAGGTTTTATTGCTAGCGTTATCACCATCACGCCTTTAATGATTATTGTTTGGCTCTTTGAAGAATTTATTGCTGTGCCGATAATTTGGCAAGCTTTGTTGTTATTTGCTGCACTAGGGAGTTTTAATTTAAATAACCTTGGGAAAGCTGTAGCGACCCAACTTAACGTTCAAGATAAATACCAAGCGAAACAAACCTTATCGCCTTGGCTGTCGCGTGACAGTGACCAATTATCGCCTATCGGCATCAGTAAAGCTTGTATTGAAATGTTGATCTTAAGAAAGTTTCAACAACAATTTGCCATCGGTTTTTTCTTTATTTTTATCGGGCCGTTAGCGGCATTAAGTTTTCGATTACTGTTAGAAACGCATTACAGTTGGAACATTAAACATCATCAGTTTCGATTTTTCGGTCGTTTTATCAATAAAACCATCAACATATTACAATGGTTGCCTAGCCGACTGTTTTTATTGTTACTTGTATTAACCTCGATAAATCAAAATATTTTATTATTTTGGCGACTGGTTAAAAAATTATTTTTTACTAATAACAACAGTATTTTCATCGCATATTGCGCTTATATTTTAGGAATAAAATTGGGCGGTGTTGCTATGTATAGTAAAAATAAGATACGTCGCGTATCGTTCAACGACCAAGGACAGCAACCGCAAGCAAAAGATATTATTGCCACGATGAAACAATTAAATTTAGTGATGACCTTAGCGTTTGGGATATTAATTTCAATCGTCATTGTCACTGCTATACTCGTTAAACAATAAACGTTAAACACGATTAAGGCTAATGCTAATGAAATCTCAACTCACCTTTGTTTTACTCGTTTGTTATTCACTATTTGGTTATGCCAATGAGATACGTACTATTTCACAGCAACAATTACTTAGTATGCAACATGCCCCAAAAGCCCCTGAATTTATTATCCTTGATGTGCGCAGTAACGAAGAATTTAAAGCGGGTCATATTAACGGCGCCTTAAATATTAGTCATGACACGATAGAGCAGCATTTAGATAAATTATCGGGTTACCAAGATAAAACCGTGATCGTACATTGTCGCTCAGGCCGAAGAGCAGAAATTGCTGAAGCGACACTACAAGCAAAAGGTTTTACTCAACTCAAGCATTTAACCGGCGATTATCAAGGTTGGGTGAATGCCGACCTACCTCTCGTAAAAGAGTAATCTATGTTTGAATTGTTACGTTGGTTAGATTTATTTGGAGTGATCGTTTTCGCGCTTTCTGGCGCACTAATGGCCGGCCGATATAAACTTGACCCATTTGGTGTTGTAGTATTGGCGGCTGTTACTGCCGTTGGTGGCGGTACAATTCGCGATGTTATTTTAGGTACTACTGTGTTTTGGGTTGCAGATCCTATCTACTTATTGGTTATTTTAATCACGGCTATTTTAACCATATTAATCATACGTAGACCTAAACGAATTCCTAAACGCTTTTTATTAATTGCTGATGCATTTGGCTTAGCCTTATTTGCCGTTTTAGGGACACAAAAATCATTAGACTTAGGTGCGCCAATTCCAGTTGCTATTGTTATGGGAACCATTACGGGTGTTGCAGGAGGGATGATCAGAGACGTGTTATGTAATGTGATACCTATGATTTTAAGGCAAGAGGTATATGCTTTAGCGGCAATGCTAGGTGGCTGTTTATTCGTGGTTTTTCATTCTTTTGGTTTTTCTGAAAATGTCTCCACTATTTGCGCGATTGTTGGTGCACTCAAGTTAAGACTAGCAGCAATATATTGGCAAGTATCACTGCCCGCCTTCCATATTTCAGAAAAAGAAGAATGAACGAAATTTAAAATTCAATAAGCTTAAGAGAGGGAGCAGCTCAAAACAAACAACTAAGCTTCAATTCCCCAGCCATCGTTATAACCATTAAATTTGGCAGCAATTTGTTCAAGTTGCGCTTCTTGAGCAACAATAGCATCGTAATCGGGTAACATATTAATCGTACAATCTAAATCCCAAACATTCGGGGTTTCATCAGGATGAATACTTAATTGCATATCAGGCGCTTTTTCTTTTAGCATTTTTGCCATGGCTTCTGCCTGTTCTTTTTTCTCAAACAATTGAAAAAATACTACGGGGTGAACTATAGTTAAATCAACACCTGCGGCGTGCATTTCTGCTAATACTTGGCCTGTATCATCGTTTGGAAAAGTCATAAAAAAATCACCTAATTAAATTCAGCGTCATTATAAACATCAAAGAGAAAGTATGATAGTTAAGACGTTAATTACTTGTAGCAAGGGTACAAAAATTATCAACACATACTGCTTTTGTCGAATCATTATGATGATCACAGTGGCCAATGGCGGTTTTATCTCGATTCGCCTTCTTTAATTGTGAAGCCCCAATTACATTCACCGCCACTTTGCAAGTTAAATCAATAAAATCAACTTCTGCCACTCGGCATTGTTCATTAGAAACACACGTGAGGTTTTGAGCAACTATCGCTAAATTGATCGATTTTTTGGCTTTATCTGCTGCTACTTCAACCACTGAAATTTCACTAGTCGATGGATAATCTTTTTGATTAGCTTGTTGCAGCTTCTTTTCTTCAAGCTGGCGATTATAAGCTTCATGTTGCTTTTCATTGTTATGAAGTAAAACCCCAAAGCCTAAGAGGATCATAAAAAAAACCGACAATACTAACAATGATATATATAGCCATTTCATCTTTTCAACCGCCCTCTTAACGACTAAGGTGATCCTAATGGTAAGGTTTTCATCATGGCGCGAACGGCTTGTTGAATTTTATCTTGTACTTCTTGGCTATTGTCTTGTGGGCGAATTTTTAGCGGGTAAACACTTCGCCAAACAGAGCGTTTATCTTGCTGATCAACGATATCTAGCACTAAACTGCCGGGGGAGACTTGCCATGATTTTTTATCTTGCACCGCTAAACCTGAATGTAAACACGGATCGCAATATTTCACGCCTTGATTATATTTAGTCAAATCTTGCCTATTTTGGATTAAATGATAGCCAACAATGACATTCGCCTTTTCATTAGATTGATAAACCAAACCTTTATTGTCAAAGCTCCGTTCAATGGCGGTTTCAATATTATTACGAGTGGCGTAACTTATGTTTTGAGATTCGCCAAACACTGAATTTCGAGGATAAGTACTATAAGATTCAATATTAGAAAAGTTGAAGTTGCTTTTAAATTTTGCCGTCGCGATAGGCTGGCTTGAACAACCAAACAGTAACAAAACACTTAAACCAAAGGTCAAGGGTATTTTATTTATCATAAATATTTAGCAAACCTAGTAGCATTAATGCTAATCAGCCTACCTTAGCCACTGAATAATTCAACTATTTAAATATTTGTTATAATTTAAGACTCACATTAACACCGATAAATCAATATCTTGAAAGCTTAATACTTTTCCGCCAAATTCATCGGCAAACTTTTGAGCATCACTTTGCTGACTAAAGCTTGCAAGGGTTTTGCCCATGGCTCCTGTTTTTTCAGAGCCCGCAACAAACCACGCGGCTTTCGCGTCGATAAAATAATTATCGTTCGGCGAATCCCAAGGAGATTTACTCATATCATGTACATATAACGTGGTGACATTGCGTTTATTTTCTGGCTCGAGATAAAAGCTAAACATGTCACGCGTTGAACAAAACTTGTGAACCTTTTTTCCCTCTTCTTCTGTTACCCCTTTTCGAAATAGCTCCCCTTTGGGACCGGCAAAATGAGTAATTAACATACCGCATAAATGACACTCATCAGCTGACTCTATCGCAGCAGCTTGATGAATAGTTTGATGTCCTTCTTCATGCTTAGAACAAGCAGTAAACAATGACACGATAAGTAAACAGCAGATTAGTTTTGATAAAGATTTCATAGTTTTCATTCTTTTTAATATACAATTAAAGTGTTTTTTTCATAAAAATAAAATTAGCGCCAATTAAAGGCAGCATCACCCAAGTAATGAGCACTAAAAATAATTGCCCTTGCGTTAAGCTAGATTTTATCGCAATTGCCAACGCACCGTTTACATCGCTGCTGTCAAGGCCAGCTAAATTGACTAACCTAAAAATATCAGATGGACTAAACATCATAATTTGCGTTAATCCTTGCTGACTAACACCCTGCTCTACTCCCACCAATAATGCTAACAAGGCTAGATCAAATACCAGAGCAAAGAAAAACCAAATCAGTAAAGCAATACCCGCTGCTTTAGATTTTTCGTTGACCGCTAAACTGATGACATAAGCAATGGCGGTAAAACTTAAGCCAAGTAAAACCGCACTAGCAATGAAAGTACTGAATAAACGGAGCACTTCAACATCATTCACTTGCAGATACAAAATCAGTGCTGATGCGCCAAATCCTAGCAATGTAGCTAAAGCTATAATCCCGCCTTGCCCGATAAATTTACCGAGTAATAATTGTGTTTTACTTAACGGGTAAGTTAACAGCAAAAGTAACGTGCCGCTTTCTTGCTCGCCAACAAAGCTGTCATAACTTAACAACAGGGCAATTAATGGGATCAAAAAAACGGCTAAACTCGCCAAACTCGCAATAGTGGTTGAAAGTGAAGTTACCCCTACTTCTCCCGAAGCAACCGCCCCGAAATAGGTTAAACCTATGGATAAGACCGCAAAAATAAGGGTAATTGAGATTAACCAACGGTTTCGTAAACCATCAAAAAATTCTTTCCCGGCAACGGCTAATATTTGATTCATACTAAGCTCCTGCACTTAATTTTTTATCATTGCCAACGTTTTTATTTTGCTGCAAATAATATTGATAGACCTGTTCTAAATTTGCTTTATCAATATCAATGTCACAAATAGATTCAAAGGTTAACAAGTAACGTAACATTGCGACTTTATCTTGCTCTGGCACCTTTAATATTGAATCGCTCTCGTCATTCGATAGGTATTTTAGTAAATGTGCATCATGTCTTAAGGTGCCATTTAATCCATGAGGTGTTATTTTTATCGGTAAGTTCGCTTGTTGACGTAACTCAGCTAACGTGCCAATCGCTAACATATTGCCCGATGAAAGTATCATCGCTCGATCAATATGTTGTTCAACACCGGGTAAAACATGCGAACATAAAATAACGCTTGTTCCTTGGCTTTTTAATTGATCAACCGTTTGATAAAAATCAGCTGTTGCGATGGGATCTAACCCAACGGTTGGTTCATCAAGTAATAATAATTTGGGCTTACCAATAAACGCTTGAGCTAATCCTAAGCGTTGGCGCATGCCTTTTGAAAAAGTTTTCACCGGTTTTTTCATCGCGTGCGCGACACCGACTTGCTCTAATAATTCAATGGCATGCTGTTTCGCGGCTTTAGGGTAGAAACCTTTCAATCGAGCAAAATAAGTTAATACTTCTAACCCGGTTAAATGTTCATAAAAACTAACATTTTCAGGTAAGTAACCGATTTGTTCTCGCATATGCCATGCGGCTTTTGTATCAGGAGCAACCCCCATGACATTTACCTCACCATGACTCGGTGAAATAACCCCTAAGATCAGTTTCATCATAGTGGTTTTACCCGCACCATTATGGCCAAACAGACCTAACACTTCACCTTGATTCAATTGCATATCTATCAAATTCAACGCGGTTAATTTAGGATATTGCTTACCTACCTTTGATAAGGTAATTAAAGGAGAAGTAGTCATTAGTGCACGTCCTTAACATTAAGTTTTGCAAGGCTTAACTCAATATTTGAATTGTCTTCAGGTTTGTTAGCATGGGGTGATTTCATCAGCGGGAAACTATCTTTAACCCCAGAAGGTTTAAGAATTGGAAATTGTCTTTGCACCCATCGTAATATGATCACTGCAGGGCTATCCATGAGCATTTTCATTTCAGGATATTGCCACATCAGTTTGTCGATACCATCATTTGGCTCAAAAATGACATCACCAATTTTATCGTTATTCATATCCCAACCTAAATAATTACTCCAATAATTACCCACACCATCTTGGCTCCATTCTTGGTTTTTATTAGATACATACTTTACTTGTGTCGGATTATTGATAAAGCTATTCGCATAAACCTTAGTATTTTCAGAGCCAGCGGTTAAATGTATGCCAATTTCTGTGGTATCTATCACATTGCCATAAATCGAATTGTACGCCGAGTTATAAACAAATAACCCTTTACCATCTCGACCCAATACTTTGTTTTCTGGCTTAGTCCACACATCTTTAATGTGATTATTACTAATGATTGAAGAGGTTATAAAGTTCATTAAAAAGCCGTAATCTTCACTATCAAAGGTGCTATTACCATCAACCGTCAGGTTTCGAGAGCTCATTAAGGCATAACCCGCTCGCGTGTTATAGGCGGTATTGTTAAGCACTTTATTGCTATGAGAATACATATAATGAATACCGTAACGTAAATCGTGCATGGTATTGTTTTTAAGAACATTCCCTTGGCTTGAAATAATATATAAGCCATCTCGGGTGTGAAAAACTTCGTTGTCTCGCACTTCAACATTTTTAACAATAGAGAGTTGAATACCATTGCCACGATCAGCTGAACGTATGGCTAAATTCCCTTCAATGGTATTTTTAATCACCTGAATTGATTCACCTTTTTGTAACCAAATACCAAAACCGTCGCCTTTAAGGTAATTGTTTTGAATAACCAAGTGACTGGCTTTCTCATCAGAATATATACCCGAATGTTGCTCTGTTAAATCACTGCCCCAATTTTCAATCGTTAAATTCTCAATGGTGATATGGGAATTTTTCAACAATAACGCGTGACCATCACCTTGGGCATCAATGATCGCCTTTTGTTGCTCATTAGGTTTAGTAGTTAAATGAATAGCACGATAAATAACAAAATTTCCTCGATAACGACCAGCAGACAAGATTATGGTGTCGCCATCAATAGCGTTATCAAGCACCTCCTGTAAATTATCGTTTGGTAACACCGTGACTTCGTTAGCGTTAGCTGGTGTCATCAGCAAAGGCATAAAGCTAAACAGCACAATAATCAAACGTTGAGCGTATTTATTTATCATAAATTTCGTGTTCTTCTATAACGTAGAAAAAGCATAACACCGATTAAATGTTATGCTTTTGATCTTAGTTAATAAACGGGCTGTTTTTATGTTTCAACAAACATTCTGCCGCGCATTTCCATATGTAAGGCATGACAGAACCAGTTACAGTAATACCATTGAACACCAGGTTTATCTGCAGTAAAGGTAATTGAAGCGGTTGCTTGAGGACCAATCTCCATTTGCACACCATGGTTGGTCATACAGAAACCATGCGTAACATCTTCAACTTGGTCAAGATTTGTCACTATAACCGTTACTTCATTACCTAACTTAACGTTAAAAGATTCCATTCCGTATGTAGGGGCAATTGACGTCATGTAAACACGCACTTTATTGCCATCACGAATCACTTTGTTCTCAGTATAAACATCAACGCCATCACGTTTAGCTTGAGCGATGGTTTCTGCAAACATTGCATCATCTCTTGGCCATATTTTAAGCGGTTTCATTTTACTGCGATGAACTATCATACAATCATGTGGTTCTGCATAAGTAGGTCCATCATGAACCAACTTCATTTCATCACCTGAAATATCAATTAACTGATCATTTTCTGGACGTAATGGGCCAACAGGTAAAAACCTGTCTTTTGAAAACTTACATAATGCAATTAACCATTTACCATCTGCATCTCGAGTTTCGCCGGCAGATGTATGGTTATGACCTGGTTGATAATGAACATCTAATTTCTGACGAATATAGTTAACTTTTTTACCGTTATGAGCATCAATCGCATCTTGCACATTCCATTTAGCAATTTGGCTATCAAGAAATAACGTAGTATAGGCATTACCTTTATTATCAAACGCGGTATGTAGTGGACCTAAACCTAATTCAGGCTCAGCGACAATGGCATCACGTGGCTTAATTTTGTTAGCAAATAATGAATCTAATTTCTTGATAGATATAATAGATACTGTTGGAGATAATTTACCATTGGCAACAAAATATTCACCATTTGGCGAGGTATTCATACCGTGTGGAGATTTAGGCACTGGAATATAACGGGTTAATTCAGAGCCTTTAGTACCATCAAGTACCGGAACATTATTACCGTTATAGGTTTTAAATTTGCCCGCTTTAAGCGCCGCTTCACATCGTGCCAAGCTAAAGACAACCACATGGTCACGCTCAGACGAGATCATGTCACCTAAGTTCATGCCCATTTCTGAATTGTAACAAGTAGAAGCAAAGTATTTCCCGTCGTAATCAGCATCGGTATTATCTAAATTACCGTCTACCATTACTTGGAAAGCAATTTCCATTTTCTCAGCATCAATCACATTAAATAACGAACGATACGTGCTGACATCTTTCATACCGCCTTTGCCGTCATTGTTCATCGGAATTTCAAATTCACCGTTACAAATAACGTATTTAGTGTAAGGGACTTTTTGGACACGTAACCCGTGTATTGCTTGTACATTTGGAATGGTGATCATTTTGTCACATTTCATAATGTCACAACGTATACGAGCTACCCGAGAATTAGCTTTATCGTTAATAAAAACATATTTACCATTATACCGACCATCCGTCATACTCATATGTGGGTGATGTGAATCACCGGCATGTAAGTGTGCACTCTCGCCTTTAATTCGTTTACTTTCTTCTGTTAATCCCCAACCGGTCGCACTATCAGTATTAAATACCGGGATACGCATTAATTCACGCATTGATGGAACGCCCAATATACGCACCTCACCTGAATGGCCACCACTCCAAAAGCCGTAATATTCATCTAAATCACCAGGGCCAACGTGAGGACTATTAGCCGCTTCACTGCGTTGCGCTTGCGCCATAGATGAAAACATAGCAGCGGTCATAGGAGCAGCAATAGCGCCGGCACCAATTAATGCTGTTTTACCAAAAAACTTACGTCTATCTTCACTTTCTAGCTCAACATTATTTGAGCTTTTATCTTCATTACTCATACTCTTCCCCAGTTATTTTATCTATAAACTTTTTTACGTTTGTCAATTAAGCAACATTGACGGTTTCTATTTCGTTCTCTTTAAAGCGATTCTTTTTACGTGCTAATTTTTTCAATGGCGGACATTTTTCCTCATTAAAATAAGTGACTTGGCAATCTAAGCAGTAATGACATTCACGCATGTTGATTACGCCATCTGGATTAATGGCTTGAATTTCACATTCTTTGGCACATGTTTTACAAGGCTGGCCACATTCAGGACGACGACGTAACCAACTAAATAATCGAACACTATTGCTGGTAGATAATGCGGCACCTAATGGGCATAAATATCGACAGAAAAATTTACGATTAAAAATGTTGATAATAAGTAACGCTGCTGCATATAAAATAAAGGGCCATTCACGATCAAATTTCAGTAAAAAGGTGGTTTTAAAAGGTTCTATTTCGGCAAATTGCTCAGCCAGAGCCAATGATTCCATCGATAAACCAAATAAACCAAGCAAGATTAAATATTTAATGGCCCATAAACGCTCATGCACAGCCCAAGGCAATTCAAATTGCGGAATTTTTATGTAACGAGCAAAAATATTCATCAATTCTTGTAAAGCACCGAATGGACACAACCACCCACAATAAACCGCACGTCCCCACAAAATCATGGTGACTGCCGCGGCACACCATAAGATAAAAATAATAGGGTCGAGTAAGAATAAGTCCCATGAAAAGTCGGTCATGAAGGCTTGCAAGAAAGTAAAGACATTAACAACAGATAGTTGTCCGCCCCAAGACCAACCAATAAATACCACGGTGACAACAAGAAACGCGTGTCTAAAGTTATGCATAAAGGTAGGATGGCGAACCAAAATATCTTGAAAAAATAAACTCATCACCACAATAGCGAGCAAGACCACTAAAATAATCACTTCGGTGTTTTTTTCTTGCCATACCTGTTGAGTCAATGTTAATTCAGGCTCAGGTAAAATCACTGGCGGGCGATCAACATAATGATCTAACGTATGGTAGTCGCCTTTAAAGCTAGTAAATAAACTATCTACTGCACCTAACTGGCGTCGTACGAGTAATTCAAGTTGCCAATCTACGCCTGGATTAAACTCATGTTGAGCCCGAACAATAAATAACGACATTTCTTTAAACGCAGGCGCATCTTCAAGATAAAGGTCAGTCACACGATTATGGTCTAAGTCTCTAAAAGCAAACGCACCGCCATTTTGTAAAATTTGAATACGATCAAAAATGCCGCCACGTACGTAACCTGAACCTTTATAAGAATAGCCATTACCTAATAATATGATGGCATGCTCATTTGGCTTTAAGCTGCTCATCAGCCATTGATATTCAGCATCGCCCAATAGATTCCGGCCAACCGTTGGTATATTGGCTTGGGCAAAATAAATATCAGCAAACATATTCTGTTTTTGCTCAGCATTGGCTGCATCAATGTGTTCAGCTTCTGTACCAACAAAAGCTTCATCAACCATTTTTCGATCTAGCGTTAACCGTCGAATAGAGCCATCACCAATAAGCCCTTGCCATGATGATTTTTTGTAAACATCAGGGTAAATCGTTGACATGGGTTGAATAATTTCTTGGCTAGCGCTAATGATACCGAGTGAACGTGCCACTTTAGTTGCTGATTTAGTAATGGCAACATTCATCACCATCACAGTTACTGTAGCGCCCGATAAACCATCAATATGAATAGTGTTTTCTTGCTTATTGTTGCCACCTACTTTTAAGCGATCACTAACAGACAAACCGTCATATTGCTCTGCAAACGCATGCAACTTGCTTTCAGGAATACCCGCAAGAATAATTGGTTCATGATGTTCTAGTACTTTAGCGCCGAGGTATACACCTTGAGGATTGATGGCAACCAACATGTTCACTGGTTCACCAGAATAAGCCGGAATTTTCGCAATATCATTGGTTTCAAAGGCGTAACCAATAATTTCGTTCTCTTTATAAATAGTCCACACCAAAGGATCACCCGCTTTCTCACTAATACGGGTGAGCTCTGGAAATATTTGATGAATAAGTGGAATAGGGTCTTTAGGAGGACTAACAAACAAAGCATTGGCAGACATACTTGTGCACAACAAAGCAGCTGCTAGCAGAAACATATGAACAACATTTTGTATATATTTTTGAATATGAATCATTAACTCTTACTAAGTAGCACTGCAGTTGGATCATCAACTGCGACAATATGTCGCATATACTACGTAAGTGTTGTATTAGGGATTTGATCTAGATCATGATCTAAATTTTGCTTACCAGAGTATTTAAAAAAACCTGATTTAGATCAATATTTAGGAAAATGTGAATTTTGAAGAGGTATTCTAAAGTGTGTTAATTACCTAACATTAATATTGGGAGCTGTGTTAATTTCACCATCCATTTCAATGGTTGCGACATGATTATCAACGGTCATAAAAGCGACATTTCCAGCGGTAGAACAACGAATATATGCTAATTCATAACCGTATTTCGTTAAACTACTGGCGGCAAATTTTTGCGCTAAGGTCAAGTTCGACCATAATTCATCAAAATTATTCTGACTCGATCGTCGCTCAATTAAGGGGTCCCTTATGTGGTTTAGTTCCATGAAAAAATACCTTAAAAATTACTTTAAAAAACTAAGTGCTTTTATTAAGCATTTTATATTCCATTATTATTTACCATCGACAATTCAATGAGTTACATTGACTTCGCGAAAGTTAACAACTGCTATTGTAAAAAATTTTGACGTGTACGTAGACCATATTACACACATAAAAAAGCCAATACTAAATATTGGCTTTTATCGATGAGTTTTCGGGTTAATTTAAAAGTTAGTGCTAGTAATCTACTGTATGGTCACTCTGGCAAATTTACGTTTACCCACTTGATAAACCGCTGTAGAACCCGCTGAAATAATCACTTTATTGTCAGCTACTTTTTCGCCATCAATTTTAGCGGCACCTTGTTTAATCATGCGCATTGCTTCAGATGTACTAGCCACTAACCCTGCTTCTTTCAAAAGATTAGCAATGGCTATTTCCCCGTTATCAACAGTTAGTGTTAATTCAGGCATTTCATCTGGCATCGCACCTTTTTGAAAACGATTAATGAACTCCTGATGAGCCGCTTGGGCAGCATCTTCATCATGAAAACGAGCTATTAACTCTTTTGCCAAGTCAATTTTAACATCACGCGGATTAGCACCGCCGGCAATATTTTCTTTGTAGCTTTCAATTTCCTCAATCGGCTTAAAGCTCAATAATTCATAGTATCGCCACATTAAATCGTCAGAAATAGACATAATTTTACCGAACATTTCTGTTGGGCTGTCTGTTATTCCTATGTAGTTATTTAATGATTTTGACATTTTTTGCACGCCATCCAACCCTTCTAATAAAGGCATCATTAATACTGTTTGAGGACGCTGACCTTCTGACTTTTGTAACTCTCTGCCCATTAATAAGTTAAATTTTTGGTCTGTACCGCCCAATTCAACATCTGATTCAAGAGCGACAGAATCCCAACCTTGAACTAGTGGATACATAAACTCATGGATAGCAATTGACTGTCCGCCAGCATAACGCTTTTTAAAATCATCACGCTCCATCATGCGAGCAACTGTTTGACGTGAAGCAAGTTTTAACATGCCCGCAGCACCAAGTTTTTCCATCCAAGTGGAATTAAATTCAACGCGTGTTTTCGCAGGATCTAAAATTTTAAATACTTGTTCTTTGTATGTTTCTGCATTGGCTAAAACGTCCTCTTGAGTAAGAGGCTTACGCGTGACATTTTTACCTGTTGGGTCGCCAATCATGCCTGTAAAGTCACCAATCAAAAAGATAACTTCATGCCCTAATTGTTGAAATTGACGCAGCTTATTAATTAATACTGTATGACCTAAATGGAGATCAGGTGCTGTAGGATCAAAACCCGCCTTAATTTTAAGCGGCTTACCTTGCTTTAATTTTTCTAATAGCTCATCTTCCAGCAAAATTTCTTCGGCGCCGCGTTTTATTTCTGCAAACGCTAGGCTGACATCTGACATCAATTTAACTCCAATTACAGGGATAATTTAAACAATAATTGACGAATTCTACTGTAAATTCATAGCCTGTGAAACGTCAAAGATTGTTTCATTACATATTATTTTGTTATAGTAAACGACAGATGTCGTATTAAAGTTTGTCGTACAGGTAGTAACCTTTTGAATAATTTAAAAAAATTATATATCCAATTGCCCAAACAACACAGAATTTTTATCTCTGTTGTTAGCGTCTTATTACTACTGCTTGTTATATTCCCTTCAGAAAAAGCAACGGCTAGCCGTCAATCCGAACAATCTTCGCTTAAAGTCGGCCAACGATATGAGTTATCAGTTCCCGAGCAAGTGGTAAACGCTGCCACTACATCGACTCAACAAGGTCAAAGTGAGTCAGATGAAATTAATATTGAAGAACCTCAACTTACTTGGCAAACCGCGAAAGTAAAAAGTGGAGATTCATTAGCAAAAATATTTAAGCGCTTTGGCTATAACGCTCGTACTACCCATGATGTGAGTCAAGCAAAAGGTGAAGATAGTCATTTATTAAAAAAATTAAATGTTGGAGACACCCTACGCATTGGTAAAGATTCGCAAGGAAAACTTAGTGCTTTAGAATATCCTCTATCAAAAACCGACACTTTATTTGTCAACCTTGTTGACGGTCAATATCAATCATTTAAAGAATCTAAAACCGTAGAAATTAGAGAAAGCATTGCTCACGGTGTGATCAAATCTAACTTTTGGAATGCCGGTATTGCTGCAGGATTAGATGATGGGCAAATTATTAATTTAGCTAATATTTTTGGTTGGGATATAGATTTTGCTTTAGATATTCGAAAAGGCGATAGTTTTCATGTGGTGTATGAAAACAAGTACGTTGATGGCGAGTTTATCGGTAATGGTAAAATATTAGCAGCAGAATTTATTAACCAGGACGACCCTTTCCAAGCAATACGTTTTACAGACGGTGAATACTATAGTCCCGATGGCAAAAGCATGCGTAAAGCATTCTTACGCGCACCGGTTAATTTTAAATACATTAGTTCAAACTTCAAACCAAAACGCTTTCATCCTATCCAAAAGCGTTGGAAAGCACACCGTGGCACAGATTACCGAGCCAATAAAGGTACACCAGTGGTTGCTGCAGGTAACGGTAAAGTAACTCATTCAACGTATAACAAATACAACGGAAATTACGTTTTTATTCAACATGGTAATGGTATCGTGACTAAATACCTGCACTTTTCAAAACGTGCGGTTAAAAAAGGTCAACGGGTAAAACAAGGACAAATTATTGGTTATGTCGGCTCAACCGGTATGTCGCAAGCACCACATTTGCATTATGAATTTTTGCTAAATGGTGTGCATAGAAACCCGCGTACCGTAAAACTACCTGACGCTAAACCGATTGATAAAAAATATCGTCAAGCTTTTGCTGCTATTGCTGACCGTCGCTTAACTGAATTATCAGGTTCAAGAATCGCATTGACCACTTTGAACACACAGAAAAATGTTCATCAGCAAGCTCCATAATGACAAGTAAAAATTATTATATTGGTATTATGTCTGGCACTAGTGCAGACGGTGTAGACATTGCCTTAGTTGATTTCTCTGCTGGGAAAGTACAGTTAAAGGCACATTTGTATCAGCCCTATAGTAATCAACTTCAGCAGAAAATCATTGGATTATATTCATCAGGCCCAAATGAAATTGATCGAATGGGCAACTTAAGTGTTGAGCTCGCTCATTATTTTTCTAAGGTGATTGACCAGTTATTAACGCAAGAAAACCTCAACGCTGACGATATTACTGCTATTGGTTGTCACGGACAAACTATTCGCCATCGCCCTTTCATTGATACAAGTATTCAACACCCATTCACTTTACAAATAGGTTGTAATCAAACGCTCGCTTGTTTAACGAATATTAACGTTGTTGGTGATTTTCGGACAAAAGATATCGCTTTAGGTGGGCAAGGTGCTCCTCTTGTACCTGCGTTTCATCACTATTTATTTAGCGAACAACAACAAGACACCTTTATAGTTAATATGGGCGGCATTGCTAATATTACTTTTTTACCAAAGGACAAAGCTCAGCCAATTATTGGTTTTGATACTGGGCCTGCAAACGCACTATTAGATGAGTGGTGCTATAAACACATTCAACAACGTTATGATGAAAATGGCCAATGGGCGGCTAAAGGCAACATCAATCAAGCACTGCTAACCCAACTATTATCAGATCAATATTTTTCATTACCAGCGCCTAAAAGTACCGGGCGAGAGTATTTTAATCTCAGTTGGTTAACACCATATTTGGCCGAGTTTTCATTAGATCCTGTTGATGTTCAGGCAACTCTAGTTGCTTTAACCGCTTCTTCTATTGCGCATGAGATCAATAAATTATCCCCGAAGAGTTTCGTATATTTATGCGGTGGTGGAATTGACAACAATGAATGTTATAAGCTTTTAAAACATCAACTTACTAATCATTGTATAAAATCTATTAATTCATTAAACCTGAATAATAACGCGTTTGAAGCCATGGCCTTTGCATGGCTCGCTTTCGCATATGAAAAAAAGATCTATGGAAATATACCAACCGTGACGGGGGCTAGCAAAAAAACTATTCTCGGTACACGGTTTTATCCATAACCCCCTCTAGATTTCAAAAAGATTCTCCCTATAATGAATCCCTCGCTGTAGAAAAAGCACACACAGCTTGATTAGATTTTGAACTATTGATAAGAATAAGCATCTAATTAGTTGTGCTGTATGTATTAGCATCTTGAGGAGGAACTATGGAGTTTAATGATATTCATATCGGCATGAAGTGCGGTAGTGTAAAAGGCAGTGGTACTGTTACATGGATCGACGGTTCAACCAAAACAATTTACATCGCAAACACAACCGACAACAACAGCTTTGAAGTAGACTTTGATGAAATAATTGAAGATCCGCAAGCACACAATCGTGAAGATACATATTACTAGTTTAATTTTTACGAAGCATTTATCTAAACTTTATGTCAGATCAAAACCTCTTTTATAGAGGTTTTTTTTATGTGATTAAAAAGTAAAAACATATAACGTAATAATTCTTCTCGATTAAAGTATTTATGGTAAGTTACTAAAATGCTTCTCTTAACTTACTTTAATTATGCAAAAACACAGTCTTTTTCTTCCCCTTTTACTTCTATCAACAACAACCTTAGCTCAAAATCATCATTCAACAGACTGGATGCCAGATAATAGTTTTACACAAGGTGTTGAAGGGCCTGCAGTCGATAAAAATGGTAACTTATTCGCGGTAAATTTTTCAAAAGAGGGAACCATTGGCAAAGTAACTGATAATAATAAAGCTGAGATATATTTGAGCTTACCTAATGGCTCAGTTGGTAATGGCATTCGATTTGATCAACAGGGAAATATGTATATCGCTGATTATGTTAATCATAACGTTTTAAGCGTTGATCCTACGTCAAAAATAGTCAGTGTTTTTTCTCATAATGACCAAATGAATCAACCTAATGATATTGCGATTATGGATAATGGTATTTTATTCGCAAGTGATCCTAATTGGTCAAATAATAGTGGCAATTTATGGCGGATCAATGCCGATGGCTCTAATACACTATTGGAAGCCAATATGGGCACGACAAACGGCGTTGAAGTAAGCCCAGATAATAAAACGCTATATGTTAACGAAAGTGTGCAACGTACTATTTGGCGCTATACCCTCGATGCCAAAGGGAATATCCAAGATAAAAGTCTATTCTACCAATTTAAAGACCACGGTATGGATGGCATGCGCACTGATAACGCGGGAAATTTATACGTAGCACGATACGGTGCGGGAGTTATTGCCGTGCTTTCACCTAAAGGTAATCTCATTAAAACCATACAGTTAACGGGACAACATCCAACGAATGTTGCATTTGGCGGTAAAGACGGTAAGCAGCTTTTTATTACGATGCAAAAGCGTGGCGCGATAGAAACTTATCACAATAATATTGCAGGAAGAAACTACCCTTAACGTTTATTGTCATTTTTAAAAGTCAGTAAAAACCCAGTTTCAAAGCTGGGTTTTTAATTCAAACTGAGCTTCTGTTAGACTCTCTTCATAACTCATAACATCTTTTAATAATCTTACTTCTAATTGTTTGAACTGTTTCATATCTATTCAATGTCTACTTTAGAGTTTTTTGCGATAGATTCAGGTAACAAATCTGCTATATTAAATTGATTTTAAAAAATGATATAGGTTAATGAATTTACCTTTTATGCCTATTCGTCCATTCCAAGATTTAACTTTGAATCAAAATCGTAAATCAATTCAATCAGTAATGTTCAGGGTCTGTAGTCACGAATTTTTAGATAAATTTGAAAGTGATAACTTAGAAGTTAACTACTTTGCATAGGGAATTAAGACACTTAACAGACAACCGAAATTAGAACTCGATTGTCTATAGAGAATTTAGTTAAATTAATAAAATAGAGGTAAATATTTTCAAAATTGTGTTCCGCTTATTTTATTACTACCTGTTTGCTGACGCTAAATTAATCGCAACCTGTTCGATACCTTGCTTTACAATTTGTCGGTGTATTTCAATGCGTTTACTTTGTAAAAGTGAAATACCTGCTACCACTATATCAAACGCTTGCCATTTTTTAGTTTTAATGTGTTTGTGCATTTTGAAAACGATATTGATTTTGGGCTTATTAATAGCAACGATATCTAAACTGACATTAACAATTTTCTTACCTGAACTCAGTTTTTCAGGCGAATAAACAACCGTTTGATTCGAATATAAATTTAAAATATTTGCATATGTTCTAACCAAGTAACTTCTCATCGAATCGTTAAATTGACGTCGTTGTTCACGGCTAGTGTATCTTAAGTTCTTGCCAAGTATTTTATATGCTGCATATTTGTAATCAATATTTGGCATTAACTCTTCTTCAACGATTGTTTGCATTAATTCAGGAGATTTTTCTAGTTCCTTCTGGTTATTAGAGATTCTCGAAAATAATGCTTTTCCTGTGCTTTGTACTACCTCGTAAGGAGATAATTCAACGGCCTGAGTCAATGGGCTTAAAACACAAATGAGTATAATAGGTAAATTTAATAATTTTTTCATCAAAGTATTCCGTTTCAATTTAAATAAAGCTTCGTAATTAGTGAGTAGCTGCTTATAATTTTTCAATCCAATATATGTACTTTATTTCTTCCTTTTGATTTTGATAAATAAAGCGCCTGATCAGAACGAATAAGAATGTCGTCAAAAGTTGTATCATTAGAATTTAAAGAGGCAACACCAATGCTGATTTTTACCTTTAAAGAATTTAGGTTATTTACAGTTATGGTGGAGAGATCTTGTTCCAACCTTATTCTGTCCGCGATATATTTAGCTTTTTGCTTTGATGTATCGGGTAAAATAATTGAAAATTCCTCACCACCTAATCTGGCAATAATATCTTCTGTTCGAATGTTAGGTCGCATCATTTTAGTCACGGCAATTAGCACGTTATCACCAACTGAATGCCCATATTGGTCATTAATATCTTTAAAATGGTCGATATCGATTGAGATAACCGAAAGCGGTTTATTTAAATTAGAAGCTTGGTGAAATAGCTCGTGTGCCTGTTTAAAAAAATACCGCCTATTGAACAACCCTGTTAAATAGTCCGTATAAGCCAACTTTTTTAATTCTCTATTTTCAAGATACCATTTAGTTACATCCAAAATGGTATTACAGGTACCAATATGATCGCCTTTTTCATTCAGCATTGGCTTTTGGAAATATTCCATTTTTCTCGTTTCATTACCTTTGCTGATATTAACTAACTGATTTAACTTGCCAGAAAGGGTTGAATCAATTAATAATTCATTGTCGATGATTTCTTTATCTGACTTTCCAATCACTTCATCTATAGATCGGCCAAGCAGTTTTAACATCTTTTCATTGACGTAGCGATATCGACCATTGCAATCTTTAGTGTGAATATAAGCACCAATATTATCGAGTGTTGCTTCGAGTATTTTCACTCGATTTTTCAGCATTTCTATTGAACTATAATGAGCTTCATCATAACGAATTTGAGCTTTATCAAAATAATTATAAATAGCACTTTCAAAATGTTCTGAAATCATAACTTTTAACTCCTTGACTTAATCACTACTAAGTTGAATTCGACTTCTATAAGGGACAAGCCGCCATTTTTCCTTAACTATTGATATATTTTCTCTTCATACCTAAACCTATCATGCTCATCATAAATATCGACCACGTTGAGGGTTCAGGAACCTCGGTTGGCTTGGTGTTATCTGCAGTGCGAAAAGCAACTTCACCAATAGAGCAATAATTAAAACTACTCGGCTGTTGAGGGCAACCCGACATGCTAAATCTTACGTACCGAGTATAAGAATTTGATAAGTTGAATACTTCAGCAGCATATGAATAATCATCATCAGGTCTACTTTCGTCGAACGGATTATCTTGTGGCATTAAGCCCTGAGCCATATCAAAAAAGTTAATACCATCTAATGAGCCAAATAAGCTAAGAAATGTAATTCCTGAAGACTCTTCATTCCACAATGCTATGGCATCAATATTGGTTCTAAACCCCAAATCGTAGGTTACCGAAGCGATACCTTCTGGAGAGTCATATTCTCTGCTAAACCATTCATTACCGTTATAGTCGCTAGTATGAAAAGGGTTTGAAGAAATATATTCGTCAAAATCTGTTATGCCACTAATATAAGGATTATATAATCCCGATTGGTCGTAAGTTTCTGATATTAGGCCATAGCCCGGTCCACCAAGATCTATGGTCGCATCAGTAGCACTAATAATTACTCCTGCATTTGCTGTACTAAATAAGAACGTTTGCAATAGTAACGTGGTAAATAGATTTGTAAGTTTCATTGTTAATTCCTTTAATTGATTCTTAAACTGCTAGCTCTAATAACAAGTCGAGCAGATAATTTATTAACACATAGTTTTATTTGGTTGCTATGTGTGTGAATAATAATAACGGTCGAACATAAAACTAACTTGGTGATATCGTGAAGAATTCATGGGTAATTGATTGGGATTGATCAATACCACCCAAAAATGTTGCATTGATTTCAAAAATACTCGTTTAGTAAACCTTCAATTAATTACCACTAAATTCCCTAGGTAAAGTTAAATGTGATTTGGTTGATGAGTATGGAAGATAAGTATTATTGTCTGTAATTCATAAAAAGAAATTAGATACTTTACTATGTGAAATATCTAACTATCTTCAATGTGACGAATGGATTCTCCCTGCTATAAACATGAAAAAGGGCTGTTGAAGCAATGCTCCACCAACCCTTTTTTAGTTATATCAAATCCGTTAATTTCTACTACTAATTTACTAAATCACTCAAAATGCAGCACTTGGTGGAGTTTTTTCAACGGCCATGTAACCTGAGAATAAATGTTGACGTTTCTCTTGCATCGGATGAAAATGTGACGCCATCACATCTCGCAGCAAACATTCAATGCCAAAGCTCTCTAGATAACCAGGACCACCGCATGCTTCAATAGCTTTAACAACGACTTGTTTGCAATGATTAGCCACTATCGTTTTACGTTTAACCACTTCATTAAGCGTGTTCATATCAGGGGTGAAGTCAAAGTCACCAACATTGGCAATCATATCTTGCAACACCACTTGTGCAGTCGTTAACGCATTTTCCATTTCACCTAATAGATAAGGAGTTGTGAGATCTTTTAGCTCTTTACATAAAGCTTTTGCTCTTCTTGCTGCCGTTTCGGCAATACCAACATAAACAGACATAATTAGTGGCAATGCTACTGGCAATACTACACACCAAACGGTATGGTAATCACCTCTTGGACGTCTTAAAGCAATTGAAGCATCGGGAATGAATACCTCATCTATTTCCACACTATTTGAGCCGGTACCTTTCATTCCCATTGGGTGCCAGTTATCTAAAACTTTCACCCCTTTGCTACTAGTAGGTACAGGAAAATGAAAGACTTGCCAGCCCAAGTCAGGGTCTTCATAAGGTCCTGAAGTCACTAATACATCGCCTTCAGGAGAACCACTGGCAAAGTGTTTAGTCGCCGAAAAAAGGAAACCGCCTTCCGTTTTAGTTAATGTTCCGTTAGAGGCAAGCCAATCACCAGCACCAGTACTAACAAGCACAAGTTCGTTTGCAATTACTTTTTCTAACACCGCTTGCCCGGGCTTACCATGTACATAATTAAAATGATTTGCAGCAATAATATGTTGATGCATTGATGCTGAAAGCGCGGTTGATGGGTGGTACTGGGCAATTTGTTTTATCAATTTACACATCTGTGAATAGTTGACACCACCACCACCAAGATCTTCAGGTGTCATAGCAGAGAAAAACTTCATTTCTTTAAGCTGTTGATAATTCTCTGTCGCAAACTTATCTTGTTGGTCACCAATTAATCCTGATTTTGTGATTTTATCGGCATAACGTTCAATTTGTTCTGAAATTTCATTATAAATAGACATTGTAACTTTCCTTAATGACACTGAATGAATCCTTGAGCATTCTCATGCTAACTATTGTGTCTTTTCTTATATTAAACTAATTTTTTTGTAACGATTATATTTTCACTAGGTTTAGTAGTTAGTTATATTTCTAATACACCTTAGGGAGCAATTTTGCAGTACGAAGTTGATATTCTTCATAATTGATCCCTAAATCTTTAACTAATGATTTTTCTTCAAAATGAATACCGATTAAAACGTACACAGACATACCCACCGAAAATACAAAGTGTGACATAGTCATAGTCCCAGTTGACCAAATAGCGATTAATATACCTAACATCATTGGGTGGCGAATCCATTGATATATCAAGCGTTCAGTAAAATGGAGTGATGTGTAGCTTTTTTTAACAAAGTGCAACCAGGTTTGGCGCAAGCCAAATAGATCAAAATGGTTAGTTAAAAATGTGGCAGCAAATATCGTAACCCAGCCCAAGCCAAATGTGACCCACAAAGCAGTTACACCCATTTCATTATCAACATCCCAAATGACACCATGCATCGGTTGCCAAGCTAACATTAAAAAGGCGAGCACAATTGATGATATTAATACATAAGTGCTTCTTTCAGTATGTGACGGTACAATGTTTCTAATAGCCTGTTTAAACCAATTTCTTGCCATAACACTGTGTTGTATTCCCCATGCTATTAACAACAATATATTAATTAACATCGAATAAACTTGATTTTCAGTAACACCCGATGACACTGTTTTTGGGGCTAAAATGTCTCCAACAAATAAAATGAAGTAACTAAAAACACCCAAAAAAACTAAATAGCTAATTATCCCATATAACAAAACGAATAATCTCATGACCTTCTCCTTTACAATTGATTAAAATGTCGTCCATAGATAAGACGTAGTAACTTAAAACTTAAAAAACTAATGATGCATATAGCAAAAAGTTTTCTAGGTTTATGCATTGGGTTAATCATAATCAACAAAATTACTTCAAGCTTGGTGATAACGTGAAGAAACCATGGGGATTTTATCAAGACTCTTCATGAGCAGCCCATGTCGAATTAGCATTTTGGGTTATAGGTTATAGAACATATTGAAGCTTTACTTTAATGCTTGAAACTACTAGCATTAAATTTATATCAATAAATGTGGATTTTATTTATGGCACTATTTTTAATTGAGCGAAGCTTCGCTGAACAAGTTGAAATGAATAAGGAAGCTGTGGAGGGTATTACTCGAATTAACGACGATAATGATATTCGATGGTTACAATCTTTTTTAAGTAGTGATAAGAAAAAAACCTATTGCCTATATGAAGCAGAAAGTGCGGATGCTATTAAAAATGCATCGAAAGCCCTAAATATTCCATGCGATACCATTGTTGAATTAGGTGACACATTAACTCCTGAAGCCTTTGTTTAAACTAGGCGAATAAACCAGTTATTGTAGCGTTTTTAACAAGGTTATCGCTTTTTTGTGCAATGAAACCATGCCATGTTTATCTGCTATTTTTTTACTTTCATTTAGCATGCCAATTGCAGTTTCTTTATCACTACCTTGATTCCTTAAAGTCATCATTTTAGCGTATTCAAATTGACTGTGTGTTGCGAAAACCACAAAATTCTGACCATTGTCCATGTGCAATGCTTTTTTAAAATGCGCCTCTGCCAACGACCAGTTTTGCATTACTGTTGCTAACATTCCTAAGTATCTGTCTGCTGATCCTAAACTGCCAATATTACTACCAATCAAAATGCTTTGATGCTTAAAGGGCAAAAGCTGCTTATATAGTTGCTCTGAACATGAAGAAATACAAAAGTAAGCACACACTTCACTCAAGTACACTAAACAGGTTTCCCATAACGAATCTCTTGGTAGTTCCGCAAAATTATTTGCCACTAAACTATTCAATAATGCTATTGCCTCATCTTTTTTACCAACCTCAGCATACACTAGTGCTAAACCCGGTTTCCATGATTTGTTCTCACTATTATCTTTAACAAACTTCTCAACAACATAAGACAAAATAGGCAACTGGCCTTGCTCTCGCTTAATGGCGAACATTTGCATTCCGTAAACACCATCACTGTCTTGACCCGGTAGCCATTGACTGAATTTTTGTGCATTCTCAGCATATTGCTGACTTTCTTTAAATTGCCCACGACCTAGTGCAATAACTGCTTGCCAAAGCTCTCTGTGATAATGATAAAACGGTTGTTGTGCTATTAATTCCTTCTGTTCTAGTAAATTCTTTTCAACCTTATATATTTCACCATTAGTACCTAAATCAATGTTATGCCAAGAGAGTATTTCATTATAAAGTGAATCATCTCCTAACCGTTTGGCTAATAAAGCACTTTCAGATCCTTTTTCTAATCGCTCTGATAGGTAATCAGGTTTAGCTTTGTCTAAATGGCTCGCAATAACACCTGCAAACAACGCACGGGCAAGCAAGTTATCGTCACCTAAATCTCGAGCGATTACTTCAGTTTGAGTTTGCAACTTTCTACTTTGGTTATCACCTCCGCTCATCATGTACGCTCGAATCAGTGAGCACATTATGCGAAGTTTGAGTTTTGGGTCTATTTTAGTATCGTTTGTTAATGCTTTTTGTAAGCACTTAACCGCATAGTGGGCAGGTAAACCGGGGCGCCAATAGGCTTCCTCAAGTCCAATAGATGCTTGAGCATAAATATCATGTTCACTGCTAGCTTCAGCAAATTCAGCCGCTTGAATAAAGGTTGAAATAGCACCCAAACTATCACCAGCTCGAATTTGTGACTCACCAAGCGACAAAGTCAATCGAGCTTTAAAGGAAGGGTTTGCAATTTTTAACGCTTGTTTGCAATAGCGCACAGAAACTTCATAAGCCATCATTTTATCGGCTTCTATCGCTGCTTTTTCTAAGTAAATTATTGCCTTATCTGCGGTTCCTAAAGGGACTGCTTGGAAATAGTGATAAGCAATTTGTGCCGCGTCTGAACCTGCTTTATCAAGTGCATTGGCTACATTGCAATGTAGGCTTAGTCGTTCACTAGTCGTTAATGAATCGTAAAGCGATTCTCGAATAAGCGCATGACTGAATTGATAATCACCCGTCGTTTCTATGTAATTTAATTGCCCCAAACTCATTGCAGGATCAAGTAGCGCTAACACAGTAGCGGTATCACGATTCACTACATTACTGAGTAAACCAATATTAAAATATCGGCCAATAACCGTCGCAACTTGTAACATGTAAACAGATTCTTTAGGTAAATCTTTAAAACGTTGATTAATTATTGCTTTAAGGTTAGTGGGTAAAGCGCTACTACTGCCACCCTGTTGAAGGTGCCTGGTAGTTTCAACAAGATAAAGAGGATGCCCATCTGTACGCTTAAATATTTCAAGAGCTAGTTTACTGTCTGCTTCAGGTATTTCTTGAGCAACATATTTAGCAACTGCGTCTTGACTTAAATTACTTAAATTAATGTGCTGATAATTATTCAGTCGAGACATCTCGTAAATTGTTTGTTGAAATCTATGCCCTTCTGATACATCGCTATCACGGTACGTACCAATAAACATTATTGGTGATGAACTTAATTCTGAGGCAATAAATTCTAATAAATGTAAAGAGGATTTGTCTGCTCGGTGTAAGTCGTCAAAGATAAGCACGAGCGTTTTTCCGCTAGATAATGATCGAAAAAGATTGGCGACAGAATGAAATAACTTGAATCTGGTCTGCTCTGGTGATTGTTCAATTGTATTGCTTATTGAGCTTGGCGTATTGTTAAATAGTTCAGGAAGCAAATTTGCCAATTCAGGTGTTTGTGCCGCGTCCATCAACGGCTGATGTTTAAAGTGACTGATTAATAATTGTCTCCACGGCCAATACGCAGGTGCTCCTGCCTCTTCTCGACATCGCCCCCATATTACCTCTGCGTCAGCTTCGCTTGCATAATGTGAAATTTCTTCCAATATACGTGACTTACCAATGCCAGCAATCCCTGCTAATAATGTAATGCTGCCCTGATTTTCCAAACAATCAACTAATGAAGATTTGAGTTGATTTAACTCCTTTTCTCGACCCAAAATCAGATTTTTATTTTTATTTTTATTTTTATTTTTATTTTTAAATAAATTTATCAGCTCAAACGAAATATTGCTTCGCTTATGCTCTGTTGTGGAACGTTCTTGTTGAGTATTATTTATTTCTACTTCGCTGGTTGTTGTGCTAATTTCACCAATGAACCTAAAACCATAACCTCGTACTGTTTTAATCAACATTTGAGCGTCACCACTGTCACCAATAACCCTACGGGCAGCCTTTACACAGCTTGATAAGGTAGAGTCAGAAACAATTCGCCCTCGCCATATTTCTTCAAGAATTTCGTCTTTACTTAACACACGACCATGATTTTCTAGAAAAAATTGCAATAATTGAAAGACTTTAGGCTCAACGGCCTGAAGCTTTTTCTTAAAATGTAACTCAACTAATTGAGTATTTAGTACACATTCACCAAATTGAAATATCATTATATTCTCTACATCAATAAATCTGTTGTTTTGATTAATAAATATTTCGATTAACTAAAATAACGTCTACCAAAATACCTTATCTATTAAACCAGATCAGACTCTGTAGATGAACAAAAAAACTAATTTTATTATTCATGAAGAACAAATACATGTATCTCCTAGGAAACACCGTGTAATCCCCAAAGTATCTCCAAGCTAGACTATTCAAACTCATTTAACATTGATTTCAAGGTGTGTGCTAGCTCGCACTTTATACAATAAAACACTTTATAATGATAAATAACCGGAGAATATCAACATGCCACTTATCGACGTACATGTAATCAAAAATGTATTCAATGCAGAGCAAAAAAAAGAAATAATCACTAAAGTAACCGACGTAATGGTTGAAATTGAAGGAGAAGCTTTACGTGGAGTCACTTGGGTTCGTATACAAGAAATCAACGAAGGCGATTGGGCTATAGGCGGTCAGCAATTAACAGCTAAAGCAGTTCATACAATGCAAAGAGGTTAATTCGTCTTCTTATTTAACTTTAAGAAATTAATACTGAGATTAAAATTTCAAACTTAAATTTGGAAATTACTGAAATTTAATACTGATTTCCAAATTTAGGTGAATTTAAAATCTAATCTTTCAATCCACCATCTCTGACTTTTAGAAGAGATTCAAAAGGATATCAATTGAAATTTAAATTTATAAAAACTGCAACCGTTGCTTTGTTAGTGACGATTAGCAATATTGTAGGCGTAGCAAACGCCACTCTGATAACAGATTTGACAGAACGAGATTGGAAGGTAGCAGGCGATAAAGCACTCACTTACGATAGTTCGACAGGGCTTGAATGGTTAGATTTAACCTGGACACTTGGAAATTCGATCCTAGATACTGAGGCCGAATCCTTTTTCGGTGATTTTAGATGGGCAACCGAAAGTGAGATTGAAAACGTTTTTGATGCTGTTTTATTAGGCTCCGGCTATCGGACTTCAACTGATCCGTCGGTGAACAGTGCCGCTTCCCAATTCTTAAACATGTTCGGCACACCCAGTGAATCAGCGACGGAAGTGCAAGGGGTGTCAAGAGGGGCAGTCAAATCTATTTCCGGAGTTCTTACATCTTACGGTCTCGGGCATGTATCACACTTTCCTTCCAGTCAATTTGTGGCGGTTAACGACCCGTTAACTAATTGTTGCTGGATCGAATCAGACAGCCAGAAAGGAGTCGGTTCGTGGCTTGTTCGTTCCGGTGCCAGCACTGCTGTAGTACCTGAGCCGTCTTCACTTGCTATTTTTGCATTAGGAGTTATTGGTTTAACCACACGTCGATTTAAGAAACAATCTTAATTTAGTTTCTTTATCAAAACCGATTATCGATGACGGTATGCCTGAATAAACCTATGTATCCCAATGTTATCGATAATCATCTAGAAGCATCTTCCAATTAGGTAGTTGCTTTTTTTGATTATAAATCTGCGTTAATCGACGAATGTGATTTTGTAATGTTCGTTTTGAAACGGTTAGCTTTTCTTTACCAAATTGCGCCTCTAAAAAGTCGAATCCATTAGTTATCCCGCCTATAGTAGTTACCATTTTGATCGCTTGTTGCTATTTTCAGCTTTAGATATTCGTTTTTCCACAGTCTTAGGCATAGCAGCCGTCCGGTAAAGTTAAATCGAGAAACTGTTGATTGTTCAATCAGGAAGTAAACAAAAAGCCAGTTTTTACACTAGCTTAAAGTATAGAAAGTAGTTAAAAGCGTTTTATATTTACACTTTTAAAATATACGTAAGCTAGAATGGTTATCCAAGACAAAAAACCATAATTCAGGGTCAGTACAGAAACAAAACCTTTTTTAAATAAGGACCTTACTAAAATGCCCCATTTCACTTTTAAACATTAAAACACAATAATGTAGATTAGTTGCGCTGTTTTCTACCAATTACGGTTAAATTTAAACATTTTTCAACATTTCTGCCAAGGCAGGATAACGCCCACTAATCATCCTCATATATAGAACAAACAATAAGAATCAATTTTTGCCTTTAAATTAGAGTTTGAAACTCTCATAAGAATTAATTTCATCATAAGCATACTTCTATAGTTCAAGTCATGTTTATTAATGTTTATGACTTCATAGCTACCCGCTTTAATCTAACTATTAATTATATGGTTACTGTAATCTTTGGAGCTTCTGACTCGTAGTCAGCAGATTTAATTACGCGAAATTTATGCTCACGCCTCATGATTGCAAGTGGTTCTTCTTGTTTAACGCTTAACCGCCTCTTCACGACCTTATAAGAGTTTTCAGATAAATAAGGAAGCACTAAATCTCTATATTCAAAAGATTTTTCATCTTCGTTTAGCTGAGGTGGGTTACAGAGGTATGTTTCAAAATTATCTTTTAACTCTTTAATATTTCTATATAACTCATACCATGCCAGATCCTTATGCTCTCCATCCTTGGTGGGAACAGAGAGAATTCTAATTTTTGAAGATTCAAAGTAGTATTTCAATATTTTTTCGTCTATTACAGGAATCCCGTTAGATTTGTGCCCGACTAATACTTGGCTACTATTAACGATACATTGTGCAAACTTATATTCAGCATTTGAGTCAAAGTTCCAACCAAGTTTATCAAATACTCTTTCAATATTATCTTTAAAGAACTTGGTCTTTCTTATTACTTGCTCCCCTGCATGTTCCAAAATTTTAGTTGTGCGATACTTTGATATAGGAGAGTCTGTAGTAACGATGCTCTTCGATTCTCCAATAATTATTAAGTCTTCAATGCGAGCTAGTAAGTCAAACTCTTCTTCTGTATCAAGCTTAATTCTTTTTCCTATAGCTTCATCAAAATCTTCTATTAATGGGTTCTGATAAAGTTCTTTATTAAGCAAGTTAACTACCGACTCCTCATATGTATATCCTTTCTTTTCAAGATTAATTTGAAAAGTAGTAAACCAATGTTCAACTAACCTATTTATAGAAGGGGCAGCTAAAGCTCCTAGCAAAATAGCATATTCATTTTTAACCTTTATTAAAGGCTCACACCAAAGGTCACTTGTTTGGTTTGATGTAGCAGTTAAAAAAGCTAATATCTTTGCTATCTTGGAATGCTCAATTCTAGTGGCATTTTTTAGGGCAAACCTTAAAGATTGAGAGGAAACTCTTGGACAGAATTCCATTAATTTATTCAAATTGAATGCACTATCATCTTCGGGAAATTTTTCAAAACAACTATTGGCCATAAGCATCAAACATCTCATAACTTCAAGCGCTTCGAGAATACTAAATCCACTTCCATGATCTTCCTCTAGCCATTTCTTTGGGAAATAGCTCATGATGTCGATAACCTGTATGCGCCATTGCGTATTCCAAGTAATTAACTTGTCTCCAGCACTTTTTATTGGTGCCTCATAGGCTACTCGGATTTTGCTCTGTCGCTTAATTCTAACGAATTTATCATCGATGTATAATTTTCTCAGTTCGGGGGAGTAAGCGATCATTGTTTTTTGGCTACTGAGACGTTCTTTACGAACAATACTGGCTTCGAACTGAATTTCGAAAGAAGTTAATGGCTGCGTAATTCGAAAGTATTTTAAGTCTCTGTCTAGCTCCTCAAGTTTATAACCAGACCAAAGAATACATTGCCATAAATGTTCATATGATGCGTATAAATTTGATAATGCGGATTCTAGTTTAATAAAATCAAGAATATCTATCGCAGTATTGTCTGATGTTATTGCTTGGTTATTGTCAATATTTCGTTGACACATTCTTATCGCAGGTTGCCAACCATCGACAACACCATGAGCTATTTCTTGCAGGCTCATTGCGTTGCCAGAAATGCTTGAAGTTATCGTAACCCCTTGCACTTTATTTGGGATGGTTTTAACTGCTTGTTTTAATGCCACGACCAAGTCTCTATTCGAGAAAGCGACATACGCCAACATCAACTTTTCGTATGTCGTTTTAGGCACGTTCTGATAAATTTCACCAAGTTTAGAACGAACCTCTCCTAGTAAGCTGTTCACAATCACCCCTGCCTCGTAGACGTTTTTATCACGCGGCGTAGCATGGAGTCTCACCTTATTCCATTCTGCATTCCACTTATTTAGGCGAAACTCTCTTCTAGTAGGGGGGGGCTAGCTCTTCTTTTAGAATCTTTTCGACAAATAAGTCCTTTACAACCTTTTCCATACCTTTGTAGTTCCTTGGTTATTGTTGGTAATGCTTTATCAATATACTTTAGAAATAAAGAAGGTTAAATATCGATTCATACATTACTTTCATGCTAGCTTTTCATTTTCAACATCTCAGCTAAAGCTGTTTTACGAGTATCAACTGCCCCTAGTTTATTAACACCATAACGAAAAGCCGCTTCCGTGCCAATAATATGTACTTTATCCTCCGCCCTTGTCACAGCCGTATACAACCAGCTGCGGTCAAGTAATCTTCCTCGCTCAAGCAACACAATGACATTTGGAGCTTGTGAACCCTGCAATTTATGTAAGGTTAAGCAGTAAGCAAGGTCAATATATTCAAATAATTGCCAATCCACTTTCAGCACACGTTTGTTACCTTTTTCATCGAGGTCTTCAAGCTCAAGGACACAAGCATAATCCTCTGTAGGTTCAGCGCTCTTAATGACACCCAGTGTTCCATTCTGTAAATCGTTTTTATAACTAGTCAACGTAATAACAACCGGATCACCCTCTCTAAAGTCGTAGCTGCCTTTAGTAATAGGCATATCCGTAAGGTCAAGAGTCTTACCATCAGGGTTTACTGCATCTTGCAGCATAATGTTTGCGTTTCTAACTGTAGCATTGGTAGGAGCAACTATCATAGTATTGTCATACTCAGAATATACAGTCACTGCATCTCGCAGAATATCGCCTATTGATTCTTGGAATGTAATATCAGCGGTAGTTAATGACTCTGGCATTATACCGTGCCTTATAGCATTGGAATATGCAGGCACACTACTATCAGCTCCCTGTCGTTTCACGACATCAAGTTCTACATGGTTTATTACACCGCTTTTAATGACATCATTTAAAATGAAACCCGCATTAATCGGTGGAAGCTGATAAGGATCACCAATTAACAAGATTCGAACCTTATCAGAAAACAAAGTAACCAAACGCCACATGGTATATGCATCCAACATAGAAGCTTCATCCACAAGCAGTACAGCCTTATCTTCATCAAGATCAGTTTCTCGTAACAGTTTTGCAATCGTCTTCGTTTCATTACCGATTGATTGTTGAAGCCGACGGGCTGCTTTTCCTGATAACGCAACGGGGTATATCGTATAACCTAATTTTTGATAAGCATTTACGATAAGTTTAGTAGTTGTTGTTTTACCTGTTCCAGCTCCTCCAGTTAGCGCAAAGACGTGACTGACTAATGCTGTCCTTACGGCACGTTCTTGTGCTTTTTCAATGGGCCAATCGGCAGGGAACGAGGTCCTAAATGCATCTTCCAACTCGCTCGACCAACGGTTATTTGATTTTCTGAGGTTACCAAAACGCTTGGCTATCGTTTTCTCAAATATATAATTGCCTGAAACAAAATATTGGTTGTTTTGTTTAACAAACCCAACGATATCGCCATCTAGCTTACTTGCCCTTGCAACTAGCCGTTGGTCTTTGTTCAACAACTTAGAAACAGACGATTCAATATCTTGCCAATCTGCAACCGTATTGCCTTGATCGCTCCATAATCTCAATGCTTGTTCAACGATTGCTACCAGTCTGACTTCATCATCCTGTTTGATACCGAAATGCTTTTGAGCAATAGCGTCTACCTTGTTAAATCGCATCCCCAGTGAAAATAAGCGGTATGGGTTCTGTGTAAGAAAGTTGATCGCATCCTGATCTGCAAATCTGAACAACTGGCGCTGGATAGGGGCTTCTATTTCCCACTCAACCAATTGAGCTGAGTGTTTTAAGTTGGAATACTCTTTATAGCCATCCCATAATCCATGCACGGCTTTATCACCAAGCAGAACATTCCTGACAGCTTGAAAATTCGTTATTGACTGGTCTTGTTCGTATGGCGCATATTTATCACATTCAAGTATGTTAAATATATCGCTTCTAAATTCATTCCAAAGAAATTGTGCGCTTACCTTTCCTATGCCTTCAAACACTTTCTCAGTGCTTAAAAAAGTTACAAAGCCAAGGCCATTATCAGGCATAACACATTTCAGTGTCGGCTCCATAAAGCGCCAGACATCAACATAACCACCCATACTGACTTGTTGTTGCCTAATGCTGAAATTTTGCTCTTTGAGAATTTTCCATTGCTGCCCGACTTTCGGATCAATATTTAACTTATCTTGAGTAGTCAGAATCTCAATACGATGCGCACCTGCTTTGTGGTTAACAAAAATAGCTCCCAGCCGGACATTATCCGGGTGGTACTGGTATATTCTGGTGATCCTTACCAGATAAGCACTACTCTTCATTTCCACAAGCCCATTTCAATCAGTACATCTTTAAATTCAGATAGCTTGGCAACTTCGGCAGCTAACTTAGCGTTTTCGTTTTGTAGTCTTCGGTTTGTTCTTTTTAGGTCTCTGACTTTAGCGCTATCTTTGATGTCTTCGTCAGTACCTTTTGATACATCAATGATCTCTTTATCGAGAGGCAGGTTTTTCTTACGTTGCTGGTACACCCCTGAGGTAGCAAGTTCTTGTTTAAGTTCTTGCAACAAATCAAAGAGCTTTTTATTTCTTTTTTCCTTAAATGCAGAGGCATCAAAACCAAGCTCATCAGCAATTTTTTTGGGACTTAACGTATCACCATGCCAATAATCCAACCAATTAGGCGACTCTTTTGATTTCATTTCAGCCACCCAGCCAAGGAATAAGTCTCTGTTACGTTGACCTCTTTCTTTACTCATATATTAACTCCCCTCCACGATGCGTTTTATCGTAGTCCTGCTAACGCCATACTCCTTTGAGAGTTGGTTCTGAGATTTCTGCTTTAATTGCACTAACTTACGGATCTTTTTCCTATCAGAGTCAGGAATAGTCTTTGGCCTGCCCATATGCTTCCCCTGAGCAATAGCCCGTTCACGGCCTTCAGTGGTATTTTTGATGATCAGGCTCTTGTTTAGCTCAGCAAAAACAGCAATAACATGAAGAACAGCTTTTCCAAAGGGCGAATCATCAGCACTGTTAATAACTCCATCAAGTGTTGTAAGAGCAGCACCTTTTGAATGAATACCATCAATTGCAGTCATGATCCCTTTAAGACTTCTGCCCAAACGGTCAAGCTTTGTAACGCATACAACATCACCTTCACGGATGTAATCGAGAAGGTCGTCTAGTTTTTTTACATTATCCAAAGAGTTACCGCCTTGCTTGCCAGAGAATACCTTCTCGCAGCCATGACGCTCTAATGCATCAACTTGAGCTTCTAGATCTTGTTCTTGCGTGCTAACTCTTGCATACCCTATTAACGCCATCTCCAGCCTCTTAACATGAACCTAAGTTATAAGTTTAGTTCAACTCTATTAGAATTTGCACTTAAATAGTCAATATAAATTTAGTTCATGTACTTTTTTATAGTTATTTTTTTAGTTCACCTCAGACTCAGTGGATTTGCTAACTATGCAAGCAGACTTTTTCATGGTTAAATAATGGGAGATAAAAAATTTAAGATTTCACAATGGAATCAACAATCAATAAGGAAGTTAATTATGAAGTCGGTATTCCCCAAAGTAGCAATTTTATTAGCTATTTTGACGTTAACCGCATGTGGCGGAGGTAGCTCAGAAGAAAGTGAGGGGGTAGTAACTCCCCCAGTAAACCAACCACCAACAGCGAATGCTGGCACTGACCAGTCTGTTGATGAAAATACCGTAGTTACACTCACTGGCACA
>NZ_JAUOPE010000018.1 GCF_030546755.1 Colwellia sp. 1_MG-2023
CATGGATTAATTCCCGATTTAGATTCACATCTGAACTGATTAAAAAAGGCGCTTAGGCGCCTTTTTTGTTGTCTAGAGTTTAATAATGAATAGTCGGTGAAAATAACTTTTGTCCTAAAGACTGATGTGAGCGAATTACAAACTTTATTTTAACGAACCTGCCCCCGCAGGTTTACATACCTTTTAGCACCTAGGTCTAATTCAAAAAATTCAATTAAGCTTTTTATTTCATCTCTTACTTGCTTTGTATTTGTCATGTCAGTATGCTGTTTATACATATAATCCAAGACAGTTTCTGGATTTCCGTCTTTATTCATACTCACAGCATTCACATCAACATATAGTGAATCATCATCAGATAACAATTCATCAAAAAAGAGAACATTAAAAAGTTGATCATAAGCCCTTCCATGGTCAAAGGCTTTTTTCATATAATGTTCATTTTCTAGTCCACAGGTCATATAGTTTTTATTATGGTTTAAAAATTTGATTATTTCATCCACTGTCGGATTAGGCTTTTCTTCATAAATTCGCATATGATCTAGAATGTTTTTTTTCACATTCTTAGCAACTTTATTTCCATCACCAGTAAACTGAAGACATATATTATTAGCCAAATTATCTATATTTTCAGATGGAGAATTATCAGTAGACGACGGCTCAATCATCACCGCCTTCGCAGACGAGTTCAAAGAGTACAAAGAGAACAAAAGACTAAATACAATGAGTGTTTTCATAAGTATTTCCTATAAATAACGGGTGTCGTAGTAAAGTTAATTTTCTAGCCAAATAAACTTAACATCGAAAGGTCTCATTTGCCACAAACCTATGGTTTACGCTCAACGTCTCGACCATCCGCTATCGTAGTATTCTTGCCGTTAAATCTGATAGTTCATGTATTCCGCTTTGGTGACGAAGCGGAACAATTATTGAGTTGAATTCAACTCTACTAAACGATTATTTAATGACAAAAGAAATAGAGTCTTATCTATTATCGAATGGCTCCAAATGGCACTAAGCAGTCTATATTCTATATTGTCGCGGTGGCGACAGCACGCAAAGGGGAAATAACACCAGTTTCCCCCTTGCAACCCTCGGTAACTGCGTCCTGCGTTACTCTACCACCTACATCCATGTAGGCTCCTCCGATGCCCAACTCAGTAAACATTTTACTCATTACCTAGCGGTAAACCTCGATACCTGCCTATTTATCGTCCATGTCTCGGGTCGAGGCCTACCTTTGCTAGTTGATGAGTAAATCGCTGAGATGGGAAATGGTTAAGCCTGCAAGACTCACTTTTATAATTTATATTGTGAAATAACGAAGAAATATACTTTTGGTCATTTCTAATGTTGAACGGAGCATAAATTCTGCTTGAAAAAATGCTGAGTCAATTAATCCTGCGCAGTGATTGCTATCATGGATGATAGCGAAGCGAAGTAGCACATGGATGTGTTATCTGAGCGTTCGCTCGAAGCAGGTTAAATTGATGAAGAATACATTTTTTAGCAGCGCCATGGGGTTCCAAGGGGACAGTGGCGTTAGCGTCCCTTTGGGTGTCGTCGCCACCGCGACAATATAACCATGATAATTAACCATCACTCGAAAGTATTTTACTGTTATGAAATACCAATGCTGATTTGTTATCGATCTCCCAATTGAAGTCTACTTTGCTAGTTGATACGTAAATCACTGAGGTGGGAATGGTTAAGTCTAATCTGCTCGTTTCTATAGTTAGCTGAATTTTTGACAAAGAAGTGAATTAGGTAATGAAGCTAATATTGAACGGAGCTTAGACTCTGCTTCTTTAAACGCTGAAGTTAAAATCAATATTCACGTATTGTCATCATGGATGATGACAAAGGCAAAGCCGCACATGGATGTGCGATCTTTGTCGTTACGTCGAAAATATTGTTTTTCACGTAAGGTTACGTTTAATGTAGCAGCCACTTTGGGGTGTCGGGGTCTTTAGTGGTTTAAAGACCATGACGTGTCGTCGCCACCGCGACAATATAACCATGATATTAACCATCACTCGAAAGTATTTTACTGGCATAATTCACTATGGTTATTAAAATAATAGATCGTCGGTGTGCCGACAGCACCCAAGGGGCGGCGTACCGCCGTGCCTCCCCTTGGAACCTCGGCAACTGCTCCTGCGTTGCTCTACCACCTACATCCATGTAGGCGCCTCCGACGGCCAACTCAGTAAAGACATAAATCATCATTTTGAGTGAACAGTCAATACCTGCCGATATTCGTCCATGAAAAGCGGCAGTCTTCGCCATCCATGGCTCAGCTTGACTGCACACTTTACAAAATGGTGATTTATTCACTGAGATGGGATTGGGTATTAATCAAACCTCTCTGCTCTTCTTTTGTTTTAAATTTCATTCGAACCTTTAACAGCGAATTTAGCCTTTGCTTTAGTAAGAGTGCTGAACGGAGCTTAGAATCTGCTTCTTTAAACGCTGAAGTTAAAATCAATATTCACGTATTGTCATCATGGATGATGACAAAGGCAAAGCCGCACATGGATGTGCAATCTTTGTCGTTACGTCGAAAATATTGTTTTTCACGTAAGGTTACGTTTAATGTAGCAGTCACTTTGGGGTGTCGGGGTCTTTAGTGGTTTAAAGACCATGACGTGTCGTCGCCACCGCGACAATATAACGTGATAATTACTATACACTCGAAAGTATTTTGCTGTTATGAAATACCATGCTGATTTGTTATTGCTATCTCAATTGATGTCTACTTTGCTAGTTGTTACATCGATTACACTTGAAGAAAAGAAGGGTAAGTTTGTTAGCAGCTCCGAGGGATTCCAAAGGGAGGCCGGAAGCTGTCTCCCTTTGGGTGTAGTCGCCACCGCGACAATATAACTATAATAAGGCTTTAAGCCTGAAAGAATTTTACGATTGATTAGCTGAAATTCAAGCCAATAAAAAAGGATGCCGAAGCATCCTTTTTTCATGAGTATATATTACTCATTATTTTTTAGCGTTACGCTCTTTAACTTCAGCGATAACTTCTTCAGCTACGTTGTTTGGACAAGGCATGTAGTGAGAGAATTCCATAGAGAATTGACCACGACCAGATGTCATCGTACGTAATGATCCGATGTAACCAAACATTTCTGAAAGAGGAACGTCAGCTTTAATACGAACACCAGTTGTACCAGCTTCTTGGTCTTTAATCATACCACGACGACGGTTCAAATCACCGATAACGTCACCAACGTGATCTTCAGGAGTGAACACATCAACTTTCATGATAGGTTCAATTAACTGAGCACCAGCTTTTGGAATTGATTGACGGAAAGCGCCTTTAGCAGCGATTTCGAAAGCAACAGCAGATGAATCAACTGCGTGGAAACCACCATCGTATAACTCAACTTCAACATCTAATACTGGGAAGCCAGCTAAAACACCAGTTTCCATCATGCCTTTAAAGCCCTTCTCAACAGCTGGGAAGAATTCTTTAGGAACGTTACCACCAACAACCGTTGATTTGAATGTGAAACCTGAGTTTGGCTCACCTGGACGGATGCGGTAGTCAATTTTACCAAACTGACCAGAACCACCAGATTGCTTCTTATGTGTGTAAGAATCTTCGATTTCTTGTGTGATAGTTTCACGGTATGCAACTTGTGGCTTACCAACAACTAAATCAACACCGTAAGTACGCTTAAGGATATCTACTTTGATATCTAAGTGAAGCTCACCCATACCTTTAAGGATGGTTTCACCTGAATCTTCATCAGTTTCAACTTTAAACGTTGGATCTTCAGCAACCATTTTACCAATAGCGATACCCATTTTCTCTGAACCACCTTTATCTTTAGGTGCAACAGCAATTGAGATTACTGGTTCAGGGAATACCATCGCTTCTAGCGTACATGGTTCTTTAACAGAACATAAAGTGTGACCTGTTTGTACGTTTTTCATACCTACGATAGCTAAAATGTCACCCGCTTGTGCAGATGAAAGTTCAGTGCGATCTTCTGCTTGCATTTCAACCATACGGCCGATACGTTCAGTTTTACCCGTAAATGAGTTAAGAACAGTATCACCTTTGTTAAGCGTACCTGAGTAAACACGAACGAAAGTTAACGCACCAAAACGGTCATCCATAATTTTAAATGCTAAAGCACGGAATGGCTCATCAGCATCAACTATAGCGAATTCACCAGTTGGTTCACCTTCTTCGTCAGTTAACGGCTGAGGTGGAACTTCAGTTGGTGAAGGTAAGTAATCAACAACAGCATCAAGAAGAAGTTGCATACCTTTGTTTTTAAATGCAGAACCACAGTAGGTAGGGAAGAACATTAATTCGTTAGTACCTTTACGGATACAAGCTTTAATTTGCTCTTCAGTCGGTGTAAGTTCACCTTCTAAGTATTCCATTAATAAATCTTCGTCAGCTTCTAAAGCTGTCTCGATCATTTCTTCACGGTATGCTGCAGCATCATCAACCATATCTGCTGGAATATCTTCAACTTTGTAGTTTTCTGGTTGACCTGAATCATCCCAGATATAAGCTTTTTGGCTTAATACATCTACAACACCAACAAATTCGTCTTCAGTACCAATAGGTAATGTCATTACAAGTGGACGTGCGCCAAGTACGTTTTCTACTTGTGCTTTAACACGGTAGAAGTCAGCACCTAAACGGTCTAATTTGTTAACGAAAATCAAACGAGCAACTTTTGACTCGTTCGCATAACGCCAGTTAGTTTCTGATTGCGGCTCAACACCACCAGAACCACAGAAAACACCAATACCACCATCAAGTACTTTTAATGAACGGTAAACTTCTACTGTGAAATCAACGTGACCAGGAGTGTCAATTACGTTAAAACGGTGTTTTTTCCATTCACAAGTAACAGCAGCAGACTGGATAGTAATACCACGCTCAGCTTCTTGTTCCATGAAATCAGTCGTTGATTCACCATCGTGAACTTCACCGATTTTGTGGATCATACCTGTAAGTTTCAAAATTCGTTCTGTTGTCGTGGTTTTACCAGCATCTACGTGAGCGAAGATACCAATATTTCTATATTTGGATAAATCTGCCATTACTTTACTCTATTTAATTTCTACTAAAAAAAGTGGAATTGATGAAAATTTGCGCGGGAGTATACCATTCTTACTAGCGATCAACAAAAGAAAATATTATTAATTATTCGATCGGATTATTTTTAGCAATTTTTTGTGATGATTATTTTTTTAATCGGTAGATAATTATTTAAACCTGCGATTATATGCCTTTGAAATATAGGTTTTAATTAACGGTCTTTCAATTATAAGATGCTTTCGCCTTTTAAATATTCAAGATTAGCAGAACAAGTTCTTCATGACGTTAGCTTAGAAAATGCTTAATAAAAGAGTATATAAGAAAAATAAGCAATTTTTTGCGACGTTATTTATCATTTAATTGTTAAGGTAAACATATATACAAAAAAGGATTTTCATTTGGACATTTGGGAAGAGCAGTTAGTTGATGAGATGAAGCAAGGCTGCCCGCAGGCTTTTGCTCGTTGCTACCGACTCTTTTCCGCCAAGCTTTATACTGTAATTTTTCATATATGTCGTCAACCTGATTCAGCACAAGAGCTATTACAAGATACCTTCCTCGATATTATTGAAAATTTACACTGTTATACGGTTAAACAGTCATTTCTCGCTTGGGCCAAAAGAATTGCCTTTAATAACACTTTAAACTTTATCAAAAAAAATAATCGAATGGTTTTGATGGAGGAATTACCACAAGAGATTGAGTCAATCGAGTGCTCGTTTGTTAAAGAAATGCATGATAGCCGACTGATTGAATCATTATTTGCAAAAGTGGGGGAAGTTGAGCGGCTAGTTTTATGGTTGTTCGTAGTTGAGCAATATAACCATGAAGAAATAGCTATTTTAGTAGGCAAGTCGCCGAGTTACTCTAAGTCTATTGTCTCTCGAACATTGAAAAAAATACGTTTATCAAAAGAGGTCAAAGATCGTGCATATAAATAGTGATCGACTAACGGAAAGTTTAACTCAAATCGAGTTACTGCATATTGAAAGTTGCACGCAATGTAAAATTGAACGACAGAAGCTTATTGCGTTAACCGTTTCAGCAAATCAAATGGTTACAGTGCAACCACCAAATGATGTTTGGCAGGAACTCTATAAGAGGTTGCCGAGAAATAAAAATAAAGCGTCTCAATTTAAGCAGTTTATATTTGCAAGTGCCGCATCATTGTTTTTTATAGCGGTAACTTGGTTAGTGTGGAGTAACTATTCATTACAAAACCAACTACAAGAAATATTACTTGTTAACATGATGCTTGAAGATAAAGTTAATATTTCTCAGCAGGTAACATTTCAGCAGGCCACTTTAGTCGAAAGATTACGCGAACTTGATCATGAATTATTTCAGGCACACTCAACTAAAGAAAAATTAAAGATATTGCAAAAAAGACGAGCGTTGATCCAACAACACCTAGCTGAACCACAAGGAAAGAATGATGAATTTAGTATTTAAGCTGGTTGTTTTATTTTTTTCATTATTTATAAAACAAATACTCGCTAACGACTATCACAATCTAGGTTGTTCAACCTTTACTATTAAGCAAAACGACGATTATATTTTGGAAGTGGTGGGGGTTGATGGAAAAATGCTTGAGAAAAAGGCAAATTACCGAAAAACCATGGATAGCAGAGTTACCTATCAAATTTCATCAGGCGAGCATACTTTAACACTCTTACAATATCCAAAATCATATTATCAATTGAAACAGTCGCACTTTGCACCAAGAGCTAGCGCTAAAGGTAGAGAAGTGGTTAAAGAGAAATTTATTCATTTGAATGTACTAGCTAATTATCATTTTCAACTAGAGATGATTGAAAAAAGTGAAATGACAGGCATTCATATCAATAGTTTTGAAAAAAGTACCTGTAAAGTGTCCGATGAAATAACTGTTATTGGTGGGGGTAATAGGTTAATTATAGATAATGAACCTTTACCAAAATTGTTAGAACAACAACTGACACAAATACAAAAGCAACTGTATCAATTCCATCAACAAAGCCGAACCAATGAAGCGAATTTAATTCCAATCAACATCGACCAATACTTTGGCAGCATTCTTGACCATGAGTATACCCAAAATAATCATATTAAAGTGTTATCGGTGTTACCTTTTTCTATCGCCTCATCAATGGGTTTTAAATCAGGAGATCTGATCACACAGCTAGGAGGAGAAACAATAAACCCTGACAAAGCTAGTAGTAGGGAGTTGTTTGAAACTTATATTGGCAATGTGAAGTTTGATAACACTCTGAAATTTGACATTATTCGCGGGGGGAAGAAAATGAAGATTGAGGGGATAAAGCAAGTAGGGATAATTCCTGCTAGCTTTTATCATTTTAATCAAACGACAACTAATCAACTTCGGTTGGTTAATAATAAAATGATGGACCCACAAACGACTTTTTCATATCAAAGGCAAATAATTGCCTTATATGACTATTACAAAGCAAAGAATTTGGCTGCAGATCAAATAAAACTATATCGAGATAAATTGATAAGCAAAGATTTAGGCATTCAAGGTAAAGCGCTGAAAGGACAGGGATTACTTATTCATACGGTCACTCGAATGAGCCCGATGGAAAAAATAGGTCTTCAAAGCGGTGATATTATCGTTAATGCGACCAATAAAAATATTTTAACCGATAACATTACTGCGTTAATTTCTCAAGCACGTCACTGGCAAGAAGGACAAATAATTACTTTATTGGTGAACCGAGAGGATAAGTTAATCGAATTAACCGGCCAGTTTGAAGCGACTGAAATTCCGGCATTTACATTAACCATTGATCTTAAATCACATGAATATCTTTCTGAATTACGGAAAAAGCTGACAACGCTTCAAAATGGATTTTATGGGCCGATTTATAGGAATACATATCAATCTCAATTTTCATCACCGTTTAGCAGTATTAAAAGTCGAGCGGCTTCAAATGCTGCAGATAACCCAAAATATAAGTAAAATTTCACATTAAGTTCAGAGTTATTATCTTCTACTGACAAAGCGCAATAACTTTATCGATTATTGCTCTTTTTTAGTTTTAATAACATCCTCAGCTAGTTGAGAAATTACAAAAATGATTAGCTGAAATATACCTCAAATAATTTAAGGTGGCAGATACCATAAAATTATCACGCTATGCCATAAAGTTTAAGTTGCGAAGTGAAGTAAAGCTAGGCTGTGAAAAAGTCGTGAGGTATAGATAAATAATAAAATAGAGGAGCAAATAGAAATATCAGTTGCTCTTTTTTTATGCTTATGTATAATACGCGTCCACGTTCGACCTAGGTCAACGTGAACCAACTAAATTGCTTCGGAAGAATTTAGTTCATACAGCAACCTCGATAGGAGGTTGAATGTTATTAGCGATACTCCCCCCTTCTACAATAGGAAGGTGATGGGCAGTATTTTGTTCGTTCTTTATAATTGGGGATTTGTCTTCATGTCAAATCAAAGAATTCGCATTCGTTTGAAAGCGTTCGATCATCGTTTGATTGATCAATCTACAGCAGAAATCGTTGATACTGCAAAACGTACTGGTGCACAGGTTCGTGGTCCTATTCCACTTCCTACGCGCAAGGAACGTTTCACTATCTTGACTTCTCCACACGTTAACAAAGATGCACGTGATCAGTACGAAATTCGTACTCACAAGCGTTTAATTGATATCGTTGAACCTACTGAAAAGACTGTTGACGCATTAATGCGTTTAGACTTAGCAGCTGGTGTTGACGTTCAAATTAGCTTGGGTTAATAAGGGGTTTTTAACATGACTATAGGTCTAGTTGGACGTAAAGTTGGTATGACTCGTATCTTCACTGAAGATGGCGCATCTACTCCTGTTACAGTCCTAGAAGTTGAAGCTAACCGCGTTGCTCAGGTTAAAACTGTAGACAACGATGGTTATTCAGCGTTGCAAGTTACTACGGGAAGCAAAAAAGCTAATCGTGTTAACAAACCAACTGCTGGACATTTCGCGAAAGCAGGTATCGAAGCAGGCCGCGGCTTGTGGGAATTCCGTTTAAATGAAACTGAAGGTGAAGGTCTTGAAGCTGGCAGTGAAATCACTGTTGAGTTATTCAATGACACTAAATTAGTAGATGTAACCGGTACTTCTAAAGGTAAAGGTTTCCAAGGTGGTATTAAGCGTTGGAACTTTAGCATGCAAGATGCTACTCACGGTAACTCTATCTCTCACCGTTCAAACGGTTCAATCGGCCAGTGTCAAACACCAGGTCGAGTTTTCAAAGGCAAAAAAATGTCTGGTCATATGGGTGCTGTGAAGACTACTACACAAAACCTAGAATTGGTTCGCGTTGATGCAGAACGTAACTTACTCCTTATCAAAGGGTCAGTTCCGGGTGCTATTAACGGTAACGTAATCATTAAACCAGCTGTTAAAGCCTAGTCCAGGAGATTTGTGATGGAATTATCATTAAAAGACGCTAAAGGCGCTCTTGAAGTTTCCGAAGCAACTTTTGGACGTGAGTTCAATGAAGCTTTAGTACACCAAGTAGTAGTTGCATACGCAGCTGGTGCTCGTGCTGGTACTCGTGCTCAGAAAACTCGCTCAGAAGTTAGCGGCGGTGGCGCAAAACCATGGCGTCAAAAAGGTACTGGCCGTGCACGTGCTGGTACAACTCGTGGTCCAATCTGGCGTACAGGTGGCGTAACATTCGCTGCTAAGCCACAAGATCACAGCCAAAAAGTAAACCGTAAAATGTACCGTGGTGCTATTGCTAGCATCTTATCTGAGTTAGTTCGTCAAGAACGCTTAGTTGTGGTAAATGATTTTGCAGTTGAAACGCCAAAAACTAAAGAATTAGTAGCTAAGCTACAAGGTTTAGAGTTAAAAGACGTGTTAATTGTTACTCCAGAAGTAACAGAAAACTTGTTCTTATCAGCTCGTAACTTATACAAAGTTGACGTTCGCGATGTTGCGGGTATCGACCCAGTATCTTTAGTTGGATTCGAAAAAGTATTGATGACTGCTTCTGCAGTTAAGCAAATTGAGGAGATGTTAGCATGATAAGCGAAGAACGTTTGTTAAAAGTGCTTTTGGCACCGAACATTTCTGAGAAAAGCACAATGGCTGCTGAAGCAAACAACACAGTTGTTTTCAAAGTTGCAACTACTGCTACTAAAGCTGAAATCAAAGCTGCTGTTGAGAAACTTTTCGAAGTTTCAGTTGAAGGTGTTCGCACATTAAATGTTAAAGGTAAGACAAAACGTACTGGTGCTCGTTTTGGTCGCAGAAGCGACTGGAAAAAAGCATACGTTACTCTTGCTGAAGGCAGCGACATCGACTTCGTCGGCGCGGAATCATAGGAGTTTACAAAAATGGCTATAGTTAAATGTAAACCTACTTCTCCGGGTCGTCGCCACGTAGTTAAAGTGGTAAACGCGGAGTTGCATAAAGGTAAGCCTTACGCACCATTATTAGACACTAAGTCTAAGTCTGGTGGTCGTAACAATACTGGTCGTATTACAGTTCGTCACGTAGGTGGTGGTCATAAGCATCATTATCGTATGATCGACTTTAAACGTACTAAAGATGGCATTCCTGCAAAAGTAGAGCGTTTGGAATATGATCCAAACCGTAGTGCTAACATTGCGTTAGTATTATATGCAGATGGTGAACGTCGTTACATCTTAGCCCCTAAAGGCTTAAAAGCTGGTGATTCTATCCAGTCTGGTGTTGACGCTCCAATCAAAGCAGGTAACACATTACCATTGCGTAACACACCATTAGGTAGTGTTATTCATGCAATCGAACTTAAACCTGGTAAAGGTGCTCAAATCGCTCGTGCGGCGGGTACTTATGCTCAATTAGTTGCTAAAGATGGTGCTTACGTTACTTTACGTCTTCGTTCAGGCGAAATGCGTAAAATCGAAGCAGACTGTCGTGCTACTTTAGGTGAAATCGGTAACGCAGAACACATGCTTCGCTCTTTGGGTAAAGCAGGTGCTACTCGTTGGCGTGGTGTTCGCCCAACTGTTCGTGGTGTTGCCATGAACCCAGTTGATCACCCACACGGTGGTGGTGAAGGTAAAACTTCAGGCGGTCGTCATCCGGTATCTCCTTGGGGTGTACCAACTAAGGGTTACAAGACTCGTAAAAACAAGCGTACTGATAAGTTTATCGTACGTCGTCGTACTAAATAGTACATCTAATTAAAGAGGAATCACCATGCCACGTTCTCTCAAGAAAGGTCCATTTATAGACCTACACTTGTTGACGAAGGTAGAGAAAGCTCTGGAAAGCGGGAATAAAAAGCCAATTAAAACTTGGTCCCGTCGTTCAATGATCATACCAAATATGATCGGATTGACCATAGCTGTCCATAATGGCCGTCAACACGTTCCTGTATTTGTAACCGAAGAAATGATCGGTCACAAATTGGGTGAATTTGCACCAACTCGTACTTATCGCGGCCATGTCGTTGATAAGAAAGCGAAAAGATAAGGGGAAGTTAAATGGAAGCTATTGCTAAACATAAATTTGCCCGTGGTTCAGCACAAAAAGCTCGTTTAGTTGTGGATCAAATCCGCGGCTTGGGTGTTGAAAAAGCTTTAGAAATCTTAGACTACAGCAACAAAGGTGCTGCAGACTTAGTGAAAAAAGTTTTGAACTCAGCGATTGCTAATGCAGAACATAACGAAGGTGCAGACATTGATGAATTATTCGTTAAAACTATTATGGTTGACGATGGTCCTACAATGAAACGTATCAAGCCTCGTGCGAAAGGTCGCGCGGATCGTATCCTTAAGCGTACAAGTCACATCACTGTGATTGTAGCTGATAGCTAGGAGATATTAGAATGGGTCAAAAAGTCCATCCAAATGGTATTCGCTTAGGTATCACTAAACCTTTCGCGTCTACTTGGTTTGCAAGTAGCAAAGATTTTTCAGCGAATTTACACGGTGACCATTTGGTTCGTGAATATTTAACTGAAAAGCTTAAGCGTGCATCATTATCAAAAATCGTAATTGAACGTCCAGCTAAATCAATCCGCGTAACAATTCACACGGCTCGTCCAGGTGTTGTTATCGGTAAGAAAGGCGAAGACGTAGAAAAATTACGTTTACAAGTATCGAAAATTGCTGGTGTTCCTGCTCAAATCAACATCGCTGAAGTACGTAAGCCAGAAATGGATGCGCAGCTTGTTGCAGACAGCATTGCTAGTCAATTAGAACGTCGTGTTATGTTCCGTCGCGCTATGAAGCGTGCTGTACAAAACGCAATGCGTTTAGGTGCTAAAGGTATCAAAGTTGAAGTTAGCGGTCGTTTAGGCGGCGCTGATATCGCTCGTTCTGAATGGTATCGTGAAGGTCGTGTACCTTTGCATACATTACGTGCTGATATTGACTACGCAATCGCGCGTGGTGACACAACTTATGGTGTTATCGGTATTAAAGTTTGGATCTTTAAAGGTGAAGTGATTGGTGGTATGCCTACTCAGGTAGAAGCACCAGCTAAACCGAAAAAAAGAAACAATCGCAAGAGCAAGTAGGGGATAAGTAATGTTACAACCAAAACGTACTAAATTCCGTAAGCAATTTAAATTGCGTAACCGCGGTCTTGCACAAGTCGGTAGCTCAGTAAGCTTCGGTACTTTCGGGTTGAAATCAGTTGAGCGTGGTCGTATGACAGCTCGTCAAATTGAAGCAGCTCGTCGTGCGATGACTCGTCACGTTAAGCGTCAAGGTAAAATTTGGATCCGAGTATTTCCAGACAAACCAATTACTAAAAAGCCTCTTGAGGTTCGTATGGGTAAAGGTAAAGGTTCTGTAGAATATTGGGTATGTCAAATTCTACCAGGTCGTGTTCTTTATGAAATGGAAGGTGTATCAGAAGAATTAGCACGCGAAGCATTTGCTTTAGCGGCAGCTAAACTTCCGTTTAAAACAACCTTCGTAACTAGAACGGTGATGTAATGAAAGCTAGCGATTTAAGAGAAAAAAGCATTGAAGAGTTAAATGCTGAATTACTTGAGCTTTTGCGCGAACAGTTTAACTATCGCATGCAAGCAAGCACAGGTCAGTTAGCACAAACTCACTTGCTAAGAACGGTACGTCGCAATATTGCACGTGTTAAGACTATCATAACTGAAAAGGCAGATAAGTAATGAGCGAAAAAATTCGTACACTACAAGGTCGTGTAATCAGTGATAAAATGGATAAGTCTATCACTGTTTTAATTGAACGACGTGTTAAACACCCAATTTACGGAAAGTTCATGACGCGTTCAACTAAGTTGAAAGCGCACGATGAAACTAACCAGTGTAATGCAGGTGACGTAGTAACTATTCGTGAATGTGCTCCAATTTCTAAGTCTAAAAACTGGACATTGGTTGACGTAGTAACAAAAGCTTAATTTTTTAAGTTTTATAGTAACTATTAAAACGGCTCCTTAGGGAGCCGTTTTTTATTGGAAAAAGATAGATAAAAAGTCAAAAGTCCCACCTATAGCTCGATCTAGCCTTCTCAGGTAGAAAGAATACCGATTAATTATAAATAATTGTTTAAATAAAGTACCACTTTTTAATAACTGGTGTTATAATCTCGCGCCCTCTTAATATGAGTGGGATTTAAAAGGCAGTGACGGGTCAAATTTCTGGCCTTAAATTTCTATCTTTTTTATAGACGAAAGATAAATAGCGGAGACATATTAAATGATCCAAATGCAATCACAATTGAACGTAGCTGATAACAGCGGCGCTCGACGTGTACAATGTATAAAGGTTCTTGGTGGTTCGCACCGTCGCTACGCACGCATTGGTGATATCATTAAAATTGCAGTGAAGGAAGCAAATCCTCGCGGTAAGGTTAAAAAAGGTGATGTTCTTACTGCAGTAGTGGTGCGCACAAAGAAAGGTGTTCGTCGTACAGATGGTTCAGCCATCCGTTTTGATGAAAACGCGGCTGTAATGTTAAATGCTAACTTACAACCAATTGGTACTCGTATTTTCGGACCTGTGACACGTGAACTTCGTAATGAAAAGTTCATGAAAATCGTTTCACTTGCTCCAGAAGTACTATAAGGAGTCACGATAATGGCATCTAAAATTCGTCGTGATGATGAAGTAGTTATACTAGCCGGAAAAGACAAGGGCAAGACTGGTAAAGTCACTAAAGTGCTTGTTGAAGATGGTAAAGTATTTGTTGAAGGCGTTAACTTAATCAAGAAGCACACTAAGCCTGTACCTCAGTTACAGCAGCCTGGTGGCATTGTTGAAAAAGAAGCACCTTTAAACGTTTCAAACGTAGCGATCCTTAACCCAGCAACGGGTAAAGCAGATCGTGTAGGTTTTAGAATTGAAGACGGCAAAAAAGTACGTTTTTTCAAATCTAATAACGAATTAGTTTAATAATTGGAGTAAACGATGGCGAAACTGCATGATTTATATAAAGATACAGTTGTAGCTGAACTTCAAAAGAAGTTTGACTATAAAAGTGTCATGCAAGTCCCTCGGATTGAAAAGATCACCCTTAACATGGGTGTTGGTGAAGCTATTGCTGATAAAAAAGTATTAGAACATGCCACAAATGATCTTACTGCAATCTCAGGTCAAAAGCCTATTACGACTGTAGCACGCAAATCTGTTGCGGGCTTTAAGATTCGTGAAGGTTATCCTATTGGCGCAAAAGTAACTCTACGCGGTGAAAGAATGTGGGAATTTTTAGAGCGTTTAATCTCTATTTCTGTTCCTCGTATTCGTGACTTCCGTGGCTTGAACCCGAAATCGTTCGATGGCCGTGGTAATTACAGCATGGGTGTTCGTGAGCAAATCATCTTCCCAGAAATCGAGTATGATAAAATCGATAAGATTCGTGGTATGGATATTACTATCACTACTACTGCGAAATCTAATGAAGAAGGTCATGCATTGCTGACTGCCTTTAATTTCCCGTTTAAGAAATAAGGTGTAGAGTTATGGCTAAATCGTCAATGAAAGCTCGTGAAGCTAAAAGAACCAAATTAGTTGCACAATATGCTGAAAAGCGTGCAGCGCTAAAAGCAATCATCTCAGGTGTTGATTCTTCGGAAGAAGAACGTTGGGATGCAGTATTGAAACTTCAAAGTTTACCTCGTGATTCATCTAGTAGCCGTCAACGTAATCGTTGTAACGTTACAGGTCGTCCACATGGTTACTTACGTAAATTCGGTTTAAGCCGAATCAAGTTGCGTGAAGCAACTATGCGTGGTGAAGTTCCAGGTCTTAAGAAAGCTAGTTGGTAATTCACGGGAGTAAATGGTTATGATGACTGATCCTATCGCGGACATGTTTACACGCATCCGCAACGGTCAATCTGCAGCAAAAACTGCAGTAACAATGCCATCTTCTAAAGTAAAAGTTGCAATTGCTAACTTACTTAAAGAAGAAGGTTACATTACAGAGTATTCAGTGTCTGGTGATGCAAAACCAGAATTAGCTGTTACTTTAAAATATTTTGAAGGTAAAGAAGTAATCGAAACAATTAAACGTGTTTCACGTCCAGGTCTTCGCGTATACAAAGGTGCAAATGAGTTACCTAAAGTATTAGCGGGCATGGGTATTGCGATTGTTTCTACTTCTAAAGGTCTAATGACTGATCGTGCCGCTCGCTCTGCGGGTCTTGGTGGTGAAGTTCTTGGTTTCGTAGCGTAAGGAGCAGAACTATGTCTCGTGTTGCAAAAGCACCTGTCGAAGTACCTGCTGGCGTTACAGTAACGTTATCAGGTCAAGACATAAAAGTTAAAGGTCCAGTAGGCGAATTATCTCGCACGATCCACAGTGACGTTGTTGTTTCTCAAGAAGAAAACAACATTATCACTAATATCGTTGCTGATGTTAAAGGCGCTTGGGCTCAAGCCGGTACTGCACGTGCTTTAATCAATAATATGGTTGAAGGTGTGAGTAAAGGTTTTACAAAAACATTAGTTTTAAACGGTGTTGGTTACCGTGCAAAAGCTGCAGGTAAGAACTTAAACTTATCTTTAGGCTTTTCACACCCGGTTGATCACGCTATCCCTGAAGGGATAACTGTTGAAACTCCTAGTCAAACTGAAATCACGCTGAAAGGCGCTGACAAACAGTTGGTCGGTCAAACTGCTGCGAACATTCGCGCTTACCGTAAACCTGAGCCTTATAAAGGTAAAGGGATTCGTTATAGTGATGAATATGTACGCCGTAAAGAAGCTAAGAAAAAGTAGGGTAATACGATGGATAAGAAAACATCTCGTTTGCGCCGCGCTAAACGCGCTCGTGCAAAAATTAGCGAGCTGGGTGCGAATCGTTTAGTCGTTCACCGTACTCCTCGCCACATTTACGCGCAATTGATTGCACCAACAGGTTCTGAAGTAATCGCAACAGCGTCTACTTTAGATAAAGAAGTTAGTGCTCAGTTAGAAAAAACAGGTAACGTTGCTGCAGCTCAAGCTGTTGGTAAAGCAATCGCTGAACGTGCAAAAGCTAAAGGCATTGAGTCTGTAGCATTTGACCGCTCAGGTTTCCGTTATCATGGTCGTGTAAAAGCGTTAGCAGATGCAGCTCGTGAAGCTGGTCTTCAGTTTTAGGGGTTGATGATGGCTAATCATAATCAAGAAAACTCACAACAAAGTGATATGGCTGAAAAGCTAATTGCCGTTAACCGTGTTTCAAAAGTGGTTAAAGGTGGTCGCATATTCAGTTTCACAGCATTAACTGTTGTTGGTGATGGTGCTGGTCGCGTTGGTTTTGGTTACGGTAAAGCACGTGAAGTGCCTGCTGCAATCCAAAAAGCAATGGAAAAAGCACGTCGTAACTTAGTAACCGTTGATTTGAAGGGGACAACGCTTCAACATCCTATTAAAGGACGTCATTCAGGTTCTAAAGTTTACATGCAACCAGCTTCTGAAGGTACAGGTATCATCGCCGGTGGCGCGATGCGTGCAGTACTTGAAGTTGCAGGCGTACAGAACGTATTGTCAAAAGCATACGGTTCTACTAACCCAATCAACGTAGTACGCGCTACTGTTTCAGCTCTTGCGAACATGAAATCGCCAGAAGCTGTTGCAGCTAAACGTGGCAAAAGCGTTTCAGATATCTTGGGGTAATTGAACATGGCTAAAACAGTAAAAGTAACTCAAGTAAAAAGTTCTATTGGTCGTTTACCGAAACATAGAGCTACATTAAAAGGTCTTGGTTTACGTCGTATCAATCATACAGTTGAGTTAGAAGATACTCCATCTGTACGTGGTATGATCAATCAAGTACATTATATGATTAAGGTGGAGGATTAATAATGCATTTAAATACTTTATCTCCTGCACCAGGTGCTAAGAAAGCCAAGAAACGCTGTGGTCGTGGTATTGGTTCAGGCATAGGTAAAACTGGTGGTCGTGGTCACAAAGGTCAGAAGTCTCGTTCTGGCGGTAGTGTTCGTCCAGGTTTTGAAGGCGGTCAAATGCCATTGAAACAACGTTTACCTAAATTTGGTTTCACGTCACGTAAATCTTTAGTTCGCGCTGAAGTACGTTTACATGAACTAAATAACATCACAGGTGATGTTGTCGATATTCATGCGCTTAAAGACGCTAACTTAATCACACGTAACATTGTGACAGCAAAAATTATGTTGTCTGGCGAAATTACTCGTCCAATCACTGTTCGTGGCTTAAGTGTTACTAAAGGTGCTCGTGCGGCTATTGAAGCTGCCGGTGGAAAAATCGAGGAATAATACAGGTTATGGCTACACCAGGAATGGATAATAAAGGCGCAGGCGGACTGTCTGAGCTGAAACAAAGATTATGGTTTGTATTCGGCGCATTAATTGTTGCCCGTTTGGGATCATTCGTGCCAATCCCTGGTATTGACGCCGCTGTATTAGCTCAGTTGTTTGAACAACAAAAGGGCACCATTGTAGAAATGTTTAACATGTTCTCTGGTGGTGCACTTGAGCGAGCCTCTGTATTGGCACTTGGTATTATGCCTTACATTTCAGCTTCTATTATCATGCAGCTGGGTTCTCATATGATCCCTAGTTTGCAAGAATTGAAAAAAGAAGGTGAAGCTGGAAGACGTAAAATCAGCCAATACACCCGCTACGGTACTTTAATATTAGCAACGGTACAATCTGTCGCGATAGCAAGAAGTTTACCTGGAATGATGCCTGGTCTAGTAATGGACGCAGGTTTTGGTTTCTACTTTGCTGCTGTAGTTAGTTTGGTTACTGGTACCATGTTTTTAATGTGGTTAGGTGAACAAATTACCGAACGTGGTATTGGAAACGGTATTTCTATCTTAATATTTGCGGGTATTGTTGCTGGTATGCCATCAGCTGTAGGTCAAACTGCAGAAATGGCGCGTCAAGGGGAAATACACCTATTAGTATTATTGCTCATTGCAGTAATTGTATTTGCAGTAACCTTTTTTGTGGTATTTGTAGAACGTGGTCAACGACGTATCGTTGTTAACTACGCTAAGAGACAGCAAGGACGTAAAGTTTTTGCCGCTCAAAGTACACATTTACCTTTAAAGGTCAATATGGCTGGTGTTATACCACCTATTTTTGCTTCAAGTATCTTGTTGTTCCCTGGCTCTATTGCCAGCTGGTTCGGACAAGGTGACGGTATGGTAGCCGACGTATTACAGGAATTGTCTATTGCAATTTCTCCAGGTCAGCCGCTTTACGTTATGTTACTCGCAGCAGCGATAATATTTTTCTGTTTCTTTTACACGGCATTAGTATTTAATCCGCGTGAAACAGCAGATAACCTGAAAAAATCTGGTGCGTTTATTCCTGGGATTCGTCCTGGTGAGCAAACGTCTAAATATATAGATAAAGTAATGACACGTTTAACTTTAACTGGTGCGTTGTATATTACCTTTGTCTGTTTGGTTCCTGAATTTATGATGATTGCATGGGATGTACAGTTCTACTTTGGTGGAACATCGTTACTGATCATTGTTGTGGTTATTATGGATTTTATGGCTCAAGTACAAACACATTTGATGTCTCATCAATATGATAATGTACTTAAGAAAGCAAACCTGAAAGGCTATGGCCGCTAGGTTTAACGGAGTATAAAATGAAAGTTCGTGCATCCGTAAAAAAGATTTGCCGTAACTGTAAAGTTGTTAAACGTGCTGGTGTTGTTCGCGTAATTTGCGTTGAACCAAAGCATAAGCAACGTCAAGGCTAAATCTTTAGCAGTAGCATTATGCAGATAACTCTGTATAATGCCGCTTCGATTTACAAAATAAGTCGCTGGTTGAGTATCCTAACGGGCTTTTCAACCGGTTAATTTTAATCTTTAAATAGGAGATGTGTTAGTGGCCCGTATCGCTGGCATTAACATCCCTGATCGTAAACATGCAGTAATCGCCATTACTGCGATTTACGGTATTGGTCAAACTCGTGCAAAAGCTATTTGTGCGGCGGCTGGTATCGATGAATCTACGAAGATCAGTGAATTAGACGAAGCAAAAATTGATTTGCTTCGCGCAGAAGTGGATAAATACACCGTAGAAGGTGATTTACGCCGTGAAGTTTCAATGAACATTAAACGTCTTATGGATTTAGGTTGTTTCCGTGGTATTCGCCACCGTCGCAGTCTTCCTCTACGTGGTCAACGCACTAAAACAAATGCGCGTACCCGTAAAGGTCCTCGTAAGCCAATTAAGAAGTAAGAGGAACTAGACAATGGCTAAAACACCTGTACGTACGCGTAAACGCGTAAAAAAACAAGTTGCTGATGGCATGGCTCATATCCATGCTTCTTTCAACAACACAATCGTAACTCTTACAGACCGTCAAGGTAATGCATTATCTTGGGCGACTGCTGGTGGTTCTGGTTTCCGTGGTTCGCGTAAATCAACTCCATTTGCTGCGCAAGTAGCTGCAGATCGTGCTGGTAAAGCTGCACAAGAGTTTGGCTTGAAGAATATTGAAGTGTTCGTTAAAGGTCCGGGTCCAGGTCGAGAATCTGCTATCCGTGCTTTAAATGCTGCTGGTTTTAAAATCACCAACATTACTGACGTTACACCGATTCCTCATAATGGTTGTCGTCCTCCTAAGAAACGTCGCGTTTAATCGCTCATTTTTTAGGATAGTTGGAGAAAGAAAATGGCTAGATATTTAGGTCCAAAGTTAAAGCTTAGCCGCCGCGAAGGAACTGATTTGTTCCTTAAAAGTGGTGTTAGAGCTATTGACACTAAATGTAAATTCGAAATGATCCCAGGTCAGCACGGCGCACGTCGCGGTCGTTTATCTGATTATGGTGTTCAACTTCGTGAAAAACAAAAAGTTCGTCGTATTTATGGCGTTCTAGAGAAGCAATTCCGTAACTACTATAAAGAAGCTGCGCGTCTAAAAGGTAATACAGGTGAAAACTTGTTACAACTTTTAGAAAAACGTTTAGACAACGTTGTATACCGCATGGGCTTTGCAAGTACACGAGCTGAAGCACGTCAACTTGTAAGTCACAAAGCTATCGTAGTGAATGGAAGTGTTGTTAATATTCCATCTTTCACTGTTAAAGCTGAAGATGTAGTTTCTGTTCGTGAAAAGTCGAAAACTCAAGCGCGTATCATTGCTGCTTTAGAATTGGCTGAACAACGTGAGAAGCCTGTCTGGGTTGAAGTAGATAATAAGAAGCTAGAAGGTGTTTTCAAACGCGTTCCAGATCGTTCAGATTTATCTGCCGAAATTAATGAACAGTTGATAGTTGAACTTTACTCTAAGTAAAGTCGCACTTTAAGAGAGGACATATATGCAGGGTTCTGTAACCGAATTTCTTAGACCACGCTTGGTTGATATTGAAACTGTTAGCACTACACGCGCTAAAGTAACTTTAGAACCATTGGAACGTGGTTTTGGTCACACTTTAGGTAATGCCTTACGTCGTATACTTTTATCTTCAATGCCAGGTTGTGCTGTAACTGAAGTAGAAATTGATGGTGTATTACATGAGTACAGTAGTAAAGAAGGTGTTCAAGAAGACATCATCGAAATACTGTTAAACCTTAAAGGATTAGCAATTGGTTTAGAAGGCAAAAATGAAGCAGTTCTTACCTTAACTAAGTCAGGTGAAGGCCCTGTAACGGCAGCTGATATTCAGCATGATGGAGATGTAGAAATTGCAAATCCAGAACATGTGATTTGTCACCTTACCGGTGATGGCTCTATCAGTATGCGCATTAAAGTTGAAATGGGTCGTGGTTACGTTCCTGCTTCAACTCGTCGTGATGCCGAGGAAGAAGATCGTGCAATTGGACGTTTGTTAGTTGATGCATCTTTCAGTCCTGTAGTTAGAATTGCTTATGATGTTGATTCTGCACGTGTTGAACAACGTACAGATTTGGATAAATTGGTTCTTGATATGGAAACTAACGGTACGTTAGATCCTGAGGAAGCTATCCGTCGCGCTTCAACTATTTTAGCTGAACAGCTAGATGCGTTTGTTGAGTTACGTGATATTACTCAAGAAGAACCTAAAGAGGAAAAACCTCTGTTTGATCCGATATTGTTACGCCCAGTTGATGATCTTGAACTTACTGTTCGATCTGCTAACTGTTTAAAAGCAGAAGCAATACAATATATTGGTGATTTAGTACAACGTGCTGAAGTTGAGCTTCTTAAAACACCTAATTTAGGTAAGAAGTCTCTAACAGAAATCAAAGACGTGTTAGCGTCTCGTGGTTTATCTTTAGGTATGCGCCTTGAAAATTGGCCGCCTGAAAGCATTGCTGATAACGACTAAGTCGATCATCGTTTTTTAATAGTTGAGAGAAGGATTAACTTATGCGCCATCGTAAAAGCGGTCGCCAGTTAAACCGTAATAGCAGTCATCGCCAGGCGATGTTCCGCAATATGGCAAGTTCTTTAGTTAAACACGGCGTTATCAAAACGACTGTTGCTAAAGCTAAAGAATTACGTCGCGTTGTAGAGCCATTAATTACTATGGCTAAGACCGACAGTGTAGCAAACCGCCGTTTGGCATTTGCCCGCACACGTGATCAAGAAGTAGTAGGTATTTTATTTAACGAACTTGGTGAACGTTACCAAGAACGTCCAGGTGGTTACACTCGCATTTTAAAATGCGGTTACCGTACTGGTGATAAAGCGCCTATGGCTTACGTTGAACTTGTAGACCGCCCAGCAGTTGAAGAAGTTGCTGAAGAAGTTGAAGAAGTTAGCGAAGAAGCTTAATTATTTATTATAATTAAGCGAATTATTTAAAACGGAGCTTTTTGCTCCGTTTTTTATTGCCAAAAATTTATAGTTAAAACACGTTTTAAACTTAGGTGAAGACGAACTTTCTTGACCTACCTTGATATTCTTCGTATAACATTAAACCCGTTAATCAAAGGCTTAATTTTTATGTCGTCTCGTAATCCTATAATAGCTGTAACAGGTTCGTCTGGTGCAGGCACGTCAACCACAACCGAGTCCTTTGAACATATATTTCGGACATTAGGCATAGTGTCAGCCAAAGTCGAAGGAGACAGTTTTCATCGCTACTCGCGACAAGAAATGGATTTGGAAAAAAGGAAAGCTAGGGAAGATAAGCGAAATATTAGCTATTTTGGTGATGAAGCCAATGACTTTGATGCATTGGAAAGATTATTTAGAGATTATTCAGAAACAGGTAAAGGCAAAATGCGCCGCTACTTGCATACATTCGATGAGGCTGTGCCATATAATCAAATGCCAGGTACGTTTACACCTTGGGAAAGCTTAGGTGAAGGTACAGACCTATTGTTTTATGAAGGTCTTCATGGCGGGGTAGTCACAGAGAAAAATGATGTCTCTCAACATGTCGATTTGCTTATTGGTATGGTACCCATTGTTAACCTTGAATGGATCCAAAAAATAATTCGGGATACCAATCAACGTGGTCATAGTAGAGAAGCTGTGACAGCAAGTATTGTAAGAAGTATGGAAGATTATATCTCTTTTATTACCCCTCAATTTTCACGAACCCATATTAATTTTCAACGTGTACCAACGGTTGATACTTCAAATCCTTTTAGTGCTAAAGCGATCCCTACGCTTGATGAAAGTTTTGTGGTAATTCGTTGTCGAGATGGCAATCATATCGATTTTCCATATTTTCTCAGCATGATTGATGGTGCGTTTATGTCAAGAATGAATACGCTTGTGGTGCCAGGTGGTAAAATGGGCTTGGCAATGGAGTTAATTTTAACTCCACTTATACAAGAAATAATGCAGAAAAAACATGAAGCTAATAAACAATTAGACTGGATGAGCGATCTCTAAGTATCAATTACACCCGCTAGCTTCAAATAATATTAACTTTCGATGATTGAGTAATCGTGAGTGATATTCACGGACTTGTTAAGCATCAATGCTACAGAGCAATATTTATCAGCAGATAGGCTAATAGCTTTCTTAACATGTTTTTCTTCAATGTTGCTTCCCGAAATGACAAAGTGTAAATGAATATCTGAGAATAGTTTCGGGACTGATTCTACTCTTGTGCCGGTAATTTCGACTTGACAATCTTTCACGTTTTGACGAGTTTTCTTTAAAATACTGATCACATCTACAGATGAGCATCCACCTAATGAGATCAAAACATTTTCTAGAGGACTGGGTGCTAAGTTACCAGCATTAGCATCTAAAACGATAGTATGTCCGCTTTCTGAAATCCCTGCGAACATTTCGTCGCCTATCCATTTAACTTGTGCTTTCATATCATTTCCTAAAAATGAAAAATAATAACTGAAATAAGTTGGTTAGACTAGGGCGTGTTGATCTTTCGAGGTTAAATTCTGTCCAACATAAAAGTTATTTATTCAAGGCGTGAGTTAAGTAGCATGGATGTTCCATGTAAATAGCGAAAAACGAATAAATAATGGCTTTTAATTGAACCCTTCGGGCAACATTTGTTTGTCATTTCTACTACATTATTGCTCATTAAGGTGGAATAACCACATATCATTCACAATGCTTTGTATAAATAGTAATTAAACTGTTGCATAAAACATCGCGAGAGATCAACACACCCACAATTTGTGCAGAGATTACTGAAGGACGCCTGAGTGAACTTCAGTATCGAATAGATTTTTTATTAATAAGGCAAATTCTTTTAAAAATGTATTTTGTTGCTCTGTAACTGGATTATTGATAACCCCAGAAAGGATCTCTTCTAAATCATAAACAATCGCATCGACTTCCCGGATAATGGTATTACGTTGGTTGAACGATAATTGTTCATTTTGATTGCAAACCATAATAATCTGTTCACTAAGCTCCTGTTCAATAACAGCAATAACAGAATCATTCGATGAATCAGTATCTGTACAGTTTTCGAATAAACTTAAATGCTCGGTCAGATACTCGATAATATGTACATAACCTTCAGTGTCGGTAACCATATTTCTCTCATTAAAATTTATCGTTGAATTAATAGTACTCCGTCTAGGTAAAAACAATCAAGCATTGTGTTAAAGCAAAGAACATACAAGTTAGCAATGTAAATTTAGCGAGGGGCTGAGAGGTATCAGATTGAGTAAAATGTTACAGAAAAATTATTTATTAATATTCTGACATTAAGTATTTATGACAAAAAATAATCATTCAGTGTACGTTTTTTAATACGGTTACTATGAAAATAAACTAACTGATTGACAAATTTCTTTAATATCAGGGTTTTGCGATAAGTAAGAATTATTAAGAAAAGTAATATCTTTGTATACTAATCACTTGAATAAATTTTCCTCTTTAGGCAGTATTAGGTAGTCATGTTACGTTTAGTAACATTTATACATATGCAGAAATAACAATAAAAATACTAATTTTAGTCCAGAGAGAAACATAAAATGAGAAATAATATTTCTAAGTCGTTTAAACGCTCTGTAACAGCCGCAGCTGTTGCTATGTCATTAGGGGTAGCAATGCCCGCTATGGCAAATGATGGTGCTATTACAGGTACTTCACTGAACCAATCTGGTAATGTTCTATCGAATGTAACCATCACAATTAAGAATTTGACAACAGGTTTAACTCGTTCGGTTCAATCTGATTCACAAGGTAACTACCGTTTTCCTTTATTACCATCAGGTAATTACTCTTTAGAAGCTAAAAAGGATGGTTTTACAGTTTTACAGCAAGATTCTTTAAGAGTTGGTCCAGCTGGTTCTACTACTGTTAACTTGACCTTAGAAGCAGGTGATGTTGAACGTATTACCGTAACAGGTGCAGCAATCTCTGCTATTGATGTTGCTTCAAGTGAATCGCAATTAATTGTTGATGTTGAATATTTAAATAAGGTACCAATTTCTCGTGATGTAACGTCAGTTGCAATGCTAGCTCCAGGTACTATCAAAGGTGATAGTGATTTTGGTAACTTTGCTTCTTTCGGTGGTTCATCAGTTGGTGAAAACACTTATTATGTAAATGGTATTAACACTACTAACTTCCGTAATGGTTTAGGTGGTTCAGAATTACCATTTGAAATGTACAAATCTTTTGAAGTTAAAACAGGTGGTTACTCAGCTGAGTTTGGTCGTTCAACGGGTGGTGTGGTTAATGCCGTTACTAAAAGTGGTACAAACGAATTTAAATTTGGCGCAAGTGCTTACTTTGAGCCTGGTTCAATGCGTGAAGAGTCACCAGATGTTTTTAGAACAGATCAAGCCGATATAGATGCTTCTGGTTCTGAGTTTTATCAAGTTAATAATAAAGATAATAGAGGGAAAACTAACCTTAACGTTTGGGCGAGCGGTGCTTTAATCGAAGATAAATTATTCTTCTTCGGTCTAGTGAACCAAGAAAATCGCGATAGTGACTATGCTACAAGTAGTGCAATCTATGATCGTGAAGCCAATGATACCTTATATGCCTTAAAACTTGATTGGTATATCACAGATGATCATATTTTAGAGTTTACTGGTTGGGATAACACTTCTGAATTAGAAAGTACTAAAAACTTATACAACCCAGATTCAGACACTACAGGTGAGTGGTACGGTGATTATATTTTAGAGCGCGGTGGTAAAACATGGGGCTTAAAATATACCGGTATTTTAACCGATGATTTAACCGTTAGTGCGCAATACTCAATTAACGAAGCTAGTTATAGTAATTTAAACATGGGTGATAACCCATTAGGTACTAAACCTGCTATATATGAGCGTTTTTCAGGTCGTGAATTTGGTGCATTCGGTTTATTCACGCCTTCTGTACAAAATGATAAACGTACTGCTTACCGTTTTGATGTTGATTGGTATGTACATGATGATCATACATTACGTTTTGGTATCGATTATGAAGAAATGGAAGCGACTGAAGATACACAACGTGCAGGTGGTGTAGCATGGCGCTATGAAGGTTGTGATACTGATTTATTAGAAATGGGTCAACTTGACTGTTCTGCAGTACGCCAAGAGTTTTATGTTAACAAAGGTGATTTCGAAACCAGATCATCAGCGTTTTATATTGAAGATACTTGGCAAGTAACTGAAGATATCGTGGCACGTATTGGTTTGCGTAACGAATCTTTTGAAAACTACAACAAAGCAGGCGATAAGTTTGTTGACGTACAGAACCAATGGGCACCTCGTGTTGGCTTAAGTTGGGATATTAATGGCGATGGTGAAAGTAAAGTATTTGCTAACTACGGTCGCTATTTCTTACCTGTGGCTACAAACACCAACGTACGTTTAGCGGGTGATGAATTATATACTCGTCAATATTTCGATGTTGAAAGTATTAATGCTGACTTCACTCCTAATTTAGTTCCTGGTTCTGGTGGTTCGGTTACTACTTATGGCGACGGTACACTTAAGAACACTACTGAGACGGTAAATGCTGAGCTTGATCCTATGTACCAAGATGAGTTTATTTTAGGTTACCAACGTTTATTAGGTGATTCTTGGAGCTTTGGTATTAAAGCAACTTACCGTGATTTAGGTAGTTCTTTAGAAGATATCGCTATTGATGCTGGTTTTGATGCGATGTTGGACGGCGGTTGTACATTATGTAGTGGTTTCCATTACTATGTATTAACCAATCCAGGACAAGACGTTACTATCACAACTGACCCAGATGGTGATGGTCCTTTAGCTAACCAAGAGTATACTATTACTGCTGATCAATTAGGTTACCCTGAAGCAGAGCGTTCTTACGGCTCTGTCGATGTAACATTTGATCGTGCTTGGGAAGACGATTGGATGTTTGGTTTTACCTATACATGGGCGCATAGCTGGGGTAACAATGAAGGTTTTGTTCGTTCAGATAACGACCAAAATGATTCAGGCTTAACGACTAACTATGACCAACCGGGCTTAACTGATGGTGCAAATGGTAACTTACCAAATGACCGTCGCCATTCATTTAAAATTAACGGTGCTTACCAAGTTATTGAAAACTTAACTGTGGGTGCTAATTTTAACTGGACTGAAGGTCGTCCACTTAACTCATTTGGTTTCCACCCAACAGATGCATTCGCTTCTTTATATCAAGCAGAATCATTTGTTAAAGATGGTGAGTTAGTTAAACGTGGTTCGCAAGGTCGCACAGCCAATACTTGGCAATTAGATTTATCAGCATCTTATGATTATTACTGGGATGACAGTAAAATCACTTTCCGTGCTGATGTATTTAACGTAACGAATAACGACAAAGCAACACAGTTAAACGAAGTTAATGAACGTTACGCTGGTTGGGATGCTGAATTAGGTGGCTACGATGGGGAACACAATCCTACATATGGCTTACCAACTGATTTCCAAACGCCACGTTATTTCCGTTTCAGTGTTAATGCTGAATTCTAATATCGTATAAAGTAGTCATACTTTTGATAAAACCCTAGAGTCATCTAGGGTTTTTTTTGTCTATAATTTACTTCACTTATCTTCAACATTAGTTGCGACGATTTTGCCTTCTAAATTGTTTGTATCAATAAGTGGTAATAAAAGTGGTTTGCTTCTCTGCTGTTACAAATATATATTGGTGGAAAATGAATAAGGATTTCAGACGATGTTTAGAAAATTTTTACTAGCGATTAGTTGTTTCTTTGTTATAACTGCACATGCAGGGAACAGCCAAATTATCTGGCAATCTCCTGAGAATTATGCTGATATTTATGCTTCTATTGAAAACAAGAAGACATTTCAAAAAGATTTATTCGAATTATTTGATAATCACTTTGAAAGCCTAGCAACTCAGTTGCCTGATGGATATAGTTTATATATTAAGGTAAACAATTTAGATTTAGCTGGTGCAATTTCATTTGCTAACAGCCGAAAAATTAGAGTGGTTGATAATACGACGCCGCCAAGAATTGAATTTGATTTTCAAGTGATCGATCAAAATAATAAAGTGCTTATCTCACGTGGTGTTTATTTGTGGCCGAAACATTTTAAATTTCAACGCTCATTACATGCAAATAAACCTTATTATCATGAGTTAGATTTAATATCAGAGTGGTTTAACAATACTTTTGCACCGGTAATTGTCAAAAATTAATACGCAAGAACAGTTTTAACGTATTCAGATAAAAACGCAGCTTAGCTGCGTTTTGCGGTTAATGAGCTAACTTATTGAAAATTGGGCTTGAATAAAGTCAGAAACATTAACAGAGTTGCTATTTAATGCATGCCTTACTTGACCAACACTTGCTGTTTGCACCGGATGTTTATTGTTATAAAAGTTGAGCATATCTTCTTGGTAATCTATACCTATATGCTGGCAACAATCGGCAATAATTTTTTCTGGGGTGGCAATTAATTCCTCGTAACTTATCTGATAAAGCTTGTCTTGAAATAATGATTGCCAATGTTTTGTTAATGCTTTTTCCGCAGTAAAAAACGTTTTTATATGCGCTAATTTAAAACTCCAGCTAAGTCCTTGGCTAAAAAAAGTTCTAAAACATGACCATGCATTAGCGACTTCATTTCTAGAAATATGAATAAAAGAAGCGTTAGGGTAAATATGCTGCAATAAACCAACGTGATGATTAATGTTCATGGATTTATCGATGATATAGCCATCATCACCGTACCTTTGCGTCGTTAAGTTGTCATATTCACTTTCTATGTTGGTTAATAAAGCTTCATTATTTTTAACCTTGGCTAATTGATTAAGGGTATTTGCACCTATTGGAGCCATAGCAAGCGCCAGATTATTTGATTCACCGCCAGCGTGTATTTGACTGTGTGAAGTTAATATTTGCTGTAAAAGTGTGGTGCCGCTACGTGGTAAGCCAACAATAAAAATATATTTTTTTTCAGAACTATTCTTGGAGACCGGCAAGTTTTTAAAGTAGTTTGCGTTTTGATGGTTAATAATGTCATCAATATTTTGTTGATAGGCAATATCGTTAAAGTTAAATTTTGTTTGCATCAATTGGCAACCAATATTGAATTTACTCATTGCCAACTCTTCATCGCCAATATCAAGTAATGCTTTACCATAAGCAAACCAATAAGGAATTTGATTTTGTTGATCATTGCCTTGTCGCATTTTATTTTCGATGGCTGACAAGGTTTCTAATTCATGGCAATTTTTAGTAAAGGTGATTAATGCCGAAAGTGTTAACCATGAAATACCTAATAACGGGTTTTTCTTTAATGTGATATTTAAATGTTTGACTGCTTGCTCAACTTCACCGACCTGACTATAAACAGTGCCGAGAAAATGATGAATAGCAATCGACTGAGTTGTATCTTTTATTGGTGATATTAACGAGATGGCTTGTTGAATTTTTCCTGCTTCTGCATAAATACTGGCAACTTGTAATAGTCTATTTTCGTCCTGTGGGTCAATATTCAAATAATTTTTTGCACTAGCTATTGCTAGGTTAATTTCGCCAACAGAAAGAGCAATACGAGTTAACCCTCCCCATAAATTTTCTAATGGTGCTTTTTGCTCAATAAGATCAGCTAACTTACTCATGGCACTTTTTTTATTATTATTTTTTATGTCTGCTAATACTTGGTTAGCTAAAGCTTTATGATCCAAAGGGTTTTACTCAATAAAATATGATGGTTATAGAGTAATATAAATGGTCAAATATGTAGAGAAATTATTTGGAAAAAGTCTTGTGTTGCTCATTAATAATAATCATCAAGAGCGATAAAAAAAAGGCGCAATCTAGCGCCTTTTGATGCAACAAGAATGGTTACTTATTTAATGTTGAACATCATTTAATAGATGTTGTAATTGTTTCTCATAAAAAGCATAAGTTGTTAAACAGTAATCGCACGTCATACTTATGCTACCTTGCTCTGCAAGAATGTTTTGAATTTCAGTTGCTTGAAATTGCGATATAGCATTCATGCATTTTTCTTCTGAACAACTACATTGATAGGTAACCTCTTGCGGATCAAATAATCTGACTTTTTCTTGATTATATAAACGGAATAACAGTGTTTCTGCGTCTAACGTAAATATTTCTTCCGCTTTTAATGTATTGGTAAGTTGACACAAATGCTCAAAATCGTTGTGTTGCTTTTCTTTATCGCCACCATCGGGTAATAATTGCACTAAACTACCAGCAACTTGCTGAGTTTCATCATTATGATAAAGCCAAATCATGGTCGGTATTTGTTCTGACACCTTAAAATAATGCGATAAGCAGTCAGCGATAGTTGATTGTTCAAGAGCAACAACACCTTGGTAAGCTTCACCTTTAACAGGATGAATAGTAATAACCATTGTGCCTTTGCCTATTAAGTTTTGCAGACCTTGTGCTGCAGTTGTTTCTTTTAACTTGGCAATACCTCGCATTTTTTGATTATGTCCGCCATTAACCGCAAGATAACCTATAGGTCCATCTCCTTGTAATTGAACGGAAATTTCACCTTCTAACTTTAAGGTAGCAGTCAATAAACAAGTAGCGGCTACTAATTCACCCAACAATTGTCGAACGCCTAATGGGTAATCATGCGCAGCAATAATTTGTTGATAGGTATCTGAGAGCTGTACGAGTTCGCCTCGCACATGAAGGTCATCAAATAAATAGCGATGTAAAATATCAGGTTGTGTGTTCAAACCTTAAATCCTTTCTTTAAATTGTCGAATTTTACGACGTTGTTTTTTATCGGGTTTAGTGTCCGAAGCTGGACTGAGTAAAATGCCTTGTTTGCGAGCTAACGCATTTTTCTCACGAGTTTCTATGCTAGCTGGTGTCTCTAAATAAAGTGTTTGGGCAAAAGTCGCGTCTTTACGCTTATCGGCAAGCGCAATGATTGTTACTTCTTTTTCTTCAAAGCCCTGTCGAACTTTTACCAAGTCGCCAATAGCAACAGTCTTACCTGATTTGCTCCGTTGACCATTATAGAAAACTTTACCGCCGTCAATCATTTGTTTAGCAATTGCGCGGGTTTTATAAAATCGAGCAGCCCAAAGCCACTTATCAAGTCGTGTAGAGGTATTTTCTGTTAAATTTTTACCTTGTGTCATCGTCTTGTTATATACCGTATGTATAATATCGCGAAAGTTACCATAGCTTAGTATTTTACACCATGAAAAATACTACTTTGTAAATATTAGTTAAATTTTGGGTAGATTTCTTGTTGCTTCAGCTTCGCTCAAGTATCATCGTAAGAATAATAATAGCTAAAATGAATTCATTATCATCAAAATGCAGTTTCCAATGAATATGACAGAGTTTTCCGAGCAACTACAAAAATTGCCACAACAGAAAATTGCTAACGTAATTTCTGCTTTGTTGCTTTGTTATATTGCCTACATCTTAGCGCAATTTACATGGTTGATCGTAACAGAAAATAAAATAGCCTCGCCTATCGTTGCCAAATACAATGCATCTGCTAGTGATAGTAGTTATGACATTAATGTGGGAGTGATTAGTCAGCTCAATTTATTTGGTAAATACTCTGAACAAAAAACGATTGAAGAAGTCAAAGTTCAAGATGCACCAGAAACAAAACTTAGATTAACGCTAACAGGCACGGTTGCAAGTGATGATGTTACGATAGCGGCCGCTATTATTGAAAATAACGGTAAACAAGAAACATATGGTATTGGTGATAAAATTACCGGTACACGAGCGGTACTTGATAGTGTTGCCACTGATAGGGTGTTAATCAAACAATCTGGTCGGCTTGAAACATTAATGCTTGATGGTTTTGAATTTAATCAAAGACAAACAAGTTCAATGAGTAGAGCAAGTGAAAGACAACCCAGTAGAGAAGTTGCTAAACCATCCCCTTTGCATGGCCCTCAAATACTTGATCAACGTGACAATAAAACGTTAAGTCGCACAGCAATGCAGCTTAAAAATGACATTAATGATGACCCAGGTAAAATTACCGATTATTTAAAAATTATCCCGAAAAGGGAAAATGGCGATATTATTGGTTATCAATTAATGCCGGGTAAAGACCCTGAGTTTTTTCAATCTTCAGGGTTGAAATCAGGTGATGTTGCGGTTCAAATGAATGGTTTAGATCTGACACTGCCGGGTGAAGCTGCTCAAGCTTTACAGGCTTTGAAAGAAGAACAAGAAATATCATTACTGGTTGACCGTAGTGGTGAAATGACCGAAATACTTTTTAGTATTCAATAGTCATAAATTTAATATATAAGGAATTTTTCATGCGCAAGACTGTATATGCGTCTTGGTTAAAACGAGCAGTAGTCATTTTATCTACCGTATGTGTTTTTAATGGCTTATTGCTAACGGCAAGTTCGGCCAGTGCTGCTCAATATTCGCCAAATTTTAAGGGTACAGATCTCAACGAATTTATTAATATTGTTGGTAAAAACCTTAAAAAAACTATGATTGTTGACCCAAATGTTCGCGGGAAAGTCAATGTCAGAAGTTACGACTTGCTAACCGAAGAACAATATTATCAATTTTTCCTGAATGTGTTAGAAGTCTATGGTTTTGCCGCGATAGAAACCGGCAATAACATTATTAAAATTGTTCGTAACAAGAAAGCTAAATCTGCTGCAACACCGTTAGTTGATGATGACAACCCAGGGGTTGGCGACGAAATGGTTACACGAGTAGTTGAAGTAAAAAATGTCACCGTGCGAGAATTATCACCTTTATTACGTCAAATGTCGGATCAAGCAGGCGGCGGTACAGTAGTAAACTACGATCCCGCTAATGTTTTTATCATGACAGGTACCGCGTCGGTGGTAAATCGTTTGGCAAATATTATCAAACGTGTTGATAGAGCCGGCGATCAATTTGAACAAATTATTAAGTTACAGTTTGCATCTGCAGGCGAAATGGTACGTATTGTTGAAGCGTTAAATAAATCAAGCCAAGGTAAAGCCGGTGGTACGCCAAGTTTTCTTATTCCTAAAATTGTTGCTGATGAAAGAACCAATAGCGTTATTGTTAGTGGCGAAAAGCAAGCCCGTGAACGTATTGCAAAATTAATTCAACGTTTAGACAGCGAACTTGAAAATAACGGCAATACCCGAGTTTATTATCTTAAATACTCAAAAGCTGAAGAATTAGTGGATGTGTTAAAAGGGGTGAGTGATTCAATAGAAGCAGAATCTAGCAGCTCAAGTACCACTAAACGTAGTAGTCAAAATCGTAATGTTAGTATTGATGCCCACAAAGATACCAATACCTTAGTGATCACGGCACAGCCTGATATGTTACGTTCTTTAGAGTCTGTTATTCATCAATTAGATGTTCGTCGCGCACAAGTATTAGTTGAAGCGATTATTGTTGAGGTTTTTGAAGGAGACGGTGTTAGTTTAGGGGTGCAATGGGTAAATGAGAATGGTGCCATGACTCAGTTTACTAATGGGCCAGCACCAATTAGCTCTGTTGCTGCTGCCGCTGAAGCAGCGAAAAGTACTCCAGGTGATTATGTTCCTGCAGAATACAATAGTGATAATGTATTAATCAAAGAAGGTTTCTATCAAAATGATACCAAAGGTGACTATTCACTCGCTGCAACATTACTCGGTACGGTAAGTGGTGGCATGTTTGGAGTGATGAAAAATGGTTGGGGAGCAATCGTTCAAGCTGTTAGCAGTGACACTAATTCAAATATTTTAGCAACTCCAAGTATAACTACTTTAGACAACGAGGAAGCCCATTTCTTAGTTGGACAAGAAATTCCGATTATTACTGGCTCAACAACAGGCAGTGCTAACAGTAACCCATTTCAAACAGTAGACCGTCAAGAAGTAGGGATTAAATTAACAGTAACGCCACAAGTGAATGAAGGCTCAGGCGTTCAGTTAACCATTGAACAAGAAGTATCTTCATTGAGTGGTGCCACGGGTGTTGATGTTATTACTAATAAACGAGAAATAAAAACGACTGTGATGGTTGATAGTGGTGAAACGATTATTCTTGGTGGATTAATTGATGAAGATGTACAAGAAAGTGTGCAAAAGGTACCTCTATTAGGCGATATTCCATTGCTTGGTCATTTATTCAAATCTACTAGCAATACCACGAGAAAGCGTAATTTGATGGTGTTTATTCGCCCGACAATTATTCGTGATGGTGCTTTAATGAATGAGATTAGCCAAGGCAAATATAACTTTATTCGCGCTGAACAAATTCGTAAACAGGATGATGGCTTAGAGTTGATGTCAGATGAAAAATTACCGCTGTTACCTACGTGGAATGATGAATTGTCATTACCGCCATCGTTTGATCAATACCTTGATAAAAAACAACAAGACAAAAAGTCAGCAGATGGTAATGAGAAGTAACACGGATGAGTGAAGAAATGTTAAACACCGCTGATGAAACGGAATTAGCTGTTGCTGAAGAAGTCGTGCCACAATCAATTCGATTACCATTCGGTTTTGCAAAACGACACAGTGTGTTGTTTCAAAAAGTTGATGATGAATTAAGGTTACATTGCTTAGAAAATGTTGACGTTAATGTCTTAATTGAAGCGCGGCGCGTGATTAAACAGCCATTTACATTAGTAACAGAAACCGCTGAAAAATTTGAATTATTATTAGCAAATGCTTACCAACGTGATTCTTCAGAAGCGAAGCAAATGATGGAAGATATTGGCAATGAAGTCGATTTATACTCATTGGCTGATGAAATGGTTGAAACGGAAGACTTACTTGAAAACGAAGATGATGCGCCGATCATCAAAATGATCAATGCTATGCTCAGCGAAGCGATCAAAGAAAATGCCTCAGATATTCATATTGAAACTTTTGAAGAATCGTTACAAATTCGTTTTCGTGTCGATGGTGTTTTACGAGAAGTGTTAAAACCTAACCGTAAACTCGCTTCTTTGTTAGTCTCTCGTATCAAAGTTATGGCTAAATTAGACATAGCTGAAAAACGTATTCCACAAGATGGTCGTATTTCATTACGTATTGCCGGTCGTGCAGTTGATGTACGTGTTTCAACTATGCCTACCGGTCATGGTGAGCGAGTTGTTTTACGTTTGTTAGATAAAAACTCTGCCCGTTTAGATCTACAAGATTTAGGCATGACAGATGCCAATCGAGTGAAATTTTCAAGACTGATTGATAAGCCTCATGGCATTATTCTAGTGACTGGACCTACCGGCTCAGGTAAATCAACGACCTTATACGCAGGCTTAAGCCAAATTGATCATAAACAGCGTAATGTTTTAACGGTTGAAGATCCGATTGAATACGCCATTGAAGGCATTGGTCAAACTCAAGTGAATACTAAAGTGGATATGACTTTTGCTCGAGGATTACGTGCTATTTTACGTCAAGATCCCGATGTTGTAATGGTCGGTGAAATTCGCGATTTAGAAACCGCGCAAATTGCTGTACAAGCAAGTTTAACCGGGCATTTGGTATTATCAACATTACATACTAATACTGCTGCCGGTGCAATAACTCGTATGGAAGATATGGGGGTTGAGCCCTTTTTATTATCTTCAAGCTTATTAGGGGTTTTAGCGCAACGCTTAGTAAGAACCCTGTGCCCTCATTGTAAAGAAAGTCACTTACCAGATGAAGAAGAGTCACATTTATTAGGTTTACCTACTGGTGATAAAACGCCTATTTATCGTGCGGTAGGTTGTGATGAATGTAATCATAAAGGCTATAAAGGTCGTACGGGTATTCATGAATTATTATTTGTCGATGATAAGGTTCGCGAATTGATCCATAACGGCAAAGGCGAACAAGAAATAGAAAAACTCATACGTAAATCTACACCTAGCATTCGTCGAGATGGTTTTGATGAAGTTCTGGCCGGCAATACGACACTTGAAGAAGTGCTGCGCGTCACCCGAGAAGATTAGTAAATAAATGGCAGCGTTTGATTACCAAGCGGTTGATAACCGTGGAAAAATAAAAAAAGGCGTGATTGAAGGCGACACGCCCAGACATGTGCGAGCATTGCTGCGTGACCAAGGCTTAATGCCAACAGAAGTCACGGCAAGTTTAGTTAAGAGTAAACAAAAGCAGCAATCTTCCTCATTTGGCAATCGTCAAAAAATATCAGCGACTGAATTGGCTTTATTTACGCGGCAATTAGCGACATTAGTGGAATCAGGATTGCCTCTTGAAGAATCATTATTAGCGGTTGCTGAGCAATGTGATAAAAACGCATTGAAAAGTATGGTGATGGCGGTTCGCACTAAAGTAACTGAGGGGTACGGCTTAGCTGAAAGCATGGCTGAGTTTCCACATGTTTTTAGTCATTTATTTCGAGCGATGGTGGCAGCCGGTGAAAAGTCAGGGCATTTAGATAAGGTGTTAGACCGTCTTGCTGATTACACTGAGCAGCGTCAAAAACTTCGCTCTCAAATGATACAAGCCATGGTTTATCCCGCAATCATGACTGTTGTTGCCATTGGCGTTATCGTTGTCTTACTCACATCAGTCGTGCCACAAATTATAGGTCAGTTTGAACATTTAGGCGCAAGCTTACCAGGCACTACACAATTTTTAATCGCCAGTAGTGAGTTTTTACAACACTATGGTTTGGCGATATTTTTGCTGTTTGTTATCGCGGTTATGGTGTTTTTACAATTAATGAAGCGTCCGCCATTTCGCTATAAAGTACATGAGAAGTTATTGGTTTTACCTGGCCTTGGTAAAGTAATTCGCGGGGTAAATACTGCTCGATTTGCCAGAACGCTTAGTATTTTAACCGCCAGTGCGGTACCGCTTTTAGAAAGTATGAGTATTGCCGGTGAAGTATTAGAAAACTTGTATATTAAAGACAAAGTTAAGAAAGCGGCTGATAAAGTGCGAGAAGGTTCAAGTTTGCGATTATCACTTGAACAAACCAAATTATTTCCACCTATGATGCTACATATGATCGCAAGTGGTGAAAAAAGTGGTCAACTAGAACATATGCTTGGTCGAGCGGCTGATAACCAAGATAGAGAGTTTGAAGCCTTAATGAATATTTCATTAAAGGCATTAGAGCCGGCAATTATGGTGACTATGGCCGGTATAGTGTTGTTTATCGTGATGGCGATTTTACAACCGATTCTTCAATTAAATACATTGATAGGAAGTTAACATGAAAAAGAAAATGCAGTCTAAACGTTTGATTAAACAATCAGGTTTTTCTTTATTAGAAGTTATGGTGGTGTTGGTTATTATCGGTATCATTGCCAGTATGATCGTGCCTAATTTAATGGGTAGTCAAGACACCGCTCGTGAGCAAAAAGCGGTTATTGATATTGGTTCATTAGAAACGGCATTAGGCATGTATCGCTCACAAAACTATAATTACCCAACTACAGAGCAAGGACTTGAAGCCTTAGTAGAGCAAACAGAAATCGAGCCAATTCCTCGTCGCTTTCCTGAAGGCGGGTATATTAAACGATTACCTCAAGACCCATGGGGAAATGATTATCAGTTATTAAACCCAGGTGAGCATGGAAAAATGGATATATTTTCCATGGGACCAGATGGGGAAGCAGGTACCGATGATGATATTGGTAATTGGAATTTAGCGGATTATCAATAAGAGTTTGTCGCGTGATAAAACCACTACCTCTATCTATTTAAGTTATGTTGCAAAAAGGTAGTAAAAATATACACCAACAAGGCTTTACGTTAATTGAAGTCTTATTGGTGATCGTGGTGATCGGTTTAATGGTCGCTGCCATTCAAATAAATTTCGCTACAAATAAACCTGAGTCACAATTAGAACAGGAAGCGCACCGTTTTGCTGGTGTATTTAATTTAGCGGCAGAATATGGCTTATTAAATAACCTTGAATTAGGTTTGTTTATTGACAAAAACACGTATCAGTTTGTTGGTTATGATGGATTACGTTGGACCGCTTTACCCAATAACGAGATATTAGTACCTCACGAATTACCTGAAAATATTATCATAAAATTAATATTTGATGATTTGCCCTTAGAGCAACCCCCCTTAGTGTCAGCAGAATTGTTTACACCAGATGATGAGCATTTAGCTGAAATGAAAGAAGGGTTAAGCGATGATCAAAAGCCCATTATTCCGCAAGTATATATTTTATCTGGTGGCGATATCTCACCGTTTCGCGTTGAGTTTTCTTTTCATCCTCAATGGTTTGAAGCGCCTGATATGTCGTTCTCGGTAGTTGGTTTATATAGTACACCTGTAGATATTGTTGGCCCTTTCGTCAATGGCGCGACATTTTCTGCTGAAGATCATTATGGGAATAACGAGTAATGATGTGTAAACGTGTCTTGCAAGGCTTCACTTTAATTGAGGTATTATTGGCTTTATCGGTATTTTCTCTTGCCGGATTAGCACTACTCGATACGGCCGACACCCATTTTAATAGTTTAAATAATTTAGAAAATAAAATGATTGCCGATTGGGTGGCGTCTAATCAACTTGTGGAAGCAAGTCTTGATGAAACCTGGCCACCTAAAGATAATAAAACGGGCAAAGTAGACATGGCAGGCCGGGAATGGTTTTGGACCCAAAAGGTGATTAAAACCCAAGACAATAACATGCGCTCAATTGTCATTGAAGTTAGACAAAGTGAAAAGTCAGAGTTAGCACTTACTTCTTTGATGACTTATGTATCAAAGGGTACATAGTGATGAGTATTTATACCAAGCGTCAAAAAATCCGTGGTTTTACATTAATCGAAGTATTATTGGCGATTGCTATTTTTGCGATGATCAGTTTGGCAAGTTTTAGTGTCTTTGATGGTGTTATTCAAAGTGAACGTTTCTCTAATGAGAAAATGCAAAGGTTAAACGATATTCAACGAGCATGGTTGGTGATCGAACGAGATTTTCTCCAAATTGCGGCCCGTTCTATGCGCGTAGAAGGCGAAACGCCGTTGGAAAATTTTATTCATACTGAACATAGCAGTTTTTCAACCAGTGATGAAAGTATCGCCTTTGTTCGACATGGTTGGACCAACCCAGGTTTATTGATCCCCCGCAGCGACTTACAATCTGTCGCCTATCGTATTAACGACAATGTCCTGGAACGATTACACTTTAATTTTGTAGATGCGGTCACTGGAGAAGAGCCAAGAGCTCGAAAATTAATTGAGCAAGTAACCGCGTTTGATATTGAATATTTTTATAAAAGTAAATGGCAAAACACCTTAATTAAAGCGCAATTTCCCAAAGCAATAAAATTGATTGTCGAAACAGAAGATATAGGTATTATCGAGCGAAAATTTTTGATCGCGGATGGATTAAATGAAGTTCGCATCATGGATCAACGAAGGCCTGACGCTAACGGCGATAGTCAAAATAACTCAACGAACGCGCAACGAGGTAATACGCCTTCGCGATCATCTCAAGGTGATCAGCGATGAGACGTATTCAGGGGAAAGGTGTCGCATTAATTACTGTAATGTTGGTGGTAGCATTAGCGGCCATTATAGCCACGCAAATGTTAGCGCGTTTACAATTACAAGTGCAGCGCACAACGAATATAAACTTTAATCAACAAGCCTACTGGTATGCCATGGGTGCAGAAGCTTTTGCTAAACGCGTACTATTTACTGCCTTTAATGAAGAAAAAGATGTCACCCATTTAGGGCAAATGTGGGCACAAGGAAAAACTACTTATCCGGTTGATTACGGTGAAATTTCTGGTGAAATAACTGATTTACAAGCGTGTTTTAATTTAAATGCGTTGCGATCGCAACCATCTGAAAGGGGCCAAAATAAAAAAGCGCCGGCGAGGCTTGCCTTTGAAGAGTTATTGATTGCCTTAAATATTGATGAGGTGGATGAATTTTCTGCTGAGTATATGGCGGATGCTTTGACAGACTGGCTAGATAGCGATTCCTCTATTGTCAGTGCAGGTGGTGCCGAAGATAATGATTATGCGGCAAAAGCATTTCCCTATTTTCCGGCAAATAATTATTTGGCTAGCGTGAATGAATTACGCGTTATCGAGCATTTTTCGCTTCCGGTGATTCAGGCGTTGAAAGACTATGTTTGTGTTATTCCTAACAATAATTTATATCAAGTGAATATCAATACCTTGTCTCAGGAATCACCCGAGATATTACAGGCGATATTGTCTATGAGTCGTGAAGATGCTGAACAAGCGCTTTCTGCAAGAGAAGAAGATGGTTTTAAAGATCTAAATGCGTTTTTTGAATTACCTGAAATTAAAACGCTAAAATTGACCGAAGAACAAAAACAGCGGTTTGTTGTTGATAGCGAATACTTTAAACTAAAGGCAACAGCAAACTTTAATAATAGCTACTTTCAATTAAATTCTACTTTATATGTAGCTGATAATAATAAAATTAGCGTAATTAGCCGCACTATAGGACGTGACTAATGGCAGAAAATCTAATCATACGTTTAGGCAGTAATTATCACAATACCATTCATTGGATGGTGTGGGACACACACGGGCAAGAAATTATTGCCAGTGGCGAGCTAGCTGGCGCTGAACAACTCTCGCAATTAACCGAAAAAGCACAATCAAGAGAAGTAGTAGTCTTGGTGCCTAGTTGCGATGTTACCTTGAAAAGTTTACATGTACCGGCAAAATCACAAAAAGCTATTCGCCTAGCGGCACCTTACATGCTTGAAGACGAATTAGCCCAAGATGTTGAACAATTATTTTTTGCTTATGGAGACCATAAAACTCCTGCATCAAATGAAAATTGCTTTGTTGCCGTTGTTGAACAACAACAGATGCGACTTTGGTTGAACTGGTTAAATGAAGCGAGTATTTCGACCAAAAGAATGCTGCCTGAGGTATTAGCTTTACCTGATGCCCAGGAAAATTGGCAAGCGATTATGATAGACAACCAAGTGTTGTTAAAACAACATAATTGGCAAGGCGGTTTGTTTGATGAAAACCTTTGGCAACAAGCCAATATGCTATGGAAAAACGGCGAGACGATTAATATTGATGCGTTTTCATCGTTACCAAACTGTGAAGAAAATATCGTCATTCATTCTCAACCAGAAGAATTACCTTTAGCATTATTTGCACAGCAACTTTCACATGCAAATTTCAATTTATTACAAGGTGAGTTTCAAGTTAAGTCAACGCGTTCACCTTTAGTTAAAACTTGGGTATGGGCGGCAGGTTTTGCAGGGTTAGCTTTGCTGGTAAACCTTATCTTAAAATCTGCAACTTTATGGCAGATAGATAATCAAAATAGCGCACTAGAGCAGCAAATTATTGAGCAATATATGTCTGCATTTCCTGAAACTAAACGAGTGCGTATTTCCACCATTAGGTCGCAATTGAAAAGAAAGATGGCTGAAATTGGCGCGACAAGTAATGATGCAAATTTTTTGATGATGCTGACAACTATACAACCAGCCTTTTCACAAGTTCCTCAATTAAAACCAGAGTCAATTAAGTTTGATGGCAAGCGAAGTGAATTACGTATGCAGGCGAGTGCAACGAGTTATCAGCAATTTGAACAATTTAAAACTTTATTAGAGCAACAAGGTTTTTCTGTTTCGCAAGGTGCCCAAAACAATCAAGGCGATCAAATTACGGGTTCATTTAGTATTACCGCTCCTAAAGGAGGTCGATCATGAAAGCTTGGTGGTTAGGTCTTAATGCTCGAGAGCAACGTTTAATTGGTTCGTTAGCGGGTGTGTTATTGGTGTTTGTTTTCTATAGTTTTATTTGGCAGCCTTTACATGAAAATATTGACAAGGGACAAGATAAACTAACTCGTCAACAGGCTTTATTAACCTTTGTTGCAAGTGAAACACAACGTTATAAAGCGGAAAAAAAGGCGGGTAACGGTCAAACTAGTTCAGGGAGTATGTCGTCAATCGTCAATCGTAGTGCTAGACAACAAGCAATAACTATAACGCGTATTCAACCACAAAGTAACAGTGTACAAGTGTGGATAGATAATATTGCTTTTACGCAATTATTAACTTGGTTAGAAACACTCGTTAATGACGAAGGCATTCAAGTAGAAACAATTGATTTAACAAAAGGTGAACAACCTGGGCAAGTGCGAGTGAAGCGTTTGCAGTTAGGAAAGATTTAATGGCTAAGTGGTTTAAGATCAGCGCGGGTGTTATTGGCGTTTATTTCATATGTTTATTGGCATTGATGCCAGCAAGTTTCGTTTTACAATGGGTGACTTTGCCAAGTCAGTTACAATTAAGTGTCGTGAGTGGCACTATTTGGCATAGCAAAATAAAAACAGCTAATTATGATAACTTTTTAGTGAATGATATAGAAATTGAGTTAAGTCCGTTGTCATTATTGACCTTGGACCCTAACATCAAACTTACCTTTGGTGGTGCTTTGGTATCTGGCCCTGAAGGCGTTGCTAATATTAATGGCATATTTTCGGCATTGCGTATAACTGATGCCAATATCTCACTTAGGGCAGATAATATTTCTGCTCATTTAAATTTACCGCTACCAGTTAAAGCGCATGATTTTGTTGATATTAACGTATCTGAGTTTGTTGCCGGTAAAGCAATTTGTCAGTCTTTATCAGGAAACATTGCGTGGAACAAAGCGGCGGTAACTGTCTTAGATCAAAAAGTAGCATTAGGAAAACTATCAACCGCACTTAGCTGCCAGCAAGGTGATGTAGTAATAACATTAGATGAGAAAAATGATTTAGGGTTAAGTTTTTCTGCTTCGGTGGGTCAAGGCTTTGCTGTCTCAGGGAATGGTTATTTAACGCCGAATAGCACTATGCCTAAAGCGTTTGAACAAGTCTTACCCTTTTTAGGAAAACCTGATCGACAAGGGCGATATTTACTTCGCTTTTAATAAGAACTGTGCATGATTAGCACTTCTTAGGGGAATATCTAGAAGTGCTAAAAAGTACTGTACAAGTCATATTTACACCGGTGATTTAAGCTAATTGATTTCGACTTTATCATTGTCCTTTTTTATTGAAAACTCTTTAAATTCTTATGATTAAGTAATTTTGCGTTTACGCTATTTGCTTGTCATAATCAATTTATCATTGTTTAACGATAGAAAAGTATGCATGTAAAAAAAACTATTTTAATTTGTGCGACGATAATATTTGCTTTTAGTCATTTTGCCTTTTCTACCACTATTGTTATTCTTGACCAACACGGTAAACCTTTAGTCGATGCCGTGCTTGAGATCCCTGTTCATCAAGCTGAAAATAAGTATAGTGATACCCCATTAATGATGGATCAAATAGACAAAGCTTTTGAGCCTATCGTATTAATAGCTAACAAAAATAGTTTAGTGTCTTTTCCAAATAGTGATGATATTCGCCATCATGTTTATTCTTTTTCAGCCGCGAAAACATTTGAGTTAAAACTTTACGCATCTCGTCCGAAAGCCCCGATTAAGTTTGAGAAAAGTGGTGTCGTAGTATTAGGCTGTAATATACACGACTCTATGGTGGGTTATATTTATATTCATGATAATACGTTCGCAGTTAAAGCAAATGCTGAAGGAAAAGTTGAGATAGCAGACGTTCCTGCATCTGCCACTTATTTTTATTTATGGCATCCTGATGCAGTACAAGGTGTGGATCACCGAGAAAAATTGCCTATTTCTATACTCACGTCTAACAAAAGTGAGGTCACGATAACAGTGAATACTAAAACTCCGGCACCTCGCAATACTTTTGGAGAATTAAGTAAACATGCTCACTAGGTTAAGTATTCGATCACAGGTAGCTTGGTTATCAGCGTTGCTCATTATTATTACAGCGATCACGCTTACCACAAGTTATGCCTTTAGAACCGCACAATTAACGGAGAAGCAAATTGAGCGACAAATGAGGTATGCTCAAAATGTACTCACGCAATATTTATCATCACAAGAACAATTATTAGTGACGGCAACTCGAGTATTAACGGCTGATTTTGGGTTTAAACAAGCAATTGCCACAAGAGATAAAAATACCATTGAAAGCGTTTTATTAAACCATGGTGAAAGAATCAATGCAGATTTGATGATGATGGTTGATTTGCAAGGTGAACTTATTTCAGTTAGCGCGAAACAAACGATATCAATCGATCAAGCGACAAGTAAAATTAAAACATTATTAGCCAATGCGAATTTGACACAATTTCTTGTGTTTAATAATCGTATTTATCAACTTATTATTTTGCCGGTAAAAGCTCCTAGAGAAATAGGGTATGCGGTTGTAGGTTTTCAATTAAGTCGTGACGCTTTACTCAAATTGAAAAACTTAACATCGCTAGATATTACGTTAGTTGTGAATAAGCAACATATCGTTTCTAGTTTCGGAGACTTTAAAAATACCACACAAGATTTACACGTTACCCCTATAACGACCTTAGACTTATTAATTAACAAAACAAATTACTTTAATAAGCAGGTTCCATTTGATCAAGAAGCAGGTATTTCTGCTGTATTATCAACATCGCTAAAAGAAGTACATGAAGAGTTCAATCAACTTATTTCGTCTATTTTAATCATTGCTTTATTAATCATTTTAATATCGATGTTCTTATCGCGCCTACTGTCTAAGGGAATTTCTACCCCACTTAAATATTTGATGAAATTAACGGCCCGAATTGGTCGTGGTGAATTAAAAATAGAGAAAAATGAGCAACAACTCCCTACGGAATTTAATGAATTATATTATGCGTTTTCAACGATGGGCGAGGCGATTAGTCATCGTGAAAAAGAAATTAAATACCAAGCTGAGCATGATCACCTTACGGGCTTATACAATCGTCAAATGTTACTTAAAATTATCGACCAGCAATTAAATGCAAAAGCTAATTTATTAATTGCTAGTATCAATATCAAAAGCTTTAATCAAATTAATGACACTATTGGCCCTGAAAATGGTGACTTAATATTGCAAGGCTTAGCTTCACGTTTACAAGACTACATAAAAGCACATCATCAAAGTATTAATGTTGGTGCTGCTGGTCGGATTGACTCCGATGAGTTTATTTTAGTGCTAGCGATTTCAGAGATAACAGAAATAGAGCCAGAGTTATTAAATTTACATGACAGATTAACTCAACCCTATTGGCTTGATGATATAAAAATGAATCTTGAATTAAACATAGGTTCGGTAAATTCGATATTGCACGGTACATCCCCTGAGTTATTACTTCGCCGAGTAATCATGGCGATGCGTGCTGCAACAAAAGAGCAAAAATCAATTCGTCAATATGTTGATGGTGAAGATGAAGCGTATTTACAAAAAATACAAATGATTGAAGAACTGCGTATTGCGTTGCATTCAGAAAATAGTCCATTATTTCTGAATTATCAGCCAAAACTTAACTTATCTAATAATAAAATAGAGAAGGCTGAAGCATTAATTCGTTGGATAAATAAAGCGGGAGAATTTGTAAATCCTGAACATTTTGTTAGTTTAGCGGAAAAATCCGGATTAATTGTTACTCTTACCCATTGGGTGATAAAGCATGTTGCTATGCAAATGGAACAATGGAATAAAATTGGTCTTAATATTCGTGTGTCTGTGAATTTGTCAGCACAAGATATTCAACACCCAGAGTTTGTCGATTATTTGCTTTCAACCATCGAAACTTACCAGGTATTACCTAATCAATTAACGCTAGAATTAACAGAGCGAGATTTAGCTGAAAATGAAGAAATTGTTGTTCAAAGGCTTTCGCATCTTCAATCCCTAGGTTTTCAAATTTCGGTTGATGACTATGGTATTGGCCAATCTTCGTTATCTAAACTAAAAAGTTTACCTGTTGATGAATTGAAAATTGATAAATGCTTTATTTTGTCATTAGAAGCATGCCTTAAAGATCAAGATATTGTCAGTTCAACTATTTCTTTAGGACATAAGTTAAATATGCAAGTAGTGGCTGAAGGTGTCGAAAACAAAGAGAGTCTTGCGTTACTGGCATCCTACGGTTGTGAATATGCTCAAGGATATTATATCTCAAGGCCCGTTGACGCCGAGACTTTTGTGCAATGGTATAAGCATTATGAACCGAATTATTAGTCTTTTTTTGTTGCTGTTACCGATGCAGATTTTTGCTAACGGTAAAATTTTGGCTACACCTGGCGTTTCTCAAATTGAAGGGGCAGCAGGAGGAGGCTTAGTACCTTGGGCGCAATTGGCAGGATACGCCACAGAAAATGAAATCGCTCTTTCTGGCTTTTGCTCACTCGCTAATGTTGATGATTTTAGATTAAATGTTTGTGGTGCCCAATTGAATATTTATGACAGGGTTGAGTTGTCATATGCCGAACAACGTTTTGAAGTAAATCCTCTTTCATTAACATTAAAGCAGCATATTATCGGAGCAAAAGTTAGGCTGTATGGGGATATTGTTTATAGTACGTGGCCGCAGTTTTCCGTGGGTATTCAAGCTAAAACGGTCACTACATGGGATATTCCCAGTGCCTTAGGTGCAGAAGATGATAAAGGCATTGATGTGTATCTTGCCGCTAGTAAATTACATCTCGGTGCGGTAGCTGGATATAATTTACTGTGGAATGCAACATTGCGTTATAGCCAAGCAAATGAATTAGGTTTGCTAGGTTTTGGCGGTAAAGAAGGGAATGGTTCAATTAATGCAGAAGTTTCAGCTGCAGTGCTATTGAATAAGCATCTCGCCATCGGTGTAGAATATCGACAAAAACCGGATAATTTAGGATTGAAAGAAGATGATTGGCAAGATGTTTTTGTCGCTTGGTTTCCAAACAAACATATCAATTTTACTCTTGCCTATTTGAATTTGGGGGCTATCGCAGCGATAGATAAGCAACAGGGGTGGTACCTTTCAATGACAGGAACATACTAAGATGAATCAACGTATATTCTTTCTCATCATTATCATCACCTCAATAATGAGCTGCAGTGTTCAAAAGCAAACGACAGAAACTCAGCAAACTCTTTATCAAGCCATTGGTGGAGCACCTCAAGTTGAGAAAATTGTTGATGCTTTTATTATTAACATAGCAAATGACCCTCAAGTGATTGGTTATTTTACCCATACGAATGTTGACTACTTTAGACAAGGTTTTATTCAACATTTTTGCCAAGCTTTAAGCGGGCCTTGTACGTTTGAAGGTGACAGTATGCAAGACATTCATACTGGTATGTACATCACAGAAGGAGATTTTAATCGAGTAGTTGAATTGCTCATAAAAGCCTTAGAGCAAACGAAGGTGAGTTATCCTTTGCAAAATAAAATACTCAATAAGCTTGCTCCTTTACGTGATGATATTATTAAAATATAAGTTAATCAGCGTATTGGGTTTTTTAGAATATCCGTTACTAATGTTCGAAAGTCAGTCACAGAAGCGTAATCAGTGATGATGCGCGTAGGCTTTTGACTATCTGGATTAGCGACAGCCAATAAATGCTTAATACCAAATTCTTTCGCCGAATCAAGAATTTCAAGACTATCATCAACAAATAGCGTACTCGATAACTCAAAAGGTTGTTTGGCTTGCAAACGTTGCCATAGTTTTTGAGATTCTTTTGTGACACCAAATTCGTGGGTTGAATACAAAACATCAAAATACTGATCTAACTGTGTGTGCTCTATTTTCAGCGATAGGCTGTCTGGATGCGCATTTGTCACTAAAATTATTTCTCGGCCTGATTCTTTTAAGGCAATTAAAAAGTCATGTGCGTCATCACGAAGTTGTATTAAATGCTGAACCTCACGTTTTAACGTGGTAATAGGTAACTTAGTTTGCTTTGCCCAATAATCAAGGCAATACCAATCGATAGTACCAGAGACTTTTTCATAATGATCCACTAAGTTTTGCTTTGCTTGTGAGAGAGATAACTTAGCATCTTCACTATAACGTTGTGGCAAATGATGCAGCCAAAAATGATTGTCAAAATGCAAATCGAGGATTGTGCCGTCCATATCCAATAAAACTGTCGAAATTTTTGACCAATCAAGCATAGATTTTTCCTAGTAATACAAGTTATCTAAGGTATTATATCTAATAATAAAAAAGCGTTCTGAAGTTATTTACTGATTTGCCAAACATTATGACAGAAAAAAACAACTTACCTTTGATCCGAAACCGCAGACAAATTGCGAAAAGTAATTTATTTGCGATTGAACAAATAGATCTCACGTTCAGTAACGGTGTTGAACGGGTTTATGAACGCATGGAAGGGTCAGGACGTGGCTCTGTGATGATAGTACCGTTAATGGATGACGAAACTATCTTGTTAGTGAAAGAATATTGTGCTGGCACGCATAGTTATGAATTAGGTTTTCCTAAGGGATTAATAGACCCTGGAGAACAAGCGGTGGAAGCGGCGAATAGAGAATTAAAAGAAGAGATAGGTTTTGGAGCCGAACAGCTCGATCTTTTGCATACCGTGGCTATGGCTCCGGCTTTTTTTTCTGGCACGATGGAAATTTTTATCGCCAAGCAGCTTTATCCTGAGCAACTTGCTGGGGATGAACCTGAGCCATTAGACGTTATTCAGTGGAAATTATCTGATTATGCTGCATTACTGGCACAACCTGATTTTAATGAAGCCCGTAGCATTGCTGCATTAATGTTAATAAGAGATAAATTAAAGGATGAGCAATGAAGCTAGAACAACTATTAACCATTGCTCTTGAAAGTAGCAAAAAGGCGGGTGTCGAAGTTGTTAAACATTATAAACGTGGTGATTATACCGCTGAAATAAAAGAAGATAATAGCCCTGTTACTAGTGCTGATATAGCAGCAAATGATATTTTAATGGCTGAGCTTTCGCGGTTAACACCCGATATTCCTATTATTTCAGAAGAAGTTGGCGCGCTACCTTTACAAGATCGCAAAGCCTGGTCTCGATATTGGTTACTAGATCCAATTGACGGTACCGGTGAATTTATTATTGGTAGTGGTGATTTTGCCGTTAATGTAGCCCTTGTTGAAAATGGTTGGCCGGTTATTGGGGTGATCCATGCACCCGATCATCAATTAACTTACTACGCACAAAAAGGAGTAGGGGCTTTTAAAGAAAGCGCGCAAGGAAGTCAGCAAATTTCTGTAAAGCCTTATGATGGAAAGCGTAAAATAAATGTCGCGATCAGTCGTCGACAAAAACTCAGTTTAATGGGGCAATATTTAAACGATGCATTTGAATTCGATTATATTGCGCTAGGTAGTTGTTCATTAAAAAATTGTTTAATTGCCGAAGGTGGCGCTGACTGTTATTTACGCATTGGGCCTACTGGAGAGTGGGATACAGGCGCAAGCCAATGCATTTTAGAGGAAGCAGGTGGTACAATATTAGACAGTGAATTTAATGCCTTATCGTATAATGTACGTGAAAGCTTACTCAACCCTGATTTCATCTCATTAGGGAATAAAAGTATTCCTTGGCAGAAAATTATTAAGCCTCATCGGGCAATCCGTTAAATAATGCTACTCAATTTACAATCACTTAAAGGGACAAAATGAACATACATTTCAAAAAAATTACTGGATTATTATTGGCTGGTTTGTTTAGTTGTTATAGTGCCGCAGAGTGGCAATTAACACCTACAGATTCAACCCTTAACTTTATCTCGGTAAAGAAAACGCATCTCGTTGAAAATCATTCTTTTAACAATTTTTCTGCCTCTATTACTGAAAAAGGACAAGTTAATTTATCAATCGACTTAACGAGTGTTGATACTAAAATTGCTATTCGTGATCAACGGATGAAAGATTATCTTTTTAATACTAAGATTTTCCCTAAAGCGACTTTTACAACGCAATTAAATGATAAAGCGTTAGCAAGTTTAGCAAATGGTGCCAGTGAAAATATGATGGTTACTGGTGAAATTGACTTACATGGTCAAAAGCAAACGATTACTATAAAGGTTTTAGTCACTAAATTAACCGCAAAAAAATTACTCGTAGTTAATCTAGAGCCTTTGATTATTAGTGCAGAAGATTTTGACTTGATAGCAGGTATTAATAAACTGCAATCGTTGGCAAATTTACCCAGTATCACACATCGGGTGCCAGTCAACTTTGTGTTAACTTTTACTCATCAATAAACTGGTTTTGTGCGAATTGCTCTGCGGGTAAAATATTAACCGTTTGATGTAATTCCGAATAAACTAATACGGCCTTTTCTTGCACAAGTTGTTGTTTAACTTGTGCAATCTTTTCAGATAAGCTTGCTTCATTAACTCCATACTCGGTTCCTTCTGTTAAAACAAAAGCTTCTATGACCGCGTTAAGCGTTTCTGGAGGCAAAGACTGGTAAGGTATTATCATAAAGTTATTTCGGTTTTTTATTGAAGTATCGAGAATCGATTATGAGTTTAACGCTTAGCAATAAAAAAGCCTACAGGTAAGTAGGCTAGAATTGATTATATTTTTGAGCGTTAAGAAGTTAACGCGTTAAATTAATTGATTAATCAATAAACCTTTACGGGCTTCATTATCTTTTTTGGCAATGATAGTTGCTTGCAATAAGGTATCTAACTTTTCTTCTTCACCAGCGGTTTTTGCAAAATCTGTATCTTGAATGCGAGACCGAGACTCACTGACATTGACACGGCTAGTTTCATAGGTTGAAACTTGACTTGCTAATGCGTTGGTTTCTGCGCCAAGCGCCGATGCTGTTTCGCTTAAGGTTTCAAAAGCTGTGTCTAATGCGCCTTGCGTAGTAGTTGGATCACTTGCATCTAAACCTGATAAGAAGTTTGGATCATCAAGCACTTCAGCGGCAATGGTATTTATTTGTTCGGTAATTTGATCAAGTTCACCTTGAATAGCACTACTGTTATTTAGCGGACTACCTGACTGAACTGAAAGCTCTTTTGCTCGTTGTAAGCCATCGGTAATTGACGCGAGTTGACCAGATTGAACATTATTAAGGTTAATTTGATCTTGAGAGTTAACACTAAGTTGTTGATAACTGTTTACTTGAGAAGTTAATCTGTTCGCTATCTGTAAGCCTGCAGCATCATCAGCGGCACTATTAATACGTTTGCCAGAAGCTAGTTTCTCGGCTTTTTCTTCACGCTCTTGTGTTAAGCGTTCGATAAAGCTTAATGATGAGGAAGTTTGATTAATAGAGACATTCATAAACATCACCTTTAAAAATTAAATGAATAACGACAAAATATTCAAATTAACTATAGCAAAAAATAAACGTCGTCGCTCATAAAATATACAGCGTTTTAGGTGTTGCGCATTAAAATATTATTTAATTACAAATAAATCATCGCTCTATCGCAGAAAATTTAATTATTTTCTTCAATGTTTTTGAAGAAGTAATAGACATAAAAACTGCAAATACCAATAACTGTGGTTAAACCGATAAAAGAAATTAACACAATAGGATCATTGATTAACATATGTAAAAGATTCATAGGATACTCCAAGTGCATTGAAAAACCATTATTTCTATAAGGGTATTCTACTGTATTAAATGGAGTAATAATGTGATGTAGATCAAGTTAAGAATGGAAACTGTTTCAGCCCGAAAAATGTAATTCGGGCTTTCGGTATCGTCAGATGCAATTAACTAATAACGTTGTTGCGCTCGTTTTTTATTTTTTAAATCGATTTGTTCAATAATTTGTGCGTAGAGAGAATTAGCGTGGTCACGTCCTTTTTGAATATCGTCAACGCTGAGCTTATGTTCATCCATATCTCTGCTTTTAATCGCAGGCGTATAGCCGCTTCGTGCCGCAATATAATTCCAAACATAAGACATCTCGGTACTTTTCTTGACACCTTTACCTTCAAAATACATTAATGCTAAATTAAATTGCGCTAAAGTATAATTTTGTCTTGCTGCCATTTCATACCATTTTGCTGCTTTGGCAAGATCTCTGTCGACGCCTATCGCATTAGCATACATAACACCTAAATTAAATTGCGCACTTGGTAGTTCTTTATTGGCTGCTTTTTCCATTAAAACAAATGCTGTTTTCAAATCTTTTTTAACAATTTCTCCTTCACTATACATCACAGATAAATTAAATAGCGCGTCTGGGTAATTTTGTGCGGCAGCTAAACTCATAAATTCGAAAGCTTTTTGTGGATCTTTCTTAACACCCCAGCCATTTTCATAAATTAATGCCATTTGATATTGTGCAGGAGAATACTCTTCGGCAATTAAAGGCTCAAATTCGGCGATAGCTGCTTTAAATTCACCTCTATTAAGTTGAAAAATGCCTAACTCTAAATCGCCATCAAAACTATAGGCAAAAAAGTTAATTGAAAATGTTAGAAGTAATGCTATTGATTGAATTGTTTTCATAAAGCACCTTTGTGTATTTTTAATGTTCATTTCATTCTTCTTAAGTGTAGCAATGGATCGGAAAAGTTCGCTATTGTTGTGACATTATTTCTTCTATTTGTTCTTCAAGCTCAAGCCATAACATCTCGTTTTCTTCAATATTTTGTTTTAATTTTCCTTGTTCTTTCATAAGTTCTGCTAAGCGAGCTTTATGCTCTGCTTGATAAATTTCACTATCAGCTAAAATGTTTTCTACTTCAGTCAGTTTTGCTTGCCACTGTTGTATTTTTTTCTCGTATTGTTGTGCTTGTTTTTTTAATGGAGCTGCGATTTTTCTTAATTCTGCCTGCTGTTGTCGCTGCTGCTTTTTATCCACTGATACAGTATTGCTTGCTGATAACTTTTCTGAACTTTTAGTTGTTTGACGCGCTAGTTTTTTGTCGTCATTTAACCATTGTTGGTAATCATCAATATCACCCGAAAATTCGCTGACTTGGCCATTTGCCACGAGATAAAATTCATCCACGCAAGATTCAAGTAAATACCTGTCATGGGCAATAAGAATAATAGCGCCATTAAAATCCTGTAAAGCTAATACCAATGCTTGGCGCATTTCTAAATCGAGATGGTTAGTAGGTTCATCTAATAATAATAATTGCGGTTTATCTAAAACAATGAGTGCTAAAACTAGACGAGCTTTTTCACCACCTGACATCGTTTTTACCGGTGATAATGCTTGGTCGCCACTAAAGCCAAAACGACCTAAAAATGTTCGAGCTTGTAGCTCTTTGAAGTCAGGTTTGGCGCGAATAATATGATCAATCGCGCTTGAAGGAATGTGTAATTGTTCAAGTTGATGTTGTGAAAAATAACCAATTCTAAGTTCTTGAGCGCAATAACGTGTGCCTTTTAGAATATTGATATCACCGGCTAACGACTTAATCAAGGTCGACTTACCCGCACCATTTCGACCAAGCAACCCGATACGACTGCCCGGTACTAAAGAAATATTAGCGTGTTTTAATATGATGGCATCGTCGCTGTAACCACATACACTGTCGTCTAGTGATAACAAAGGGTAGGGCATGTAGTCAGGTTTCTCGAAACTAAAGGTAAATTGACTATCTACATGTGCAGGCGCTAAATCTGGCAGTTTTTGTAAGCGTTTTAAACGGCTTTGTGCTTGCTTTGCTTTACTCGCTTTCGCTCTAAAGCGATCGACAAAAGCGGTGAGGTGTGCCACTTCTTTTTGTTGCTTTTGAAATTGTGCATCTTGTTGAGCCAATTGTTCCGCGCGTTGGCGCTCAAAAGCTGTGTAATTACCAGAATAGAGTTTCGCGGTTTGTTGTTCGATATGTAAAATTTGACCGATAACATCGTCTAGAAAATCTCTATCATGCGAAATAAGCACTAAAGTACCGGTATATCGCTTTAACCAACGTTGTAACCAAATTACCGCATCTAAGTCTAAATGGTTAGTCGGTTCATCCAGTAACATTAAATCAGCACGGCTGATGAGCGCTTGTGCTAAGTTTAATCGCATGCGCCAACCACCCGAAAAGTCTTTAACGGGATGAGTTAATTGTTCTTGTAAAAATCCTAAACCATGGAGCAATTCTCCTGCTCTCGCCGGCAAAGAATAACCATGAATAGTGTCTATTTGATTGATAATGGTTGCTTCTAAATTACCATTGTCATCTATTCGGGCTTGGGCTAATTGGCTTTCCAAGGCTCGAAATTCTTGATCACCATCTATCACATAATCTAGAGCTGATTTATCAAGTGCCGGTGTTTCTTGCTTTACGGTCGCTATTTTCCATGTAGCTGGCATTGATATTTCACCACTATCAGGTTGAAGTTGACCGAGTAGTGCCGCAAATAAAGATGATTTTCCACAGCCGTTGGCGCCAACCAAGCCTACTTTATGATTAGGATGAATAGTAAAGCTTGATGATTTTATTAAGTTTTTGATGCCTCGATCTAAACTTAAGTCTACTGCGGTGATCATGTTTTTTCCTTTTGATACGTTTTCGACGCTATTGTCGCTTTTCCTTGTAGGGTTATTCAAGGTAAAATGTCGATAATTCGCGCTTTATATAAGAAACAAAAGTTAACTATGAAAAAAAGATTCATCGCAGGTGCTACATGCCCTAAATGTCAAGCGGTTGATACTATGGCTTTGACAAAAGAAAATGATGTCGAGAAAGTCACCTGTGTTAATTGTGGTGACCAAATGAGCCAACCAGAAGAACATATCGTGAAAGATGTTCGACCGTTAGAACAAGTTATTGGCGTCTTTAAACCTTAATAAATAATCTCTGTGTTACGAATTTTCAGTGATTAATGTCTAATACATTAATAATGTGGAGGAGGCGGCTCTATTTCTTCTGTTGTTGATTGGTTAGGGGTATTGTCCTTTATTCTATTCGCTATTAATTTTAGTTGAGCTTTTAAATTACTGATCTCATCTTGATGAATCGCTAATTCATTATTAAGTTGCTCTATGATGTCGTCTTGAAATGCATTTCTAGACTCTAATGCTTCAATACTGGTTTCTAGTTTTTCTATCGATGAAGCTAAAGGTTTGTCTGCCATAATTCAGCAAATCCTGATGATGATTCGGTTAAGATAAAATTATTATCGCTAAAAGCAACGCTATACACAACCGCTCCAGCAGGACGAATATCTTTTCTTGGTGTCACTCGCCAACTAGTGAGGCGTTTTCCGTTCGTTATTTGCCAAATACTCACTTTACGCGAAGGCGCACCTGTCACTAAGTATTGCCCGTCAGGTGAAAAACGAACTGAACTGAACACTTCTTGTCGGTTTGCATATTGTAATTGACTGATAAGTTTTCCATTTTTTAAATCCCAAATGTTTGCTGACTTTTTACTGTCAGCGGTAAAGGCATAACGCCCTTGCGCGTCAAAAGCGACCATAGTTACACGACTAGGATGATTAAATCGATATATCACTTGGCCTGTTTGTGTATCCCACACATAAGCAACAAAGTCATTCGAGCCAGAGATGGCAATGCGACCATTTGGTAACATATCAACGGAATTTATTTTTTCTTCATGCCCTAGAAATTCAATTCGTCTGCCGGTTTTTGGCGTTAAATGGACAACTTTGCCATCGCCTTTACCTAATAATATATATTTACCATTATTAGCAAGAGCGATATCTCTGATATTTGAATCTTTGATTTGCCAATAACCTTCCGAACTGCCCGTAGTTGTATTCCATAAAGAAAAGTTGGTGCGGCTGGCGGTTAAAACATGGCTATTATTATCTGAAATATCGGTGGCAAGTACGAGGTTATCAGCGGTGTTTTGTTGCTGTGACCAATTGAATTTTAAGGCATTGTTTTCAATGTCCCATAAACTGATGCCGTGATGAATTGAAGAAACTACACTGAGTTTGCCATCATTTGAAATATTGGCGGCATAAGCCCCTTCTACCGCATGTTGCCATCGCTCAAGTGGTTTTTGTCCGGATGGCTGACAAGCTGTTACTAAAAGACTAAACATGATGCCATAGAGGAAAAGGTAACTTCGTTTACAATTCGTCAAAATATTCTACTTTTCTCTTTTGGTGTTTATCGTTAGTATAAGTTCTTTTTTAGCACATGTGTAATACACATACTATTTAGCTCTGATTAAAAAATAATATTTAGCAGAGCATTTTGATGGAGAAATGAATGAAATTGTTTAAACCCACTTTAGTGGCCTTGGCCCTTGTATCTGTAATTGGTTGTCAGGAAACAAAACAAGAAGAAAAAGCGCCGGTATTAGACACTGAAGTGCAAAAGCAAGCTTATAGCTTAGGTGCATCAATTGGTATGTTTACTCAACGTAACTTAACAGAACAAGAAAAATTAGGTTTAACGCTTGATAAAGCACTTATTCTTCGAGGCTTTAAAGATAGCCTTGCCGGTAAATCAGCGATTGAAAAAGAAGAAATTCAAGCTCTAATGATGAACCTTGAACAAACAATGAAGGCGAAACAGCAAGAAGCGGCAACTAAAGCAGCTGAAGAAAATATTGCACAAGGACAAAAGTTTCTTGAAGAAAACGCCAAAAAAGAAGGCGTTCAAGTGACTGAATCAGGTATTCAGTACTTGGTTATTACAGAAGGCGAAGGTAAAAAGCCAGCAGCAACTGATCGCGTTAAAGTACATTATAAAGGAATGTTCTTAAATGGTGATGAGTTCGATAGCTCTTATAGTCGTAATGAACCGGCAGTGTTTGGTTTAAATCAGGTCATTAGAGGTTGGACTGAAGGTGTTCAGTTGATGAGTGTTGGCTCAAAATACAAATTTGTTATTCCTTCTGAACTTGCCTACGGTCCAAATGGTAATCCACCACGTATTCCAGGCAACTCAGTATTACAATTTGAAATAGAGTTACTTGAAATTATAAAAAAAGCAGAAGCGCCGAAAGTTGGCGATAAGTAACTAAAACTTATTCTTTAATCAAAACAAAAAACCAGTGCTCGTCCGGGCTATTGAGTCAAATCGGAGCTACTATTTTTTGATAGTGGCTCTTTTTTATTATATCCAACTGAAAAATAACGATTAAAGTCCTGATACATGTAAGCCGCTACCGTTTAACTAATCAATAATAATGTACGATTAGCCTAATTTTTCAATGAGTTATATAAAATTAGCTAAAACCTCCTATAATACTAGCTATAGGAGTGGGAGTCATGACGAAATATGTATTCTTAGATACGGAAACAACCGGGTTAGATCCCCATAAAGGCAACCATCGAATTATCGATGTAGCGTGCATAGAATATGAAAACTCTGCCCCAACAGGGAATGTATTTAAACTCAATATTAATCCTGAAGGCAAAAAGTCTAACAAGGGGGCTTTTCTAGTTCACGGAATCTTAGATGAAGAATTAGTCGGCTTACCTACTTTTAAAGATATCCATGAACAATTCATATCTTTCATCAAAGATTGTCATCTTGTTATCTTCAACGCGGCCTTTGACTTAAAATTTTTAAATGCTGAGCTAAACCGTCTTAATTTCCCATCTACTGTATCTGATATTTGTGCTGAAGTGACTTGTGCGATGGAACTTGCTAAGTCAAAGTTTGGCGTTAGAAAGATTAGCCAAGATGCGGCCTGTCTTCGATATGGCATTGATATTTCTGCTCGTACTACTCATAGTGCTGAATTAGACGCTTCCCTTTGCGCTCAACTGTTTTTTAAACTCCTTGATGATACAGTGGAGCCGTTAAAGTCAACACCGCAACAGAACCAGCATACACCTACCAAAGCGATATCCATACCTAGATCTTATAAAAACAAAGAGACAGGTTTATATACTCAGCTTAATTTTTGTAAAAATCCAGAGTGTAATAATTTCGGTGTTGTTGCTAAGAATGCGACTTACAAAGTTAATGGTGAACTCAACCGAGGTTTAGGTAATGAATACAAACTAACGTGGAGTGATGATAAGTCTGAGCGAATGCTTACCTGTAAGCTTTGTGGTCACAGTACAACCATGATTCACAACCGTTGCTTTGAGCTTGAGGTTAATCGCCTATCAACCGTATACCAACATGTAGAGCCGACTTGTCCTAATAAAGCCATTCCAGCAGACCCTAAAAGCTTTAGATATTATTACATCCCTCACTCACCTGAACAAAGACGAGGAACAAAAGTTCAAAAGCCCAGATGTAAAAATAGCAATAAAGGCATTTATTCTCATCCTGAGTTGTATAAATTGGATGGCAAAACACAGCCTAACAAATACATTGGACACACGGTGATAAAACCACTAAAAAAAGGTGGTAAGCCTGTAAAGCAAATGGTTGTTGAAGAAAGACTGGCCTCACAAAATATTACCTGCCTCGCGTGTGGCTCAAAGTTTGCAGTTAAACAAAACCCGGCAAATAGACATTATCGAGATTTAGAGAACGTCACACTGTTTAAAGATTTGATGAACAAAGACATCATTAATCGCATGATGGATAAACACAATCTTGGTGCAAAAGTCATCTATGACAAAATAAACTTTTTCTATGAACAAGCATTAGCCTTTGACCATTATCACTCAGAGCTACTAGAACACGCAGTTGCCAGAAGAGAGCTTAACTTAAGTACGGATAGACAGTTTTATTTAAGCAACTGGGGCGACCATGATATGCCCAAGCCAACGCCCATAGTAAATACCTCTAGCGTAGATAATGAGTCTGGCTTTGTTTTTGTCTCTAACGTCAACTTCGATTTCATCAGTGATTTCAAAGAAATCAATAAAGAGCATCGAGAAAAGAAAGAGCAGGAAAAATTCCCTTACTACAGACGCTATGCGCAATATGTACTAAGTAATGACGAAGTGAACGTACAAGCACCAGAAGCAGAGCGAACTGTTGAACTCCAAATGCCACCAAAGGGTTTGCTGGTCCAACAAACGTATAGTGTGCTGGCCCATTTTGCACTTCTGAAAGAAAAGTTAAAGTACTGCCCTCGTATTCGCTTATATGCGGATAACGATTCTGGCATCAAGCTAGCAATCGGAGCAATATTTCCTGATTGGATAGCAAATGAAACGCTGTATGCGTTTCAAATTTCCGCTGATAAAGCGGGTAGCGCTCAATACCTTGATGAAACAACAACTGAACATTTAAATAAAGTCGAAGCAGAGCTAATTAAAGAGTACCCAGATATCAGCAAAGCTGAGATTAAAGCGCGATTATGGCAAGAGCAATTGGCAAATCGAATGCGAGTGGGAAATGCAAAATCAGAATGGATCATTAGTCCCAATAAAGAGTCACGCTTAGGAATGTTGCTTCCTCTTGGTGATGTAAAAAATATGAATCAGTACCAAGTGATTAAGTCATTAACGAATGCATCACTTCATGGGGTAGATAACTGGTTTCAAATCTTAAGACGACACGTTAACTTCTTAGAGCGACCCGTGACCAGCGCTACCAATTCAAAACGCTGGAATGCTTATGCAGGCTACAATCCTGAATGGATGGTAAAACTCATTGAAATCAAGCGCGTCTATTTTAATTATTGCATGACTAATGAGCGCACCATTAATAGAAATTTCAAAGGCAATAACAAACCAAAGCCATCTACTCCTGCTATGAGATTAGGCTTAACAAGAAAGTTATATACCGCTGAAGATTTATTATCATTTAGTCTGGATAAAGTGCGCATTGATGAAGTTTATCGCAACAAGACTGAACACAAACCAAGTTTCATGAATAACCGATTTTAGTGTCAGGTTATTTTACAAAGGTGCGAGTCTTAAATCATACAAATCTGCTAACCTGCTGTTTTTTTGTAAGTTACCTGATTGGCATAGTGCTTGCTTAGTACCCAATAAGTATTTATTTTTAGCTTTATTAAATACCTTCCAACCTCGATGGAAAGGGATTAAAAGGATAACTCAAATGAAGAATAAATTTTTAAACGGCTTAGTTGCAAGCTTTGCTTTGGTTGTTAGTGGTGTAGCTAACGCTGGTTTGATCGAGTTTACAGACTTTAGTGACTGGGAGATAAATAGCGAAAATATCACAACCATAGATTTTAATGGCAGCCAAGGCCAGACTGGTGAAATTTATAGAGGTTCTTCTTTCTTTATTGATGGTGTTACTTTTAATGCTGGGGGCATTTATAGTATCTATGATGTAGCTCATGATGCAGCATTTCATGATACTGGATGGCTAGATCTTCAAGCTGGAAATTATATGGCTACATTTTCACAAGCTATAACGTCATTGAGTTTTGATTTTGGCGACTTTTACAGTAATGCGATGAATTTAACTGTGACTACAAATACAGGCGAAATTATTCAAGGCAGTTCGTTGGCAAATTCATATGGCTTTATCGGTTTCACCACAGATTCCGCCTTTACATCGGTGTCTTTTCAAACCACAGGTACAACTGGACCTTACTGGGGATTTGACAATTTATCATATGGTAATGCTAAGTTAAGTGAAGTACCAGAGCCTTCTACACTAGCTGTTTTTGCTTTGGGCTTAATGGGATTAGCTTCTCGTAAGTTTAAAAAGCAAGCTTAATTTACAAGAGTAAACGAGTTGAAACACTGATCATAGTGGTCAGTGTTTTTTTGTTTTTAGATTTATGAAATCGGGCAAATTACAGTATTGCCTATCTAAATCTTTGTGATTCATTTATTAACTATTTGAAAAACTTAACTAAACGTACATTTCTAGGCTTTTTAAAGGTATTCTGAAAATTTACTTTTTATTGAAAAATATAGGAAATTTCTTGAGAAAACAAAAAACCGCTTTGTTATTTCAACAAAACGGCTCCGAGTTGACTCAATAGCCCGGTGCTCGTCACTGGTTTTTTTATATCAGATAAATAGTGAGGGTTTACAATAATTGATTTAACTTCGCTGAAAGTCTTACAGCTGCCTGTAATATTCTTTTGTGTAAAATCGTTTGGTAGTGTTGATGATATGCTGGCGTGATCAAAACCTTTTTATGATCCATTGCTGCACAATTTTGACCTTTGATTTGACAATAATTGAACGCGTCATCTCGAATAATCATTAAAGACTCATTCGCCCAGTCAATAGCGTCGCTTTTTTTCCAATGTACTTTTGGAGAAGAATCTAGTTGCTTACTCAGTACATTATAAATTTCAGCTTTAAAGGCGAGGTAATTAAATTTATCCAATTGCTTTTCTTTTTTGACAACCGGATACAGTAAGCATTCATCCCAATACCAATGTAAATTTTCACATTGCCCAACTAATGGTGTTATTTTATTGCGATTACCGCCGTAATCACTTGCGAAACTTACATGTAAGGGTTGATGGATATCACCGATCCAATGACCTAAAAACATTAATGCTTCAACTTTATCTTGTGAATTTTTTGCATGTTTAAGCTGGTTTTTGTGGTAAGAGATTGCTGAGGTAATGCAATTTTTTTCACAGGTTTCTTTCGTTATTAAAGTACTGCTTCTTGCAATATTTAGGTAATGCCAAGGTTTATATCTATCATAGGCTTTATCTTTTTTGATGGCATCAGCCCAAGTACAACTGTCGGCAAATGTTACCTTGTGATCTTTTTTGTTCCGGTTATAGCTATTGATACGATTTTTGTCTTTATTTGAGAGTTGTACTAATAAATCATCAATTTTTTGTTGTTGATTGATAGGCAACAAATCATAAGATAATTGACAAACGAGTTGATGGCTGAGTTTTCCTAAAGCGGATGCTGGTGTTGAAAAGAAGGCAAGTAAGATGATACTTACAATTATTGATAGTCGCGTGGTCATGATAGGTAGTTTTCTTTTTATGCTAAGTCACCCCATGTTATTACACGTTAGCTAAAATTACACGCCAAAGGCTTTATTCAGATGTGTTCAAATTAACGACTTAACAAACATCCAATCTTGGTAGATTGGCTTACTAATATATAAAAATGGGTAGTCATGCATTTATTTTTGAAATTAACTAACGGTAAATTGAAAGCTCAGGTTATTCACTAATCTACCTAATAATGAATAAATATTTACTCGACGAAAAGCATTAATCGTAGATTTAAGATTAATAGCACAATGAACTGTTAGTAAACCTATTCCAACCTTACAACGTAACCATTAGATAAATAAGAGGTATTTTTGGTAAGTTATTTTCAGTTCTTTTCTCAATAGTTCATCCATTTAAAGGGAAAATGCATATTTGGATAGTTTTTCCCCTTGATATAGATAACTATCAATAATGTTGCAAAAGCAATAATTGATGATTAATTGCACAATTGTTATATCTTATTCTTAAATAACTATTCATTAAATGTGAATTTTTTGTCAATATAGACTTAAGTTTTTAACATTGATTGGCTTTATTGCTTATGTCGAAGTTCAATAAAGTTCAATTGGTAATGATCCTGACTGTTATGAACACGTTTTACTCTCTCTGGTAAGCTGTTTTGTAACAAATGAGGTAGCTTTCTAGTGAAATGATCTGTCAATCTTAATTACTAAGTAAGCGTTTTTTTGGGGTAGCATTTGCTACCCCTTTTTTTACGTTAAATTTTATAAAGTCGCTGATAATTATAATAATTGTATACTGGCATCCAGGTAATACTCTGCTAGTATGATATATATTTATATAATTTTATTGCGATAGATGGATTCTCAGCAGCAGCAAAACCAAAATTTAACATATCAAATGAGGCAAGTTATTTGGGCCTCACAATTAACTCTTTTTATTCTTTCTATTACTCGTGTTTACTTTGGTGATCATACTACTGCACTCATCTTAGGTTTAGTTATTGCTTTTCTACAGCTGTTAAATGTTTTACTTAATAGAGGGAAATTACAGCTAGCGACCAACTTTTTTTGTTTGATGTTGTTTTTTGTCGCTGTTGGTTTTATGTGGGGATTCGAAGGTGCAAGAGACGAAGTAGTGTTTGTCATCCCTTCAATTATAGCCTTTTCTTTGATTGCGGGTTCTAAAAAAGTCACCTTATTCTTAGTGTTTTCTTTGAGTGTCAGCTTGCTTGCTATCGGGTATTTAACTGACATAGGTTTTCGTAACCAAACGAATTCATTAAATAGCTTTCAATCGTCGTTGTTAATTTTAATTTTGATGTTTTTTAGCTTATTTATTTATTGGACCTTATTTAATTATTTGTTGAGTGCTCACAAAAAGATTAAACATGCACTCAATACTCAATCAGCTATTTTAAATAACTTAGGGGACTCATTACTTATAACCGATTCTAATGGCATCATTTTACAAGTGTCACCTAATAGTCATGCATTATTTGGTATTGAAGAAGGTAAATTAGTAGGGGAACAAATTCATTCGATAATCCCTGATGTTAGTTTTGCTTACCAAAGCGTTATGGGCGTTGAAAATCTTGAAGGTAAGCATCAACAGTTTAAAGCAAAGAAAGCCGATGGTAGCCAAATTGACATTCAATTAGTGTTAACAAAAACTCAAATAGACTCAGATGTTACCTTTATTGCTTTAATAAGTGATATTTCTGAAAGTTTACATTTTCAAAATGAATTAAAATTCGCTAAAGAAGAAGCAGATAAAGCTAATCAAGCAAAAAGTAACTTTTTGGCAAATATGAGCCATGAAATAAGAACACCAATGAATGGTGTGATGGGATCTTTGCAAATGTTAGCGCGAGAAAATTTATCTGAAAATGCCAGAGAGTTAGTGAATACTGCCGCCACTTCTTCTTCATCACTTATTACCATCATCAACGATATTCTAGACTTTTCTAAGATAGAAGCAGAAAAGCTTGCTTTAGAAATTATCCCTTTTAACGTGACTAAAATTATTGAGTTATTACTTAATGAAACGAAGGAACTTGCTCAAACGACAGGAAATATTGTTCGTTTCACAATCGCTGAGGATTACCAAGAAGGTTGGCAAGGCGATCCCGTTCGTATTAAGCAAATCATGCTTAATCTATTATCAAACAGCCTTAAATTTACTGAGCAGGGAAATATAGATATTTTGTTATCAATGTCAGAGCAAGGTGAATTAAAAATTGAGATCAAAGATACCGGGATTGGTATGTCAGCTGAAACTATTGAAAGTATTTTTACTCGTTTTCAACAGGCGGATAATTCAACTACTAGAAAATTTGGTGGAACAGGATTAGGTATATCAATTACCCAATCGTTAGTCGCTTTGATGAAAGGAACAATTGAAGTAAGAAGTGAGATAGATAAAGGCACATCGTTTATCGTTACTTTGCCGTTAAGCTCAAGTAAGCTTGTAAATGATGTCAGTCAAGAATTTGAAGAAGTATCGGCTCCTGATTTAACGGGTATAACAATATTATTGGCAGAAGATAATCGCATCAACCAAAAAATATTCGTAAAAATGATGGCGGCTACGCATGCAACAATTCATATAGTTGAAAATGGTCTTGAAGCGGTCAATAAAGTATCTGAAATGTCGGTTGATATTATCTTTATGGATATACAAATGCCAGAAATGGATGGTCGAGAGGCATGTAGTATTATAAAAAGTAAATACCCATTAATACCTATCATAGCTTTAACGGCCAATGTTACCGTGGATGATGTTAAACAATATGCAATGAACGGCTTTGAAGGACATATTGGAAAACCAATTAATTTAAATGAGCTGTTTCGCGCATTAAATTGGTATGTACTTTAGTTTAGGGGCTACAGCGAGTGAATTTATTTAACTAAACTGTGTCTAGAATCGTGTTTTTTTCAAAATAGAATGATTGTATATCTCTAGATAAAAACATAGAGGTGATATTGGCTACTCGCTTTAAAGCATTAATATTATCGTTGGTCCATTGGGTAGCATCACCTTCTCTTTCACAACAAATTATCCCTGTAGGTTTAAACTTGAAGTGAAAAGTAAAGTCGAGCATAGAGTAGATATTGAGTGGTTTTAAATACACCTCGTTAAAGCAAGATGTGGCTGGATGTTCTCTAGCATTCGATGCAGATAATACTTTATTATTAAGGATATGATCGAAATAGGAAGGAAAGTCATCTTTTTTAAGTGACTGTCCATTCGTAATTTGATCCGCAGAATCTAAGCAAAGTAAGCAATGAATCTCATTGGCTTGTTGATTGAATAACCATAAACTAACTCTGTTTACGTTAGGGGTTAACTTTTTGATTTCTTGACAAATAGTTTGAAGTCTTTCATAGGTGCTATTGTCAGGGGAACTAATACAGGTGGTTAGTTCTTGATAATCTGTCAGCATTCTCCCTCCCTCAATTTATATGAGTCCATTCGTTTAATAATAGCGTGCTTATTGTATAAGGTAAATATTGTGAATGTTTTTCGAAAAAATGGCGAATTGGAAATTAATTTTTTGATTTAATTGTGAGATGGATTTAAGCATGCATTTTATATCAGAATATCCCACAATATATTGATCTCTTGCCTGATAGCTTTAATGAGTGGTTCATTTAAACGTTTTGTTAACACAACAAATGATAAGGGCATCTGAAAATTAAGTTCAGGGAGAATTTGCACGCTACCGATTAATTGTTCTTGCTCTGCAATTGAACGTTCTAGCAAGCTTAACCCTACACCACTTTTTACTAACTCTAAACGTGATTGATCATGATCACTTTGTACTTTTGAGCAAAGTGTTGAACCAAGCTTTTGTTTAATTACCTCATCAAATGGGCAATAGTCACCCATGGTAATCCAAGCTAACGGCGCTAAGTCTTGCAATGTTTTGATGTTATTCAGAGCTAAAGATTTTGGGGCTATCGTCGTAATAGCTTCTTTTTTTATTTCAATCCCGGTGAGGCCTTGAGGAATATCGCCATAGATATAACCACCATCAAGTTCCTTATTTTGAATATCTGCTATTATTTTACCTGTTGAGCTTTGTTTTAATTGAAGACTAATTCCAGGACAAATCTCAGATAAATTCTCAATTAATTTCGGACATTTTAATGATTGAATACTTTGGTTTATGCCAAGGTTAAAAATACCGATAAGCTCGCCTTGATTTTCTGCCGCAAGATTAACCATATCCACGGCTGAATCGAGGGTTTTTTGTGCTTTGATTAGTAACAGTTTACCTTTATCGGTTAACGTCATGCCTTTTGAGGATCGAATAAATAGTGGGGTTTCTAGTTCTTGTTCTAAAGATTTTATATGTGCACTAATCGCAGGTGGAGTGCTACATAGTCTTTTGGCTGCATGTGTTAAGTTTTTTGTTTCAGCAACCACCACAAATGAACGTAAATGATAAAACTCCACACATCACCCTTAATCAGTTAATTTTTAAACTCAAGAATGATGAAATATAAGATATTTTATCGAAAACTTGTATTCATTTTTACTGAGCTAATCATTCAGAATTTATGAATTTCATTCTTCCTACTAAACTCTTAAAGTGGATGTCAGTGAAAACATGTCAAATTACATATAAAGGAAATAAAATGTCAAATGTACTGCTTACCCCTTCAGCAAAACCTGAGGTTGCTTATGAATATTTCAAAGCTAAACTTGGCTGCGAAACCGATTGTTCTGATGTTTATGCAGACATAAAAGCCGAAAACCAACCTTTTATTTTACTTGATGTACGTGCTAAGGAAGCTTTCGAAAAAAGTCATGCCATTACTGCTATTAACTTTCCACATAATGAAATGAATGGTGATACCGTAAAAATATACCCTAAAGATACGCAATTTGTGGTTTATTGCTGGGGCCCTGGTTGTAATGGAGCGACTAAAGCAGCAATGAAATTAGCTGCTTTAGGTTTTGCGGTGAAAGAAATGATTGGTGGCATTCATTACTGGGAAGATTTTGAACGTTATCCTGTTGTTAGGCATCAAATATCAGCGCAGGTATAAGTTCAGGTAACAACTGCGAGAAAAAATCGCCAAACTATAGATGTTGATTAAGTTGCTCGATGAGAGCTTCTTTTTCTAAAGGCTTAGATAAGTAACCATCAAAAAACTCATTGTATAACTCGCGTTCGCTTTTGATGGCGTTTGCGGTTAGCGCGATGATGATTTGCTTTGGAGTCTCAGATTTTATTTTTTTACATGCCGTTAACCCATCCATTACCGGCATTTGAATATCCATAAAGATAAGCTCGGGGGCATGTTTTCTTGACTCTTCAATACCTTCCAAACCATTATTGGCCATAATTATTTTGGCATTGGTTGGCTTTATCATGTTTGAGATAACCATTTGATTTATTTTATTATCTTCAACAACAAGAATTGTTTTACCTGTCATGTCGGGATAATCAGCTAATGATTTTGAATTGTCTAACAGATCACTTTTTGCTTGAGTTAAAGGTAGTGAGACCACTACAGAGGTCCCTTTTTCTAATTCACTATCTATAATGATAACCCCTCCCATTAAACGTACTAGTTTTTGGGTTATTGCTAGACCTAATCCTGTGCCGCCAAACTTACGTGTTGTCGATGTATCTGCTTGTTCAAAGCGATGAAATAATCGTGTTAATTGGTTTTTTTCAATACCTATACCTGTATCGACAACTTTAAAAATGACGCCTTTATTACTATCACTTTTTACTTCGAGGCAGACAGTACCTTTTTCGGTAAATTTTATACTATTTGAAATTAAGTTAATGAGTATTTGACGTATGCGAACGATATCGCCACACCAGTACTCGTGATTGATATGATTGGTAAATTTGAGCTCGATATTTTTATCTTCGATTAACAATGATAACTCTGAATTCAATTGTTCTATTAAAACGGGGAGTTTGAACGTTTTATTTTCTAATGAGAGTTTACCGGCTTCAATTTTAGAGAAATCCAATATGTCATTAATAATGGTAATGAGTGACTTTGTAGAGTTATAAGCCGTGTTAATTAAATCACGACTATGCTCTTCAAATTCTCTTTCTTTTAATAATTGAATAGTGCCGTACACGCCATTTAAAGGCGTTCTTAATTCATGACTCATGTTAGCAAGAAATTCAGATTTTGCTTGTGATGCTGCTTCAGCATTCATTTTAGCTTTTTCTAATTCGTGCTCACGCTTTAATGTTTCGGTTAGATCATACGCAATACCTAAATACCCTAAAGCTTCTCCCTTTTTACCCGTTAACGCTGTTACGCTAAGTTTTACCTGAATATGCTTGCCAAATTTATTTATATAGGTCCATTGGTTAATGTCTAAACCTACTCTTTCGGCTTTAATAACAAAAACTTGGAATCCTGGTGTTATATTTTCATTAAACTCACTTGAAAGCTCTTTAGCTTTTGCGACAACTTCTGTTTCAAGGTGAAAAAGGGCGGGTGTTTGCTTATTGATCAGTTCATCAGCACTGTAACCTAATAGTTTTTCTGCAGCGGGGTTAAAAACTTGTATTAAGCCTTCTTCATCCGTAGCTATTACTGAGTATGTCGCACTTGCCAGGATACTATCATTTAGCATTCTTGCATGTTCTAGCTCGTGACTTTTCTTTAGTACTTCAGTTGACAATTTTGTATTAGTATCACTGAGCTTTTCTTCTCTTGCTCTTGCTAAGTCAATATGATGCTGGGCTTGTTGTGCTTTTCTCAATAAAACTAAGTGTAATAAAAAATACAATAATAATACGACAAAGGTAAATAAGAGCCCGGTTATTACCCCTAAATATTGATGAGGAAGATTCAGTGTATTTAAAAATGTGTCGGTTGCGAATAACTTAATATTCCATGTTCGCCCATAAACAGAGATAGATTTAGCCGTATATTGATCGTTTATTTTATCGAGTGGTTGATTTTCAAAAAATGGGGATGTTTGTTGAGCGTCGGTGATCGCAAGTTTATCCTGCCTTACTTGAGATACGGCTTCAAGAATTTCACCCATAAGTAGTGGCGCATAGGTCCAGCCGTAAAGGTTTTCAGCAATTTCATTTGAGTGTTTTGAATTGCTTTTATGAAAATATAATGGTTGAAGTAATAAAAAACCATGCTCAATTTTTCCCGAGGCTTGTACTAGAGTTATCGGCGCGGTAAGTGTCGTTTCATTATTTTTAGCAGCATTTTCAGCAGCAGTTCTGCGGTTAAATTCTGAGCCTATGTCTAAGCCAATCGCCTTTTGATTTACATTTTCCGGAAAAATATATTGGATAACAAATCGTGTTCTCACATGCTGAGATAAAGATCTTATATTAAAATTTTTGTCTGGACGGTCATTTGCAGCCTGTCTGATAAATGCGGCTTCTTCTTGAATTGTTACGGGCTTGATAAGACCAAAACCTCTCGCACCTTTATACCTTATCGTGTAGTTTTGGGCATTACTATATGATGCTATGGTTTCATAGGTAATATCATTTGGATTATGGGAAATTATTGCAGCATTTAAACTAGCGATTCCTAATGCATAGTGATCTAAACGTTCGATAATGGCATTCGTAATAAAGGTAATACGAGTGTTTAACGCCTGTTTTATTTGATTTTCAACTTTTTCTTCATGAGCTTGTTGTTGAAAAAACGTTAAAACGACACCTATTACAATAATGAGTAATGTAATGATATATTGCTGACCACTAATACTTGCTTTGAAATCTTTCAGAATAACACCTTGTTATATAAGCATTCTTTCCATGCTGTCTTTAAAGGACAAATAATAATTTATACTAGACTACAACTTTGATTATATCAAAGCCTATCTTACTTAGTTTTAGGAGGATTATATTTATATTTAACAATAAGTTAAATAAACCATAAAAATATTGAACAAGCGGTGTTTTCAAGTACAGGTTCGTTAGAACTTATTATTAGGGAGACGAGGGAAGGAAGAGCAGGGAAATTCGATATTTAGATACTTATTTTATTAAGTGATCAAGTTTACAGTGTTCAATATTCATTTTTGGAATAAAAAAGCCTCTTTTATTCTTTTTGCTTTTTATCAACACCGTCTATCATTTCAACATATATTGAAATGGGCGAGTTGACGAAATGTTGTCAGAACAGCAAAATTTAAATCAAACCATGTTAAACGAAGAACAACTAAGTTCTCTTAAAGAAGTGATAGGAAGCTATTCACCGCTTCAACTTGCTTGGGCGAGTGGCTACTTAGCCGCTAAAAGTGAAGGCTCATCAATAGCCACTTTGCCTAGCGCTGTTGGAACTAAAGCATCTTCTACGTTAACTATTTTATATGGTTCACAAACAGGTAATGCAAAAGGTGTTGCCAAGTCTTTAGCAGACCAAGCAACAGCTCAAGGTTTGACTGTTGATCTGAAAAGCATGGGGGAGTTTAAACCTAAAAGCATTAAAAATGTCACACATTTATTGATTGTGGCTAGTACAAATGGTGAAGGTGAAGCACCTGATGATGCAATAGCGTTTCATGAATTTTTATCGTCCAAAAAAGCGCCTAAATTAGAAAGTTTACAATATAGTGTGCTTGCATTAGGCGATACTAGCTATGAATTTTTCTGTCAAACCGGTAAAGATTTTGATGAATACTTAGCTAAACTTGGTGCAAAACAAATAGCACCACGTGTTGATTGTGATGTCGATTATGAAGATGCTGCATCAGCTTGGTCTCAAGAAATTATAACGAAGACTAAAGATTTACTAGGTGAAACAGACGTATCTTCAAATGTAGTGGCTATGCCAACCGCTGGCGCAGCAAGCCAATATACTAAACAAAATCCTTATGAAGCTGAATTAAGCGTAAGTCAAAAAATTACTGGTCGCGATTCTGCTAAAGATGTTCGCCATATCGAGATCGATCTTGGCGAGTCAGGCATTACGTATCAAGCAGGAGATGCTTTAGGCGTTTGGTTTGAAAATGATGCAGAATTAGTGAATGAATTAATTGCAGCATTAGGCTTTTCAGCAAGCGATGAAGTGACGGTTGGTAATGAACAGTATTCCTTATCAGACGCCTTAACGTCAAAGCTTGAAATTACACAAACGTCAGTGAATTTTGTTAATTTTTGGGCTGAGCAATCTCAAGATAAGGCGTTGACTGCCCTTATTCAAGACAAAAATGCTACGCGTGAATATGCTGCCAATCATCAAGTGGTTGATGTGATTAAAGCGGCTCCTGCAAAACTTGATGTACAAACATTTGTTGACGCATTGCGTAAAATTACCCCTCGCTTATATTCAATTGCTTCTAGCCAAGCAGAAATGGAAGAGGAAGTGCACTTAACCGTTGGGCTAGTTGAATATGACAACAATGGTCAGGCTCGTGCTGGCGGTGCGTCAAGCTTTTTAGGTAAACGCTTAGAAGAAGGTGGCACAGTTAAAGTATTCGTTGAGCATAATGATAACTTCCGTTTACCTAATGACGGCAACACGCCGGTGATCATGATTGGTCCTGGAACTGGCATCGCTCCTTTTAGAGCGTTTTTGCAAGAAAGAGAAGCCACCGATGCTGAAGGTGATAACTGGTTGTTTTTTGGCGATCAAACTTTTACTCAAGACTTTTTATACCAAGTTGAATGGCAAGGCTATGTTAAGTCAGGATTACTAACCAATATTGATTTAGCTTTCTCGCGTGATCAAGCTGAAAAAATATATGTACAAGACCGTCTTCGCGAAAATGCCGAAGAAGTGTTCGCGTGGTTAGAACGTGGTGCGCATTTATATATTTGTGGTGATATGAATCGTATGGCTAAAGATGTTGAAATCGCCCTTGTGGATATTATTTCTGAGCAAGGCAAATTAACAGCAGAGCAGGCTCAACAATACTTAAAAGATTTACGAAACGCTAAGCGTTTTCAGAAGGATGTATATTAATGACTGATGTAACGAAAGAACATGGCCCATTAGTTGTTGAAGGTAAACTTGCCGATAATGAGCGTTTAAAAGGTGAAAGTAACTTTTTACGAGGTGGGATCGAAAAAGATTTATCTGATCACTTAACCGGTGGCTTTAATGGCGACAATTTCCAGTTAATTCGTTTTCATGGTATGTACCAACAAGATGACCGTGATATTCGCGGTGAGCGTGCCAAACAAAAACTAGAGCCATTACATAATGTGATGTTACGTGCGCGCATGCCTGGTGGCATTATCAAGCCTGAGCAATGGTTAGCGATTGATAAGTTTGCTCAAGAAAGTACGTCATATGGCAGTATTCGATTAACCACGCGTCAAACCTTTCAGTTTCATGGTGTATTAAAACCGAATATTAAATTAATGCATCAAACTCTAAACAGTATCGGCATTGATTCAATCGCTACTGCTGGAGATGTTAACCGTAACGTACTGTGTACGACTAACCCGGTAGAGTCAGAGTTGCATCAAGAAGCGTATGAGTGGGCAACTAAAATTAGTGAACATTTATTACCTAAAACTCGTGCTTATGCAGAAATTTGGTTAGATGGTGAAAAACTAGAAGGTCCACAAGGTGAAAAAACTGAAGAGCCAATTCTAGGGAGCAATTATCTTCCTCGTAAATTTAAAACAACAGTTGTTATTCCTCCTAATAATGATGTTGATGTGCATGCGAATGATTTAAATTTTGTAGCAATTGCGCAAGACGGCAAACTAGTTGGGTTTAACGTGTTAGTCGGTGGTGGTTTAGCGATGACACATGGTGATAAGTCTACTTATCCTCGTCGTGCCGATGATTTTGGTTTTGTACCATTAGCGAACACTTTAGATGTGGCGGCGGCTGTTGTTACTACACAACGTGATTGGGGTAATCGTGTCAATCGTAAAAATGCAAAAACTAAATACACTTTAGACCGCGTTGGTTCTGATGTGTTTAAAGCGGAAGTTGAAAAACGCGCAGGTATTGTTTTTGAAGAAAGCCGTCCATATGAGTTCACTAGCCGTGGCGATAACATTGGTTGGGTAGAAGGTTTTGAAGGTAAACATCATTTAGCACTGTTTATCGAAAACGGTCGTTTACTTGATTACCCAGGCAAACCTTTAAAAACAGGTGTTGCTGAATTAGCGAAAGTCCATAAAGGTGATTTTCGCATGACAGCCAATCAAAACTTAATTGTTGCAGGTGTTGCATTAGAAGACAAAGCCGAGATTGAAAAAATTGCTCGAGCACATGGTTTGATGGACGACGGAGTTTCTAAGCAACGTAAAGATTCCATGGCATGTGTAGCTTTTCCAACTTGTCCGTTAGCAATGGCAGAAGCAGAACGCTACTTACCAGGTTTAGTAACCGATGTGGAAAATATTCTAGCAAAACATAACGTTGCTGATGAAAGTATTATCCTTCGCGTTACCGGTTGCCCTAATGGTTGTGGTCGTGCGATGTTAGCTGAAATTGGTCTCGTTGGTAAAGGCCCGAGTAAATACAATATGCATTTAGGCGGTAATTTAACCGGTACTCGTGTACCTAAAATGTATAAAGAAAACCTTGGTGAGCAAGATATTTTAAATGAGATTGATAGTCTTGTTGCTCGATGGGTAAATGAACGAGAAACAAACGAAGCGTTTGGTGATTTTGTCATACGTGTTGGCATTATAGCCGAAGTAAAAGTCAGTAAACGGGATTTCCATGACTAAACACATTGAGACCAATGCGGATTTAACGTCGCTAAAGTCGCCGATTAGTAGCCGTTTCCCTGCTTCTTTACCTGAACCATGGTTGAATCAGTGGAATGAGTTATTAGAAAAACAAGATGCTACGCAACGTGTTGAATGGGCAATGGAGAATTTGCCATCGCAGTTTGTTTTGTCATCAAGCTTCGGTATTCAATCTGCAGTTATGCTTCATATGCTAACGCAGGTTGATAGCAATATTCCGGTATTATTAACGGATACCGGGCATTTGTTTCCTGAAACCTATCAATTTATCGAGCAATTAACGGAACGTTTGAAGTTAAATTTGCATGTCTATAGCGCAAAAGAAAGTGCTGCTTGGCAAATGGCTAAATACGGTGAAGAGTGGGCGAAAGATGAAGCGTCTTTAAAAGCGTATAATCGTAGAAATAAAGTTGAACCATTAGAGCGTGGCCTAAAGGATTTACAAGCTGGTTCGTGGTTTTCTGGTGTTCGTAGGCAACAGTCAGATCATCGAGAAGGTTTGTCGGTAGTTAGCATTCTACGTGGCCGCTTTAAAGTTCATCCCATTATTGATTGGAGCAATCGTGATGTTCATCAATATTTGACTAAACATGGTTTACCTTATCACCCTCTTTGGGATCAAGGATATGTCTCAGTTGGTGATACCCATAGTACCCGTCCTCTTACTTTAGGAATGGAAGAAAGCGAAACACGTTTTTCTGGAATGGCAAGAGAATGTGGATTACACACCGACGGTGATGGAATTTAATTAAATCTTAAATCTACAGACAAAAAATAAGCCGCTTAATAGCGGCTTATTTTTTGAAAAACTAAAGTAAATAATTACTATTCATTATCTGATTTTTCTGGACGTTCTTTGGCTTCACGTACTTTCAATGTGCGTTGTTGAAACTCAGAATCATTTAATTGATTAACAGCATTATCGGCATCAGAAGCTGACATCTCAACAAAACCAAAGCCACGTCTTTTCCCGGTGTGCTTATCTTTCATCAATCGAACTGAATGAACATTACCATATTCAGAAAACAATGCTCTTACTGCGCCTTCGTTTGCACGATAAGGTAAGTTACCAACATAGAGTGTACTTACTTCGCCATCGTCTTCTTCTGCAGCATTGTTTTGTGAACCAAATAAAGAAGTGATAATTGCTGCGATAAAAACGAAAATTGCGATAGATGCAGCAGTGTTTAATAAATTATCAGCGATAAAAAATGCTATAACAGCAAAAACTAACGCAATAATAACGTTTAAAAGTTTCGGAGAATTCATAAATGTTTACCTAATTATTATTTTATAAAATAGAAAATTGCCGTTACATGTTACTTAGCTTTAAATAATGTGCAACAAAATAAGTGTAATTTTTATTCAATACTATCAATCTACTATTTATTAACATTAACGTGATTATGTTTTTATAAAGAGACAATAATAACTGAAAAATCAATTTGACTAGATATTTTTGTCATTTTTATTTAAGCATTAAATGTCACCATTAACATAAATAAGTACTCACAATATGTTAGCTTTGTTAGTTTTTGACCATTCTTAGTTGGTAAATTAAACCAACTTATTTAAATTGTATTATTTTTAATCGAACAAACAAATAATAGAAAAAAAGACTTGATCGTTTGAGATAAATCCCTAAAATGCGCTCCACTTCTTCAGGGAGACCTGAGAAGCGAGTTTTAAGTGGTTTAGTTATCCGTATTGAT
>NZ_JAUOPE010000019.1 GCF_030546755.1 Colwellia sp. 1_MG-2023
CCGAACTCAGTAGTGAAATGCGTTAGCGCCGATGGTAGTGTGGGAGTTCCCATGTGAGAGTAGGACATTGCTAGGCTCCTATTAAGAAAGCCCGTTACGAAAGTGACGGGTTTTTTGCTTATCTGGATTTAATATATCTATCTCAAGTTATACTTTCTATTCGTTAAAACACTACTTTCACTAAAGGAGTAAAATTTTTAATACTCTTCATAAGTGAAATGCTTAGCGTCGAAGGTTGAAAGTGTGTGGGAGGGTTTTCTGAATAAGGTAAAGATTATTTTCATGAATAATCTTTACCTGTATTTATAAAAGTCTATTTGAATATTTATAATTAGAAGGCATTAATTAAGTCGTTAATTATTACTCTGCTTGTTCTGCGTCTCGAATGCGTTCAAGCCGTGCTTGCTCTTCTTCATAAGCGGCTTTTATTTCTTCAATTACCATATCCACATCGGCAGATTCATTATTCTCTTCGAATTTACCTGTTAGGTGAGTTTCTGGAGTCAGCTCACTTTTTTCGTATAGCGCCCACATTTCTTTTGCATAATGGCTTTTAAGTAGATCTGGAGCAAATTGACCATAATATGTGGTCATATTATTAACATCTCGTTCTAGCATTTTACGGGCGTTATTATTTGCCGCAGCATCTACTGCCTGGGGTAAATCAATAATCACGGGCCCGTATTCATCGACTAATACATTAAACTCTGAAAGATCACCATGAACCACCCCTGCACAGAGCATTCGCATAATATAAATCATTACAATTTCATGATCTTCTCTAGCTTGCTCTGCATCCATAACAACATCATTTAAACGTGATGCTACATTGCCTTCTTCATCGGTGATTAACTCCATTAATAACACGCCATCAAAACAGCCGTATGGCTCTGGAACGCGTACACCTGCAGTTGCTAAAAGATACAAAGCATCCACTTCGGCATTTTGCCAAGCTTCTTCTTGTTGGCTTCTACCGTATTTAGAGCCTTTTTCCATGGCACGGGCTCTGCGGCTATTTCTACTTTTACGGCCTTCTTGATATTGAGCCGCTTTTTTAAAACTACGTTTGTTCGCTTCTTTATATACTTTTGCACAGCGTACTTCATCGCCACAGCGAACTGTGTAGACAGTGGCTTCTTTTCCACTCATTAATTGACTGATCACTTCATCAACTAAGCCGTCATCAATCAGAGGTTGTAATCGTTTTGGTGTTTTCATTTAATAGCGACACTTAAAGTCAGTTTTGATTAAGGTGATCGTAGAAGACAGTATTGCTGTCTTTCTTAGATTCATTGTGATCATTTTGGCGAATTGCTCCAAGGATCAAAAGGCTTGTCTGTATGATAGTCAGTACTTATTTGACGTTGTTTTGTATCAACTTTTTTATGATTTTTATTATGCTCATTTTTGTTAAATGAGTGATTGTTATTGGTTCGCTTTGTTTTGGGTGTCGGAGCTTGACCTAAAATTAATTGTTTAGGCTCGCGTGGCTTTTGATGAGCTGGAATAATACGTTGACGAGGCGGAATTTCGTATTGTGTATCATCTGCTTTAGGTAAATTCTTGTAATTATATAAATAAAACCGTTCAATTTTCTCTCGTGCCCATTCTGTTTTCCGCAAAAACTTTAAGCTAGAAGCGATAGTCGCTCTGTTTTTAAAGCAATTTATATTGGTATATTCCGCTAGTATTTCAAAGCCGTAGTGACTGACTAATTCATTTAATAAGGTATCAAGTTTTAAACCATGTAATGGGTTGTTTAACTGTTCGTTGTCGGTGCTCATAAATTTATTGAATATATTATTAAGTGAATGATTTAATTATATACTGCTGAGCAGTTAAGATCAGAAAATGAAGCAAAATAATAGTTAGATAATTGAGATTAATTCGTTATGCTATTTTGTATGATAGTTGTATCAGGTTTACAATAATGGGTAATGTGCTAAATCGTATAAAAATTAAACCAACGTTATTCATTCTTTATATTCTGCTATTAAGCTTTTTATTCATTGGTTGTGAAAAACCTGATGTTTTACGTGCTCATGGTCAACATCAATTGACCTCATCTGCTTTAGTTGACGCTGATATATCAAGTGATGGTAAATATTCAGTTATTCTAGACGTTAAAAACACCGTTTCACTTTGGCAAAACTCGACTTATTCGCATATTAAACAATGGCCGAGCACTATGTTCACTCACCAGCAGTATTATGTGATGTTAGCAAATAACCACCAGTGGCTTGTTGTTGCAGGTAAACACTCGGTTACACTCATTTCGGTAAACGGAAATCTTAAACCTCTTACTTGGCGAGTCAAAGGTTTTGATCCTGACGCAGAAATTAGCCAAATATTAATTAACTCAATGGGTACGAAAGTTATTATCGGTCTTACTGAAGGCAGTATCGTTGTTGTAGATATAAGTAATAGTCTGAAATCGCAATTTGCATTACATGATGGTCCCGTTAATCATTTAAATTTTAGTGATAATGAACAAAAACTTGTCTCAGCTTCACTTGATGGTCAAGTAATAAAGTGGGATTTAGCATCAGGTAAAGTGATTTGGAGCAATGAGCAGCCTTTTAGGATCACTAGCTTGGCATTTGATGACTTATCTCAACGATTATTTGTGTCAGATGCCCTAAATAATCAAACGTTTTTCTCTATTAATAAAGGTCAAGAAATTTCATCTTTAAGTTATTTCGAACGAAATCGTTACTTCAGAGAAGCACTATTTTTATCGAGCGCTAAAAAATTATTAACCTCTTCATCTAAATATCAAATTTCATTATGGGACGTTATGTCAGGTAAAGAAATCAGTCAGGGTGAAATTAAAGCCTATAATTTTGGCAGTACCGTATTAGATTTTGCTGTAAATGAGAACGATGATGTTCTAACGCTCAGTTCTGATGCGGTATTAGAGTTATGGCCAGCTTCATTATTTAGGTAAGTTATTAACGTTACAATAACTACATAAGAAAAACTTTTCTCTAAATCCTTTATTGTTTGCTTGTTTTTTATTTAAACATGCGTGTTTTTTTATCGACCAATAATATTGTGACATCTGTTTTTCAAAATATATAAAAAATAGTGTTAAGGTCAGTGATAATAAAGGTATATAAATTAACGAACTAACAATACTTGATGGATAAATAACATTTAGGGTTATAGGGATAAAAACGATTAAAGTTGATAACCCTCGATAAAGATATTTAATAATGGATAAAAGCATAATTCCCTCTAACTTCACTTCAGTAATTGATTGATGCAAGCATGTTAGTGGTAATTTAGGTGAGTTTCAAAAGGATTATATTCACACTAAAGATGAATGTGATTCATCTATTTATTAATTGAAGTTTAAACATTTGAATCGATCATATTAGGTGACTTTATTAACCAATTTAAGAAACATTGAATATCATGTCGGTCTTTGTCTTCTTCACGGTAAACTGCGTAAAGAGCCCGACCAAAAGGAACTGTTTGATTAAAAGGATCGATTAACACCTTTCGGTTTATTAATGAGTTTTCTATTGGTATTAGAGCCAAACATAGCCCTAGTCCTTGTTCTGCGGCATGTAATGATGATTCATAACTGTTAAAAGTTAAATTATGCTCTACAGTAATTTTTTCGAGTCCGGAAGCTTCAGCCCAGGTTTGCCAAATGTTATCCATACTCGTTAAATCAATTAACGGAATATCTTTTATTTGCTCTATCGATGTTAATTGGTGCTTATCGGCAAATTCTTGAGAGCATAAAGCTGCAACTTTAATATCAACAAGCTTTTTCATGCTTACATTCGGCCAATCTCCGTTGCCTATTCTAATGGCTAAATCAAAGTCTTCGTAGCGAAAATCAGTGAGGTCTAACCCTGTTTCAATGCGAATACCTATCTCAGGATGTGCTTGTTGGAATAAGCCTAACTGAGGCAAAATGACATTTGTTGCCATGGTTGCAAACGTTGAAATTTTAAGATTTGGGGATAAGTATTTGCGTTTTACTGCCTTTGTACCTTGTTCAATTTGATCTAGCCCTTGTTGAATATAATTTAAATACAATTTACCGGCTGAATTTAATTTTACTCCTCTGCTTTTTCGAATAAATAAAGGCGTTCCAATGTATTCTTCTAAAGATTTGATTTGGTGACTGACTGCTGAAGGTGTTAGAAAGAGTTCTTCGCTCGCTAACTTAAAGCTTTCCAAGCGCGCGGAGGATTCAAATATCGAGAGTAAATGTAGGGGAGGGAGTTTTTTAGCTTTAGGATTAGCCACAATTGAATTCCATTTAAATTAAGCAAGTAAAAAGTAACGTCTGCATTTTTACCATAGTATGCTTGATAATGTGAATGTTATTGATGAATTTAATTTATCTATTAATCATTCGTTTTATTTATGTTAACCATTAAAGCTCACAAGCGTTAGTGATTTCTGTTTAGGTAAAGGTTCGTGTGTTTTTATTGGTATTTAGATATTCTTTGTGACACATTATTTATCAATTAAACGAGGAAACTAAATGGCACATTTTACCCTTAAAATCACTTTTCTTTTTTTAATACTAATCTTACAAGCTGGTTGTACTGTCGTTACAGCAACCGTTGGTGTTGCGTCTGCTGTGGTGGGAGGGGCGATTGAAGTGGTTGATACAGTAACCCCTGATATTCTGGACGATGACGATGACGAAGAAGATGAACAAAATAAACATTAGCATTCATTTTACGGTTATACACCTACACCTGAAGATAAACTGGAGCTTTCATTAATCTTAAGTTTTTAACCTTATTTTTACTGTTTGTTTTATCTTTAAATAATGCAAATATTGCTTGGTTTTAATGATTAACGCTATGCTTTTTCTTTATTTATTTTTCACTGTTTTTTCGTTTAGGCATTCAATAAAGCTGAAATAGTTCTGATTGAAAATCCACTTTTTAAACGCTAAACTCTCGAAAAATTACCCATCCAGATTCGAAAATGAAGGCAGTACATGAATAAACAGCACGTTTACCCTATAGGTAAGCCAGGTGAAGCTTGGGGAAAGGAAGAAAAGCAGCAATGGTTTGAGCTTCAATCAATAAAGCGTTCCTACCACGATGACGTTATAACGAAAATTAATGACTTAGCGAATAATTTTGAGATCGAACAATATGGTGCTTTGCCTATTGATGAAAACCGTTACCCCTTGTTTATCTTAAAAAGTAAAACATTTGATCCTGCTAAAAAAACAGTGCTGGTAACGGGCGGCGTGCATGGATATGAAACCAGTGGAGTTCAAGGCGCTTTATTATTTGCAAAAGAACATGCACATCGATATGAGTCAACTTTTAATTTTCTTATCGTGCCGTGTTTGAGTCCATGGGGATATGAAACTATTAACCGCTGGAATCCTAATGCTATTGATCCGAACCGGTCTTTCTATAAAAACAGTCCTGCTGAAGAGTCTGCTTCTTTAATGTCTTACCTAGAATCGTTAAAGGTAACCTTAATTGCTCATTTTGATTTACATGAAACCACTGATTCAGATAACGCTGAGTTTAGACCTGCACTAGCTGCTCGTGATGCAACTGTTCACGATAATTGGAATATTCCTGATGGCTTTTATTTAGTGGGTAACACACTTGAACCTCAAGCTGAGTTTCAAAAAGCGATTATTGAGAACGTTTCAAAAGTCACTCATATTGCAGAGGCTGATGAAAATAACCAATTGATTGGTAGTCCAGTGACTCAACACGGGGTGATTAATTATTCCGCCAGAAAATATGGTTTATGTATGGGGTTGTCCGACGCTAAATATGTTACGACGACTGAAGTGTATCCAGATAGTCCATCCGTAAGTAGTCAGCAATGTAATGTCGCTCAAGCGGCCGTAATAACCGGTGGATTAGAGTATATTTTATGCCATGAAACTCTTTAGGCTCTAGAGTAATAAGAGCGTTTTGTTGATTTAACGCACGATATAAACGTATTAGCGCTTGATAATACAACTAAACATGGTATTTTCCATTTAATTTATTTTATAGAGAAAAAGTTTATGCCTAAGGCAAGTGATATTAAAAAAAATGCAGCAATTGAACACAATGGTAAAGTATTAATTGTTAAAGATATTGAACGTTCTGTCCCGCAAGGAAGAGCAGGTGGTAGTTTATATCGTATGAGAATGTACGATGTAGTCACTGGCGGAAAGGTTGATGAAACCTTTAAAGATTCAGAAATGCTTAACTTTGCTGATTTAAGTCGCCGTGCGGCAATGTTCTCATATATTGATGGTGACGAATACGTATTCATGGATAATGAAGACTATACGCCTTATAACCTAAATAAATCATCTATTGAAGATGAAGTGGTGTTTATTACTGAAGCGACAGAAGGTTTGTCTGTTATTCTTGTGGATGGTTCGCCTGTAGGTGTTGATGTCCCTGCTAGCGTGGAACTTGAAATTATTGAAACAGACCCATCAATAAAAGGTGGCTCTGCAACTGCTAGAACCAAGCCTGCTATTTTATCAACGGGTTTAACGGTGCAAGTTCCTGAACATATCTCGACCGGTGATAGAATTAAAATCAATACTGAAGAGCGTAAATTTATGGGACGTGCTGATAAATAATTATTGCGTAAAGTTTACTGTGAAATCTTCAAAAAAAGGATATATCTATTATAGATATATCCTTTTTTGCTTAGAACATGCAAAAAATCTAATGGCTAGCCTTGTAAACATTAAAGTTTATTTGTTCTACTTTTAAACGGCCTAATAATGCACCGATACTAAACAGAGCCATTACTTGAAAATACAGACTGTTAATTAATATCTCAACGTAATTCAATTCATAAATATTCACCCAGGAATGCATCATTAAGTAAATAGTCATAAAAATGCTAATAAAAACAAAAGAAGTAAATACAAACGCTGTTTGCTTATTTCTTTCATGCTCACTCTGATAAGGATCTCGTTTTTTACCGTATAAATTTGCCATCGCTATAATAGTAAATAAAACATTCACTAGAGTAACCGTCGCAATTTTTATACTTGCATCACTATTAAAGGTGAAATCACTTAGATACAGTTCAAAAAGTATAAAAATGAAATAGGTAAATACGACTAAACCAACGTGATAAGGCGATACAAAGTTAAATACCCGTCTAGGTTGAAGAACTGCTTTCCTATTGCTTTGGCTATATTGGTTACGCATTAATTTTAGATGCTTATGACCTAATATTTCTAATATAAATAATGGCAAAAATTGAACCATACCAAAGAGTAAAGGTAAATCATCTAATATGTTTAAGTGTTGTTTAAAGTCTGTAACGACATAAGCGAAATAAAAAATAAGCCCTAGACCGAAAAATGCAAACAGCCAATTAACAGCTAAATAAATATTCTTTATTGTATTGATGCGTTTGCTTGGAACTGGGTATAGCTTAGGAAACTCATGTTCCGGGCAATGAGTTAGCACGTAATTAATGCGTTTAACAACTTGCTTGGGATAAAAGTACGAAATTAACCATACTTGGCTAATTAATGCTAAAAGTATAATAACTATTATGCTCATGATTGTTCCTTAATGTTTGTTGTTCATCACGTTAGTGAAAGCTTTTCTAATTTCAGAATCAGTTGCCCCTGATGTTCTTAGTAATGACACTGTTTCTGCCAATTTTGTTGTGATCCAATGGTTAATATCAAAGTTTGTATGGTGGATTGCTTCTTCATGAATAAATGTTCCTCTATAACCTTTTGATTTTATGACTGAATCTCTTTCCAATAATTGATATGCCTTAGCGACAGTTTTGCTATTTATATCCAAATCATTGGCTAATTGCCGAATTGACGGTAGCGCATCACCCGGTTTAATTTTTTCTGATTGTACGGCTGATTTAATTTGCTCTACTAGTTGTGCAAATATTGGTAGCGAATCTTCAATATTAATTTCAATATCCATAATCACTCATGTTAGTTGTTCCATTCGATGTAATGGTACAACTGGTTTTTTGGTTTTGCAAGAAAAACTCTAGATAAACTGTGAGAACAGCTCATTCATGCTATAAGTGATTTATAATATTGGTTTTAATGTTTAAAGGAAGGCAAATGGCGGGTTCAAGCTTATTAGTCCTAATTGATGATATTGCGACAGTTTTAGATGATGTTGCTATTTTGTCTAAGGTTGCCGCGAAAAAGACTGCGGGTGTGTTAGGTGATGACCTTGCCTTAAATGCCGAGCAAGTATCAGGAGTTAAAGCTGAAAGGGAGCTTCCGGTAGTATGGGCGGTTGCAAAAGGCTCATTGCTAAATAAATTGATTTTGGTACCTGCGGCGTTACTTTTAAGTGCTATTTATCCTCCCTTAATTACCGTGCTAATGATTTTGGGGGCTTTGTTCTTATGCTTTGAAGGAGCAGAAAAAATTAGCCATAAATTTTTTTTAAACCATGACGATGCTAAAACTAAACATATTGAAAAACTTAAACATATAGCCGATAAAAATGTCGATTTAGTGGCATTAGAAAAAAATAAAATTAAGGGAGCAATTAGAACAGACTTCATTTTGTCGGCAGAAATTATTGTGATTGTATTAGGCTCAGTGACAGAAGAGCCTTTTCAGACTCAAATTTTAGTACTTTCTGGTTTAGCTATTGCATTCACCATCGGTGTTTATGGTTTTGTTGCTGCCATAGTTAAACTCGATGATTTAGGGTTATATTTATTACGAAAATCAGTCTCAGGAAGGTTTAATACATTGCAACGAAGTATTGGGCGAGGAATATTAATATTTGCTCCTTTATTGATGAAAACTTTAACGGTAGTTGGCACAATTGCGATGTTTCTTGTTGGTGGTGGAATTTTAGTTCATAGCTTTACTTGGTTGCATCACAACCTTGAGTCTTTTGTTCAATGGTGCCATAGCTTTGGTGGGAGATTAACCGATATTGTTATGCCTTTTATCTTTGAAGGCTTTATAGGGTTACTTGCGGGATTATTTATTTATATGATGTTTTTCAGCTTTGCTAAAATGAAGTCACAACGGCATTTTTCAAAAAGTAATTGAGTGCTAGAGTTATTATTAAAAAAATAATGTTCTAGAAATAAGTTCTTTATTAGCTATCATTTAAAATACAGCGTAAAATACTCAACCTATCCTTAAGGCTATTTAAGGGTCTTTTGCTTATTTTATTGACAGGATTTACATGAAAAAAACGTTTCAAATCACTCACCCTAAAATTAAACCAGCTCGTCGAGTTGATGCTATTAAAAGTGAAATTAAAAAATATATAAAAAGAGAGCGAAATAAAACCTTACCTGAAGGTGCTGATTATTGGGACTTTGATTGCAAATTTGGTTTAACTGAACCTACGGCTGATGTCGTCCATGTTTCAGCTATTAATAAAGCAATAGATGCAGCGGTTGCTTCAGGTGAAGAGTCATTTTATGTTGAAGTAATGGTTAAAATGGCTAATCGCCAATTTCAAGCCCCAGAAAGTGAGATTGATGAAGCTGATTTTGAAGAGTAAGGTTTCTTCCATCAGTAAAAGTAAATAGCAACTATCATTGATAAAGAAGAATATAACCTAAGTTACAAACTTATTTGAATTTGTATTAAAATGACATTGGCTTTAAGGAACCTTTGAATGACAAGTCAGGCTTCTGCTGAAATTAAAGCGTTTAATAAGGTCGAAATTTATGGTCCAAGTTTCTCAAATTTTGTTCGTAGCATTATGGTGTTATGTGAAGAGTATCAAATTGATTATTGCACAGGTTTAAATTTTGCAGGTGAAATGGTGGAACTTAAAAGTGAGCAGCACTTTAAATTACACCCTTATGGAAAGTTTCCTATTGTTAAACATCAAACCTTCATTCTTTGTGAAACAGCTTCGATATGCCGCTACATTCAAACGACTTTTATGCCAAAATCGTCATTGAATTTCACTACTCATCAAATGGCGCGAATCGATGCGTTTAGTGCCATTATTTCAATCTATCTAGATAAAGCGTTGATTAGAGATTATTTATTAGAGTTTGTTTTTCCGAAAGGAGATCAAGGTAACGTGAGACTTGATGTAGTTGAATCTAGGCAACAAGCAGCTCGTGAGGCACTTGTCATCATAGAAAATGAACTTCAGCAAAGTGATACGCTCAATAATGAGCAGTTATCTATTGCGGACGTTTTACTTGCCCCCATACTTCATTATTTATCTGGGTTACCTGCTCCGTTTAATTTGATTCATGATTCCCTCACTGTGCGCAACTATCTAAATTCATTAATGGCACGTGAAAGCGTAAATAAAATATTGATTGCTCCGAAAAACTGGTAATTATTAATCACTGGAATTGCTGACAAAAATTGACTGATGTGAAAGAGTGTTGTTCTTTAAAGGAAAATTTTTCACAAAGCCAGTCATCGACTATCCTTTCTTAATCATTGGTGTTATTTTTAAAGAAAATAATGCGGTAAAAAATGGAAGAATTATATGTCAATAAGTGCTCATGAATATGCTACGAAAGCTCAAGAATTATGTGTATTACCTGATATTTATCTTAAACTTAAAGAATTACTTGCTGACGATAGCGCAACGCTTGCAGACATTTCTGCTTTAATCTCGTTAGAGCCAGCTTTAGCCTCAAATTTACTCAAAATTGCCAACAGTGCGTTATTTAACTTCCCTAAAGAAGTTGATTCTATAGACCGAGCACTGATGATTTTAGGAATTAAAGAAGTACACACGTTAATTGAAACCTATGGTGTCACCGCGGCATTTTCAGGCTTAGATCCTAATATTGTTGATATGGACAAATTTTGGGAAATTAGTGTTGATTGTGCGTTACTAACTAAATTTTTAGCAAGAAAAATTAAACTTGAAAATGCTGACTCCATGTTCTTATCAGGACTCTTACATAACATTGGTGAGCTGGCAATTGTTCACACAAGCCCGAAAAAAGTTCAGTATTGTGAGGGGTATGATAAAGAGGAGACGCCATGGGATCGCCAACTTGATGCTTTTGGTTTTACGTTTTCACAATGCAGTGCTGAATTATTATCATTATGGCAATTACCAACAAGTATTATTGATCCCATTGCATTATATAAAGATGCCTATAATGAAGACCTTGATAAAAAATCAACGTTACTTTTTATCACGACCCGATTGGCATTGATCAACTCCCATCCTGGTATGTATTCAAAGAAAACTTTTTTAGGTCAACATTTATTAGAAGATCTGTCATTAACCCCTGATGACATTGAGCAAGCGCTTGAGTTTTGTAATGTAGAAGGTATGGCAATTATGTCAGCATTGAATGTTATTTAATTTCTTTGTTTTCATTTAACCGTCATTGATTGTTCATTTAAGTGTAAAATAATTGTCATCTTTTACTTTTATCTTTCCCCTATAAATTATTGTGGAGAGTACAAATGAACAAATTTAATTGGGATGATTTTGATTTTATTAATGATGAAGATTTTTCTGAAAAAGAAACAAGAAATAAAGGAAAAACAAGCAAACGAAAATGGCGCGAAATTGAATCCATTAAAGAAAAGCGTCGCTTGAAAAAGCAAATAGAGGAAATGGAACAATATTCTTTTTAAATGTTAGCTTCTGTTGGTTTTTTTCTAGTAAAAATCACAATAGAAAAGCTAAGTAATAACAAAATATTTTTAATTAAATTGGGGTGTTGCTGATAAAAACTTGTTTGGTTATTTATCGGTATATCAATAACAGAATAACCTTGAATATTCTCTTTAATTTGTGAGCCTTTTATAATATTCCCAAATGGACCTATGACAGCAGTAAGTCCAGTATTAGTTGTTCTCACAAGGTATTTTCGATATTCAATACTTCGAAAGAGGGAAAGGGCCAAATGAACTCGTTTGCCTGCGGTATGATAAAACCAAGCATCATTTGAACTATTGATCAAAAACTCTCCGCCTTGGTCAACACCTTTGGCAGCTGCCCCTGAAAAAACAGCCTCATAACAAATCAGAGGTATCGCTTTGAAACTACTGCCTTGAGAATTTTTTATCTCAAATAAAGTTGATTGATTACCTGGTTGATAATTCGGCGCAAATGGAAATATTTCTCTTAACCAAGGTAATTGTTTCTCGAAAGGTAGATACTCCCCAAAGGGTAACAACACTTGCTTAGCATAATCTTGTTTGACTGAATTCTCTTCAATAAGCTCCATGGTATTAAAATAACCAGCGTTATTGTTGTCAGTTTCAGCAAGGGGTTTAATGGATGTTAACAATAGCGAAGTGTTTTTTAACAAGGATTTGAAAAAGTCTTGATCCTCTTTGTAATAACGATAAGAAATAGGAACAGGTACTTCAGGAAATACAATTAAATCAATGTTTTGTTCTTTTTCTATCTTTAAAAGCAGTTGTTTGAGCTTTTCTTGTGCCTCTAGCCAATCAGCACGTGTTCTATTAGTAATATTGATATTTGGTTGCACAATAGCTAAGCGTAGGCTTTTTTCTTGAGATACATTTTCCTCTTGCCTTGAGCGCTTTATTTCTGCTGGCGTGTCAGTATAAATCTCATACTTTTTATAGAAGCCATAACCAAGATTTGTCATAAATAAAACTAATGCCATGACAAAACATTGCAGTGATTTGGTTTTATTAGTTTTTAATAGACTAATGCCGTTAGCAATGAGTATGTTGATGCAATGAATAAGAAAAAAGACTAACGCGACTCCTCCTAAATCCGCTAATTGAGTAAATATGGGTTGAAGGTATAAAGCATGTGCGAGGTTACCCGGTAATATATGAGGAACGTAATTTACGACGACCGTAAAAATTGTTGCCGAGAAAAAAGCGCCCGATAGTGTTTGGCCAAATTGAAAGCGTACGTGCAGCCAGCATGCACATGCATAAGGTATTGCAGAGATTAGACAAAATATAAAGACAATAGGTAATACAATATTAGGAGCAGAAAACGTGATTGCAGCAACACCGTAAACGGCCCACCAAATGCTGCATAACCAACCTAAAGTAGCGGATAACAATCCCAACATAAAAGCATTACGTAGCGTAACTTTGCTTAGTGCAATAATAATTGGCACCATGGTAAACCAAGTTAATATGGCAAAACCACCGCTAGGAAAGGCGAGGTAAAAGAATAAAACAGAGATTAGCCCAAGAAATAGGCTATAAAATTGATTTTCAATTTTAGTGGTATTTATGGTGTTACGAGGAGTTAGTATAAGTGAAACCTATTTTTTATGACGGTAAAGTAAAGCGATAAAAGCCACGAAAATGACTTGCAAAGCGTTATTCAGTACTGGAACGCTTGAACCGCTGCCACCACCACCTCCGCCGCCACCACCACCTCCGCCGCCACCACTAGCGAGGACTAACGAAGGAAAGGTTAAACATATGATAATAAAAATGGCAGCGATAATGTTTTTCATTTTACGGCTTTTTATTTCCAGGTAATCGTTCAACTCCTACAACTACTAATAGGGCGGTGACGAAGTTAATGAATTGCCAAATATACAGATGATAAAAATCAAAGTCATTACTTTCTTCTTTAATTTCATACATTAAATGGCTAATTCGTATGATATTCTCTACATGTAATATCAGTACCGCAATAATTATCATAAAAATTTTGTTATTAATAGGCTGATTTAACGCCATAATGACTGCGCTAACACTGGCAATCAGCATTAAGCCTGTGCATTCGTTATCTACTATTAAAAATCTAGTTGAATCTATATGTTTAAGTAAATTACCGTCAACTATGATTGATCCTACAAATAATTGGTATATATAAGCGACATTATTGGCAAGTGCAAGTTGTATGAATTGCGATAACCACAGATCACTATGAATGAAATAAACTAAGCTTTGAAAAATAACGATAAAGAGTAAAAACCTAGGAAAGAACCTTAAAAGAAGTGATACTTCGTCTTGTTGTTCAACTTTTGACAATATTGACATGAGTCAGCGAATTTTATTGATGATTTTCATTGTAATAGTGTAGCCGTGAATGGATATCACAAGCTAGTGAAATATTTAGTCGACATTATGCTGTATTGATAATAGCAGTATTGATAATAATTCCTTAGTGATTGATAACTTGAGCAAATAAAGCTCAAGTTATCTTTAAAAGTGGAGTTTACGGTACGCTATTATTCATAGTCAGTTGCGTAAGTTTCTTCATAGGAATGAGAATAAAGTTCAAATAAGTTACCAAACGGATCTTCTAAGTACACCATTTTAGCTGGTTTAGCATCATCTTCTGGGTGATAGCGCATCACGTCCATTCTGACTTTTCCGCCGTATTCTTCGGTTTTTGTCATAACACGTTCAAAGTCATCGGTTTGTAAACAAAAATGAAAAATGCCTAAACGTGCAAAGTTGACTTCATGGCGCTGCTCTCGATCATTCATCTCAAATAGCTCAACACCTATGCCATCAGTGGTAAGTAAATGGGCGATATTAAACCCTTTAAAGCCTTCACCAAATACTGCAATACACATTTTTCCAATGGCGGTTTCACGCTCTTCTTTTACTTTGGTGTTGTTCATGACAATCGTTAACCCAAGCACTTGCGTATAAAATTCAACTGCTTGTGTCATATCTCCCACCATAATACCGATATGATTCATTTTCATTTTATTCTCCAATTATTTACTAAGTGACTTTCTTTTCGATAAAACCATTCTAATGATATATTTTAATTACATATAATTATGATTTGTGATTGTTATGATAATTATATGTTATGGTGGTTTGTTGTGATAATTCGACTTAGTGGATTGTCGTGAAATGGTTGAGGAGAAATCAATGATAAATCCAAGGTGGTTAAAGACGTTTGTAACTTTGATAGAAACAGGCAATTTCACAAGAACGGCAGAAAAACTATTTATGACGCAGCCCGGAGTGAGTCAACACATTAGCAAACTTGAGAAAACGTGTGGTTATACATTGATTAAACGAGGTAAAAAAAACTTTGAATTAACAGAGCAGGGGAGAATGGTTTATCACTACGCCAATGAATCGGCGAAAAATGAGTTAGCCCTGCTAGAAAAACTATCGTTTGATGATCCATATTCAGGCTGTTGCTCATTGGCTTGCTCTGGCGCGTTAGCATTAACCTTGTATCCTAAATTATTAGCATTGCAGGCTAAGTATCCTTTATTAACCATACAGTTAAAAGCCGCGCCCAATCACATTATTTTAACCGAAATTCAACAAGGTCTGATTGATTACGGCTTAGTAACAGACGTTCCGAATAAAAAATTATTTGATGCATTAGAAGTCGGTCAAGAAGAATTGTGCTTAGTGCTGCCAAAGGCTGTTGAAATACAGGGGGACATTGGGAATACATTAAAAAACATTGGATTAATTGCTCACCCAGATGCCGAACATTATTTATCGTTATATTTTTTACAAAGTCAGGAAGTTAGCTTACATCAATTAGAGTTTAACGATATTCCTAACGCTGGCGCAATCAATCAAATTAATCAAATATTACAGCCTGTTGCTAAAGGTTTAGGTTTTACTGTTTTGCCCAAAAGTGCGGTTGAAAGTTTTGAAAATAAAGCATTAATAACGATTTTCAAGCCCGCGAAACCTGTGATAGAAGCGTTATATCGCGTACAAAAAAAAGGCCGTGAATTACCTAAACGATACAATACGCTACACAATTTTCTGCAAACTATGATGGAATAAATAAGTGTTCTGAGGGTTTTTAGGAAACCAGTTAGGCGCTCATCGCAGTGGCCCTTCTACTTATTCATTTTCACTATAACCTTGAAATATTTATATACATTTGTTTTAAAAATAAACTCTTTTTACCATTGTTTTATTTTAGTTAGCCCAGAGTATATTTAATAGGCGTTAAGTCATACTGATTATCTCCTCAATATACTGTTAACTTTTAAGAAGGTTGTATTATGAAAATAACTATATCAGGTCACCATGTTGAAATTACTGAAGCAATTAAACAAGCTATCGAAAACAAATTTGCTAAAATAGCAAAACATTTCCCCGATTTAATGACAATCGACTCCGTTATCACTGTAGAACCCCATGAACAAAAACTGGAAGTAACTACTTTGTATGAAGGACAAAAAGTTTCAGTGAAAGCGTCTGGAAAAGAATTATATTCAGCTATAGCTGCCGCGTCTAAAAAGTTGCAAGCGGCGCTTAAACATCGAAAAGGTGTCCTGAAAAAGAAACTAAATGAAAAGTATCAGGTGAAACAGTCTGATGGATTTATGCCTGTTTAAGCTTCTGGCTGTTTAACTTAACTTAAGTTAATTAAGGTTGATTAATGCGAAAAGGCTATTCAATGACTTGAATAGCCTTTTTCTTTACTTCATGAAAATCTTTTAAGGCTAATGACCAATTAAGCCATTAATATGTGCAACAGCACAGCGGCCTAACGCGCTTAAGGAATAGCCTCCTTCCAACACAGAAATGATTCGACCTTTACTGTATTGCTCTGCAATTAGTTTTACCTCATCGGTTACCCAACGATAATCTTGTTCGGTTAAACTTACTTGCGACATTTCATCTTCAATATGCGCATCAAAGCCGGCGGAAATAAAGATCATTTCAGGCTTAAATTTTCTCAGTGCCGGTAACCATTTCTCGGCAATTATTTCTCTAAATTCTGGACCTTTTGTTGTGGCGGCAAGCGGGGTATTAATTATAGGTGGTGTATCATTTTCTTGCATTTCAAAAGGATAAAAAGGGTATTGATACGAAGAACAAAATAATGTGCCTTTTTTATCTTTGATGATATTTTCAGTACCGTTGCCGTGATGCACATCAAAATCAACAATAGCAACCCGTTTTAATTTATAGTGTTTCTTGGCATATTCTGAAGCTATTGCGATATTATTAAAAATACAAAATCCCATGCCTTTATTGCGTTCAGCATGATGCCCAGGTGGGCGAGTAATACAAAATGCAGAAGAAAGAGTATTAGACATAACTAAGTCTACAGCATCTTTTGCAGCACCGGCCGAATAAAGCGCTGCTTCTAATGATTTTGAGCTCATCGCGGTATCATCATCGAGTCTGAAAAGTCCTTCTTTAGGCGCATTTTCAAAAATGTGTTCTATATAATCTTCATCGTGAGCAAGTGATAACAACTGACGATCAAGTGGCGTGGCATCAATTTGTTTGACAACGTATTCTAAACCACTACGAATTAGTTGATCTTGAATAGCGCCTAAGCGAGCAGGAGATTCTGGATGATATTCTCCCATATTATGCCCGTTACAGCGATGATGGCTAAGTAGTCCAACCGTCATAAAATTTCCTTAAAACATTTATAATTATTATTGTGTCTCATTTGCTTTATCGGTATCGAGTAAATCAAAGGTTAAAGCAACTTCATCGAAGTCTTCCGAGTAACCGCGAATAAAACCAGTATTTTCAAAAACTTTCAACATAGGAGCATTGTCTCGTCTGACACAGGCAAGTAATTTTGCAAGTCCTCGTTTTTTGGCTATTTTGATGATTTGAAGTAAAAGTGTCGTTGCCATACCTTTGCCCCGTTGGCTTTCTCTGATCACAAAGGCCACCTCTGCAGCATTCGTTGACTCAATATAATAATATCGCCCAACTGCTTGTATCACTTCACCAAGATGTTCTTGTTGAGTAAAACATAAGGCAAGATCTTTATGTTGGTCAACACTAACTAAATTACAAGATTTTTCCCGTGTCATTTGTGTTGCGTGATGATTATATCGCATCATTAAGGTTTCTTTAGTATGAGAATAAAAAAACTCTTGCAGTTTACGTTCGTCGGCAGGGCCTAACGGTCTTAAAATATAGCTATCACCTGAAAACGTGTATTTTTTAAATTCAATGGCGCCTAATTCGGGGACAGATGTTGGGGTATTATCTTGATACTCAGGCACCCAATAATTTTTACGCACATCTTTTAACAACTGTTCTCTAAATTTGGGATGAGCAATTCTGATCAGCTCTAAGGCACGTTCTCGAATACTTTTACCTATTAAATTTGCAATACCATATTCTGTTACCACATAAGCTACATGGCCTCTTGAGGTAACTACACCACCACCTTCTGTTACATGCGGAACAATACGTGAAATTTTACCATCTTTAGTTGTTGAGGGCAGGACAATAACGGGTTTCCCCCCTTTGCTCAGCCAAGCACCTCGCACAAAATCAACTTGGCCGCCAATGCCACTATAAAAATGATAACCAATTGAATCGGACACTACTTGGCCGGTTAAATCAACTTCAATAGCACTGTTAATAGAAACCATATTGTCATTTTTAGCAATATTAACCGGAGAGTTTATATGCTCAGATGGGTAAAATTCAACATGTTGATTTTTATGGACAAAATCATACAATCGCTGTGAGCCAATACAAAATGTAACAACGGTTTTGCCTTTGTGAAATGTTTTCTTTCGGTTGTTTATTACGCCGCTTAGCATTAAATCAATAATGCCATCGGAGATCATTTCACTGTGTACACCTAAATCTTTATGATTGGCAAGATAACGTAAAACCGCCGCGGGAATTTTACCTATACCAATTTGAATGGTTGAACCATTTTCCACTAGCATTGCCGCATATTGTCCAATTCGCTCTGAAACTTGGTCAATGTCGGGCTCAGGGATTTCTGGCAAAGGCTCTTTACCATCAAGCCAAGCATGTATTTGGTTGATATGTATAAAACTATGGCCATTAGTACAGGGCATGTTTGGATTTACTTGAGCGATTACATATTTTGCTGATTTTACTGCTGAGGCTACCACATCAACACTTACACCTAACGAGCAATAACCATATTCGTCAGGTGGGCTCACCATAATTAACGCCGCATCGAGTGGTAAAATATTCTCGCGAAAAAGTGTGGGAATTTCTGAAATAAAACAAGGGGTGTAATCTGCTCGACCTTCTGCCACGGCTTCTCGAACATTTTTACCCCCAATAAATAGCGAATTAACTTTAAAGAGCTCCTTGTGCTCAGGTAAAGCCCAAATATTATCGGAAAACGTAAGGATGTGAACAGTTTCAATATCATGAAGCTTAGCACTGTGATCTATGAGGTTTTGAATTAATATATTGGGAACCGCAGCATTTGAACCAATAAACACCCGATTACCCGACTTTAAAAAATCTCCCCATTGAACCGGAGTTCCTGCTTTATTTGTGAGTGACATAAATGTTCATATTCCTAAAATAACGCAAATGAATGATTGAAGGCCAATGTTAATATTTATCGACAGCATTATACTTGATATAACACAAGATTAAGATGTATTTTTATCGTTAACTAGCTGTTTTCTATTTTAAAACCTATTTTTAGTGTTACTTGAAAGTGGCCAACCGCACCATCAACGATATGACCACGTGTTTCCGTTACTTCAAACCAGTCCATGTTCTTAAGGGTTTTATTACATTCTGCTAAAGCGTTATTAATTGCATCTTCAATACTGGTTGTTGAAGAACCAACCATTTCAACTTTTTTATAGGTGTGATGATTTGACATTGTGAATTCCTTAACTTTATTTTTAAATTACATTAGGGACTATTGATCTTTCGAGATTGTTTTTGCCGCATTTTGTTGGGTATTTATACAAGGCAGAGCCTTTGTAATAGGGTTGTTCCATATAAAAAGGCGATAAAGACTTTATGCTCCTGCAAAGTCACCTTACCCCACATCCTTGTGGGGCAACGCCATTAAAAATGGCCAACAAACGCTGTCCGAAGGATTCGGCTAAAATTATTTTACGCTTTGCTGAGTAGTATTTGCTTAGAATAACTAGGCTACTCATTACTCGCCGCGATTAAAACGATTTTATCTTGAACACAATTTCACCGCGAAAGATCAACATCCTCTAAATATAGTCAAATATTATTAAAACCCTAATGGTGTTCAACCTAGACATTGAGTTTCACAGGCTTTATGCTGAGGAAAGTAACTGGTATGAACAGTAAGTTGATGCAAGGCGTCAGCGAAAAAATGATAAATAGGTATTCTATGACATATGCAGCAATTAAAGGGTGGGGGAAGTGCTTACCTCCGGCGGTTTTATCTAATGACGATTTAGCGACATTTTTAGAAACTAATGATGAGTGGATCACCTCTCGCACGGGCATGAAAGAGCGGAGAATTTCACATGTACATGTTAGCGAACTTGCTTATGTTGCCTGTGAGAAAGCGTTAGCTGCTGCAGGTAAAACGGCGCAAGATGTTGAATTAATCGTTTTTGGTAGTACTACATTTGATGAATTATGCCCTAATGCCGCATCTAATGTTCAGCGTTTATTAGGCGCAGATAATGCTGCTTGTATGGACGTAAACACAGCGTGTACTAGTGGTATGTATAGTTTATCTACCGCTACAGCTATGATCAAAAGTGGTGTGGTGAAATCGGCTTTAGTGATTGGCGCCGAAGTTATTTCACCGATTATGGATTGGTCTAATAGGGATGTTGCAGTGTTGTTTGGTGATGGAGCTGCTGCTTTATACCTAGAAGCTAGTGAAGAAGAGGCAGGGGTTTTAGCTGAGTCATTAGGTTGTTTTGGCGAATCGCGTGATATTTTAGCTGTAGAAGGTTGGGGGATGAAATATGCTAATAAAGCAAGAGTCCTTGGTGATTCAAGATGGGCATTTCTAGGACAAGAAATTTTCAAAAAAGCAGTGGCGGGCATGGCTCAGGGCTGTGATAAAACGTTAGAAAAATTAAACTTTACTTCGCAAGATATTGACTTAGTGGTACCTCATCAAGCGAACTTACGGATCATTGATTCTCTGGCCAAAAAACTGTCGTTAAATAAAGATGATGTTTTTATTAATATTCATCGCTATGGCAACATGTCTGCAGCAACAGCTCTGGTTGCTTTCGTTGAAGCGATTGAAGAACAAAGAGTAACGTCGGAGAGTCATATTCTTTTACCTGCCTTTGGTGGCGGGTTAACCTGGAGTGCTCATATTATTAAATTTGGTCAACGAACATCACCTGTGAAGGAGTCTAAAGTTGAGTTACCGCCTTGTAATTATTCGGGATTAGAATTAGTAGAAAATATTATCAACAGTAAAAAGACGAATCATTCTTAAGAAATCACACGTAAAACATAATTAATTGCATCCTTTTTATTTTTTGACCGTCTTTATAGATGAGATTAACTGTTAAAGAGGATTATTTATGTTAAATGAAGCGAAAAAATCAGCCTGTAGTTGTGATGCGTGTACATGTATTGAATGTGAAAATTGTCAATGTAATAGCGATTGTCACTGTCAAACAAATCAAAGTGATAGTTGCTGCAATGAGGACAAAGAACATTAACCATTTAAGGAGAGTGTTTATAAAGAGCAAGTTATTTAATTAAATATGACATATCAGCGCTTATGATGATTTAGCGCTGATATACCTGGAGGTGATTGTTTTGGTTGAGCAAATGTGGCGTGATTTTCATCAGCAATTATTAAATTATATTGTCAAGCAAGTCGGAGCAAAAGACATTGCTGAAGATATATTACAAGAAGTATTTATTAAGGTTCATCAACGTATAGAACAAGTTGAAGATAAAGAAAAATTGCTTTCATGGCTTTATACGATTTGTCGAAATACCATTTATGATTATTATCGGAAAAATAACGTTAGACAAAACATGAATCAACAAATCATCTTAGATGATCTAACCACCGATGAACAAATCCATTCAAATCATAACAGTTTAAATAAATGTCTTGAGCTATTAATTAATGAACTCGATGAAAAATATCGTCAAATCCTAGAAGATAGTGAGCTTAACGGGTATAAACAATCTGTTATCGCTGAAAAAAATCAACTGACTTTATCGGCAACCAAATCAAGAATAGGTCGTGGCAAAAGTAAACTCAAAGCAAAGTTAAAAAACTGCTGTGAGTTTGACTTTTCTGAACATGGCATTGCTCATTATTGTAAACGAAGGTGTGGCTGCCAATAAATGATAGCCTTTGTTTAATTTAAAGCAGTTAACACTGAATTTTCGACTTGCGGGACTAAAATTTTATAGCCTTCAGATTCGGTATCTCCCCAGGTAGAACTGCGTTTACTCTGAAATGTTTTCTTAATATTAACTAATCGATTATTGATGAGCTTGTACGTAAACCTATTGGTTTGTGTTAAATCCATAGAAAAAAAAATATAAGCACTACCACTGCCAGTAAAGGTTATTGATGATTCAATAGGAACGCCACTTTTATTGATTAATACGCTAAACTCACTTTGAAATTCATCAACGTATTCATGTACTTCTTTATTATCTATGATTGCTTCTAAAGGTAATGAAAAATTAAGTTGACGAACGTCTACCTCATTATGTGTGACAATTTCTTCATTAATAAAGGTGGCTTTTTTTAAAGTCCGTAACAAATTAGGGGCGGCAGATAACATACTACTCATTTCGGCAACGCCAACACCATTCACGGCATTTAAAGTAGGGGTATTGGCGTCTTCATCTTGCTCTTTTTGTTCAGCTTCTAGCTCAAGCTTTTTAATTGTTTCATTACTATAAATGAGTTTTAACCCTTGATTATCTTCAGTTAAATTAACTTGAATGAGGCCTTTTCTAGTTTTCTGCTTTTTCTTCTTTCCACGTTTTTCTGTATAAGCTGATTCCACGACAGCCGATATTGGCGTATTTCCCGTTAACTTTATTAAACTTGATTGTAAGTCAGTGAGCCCATTAGCGGATACATTAAAGCTCGATAGCGTGAAAATTGATGTGATCAGAGTAATAGATGAAAAGTTTAATTTCACAGAAGATCCTTTTAATTGTTATGTTCTGATTATTTTTACTTATAGTGTAAATTTTTATCTTTGAGGTCAAATGAATTTACGTTAATAAATGTGTCTACAGCTTCAGAGTAAAGTGATGCTATTTAGTTCATTTTACAACTTGCTTTTTGTTAGGCTAATTTGACCTTTTTTTAATTAACCTGTTATTGTTATGAGATTCCTATCATAACTATAAGAGGATAATGAATGTCACAAACAGCAACTAATGCAACAAAAGAAGATATTAGAGCGGCTTATATTTCTGCTGAAGATCTCAAGCTTGCGGTGTCTTTGCTCTATCAAGCATATCATGATGATCCCGTTTTTTTAGAGATTTTCAATAGTGAAAAAAGTGATTATGAGCAACGTTTGCGTTCTTCTATCAGAGAAGAGCTGAATGCGTTCTGGCAAGCTCAGCAACCCATTATCGGCTTGTATTTAGGCGACACTATGGTAGGTGTAGCGTGTTTGAATAGCCGGAAAACAGGTGTGGCGGCAGATAGATTTTGGCATTGGCGATTGAAAATGTTACTTGGGGCGGGATATTTCAGCACTAAGCAAATGATAGAAAAAGAAGAAAAAGTACTTGATGCTGTGCCAATGAAAGAATTTCATTTTCTTTCTTTTATTGCTATTCATCCTCTTCATCAACATCATGGTTTTGGACATTACTTAATGGCTGCAGTTAACACATTACTTGATGAATATTCTACGAGTGAAGGAGTCGCGGTTTATGCAACATCAAAAAAATATCAAGAATTTTTTAAAGCCGTCGATTATGAATTTATAAAGAATGTTGATGTAGGTAATGTTTCAGGCTCATTAATGATTCATTATCGAAAATAAATAATACCTTAAATGAGGAAAACCTAAGTTACGAATTGGTATTCCTCATGTCTTTTATTACATAACAGTATGCTTTTATCTGATAACCGTTTTCTACATTATATTCTCTGTGCTCCTCACGTTAAGACTCCTTCTTAATATTTTGTAAGACATCTCTCACATTCTCGTAAGATATTATGTCTTTATTGTTACTTAATTGTTAAATACATATCTTAAGTGCTTGTTTATAAATGTTTTAATTGTTAATTCGTATTTTGGTTGTGTTTCAATATTTATTTATTTTATTTTTAACACTACGAAAGTTTCTGTTTGCGCGTAATATTAATCATGTCAGGAAGACAAAGGACATGAAGTTCTCAAGCTTAGGTTAGCTTATTAAGGATAATAACGGGAGACTTAAGGATAAAGTCATCGACAGGAGTCGAAAGGATTTTATAAGGATGTACTTGTCAAGGAAGAGCGTTTGGATGACGCGTAAGGACGACAAATATAGCTCAGGACGATGCTATTTAAATGGACTTTAGGACCTCAAAGGATTTGTTAAGTAAGGAAAGGCTAAGGATAGTCATTTAAGGATGAAAATGCGGGAAACTAAATTATGCAGGATGCATTAAGCTAGTTAAAGAAATGCGGCTCTTAGAGCCGCATTTTTTATTTTTGCTTATTGTTAAATAACAAAAATTATTGTGTTATTAATTCAGCATAAAAACTATTTTTACCTAAAGTTGCTTGACTACCTTTCAACGAAAATGAATATCCGCATAATGAAAAGCGGCTTCTTATTGCTATGTCTTTCAGTATCTCCTTCGTGTCTAGCGGAGAAAACTCAGCAATGTATTCATTCGTATTTTCAACGTAAACCCTTGTTGTTCGATAACTATCATTATTATTAAACGTGATACTTCGACAGCTGTTATCACCTGTTGCTTGTGTAATATCCCATAATTGTAATTCGTTTGAATTATCGGCTTGCCAGTGAACAATCAAACCATTAAAAGGGGTTGTCATTAATGAAAAATCATCAGGTAAAGTGATTTTATTGGTACGCTCATTCACTATAAGTTGTGTGTCATTTGTTTTGATCGCTTTATCGTGTGTTGAAGGTGAAGTTGAAAGCTCAGTTGACGTGGTCAAAGATAAAATAAAACTAGTGATCATCGCAATCAAGATAATAGCCACTAAACCTAAAATGACGTATTTACTATTTTGATTGTTTAAAAGTTTTTCTCTGATCAGCTCACCAATATCTTGAGCTGAATGCTTTGTCGTTGCTTGTTCATCATAAGATGGTTCTTGATCTGCTTGTGAATTGTGATAACTGAAACTATTAGCACTTTCTGTATATTGAAGGTGATGTTGATTGGTCAGAGTTGGTTCAATTCTTTGGCTTCTATTTGTTGGGCTTCTTTCGGAGGATAAGTTAATAGGGCCAATGTAACCGTAATTATATTGGGTATTATTTCGACCAGGATAAGTTAATAAAATACTAGATAAGGCCGCAGGCAGAAGTATTAACCAGTACAGAGCTTGATGATTAAAGCTGATAATTACCAAACCTATAATTGCAAATGTTATTGAAGGAGTATAAAGCCAGTTTTTGGTCAATTTTGCATCGTTAAGTCGACGTTTAATTGTGCAGGTTAAGGCAGCTGTAGATATTATTAAGATAAAACAGCTGAGAATAAATGACGTATGAAAAATGCCACTAAATACAATAAAAAACAAAAAATTGAAAGCAACGATAAGTGAAAAACGATATCGGTTATCTGCACCAACCCAGCAAAATAATGACTGTAAAAAAAACACGAAAGCTCCAAGAAAATAAAAAGGTTTACGCTTAATTAACTCTTTCCCTATGAAAGCGTAATAACTAAACAAAATTGGATTACATAATGGGATAGGGTAATCGTTTTATTGATAAATGTCAGGGAATATATCGTTAAATTTGCCTTGTTTATCTTATTAGGAGTTTAACAAATATCCTTGTAAGACATTGTCAATATTCGTGTCAGTTAGATAACTAGCGGCGTAAGTTATTATAAAATTTATTATTCTAAGTCACTAAAATTTAAACATAAAATTTGATTTGTACTTAAGTCCTACAAAATAAATGGTGAATTTTGTTTTATCTTTACTTAAATACAGCGTGGTAGTTGCTACACTTTAACTTGTCAGGAAGACAATGGTTATGGAAAACCAAAACAAAGATAAGCAAAGGAAGGCATTTATCTTTGTAAAGCTCGAGAATAGTAATCAACAAAGTTGATTTGATAAAGGAAAAATAAACAAAGGATGTTTATACCAAACAATGTCGAACAAGATGTTCACTAAGGATAAATGTACATAATTTATTATGTATTGTTCAACAGGAAGTTGAATCAAGGAAATATCCATTGTTTGAACTAAGGAATGGTTTATCTAAGTAAAGGAATAAGTAAAAGGAATTAAAGCCAGGAAGGCTCAGAGCGAATAATGGAACAGGAAGTACCTAACCAAAAAGAAAAAGCGACTATTGTCGCTTTTTCTTTTTGTGCGTTTGAGCTGTGTTAATTTAGTAGGGTAATCGTTTGATAAAATGCTGACTAAATGCGATATGCCGGTATATCAATATTAAGCAATTTATAATTTTGCAAAGATACTTTTCCTGTATACATTGACTCACCATCACCACTAAATTCGAATTCAAAAATACTGAGCCAATATATGCCTAGTCGCTTATTAAAACGTAAACGACTTGATTTTCGGGCGATACTTAAATATTGCAGTTTTTCTTTTTCGCAGTATTTATTAATATGTAAACGGGCAAATTCAGCCACTTTTCTTAAGTAAATAAAATACCAAAAAGCTAAACATACCGCTAATAAGATATAAATGTTTTCCATTAATTTTTAACTCTGTGAAGTAAACAATTGCCCGATTGCAAGAGAAAGCGTTTCACTGCGTTCTGTGCTTCTCATACATTGAAACAATATCGGACGAATAGTAGGGATTGCAACTAAATCTTTAAAGATAGCCGTAAATAGCTCTGCATTATTTTTAGCAACTAAATGCTCTAAAAATTGCATAACACGTTTTTCATTGCTTAACGCTGACCAACATCTACCTGAAATACAAATTAATAAATCAGTAGCTAATGGTGCTTTTTTTAATAAATTGACAAAATAACTATCGACTAATGGGTGTTGAGTAGATGAAGCTAAACTGCGCAATAGCATTTGTTGTTTTTCTGGACTTTCTGTATCAGTATTTGATAATAAATTAAGCAAAGACTCAATAATTTTCAGCGATAACGGCTTATTCTCTAGGGCACCGCATAACGGACTCAATACTTCAAAAGGAAGACTAGCTAATGCGTTTGCGATTAATTCATCATGGCCTTTATCTTCAATTCTCGCGACAAAATCAGTGATACCTTGTACGCCTATTTCCTGCCATTTCAGCCAGTTTTGTTCAGTTAAGTAATCTTTGAAACTTTGATAATGTTGGCTAGCTGGCGCTTTTAAATCGCATGAAATTAAACTATTTAACATTGCCAATTTATATTGTGACGGAGTGAATATATAAGGATTGCTTTTTAATAGTTCTTCTTGTTTTTCTGTGGGATCTACGGATAAATCAGCGCCAAGTGCTTCCACAATTATCGCGACAAAGTGGTTCCTTGCACCTTGATTCAATAAACCTCTCTCATCTAAAGGTAGTTTTACAAACCATAAAAACGGTTGTGGTGATTGTTTCTGCCAAAACGCAATGGCTAAATGTGCATGACCTTGGAAAGGAGATGGATAGGGGAGTTGGTTAAGCTCTACTTTATTAAATGTTTCTTTAGATAATTTATCAATTTTTCTTCCTAGATCGTAAACACGAAATTGGCATTTTGAAAGAGTCAAAAGTTCGGAAATAGAAGCAATGGTCGTCATAAGTAAATTAACTATCGAATAATGGCGGCATTATAGAGATAATGGAAACTAAACTCCATTATCGTTAGAAAAAATTGTCCGTTATTATTACTGAAAAGCCAGAGTTAACCATTCTTTATCAAGATGAATACTTAGTCGCAATCGATAAGCCTCCTGGACTTTTTGTTCACCGTAGTTTTATGGATAAAGACGAGATATATTTTGCCTTACAACTAGTGCGGGATATGGTCGGGCAATATGTTTATCCATTACATCGATTAGATAGACCTACTTCTGGGGTTTTATTATTTGCTTTAACTGAAGAGGTGGCTCGTCTAATGGGGCACGCCTTTACGAATAAAACCATTCAAAAAACGTATTTCGCACTAACTAGAGGGCATTTATACGGTGAAGATATTATTGATTATCCCTTAAAAGAAAAGTTAGATAAATTAGGTGATAAACATGTAAATCCGGATAAAGAAGCGCAGAGTGCTGTTACTCAGTATCAAGCAGTCGCTCATGCAAGCTTGCCAATATCTTTAGGTCGATATGACAGTGTTCGCTATAGTTTACTTAAGTTATTACCTGAAACCGGAAGAAGGCATCAAATTCGCCGACATTTAGCTCATTTACGTCATCCTATTATTGGTGATATAAATTATGGCGATAACAAACAAAACCCATTTTTCATACAACATTTCGGTTTTAAACGATTAATGCTCATTGCAAAGTCGTTAACGTTTACCCACCCCATTCACCAAAACTTGCTCACCATTACTTGTCAGTTTGATCAACAATGGCAAGATGTTTTTGAGCAGTTGTCATGGTTGAGAGATGACATTGAAAACACGGCTTAATCAAGATTTAAGTAAGTGATTAATAAGGACCACTCATTCGGATAGCATTAATATCTTCAGCGATCAGACTGCTATAGATAGAAGTAGGACGCTGAAGAGAAGACTGTTCGTCTTTATTACCGGTGATCATTACAGCATTAACAAAAACTGGTGCTAACTGCTGTTGATATTCATCTTGCACTTGTGCAAAAGCTAACATTAATTTCTGATCTTCTGTTACGGGTCTATTTAATAATGACATCATTAAATAGTGATCTGACACTAACGGTTTTTTCTCGATAGCTTGATATTGAACCGTTTTAGTACTGCTACAACCGATAGCAGTAAAAAGTACAAAAAATAGTATTAAGTATGTTAGTTTTTTCATATAGCACGCGATTATTTGTTCATGACAATAGTGATATCGCAAGCGGTATGCCAAAATATAAATAAAGTAGTGCTTATTATTATTTTGTATTGTAAGTTATTGAAGTATATATAAAACTAATCAGGTGTAATTGGTTGGAATATGTAATGAAGTAGCATGATGTTTTGAAAAGTTGAACGTTATTTTTTAAACCGTCAAAAAAATAACGCTAGCATCACACTAGCGTTATTTCGCAAATCATACGCAGTGATTACTCATCAGAAACCGAACGAAGTAGTGCGTTTATGCCAACTTTAGCACGCGTTTTTGCGTCTACTTTTTTAACAATTATTGCAGCATATAAACTATATGTACCGCATTTAGACGGAAGGTTTCCTGGAACGACAACTGAGCCCGCAGGTACTCTGCCATAATGAACCTCACCGGTTTCACGATCAAAGATACGCGTGCTTTGTCCAATATAAACACCCATAGAAATAACCGCGCCTTCTTCAACAACAACTCCTTCAACAATTTCTGAACGAGCGCCGATAAAACAATTGTCTTCGATAATAGTAGGGCCTGCTTGTAATGGTTCTAACACACCACCAATGCCTACACCACCAGATAAATGTACGTTTTTACCTATTTGTGCACAAGAGCCAACCGTTGCCCAACCATCAACCATACAACCTTCATCAACATAAGCGCCAATATTGACGAAGCTGGGCATAACCACAACGTTCTTGCCAATATAACTACCAGTTCTTACCGAAGCGCCAGGAACAACTCTTACGCCATCTGCTTCAAACATTTCTTGAGTATAATCGCTATATTTCATAGGAACTTTATCAAAGAAAGTACTTTCAGCGCCATCAATCACTTCATTATCCCAAATACGAAATGACAACAATACCGCTTTTTTAAGCCATTGATGCACAACCCATTCGCCAGCAATTTTTTCAGCGACGCGGGCTGAGCCATCATTTAGTGCAGCAAGGGCATCTAGTACCGCATTTTTTACTTCAGTGCTTACGGTTGCTGGACTAATGTTCATACGATCATCAAACGCTTGTTCAATGATATTTTGTAATTCAGACATATTTTTTCCTAAATAGCTTAAAATAAAAGGTTACATTGCTGTGTCATTACACAACTTGGTTGATAATATTTTTTGTTCTTCGGCTGTTAATGCTTTTTCATCGAGTGTAGAAACAATAAACATATCTTCTACTTTTTCACCGAAAGTGGTTATTTTGGCGGAATGGATATGTAGTTTACATTCTTGGAATACATTAGCAAACTGCGCTAATAACCCTGGTCTGTCTAACGAGGTAATTTCCAATAAAGTATTTTTCTTTGACTTTGTTTCTATAAAGCTTACTTTTGTTGGCACATGAAATTGCTTAAGCCTATTTGAGATAGGTTTAAACTTAATAACAGGTGCATTACTTTCTAATACCGTTGTTAATGATTCGGTTAATTCTAATGCGCGATATTTATCGTCAATTGCATTGCCTTGTTGATCTAAAATAACAAAAGTATTGGCTGTATAGCCTGTTTTACTACTGATAATTTTTGCATCATGAATAGAAAAACATTTAGAGCCTAATAAAGACACGATATTAACAAAGATATTTGCTTTGTCTTTCGTGTAAACAAATACTTCAGTGCCACCTCGATAAGGAAATGGGCTAATTAATACCAAAGGTTTATCTTTGTTATGCTTGAGGATATGCTCGGTATGCCAAACTATTTGCTCAGGAGCATAGCGTAAAAAATAATCCGCTTTAAACTGTGACCAAATGGTTTTGATATCAGCTTGAGTAATATTTTTTTCTGTTAATAAGTTTACAGCTTGTTGCTGGTTTTCACGTATTTTAGCGCGTAAATCAACCGGTTTTTCCAAGCCACGTCTAAAGGCTCGTTTGGTGCTGTTATACAGTTCTTCTAATAAGTTTTCTTTCCAACTATTCCATAAGCTTTCGTTGGTTGCTCGCATATCAGCAACGGTTAAACAGTATAAGTAATCTAAATGAGCTTCATCTCGTACAACGTTGGCAAACTTAGCGATTACTTCTGGATCTGATATATCTCTTCGTTGTGCCGTAACCGACATTAATAAATGATGCTTAACTAACCAAGAGATCATTCGACCATCGTGATCACTTAATTTATGTTCTTTACTAAACTCTAATGCGTCTATCGCCCCTAAATCAGCGTGACTTCCCCCTCGACCTTTAGCGATATCATGAAAAATCCCTGCTAAAAATAACAATTCAGGCTTTCTGATCCTTTGGACAATTTTACTACAAAGTGGAAATTCATCATTGTGTTCTTTTTGATTAAATCGGTAGAGATTTTTGATCAAACGATAACTGTGCTCGTCTACCGAGTATGCATGAAAAAGATCAAATTGCATTTGTCCCGCGATGTTACGCCATGCAGGTAAATATGCGCCAAGAATTGAATGACGATGCATTAACGTAAAGGGTAAACCTAAGCCTCTAGGGTGTTTAATGATTTCTAAAAACAGTTGTCGACACCGTTCGTAATCCATCATGCCTGAGACTAATCGGCGTCGGGCATTTCTCATTAAACGCAACGTATTAGGGTGTAAGTCGGTAATTTCTTCGTGCTCAGCAATCAACAAAAACATTTCCATGATTTTCGTTGAGCGCATAAAAGTACGATGATTGTTTACTTTGATTTGCCCGTCGAGAATAACAAAATCGTCGTTAAGGACCGTAGTTTTATCGTGTACTTTATTTTGAATAATGGCATATTCAAAATATTGTAGTAACATTTTATTTAATTCTGCTACCCGGCCAATAATGCGGAAAAAACGTTTCATCATTCGTTCAACGGCAATTTTTCCTTCAGCACCAAAGCCCATCATGTCTGCAACATCGGCTTGATAATCAAATAGTAATCGATTTTCGCTACGACCAGCAATGAAATGCAGAGCGCCGCGCATACGCCATAAGTAATCTTGACACTCTAATAATTCAAAGTATTCATTTTTAGTTAAATATTCATGTTCTACTAATTCTTCTAATGAATCAGCGAGAAAGTGGCGCTTGGCAACCCAGCCAATCGTTTGTATATCTCTTAAACCTCCGGGGTTTGCTTTTAAATTAGGTTCGAGTGTGTAGGCGGCGCCATTGTATTGTTTATGACGTTCGAGTTGTTCTTCACGTTTGGCAACAAAGAATTTTTTTGATGTCCAAAATACATCTTCGTTAAGTAATGGTTGTAAGTGTTGTGTTAACGCTTCATTACCGCAAACTTGACGCATTTCCATTAAATTTGTGGCAATGGTGACATCGTTAACGGCTTGCTTAAGGCATTCTTTTATACTTCGAACACTATGACCAATATCTAGTTTTACATCCCAAAGCTGAGTGATAAATGCTGATATCTTTTCTTCAAGATCGGTTTCTAATTCATCTTGAGTGAGTAGGAGAATATCTACGTCTGAAAAGGGATGAAGTTCACCTCGTCCATAGCCACCAACAGCAATAAGGCTAATTTGATATTCATCTAGGTTATGCTGACACCATAATTTTGTGAGTACTTGATCGACAAACTCTACCCGTGCGTTTAAAATATTCGTGATGTCATCGATAACAAATTGCTCTTTTTGCCATTGATGAAAAGCATCGTTCAGTTGACAAATCTCTTTTGATGACATCTGTGGAGAACTGATAGAAAGTGATTCAATAAACTCTAATGGTACTAATGATTGAGTATGCAATGTCAGATATTCTCTTAGCTAAACGAATAAAAAGCCTGAAAAGGGCAGACGGTAAAGTTAAATTAATTATGCAAAATTCTGCTGATAGTATCATCTTTGCGTAAGGTTAAAATTTCACAACCTGTTTTTGTTACGACAATGGTATGTTCCCATTGTGCCGATTTTTTGCCATCTATGGTGTACACGGTCCAATTATCTTCTTTATCTAAAATTGTATTCGCGCGACCCAAGTTAATCATCGGCTCAATAGTGAAACACATGCCTTCTTGCATTTTAGTTTTGTCATTATTTTTATAATGTACAATTTGCGGCTCTTCATGAAACTCGCTACCAATACCATGACCACAATATTCTTTAACAATAGAATAGCGACCTGACTTTTTGATGAACTTTTGAATGGCAGCGCCAATCTCACCAAAAGTATTTCCTGGCTTAACTTTCTTTAATCCGACATAAAGTGCTTCTTGAGTGATGCGACATAATCGACTGTCCTCAGCAGAAACATCCCCAATTAAAAACATTTTACTGGTATCACCATGAAAACCATCTTTGATAACGGTAATATCAATATTGATGATGTCGCCATCGGCAAGAGGGGTATCATTAGGAATACCGTGACACACAACATGATTGACAGAAGTACAAATAGACTTTGGAAAACCGTGATAATTTAACGGGGCAGAAATAGCCTCTTGTACCTTCTCTGTATAGTCAGCACATAGGGTATTTAATTCGTCCGTAGTGATGCCAGCTTTTACATGTGGTTCAATCATCTCTAGCACATCAGCGGCTAATTTTCCGGCAACGCGCATTTTTGCGATTTCTTCCTGATTTTTTATAACGATGGTCATTTATACCTCAAAAGGGATCGTTTTCTTTAAATAGTAATGTAGATTAATTTTACCCGTTTTTTGTTGGGATAGACAATGGTGTCAGCTTGGTTTTATCCATTATCTTAATATTTTCTATAAATAAGGCTTAGCATATTAAAAATAAAGAGGGTGAATTAGCCTAGATTTCGCATTCATTGTTGAATAGAAAATAATACTAAGCTTCATTACTGAAAGTGCTGAGTGAATCAACAAACCATATTGTTGGTAATATGGTTTGTGATTTGAGTGTTTTTTTGGGCTTTACTCGCTTTTGTTTCGGATGCTTAAGGCAACGTTTTCTACGTCATCTAAAACACGTAATAAGTTACCGCCCCACAGCTTCTCAATTTCTTGCTCGTTGTAACCTCTTTTGACGAGTTCAAGCGTTACATTAAAAGTCTCGGATGCATCATTCCAACCATTAACACCGCCGCCGCCATCAAAATCTGAACTAATCCCTACATGATCAATACCGATAAGCTTTACCATGTAATCAATGTGGTCAACGAAATCGCTTACATTAACTTGTTGAATTGTTTGACTGATTTTTTCTATTTCAGTTTCGCCTAACTGACTGACTCGGTCATAAAAGTCCCAGTACTGATCTAAATCGTCAGCGGATAGTGCTTTACGCTGTGCACGAGTTAAAATGTTTTTACCTTCTTTTTCCGCTATTTTTTGTAAAATTTTGGTTTTAGCGACGGCGAATGCTTTTGATTTCTCGCCATTTAAATAGGATCTAAAGGCAACCGTTTGCACAACACCGCCATTTTCCTTTAGTAACATTAACTCTTCATCATCAAGGTTTCTGCTATGATCATACATAGCTCTACTTGCTGAGTGAGAAGCGATAACAGGGGCTTTTGATAGTTTAATCATTTCAATATTGGCGGCTTTTGAAGGATGAGAAATATCAATCATGATCCCCCACTTGTTCATTTCTGCGATAACTTCACGACCTAAATCACTCAAGCCATTATGTAACCATTCTTGCTTTGCATCACCTGTATTTGAATCACTTAACTGGCTATGACCATTATGAGCTAATGACATATATCGAGCGCCTAAGTCATAGAATTTTTTTACGTTACTGATATCAGTACCAATTGGGTAGCCGTTTTCAACACCGATCATCGCGACTTTTTTACCACTTTTTAATATTCGGCGAACATCATCTGACGTTAAGGCGAGCTCAATTTTGTCGGGTGCTATTTCGTTCGTTAATCGGTGAATAGAAGCAAATTTTTCCATGGCTTTTTGATGAGCCGCTTTATAACCTTTAGGGGTAAGTTCACCTTGGCCGGTATAAACAATTAACCAAGAAACGTCTAAGCCACCTTCTTGCATTTTAGGTAAGTTAACTTGGCTTTTTAAACGCATGGTGTAATTTTTATCTTCTGAAAAATTAGCATTGCTGAAATCGTGATGAGTATCTAACACAATAATCTTGTTATGAATAACTCTCGCTTGCTCTTCTACAGTTAAAGTAGGAGAGGTGGTATTACATCCTGCTATGAACAATGTTGTTAAAGCAAAAATAGAAGTTTTTAATGTCATAGTCTTTTCTTGATATTTTTTACGGTATGGGTGAGCATAAATTGTTTCTAAAACAAATACAGTGAATTGCGATGAAATGCTATTTAATCAGTTTAAGTTATTCGTTTAACGTTCAAAGGTGGAAAATTTTTACTTTATACCTAGGTGATTATCGCTTGGATCTCATTTCTGCTAGAATTATCTTCAATCGATTAATGTGGTAATTAATAGCTAATGAATAGAAAAAAGAAAATTAATAATGCCTTAAAAAGTAAACTGAAAAAAGCCAATGCAAAATTACAAAAAAGTAATAAACCTCGTTATATTTCAAAAGCTGAAAGAGCGGCGATGGCTGAAGCTGAAAGCTTAGATAAAAACGCTTAACTGTCCATTGAAAGAATATTGTGTAATTGACTAAAATTTTATCGTTTATACGAATTATTCTTGAAATCAGTTTGTTTGAATAGAGTGGTTTTAGCTAACTATTTGATATTACTTTACTTAATCTTTGGTTCACAAATTGCTTGTCTTTACCTTACATGTTTACTGGCCAGTAAAAGGAAATAATGATGCCTGTTGCAATAGAAGATAGACCGATTGATACCGTTCGTGAAGAAGTTATTGATCAACTGATTATGAATTATAGCCATGGGAAACTTTCCTATGAAGCATTTGAGCGACGCTTAGATACTGCAATGGCAAGTCAAGATCATAAAAAAATAGCTGCATTAGCTGAAGATTTAGACTTAAACGTTGATAAAGAATATCAAGAAAATAAACAACGTGATTTTTATGCGAAGGTAGCTCCAAGCGACAATGAAAATATTGAGTATTTAGTTAATATTTTTGGTGGTAGTGATCGTAGCGGGGCATGGACTGTTCCGAAAGAACTACGTTCAATCAGCATTTTTGGCGGTAGTAATATTGATTTCAGTGAGTCTAAGTTTTCACAAAAAGTAACCACGATTAAAGTCTTTTGCTTATTTGGTGGTGATAATATTTATGTACCAGAATATGTAAATGTTGTCTCTAAAGCGTTTTGTGTTTTTGGTGGTGTTAACAATAAAGCTCCCTCAATTGCGGATCGAAACGCACCGACCATTATTATTGAAGGTTTTTGTATTTTTGGCGGCCTCGATATTAAATTAAAACGTACCATCAAAGAAAAGTTTGTTGCTTTTGCAGACAGTATGAAAAGCATGTTTAATTAATTTCAGCTGTTCTAGATGGGGTTTGTCAACGTACAATTAGTCAATAAACCCCTTTATTAATCGTTTTATCGCTAAAACATTTTACGTTGCTGAAGTCTGGCAAGTAAAACCGCAGCAAACAGCGTAGTATAAATTCCGTAAACTACGATCATCCATTGTGGCATGCTATATCCTAGAAATTGCCAATCAATATTTCCACAATCTCCTGTCGCGGCAAAAAGTGCCGGTATCCACTCATGAAGTGGCGCCCAACTAGGGAAGTTAGGTACAAATTCACAACTAAATAAAAATGACATAGTCGCGCTTTGCATTTCGACATGCTCTAAAGCAATTAATAGTCCCCATATAGCGCCAGTCCCCCACAGTGAGTATGAGACCAAACGACCAAAAATATATTGATGAGTGAAACTACCTATAACACCAGCAAAAAATATTGCCCAGATCGCAACGCGTTGATAAATACACATAATGCAAGGCTTTAATTCCAAGATATATTGAAAAAATAAAGCGGTGATTTCAAAAGCTAGAGCACTGATAGCAAGTAATTGCCAGGCTTTTTTATTAGAGATTAAGTTACTTAAAAATTGCACGGAATGTCCTAATGAAAACTTATCTGAAATGAGTTTAAAGATTATCTTACTTTAGACTGAATTCAGATAATTGATTATTTTTATAATAAGAGTATAAAACTAGCGAAAAAATTTCACTATGGCTTTTGGTATAAAGTGTAAATATTATTGTTTTTCAGGGTAAAAAAACGCCTAATGAAAATACATTAGGCGTTTTGAGGGGTATTAATTGAAACTATTAATGACCACTTTTTATTGGTGATATTTCATCAGCACTATGATGATTTATCAAACCAGACTCATAATATTCAGCCGTTTTTTCTTCAAGAAAACCTGAAGAAATAGCTAATAAGCCAACAATGGTTAAAACAATAGTATAAGGAAGCGCCATAACAACCATACGACCGTATGATAAACGTACTAACGGTGCTAGTGCAGACGTTAATAAGAATAAGAAAGCTGCTTGACCATTCGGCGTTGCGACACTTGGTAAGTTAGTACCCGTGTTAATTGCAACCGCTAATAAATCAAATTGATCTCTGGTAATTGTGCCAGCTACTAAGGCTTTTTGGATTTCAGTTATATAAACAGTACCCACAAACACATTATCACTAACCATAGATAATAAACCGTTAGCTAGGTAGAACATCACTAATTGCATATTGCCTTCATACGTTAATACCCATGTGATAACAGGTGTAAATAATTGTTGATCTATGATCACCGCGACAACCGCAAAGAATACGGCCAATAAAGCTGTAAATGGAAGGGCTTCTTCAAAAGCATGGCCAATCTGGTGCTCTTCTGTAACACCAGTAAACGTTGTCGCTAAAATAATCACGGATAAACCGATTAAACCAACTGGCGCTAAATGTAGCGCAAGCCCAATAACCAACCAAATAGCAATAACCCCTTGCATAACTAACTTAGCGTTATCAATTGTTGTACGTTTTTTACTTTCTGCAATATCAAAATCATTCAATATTGTATGAACGTTAGTTGGTAATGTTACGCCGTAACCAAACCATTTTAATTTTTCTAACAACACACAAGTGATCATGCCAGCAACAAAAACAGGTGCAGTAACTGGAGACATACGGATTGCAAATTCAACGAACTCCCAACCGGCTTGCTGACCAATAATTAAATTTTGTGGTTCACCAACAATAGTACAAACACCGCCAAGTGCTGTACCAACACCTGCATGCATTAATAAGTTACGTAAGTAGCCACGAAATTGTTGTAAATCTTCACGTGAATAGTCAGTTACTTCATGATCTAAAGTATGGTCGTGGTCATGTGTATGATCTTTACCAGAGGCTACTTTGTGATAAACCGAGTAAAATCCTATCGCGACACTGATAATTACCGCGATAACCGTTAAGGCATCCAAAAATGCTGAAAGGAAAGCGCCGGAAAAACAAAATAAAAGCGAGACTAAAGTTTTAGAACGTACCTTAGTGACTATTTTTGTAAACAAAAACAGTAATAAGTTTTTCATAAAGTAAATGCCTGCCACCATAAAGATTAGTAGCAAAATCACTTCAAAATTTACGATCATTTCATGCATCACTTGTGAGGGGGATGTCATTCCTATCGCTACCGCTTCAATGGCGAGTAAACCACCTGGTTGCAATGGATAACACTTTAACGCCATTGCTAGTGTAAATATAAACTCAATCACTAATGCCCATCCTGCAATATAAGGACTCACAAAGAAATAGATGATTGGATTAATAATTAAAAAAGCAATAATGGCGAATTTATACCACTCTGGCGAGTTTCCGAGGAAGTTCTTATAAAAAGCACTCATAGATGATTGTTGCATATTGACCCTTTTAAATAGGTTGAACAAACGGCTAACTAGCGTTAATTGTTTGTTGTTATTATTAATTATTAGACACTTTAAGTAGTTTAAGCATTAATGCCTAGCTTGTAAAATAGAATCATCTTAACTTTAAAATAACTTTCTTGTACCAAAAAATTCTTCTGGTACAATCAGTTTAATTTATTTTATTAGAAGTTGCGTGGAGCCTTATGGTTATTAAAGCACACAGTCCTGCAGGGTTTGCGGAGCAGTATATTGTCGAATCTATTTGGAATGGCGGATTTCCTCCTGGCTCAATACTTCCTGCCGAGAGAGAGCTTTCAGAGCTTATTGGTGTTACAAGAACGACATTACGAGAAGTGCTACAAAGGTTAGCGCGAGATGGTTGGTTAACGATAAAACATGGTAAACCAACAAAAGTGAATAATTTTTGGGAAACGTCTAGCTTAAATATCTTAGAAACTTTAGCACAACTGGATCAAGACGGTATTCCTGATCTCGTCGATAATTTAATGTCAGCTCGTACTAACATTAGTGCGATTTATGTTCGTGGTGCGATAAAGAACAACCCTGAAGCAACAATTAAATTACTAAAAGCATATAAAACGATAGAAGATACAGGTGAAGCATTCGCTGAATTTGATTATCTCTTAAATAAAGAATTAGTCGTTGCTTCTGGAAATTCTATTTATTTATTAATATTAAATGGTTTTAGAGGGCTTTATTCTCGAATAGGTAGTTTGTATTTTGCTCATCCTAAGGGCCGCGAAATTACCCGTACGTATTATGATAAACTTATTGAGCTTGCCAATGAAGGGAAGCATGATGAGTCAATTTATACCGTTCGCAAATACGGTATTGAGTCAGGTAAACTTTGGTCTGAACTTAAAGATGATGTTTTAAAAGAGTTGGCAGAGTAGTTTACGCGAAAAAACTAAAACTTTTATGTTTTCGCTTAAAGAAAGACTGCTGAGATTTCAGCAGTCTTTTGTTTTTCTAAATATCAATCACAACAAGCCTTATTCAATCTTATTCTCATTTACTTTATTTTGTTAATCAATAATGCGCCTATTAAAATCAACCATTCATCCTGACATAGAAAAGTTATCAAGCAATCAATTTACCCGCAAAGCGACTCGAGCGATTGTCTTTAAAGGAGAAGAAATTCTACTTTTATACACCAAGCGATATCATGATTATAGTTTACCTGGTGGCGGTATTGATGACGGTGAAAGTAAAATTGACGGGCTTATTCGAGAATTAAAAGAAGAAACCGGTGCCCACAATGTTCAAAATATTCAAGCGTTTGGTGTCTATGAAGAGTATCGGCCTTGGTATAAAAATGACGTTGATATTGTACATATGCTGTCGTATTGTTTTGTATGTACTATTGATGATGTTTTACAGGAGACAGCACTAGAAACTCATGAAATTAACAATGGCATGCGTCCTGTGTGGATTAATATTCATGAGGCAATTAAACATAACGAGCACACTATAAAACACAGTGAAAATAAAGGACTCTCAATTGAGCGAGAAACTTTTTTACTTAAATTAATTGTCTCGGAATTGCTGACAAATGATGATAAAAAATAAGCGCATAAAAAGAATAATTTATGCGCTTATTAATCATGTTAACCGTTAAAATAGCCAGTGAAGTTAGGCAATTTTTAAATAGTTTTTGATGATTTCGGCACCGTTATCGGCTTGAATCGGTTTAAAGATAAACCCTGAAACGCCACTTTGCTGACATTCATCCACTAAACCTTTATCAGTCACGGAAGATAACATCACTACAGGTACATCAGAGCCGATGGCTCGAATAGTTTTTAAGGCTTCATTGCCATTCATATTTGTCATGACAACATCCATAAACATAAAATCTGGCTTTTCGGTTTTAACGGCTTCTACGGCAGTAAGGCCATCATCGGCTTCTATAACATCGTGATAACCTAAACTTGCAAGGAAACGTTTTAGCGCTTTTCTAATCATGGCACTGTCATCAACGAGTAATACTTTACTGTGTAAAGGTAATGGTTTGCTATGAGGATTTGCAATGCCAGTACTTTGTTCACGTTCAACATTGGTTGTTTGAAAATTAACATTACGCACCAACAAATTAAAATAATATCTTCCCACGCCTTCAACGCTAATTGGCACGGTCACAATTTCTTTCACCCCTTCAAGGTATTTTTCCATATCATCAAAATTATGGATAAAATATGGACTGGAAAAATCAAACTTCAAGTTATTTCTACTGAGTAAGTCAGTAGCACGCCCAACAATAGTATTTCCCCATTCTGCTAAGGCATTACTTAACTCTTCATTAATTTCTTGATAGTCATATTTTTCGTCGAACATATTTTGGCAAACTGAGTTACCAATGGCGACTGCCGTTTCCGGGTAATGATGCATCATTATAACCCCATCTAAACAACCGGTAATATTTGAACAAACGGCATAACCTTTAAAGCGAAAATCTTCAACTTTATCTAAAAAAGCATCACCTGAACTACCTGTTAAACTAGTCATCGATTTTAAACTAGCAATAGATTCGTTAATAAATGGATGTAATGTAACTTTATAAATTGTATTAATTGACATGAAATACCTTCAGTTATTATTGTTATTAAGTGAATAAGCTACTAGAGCCGTTGTAGTTTTGCAAGGCAGCCGTTATTTTTTTATCCTCTTTGCAATAACGGTTTTAAGAGTAATAAACCTTGTTGAATGTTTTCCTCGTTTTGTCCACTAAAGCCCAAACGAATGAATCTATTTTGATTTCGTTCAGCCATCAAATGAAAGGCATTTTCAGCTAAAATGAATATATCTAACTCTTTTGCTTTTAGCGCGATTTGCTCTGCATTTTTCCCCACATCAACCCATAAAGCCATGCCTCCTGGGGGAACACTGAAATTAATTGCTAAGCCTTCCTGTTGAAAGGCCGTAAGAAGGTTTACCATGCATTGTCGTCGTTTCTGATAAATTCGAGTGGCTTTTCTTAAATGGCGTTCAAATCCACCTTCTTTCATCCATCTTGACACCGCATCTTGTGAAATAATATTCGCTTTATGATTAACCATCGTCCGATAATTAATTAAGTGAGGAGCTAAAGACTTATCTACCGCCATAATGCCTAAACGCATTGCTGGAAACATTAACTTTGAAAAGCTTGATAAATATATGATTAGCCCTGAAGGATCTGTTGCTGCCATTGGCGCAAGTGGTTGAGTATCATAATGAAATTCATGATCATAATCGTCTTCAATAATGGCGACATTATATTTCTGGGCTAAACGGTATACGTTTATTCTTTCACTTACCGGTAATGTCGTGGTTGTCGGGTATTGATGCAAAGGTGTTAAATACAAGAGTTTAATACTGTGTTTTTTTAACATGGATTCTAGATGTTTAACGTCAATACCTTGGTTTGTTTGATTTATGCCGATTAATTCAGCGCCAGCGCTTTCAAATGCTTGCCAAGCAGGGCGATAGCCTAAACTTTCAACCGCCACTTTATCTCCTTTGGTTAATAACACTTGAGAAAGAATATAGAGCGCTTCTTGTGTACCGTTAACCACGATAATTTCTTTATCCTTGATTGATCGTACTCGTCGCAAATACTTAGCAGTCTCATGGATAAAAGAGGGAAAACCGGCATTATCACCATAATTTAACTCTTTTATCGCAGGACGGCTTAAAGCGGCATTCATATGTGAACGAAAATCGTTAAAAGGAAAAATTGATATATCTGGATTACCGCCTGCAAAATTATATAAGAACTGACTAGCGGGTTTTTGTGATTTAGTGCTGTTGTCTTTAACTATCTGCCATTGATAGTGAATTTCATTCTTAAATGCTGTTTGCTCTGTTTGTGAAACTTGGTGAACAGGTAAATTTTTGCTTACCTGATAACCTTGTCGCTCTTTAGATTCAACCCATCCTTGCGCGATTAATTCCTGATATGCCGCCATAATAGTATGCCTATTCACCTGCAATTGTTTAGCTAGTATTCGAGCCGAAGGTAAATTTTCTGAAGGAGCAACATGACCTTGTGTAATCGCATGACGAATAGCGTGCGCAATATTCAAGTATTGTTGTCTATGCTTTGTGGTGACTGTTATGTTTAAAGAATGCATTGGTCTAGCACAAAAAATAATTCTGGTTGTTTTGTTTATACCACAAATAAAGATAATAGCCTTATTGATTTTGGAGCTAAACCATGAAAACAAACGAAGTGTTCAATCCTCAACCTACTACCTTATTTACCGATAAAGTTATCTTACGACCTTTAAGTATTGAGCATCTTGATGAGTTTTATCAAGCAGGCGCCTTTCCAGATATTTGGCGTTGGTCGTTACCCGATAAATGCACTTCAAAAGAAGTCACTAAAAACTGGTTAATATATTCTGAAGAAATGATGAATAAAGGTGATCATGTTGCTTATGCTATTTTTGATAAAGCGAGCGAAGAGTTTGTCGGTAGTACCCGTTTTTGTTCAATAAAACCGGAAGACAGGAATATTGAGATAGGTTTTACTTTTATCACACCAACCTTCCAACGTAGTTATATTAATACTCATGCGAAATATTGTTTACTTAAATATGCCTTTGAAGAGTTGGCAGCCATTCGAGTTGAATTTAAAACGCATGAAAAAAACGAAAAATCTAGAAACGCAATTGCGCGTTTAGGAGCGAAATTTGAAGGAATATTGCGAAATCAGCGAATTTTATCTGATGGCAGTTATCGTAATACAGCAATTTTCTCAATTATTGACACTGAATGGCCAGTTGTTAAGCGTAACTTAGAAAGTAAAATATAATGTCAATTATATCCGTAGTAATGAAATCAGTTTATATGTAACCGGTTTCATACCTGTATAGTTAAATAAACTTTGATAAGCGTTTACTAGTTGAGCTATCCTTTATTTATTAGTATTTCTTTATTATTTGGTTTATATGCAATTAAAAGTTACTCATAAAGTTATTATAGGTTTTGCTGTTGTCGTACTCTTACTATTTGTGGCAAGTATAAGCTCAATAAAAATACTTTCAGGGATCAAAACAGCGACATCACAAGTCGACCAATTTGCCATTCCTGTGCAAAACCACAGCAGTAAAGTTCAAATTCTGCTATTAAAACAAGCGAAATTATCATCGCTTATACCTTATGTTGTTAATGAAAATAAATTAACTGAACTGAAACAACAGTTTAATGATGTAGGTACTGAGCTAAATTTAGAAGTATCAAAAATAGACAGGTTACTCGCTAATCATCAAAGTGCTAGTTTTTTGAAAGACTTTAAAAAGCACTATTTACCTTATTCAAACACAGTAGATGTGATGTTTGCCGATAAAGAGTCGATACTTTCTCAACAAGTTGAAATAACAAACCAAAAAGATGGCTTAGTTGAAACGTTGAGAAGCGTTGAAGATCAATTAGTTGAATTATCGTATCTTGAAGATCCTGAAAATGAAAACTTGCTTGAGCAATTATCTTCAGTATCAGTGCAAGTAGAAGGCTATCTAATCAGTTTAAGTGAGTCGATTGAAACTATTCCTAGTATTAATACCATGGAAAATGCGTTAAGCGTTGAAGAGTCGGTAGTGATTGGTTTTGATAATACCAAACCATTATTAGATTATTTAAAGCGCTTAAGCCAAGGGCATAAAAGTTTTGAAATTATTGATAAGGTAAATGTGGATTTTGAAACTTTAACGCCACTAATTTCAGGTGAGCAAAGCTTATCTCAGATGAAAGTAGGACAATTAACTCAAGTGAGTGAGCTTGATCAACAGTCGCTTCTCGCTGAAAGCCAAGTAAATAGTTCTGTTGTCGCCATAGATAAATTGCTTGTAGCTTTTAATAATCAAGTAAATACTTTACAGGCAAAAGTGCTAAACGATGTTGATAAAGGGCAAACATCCACTTGGGTTTTACTGTTAATCATCAGTGTTGTTAGTTCAATAATTTCTTTTGTCACGGTTCGCTCAATGAGCTTGCCACTCGTGAGAATTAATAAAGCGTTAGCGCATATTGCTAAAGGCGATCTTTCACGCCAGCTTACTGTTGAATCGGAAGATGAATATGGGATTTTGTCTAAAAATGTCAACTTAGTCGTGGAAGACTTACGTTCTCTTGTTGGTGAAATTAGTACTAATTGTCATTTACTTAATAATGCTGCTGAATTATCAAGCAGTGAAGTGGCTGAAATTGTAAATTCGTTAGAGCAGCAGCAAAATACCGTTAAAGAAGTAACGGATATTACAACCCAGCTAAATATTAGTGCTGATAATGTTTTACAACAAGCAGAGTCTGCTGAAGAGCAAATGTCTGCCGCACTTAGCCAAAGTGATGATTTAAAAACAATTGCAAATAATACTAATCAACAAATCTCGAGCTTATCTACCGGTTTAGATACAACCAGTAACTTGATCGATGAATTACAACAAGAATCAACAAATATAGGTGGTATTTTAGAAACCATTCAAAGTATTGCAGATCAAACTAATTTATTAGCACTTAATGCTGCAATAGAAGCAGCTCGAGCAGGTGAAAGTGGAAGAGGTTTTGCTGTTGTAGCTGACGAAGTCAGAATGCTTGCCAGTCGAACACAAGAATCAACGGCTGAAATTAACGTGATGATCACGTCATTACAAAGTAAAACACAAAGAGCTGTGCTAGAAGTTAACGAAGGAAGAACAGAGGCGGAAAATTGTCAAGAACATACCATTAAATTATTGGAAACATTGAATTTAATTACTCAAGCAATTGAGCAAATGCACACAATGAGTTTAGATATTGCTAAATCTGCTCATCAACAAAATACTTTAAGCGGTGATATTAATCATAGTATTAACGATGTTGTGCAATTAAGTCAGTACAGTAACGATAAATCACTTTCTACCTTATCACATAGTAAAGAAGTCGCGAGTTTAGCGCAGAAGTTGGATAAATCTGTTGATGAATTTAACTTATAGTACTTTTTAGGAACATTAATAAGTGTATATTCCGAAACATTTTCAAGAACTTAATAAAGACAAGTTAATCGAACTTATTGGACAATATCCCTTTGCGAGTTTAATCACCCATACAGCTTCAGGTATTGAAGTTAATCATCTTCCCTTTTATTTACAGAAAAAAGAAGGGGAGAGCGCACTTTTCTCTCATATTGCCAAAGCGAATCCGTTATGGAAAACCGTACCGGCTGGTGCAGAAATATTAATTGTTTTTAATGGGCCAAACGCATACATTTCGCCTAATTATTACCCTTCAAAACAAGAGCATGGACGCGCTGTTCCTACGTGGAATTATGTTGCTGTTCATGTTAAAGGGACAATTAAGTTTCTACATAATAACGAAAATAAATTAGCGGTTGTTAGCGCTCTAACAAACCTTCAGGAAGCACATCAGCCTACACCTTGGTCGGTAAGCGATGCACCAAGCATGTATATAGAAAAAATGTTATCTGCCATTGTAGGGGTTGAGGTAGAAATAACCTCTATCACTGGGAAATGGAAAGTGAGCCAAAATCAATCGTTGGAAAATCAACAAGGTGTGATTAATGGCTTAGCGACTTCTGGGGAGATGCCGCTTACAGATTTAGCATCAATAATGACTGAAGCAATATCTATAGATTAGGTCATTATTATGCAAGGATAATAGGAATTTTTAACGACTCTGTTTTTAGCAATTTTTCTGCAATTTCTGGCGATACTTGATAAAATTCATTGACATATTTTTTAGCGTCTAAATACTCTCTAACTTGTTTTTTTATTTGGCATGGATTATCACAATAAAGCTGAAATACCACTTGATATTCGCCTGGAGTCGTTTTTGATAAAGTTTTCGCATACTCGTTTGGTGATTCAGGTGTGCAACCTATTCTGATCACATCAGAAAAGAGCGAATGTCTCATTACGTAAACATTCCCTTTAGAAACCTTCTCTTTAATTTCATTCATATACGCACTTTTATTCAAATCTTTTGAGTTGATTCCATATGCAAAACTTGTTGAACAGTATATTCGTTATTATATATAAATCAAAACATTATCATTAACGTTGAATGATAAAACTGCCAGATTTTGAAAACTTTTAGGTAAGTTGAATATGTTTGTTTTTCTAGTTCAGTGAGTTTCAGATAAAAAAAAGCCACGTAAACTACGTGGCTAAAAAGTCTTTGTAAGGGGAGTTACAAAAAAACTAAAACTTTTCTTTATTAAGTGTTGCTATAACGCTTAACAAATTGACTAATGCTCAAACCGTTACAAACCATTTCATTAACGTCATATTTTGTAGTACCTACCACTGATTCAATACCCGTTTTTACTGCTTGAGCACAGATTTTTGACTCAATAGAGTTATTTGCTGGTTTGATAAAAACTGCTTTAACGTTTGATTTTACAGGCTGTGCTTTAAATGAATTTGAAAAATCACGAATGTTTTGACCGTTACAAGTAATGTTAAAAGCATAAACATTATTCATTTTATCAGCTTGCTTTTTCGCAGCTCTATAGCCATCTGTTGCCGCTAAAATACAAATTTTACTTTCTACTGAGCTATCTAATGAAACAAATTTCACATTTGAATTTGAAGCATTTGCTGTTGAAGCGAATAAAACTACAGATAAAACCGTTAATAAATTTTTCATATAAACCTCTAAATCACGTTGGAAATAAATTGGCTTAAGTGCCAATCACTTAAGATAGAGTAATTATACTAATTTATTTTTGCTTGTAAAGGTATTTCTGTAATTAAATTACATTTTTGTTTGTTTGTTACATTTTTGTTGCGGTATTGTAATAGTTTTCACTTGTTTTTTTGCAAGTTTTGCGTTGGTTTATTATTTGAAAGTAAGTTTTTGTAATAAAATTACAATGCTTTGAGTTGGATGATAGTATCTTATTATCAGGAAAGTGCGTTACACGACTTATAGCGAGGCATTTGGAGGATTATTTCAATACTCAGTACTTGAAAGTTTGGTGATGGTGAAAATTTATCCATAAAAAGCCAATATAGGCTATAGCTTGGAAGCGTATTCCTGTATAATGCGCGACTTCAAAATTACCGGTAAATAAAAGCGTAACTAGATACTGATAGCTGTTAGCGTTTTGCCATTAATTAACAATACGTTGTTGTAGTAAAACAATACGTAGTTAAACATTTCCTGCTAGTGACTGACGTTTTTTAACTGTTATTAGCCGAGCCAATATTTAGGAACTCACTTTTGATCTCTACTTCTAATATTACAATGCAATTTGGCGCAGAGCCATTATTTGAAAACATTTCCGCAAAATTTGGTAATGGAAATCGTTATGGTTTAATAGGTGCTAATGGTTGTGGAAAATCAACCTTTATGAAAATACTCAGTGGTGATTTAGTTCCAAGTTCAGGTAATGTTTCTGTGAGTGCCGGCAACAAAGTTAGTACTTTAGGGCAAGATCAGTTTGCTTTTGAAGAATTTTCTGTGATCGACACTGTGATCATGGGTGATATGGCATTGTGGAAGGTTAAGCAAGAGCGAGATGCCATTTACGCACAACCTGAAATGTCTGAAGAAGATGGTATGCGTGCCGGCGAATTAGAAAGTGAATTTGCTGAAATGGACGGTTACACCGCAGAAAGTCGAGCCGGTGAAATATTACTCGACGCAGGTATAGAAGAATCATTTCATTATGGCTCTATGCAGCAAGTTGCTCCCGGTTGGAAATTACGTGTACTACTTGCGCAAGCATTATTTGCAAATCCTGATATTTTATTACTTGATGAACCGACCAATAACTTAGATATTCATACAATCAGTTGGTTAGAAGCTGAGTTAAATAAACGTAAATGTACGATGATCATCATTTCGCATGATCGACATTTTTTAAATGCCGTTTGTACCCACATGGCTGATATTGATTACGGCGAACTGCGTATTTATCCGGGAAACTATGAATTTTATCTAGCGCAATCTGCTTTATTAAGAGAACAATTATTATCAGGCAATGAGAAAAAAGAAGCTGAAATTGCAGAATTACAAGACTTTGTTAACCGTTTTGGCGCAAATGCTTCAAAAGCAAAACAAGCGAGTTCTCGTGCTAAAAAAATGGATAAAATTAAATTAGATGAAGTGAAGTCATCAAGTCGAATTACCCCTAAAATTGCTTTCGCACCGGGTAAAAAAATGCATCGACAAGCGTTAGAACTTGAAAATTTAGGTCATGGCTTTGATGGTGAAGCGCTTTTTAGCAAAGGTGATTTATTATTAGAAGCCGGCGCTAAATTAGCGATTATTGGTGAAAATGGCGTTGGCAAAACCACCTTTTTACGTTGCTTAGTAAATGAATTAAAGCAAAACGAAGGTGTCATTAAATGGTCTGAAAATGCGTCGGTAGGTTATTGCCCTCAAGATAGTGGTTCCTTTTTTGATAACGATTTAACGTTAATGGATTGGATGTCGCAATGGCGCAGACCCTGCCATAATGATTTAAGTGTGCGAGGCATGTTAGGCAGAATGCTTTTTACCGATGACGATGCTAATAAAAAAGCACGCAATTGCTCAGGTGGTGAAAAGAACCGTTTATTATTTGGTATGTTAATGATGGCTGACGTTAATGTATTAATTATGGACGAGCCGACTAACCACATGGATATTGAAGCCATTGATGCCTTAAATAATGCCTTGAAAGACTTTGAAGGTACTTTGATTTTTGTTAGTCATGACCGAGAATTCGTCTCGAGTTTAGCTACGCGTATTATCGATATCAAAGATAAACAGCTGGTAAATTTTCAAGGTACGTTAGATGAATATTTAGACAGTCAACTACAAGCAAAAAACGTCGCTTAAACAGTATATAGATTTTTAAAAGAGTAACTTATGATAAACAACGATCTACTGCGTCGAATCAGTAAAATATTTTCTCTCACTGACGAGCAAATTATCGCGGTCTTTGCGCTCGGCCAAGGCAATGTAGCCAAAGAACAGTTAGCACATTTTTATAAAGAAAAAGATGAAGCTGATTATCAAGAAATTCCAGATCTCGCGTTTGCTTGTTTTTTAAACGGTTTAATTATTGAAAAACGTGGCGAGAAAGACGGTCCACAACCAGTACCTCAAAACGAATTAACCAACAATATTATCTTTAATAAGGTAAAAATTGCCTTAGCATTAAAAGCGGATGAGGTCATTGAAATTTTATCTTTAGCAGGTTTAACCCTAGGTAAATACGAATTAAGTGCTTTCTTTAGAAACGTTAATCATAAACATTACAAAACTTGCTCTGATGACGTGTTATCTACCTTTTTAAAAGGCTTACAAATGAAGTTTCATGGATAACGCTATGTCATTTTCAGTATTGGGGTTATCTGAACCGCTGTTAGAAGCATTAACTGAATTGGGACATAACAAGCCTACATCAATTCAACAACAAGCAATTCCGGTCGTTTTATCTGGAAAAGATTTAATTGCCGCGGCGCAAACCGGTACAGGTAAAACCGCTAGTTTTGTTTTACCTTTACTTGAAAAATTTAATCACGATAAAACCTTGCGTGGTAAACGTATTCGCGCGTTAGTGCTTACACCAACCCGTGAATTAGCGATACAAGTGGAAGCGAGTATTGCGCAATATGCAAAGTACTTAGCAGTAAGTTCCTTGGCGGTTTATGGGGGAACAGCTATCGAGCCACAAAAGCAGCGCCTGATTTGGGGGGTGGATATTTTAGTTGCGACTCCCGGTAGACTTTTAGACATGGCTCATCAGCGACTATTGCATTTTGATGAGTTAGAGGTTTTAGTATTAGACGAAGCCGATAGAATGTTAGATATGGGCTTTATCGATGATATTAATAAAATTATTGAGCGCTTACCCAATACAAGACAAAACTTATTGTTTTCAGCAACTATCTCTAATGATGTCCGTGCATTGGCAAAGCGTGCCATTGACGACAAGGCTTGTGAGATTTCTCTTCATCACGATAATGCTTCGCAACCGAAAATTGATCAATGGTTAGTTACGACTGATAAAAGCAATAAATCAGCCTTGCTCAGTTATTTAATTCAAGCACTTAACTGGCAACAAGCGCTGATTTTTATTGAAACAAAACATGGTGCGGCAAAGCTTGTTAGTCAATTAGAAAAACGTGGTATTAAAGCCGAATGTATTCACAGTGGTCGCACGCAAGAAATAAGAGAGCGCATTTTAAACGACTTTAAAGCCGGAAAAATTGACTACTTAGTGGCAACAGGTATTGCTGCACGTGGTATTGATATCGGCGATTTAGCTCGCGTGGTAAATTATGATTTACCGGCAAAAGTTGAGGATTACATACATCGAATTGGCAGAACCGGTCGTGCAGGCGAAAGCGGCGAAGCTATTTCATTAGTTTCAAAAGATAACTTTCGAGAATTATGTGCCATTGAAAGCCGCTTAGGTCATATCATTTCACGCAGAGCTTTTGATGAATTTCCCGTGAAAAAAGCCGTTCCAGTATCGATATTAAATTATAAACCCAAAAATCGTCATTAACTTATTTGATAAAGCTTATCCTTGGATTTTGCTTTTATTTTTATAGAATTTCGCTAGATAAATAAAGGAATAATGACTTTTTATATACCTTTTTAACTCTTCATTTTATCTAACTTTTATCAACTTGTTTTCAATTTGCTTTATGTGAATTGATTCTTTTTTTTGCAACAGCGTCGCTTTTTAAATAAGGTAATGCTAACGTTATTGGTAATTTAGCGAATTATTTTCGTGATGCTAGCGTAAGTTGAAAAATAGTGAATATACCTGATATCCCAAATAATCATGCTTTAGCCATGTTGTTAGTTACCGTTGTTGCTTTATATTTTTTTCGTCGCGATGATATTCCGCTTGAAACCTCATCTTTGGCTGTTTTAGTCATTTTATGCTTATTGTTTACTATTTTTCCTTTTGAAATTAACGGTACTCATTTAGAAGCCTCTTCTTTATTTTTTGGCTTTGGTCATGAAGCCTTAATCACGGTTTGTGGTTTAATGATTATTGGTCATGCTTTAGTGAGAACAGGGGCGTTAGTACCTGTTGGGCGTTATTTAGCGAAGTTATGGAAAATAAGTCCTGGCCTTTCATTACTGATCACCTTGATTGTTGCTGGCTTATTAAGTGCTTTTGTCAATAACACTCCGATTGTCGTTTTGTTTTTACCTATACTAACTAATGTTGCTTTAAGAACCCGTACTGATACTTCAGGGATGTTATTACCAATGGGTTTAGCAACATTAGTAGGAGGCATGACAACCACCATAGGTACCTCGACAAATTTATTAGTGGTCAGTGTTGCTAGTGATATGGGTTTACCTCGTATCAGCATGTTTGCTTTCGCTACTCCGGCGCTCATTGCTGCGAGTATTGCCATAGCCTATTTATGGTTGATAGCGCCTAAATTACTACCTAAACGAACACCTTCATTACCGGATACCTCTCCGCGTATTTTCAGTGCTTATTTAAATATCAATGAAGAAAGTATTGCTAACGGTACTACGGTGGCTGAAGTATTAAAAATGACCGACGGTCAAATGAATATTCAAGCGGTGCAGCGAAGTCCTGAATATCAAAATATTGTGCCTTTTCCTGATACTGTATTAAAAGTTGGCGACCGTTTATTAGTAAAAGATTATCCGGATCAATTAAAAGAATTTGAATCAGCCACACATACCACCCTTTTTTCGGGGAGTCATAAAGTTGATGAAAACCACCCTTTAAATGCTGAGAAACAAACCTTGGCAGAAATCGTTGTTGTGCAACAGTCAGGTTTAGTCGGGCGAACGTTAAAGGAAGTTCAGTTTGCCAAGCGTTATGGTATATCGGTTATTGCTTTGCACCGTGGTGGCAATGCCATGGAAATAGGGCGCAGAAGTATAGGACATGTGCCGATTCAAACGGGTGATGTGTTATTAGTACAAGGAGAAGCTGAACAAATTGATGAATTAAAAGAAAATCAGGGGTTTTTAATTATCGATGGCGCGGCTGAGTTACCTTATTCACAAAAAGCACCTTTGGCCTTAGCGGTCTTATTTTTCGTTGTTGCTGTTGCTGCTTTTGGTATATTACCTATCGCCATAAGTGCCATGTGCGGAACATTATTTTTATTAGTCACTAAGTGTCTTGATTGGCGAGATTTGTCGGTGGCGCTAAGCAGTCAAGTAGTATTGATTGTTGTTGCCTCTTTAGCGTTAGGTTCGGCAATGATGCAAACAGGCGGAGCAGATTATATTGCGCAAATGTTTGTCGCCTTGGCGTATGATTTGCCACCTGCGGGAGTACTTTCTGCTTTGATGTTGATGTTAGCGGTATTAACAAATGTTGTCTCAAATAATGCTGCAGCGGTTATCGGTACCCCAATTGCCATTTCAGTGGCCACTCAACTGGGTTTGCCGGTAGAACCCTTTATTTTAGCCGTGCTATTTGGTGCAAATTTAAGTTACGCCACGCCTATGGCGTATAAAACTAATATTTTGGTGATGAATGCCGGTGGTTATCAATTTTCTGATTTTATTCGCGTTGGTGTGCCATTAATTTTATTAATGTGGGTGACGCTGTCATTTTTATTAAGCTGGATATATTTATAACAGAATTTATTTTCTGAATAAGACTATTGACCTAATAACGGTTATAAAACAATCAGTGTTTACTGATTTATTAATTTACCAAAGGCTATTTTTGCTTGTTTAGGGTGAGATAAATCAATGATTTCTATCATTTCACATTCATCACGGATCATTTCAGTAATACTGCTAGGGTATAATCGACAATCTTCTGGGCGATCTTCGTAAATACCACAGGTATATTTTACCTGCTTAGTTGTATTTTCAGTGGAGACTATTTCTAAAAATGGGCATTGATTTAATGGTTGTTGAGTGTTTGGTTCATACCAAATTTTATAATCTCGGACAAATTGATAAATATCAGGGCGAAAAATTTCCCAAAGGTCAATTTCCTCAACTGTTGCTTCTATACCGCCATCACCATACTTGATACAACATTTTCCACATTGATTACAGGCTTTCAACTAATACACCTAACTCATTATTTGTTCAAACTATATCATATCTAACACGTTTAATTTTTCTTGCTTGAAAAGCCTAATCTCGTAACGGATTAAAAAGCGTCTAAATTGCTTAAAAAATGTAATAACGAGTCAGTTAACTTAAAAACGTGGCTTGTACTTATCATTATTCCCCAGTATTCTACGCAGCCTTTTTTTATTTAGTAATGTGGAATAAACGATATGATAGGTTTTGATTATGGGACATCTAACTGTGCTGTAGGTGTTATGAAAAATGATCAACCAAAAATTCTATCCCTGGGTGAACATGGCCGTTTTACACCTTCTACATTATATGCACCAAGTCGCGATATTATTAGCCATTGGCTTTATCAACGTTTGCCTGAAAGTTCCCAAGCTGAATTTAAAGCGAAAAGGGCGTTACCTTTACAGCGTAGTCAAAACATTATTAGAGAGCTACAACTTGATGGTATTTCACCAGAGCTTTCATTTGGCCAAACTGCGCTGAATAATTATTTAGATGATCCAGAAGAAGGTTATTACATTAAATCGCCGAAATCTTTTTTAGGGGCAAGTGGTTTAGTTGACGCGCAAATTAACTTATTTGAAGATATTGTTGCGGCAATGATGTTGAATATCAAAATGTTAGCTGAAGATGCTGAGCAAAAAGATATGACTAAAACAGTGATCGGCAGACCGATTAATTTTCAAGGCTTAAAAGGCGAAGAGAGTAATCGCCAAGCCATAAACGTTTTAACGAATGCGGCAAAACGGGTCGGTTTTAAAGACGTTGAATTTCAGTTTGAGCCTGTTGCGGCAGGGTTTGAATATGAAGCCTCGCTTAGTCAAGAAACTAAAGTTTTAGTGGTGGATATTGGCGGTGGAACAACCGATTGCTCAATGCTATTAATGGGGCCAGAATTTAGAGATAGTACCGATAGAAGTGCACATTTATTGTCACATAGCGGTGTTCGTATTGGTGGTAATGATTTTGATATTCAACTCGCTTTAAAAGGTATTATGCCAAGCTTAGGTATGAATAGTTTACTTAAAACGGGTAAACCTATGCCAGTGAATAGTTTTAATCAAGCGATAGCGATTAATAATGTTAATGAACAAACCGAGTTTTATAGCCAAGCTAATCGCAGATTTTTAGCGCAATTAAAACGAGACGCTGCGGAGCCTGATATATTTGAACGATTAATAAAAGTTCATGACCAAAAGTTAAGTTATTGTTTAGTCAATGGGGCAGAGCAAGCAAAAATCGCCTTAACAGAAGCAAGCAAAGCAAAAATAGCGTTAGATGAAATAGACGAGCAATTAGGTGTGGAAGTTTCACGTGGCTTAATGCTTGAGTCCAGCAGCAGTCAACTTAAACAAATTAGTCAAATGATGTCAGAAGCGGTCACGCAAGCAGGCTGTGAGCCGGATGTGATTTTTGTTACGGGAGGAACGGCGAAATCTCCCGTGTTAAATGATTATTTAAGTGCACAAATGCCAGGCATTCCTTTAATCATTGGCGATCATTTTGGCAGTGTTACTGTTGGCTTAGCACGATGGGCACAAAGGATTTTTGCTTAAAATAAGCCCCTGATGAACCTTTTAGCCATTATGAGTTTAATTGGGTTTTTATGAGCTTAGTTGGGTTTATATGAACTTAGTTGGGTTTATATGAACTTAGTTGGGCTAATATGTACATAGTTGAGCATAGCTATTTTGTCGTTATTAGTTTTCTGAACGTTTAGCTTCAATGTGTTTTTTACAACGAATAACAATGGCTATTTTTTCGTCTTCAGATTTATCTATCCATGTGGTAATTTCTGACGAGGTTCGATAACAACCGGTACATACATTTGAGATGTCTAAGTGACACTGACCAATACAAGGGGTGATAACTCGATTATTATTTCCGACAAACATACAAGGCTAACTCTATTTTCTCTCGAACCAATATATAAACCACTATTTTATACGGCGGCATGATAGCAGTTTATTGATAGGGTGTGAAAGTGATTATCTTAGAGATTATTCATCTATTTATGCGTCCAAAAAAGCGTTAAAAGAAAAATAATCATCTAAAGCGGTAATAATAGGCGTTACAGAAATCTTATGTTAATCATGAATGCCTTTTATATCACCACGCATTACAGGAAATCCTTGATTCATCCAACCAAATATTCCTTCATAAAGCACCGCGGTTCTGGTGTAACCTAATTTAGCTAATTTTTTAATGGTATAGTCCGCAGCGGCACGAGGACATGAGCAATATGCAACTATTTGCACGTCTTTAGGAATACCTGCGACGGTGTTGTTGATGTCCGTGTCTGTGTAATATGGAAAGGGAATCGAGCCTTCAATATGAGCATTTTGCCAAACAGAAGTCACTCGCGTATCAATTAACACCATTCTCTGTTTCGCTAATAAAGCCTTGTGTAAGACATCTGAAGTAATATATTTTCCTTCTGTCAGGGTGAACTGAGGATCTTCACCCGTTGGATTAATCACATATTCTTCTGGTTTAGGTAAGGCTTTTAAAATAGTTTTTTCATCTTTCCAGCCTAGTGCTTTACTACGTAAAAATGCAGTTATGTTATCAATAGTTTCAGCAGGCAACTTATCTTTATAGGCTATCATAGGCGTATCTTGTCGCCCGTTTCTGATCGCATGACGAATAAACTCATCCGTATTATGCGCTAGTGCAGATTGGTTTCCCAACGCGGGAGCGGTAACTCCTTCACCGTTAACACCATGGCAAGTTGTACAGTTTTCAAGATAGGCTTGTTCACCTTTTTTAATATCACCGGTCACAGGATTAGTAGAAAATTTTAGACGTTCGACTCCCGCTTGCTCAAATAACCAATAGGTAAGATCCCAGGTTTCGTCTAATGTCATTGGTCCACCTACTTCATCAAGATAGCCGCCCATTGCGGTGCCTTTTCTACCGTAAGACATAGGTCTTAATATTTGATGAGCAACGCCTGATTCCATTAGGCTTTTACTGCGTAACGATGGAGCATGATCATTAACATGACCTTGTCTATCTTCACCATGACACAAGGCGCAATATTTTTGATAATTATCAGCGGCAACTTTTGCTTGTTCTTCTGTTAGTTTTCTTGGCGGAGGCAATGTTTCACCATTATGTTGAAACGCGGTTACAGTAGGTGTAACGATGAGTAAAGCAGTGCAGAATAATAAGGTTATTTTGTGATTCATAATTAAAATTATTTGGTTTTTATGATTATCATTCTAGGTTACAAAGTATTCTGTGTCTAAGCAAATAGACAAGGGCAGGTGATAAATTTAGTAACAAAGAATGTGAATAGCATCATTTGAGGAAAGCTGAAGAAAAAGTCCTTAACAGGTTTTCAAGATTAAGGACTCGCTTATAGATAGAAAAAAAGTGAATCGACTACTCTTAAAAAGGTGACGGATATTGTTTTAGTATGTCACCAATATCATTTATTACTTCATCGGATAGAGGGGTTTTAAATGCATGAATGTTTTCTTTTAGTTGCGGCATACTTGTCGCGCCGATAATGGTGGATGTTACGCCATTTACTTGGTCGACCCAAGCTAATGCTAATGACGCTGGCGAGATATTATGTTGTTTGGCTAAATCGACAAACGCTTGTACGGTTTTATGTGAATTTGGTGTATCTCTAAACAAGCCATTGCGTTGAATAAAAGTCCAACGACTACCTTCTGGAATATTGCCATTGAGATATTTTCCGGTAAGTAAACCAGTGGCTAAAGGCGACCAAGGTAAATAGGCAATATCTTCATGAACACAATTTTCAATCAGATATGGCCAATCTTTGGTATGTAATAAGCTAAACTCATTTTGAATTGAAACTAAACGCGGCAAATTATGTTGTTCACTCAAACGTAAATACTGATTTATTCCCCATGGTGTATCATCTGATAACCCCCAGTGACGAATTTTACCTGCCGTTATGCAATTTGATAGCCCTTGTAAAATATCAAGCATTTTTTCGGTTTGTTGTTCAGCGTTAAAGCTCGTGTAATCAATGTTGTTAGGCCAGTGATTGCCAAAGTGGGGTGAGGTGTAGTTTGGCCAATGTAATTGATATAAATCGATATAATCAGTTTGTAAACGCTTTAATGAAGCATCAACCGCTTCTGTGATAGTTTTACTACTGATTTCACTATTATCACGTATATAAGAAAAACCAGGACCGGCAATTTTAGATGCGAGGACGATTTCTTTTCGACGAGAAGGGTTAGCTTTTAGCCAATTGCCAATAATAGTTTCGGTTTTTCCATAAGTTTCTTTTGAAGGAGGTACTGCGTATAACTCAGCGGTATCTATAAAGTTTATTCCTTGAGTTTGCGCATAGTCGAGTTGTTCATTAGCATCTTGTTGATTATTTTGTAAGCCCCACGTCATACTACCTAAACAAATTCGTGATACTTCTAATGGACTACTGCCTAACCGGACATATTGCATGCTATTTCCTTCTGTGATTGCTTTAGTTTGAAACTTACTGGTGAAGTCGATGAGAACTTTGTCCAGAGTAATGAAAATTAGCGGGAAAAAACAGAAAATTTAACGATAAAATGGCGATTGTTTATAATAAAACGTTTACTTATTCGAATATTCACTATATTATCTCACTGTTATTTAATCTCCTCTCGTTTATCTAACTATTCACCAAATAAACAAATATCTGGTGAATCGTGTTTTGTCTTTCCCTTTCACAGTTAGCAATCACCTTTAATAAGTTTAATTATTGTCAACGAATTGAGACAAGGTCTCTGTGTAGTTAATTTGTGCTTTAAAGCTCAAAGTTTTGCAAGTCAGTAATATAACTTTTGATTTTACGCGCTAACGCGCATTTTATAGAGTTTTATTATGTCATATACATATAATAAAGAAGTGTATTCAATCACTTCACCAGTGCAATCTATTTCGGTTAATAAACGAAATGTGGTTGTCACTGACAAAATTGGATCTAAATTATTTACGTTTAACAATGTAGGAGAGTCAAAACGTTTTTTGACTTGGTTATATCAATCGTAACAACATCTTAGATGCTATCTTTTACTGTTTAACTTCAGTAGAAAAAGGATGATACTTAGCTGTCATCCTTTTTCGTTTTAAACTTGGCTAAAGTTACATTCTTCAATTTAATATGATTGCTTGTGTTTTTGATACACCTTCACGCCATTCACCCACGTAGAATGCACTTGATTTCGCCAGAGTTTTGTCTCATTAATCGTAAAGTAATTATCTGATACTAAAATAAAATCTGCTTTTTTACCTGCCGATAAACTGCCAATTATTTTTTCTTGATGGCCTGCATAGGCTGCGTCAATGGTAAAGGTTTTTAATGCCTCAACACGAGTCATTTTTTCTTCAGGATACCAACCCTTTTTTGGCGAATCTTGTTTATCTTGTCGAGTTACCGACGCATGTAAACCAAAGAATGGGTTAGCCGACTCGACAGGGAAATCGGAGCCAGCGGCAATAACGGTATTGGCATTTAAAAGTTTACGCCAAGCATAAGCCCCTAAAATACGATCTTCCCCAATGCGATCAACCGCCATGTTTTTATCACTGGTGGCATGTGTTGCTTGCATTGAGGCGATAATGCCTAACTCATTGAAACGCGGAATATCTTTTAAACGTAGTATTTGTGCATGTTCTACACGATGACGAAGTGCTTTACTGTTATTTTTTTTGATAGCGGTTTGATAAAGATCTAGCACTATTTTGTTGGCATTATCACCAATAGCATGCGTGTTTACTTGAAAACCAGCTTGCATTGCATGGTTAATATATTTAGTTAATGATGGGGTATCATGTAGTAAAAGTCCTTTATGCCCCGCATGATCTGAATAATCCTCAATCATTGCCGCGCCACGACTGCCCAAGGCACCATCTGCTTGAATTTTAACACTATTAAAATTAAGCATGTCATCCGCTGAACGAAACGTACCTTTGTCTAAGGTTTTTTGCCAGTTTTTAGTAGGTAAATACAACATGGCGTTAATGCGAATAGGCATTTTACCTTCGTCGCTAAGTTGTTGAAACGCGGTAAGTGTTTCGCTATCAATTCCTGCATCATGGACACTGGTTAGCCCTAAACTTGCTAATGATTGCATCGCTTTAAGCAAGATGCTTTTTTGTTGTGTAATCGTCAATGGAGCGATATTCTTCTCTATTAACGCCATCGCATTATCAATAAACACGCCTGTTGGCTCGCCATTTTCATCTTTGATAATACTACCACCTTCTGGGGATTTTGTTTGACGAGTAATACCGGCTAACGCCATGGCTTTACTGTTTGCCCATCCAGCATGACCATCAACTCGTCTTAACCACACAGGTTTATCAGGAAATGCCGTATTTAAAGATTCTTTAGTGGGAAATGATTTCACATTCCATTGCACTTGATTCCAACCTCGCCCAGTAACCCAGGTTTGGTTCGGGTTTTCTTGGGCATATTTCAAGGTGCGTTGAACAGCTGCTTGTTCTGAACGTGTGCCGACAAGGTCTGCTGTCATTAAACTTTGACCGTAATTAAGGACATGACCATGAGCGTCTATTAAGCCAGGGAGCAATGTTGCGCCGTTTCCATTGATAATTTTCCAGTCAGGCTGACTGACAATTTTATCGTCTTTTCTATAAAGTTTATCGATTTTGTCATCGGTGAAGCTTATCGCTGAGAACTCTTGTAAGTTTTCACCTTGTAATGTGTAGCCTTGTACATTTTGAATAAGAGTCGTTTGGGCAAATAACGAGGCAGAGCTAAGAGTAATAATAAGTGTGGTAAGTAATTTATGAGAATTTTTCATTGGCTTATGCTTTTTTTTTATTATGTGTCTTAATCATAGCATGAACAAATAAATGCAAAAGGATTTACTGGTTAACTTGAGCTAAACATATTAGATCTTTGACTTAATATAGTAACAAGACGTTATTAATAAATAATAACGTCTTTGCTTTTTACTCATATTTCAATGAATTAGAGTGTTAAATTGTTCTTGTCGCTGTTGCAGGCGGGATCATAGCGGCGCGTCTGGCAGGGTAAAGAACAGCTAACTGGCCGACCACAAATAATGCGATCACGCCGAATAACACGAGTTCGACACTGATCGGCGATAAGTTAAAGGTTTTCACAAGCCAGTAATTAAGTGCGACAGCGCCGATGGAACCAATAACAACTCCAACAGTAGAAATTAATAAGTTTTCCATCATAAAGTAACGCATGATCTGCCATTGAGTAGCACCAAGCGCTCGTCGGGTACCAATTTGTTTGGTTCGTCTGTTAATACTAAAAATAGCGAGTCCGACAATCCCAAAACCGGTAATTAAGGTTAATGTGATGATAACCGTCATCAGTATTTTATTCGTGGCATTATGTCGTTGATAACTTCTTTGTCGTGTTTCTTCAACGGTACTCACTCTGCGAATAATGCGTTCTTTATTACTTTCTGCTAACAGCTTTTCGATGATTGGCATCATTTCATCCCGTCGACCAGGTTCTGTTCTTATAAAGTAACGACTGTTTTTTGAGTCCATATGAAAGGGGACTAACATGCTACGTTCAACACCACTCCAACCATTCCAAGGCGCTTGTAAGGCTTTCATCACGCCAATTATTTGCATAGGCTGTGTTTGTGAAATGTAGAATGTTTTGCCAATGGCTGACCGCCAGTTATCTGGGTAGAGTTGTTCAGCAAATGCTTGGGTGATAATGGTTTTAGGTGGCCATTTGGTTGAGCCGCTTTCTCGCCATTGAATATCTTGTGCCGTAAAGTTTTGCCCGGCAATTAACTCAACGCCAAGGCTATTAATGCCATGTTCGTCCACCATATATAAAGCACTGCCAATAGTATCTTTATCGTCTCCAGGTTCATGCTGTAACGACATCGACCAGCCACCACCACTTAAAGGGATCGCATTGATTTGAATCGCATCAACAATGCCTGGTGTGTTACGAATGGCATGTAAATCAGTTTGTAGGTTTACTTGTTTATTATAATTATCACCAAAAATGGTATTGGTTAAATAAAATGTATTTGCTTCATCAAGGCCACTTGCCCGAGACATTTGTTGGTTTCTATCTTGTATCATAAAGATAGCATTGACCATAATTGCCAAAGTTAAGGCGATTTGCAGGGCGATAAGCAATGCGCCAATTTTGTTACGCATTAATGCGCGAAAGATTAATCCTGTTTCTAACATTTTGACATTCCTCGCATTATTGACATTTTAATTGATGAGCAGGTTGCACTTTACACGCCCGCCATGTTGGATAAATGCCTGCAATTAACGTGGCAAGCAAGGATAAAGTTACGGCTAATACCATCATGTTGAGATCTAACGTTGCTAAGCCTTGCATATATTCCCCGTATAAAGCTTCTATGCCTTGTAATCCAAGGTAAGCGAGAAATAAGCCGAGTAAGCCTCCGGCTAATCCTATGCAGGCAGATTCAATCATATATTGATAAAACAAGGTCGATTTACTGGCACCTAGTGCTTGTCTAAGTCCAATTTCTGGTGCTTTTCCTAGAAATTTAGCGAGCAATAAGCCAACGGTATTTAATAAGCAGACAATTAAAAACATCAGTGCCATAGCTAACATCATTTTGGCATCATCAGCGACCACCTCTTGTACTTCTAACCATTCTGTGACGGTATTTAAACGATTATCAAGCGGGCGTTCAAAGCGTCCATATTGTTTTTGTTCTTCAACATAAGCATTTAAAAAAGTCATGTATGATTGTTTTTCTTGTGGGGTTTTTAATTCAACCCAAAATTGAGTCCAAATACATTCAGAATTTAAAAAGGCTTGGAAACCATCTCCTGATGGTTTCCAACAATTGGTATTGCCAGAACGGCCAATTTTTTCTTCGGCGATTAAACTGAAAGGAACAAAGATATCTTCAGATTCGTTAAAAGCTCCGGTAGTGATATCATAAAAACGAGGCTTAGGTTGCCAATGATCTATAACGCCGACAATGCTAAACATATTGCCATCGATTTTTATCGATTGACCAACCGAGTTTTCGCCACCAAAAAGTTTATCATTGGTTTCTTTGTTTAGTACCACGACTTGTTCTTTATTCTCATCAGCACTTGCTGACCAAGCACCGCCGTAGATAAACGGCACATCAAACATGGCAAAAAAGTCAGTTGAATTTGCTCGGCCATCGACAATGAGCGGTAAGATATCAGGATCTGACGGTTCAATTACCGCAAAAGCTTGTGCTTGAACATTTTGACGGAAAGCTTTTTTCGCTTTCATCAAATTTGTCGAATCAGTATAGGTCATTTGATCCGGTGGGTTTTGCCCCTCATCAAACGGATCGTTTACATCCCAACTGTCTAATTGTACGTAATAGAGTTGTTCGCTTTTGTGAGGGATAGGGTTGGCCGACATCAAGTAATTAACTGTGATGGTGGTCATAGTGGCTCCAATTCCTAAACCTATCGCACAAACCATTAGTAAGCTTAAGCCCCAATGACGTAGTATGCTGATCCAAGCAATTTTTATATAATAGTTAAACATGTCAATTCCTTAATTATTGCGTCATCGGTTAAGCAATTGCTTGTTTACTAACAATTTCTAACTCACTTACTCGGCCATCTTTCACTTGTATCGTTCTTGAGGCTCGCTGGGCAAGTTCAGCGTCATGCGTTACCATGATAATAGTTGTGCCTTGTTTGTTAATCTCTTCAAGTAAACTCATCACGCCTTGTGCCATTTCAGAATCTAAATTTCCGGTAGGCTCATCGGCAAGTAAAAAACGTGGATCAGTAGCAAGTGCGCGTGCAATAGCGACACGTTGCTGCTGTCCACCAGAGAGTTGGCTAGGTAAATGTTTCATTCTAGAAGAAAGGCCGACACGTTCTAAATTTGCTTCTATTCGTGCTTTTCTTTCTTTGGCATTAAAGCCTCTATAACGCAGAGGTACATCGACATTGTCAAAAAGATTGAGATCGGGGATTAAATTAAAGCTTTGAAAAACAAACCCTATTTTTTCATTCCGCATTTTTGAACGGCCGTTGTCATTCAGGCTACCGACATCTTTACCATCTAAAGTAAATTCACCATCTGTAAAGGTTTCTAATAAACCGGCAATATTTAAAAAAGTGGTTTTTCCTGAGCCAGAAGGGCCCGTTACACTAATGAAATCGCCTTCGTTTACCGTTAAATTAAAATCTCTTAATGCATGGGTTTGAATGTCGGCAGTTTGAAATATTTTATTGATATTTTTCATGACTAACATAGTTTGTTCCTTTACTTGCGTGTAATTATTGCCAGTTTTACTGGTTTATTTATCTGGTGGTTGATTTATCTGGTGGTTGATTAGTTATTGAGTAACACTTGTTCTGCTGAATTAAACATATCAGTACCTGAAATAATAATTTGTTGTCCTTCATTCAAACCGCTTAACACTTCTACATGGCTTAAACTTCTAGCACCAAGTGTGATTGGGGTTTTTCGTGCTAAACCATCATTAACGATATAAGCAAATCTGCCCCCTGAACTTTCGAGAAATTGTCCTCGTTGCACTTGCAGTACATTACTTTTTTGTTCAAGGATTATTTGCGTGTTTAATCGTTGGTTTTGACGTAGTTTTGCAGGAGTTTCACCAGAAAAGCGTACTCGCCCAGTAACCTGATTATTCAGTATTTCGGGGGAAATTGTTACTAGACGAGCACTGAACTGGCGTTGTTCAAATTGCACATCTACGTCCATGCCAATGGCTAAGTCATCGGCATAACTTTCTGGTATTTCAATTTCTACTTCTAAATTACTTAAATCTACTACGGTTAGAATTGATTGATTTTTACTTAAAAATGTTTTGTTGTCGGCGTTAAGGTTACCGACTATACCATTAACAGGAGAGCGAATTGTGAGGCCATCAACTTGACGTTTTAATTCTTTTACTAATAATTTTTGGCGACGAATTTCGAGCGATAACGACTTACTATCAAAGTCTAAACTTTCAATATTTAGAGCAGCGTCTTGTTCAGCATGACGATGTTGTAACTTAGCGTTTTCTAATTCGTCTTGCGCTTTTTCAAAATCTATCTGGCTTATGGCATTTTTTTCATAACCTTGATCAGCACGTCGCTTTTCTCGATTGGCGGAGATTAATCGGACGTTAGCTAAATCAACCGCTTTTTGATCTTGTAAGCGTTGTTTTTTTGATTGAATTTGTTGACGTTCAAAACTTGATTCTAGCCCTTCAAGCGTGGCTTGTTGTTGAAAAAGTTGGCTGGTTAATTCTGGACTATCTAGGGTGGCTAATGCTTGGCCTTCTTTTACTTCATGGCCCGCTTCTATTAATAATGTAACAGTCCCATCAGCCGGGCTATAAACAGTTGGACTTACAGCCGCAACTACTCGGCCTAATACTGAAATATCTCGTATGAAATCACCACGGGTGATGGTGGATAAACGTACTCTATCGATTGAAATAGATTCACTTGCTTGACTCCAACGAGTTGCCGCAGGAGCAACTTGCCAGATAATAAGTGTCAGGATGATCAATGAAGAAACTAAGGTTAGCCAAAACTTAGGCTTAGATTTTTTAACGGTGATCTGGATGTCCTGATCACTGGTATCTTTTATTTTCATGTCAATTCCCCCGAATAAGACATAACCATTGAAATAATGGTTGTTTGATAAGTAAGTCGTGTTAGCGGGGGAAAAGGTTTAAATTATTTTAAATAATGTTTCGATAATATTAAAATCGAATAGTTGAAATTTACATAAGTTTATACTTTACAATGAGTTAGTTTTGTTTGTTGTTTTATGTTTTTTTAAATTAATTAACATCAGTATAAATCCAATAATCCAAATAGGATATCGGCCATATTGGCTGTAAGGGGTTTGCCCAGAAACTAATTGAATATCTGCTTTTAAAACGGCTTGTTCAAATTGCGGAACTTGCTCGGTAATATTACCTAAATGATCCGTTACGGCAGTAACACCAGTATTTGTCGAGCGAAGCAAAGGGCGACCAAATTCTAAAGCTCGCATACGCGCAATTTCCATATGTTGATGTGGCCCATGAGAATTTCCAAACCAAGCATCATTACTGACGGTTAGTAGGATATCACTGTTATTTAAAAAGTTAGCAGCAAGTTGCTCAGGGAAGGCTATTTCAAAACAAATTAACGGTAATATATTTAAATCACTTGCCCGTAAATTGTTTTGCACATAACTGCCTCGACTAAACGATGATTGAGGTAAATTAAAAAGTGGTGCTATTGGTCTCAGTATATCGCTAAAGGGCACAAACTCACCAATAGGCAATAAATGGTTTTTATCATAACGGTTACTGTTTCCGTAATAATAGTCGCCATTTTCATCAGCCAGTTGTTTTTTTCCTAAGACAATCAAACTATTAAAATATTCTTTTGATTCAAAATTATAATTTAAGATGCCGGTGATTATCGTGGCATTATTCAAGGCCGCAGATTGGTTCGCCATATCAAGAAATTCTTGTGTGGTACTCATGGTTTCAATGGCGGGAATTGCCGACTCAGGCCAAATAATTAACTGAGCATCATAATTTAAACGTGCTAAATCTAAATATTTTAACATTGTCGGCCATTGTTGCTCGGGCTGCCACTTGATTGATTGCTCAATATTGCCTTGAATTAAGGCGGTTTTTATTGTTTTTCCTGTAAGTGTTACCCAAGTTTGTTGATGTGAAAATAACGTGATAAGACCAATTGAAATTAACACTATTCCTACTTGCTTAAGCTGTGTTTTCAATAGTAATTGGCTAAATGCGACACACAACATCAACAAGAAAAAAGTGATACCGACTTCACCAAAAATGGCCGCGAGAGGGGCTAACGGGCCACTAATTTGTCCATAACCTAATGATAACCAAGGAAAGCCTGTCAGAACAACACCGCGTAAATATTCTGTTAATAACCAGATACTTGGAAATAACCAAAGCGTTAACTTGTTGCTTATTGGCTGTTTTTTTGTGGTTAAACTCGTTATTTTAGCGGTTAAATAACCAGCAAGAGTTGGAAATAAGGCTAAATATAAACACAATAATAGCATTAAAAATAATGAAGCTATTAATGGCATTCCGCCAAATTCTGCAATCGAAACATGTACCCAACTGATGCCGCTTGCGAACCAGCCAAAGCCGAAAACAAAACTATGTTTTGTGAGAAGTCGAGTGACATTTACTTGTTTGTTTTTACAGAGTTTTTCTAAATGATTAAACCATAAAGTTAAACTAATAAAGCTTAACCACCAAAGTGAAAAGGGCGCATAAGAAAAGACTAAACTAAGACCAGCGATAAAACTTAACCAAAGCGTTTTATCGCCAATATTGCGCTTACCTTTGAGTAGGAATGATTTGAGCATATTCAAGCAGGATCACACTAAGCTAATCAATCGTTTTGCCATTGACTTGATGATCTTTTGGGATAGTAATTTGTAATACTTGAATACGTCTATTGTCTGCCGATGTGACTTTAAACTCAAAATTATTAATATTTAACGATTCTGACTTTTTAGGCATATGTCCAAATTGATGAAGGACTAAACCACCAATGGTATCGGCACCATTTTCGTCGAATTCACAGTTGAAGTATTCGTTAAAATCATCAATTTCAGTAAGTGCTTGAACTTGGTAAACATTACTCGCTAAGTGTTTGATATCTTCAATAATTTCATCGTCAGTTTCATCTTCAATTTCACCAACAATTAATTCTAAAATATCTTCAATGGTAACAACCCCTGAAACCCCGCCATACTCATCAACGACAATCGCCATATGATAACGCTGAGAGCGAAATTCTTTTAACAGTGGCTCTACTTTTTTACTTTCAGGTACGATAATCGCAGGGCGGATCACTTCATTAAACGTACAAGGTTGCTCATCTTCATTAAATGCGTAGGCGAGTAAATCTTTTGCTAGTAAAATACCTTCAATATGATCGATATCTTCATTTACCACCGGAAAACGCGAGTGGCCTGATTCAACAATAAGTGGAATTGCATCTTTAAGCGGGGTATTAATGTCTAACGTGACCATTTGCGAGCGTGGGATCATGATATCTCGTACACGCATATCAGAAACTTCTAATACTCCTTCGATCATCAGCTTAGTTTCTGGCTTGATGAGTTCTCGATCTTCTGCATCGTTTAGCACATCGAAAAGTTCATCTTTGTTTTTCGGCTCTCCGGTAAAAGCTTGTAATATTTTATTAAAAAAGTTTTTATTTGAAGAACCGTTGCTAGAGTGTGGGTTATCGTCGCTCATAGAGCTTATATTATTCCTATTATTTGTTAGTTGTTTAGTTTGTAATCAATTAAAGTATATTTCAAGTAGTTATTGTTAAAATTAAAAATAGTGTTAATTTAATTGATACGGATCATTAATATTTAATGCTGAAAGTAACTTTATTTCAAGAGCTTCCATTTCTTGAGCATCATTATCTTCTATATGGTCATAACCAAGTAAATGCAAGCAGCCATGAATGATCATATGTGCCCAATGATGCATTAACGGTTTATTTTGTTGCTTGGCTTCTTGTTCAACCACTTCGGCACAAATCACTAAATCACCTAATAGCGCTAATTCGATACCTTCAGGAACTTCAAAAGGAAAAGAAAGTACATTGGTTGGTTTGTCTTTATGGCGGTATTGTAAATTTAGTGATTGGCTTTCTTCCACCTCAACAATACGTACCGTTAATTCAAACGCTTTGTTATAAGATGATAATGCCGTATTAACCCATAATTGCACATCTTGATGACTCGGTAAATTTTCAGCAGTACACGCAATTTGAAGATCTAAGTCAATTGAAACCATTATTTTTCTGCATCTTGGTTAGCATCAATTACTTGCTGCTTAGCTAGCTGTTCTTGTTTTTTCTTTTCGGCTTTTATGCGATTCATTTTTTGATCATAAGCGTCATACGCTTCTACGATATGAGCAACAACAGGATGTCTGACAACATCTTTTGATTGGAAGAAGTTAAAACTAACGCCTGGGATATCTTCTAATACTTCAATGGCATGACGTAAGCCAGAGCGTTGTCCTCTAGGTAAATCTACTTGGGTAATATCACCTGTTATTACTGCTCTAGAATTAAAGCCAATGCGCGTTAGAAACATTTTCATTTGTTCTACTGTAGTATTTTGGCTTTCATCAAGAATGATAAAAGCATCATTAAGCGTACGACCACGCATGTATGCAAGTGGCGCAATTTCAATGACATTACGTTCAATTAATTTTTCTACTTTTTCAAAGCCAAGCATTTCAAATAATGCATCGTAAAGAGGACGTAGGTAAGGGTCGATCTTTTGTGTTAAATCACCAGGTAGAAAACCTAATTTTTCGCCCGCTTCTACCGCCGGACGAGTTAAAAGAATACGTCTAACTTCTTGTCTTTCTAAAGCTTCAACAGCACAAGCAACCGCTAAATAAGTTTTACCTGTGCCTGCAACACCAACACCAAAACTTATGTCATTGACTAAGACATTTTGTACATAAGCAGATTGGTTGTCGTTACGAGGTTTAATAACACCGCGTTTAGTTTTGATCGTCACCATTTTATTAAAGTCAGCATCGACTTTACTGGGTGCTTGCTCAAGTACATTGGCATCAACAATAGCTAGATGCACCATTTCATCGGTGATTGTTTTACTTTCACCTTTGACGGTTTCAGTTTCTAGATACAAATCTTTTAAAATTTTAGCAACCGCTTTAATTTGAGCTGGCGCACCAATAATTTTGAAATGATTGGTGCGATAACTAATTTCTACCCCTAAACGACGCTCGATGGTTTTTAAGTTATCGTCCATAGGGCCACAAAGATTCGCTTGTCTTGTATTGTCGATAGGCTCTAACGTTAAAATACTTTGCTTTTCTTTACTCAAAAGTTTGTTGTCCATTTTATTAGTAATCAAGCCACTAACGAGCACAAGTCGTGCTAGTTAGCGGCGAATAATATCAAAAGTTATGGTGTAAAAGTGCCTACACCTAACTCATCTACATTAGCTGGTTTCGCATTATGGTGACTGTTTGATAAGATATCAGCAGGAGAGTGAGCGATACGTAATCCCATTTCACTTTCTTGACGAACCAATTCACCGCGTAATGAATTGGCATAAACATCCGTGATTTTAACATCAACAAAACCACCAATTACGCTATGAGGCGCAACAAAATTTACGATACGATTATTTTCTGTTCGGCCACGTAATTCCATTGGATTTTTCTTAGAAGGACCTTCAACTAAAATACGTTGCTCCGTATTAAGCATTTGGCGCGCAATACGTAATGCTTGTGATGTGATGCGGTCTTGCAATATTTGTAAGCGCTGTTTTTTCGTGTCATCACTAATATCATCAACCATATCGGCTGCAGGTGTTCCTGGTCGTGCACTATAGATAAAGCTAAAGCTTAAATCAAAATCAACCGATTTAATTAAGTCCATTGTCGCTTCAAAATCTGCGTCGGTTTCGCCAGGGAATCCAACAATAAAGTCAGAAGACATACAAATATCAGGACGAGCTTTTTTAAGCTTTCTAATTTGCGATTTATATTCTAACGCCGTATGGCCACGTTTCATTTGAGTGAGAATTCTATCTGAACCACTTTGCACTGGTAAGTGTAAATGACTTACTAGCTCTGGCACATCTTTATATACTTCAATGATATCATCAGTAAATTCAACAGGATGAGAGGTTGTATAGCGGATGCGATCAATACCATCAATGGTAGCGATTAAACGAATTAATTCTGAAAAACGACATACTGAACCATCATGGGAATCACCACGATATGCATTAACATTTTGGCCAAGTAAATTTACTTCTCTTACGCCTTGTTCAGCTAATTGTGCAATTTCATACAACACATCATCTAATGGGCGACTGACTTCTTCTCCACGGGTATAAGGAACTACACAGAAGGTACAGTATTTACTACATCCTTCCATAATCGAAACAAATGCCGTCGCGCCTTCTGCTTTTGGCTCAGGTAAACGGTCAAATTTTTCAATTTCTGGGAAGCTAACATCTACCACAGGGTTGTGATCACCCGTCACTTGTTGGATCATTTCGGGTAAACGGTGCAAGGTTTGTGGACCAAAAACCATATCTACAAATGGTGCTCGTTGACGAATAGCATCGCCTTCTTGAGAAGCAACACAACCGCCTACACCAATGAGCAAATCAGGTTTGTTTATCTTTAAGTTTTTCCAACGACCTAATTGGTGGAATACTTTTTCTTGTGCTTTTTCACGAATAGAACAGGTATTTAGTAAAATCACATCAGCATCTTCAGCTTCTTCAGCTAATTCGTAGCCATGTGTGGAGTCTAATAATTCGGCCATTTTCTGCGAGTCATACTCGTTCATTTGGCAACCCCAGGTTTTAATATATAACTTTTTACTCATTTATTTATGCCTATTGTGTTCATGAAATTGGTTCTAGTTTTTGCTAGAGAATTTTAGGGGGCGTATTTTACTCTTTCTTTAATGTTGAGGCTAGTTATAACGGATGTAATTTGGTAAAAATAAAATAATTGTTGAAGAATTTTCATAGCGAAATATAAATTCAATTTATTACGGCACGGCATTAAATTTAATACTACTTACCTTTGAAGGCGATAAATAATTACAATTAAAGATATAACTATCGAATTCGTGACTTTGGTTAGATAGAATAGTTGAAAAACAATAGTAGAATGTTACTTCATGGATAAATTTGATTGTGTTGTTGTGGGCGGTGGCATGGTGGGCGCAGCGAGTGCTTTATCCATTGCTGAGCTAGGACTAAAGGTTGCCGTAATTGAAAAGTCAGCACCAACACCATTTCTTCAAAATCAGCCTTTTGATCTACGTGTTTCTGCCATTTCGTTATCATCTCAATTTTTATTAGAGCAATTAAATGCTTGGCAACAAATTAAACAATGGCGAGTGTGCCCGTATCGTCGATTAAGCGTATGGGAGTTAGAGTCTGCTTATACGGAGTTTTCTTCAGCAGAAATTAATGAACAACATCTTGGTCATATTGTCGAAAATCGTTTAATTCAATTGTCTTTATGGCAACAAATTAATGCCCATGAAAATATAGCATTGTATTGTCCAGAATCATTGTTTGGTTTTGAACAAAACGATGCGTATGTGAGCGTACAGTTATCGAGTCAAACTATCGAAACAAAACTATTGATCGCGGCTGATGGTGCTAACTCTCAGGTTAGACAACTTGCCAATATAGGTACAACTGGCTGGGATTATCAACAAGCTGCAATGTTAATTAATGTTGAAACTGAATTGAATCAGCAAGATATAACCTGGCAACATTTCCGTGAATCGGGACCTGTGGCGATGTTACCTATGCTAGGTCATCATGCTTCACTTGTTTGGTATCACGATAAAGAAGAAATTTCACGATTATCCAACTTATCAAATGAACAATTACAATCGGCTATTATCGAAGCCTTTCCGGCAAAACTTGGCAAAATTAACGTTATTGATAAAGCAAGTTTTCCGTTAACTCGACGACATGCTAATCAGTACCAAAATCAACGTGTTGTTTTGGTAGGTGATGCTGCTCATACCATTAATCCATTAGCAGGTCAGGGGGTAAACTTAGGTTTTAAAGATGTTAAAGCATTACAAGAACTACTTGCTAAAGCAATAGGAGAGGGTAAATGCTGGCATGACATTGATGTATTAGCGGGATATGAGAAAGCAAGAAGACGAGATAACTTATTAATGATGTCTGCGATGGACATGCTTTACAGTGGCTTTAGCCATCCTTCAAGTTTAATCAAAATACTCCGCAATACTGGGTTATTTATGGCCAATAAGTTACCAAGCTTAAAGAGTAAAGCTTTGGCTTATGCCTGTGGTATTTAGTTTTTGATGTATCTTTATTTGAAAACGCTATTATTTTTAAAAATAGAAAAATAGAAAAATAGAAAAATAGAAAAATAGAAAAATAGAAAAATAGAAAAATAGAAAAATAGAAAAA
>NZ_JAUOPE010000002.1 GCF_030546755.1 Colwellia sp. 1_MG-2023
CATGACTATCAGCTATATCTGGCGATTAATGATATCGACCATACGAAAACTAAAGCGATGTCGCCTCAAACCAATGGTATCTGCGAGCGCTTTCACAAAACGATACTTAATGAGTTCTATCAAGTCACGTTCCGTAAAAAGCTTTACAGCTCGCTTGAAGAACTTCAAAAAGATCTGGACGAATGGATGGCTTATTACAATAATGAGCGAACTCATCAGGGAAAAATGTGCTGTGGCAGAACGCCATTTGAAACATTACTTGATGGGAAATCGATTTGGGCTGAGAAGAATTTAGCTCAAATTTAAACTGACAGTCACCGATTAAAAAACGGGTAACTGTCAGATCAAGTCTGAGCTAGTACAAGTAATTAATAGCTAAGGGCTGTCATTTATACGTAACAAGATGCCAATATAGATAGTGAAATACATTTAATACATTTAATACATTTAATACATTTAATACATTAAGGTATATAACTTTCTACGAAACTTTGTCGCTAGCGGATCGCCGTCAGGCAAGGCTTTTAATATATCTAGCAATAATTGTTTACTTTGCGTATCACTACCATCTTTTTGCACCAATCTAAATAACAGAATTAATGCTTCTTCATGGCGATTAACTTGGCTATATTGAGCCGCTAAGTTTTGTTGTAACTCAACATTGTCAGGCGTTTTTTCTAACTCACTTTCTAACGCTTGAATTTCAGGAGAGTCTGCCGCTTGACTCGCTAATTCAAGTTTCGCCATCACCGCATGGTATTCACTATTTTGATCTACCATTAATATGGTTGATAACAAAGATTCAGCTTCACTTATTTTGCCGGTTTGAATATAAACGTCAGCTAATAAAAGTTTAATATCTGCACGCTCATTATTCAGTTGGTATGCCTGCGAAATAACAGTAAAAGCTTGGTTAATATCGTTGCCAGCCATTAACTCTTTAGCCTGAGCAAATAAAAGGTCTTCTTCTTTCGGCAAATGTTTTTCTAAAAAGGCTTTGATTGTTTCATCAGTTTGCGGGCCCGATAAGCCATCAATAGGCTGACCATCTTTTACTAATACTGCGGTAGGCAATCCTTGAATACCAAATTGTTGTGAAATTTGTTGTTCGGTTTGACAGTCCACCGTTGCAAATAAAATATGCGCCTCAAAAGAATTAAGTGCTATTGATAATTTATCTCTTAATTCGACACTTTCCGGAACCTGCTCCGCCCAAAAGTCGACTAAAACTAATTTTTCTTTTGAATCTTCTACAATAATTTTTTGAAAATTCTCTATTGTCATTGCAACATTCATATTCGACCTAATCTCTCATTTTTCAATAAACTTTATTTTGGGGCAATAAAATATATAACAAGGTTAAACGAGTGGCTTTTCTTTTAATCAAAATCGGCTAATATTGTAGTTTAACAAGGTAAGCGTTTTTCGTGCTTTATTACCAGATAATAAAAAGATAGGTTTTGTTTGTATAAAAACACCATTCATCTGCTGTTAATCATATTAATGCTTTGGGGAAGCGTTGCTTTTGCCCAAAGCTCAAAGCTAACTAAAGTTAAGTATTGTGTTGATCCTAATTGGGCTCCTTATGAATCCATAATAAATGATCAACACCAAGGTATTTCAAAAGAATATCTAGACATTATCAGTCAATACACTTCCTTTTCATTTGCACTTGTTCCGACAACGGATTGGAAGCAAACCTTACACTTTGCCAAAGAAGATCAATGCCAATTTATCGCAATGTTAAATCAATCACCTGAGAGGGATAAATTTTTAACGTTTTCTGATGTTTATTTTCATGCGCCGAATGCGCTTTATGCTCATTATGACCAACCATTGATCGGTAATTTATCGAGCATTACTTCACAATCAATTGCAGTTGTAATGGATTATCGTTTATATCATTACTTAAAAAAAACGTTTCCTAATATGAATGTTGTTGCTGTAAATAGTGAACTTGAAGGTTTGAAAAAAGTAGAAGCCAAAGAAATTGATTATTATGTGGGTTCTTATTATAGTGCGAATAAAATCATACAAGACGCTTCATTTTCCAAATTAAGAATTGTCGGTATTTCAGAATACGAAGATAAATTACGTATTGGTGTAAATAAACAATCAGAGTATTTACTACCTGAATTAAATCAAGCAATTAGTAAAATCACTGTTCAAGAGCATCAAAAAGTTTTTGACTATTTAAAAGCGACCAATTTTGTACGCATTACCGATTACACACTTCTTATTGGTTTAACTTCTTTCTTTAGTATCCTTTTTATTATTTTATATTTCGGTTATTCGCGCTCTGTTCGTTATAGTCAAACTTTAGCCGATAAGAATATCAGCCTGAAAAAGCTTCATACTCAATTAGATGTTAAAAATAAACAGCTAGCAGAGTTGTCTATTAGAGATCCGTTAACCATGCTTTATAACCGCTCTCATTTAGCTGAAATGATCAATCAACAAATTAAATTAAAAGACCGATACAACACACGTTCGTGTTTGATCATGATTGATATCGATGACTTTAAGAAAGTCAATGACACACTTGGCCATAAAGTAGGTGATGATATTCTCAAAACCCTATCTAATGTGCTGCTCAAGTGCGCACGTAATTCAGATATAGTCGCGAGATGGGGTGGTGAAGAATTTGTTTTATTATGTCCTGAAACCGATTTAGATGAAGCGGTACTTTTAGCGAAACGTTTTCAACAAGCATTGAAAGAAATTAAAAGTGATGCCTGCCCTAAGGTAACATGTAGTATCGGTATCGCTGAATTACATAGTAAAGACTCAGCCGATGAATGGTTTATCTCTGCAGATAACGCTATGTATCAAGCCAAAGCTCAAGGAAAAGATTCAATATCAACGTTAAACAATACGCATGATATTTAATGCTTACTCCCGAGCTTTTAACTAATTTAGTAACATGCACTGCTCACTATTTTTGTGAAAACGATTACGAGATTTCTTTTAGTAAAGCTCTCGAAATAATCACTTTTTGAATTTCACTCGTCCCTTCATAAATTGACGTCACACGCACATCTCTGGCAAAACGTTCAAGAGGATATTCCTTAATATAACCTGCTCCTCCCATCATTTGCAGCGCATCATAACAAGCAGTATTGGCTTTTTCTGCGGCAAATAATTTCGCCATAGACGCTTGCTTTCCAAACGGTAGACCTTGCTCTTTGGTGTAAGCGGCTTGCATTAACAACAACCTAGCCGCTTCAAGTTCAGTGTAACGGTCGGCAAGTTTCCACTGTAAACCTTGAAAATTTGATAACGACTGATTAAATTGTTTACGCTCAGTCAGATAATCACGCGCGTAATCCATGGCAGCTAAACCAATACCTAATGCTAGCGAGCCAATCCCAATTCGCCCCCCAGCTAATTCACCTACCGCAACGGCAAAGCCTTTGTTCTCTCCGCCCATTAATGCACTTTTTGGGATCCGACAATGAGTAAAACTAACTTCATTCGTTGGCGAGGCTTTCTGCCCCATCTTTTCCTCAGCCTTACTAACTGTAATACCCGGCGTATTCGCTTCAACTAAGAAACAAGATATTCCTTTACCTTTTGGCGCACTAGCATCAGTGACTGCCCAAACGACAAAAATCCCAGCAAAACTTGCACTGGTAATAAACAATTTATTGCCATTTAATACATATTCATCACCATCTAATTCTGCCGTTGTTTTCATGCCGGCAGGATCAGAGCCGGCACCGCTTTCCGTTAAACAAAATGCGCCTGCTTGATATTCGCCACTGCATAACTTAGGTAAGTACGTTTGTTTATGTTCTTCGCTACCAATTGCTTGTATCACTTCTGCCACCATATTCGTTACCGAGGTAGTGACTGCAGTTGAAGCACAAGCACGAGCAATTTCAGTGATCGCTAAACTAAAAGCAACAGTGCCTGCCTCTACTCCACCATATTCAGCTTTTATGTTTAATCCCATAAAGCCCAATTCGGTTAATTTAGCTAAATTTGCTAAAAAAAGTGTTTGGTTTTGTGTTTCATCAAGCTCGGCTGCAACTGGGGCTAATTCGGTTTCAGCAAATTTACGCGCCATGTCTTGAATCATGACTTGTTCTTCAGTTAACGAAAGATTCATTAGAATTGCTCATATTCATAAAATAATTTTCAATCCTTCTATATTAAACAAAGATTAAAAAATTCTCACCAATTATTTAACGTTTACGTAAACTGAAAGAAAAATATCCCATTGAGTTTAAAATGAAAAAACGCGCTATAAAAGCGCGTTCTCAGTTAAGTTATATATGTAAAGTCGTATCTTGGTTAGCTCATTAAAAACCATACAAGCCCAAAACCAAGTACTAAGCGATAAATAACAAAGGGCATCATGCCTAATTTACCTACTAAGATTAAAAAATAATGGATGCACGCATAAGCACTGATAAACGCTAAGACACTTCCTAAACCAAGTGTATGCCAATCAACTGCTTCTGCAGAAGTAATTAATTTATACGTTAAATAACTGCCTGTCATGACAATAGCGGGAATAGATAATAAAAAAGAAAACCTAGCCGCATTCTCTTTAGTTAGCCCAAGCATCATGCCTAATGTCATGGTGATACCTGATCGTGACGTACCTGGAATTAACGCTAATGCTTGCGAAAGACCAATAATAATTGCGCCTTTTAACCCTAGCTTTTCAATATTGACGTTTTCTTTAGCTTTGATATCAGCAAAACCGAGTAAAAAACCAAAAACAATCGTAGTAAGCGCAATTACTGCCGCACTACGTAAATGCTCTTCAATAAAATCTTTACCTAGAAAACCAACTAAACCTAAAGGAATTGACGCGAGTATAATCCACCACGCTAACTTACCATCAAAAGATGCCTTGCTTTTTTCAGGCCCAATACCTATCGTGCCAAACCATGCAACGGCCATAGAACCAACTTCTTTTCGATAATATAAAACTACAGCTAATAGTGTTCCTACATGCAGTGCAATATCTAATGCTTGTCCTTGATCTTCCCAGCCCAATACAGCTGACGGTAATATTAAATGGGCAGAACTAGAAATAGGTAAAAACTCAGTTAACCCTTGTATTAAAGCTAAGAAAAAAATTTCAATAGTGCTCATGTTTAGTTGATTATCCTTGCCAGTTAAACGGAATGATTGCTAATTTTTGCGTACTTTTATCAAAGTTTTGCCATAAAGAAAGGTAACTTTGCTTAAGTACAGGGTGTATTTCTTGTGGCGCTATTTCCGCAAGAGGCCATAAAACAAAAGCATTAAAACTAATTTCTTCACGCGGCAGTTGAACAGGCTCTGCTTGTACAAGATCGCCATAAAGTAAAATATCGATATCTAACGTTCTTGGGCTAAATTTTTTCGCGTTTACTTCCCGGCCAAATTTAAATTCAATGTCACGTAATGTTGTGCTTAATGCTTCTATTGTTTGACTTGTTTGTAAACCGACCACCATATTATAAAAAGGAGAGCCATCAAAACCAACCGCCTCGCTTTCAAATAAAGAAGATAAAGTTAACTTTTGATAAATCGAGGTTAATTCAGCTAAACCAGAGGTTAAATTATTTTCACGGTCAATATTGCTGCCAAGCGATAAATATACTTGCACCATTACAACGCTTGGCCTCGTTCAATTTCCACACCTACTGTATCAGCATTATGAACGGCACCTGGTTTACCAATACTTAGTTTTAACCAAGGGATTTGAAACGTTGACATTAAATAGTTGGCTAAACGTTCAGCGAGTGTTTCTAACAAATCTACAGGATTGTCATTAGCAAAAAGGGCTATTTTTTCAGATATTTCGGCGTAATCTAAAGTTTTTGCAAGCTCGTCATTTTCAGCGGCTAATTGTGTGTCCCACCCCATAGCCAGATCAATGACTAACGTTTGCTTTATTTCTTTTTCCCAGGCAAAAAAACCAATCGTTGTTTGAATTTTCAACCCGCGAATAAAAACTTTATCCATCTTAATGCTACTCTTTTATCAATAAATGGCTTGAATACACTAGGGTGAGGTCAACCACTTATGAATGATTAATGGTATATTACAAATTAATTGGCGAGTTTACCTGCCTAAGAGTAGAAAAACTAGTGAACTAAGTTATACAATACTGAATTAGTAAACACCAACACTCACTAATAAAAGGACTTTTACATGCTATTGCTCACTTTCGCATTGATGATTGCCGCCTATTTATTAGGTTCAATATCCAGTGCTGTTTTAGTTTGCAAAGTATTAAACCTTCCTGATCCCCGCACCACAGGTTCAAAAAATCCCGGAGCTACTAATGTTTATCGCATTGGTGGTAAATGGGCAGCTATCAGTGTGTTAATTTTTGATATTTTAAAAGGTGCTATACCTGTTTGGGGCGCATACTTTATCAATGTTGAACCTCTTTATTTAGGTGTCATTGCTTTAGCAACCTGCTTAGGTCATATGTTTCCAATCTTTTTTAACTTCAAAGGAGGCAAAGCGGTTGCCACCGCCTTCGGAGTATTATTGCCCATAGGTTTAGATTTAGGTGGGTTGTTAATTCTTACTTGGCTGACTACGCTTAAATTTACTCGATTTTCAAGCTTAGCCGCAATAGTTGCCGTTTCGTTCGCTCCTTTTTATACTTGGTTACTAAAACCAATTTACACCTATCCAGTGATCATGCTTTCCGTGCTTATCATCATTAGACATAAGGCAAATATTATTCGCTTAATAAAAGGTACAGAGCCTAAAGTTAATACTAAGTTGAATTTATAAATAGCGAACCACAGGAAACTTATCTATTACAGTTAAATTCCCTCGTGTTATTTCATTTATTTAGATAGCAGAAAGACTATCTAAAGGCCAACGAGGTGTTGCTTTAAACGTTAAATCAATATCATGGCCTTCATCAAGTTGGGCTTTTAATCGTTGCATGCCCGCAAACGCAATCATCGCTCCATTATCAGTACAAAATTCAGGACGAGGATAATAGACTTGTCCACCAACTTTTTGTGTGATTTGTTCAAGCTTAGCTCTTAAAACAGTATTTGCACTTACACCACCGGCTATAACCAAACGCTTTAATTCACATTGTTGTAGGGCTCGACGACATTTTATCGCTAAAGTATCAACCACAGCTTCTTGAAAGGCATAGGCAATATCAGCATGAGTTTGTTCATCCATCGTGCCATGTAAGTCAATTTCTTTATGAATAGCAGTTGCGGTTGCAGTTTTTAAACCACTAAAACTAAAATCTAATCCTGGTCGATCTGTCATTGGTCTTGGAAATTTAAAACGGCCTTGAACACCCGTTTCTGCCATTTTTGATAACGCAGGGCCTCCAGGATAATCTAACCCTAATAATTTTGCCGTTTTATCAAATGCCTCACCGGCAGCATCATCAACCGATTCACCTAACAATTCATATTGGCCAATCCCATCAACCCGAACTAACATGGTATGACCGCCAGACACTAATAGTGCAACAAAAGGAAATTCAGGCACATCATCTTCTAACATTGGCGCTAATAAATGCCCTTCCATATGATGCACAGGAACAGCGGGTAAATCCCAACCATAGGCTAAACTGCGACCAATTGAACAACCCACTAATAACGCACCAACTAAACCAGGGCCAGAAGTATAAGCAACACCATCAAGATCTTGAGGCGTTAAATTAGCTTCCGCTAAAACTTCTTTAATAAGAGGAATGGTTTTTCTTACATGATCCCGCGAAGCGAGTTCAGGTACAACTCCACCATAATCAGCATGAACGGCAATTTGACTATATAAACGATGCGCTAAAATTCCACCTTCATCATCATAAATGGCGATACCCGTTTCATCACAAGAGGTTTCAATTCCTAAAATACGCATTATTTATTAGCCCAAATTTTCTGCTATGAATGTAAAGACGCCGATTTTACCTGCTAACAACTTTTTACACCAGCAGCTTTACTGGATAAAAATCATTTATAACTTTACAAGCACCTTACCTTAGCATTAGAATACGGCACCAATTTTTAATAGAGTGGGTGAAGATGAGGCCAAATGGCTGAAATCGAACACCGATTTATATAGATACATAACTAAGGTAAAACAGTACATGCCAGTAATTAAAGTAAGAGAAAACGAACCATTTGACGTAGCATTACGTCGTTTTAAGCGTTCATGTGAAAAAGCAGGTATCCTTTCTGAAGTTCGTCGTCGCGAATGTTACGAAAAGCCAACTTGGGAACGTAAACGTAAAAAAGCAGCTGCTGTTAAACGTGCTGCTAAAAAAGTTTCTCGTGAGAACGCTCGTCGCGTTCGCATGTACTAAGAAAATATCTTAGTTATTATTTGAGTTAACTGAATCAGTATTATGAGCTTACTCATACAACTCAAAGATGAAATGAAAAATGCCATGCGAGCTAAAGACAAATTACGTCTTGGCGTTATCCGCATGGCATTGTCTGCTATCAAGCAAGCTGAAATTGATCACAACACCGAAGCAACTGATGAGAACATCATTGCCGTATTAACCAAAATGGTTAAACAACGCAAAGAGTCTATCAAAATGTTTACCGACGGTGGTCGAGATGACATGGCGGCAAATGAACAAGCAGAAGTGGTCGCGTTAGAAACCTTTCTACCACAACCACTCACTCAAGACGAAATCCAAGAATTGATAAATAATGCAATTACTGAATCTGGTGCAGCTTCTATGGCTGACATGGGAAAAGTAATGGCGCTATTAAAACCAGCTATGCAAGGTAAAGCAGACATGGGCTCGGTAAGTGGTCAAGTTAGATCGGCCTTAAATAGTTAAAATCAATCGGAACTTTATCGATAAAAACCGCCTCTTTATAGATGCGGTTTTTTTATATTTACGCTAAAGTAGCAAGATTATTTTTAGTCGTATTCGACGTTAATTGCACCACTAACTCTTTTCTAATAGGTTTTTTAAATACATGGCAGGTATGATCCCCAGACAATTTATCGACGATTTATTAGCACGCGCTGATATCGTAGAACTAATTGATTCGAGAGTACCGTTAAAAAAAGCAGGTAAAAACTACCAAGCCTGTTGTCCATTTCATACAGAAAAATCCCCTTCGTTTACCGTTAGCCAAGACAAACAGTTTTATCATTGCTTCGGGTGTGGCGAACACGGCAATGCAATTTCCTTTTTAATGGAATTTGATCGACTGGAGTTCCCTGACGCTATTGAAGAACTTGCCTCCCATTACAACATGGAAGTGCCAAGAGAGCAGAACAACCAATCACCTGCTCAACAATTAAAACAGCAACAAGCGTATCAACAAAAACAAAATGATTACGAGTTGATGGACAGTATTTCGCGCTTTTATCAACAACAGTTAAAAGTTGCTGCTGATAAAAATACCGCCATAGACTATTTAAAAGGTCGCGGACTTAGCGGAGAAATTGTTAAACATTTTGGCATGGGTTACATCAGTGATGCATGGGATGGCATGATGAGCGTTTTTGCAAAAAATCGCGACATAACCCAACAATTGGTTGATTTAGGAATGGCGATTCAAGGCGATAAAAACAAACCTTATGACCGTTTTCGTGGTCGCATTATGTTTCCTATTCGCGATAAACGTGGTCGAACATTAGGATTTGGTGGACGCGTATTAGGTGACGGCACACCAAAATATTTAAACTCGCCCGAAACGCGTATTTATCATAAAGGTCAAGAGCTATACGGTCTTTTTGAAGCTAAGCAAGCCAATAAACAACTGACCCGTTTAGTGGTAGTTGAAGGTTATATGGATGTTGTTGCTTTAGCACAACATGGTGTTAACTACGCCGTAGCATCGTTAGGAACAGCAACCACCCCAGAGCAATTACAAACATTATTTCGCACCGTAAAAGAAGTGATTTGTTGTTATGATGGTGATAGAGCCGGTCGAGATGCTGCTTGGCGTGCCATGGATAACGCTTTACCGCTGATCCGCGACGGCTATTCACTCAAGTTTGTTTTTTTACCTGATGGTGAAGACCCTGATTCATTAATTCGCGAACAGGGCCAACACGCCTTTGAAAATATTTTAGATAATGCCATGCCGTTATCAGAATTTTTACTCAGTAATTTATCAGAACAAACTGATTTAAATACCAATGAAGGCACTTCAAAGCTCGTTGAACTTTTTCAACCTTATTTAAATAAACTACCTGAGAGTTTTCTTAAGCAAAGTATTATTTCATCAATTGCCAATAAATTTGCACGCGGTAGTGAAAAACGTTTAGAAGAGTTGCGTCGTCACCATAGCAAAGAACAACAAAAACCAAAAACCAAGCAACCTAAAATTACGCCAATTCGACTGGCTATTGCATTATTGCTTGAGCATCCCCATATTGTAAAAGCAATCCCTGACAGCTCTATTTTACAACAATTAGATATGCCAGGAATGCCGTTATTAAACCGATTGGTTCAGTTGTGTAATGAAAATGACAAAATTAATAGTGCGCAATTAATTGAGTATTTTCGTGGCACGCCTGAAGGAGCGCAATTAACTAAATTAATGTGCCTTGAACATTATGTGGAAGCGGAAAACGCTGAAAGTACTTTTTTAGACATTTTAGAAAGTTTTTTGAATAAATTTATTGAACAACGCACAGAGCAATTAATTGCTAAAGAGCAAGAGAATGGCCTTAGCAAAGAAGAAAAACAAGAGCTATATAGCCTTCTAACAGCTTAAACCGGTTGAAGTTAAAACATATTTTAACTATATAACATTTAAATAATACGATAATAGTTTAGCGCTGGTAATTTAGTCACTGATTGGCTATAATTTCCGGCTTACTGTTTTCAATTTGATAGCCATAAATTAGGTGGACACTCGTCAATGGATCAAGCCCCACAATCTAGATTAAAAGAGTTAATTACCAAAGGTAAAGAGCAAGGGTATTTAACATTTGCTCAAGTTAACGATCATCTCCCACAAGACATAATCGATTCAGACCAAGTTGAAGACATCGTACGTATGATCAACGACATGGGTATTCAAGTATTTGAAAATGCTCCTGATAGCGATACGCTAATGATGAGTGAAGCAAATACCGATGAAGATGCGGCAGAAGCTGCAGCTCAGGCACTTGCTACCGTTGAAAGTGAAATTGGTAGAACAACGGATCCAGTACGTATGTATATGCGTGAAATGGGTACTGTTGAACTTCTTACACGTAAAGGCGAAATTGTTATCGCTAAACGTATCGAAGAAGGTATCAAAGAAGTACAACGTTCAGTTGCTGAATACCCACCTGCAATTAATTACTTATTAGAGCAATGGGATAACTTTGAAGCGGAAGAAGGTCGATTAAGCGATATTATTGTTGGTTTCTTAGACCCTGATGCTGAAGAAGAAGAAATTCCAGCGGCTGCGACTCATATTGGTTCTGAATTATCTGATGAAGAGCTTAAAGATGAAGACGATAACGCTGAAGATGATGAAGATGAGGAAGAAGAAGATACAGGCCCTTGTCCAGAACTAGCACGTGAAAAATTCACCTTACTGCGTGAAGCTTATGAAAGCGCTAATAAAGTCATTGCTGCTAAAGGGCGTGGCCATAAAGACGCACAAACAGCCATTGATGCGCTAGCTGAAGTATTTAAAGAATTCCGATTAGTACCAAAAGTTTTTGATAGATTAGTGAAAAACATGCGTAGCGTGATGGATCGTTTACGTGTTCAAGAACGATTAATCATGAAGCACTGTGTAGTTGGTGCGGGTATGCCAAAAGCGACCTTTATCAAAATTTTCCCAGGTAACGAAACCTCTAAAAATTGGTTTGACGAGCAACGTGCAGCAGGTTTACCGCATTCTACAAAAATGGCAGATATTGAGTTAGATGTAGAGCGTTGTATTTATAAGTTAAATCAATTAGAAGAAGAAACATTCTTAAACGTTCATGGCATTAAAGACATTAACCGTCGTATGTCAATTGGTGAAGCAAAAGCTCGCCGTGCGAAAAAAGAAATGGTTGAAGCTAACTTACGTCTTGTAATTTCAATCGCGAAAAAATACACCAACCGTGGTTTACAATTCTTAGATTTAATTCAAGAAGGTAACATTGGTTTGATGAAAGCGGTTGATAAATTTGAATACCGTCGCGGTTATAAATTTTCAACGTATGCGACATGGTGGATCCGTCAAGCAATCACTCGTTCAATTGCTGACCAAGCAAGAACCATACGTATTCCAGTACATATGATTGAAACGATTAACAAATTAAATCGTATTTCACGTCAAATGTTACAAGAAATGGGACGTGAACCTACTCCTGAAGAATTAGCTGAACGCATGATCATGCCTGAAGATAAAATTCGTAAGGTATTAAAAATTGCTAAAGAGCCAATTTCAATGGAAACGCCAATTGGTGATGATGAAGATTCGCACTTAGGTGACTTTATTGAAGATGGCAGTGGTGAATTACCGGTTGACTCGGCAACGTCTGAAAACTTAAAAGATGCAACACACGAAGTATTAGCTGGTTTAACAGCCCGTGAAGCAAAAGTGTTAAGAATGCGTTTTGGTATAGACATGAATACTGACCATACTCTTGAAGAAGTAGGTAAGCAATTTGATGTGACCCGTGAGCGTATTCGTCAAATTGAAGCGAAAGCGTTACGTAAATTACGCCACCCTTCTCGCTCTGAGCAACTGAAAAGTTTCTTAGACGGCGAATAAACTGACCTAAGCATGAATAGATAAATCATCATTCTTTGCAGTCATAAAAAATCCAGCCTTAGCGCTGGATTTTTTATCGCTTATTTCTGTTAACTTATTTCTTTTAACTTATTTCAAGTTACTTTTCTTAGTAATATAAGTTTGATAGTAAAGTTACTCTATCGATTGCGAGAAAGCGGGATTCGATAAAAATTCTTCATCGGTAAGCGTTTTTAAGAAATTGATTAAATCGTTTTTGTCTTGTGCACTCATTTCAAATCCTTTAATAAAAGCGGATTTCAAAGGGTTTTCTCGACCATCGCCTTGATAACTCCCCTCAGATATTTTACGACCTCCCGCCGCATAAAAGTCTAACACTTCCGGTAAAGTGCTAATGCTACCATCATGCATATACGGTGCGGTTACCTCGACGTTACGTAACGTTGGTGCTCTAAACCGACCATTATCACGCGCTAAGGTAGAAATTTCAGCAAGACCTACATCAGTTTCAGGGTAACCTATTGATTTATTTTCAATCTGAATATTATACAAACCTGTGTTATGAAAGGGTCGCCGGTCAATCAATTGCTTTTCATGACTGGTTGATTGGGTAAAATTAAAACCGCCATGGCAATGGTGACACTCTAGCTTTTCAGAAAAAAATAAATTCATGCCGCGTAACGCTGACGGTGAAATGGCATTATCGTCCCCTTGATAAGCATACCGATCAAACGGAGCATTCAATGAAATTAAACTGCGCACAAAACTCGCTAATGCTTTAACGATCAAATCAAAACTGACTTCCTGATCTGGAAACGCTGCGCGAAACAAAGGCAAATATTCCGCCGTTTTAAAACGCGCCAAAACTTCAGCATCATAGCTTGTAATACCAAGCTCAATGGGTGATTCACCAAACATAGGGATCAAAATTTGTTGTTCTAACGACGTTAAACCATCATGCGCCCATGTTAAGGTTTTATTATAAGCAATATTGACAAGAGCCGGTGCGTTACGGCGATGACTTTCACCACTCGTTCCCACCGATGTTACCTTAGCCTCAGCAAAGGCAAATGTTTGCTGATGACAACTTTCGCAAGATTGCTGTTGATTAAAAGATAAGTTTTTATCATAAAAAAGTCGTTTACCTAATGTGACTTTCTCATCAGACATCTGATTATTAGCCGGAAGTTGCGGCTTAGGAAAACCTTGCGGAATAGACCATTGATATTCAAGTGTAGAAGTTTTATTTGAGTCACAACTCACAAGAGATAACACGAAGATCAACGTCAATATTATCGTACTGAAAACTCCTTTTGCTAATAAGACACCTCGATTAATCATCAATAGATACTCGAAAAACCGCTTGTTTGCCAGTTTCAATCAACCGTGTAAATAACGGCCGACATGCTGGATTGTCATGCTCTGATTGACAACTAGTCGCCATAGCAAGTGGTAGCTCACCAATTAACTTACTAAGGTCAAAGGCAATAGTATTTGACTTACCCAAGGGTAATTGAAATTGAAATACATTAGGATAAAGACAAGCATCGTTAGGCGCACGCATCACGCTTTGCGATTTACAACCAGTAGAGCCTAAATGAAAAAGCCAATCATCAGCTCCACTGCTCATTTCAAGACGGAGAAATTTATGACCCGTTTGCCAGATCCAAAACATAGAAGAATCATTCAACGGACTAGGTTGTTGTAGAGGGTTTAAATGATTTTGCTCAAACGGTACACCTAATGAAAAACGCACCGCTTGAAAGTCAGCCAGGCTAAAATCATCCTTAAAGTTTAATTGCCAATGTTCAAATTCAGCCCCTTGGCAAGTACTACCGAGTAACGCCGTATTCTCGGTTTGTTTCGTCGTTTTCGCTAACGCCATGTTTTGCCAGTTCCCTTGCCTATTTTGCAACTGAACTTGGCTAATAAAAAACTGTAATTGGTTAACAAGCCATGCTTTATTTTGATGATTAATCTTATTATTACATTCAATAATTTGCCCATTATATATAGGCTCAAACATTAATATTGCCGAGTTATTGTTTTTGCTACAGCCAAAAACAAATAACATCATAAACAGATAAACTGTCTTTTTACTATCCATCAAAATTCCTAAACAATTCGCTAATGCACACTTTATTTTACAATAAATTAACATTTAAAACAGGCTAAACATTCAAAACTTGCAACGTTAATGCTAAGTTATATTTATCGTTAATCAACTTAAGTTCACTTGAATCTTGCTTAAGTGACATCAGTTATACAAGTTTCACCTGTTCTGGTAGTAACCTCACTTTCAGTGCAATGAAAAAGGAATTTACATGAATAAATTTTTTACGCTTTTATCCGTTACGAGCCTGTTATCTATTAGCATCAATGTTTATAGTCACTCAGAACATGATAAATCTCGATTTGTTGCTCCTAATGGCACAGACAATAGTCGTTGCGATAATGTATTAAGACCTTGTAAATCTATTTCATATGCAGTGAGCCAAGCGAATAAGGGCGATAAAATTTTGCTCTCTGCCGGTGAATTTCAAATAACCTCTAGTGATGAATTATTCTATTTAAAAAGCGCGTTAGTGCCAATTTATGGCGGCTATAATCGCTTTGACCATTTTCAATCGCAAAGCCCACAATCAAATGTAACAACATTAAAAAATGTTCCTTATGATATGGCTGAAACGTTGCGAAAAAATGGTTTTCATATCATTGCCGATGGCAAATCTTTTGCTAACGATAAACAGTTCAAGGCAAAACTAGCGAGCTATCAACAGCTAAATGAAAGTCAAAAGAACGTAACTTGTGTTGACGGTAAAGCCGATATTTTTGACTGTGAAAATGTGGATTTACTCGCGCATATGCCATTGTCACAAATGTCGAGTACCCCTAGTTCAGGTAGTGATATTTGGGGACATGTTGATTTAAATACCGGTAATGAGTTTGCGCTGATGACTATCAACAATGGCGTGATCATAGTTGATGTGTCAAATCCAAGTGAACCTGTTGAAGTTGGCACCATTTCAGGCGTTAATTCATCATGGCGCGATGTCAAAGTGTATCAACACTTTAATGAGAGCATCAACCTATGGCAAGCCTATGCTTATGTTACAACTGAGGGTTATAATGGTGGCGTTTCAATCATTGATTTAAATAACTTACCTCATTCTGTCAGCTTGATTGAAAAAAATAATGTAGTCAGTACTTCACATAATATTTATATCAGTAATGTGGATTACTCTTTAAATATTCCCTTACCAGATCAAACCGCAAGTTTACAACTAGTAGGCGCGAACACTAAAAGTGGCGCGTTTCAAAATTACTCATTAGCAACGCCAACCACATTAAGTTTTACCAGCACTAAAAACTATGGAAGTGGTTATACTCACGATGGCACGTCTTTATCTATTGATGACCAACGCGCAGTCAGTGACTGTGCCTTACTTTCAGGTAGTTGTACGGTTTTTGTTGATTTTAATGAAAAAGAAATGAAACTATGGAATATCTCCGACCCAGATAACGCAACACAACTAGGCAGCGCAGAGTACAACGACGTTGCCAAAAGTAATCAATATGTTCACTCGGGCTGGGGAACAGAAGATAAACAGTTTGTACTACTACACGATGAATTTGACGAAAATCGTGGTGGACTCAATACCACCGTCAGAATTTTTTCTATTGAAGACTTAACCACTCCTACTCAAGTAGGACAATGGACAGGCCCTACAAGAGCAATTGACCATAACGGCTTCGTTCGCGGAAACAGATATTACATGTCTAACTATGAGCGCGGCTTAACGATATTAGACATCACCGATCCTGCCACGCCAACACAAGTAGGCTTTTTTGATACTTATACACCAAGCAATAGCGCAAATTTTAACGGTGCATGGGGCGTATACCCGTTTTTACCCTCAGGTAATATACTCGTTAGTGATATTAATAGTGGCCTTTACGTACTAAAAGACAATGCTAAAAATTCAGCAAAAGGTGAGTTTGCCTTTGATAGCAAAGCATTCGCTACCGAACAAGGCGTCAATTTATCAATTAATGTTCAACGAAATGGTACCGAATTAGATACAGCCGTTGCTGTTAGTTATCAAGTGATCCCCGGCAGTGCACAATCGGGCTCTGATTTTGTTGTTGAAAACGAGACACTGACATGGGCAGCTAATGATAATACCGAAAAAAACATTAATATCGACATAAAAGCAGATGAAACAGCGAATGAGCTCCCAGAAAGTTTTTTTATTCGTTTATACAATCCAATTAATGGCGCAGTATTAGGAGAAAGCAGTTATGCCACAGTCAATATCGCCGGTATTGTCGACTCAGGTTCTGGAACATTTGCATCAAACGCAATAACGCTAAGTGAAAACACTGGTGAATATATCGTTGAAGTAAATCGTATCGGCAGTACGACAGGCGAGCTGACGTTTAACTATCAACTTTCTGCATCGAGCGCCACTTTAGGCAGTGACGTAGAAGATATTTCTGGTGAAATTTCATGGGCTGATGGCGACAATACGAGCAAAGAAATTACCCTCTCAATTATTAATGACGACATAGAAGAAGAAAATGAAGTGTTTACTCTTAGCTTAACTGCTGTTGATAATGCTCGTTTAGGCACTCATGGCGAAATCGTATTCACCATTACCGATGATGATAAAAACGAAGCCCCCACTGTAACCTTAGGCGAAAATTTTCAAGTAAATACTGAACAAACTGTCAACCTTAGTGCCGAAGCTTCAGATAGTAACGACGATGAAATGAGTTATTTATGGGAGCAAACCTCAGGCACTAGTGTTACCTTAACAAACGCAGAGACTTTAACGGCAAGTTTTACTGCCCCCACTACTGCTGAATCATTAACTTTTAATTTTACCGCTACAGACTACCGAGGCGCAGCGACGACAGCATCAATCACCATTTCAGTAGTTGCACCAACTGAAGTGATCACAGTAACTCCACAAAAAAGCAGTGGTGGAGGAAGCACAACATGGATAACGATATTCAGTTTACTGTTTTTATCCGCATTGAAAAACCATAGAAAGAAAACCTTTTAATCAAAAAAAGACGACTCTAAATTCAAAAGTTTTAAGCAACTAGCGTTACATCAGCGTTAGTTGCTTAACAAATGAGCTAACAGTATTAAATTTATCGATTTTTTATTTAAGTGATAGTGACAACAAAATAAAAAATGCTTATACTGCACGCCGTTTTACAAATCTCCTTTGTTTAACGATTCAAATCTAAATGGCCCCTTAGCTCAGTTGGTTAGAGCATCCGACTCATAATCGGCAGGTCCCCTGTTCAAGTCAGGGAGGGGCCACCATCACTCTTCTATAGCTCATAAAATACAAGGCAATTTGCTATTCAATTGTTCATCGTTTTACTACATAAATCACCAGGTCACACCGGTTTTATATCATTTTAATTTTCAAAATCGTTTAAAATACGATAATGGTCACTTAATCTGTGTGTCCAAAGGCATTAATCTCAATTGTAGGGCTGACTAAAACAGCTATTTTTCACTATAATATCTTACTTAGTCCTCTACAGACTTATGTTTATTATAGTGCCACTCAAAGTAACTACTACTTTTAGGGGTATATGTATTGCATTTTTGACCTGTGATTTTCTTTAAGTATTCATTAAAGTAATCATATCCATAGCCATTAGATGGGGTCTTTAAGTTTATGACATGCCCACCATGTACAGCTATGAAGCCACGTTCGTATAATTCATCACAACCGAACTTACACATTGGTGTCACAATATTTTTATAGTCGCGCTTTTCAGCATCTGTACAGAGAGATCTTTTTTTAATATGCGCAGTAACTAAAAACTTTATTGGCATTGGAGAATTACAGATACAGCATGTAGCAATATCATGAGAGTTAAATAGTTTTTCACGCAAAAAGGCTTGTTCAGTTCTAACTAAAACTTCTACTTTTTTATCAATTTCATTTGTTGCATCAATATATTCATCTATTGTTACATCTTCAGTACTAGATGGCTGCTCAATCGAATTAGATTCAACAACCCTATTTGATATACCGGCTCTTTTTTCTTTATACGTACGCCAAGTTATAAATGGTTCAGTTGAACTTCCTATTAGCTCTGATATTTCTTTCTCATCCACCGCTAAAATATTCTCTACTGGTAGTTCTACCCAATGTTTAGGCTCAAGCAGTGCTGAATCTCCATTGGGGTTCTTATGCCACCATCTAGCTTTAAATTGTAATTCTATATCTCCATTTCCTTTAATAAACTCCTTTGACACTTTATCTTTAAAAGCTTGCTGGATATCTATCAAAGCGTCAAAGTAAGTACCTATACTCCGTTCGGCTTTGTAACCGTACCCATATTCTTCCTCAAGACCTTTTACTGGAAGAAAGGCCCGAGGAGTGTATGTTTTAGTCACTTGGCTTACAGGGATCCATACAAATGAATCGTTTTTAGAATAAATTTTCATTGTTACTTCTTTCCTTTAAAAAATTGATGTCTTTAAGCCTGTTTATATTGCAACAAATAGCTAAACATATTGATTTTGGCTAGTTGTTTAACACCATTAACTGATGTGCTTGCTAAAGCTGGATTTGCTACAACAATAGCCAATGATTGAGCTCTTGAAATTGCAACATTAAGTCTGTTCTTGTCGAACAAGAAATCTACACCTCGAGGGCTTTCATTTGCATCAGATGCACACATGCTTAAAACCACAACTGGTGCTTCCTGGCCTTGAAATTTATCAACACTTCCTACTCTTGCATTTTCGCCTCCAGGCGAAGATGAAAAAGCAACTTTTAGTTTATTCACTTGGAAGTTGTATGGGGCGACAATCAAAATATCCGACCAATTAATATTTCTCGTTTGCCCTGCTTTATCGGTAAATGTTCTACCAATCAGTTCAAGAACAGACTCAACTATTACCGAGACTTCTTCGTCACTAGCCTGAGTATTACCAAAATGCTCAACGGGTAAAAATATTACACCAGCTTCTTTACTTAATGGCCCTTTATATGAACTAGGTATGCTTATGATTTGGTTATCATTGTCTTTATCACTTACTAATTTACCTTCATAAACAGCGTCACTGATAAACTTATTTATTGCTGAATGCATTCGGTATGTTGTATTGAGAAAGATACCTTTTCTCTCGTCAATTGTGGGGTTGTCTTTTAGCAGATAATCCAAAATAGAAGCACCACTATCAGCTGGGTGAGTCCCTTGAATAGGTTGTCCTAATTGCATCTGGTCACCCATCAACACTAGGTTTTTAGTACTGCGACTAATTGCAATCAAGTTAGCAACACTTACTTGACCTGCTTCGTCAATGAATAGGTAATCCAACTGATTGATCATCTCACTTCGAGAAAATCCCCATGCCGTAGTACCGATAACACATGACTCTTCAACCCACTGGTCTAAATCCTTATTCTTGATAATATTAACATCTAGCTCTGTCAACTCAGGGTCTGTTTCTTTGGTGCAAACAAAGCTGACTGAGATATCATTTTCCTTGCAATACTTTGCCGTTGTAAGTAGCAAATTATTTATCGCTTTGTGACTATTGCTGCAGATACCAACACGCTTGCCTTCTTTTACAAGTTCAGCAATGACGTGTTTTCCTGTGTAAGTTTTACCAGCCCCTGGTGGCCCTTGTATTGGCAAGTAACTATTATCTAATTTCTTAACCGCCGTAATAATTTGCTGTAAATTTTCAAAAGCATCTTTACTGTCAGCGATTAGACTACCTTCTACCAAACCGTTTATTCGCGGTGTTGAACGCGATAAGAAATCCACTATCGCAAGATTATCACCACCATTGTCATTGTATTTTTCAACAACGTTAGCAATAGCGTCAGGAATAGGCGTTGGGTTTACATATTCATCAGGTATCAAAGTCATCATTTGAGGAGGTACATTTTTCATTGATTTAACAACCAATAGACCATTGTCAAAATCGCTCGACTCCCTATCTACATTTACTTTTAACGAATTTCCTTCATCAGTTTCTTCATTGAGCACATAATAGCTTGAGCATGCCGCTTTAAATTCTTGGTTAACATCAAAGCTATATTCATAACCATGACTTCGTTTGATTTTAAAAGGAGCTCTAGCTGTACGAGTACAAAAGGCAAGACAATCTAAATCATCCAGCAATTCACCTTCTTCCGCTCCCATGCGGTCAAACATTTTCCAGAAAATTGGCTTAGACTCTCTTCGGTGAAATTCTAACGACCAAGCTAGGTTTTCAGTAATCAAGCTTTGCTCATGTTGAGTAACTTCTTCAGCCTTTGCTCTACAAAGCAGATTATCCCTAAGTTTTTCTACCTTTGTAATTTCTGCTGTTTGTTCAACTTCAACAACGTCTGTTTTTCCAACAAACGCAATAGCATTTTCTTGTTGCTGAATTCTTAGCCAGTCGACTAACTCTTGAGTAGAATCACAGTCATCAATATTATAATCACGGATGCTTTTCAATATTGCAGATGTTTGCCAGGTATCCCCTTCTTTATTCAAAGCATTTTGTTCTCGCCATTTCTCATACACAACAACAGAATCGCCACCGGTACCTACATCAGTGTCTCTGCTACCGCGATATAAATGTTCTACATTTTTTATTGAGTAACGAGGCTCGCCTAGTAAAAGCCCACCTTTCACCACTTTATACAAATCGACAAAAACTTCATTGCGAAGTAACTGATCTACCTCATGTTCACATACGCCATATCGCCCCATCAGTTTTCTACAGGCTGCAATTTCATAATTGGCATAATGGTAGATGTGCATTGATGGATCTTTAATCCATCGGTCGTACACCCAATGAATAAAGTCTTGAAAGCATTGTTTCTCTTGCTCTTGGTTATGCGCCCAAAAGTCTATAAATTGTCGCTGGTTATTCTCGTCAAAGTAAGTATTCCCCCAGAGGTATTCCAAACCACCTTCATCTAAAGGAAAGCCTTCTATATCAAAGAAAACATCCATCTTCGAATGCGGCGGCAACAAAGATAAGCCTTGTCGTTCTCTTGGATCAGATTTTATTATTCGAAATAAAGGCTTACTTAGCCCCTTACTCTTAAACTGGATCAACGCTTGCTGCTGAAGACGGTTGTAAATAATTGGAGATAAATTGGGTACAGCGTCGATTTCTGTTTGAGCCAATTGCTGCATAGTTAATATTCCAACGGCATTAAGTTTCTTTATTTGGCCGCTAGTTATGGTGGCAACATGAGATAAATGGTCCCGTTCTAATAAAAGTTTTTCTGCGTAAGATGACCAACTTCCAAAATTTTTCGATTCAGCAGGATCTGGCATACTGTTAGCATCGAAACTGGATTGCTCATTAAGAAATGACTGCTTTAACGTAAGGTAATAATGAAAATAGTCGTTAGTTCTTAGTACAGAAAGTTCTCCGTTTCCAAGAGCAACAGATATCTTTTCAGGTCTCACTCCTTGAATTTCTTCTAACATTTCAGCATAACAACAAAGCTGGATAACAAACGAAGACTTAAGTGTACTAGCTAACTTGGTATCCCACACCTCATAGTGGAAGTCACCTAATTTACTAGCGCCGGGTACTTTGATCAAAAAGTCAGAATACCCTGCAAATGGTGCGCACTCTAATCTGCCTTGAACAATTACATCGACACCACTATGCATAGCATCAACTGTCGCAGAAAATTTTTCAGTAGGGGTATTACCATCGATTTTAACTAATGACTTCCCTTCATTTACTAATGTAGCTTCCAAAGCGTCTTCATGAGCATACCCCATTTTCTGAAGTAAACTCATTAACTCGTCTTCATCATCCTTTTCTGGAACTTCATCTGGCCTCTCAATAACAAACCTAGCCATCCAAGATGCAAAATGACTCGACATATAAAGTGTCAAATCTGATGGTGAATATTGATAAACCCCTTGTCTTTTTTGCATGTTCTAATCCCTTAACTAAATCCCTGAAAGACTATAAATTTTAAAACCGACCAATAGATAATATTTGCATCATATATTGAAAACAATCAGACATTTTTACTGTATTATTATGTCCAAACATTTTTAGCTATTTGAAAGTATTAGTTCGATTAGTCATTGATTTATTTATACTTATGAATAAAAAATCATATTAGTTACTCGACTCTACCTTTAAAGCACAAAGAAATAAAGCGTTTGCCATGGCGCGCCATGGCCAGTAAATTAATCATTTAAAATCAATGCATTATATGACACGTTTCATTGGGGGAATTTTGATAAGTCTATTAATTACTAGTTATTCGCTAAAATTCATAAGTCCATTTTAATAATAACCCTAATTAGTGGATGCAAATTAGGGCATTGATGACTTATAAATTGATTTCTGTTATATCAGATACGATCCACTTGGTTCTTCGTCCAAAACCGGGCTTAGGCTCATATTGAAGTTTCACTTCTACGGGAAAATCCAAACCTTCAAGCTTCGAACTTAGTGTTTCTTTTACATCTACCTGCTCCACTTCAAAACCTTTACTACCGTTAATACTAAAGTTAGCAGTATCTTTCGACTGAACTGGCTTCACATAAAATAGGTGTGCGATTTTAAAATCTGACTGATTTTTGGTTGAAAAACCACTACCAATTTTATAACCAATAAGCATGACGGCTTCATCACATTTAGTAGTTAGTCCTGAGCTACTCTTAGGTTGGGCATTGTGTATTAAGTTATCCACATATTTAATTTTTTCTTCAAGTTCTGCTTCAAGGACTAAGTTTATTTTATGGTGCTCTTGAGAATAAATAAAGTGTCTTGGTGCTGAGTACAGTACAACCTCCTCTAGTTCTTTATAAGGCAACACTCTAGATACTTGTGATAGATTAATTTCTAACATATTACGCCGGCGTTCAATCTGAGCTGTTGCTTTAAAATCATCAACTTCGTGAGTTACTTTTATTTCAATATCCAGCCATTCACCATCAAAACCTAATGCTGTTAAATCAGGTCTATAGCCTTCCATGGTTGGCTCTTCTTCTACTGATTCAAACATTTCTAATTTCGTTGGTATAAACTCGTTAACATGGTGAGGATGTACATTAGTATCTAGAGTCATTTGCTTCAAAGATGTTGCAGGTAACTGAACAACTTTTCGTTCAGCTATTATTTGCTTAGCCAACAGATGTATTGCTGTTTCAGAGCCATGTTCACAGTCTACCGCATTGTAATGAGCAAAATGGTGAACACGTACGTTACCTTTTTTGGCAATCAATTGACTGTCACAGTGTGGGCATGAACACCCACAATCAAGACCATTAATTACAGATTCAACATGTACTACACGACCGTCTTTAATACCGTAATGTAGCTCTGTTTTTTCGATATCATTTATTTCGTTACTATTTACCTGGGCCATTGATACATTCATAATATTTCCTTTTCTTAATTAAGTTTCATATGTAGTGGCGCTTGTGCGCTCAATATGAATAATTAATAAAATCAGAAAGATAATCGTGAAATTCTAGAATTTCCGGAAAATAGAACAAGGAAGGTTATGAAAGATAAGCAAATTTCGTTTTTAATAGATGCTTTGGACTTCTTGGATGAAGTTATGAGAAGTGAAGAGCAGAGGTTGTTTTTTGTAGCTTGTTTGTTACATCTATCGGATAACGAACAATTACTACGTACTCAATTGTCTGATGTTGCTAATACATCAAGGCCAAGAGATCCAAAAACCTACGTAAATTGGTTAGATTGGCTGATTAAAAAAATCAACGACAATAAGAAATTCATCTGGGAAAGTAGAGAATCAAAAGAGCTTACTCTCTTTCCTATGATCAAGAAGCAATCTGGGAGTGGCGGTTCAGGCAACGAGACTGCTTTCTATATTGAACCCGTCAGTCTCGACGCAAATAATCCGAAGCAAGGTGATACTGATTCTTCTACTAGTTCTACCATTGATTTTAGTACTGTTCGTTACCAAGCGAAGAAACTTAAAAGAACCCCATGGTATTTAACCGCTTGCAGTCCATTCTTTGAAAAAACACGAAACAGACAATTTTTGCTAATCGTGTTAATTCTCTATTTTATTGCTATGCCTATATATCTTGGTTGGATGCTTGTTAAACCTGGCTTTTCAATCTACTTATGGGTACCGCTATTTATCATTTATTACATCACTTTTATGCCAGTGAAAAATATCCTTAGTGTTAGCACTCGTAAAATGACTTTGCTTGAACATATATTTCAACCTTTGAGCTCGATTTGCCTTTCTGAAGTTTCAGCTTCACCTAATACTAAGAAAATAACTGACATCAGTAGAAGGCTAAGTTCAGTTCAAATTGAGGGAAAGTGCCCTATATGTGCTAATGTTTACGGCTTTGAGAACTCTGTTATCTTAGAGAAACAAAGTATATTTAAATCGAGAATCATCGGTAGATGTTTAAATAATCCGCAAGAGCATCAGTTCACTTTTGATAAAGATTTAATGTCTGGGACTAAGCTATTTAGATAATAATCGGCAGGTCCCCTGTTCAAGTTAGGGAGGGGCCACCATTTCAACGATTAAAGACGAACATTAGCGTCTTTTTTGTGCCAAAAATCCAGTAAAAACGCCTGTAAAGCCTATTCTTATGTATCAACAAGACTTAAAGACGATTTAAATAATTAGGTGCAATTACCGACGGCTTACCACCCATAGGATATTTATACTGCTTAGGTCGTTTAGTGACTAATCCTAATCGCTTCATCGACGTACAAACACGATGAAGGCCAATATCAAAACCTAATGCTTGTAATTCACCATGCATACGCACTTTGCCGTAAGTAGCGTCCATATCGACATGAATTTGCTTCATGGCTGCATCAAGCTTCACACGTTCAGCACAAATAGGTTTTGGCTTAGCTCTATAATAAAACGAGCTAAACGGTATCGATAAACAGCGGCATATTTGCTGAACCTTACTTCCTGCCTTTTTCAGCTTGGCACCTACTTGCTGACATTGTTCATTTCCATAGCGAAAAAGGCTGAAGCTTTTTTTAACAGCGCATTATCACTTTTTAGCTGTTTAATTTGTTTTTCTAATTCTTGAATACGGGTTTGCTCTGGCGTTAGTGCGCTAGCTGTGGGTGTGTAACCTTTTTGCTCTTTTCGGTATTGGCTTACCTAGCGCTGAATTGATGATAATCCAACAATCATTGCTGCGGCTGCATCTTTGTGTTTATAACCGTGAATAATGACTAGCTCTGCACACTCACGTTTGAATTCTATTGTTAATGTTTTCTTTGGCATTTTGACCTCGTTAGTTAATGTAATTTTAACTCTAACGAAGTCTCTAGTTAAATCATACCGTTACAGTTTAACATTAAGCAGAGATTGGTAACTTAAAAATAAACGTACTACCTTTGCCAAGCTCACTTTTTACTGATAAATCGCCGCCATGAGCTAATGCGATACGCTTGCATAAAAATAACCCTAAACCAACACCTTTATTGCTGCGGTTGTTTACATTTTCTGCTTGAGAAAAGGGCTCAAACACCTTAGGCAAAAACTGTTCTTCCATTCCTGAACCAAAATCTCTTACCGAGATTGTTAGTTGATTTGAACGCTTTTTGCATGCAATAAGTACAGGGCTTGAGTCGGTGGAATGGGTTAGCGCATTTTCAATTAAATTTCGCACTAAAAACTTAAAGCGGCCTAAATCAATATCAATGACTATCTCTGGAATTGAGCCTTCTAGTGTTAAGTTGTCTATGCCATCAAAACTATTAATGATGTCTGCTATCACATTGGGAAAGTAATATGGCTCTAAATTTAATAGTTTGTGTGAATCTCGCAGCCGTTCACTTTCTAGTAGTTGCTCTACAATGGCATCCATTTTGTTTATTTCTTGATTGAGTTTTGACACGGTTTGATCATTTTTTAAAAGTGCTAACAACACCTTCATTCTTGCCATGGGAGATCTTAATTCATGGCTAACTGACAGCAATAATTCATTCTTTGAAGCAAAAAGTTCTTCTAAATTTTCAGCCATAATATTTAAACCGTTGGTAAGTTTTCCCAAGTCATTGGCAGGGTGAGTTTGAATGCGGTGTTTAAGATTGCCTTGGCTAATTTGGGTGGCGCTGTCTATGGCTCTTTGGATTGGATTTAACTGCTTATTCAACAGCTTATAATTAACAAACAATACCAATAGCACACCAAACCAGGGCCAAAATACCAGCCAATTTGGGTAAACGAGAAGGTTAGCTATTTGCGAGGTGACCGCGATGGTTGTGTTGTTTGAAGTGGTAAATATAAAGTATTTTGAGTCTACTTTTGTAAAAAACAAATTGCCAAGAGGTGTTGCATTATTCATTAGCTTTTCCGGTGTTGGTAGCGGACCTCCGGTTAACCAAATTTTTTCACCTCTGGTAATTTGTATCGCGACACGATTCTTTTTAGCTTCTGTCTTTAAATGCTCAATATCGATTGCCCCTGCAACTAGTTTAGCCATCATTTCATGCAGCGCTTCATGTCTATCTAAAACAATTTGCTGTGCCTTTTGTTCAGACATGGAAAAACTCCCTAGTACAATCAGAACAATTAGTAGCAGTGTAGTGATGGAAAAAAGCAAAAAGAAGCGCGTGTATAAGTTCAAGTTTGGGAGTTTCACAACGGCTTTCCAATAAATGTGTAACCAATGCCTCTGATGGTTTTTATGAACATAGGATCTGCGGCAGAATCATTCAGTTTTTGTCTTAGTCGACTGAGCAATATATCGACAGCGCGACCATACAAGTCAACCTCTACGCCTTTTAAGGCACCCGTAATTTGTTCTCGGTTATAAACCTTGCCAGGATTGGTCGCCAGCGTATAAAGCAAGTGAAACTCCATGCCGGACAAGTTGATCTCTTCACCGTTCACTTTAACTAATTGCTGTGCGGGAAAAATATCAAGGCTAGCAAACTGAATGTGTTCTTGTATTTTGATTTCTTCCTTTTTACTCCTTGTTCGTCGAAGTAAGGCTTGTACTCTGGCTAACAGCTCTAATGGTTCAAAAGGCTTGGGTAAGTAATCATCAACACCAATTTCGAAGCCATGTACTTTATCTTCTAACTTACCTCTAGCAGTTAACATAATGATAGGTAAGGTGTATTTTTTTCGGATCTGTTCACATAAAGTAAAGCCATCTATTCTTGGCATCATTACATCCAACAGCAGTAATCGTGGTGCTTCTTTTTCTATTAGAGCCATCGCTAAAAGCGGATCATTGGCTACGACGAGCTCACATTGATGATTGTTGAAGAAAGCAGCTAAACTTTCCGTTAACTCTTCATCATCATCAATTATTAATATCTTTGTCATAGTAGCTACTTGTGTATTGTTTACGACATATTCTTTCATGAGAGAGTCAAACACAAACCTTTTATTGCAATTGTTACACTATGTTACCCAAGCCATTAGTGGAAGTGGGTATAATCGCTCCTAATTACCAACAAGGGAGCATTTTATGTCACTACTTAATAACAGTAACAAATCCATCGCGAGATTATTAGCATGTTTGATGCTTGTGCAAATGCTCTTGGGAATAGTGTTAAATTTCTATTTCTTAAAACCTATTTTAAGATATGACGGCTCAGTAGGTACTCAAGAACTCATCTATATACTAGGAAGTGCAACCCTTGTGGCGCTTATTATTAGTTCACTTAATTTAGTATTTGGTTTGCTGTTGCCAAAAGACAGAGTGAGTAGACAAAGCGGCATGTTTATTACTCTTATTGTCTTGGCAGCAGTAGGAGTAGCACTTTCTACAGTTGAATATGCAAAACTGTCTGAATACGTAGTTTTTTTAACAGGTGGTTATTTAGATGCGGGGTCAAGTAGTGAGACATTCGAACCACTGAAAAAGCTACTGGCGACAGGAAGAAACGAGGCGCACTTTTTTTCAATATTTATATCAAGTTTAAGCTTGTTGTTTTTCTATGGCTTGGTTTTAAGAGAAAAACTGTTGCCAACTTACCTTGCCAGTTTCGCAGTTTTCTCCGTAACACTTCAGTTGATTGCAGTTGGTCATACCTTTTTTGAATTATCCATTCCAACATTGATTCAAGCACCTATTGCTCTAACTCAACTTATTGTGCCGATTTATCTTTTAGTGGCAGGGTTTAAATGTGACTCACACTTAGTTAATAAACAGCTTGAAAAAGCCAGTTAATACTAGAGGAATCTCCCCATGTTTTTATCGTTTTTTTTAGTGTTTCATATATGTGCGGGTGCAATCGCTCTGTTAACTGGGTACTCAGTGATTGTTGCAAAAAAAGGACAGATGACACATAAGTACTTAGGTCGAGTTTATGTCGAAGCAATGTTAGCACTTGGGCTTACTGGTACATATATAGCGATTATAAAAGAAATACCGCTTTCGATGCTCAATGGTTTAGTACTTTGCTACTTAGTGTTGTCTTCAATAAACACGATTTTGCAACCACCTAAGCAAACCAATGCATTGGATAAGCTGCTGTTTATGTTTGTCATTCTGATTACGATTGGATTTGGTTGGTATTCTTATTTAATCAACCAGATAGAGAGCAAAGAGCTAGGTGGTTTTGGCATTGAAGCTTATATCGTTTTCGGCAGTGTCATGGCTTTATGCTGCATCGGTGATTGTCGTTATCTACTACGTGGTGGATTAAGTGGAAATAGCAGATTAGTTAGACATTTATGGCGCATGTTTTTCCCCTTGTTAATGTCGACAGCAGCATTCTTTCTTGGCCAAGCCAAGCACTTACCTGAGTTTATACAACGAACAGAGCTTCTATTACTGCCAGTTATTCTGGTTGTACTTACAACGATTTACTGGGTAATTAAAATGAGATTCAAACTAATTAAAATTAATTCAAAAACATTGTGAGAATTATTTTAACACTGCGAATCATTAGTTAATAAGTCTTGCTCTGCTACTTATGTCTATGACGCGCTCTAATGTACTAGGCTGAGAGCAAAATAATATTTTTTATCTGGGTAATACTTGATGAACGGTTTATTCATACAACCAAGGACTACAAATTGAAATTAGAACAAACTGAATCTTACACTAAATATACCAACTATTTATTCGCTGGGCATTAGGTTAGAAAGGTAACTTTGTTGGATTAAGGATTAGAAGCCAGCTATGAAAATAATAACAAGTAAATGGAAGTTTAAGTTTATTCCTTTCATCTTATTGTTTTTTTGTCTACAGCCTCCATTAGCTAATTCGGCAAAAAATACAGAAATTGTAAAGTTGAGTATTGCTTCGATAGACTGGTGCCCTCAGATCTGTCCTAAAGAGGTCAATAAGGGCTACGTGCAAGATATCGTAGAACTCATATATGCTAGTGAAAAATATCAATTAGAAATTCATAGCATGCCATGGTCACGTGCAATTAAAATGGTTGATGAAGGGAAATATGATGCACTGTTAGCACCCGCAAAAGATGAGGCACCAACTTTAATTTACCCGAGTATACCTATTGGTAAACAGCAAATGTGTTTCTTTGTCTCCAATGCGAGTAACTGGCTTTATAAAGGACCTAAATCATTATCTTCGCTGTCGATAGGTGTAGCTCAAGATACGTCTTTGGAAGAATTGAATGAATTTCAAGCCTCAAATGAAAAACAATTTCAATATTTACCTTACCTCGATAGATATGTTTACCAAAGTGCAATGATGCTGCTCAAAGGTCGTATTGATACTTTTTTATTTACGAGAAACACCACCTTGTTTGAATTAAAGCAAACCAATCTGGATAACCAAATTCGTGAGGCCGGTTGTTTAAATAAAAGTAATATCTATATTGCGTTTACACCTTCGCTTGAAAAGTCGCTAAAAGTCATGTCGTTGATAAAATTTTTTGAACAAGAAATGACTAAATACAATGTAAATGGAGATGTTGACAAAATCATGAGTAAGTACGGCATTAAGTAACTTTGCAAAATAAGATTTAGCCAGTTAATAAGTTCCAATTAGAATGGAATTTGTGTGTTAGTTTCATATTTAGAACTAATAATATATAGGTTGTGGCTGGACTAGCTAAATCATGCAGACGTAAATGGCTATGCATTTTTCTGAAGAAGCAACTTTTATATCGGATTTAAAAGCAGGAGGAAACACTTGGATTATATTGAAGTAAATAAGGATACATGGAACAGAAGAGCGGAAATTCATCTCAAATCTAAGTTTTATGATGTTGAAGGCTTCATTCAAGGTAAAACTTCACTTAATGAAATAGAACTCAATGAAGTTGGAAGTGTCGCTGGCAAGTCTTTGCTGCATTTACAGTGTCATTTTGGTTTAGATTCATTGTCTTGGGCTCAACTAGGGGCAAAAGTAACAGGTGTCGATTTTTCTTCAAAAGCAATAAATAGTGCACGTAAGTTGGCAGAAAAAACTGGATTAGACGCACAATTCATTTGCGCAGATCTCTATGAATTTTCTCAGAGAAACAATTCACAATTCGATATTGTATTTACCTCATACGGTGTACTTTGTTGGTTACCTGATTTAGACAAATGGGCCAGTTTAATAGCGAACAGCCTAAAATCGGGAGGGGTATTTTATATTGTTGAGTTTCATCCTTTTTTTGATGTTATCTCTGGTTATTCTTACTTTCCAAATGCAATCCCCGATGTTGAAGAAGAGAATACTTATACCGAAAATGATGATGGTGATAAATTAACTGTAATTACCTGGCCACATCCGTTAACCGAAGTCATAAATGCACTCATTAATGCAGGCTTGATTATTGAGCAGTTTAACGAATATCCATATAGCCCTTATAACTGTTTTGAAAATATGGAAGAGCTAGAAAAAGGAAAGTTTTCACTTAACCATAGTGGAGTATGGGTCCCTCTAGTCTACTCTATTAAGGCATGTAAACCAGCACCGTAACAGATATGATCATCATAGCCACTAAAGCTAAGGAGCTCTAAGGTGAAAAAATTTAAGCTAGCGGCTATACGTATTATCACTGCCGCCATTTTAACCACAATTAGCATTTATGTGTTCGCGCCTTGGGAATTCGGGCTCTATTACCTAAAATCGACACCAGATACGATAGAGCAAGAGCTAGCGAATGCTGTAGACGAACGATTAGATGGAATTATCGTATACGTTGATAGAAACGGCGAGCCGCCTGAATACTATGCCGAAGGTTATCACAATCGCGATGCTAAAACGCCTGCTGACCCCCAAGCATTGTTTAAAATAGCAAGTATTGCAAAGCTTTATGATGCGTCGGCAATAGTAAAACTTGTAGCTAACAAAACGCTGTCATTGGAAAAAACGCTTGTTGACTATATGCCAGAGTTAAGCGAACGTATCCAATACGCCGACAAAATTACACTTCGCATGATGATTCAACACCGAAGTGGCATTCCGAATTTTACTGATGTTCAAGGATTTGACTGGAGCAAATCAAACATCGATGGTTTAGCGTTGATTCTTGATAAGCCAGCTGACTTTAAGCCAGACACTGACTACAGCTACTCAAATACAAATTACCTACTGTTGCATAAGATCATGACAAAAATGCTTGGTTACGACTACGGGCAATTTATAAAGCAAGAAATGTTATTTCCCTTGGGTATTGCGGATACTTTTATGTCGGTAAATGAGGTTAACCAAGACAGGATGATGAGTGGTTATTACATTGGATATCCAGATGATTTCAAATATCTAGACCAAGGTATGGTCGCATCAGCAGAAGCCGTAGGGAAATTTATTAGGGTGCTCAATGACGGTTCCTTGTTTACCGAAGATGAAGCCGAGATTTATAAAGGGCTTTATGAGTATCAGCACGATGGCTGGGTATTAGGTTACTGGAGTCGTGCCCGCTATTATGCCGATATTGACACCGTTGTTGTTCAGTTTGTTAATACAACTGGTGATGACACTTTGCTTCTTTCTCAAATCGTTCACAATCGAATTATTGATATCATACGCAAAAGGTAAAGCACCCGAGTAAAATTTATAGTGTCACAATTATGAGAATTAGATACTTTCGATCAAAAGAGCTTTCCGAACTCGATCGCAGGGATCTGTGCACTACATATCAATCATTCCCCACCTTTTGAAATGCAACCTCTCTCTGTTAGAAAAAGTCAATTAAAAAACAATAAGTTAAATTGCTCACATGAAGCTAAAGATTTAACTGGTTCCATTTGGTGCTAGCGCAAATTTAGTCAATAAAATGATTTTATGCTGTGAGTTTTTTGTCATTGCTGCGATTCATTATTTTAGTTTTTAAAATTTAGTTAATTTGGAAAGTTAAATGAAAAAAAATTATCGCAAGATTTTAGTTATTACATTCGCTTTGTTGAGTGCTTTTTTTGGTGGTTCTTACCTGTTGGTAAATTCGGACTCTCCGACATTTAAAGCGTCGACTAATATGACAATGACTGCAAAGGAGCTCCAAGATTTAGGATTTGAACAACCTTATAGTTTTCGAGAACATGTATTTTCATTAGTAGATGGAGGTCAAATATATGCGAGAAGATTTGGCGAAGAATCTTCGAATTTGACCATTTTGGTTATTCATGGAGTTTTGTCAGATGGGTTTACATACAACAAATTCTCAGGTCTTCTGAATGAGGCAACTCTAGCGGAAGTCGTTACGGTGGATTTACGTGGGCATGGACTTTCTTCTGGAACTAAAGGGCATATTGATTATATCGACCAATATGCGGATGACGTAAATGACATTATCGAAGCAATAAAACAAGAAAAGCCAGAAGGAAAAGTCATTGTAGCGGGTCATTCAATGGGCGCTGGCATTACGTTGAGAAATGCAATAAAAAATGAACCCAAATGGGATGCCTTGTTAATGATTGCACCTTTATTGGGTCAGGACTCTCCTACTCTAAATAAGGCATCAGCTTCTAGCGAAGAAGCATTTATGAAAGTTCATTTGCAGAGAATTATCGGCTTGGCACTGTTAAACACTGTGGGTATTAGTACTTGGAATGACTTGCCTGTACTTTTTTTCAACGTACCTAAAGAGTCTCCTTTATCTACCTATAGTTTTAACGCAAGTGCAAGTATGTCCCCTGAAAGTCATGAATTAGGCTTACAAGCCATCAAGGTCCCTTTTTTTACCGTGGTAGGCAATCAAGACGAAGCCTTTAACACAAGTGCATTCGAAGCCACATTAGAACCCTATCAAAATGGCGACTTGAAAATAGTTGATGGCGAAACTCACAATGGCATTAGACACAACCAAGAAACGATGCTGGCAATTAAAAACTGGTTAGTTGAACAAGGGTTATTGGTAAAAAATTAATTTGATAAAATTGTGAGATTTATTTTGTAGCTGCGAATAATTAGGTAAACAGGTTTTGTTAGCGACTACTTAGTGGCTATGATTAGGTGCTACTGCGTTGCGATTTATAAAATAATGTCAACTCAGGCACACCAAGAATTGAAATTATTTTCAGTTAGCAAACCATTTACACAAGGTTATTTATAAGTGCAATTTTTAAAAAAGAGTGAAATGAGCGGTGATAAGCATGAGCTGTATCTAGAAATCATAGAAAAGCATAAAGGCATTATTTTCAAAATCACTCGCTCTTACTGCAAAAATGAGTTTGATAGAGAAGACTTAACTCAAGAAATTCTCGCTCAAATTTGGCGATCTTTAGATACTTACGATGACGCTTTTAAAATTACCACATGGATGTATCGCGTGGCACTCAATGTTGCAATTTCATTTTACAGAAAGGATAAATCAGCCGCCTACAAGCATACTGAAATGGAAGACAAACTACTCAGTTACGACATGGAGCGAGAGAGTGAAAATGAACAGAGTTTGATTGAACTATATGAGTTTATTAACGAACTGAACGATATAGATAAGGCGGTATTATTGATGTACTTAGAAGGCGAAAATCAGTCTGAAATTGCCGCCAATTTAAATATCACAGTTTCAAATGTTTCAACCAAAATTAGTCGAATCAAACAGAAACTAAAGCAAAGAGGTAATTAGATATGAATTTAGAGCAAATGCAATCTATGTGGCAAGAACATAGTGAAAAGTTAGACGAGTGTATGAGCCTTAATAAAAAACTACTGCAAGAAAAGAAGATAGAAAGTAAAAAAAGTCAATTAAACAAGCTTTTAGCAACGAGAGCAGTTGAAGGTTTATTATTTTTTGTTATCGTCGTTTTACTGTGGAAATATATCGTTTCGTCATGGAGTTTTACAGCTCCTGTCGTATCAGCCTTTATATTAAATATATTTGCTATTGTCGGGTTAGCTGGGAATATTGGTCAAATAGCGCTGTTGAGTAAAGTAGACTTCTCCATGCCTGTTAAAAAAACGTTGACTGATCTTATTGCAGTCAGAACACACAATTTGAATATTTTTAAGCTAATAATGCTATCCATTCCATTATATATGGCTTATGTATTTTTAGGTTATGACATAGTTTTTGGCGTTGACTTATTTTCACTTATGTCTGTTGAAACAAAAATTGGATTTTCTGTTATGTCAATTACCTTTACCGGACTGGTTGTATTCTTAATAAGTAAGCTAAAACCAGAAAATAGAGATAACAAGTTAATTGCTTGGCTTCATAAGGAAATATCAGGCCGCAGGTTAACGCATCTGTTAGACCAGTTCGACAATATGGAAAAAGACTAAGTGGTAGAAACGGGTTAGCTGATTAAATTTCAATATATATTATCAATGGAGGAAATTATGAGTAGTTCAGTAATTGGGGGTGTGGTAGTTGTTCTTATCGTTGTGATAATTACTATAGCAGCATCAAAACGTAAAAAATGATTCTTGTTATTCAGTTTTGCTGTTCAAAATTACTTAACAAGTAAATCAAAAAGGAGCACGCAAAGCTTGGCTTAACTCATGTATACCGTGGATTTTAGCCGAGTTTAAGTGCCCGTTATTTCGGCGTTGGTATGAATTTCGTTGACTTATATGGAATAGTGGGAGATTGGTAAATTTTGAATGAGAGTGTAATAAACTGGGTTGGTTTAACAATACAAGTATTCGGCCTATTGTTGGTGACGGTTGAGCTCTATTTACCTAAATTAGCGGAACGTTTGAAAGTATTCTTTGAAACAATTCAATTTCGCTTCGTTGGTAGGCCCGCGACGAGACAAGACTGGCATGGGGTAGCCATTGGATTTTATATTGCTATTTGGGTGATCTCTGTTGCTATAGTTTCAATTGTGGAACCTTCGATGAGTATCGTCGCCAACGTAGCATTTACAGTTTTTACTATATTCCTTGGCGTTGTGGCCTTTATTAGTAAGGTTTTTGTAAGACTTGGAATTGTTCTAGGTAGGGGAAATGCTATCGGAGGTGTAGGTCTTGTTTTAGCTTTAATCGGTTTTACGATCGAAATATCTAAAATGGTGCTTACTTAACCATAACCGCCAAAAAAAACTTACAGCGAATCATTACCTTCATTTGGTTTTCTTGCCAATCCCCAATAGGGCATATTAAGTTGTGGACTGTTGCTTGCGATATTGACCTGGCGTAACCCCTGTAAATTCCTTAAATGCTCTGGTAAACGGAGCAGCTGAAGAAAAACCACTTTCAATTCCAACAACAAGTACAGGCCAATCTAGCTTGTCAGGTGCACACAAAATATTTTTAGCATACTCTACACGCATCCCGTTAATATAATGGTTGAAGTTTTTGGCATTAAAGTGATTTTGCATAATGGCACGAATACGATACTCTGGGACATCTATCTCACGAGCAATATCAGCAACGCGTAAATTAGGTTCTAAAAAGCGCTTATTTTCAATCAATAGCGTGTGAATTTTCTCAGCCAAAATAGCCTCTTCCTTAGTAACTGAGTCAGAAGCTTTTTCTAGTTGACCAAATTGATGCTGGCGAAAGCAAATGAGCCCATGTGAAATTGATAAAATCAACGTGTAAGCAAAAACCACAAGCCAATCTCGCCCTGTTCCATCCGATAACTCTTTTGGTAGCGCAGCAGCAATTAACATAACACTTACAATGCCTGTCATGAGAGCAGATAAGTAAACAACTGACACTTTACGCTGTGTAGCAGTAGCATGCTTTAACCCCCTGTAGCCTTCCCAGAAAGCAAGAATTAGCATACCTGAAGATAAGAGAGTGATTGCCTCGGATAAGATCGTATTTACAACTGAAAGCCAGTCTGTATTGGCCAACCACATTTTTTCAGTAAAACGGAAAAGATGTCTTAACGTTAAAAATATAGCAAGGAGACCAACGAACAAAAGGTGATGCTGATTAATGGGGTTGGATTTTCGGAAAAAAGCTCTAGCAAACAACCAGTAGCCGCTGCAAGTAGCAAAACCAAAAATTCCGATTAAATGATGGTAGGGTGACCAGTAGTCAGCTGTATATATATATGCCATATGCATTGAAGAGGAAGCACAAAAAAATGCGAAAGCCAAATGCAGAACATGCTTATCTCGACGTTTAAAATGAATAGTTGCTAGTCCAATACATAACAACACAACCCATAATTGCAAAATCTTTAGCAGTTCCAATGCATATCCCCTTTTCAACTAATAAGTAATTTTACATTACTTATATAATTTTTCGATGAGATTGTTCGATTTTGTCTTTTTCGTGGATCAAATTTGAAATTCGAGTCTTCTCAAGCCTTTGTACATGGCAGCATAGTGATGAATTTTGAAATTGAGGAATGATTATGAAAAGCAATTCAGTTATTGATATTGAAATAGAAAATGGTGCGCCAATAGTGCCACTTTGGAAAACTTGGGGACTCAGAATATTCTTTGCTGGATTAGTGTTTGTCATCGGGAAATGGCAGTTGATGTCTATTTTAGGGGGGCCTTATGAATGGACATCATGGCGAGGAGTCGGACATTCGCTGCTATTTGCACTTGCTTTATTGGCTATTGGGGGCATGTTTCGCCCACTAACTTTTCTACCAGTCATGCTGTTTGAAATCGTTTGGAAGGCAGTCTGGTTGGCTGCTGTGGCGTTACCATTATGGATGGCAGGAGAGCAAATTCCGGGCGTCGTAAGTGTAAAAGGATCGATAATTGGAAGCTGCTTAATTGCTATTTGTATTCCTTGGAAATACGTTTGGTGGAAATATTTTCAGCAGCCAATAGAGCCATGGAAGCGAAAAAAGCAACATAGTAATACCCAATCATGACTTTTGTATATAGTTTAGCTGGAATACTTATGGCTAGGTACATGCGTTACTTTTATTCAAAACATGTATTAAACGATTAGCATATCGGTTAACTGCGAATTTCAAAAATTAGGAGTTTATATGCGATTAGCAAATAAAATCGCGCTTATTACTGGGACTGCAAGAGGTATTGGTGAAGTACACAAACATGCATCTTAGCTAAACATGGTCGAATCGACTTTGTTAATTAACAACGCCGGTATTACGGGCTTTGCAGAAACCAGCGGTTCACACGATCCAGAGCACCTAGATTTTGCTAGTTGACGAAAGGTAAATGAAGTAAACCTTGATGGTGTCGTATTAGGTTGCCAAGCTGCTATAAAATAAAATTCATAATTATTGTGAGATTTATCGTTGTACTGCGAATAATTCATAAAACCAATTTGGGTTATTCGGTTTACCAATTTAACAATTTATACATAGCAAACTTTTGCTTAATGGAGTTATTTATGAAATATACTATTTTCACTTTGTTCGTATTGTTTACAGTAAGTGCAAACAGCGCTAATAAAGGTCAAGTCTTTACTGCTCAGCCACAAATAGCTGACTACCAAGTTGGAGAAAGGTGGGTGTGGAAATTTAAAGGGGTTACAGACCAAGGTGTAGTTAGATCAGAAGGCCATGATGTTAGGCAAGTGATAGAAGACAACGGAGTTTTAAGCGTAAAAAGTCAGTACGGCGCAATCCCTGTTTCGGACATCGTTAAACCAGAAACAAGTGAAACGCCTCGATTTAAGTGGCCGCTAGTAGTCGGTAAAACGTGGACCTATGAAAATCATTGGAAGAGTGACGACGGAACCACGGGTAAAACAGTTCAGAAAGCAAAGGTACTTCATTATAAAGAAGAGACGGTTGGCGCTGGCAAGTTTATGGCTTATACCATTTCTTACAAAGGAAAAATCAGTAACTCAAGGGGATACAATGCAGATTCTGAAGAGATATACGTATACTCACCAGAAGTGAAAAAATTTATTAAACTGACGCAAATACAGGATGATTACCGTTACGTAGAAGAGTTGGTGGAATATACTAAACCTTAGTCTTTTTAGTATTACTGGTCAGGTAGTGCTTGAATTTAAAGATAATTGCGTAATAAGTGTAAAATAATGATACTAATAAACTTATTCAACTTAATACTCTTTATTTCATAGTTGTCAGGTACTTATTTTTAATCTATTGAGAGCCAAGCAGTAAAGCCTCCATAATTATTTAAACTATTAAATCACTAACTCGATGTTGATGAACGCCATAAAACTGATTTTATTGACGATTAGCTTAATTATTTGCTTATTTAATTTATCAGCAAATGATCGTGTTGAACTCAATATCCAATTACCTATCTTTCAGCTTGAAGACAACGTTGTAAAGATAGAAAAGACAGTTACGCAAACTTCTCGCGCAAGCCTATTTCGCCACAGTAAGCAACAGGCCCGTAGGATTTTCTCCGAAACAATCCATGAGCTCGTTGTTTCGTATAAAGTAGATGAATATTTTTATTCTGAACCCATTCATTCCAACTGGTTCGATACTGCGGCATCCCCTACTTATCGAACCAGCCAATGGAAGAAAAGCATCGGCCCGTATCGGCAACTCGCACTTATAGGATAATTTCTCTTTTTTAGTATTGAAGAAACCTCAACCTAAATAATTAAAAGAGAATATTTATGAAAAATCTATTTTGTCGATGGCTTACGAAAGCCGTATATCTGTGCTTTATTGTTTTTAGTACTCTTGCTTATAGCGATACCAGGTTATCAGCAACACAGGTCAATGAACTAATAAACCAAACCTTAGTAGTCTTCTCCGAAAACTACATTGATGCTAACGCTACTCAATATGTAAGTTCAGTCATCAGTTCTCGATTGGAACAGGGCGTATATAAAGACATCACCACACTGGCTGAGTTTGCTGAAGTTGTTGGTCGTGATATACGCAATATTTCAGGTGACGTGCACATTAGCTTAATGGTACAAAACCCTAATGAACCATTAACACATATCCTTCCTTCAAAGAGTGGCCGGCTTTCATATAATCATGCTTTTGAAGAAGTAAAATATATATTTGGAAATATTGGCTATTTAAAACTTAATAAGTTTCACCCAGCTGAAAATGCGCTTAGAACGGCAGATATTGCATTGTCTTTTCTGCAAAACAGTGATGGTTTAATTATTGACTTGCGAGATACTATTGGTGGCTCTCCTAAGCTAGTGCAACACATGCTCAGCTATTTTTTCGACTCAGGTACAATGCTCTGGACGGTTGAAAAAAGAGATAACTCACTCAATGATATCATTACCGTTAAAACAACACCTGTTCACAAGCGTTTTAAGAAAGACTTTCCTGTTTGGCTGTTAACTAGCCAAACTACAGCAAGTGCTTCCGAATTATTCGCAGGCGTTTTACAAGATAGAGGTAAGGCTAAAGTTATTGGCGGCGTAACTGCTGGAGCAGGCTTTTACGTTGGAGTAAGAAAGATTACAGATGAGCTAACATTTCGTATCTCTTTGGCTAAACCGACTTTACCTATTTCAGGGGAGAACTGGGAAAAGAAAGGAATCCAGCCAGATTTTCATACAGACCCTATTGATGCATTTGATGCTGCATTTGCTAAATCTTTAGGTGCTAAATAAATCTAAAAATAGCCCAAGTAATATCTTGGGCTATTTATAAGGTAGCATTAAGGTTTTTAAATTAGATAGAACTTATTAGCTTTACCGTAATTAATGAAAGTTAGCCGCTAAAACTAAAAAGGAAGATGTTGTACTTCTTATGGCTCACCGTCAAAGTATATTCAACCCAAATACATCTTTCACTCGATGAAGTAAAGTGTTGGTTTTACTTTTTGAGATCTCACTTCCTGCTCGCAATATTTCAATAAGCTGTGCCTTGTCATTCAAGTAAAACTCCCTATGCTCTCGAATTGGTTTCAACAATTCTTGCAGGCATTCTTCAAGTATTTTCTTTGTTGTACCATCACCAAGACCACCACGTTGGTATGACTCTTTAAGTTGATTAACATACTCCTGGTCTGGGTAGAACGCATCTAGATAAGTAAATACAATATTCCCATCAACGTTACCTGGATCTTCAATTCTTAGGTGGCTTGGGTCGGTGTACATACTATGAACAGCGGTCCTTATCTCTTTTTCAGTAGCACCGAGGTTAATGGCGTTACCCATTGTCTTACTCATTTTATTTTTGCCGTCAGTGCTCGGTAGTCGTGAAGCATTGCTTAACAATGGTTTGCACTCATTGAGCACAAACTTACCTGCCAATGAATTAATTTTTCTAACAATTTCGTTCGTTTGCTCAAGCATTGGAAGCTGATCGTCACCAACAGGAACTAATGTAGCATTAAATGCTGTAATATCAGCGGCTTGAGAAATTGGATACGTTAAGAAACCAGCGGGGACAGAGCGATTAAAACCTTTGCTTTTTATCTCGCTTTTTACAGTTGGATTGCGCTCAAGTCTTGAAATGGTTACTAAGTTACTATAATACATTGTTAGCTCAGCAAGAGCAGGTAGCTGTGATTGCATGCAAATAGTAGTTTTCAGAGGGTCTATTCCAACAGCTAAGTAGTCAGCTACTACATTTAATATGTTGGATGACACTTTTGATGGCTTATGTGCATTGTCAGTCAGTCCCTGAATATCAGCGACAAGGATTGTTTGGTCGTGTTCATTTTGTAAAGATACACGTTTCTTCAGCGAGCCAACATAATGGCCTAGATGAAGAGGACCAGTCGCTCTGTCGCCAGTAAGGATGGTTTCTCGTGTAGTGTTTGTTTGATTGTTCATGAAATATCTCCGAGTGAATAAAATGTGCTACTGGAGATATAAAGAACATACATACTCAGCTACCTTCCAGCAGCAAAAGAATGTACGAATTCCGTGCCGCTCAGAGTGAGCGCCACCAATTAGAAAAAATTGTATTAAGAAGTATCGTGTTCATGGTCGAAGCGTAACAAAGTAGACGGTGAGACTCAATCAATTCCGGGGAAAGAAATGTAAATTCCAATATTGTTTGGCATTACACTACCTAGTCATTTTGTCAAAGAATCATATCAATTATGAACATTTACGATGACGTATTCTGGTGCAGTAAAGAGTTAATTAATCGTGCTTATTGTTGCACTAACTGTTTAGTGTTAAATAAGTTTGACTGCCTCTTGTTCGCTCATTTCTGACTTTAATAAGCCACAATGACTTCAAATTTAGCTCGTTCAATATAAGAGTTACTCGTATATTAAGTTGATAAGAAAATTATCCCTTACACTCTATATTTTCTATGATAGAAACTAATTGATTATTGGTGACCTAAATTTCATACCACATTTCAGTTCAAGTCAGAGAAGGGCCACCACTTAAATTGATCAATATCAGCAAGTTAAAAACTCCAATTAAGTGTCGGATTTTTTTACAACAATGTAACACCTGCTTATCCACCCTCACATAAATCATTGAATTAATGATAAAAATAAAAAGGGAGTAATAATTGCATATAAACAAATTAACAAAAAATTAACACTTGTTATCCTTAAAACCAAAATAATAACTTTAGAGATGCAATATATGTTTACGTCAAAAACATCATTACTTACCAGCGCAGTTTTAAGCGCAATGTTAGCCACTTCAACGGTTAACGCAACGACCATTGCTTTAGATTATGAACCAAGCCAGTTTGCTGATGCTAAAGGGCAGCAAGCGTTAGCAGGCTTTCAGGAAGCTGCTACTTTTTGGGAAAGTATGTTCACTGACAGTGTCACGGTAAACTTGACAATAGCCTTTGATTCACTTGGCGATGGCATCTTAGGTGGAGCCAGCTCAACAAGAACAGTGCAGTCTTACCATAATACTGGTTTTCAATTAATTAACGATGCGACTTCAGTTGCAGATGCAATCGCTACGGATAACCTTCAATGTGCCACTCAAGGCGAATCATTTTGTGGAATGACTTTCTTAGATACCGAACAAGATGTTAATGGCAATGATATCACTGAGCATGATTTTGACGGCTCTAATGATAATTTTTATTTAGATATGACCCAAGCAAACGCAAAAGCGTTAGGTTTTACCACAGACTTATTTGGTAACCCATTCTCAGCAACGGATGCTTATATCACTTTTAGTAATACGTTTGCATTTGATTTTGACCCAAGCGACGGCGTTGATGCTGATAAATGGGACTTTGTTGGTGTCGCTATTCATGAAATTGGACATGCATTAGGTTTTGTCAGTGGTGTTGATACATATGATAGATATAACGATAACGATCCAAACCCAAATTATGCATTCGATTTAGATGGCTATGCAATTGCCTCAACGCTAGATATTTTTCGCTATTCTGAAGAAAGCTATCAAACTGGTAAGGGGGTAAAAGATTTTCGTGCAGGGGGAAACAGCTATTTCTCAATTGATGGTGGTGAAACTAACTATGCGCCATTTTCAACAGGAAGAGTGACCGGTGATGGCCAACAAGCTAGTCATTGGAAAGATCATTTAGATATTGGTGCTTTAGATCCAACAGCAGCCGCAGGGGAATTTGTTGATGTGACTGGTTTCGATATACTAGCATTTGATGTTATTGGTTGGGATTTACGTTCAGCTACGACAACTGTGCCTGAACCTTCTAGCATCGCATTATTTGGTTTAGCAACACTAAGCTTAGTAGCTTCGCGTTCACGTCGCAGAAAAAGTTAATAATCATTCGCTTTTCTTAAAAAGATATTAGGGTGTGTTGACCTTTCGAGGTTAAATTTTGTTCAAAATAAAAGCCATTTATTCAAGGCGTGAGTTAAGTAGCGTGGTTGTTCCATGTAAATAGCGAACAACGAATTAAAAAATGGCTTTTAATTGAACCTTTAGGGCAACGTTTGTTTGTCATTTCTACTGCATTTTTGCTCATTGAGTTGAAATAACCACATAACATTCGCAATGCTTTGTATAAATACCAAACAAACAGTTGCAAAAATCATCGCGAAAGATCAACATGCCCTAAATAAAAAACGCTAGGAAATAACTTTTCTAGCGTTTTTTTATTATTAATTTTAAATTTTAATCATGTCTTTACAGCTAACGTTGAAACGATAAAACCCCTACTTTTCCATCAGCTCCAGCAGCAACAAAAACGAACCTATCTGAAGCAAGCGTATAAAAGCCCTTATCACCTGCTGGCACATTTTTATTTTGATAAACTTGCCAATGCTTACCAGCATTAAAAGACACATCAATTCCTGTTTTACCGGTTGCTATACAAATATTCCCCTGACAACTCATTGCTGTTCTCAAACCATTTTCACCTGAGTTGACTGAAACCCACACGTCATTGTCTAATCTTGCCATATTGGCATATTGTTTAGGCCGCTGTTGATAATCACCTCCTAAGACAAAAGGTTCACCTTTATGATTCAACGCTAAACCATAGCCGCCAGCCGTTTGAGTTTCTTGATACAAGGGCACACTATATCGAAGCCAAGATTCGCCATAATCTTCACTCACATAAACCGATGAAGAAAAACCACCCGTTGTAAGATAAGCTTTACCATTTTCTCCGACAATCAAAGTATTACCACTGGCGGCAAATGCGGCTTCTTTATCTAATATTGGTGGTAATTTATTTTTAGCAATTCTCTGCCATGTTTTTCCGCCATCACGTGTCTTTTTAACAACATAATAACCATCCACAGGATCCCCTAATAACAACCCCTGATTGTTATCCCAAAAGGCTATTGAATCAAAAAAACCTTGTTCATCAGTATTTTGATAAAGTAAATGCCAGTTTTCTCCACCATCTACCGTTTTATATAACCGAGATGATTGTCCATTTCCAACCCCCATCACAATTGCTGTTTGATGATCAAATAGCGCTATATCTCTAAAGTCAGTAATAACGGATGCATTAACGGATTTATCTTGCCAAGTAACACCACCATCTTGACTGACAAACACACTATTATTGCTACCTGTTACCCATAATGACTTTTCAATAATGGCGGCACCTCGCAGCGAAGGGCTCCCCTTCATGGTCATATATTGCCATTGCGGTAAATCAATCGACATAGTCGCAAAGGCGGAGTAATTAGAGATACTAAATAAAAGTATAAGGAGTGACGATAAAATACGATTCATATTCTTGTTATTGTTACCGATTAGTTTTCTATTCATTTTCATCGCTTTATGTGAAGTTAATGACCATTTAACTATTCAATAAATCACCAAAAATAACAACACATTCCCGAATAAAAAAGCCAGCATCTCCTCTATAAAGCAACCTTAAGTTTGTGATTAATGCCCATTATCGTTGTATGTTGGCAAGATTTAAGCGATAGTTAATAAATTGATTTTACCAGTAAGTTAATAAACTCAAAAAATATATACCATTAAAATGCTAACTATTGATGAAAAAGTAATTGCAGATATCGGTCGTGGATTCGCCGTACCAGCACAGCCAGAGTTGTTGTTAAAACTACAAAAGCTTATGGCAGAGAATGAACCAGATATTAACGTAATAGCAGACACTATCTCTCAGGATGTTGCTGTTTCTGCAACGGTACTTAAAACCATCAACTCGCCGGTTTATGGCTTAGCTCGCTCTATTGCAGATATTCACAAAGCCGTTCGTTACATCGGCGTCAACGGAATAATATCATTAGTAACTAACACGTTAATTCGAAAAAGTTTTAATCAAAATGATTGCGGTATTGCTTTAGAAGAGTTTTGGACCAATGCCAGCAATATTGCCAATACCAATGTATTTATTGGCAAAGCTATCAAACAGCCACTTTCAGCTGATAAATTATTTTCAATCGGCTTATTTCATGATTGCGGCATTCCAGTGATGGCAATGAAGTATTCTGATTACACGGAAACCTATGAACATGCGATGAAAACACCTAGCGAAACATTAACATCTATTGAAGAAAGTGTTTATCAGGTGAACCACGCCACTTTAGGTTATTATGTTGCCTCGTCTTGGCGCTTACCAAAAGACATCTGTCAATTGATTCTCTGCCATCATGACAGAACATTCCTTGATATTTTAACTAACCAACCCGAGCAGTATTACTTTGCCACGCTAAAAATGGCAGAAAATATCGTGCATAACCATAAACACTTTCGAGACGCCGCTGATTGGCCTTACTTAAAAGATTCAATTTTCACTTTATTAGATATTGATGAAGAAGATTATCAAGATTTATTTGAAGACAGTGCAGAATTTCAAGATTAATTTATGACGACCTTAACTTAAAAACATCTAGTAATTATTTCAAAAAAACTAGTCATTACTTTAAAAACAGACGCTTAATATAAAACAACCGCTCACTAATTCAATAATCTGATTACGAAAAGTGAGCAAGAAATATTTAAGTATCAATTGGCAGTAGTTTTTTAATACCTCCACCATCTAAACCTACATAAATGAATCCATCTACACCTTGCATTAAGCTGCGTACTCGTCCTAAATTATTGAATAATTTAAACTGTTGCTCCACTTTATTATCAGTAACACTTACTGCAACAATATAGCCAAACTTCATTGAACCTAATAAAAGCTTCCCTTTCAATTGAGGGTATTTATCTGAGGTAATATAAATCATCGCCGATGGTGCTATTGAAGGAAGCCAATATAGCGCTGGATTTGCCATGCCTTTTTTTTCAGTCAATTCAGTAAATGTAGTACCACTGTAATTCACCCCGTAACTCACAACTGGCCAACCGTAGTTTTTCCCCGCAGAAATGACATTTATTTCATCACCGCCTTTAGGGCCATGTTCATGTGACCATAAGACACCTGTTGATGTATCAAACGCTAAGCCTTGTGGGTTTCTATGACCATATGAAAACACTGCAGTTGTTTTACCATTTTCATCCAAAAATGGATTATCAGAAGGGATGCTGCCATCTTTGTGTAGTCGATAAATTTTACCGCCATCTTTCTTTAAATCTTGAGGATTTTCATCTCGCCTGCCCCTATCGCCGATAGAGAAATACACATAGCCTTTTTCATCAAAAGCGATACGGCTGCCATAGTGTTGGCCTTTAGTAGAGTTCACTTTACCTTTATACAAACGTGTTTGATTTGATAACGACATTGTTGCAAGGTTGAGCTTTGCTCTCATTAATGCGGTATTACTTCCTCGTCCATCACCTGAGTCATCCGCATAGGTAAAATATAGCCACGAATTATTAATAAAGTCAGGATCTAGCGCTAAATCTAACAGCCCGCCTTGACCATTGTTGTCTATTTTAGGCAGCCCCTGGATCGATTTATCTAGTAACTTACCTTGATGAATTACGCGCAACTCACCACGACGTTCTGAAACTAATATATCTTGGTTGGGCAATTGCACCATGCCCCAAGGAATATCAAAACCATCGTTCACATCAGCTAATTTATACTTTCCAAAAAACGCTGTTGTATTTAAAGGATGAGAATCAAAAGCATGGCTAACACTGACATAGCCCGTCAGACTTAAAGCCATGATTACGAGTACACTATTTACTAATTTAGACATAAACAAATTCATACTTTTCGTCATATATTTAATTCTCTAATATTGGCGATTGAGCCTTTTTAGGTTTATTAAAAACCTTCCGAAGATCTTCTTTTATCAAATAAAGTGAAGGAATTAAAAACAGCGTAATTAATGTTGCAAAAACAATACCGAAGCCTAATGATATTGCCATTGGGATAATAAACTGTGCTTGTAAACTTTGTTCAAAGTAAAGCGGAAAAATACCAAAAAAAGTGGTTAACGATGTTAACAATATTGCTCTAAATCTTTGTGTGCCCGCTTGCATAACAATTTCAATCATTCGCAAACCACTACCTTTTGCTTTGTTTATAAAATCAACCATAATCAAACTGTCATTAACCACAACCCCGGTTAAAGCAATAAAGCCAAACATCGACATCATGTTAATAGTTTTTCCTAAAACAAAATGGCCAAAAATGGCACCAATAATACCAAAAGGAATCACTGACATTATTACGATAGGTTGCACATATGACTTTGTTGGAATAGCGATTAAACCATAAATTAAAAACAACGCACCTATAGCCGCAAAACCGAGTTGACCTAAAAAGTCTTGTTGATCTTTACTCGCTCCTTCAACACCATATTGAACCGAAGGATAATCTGCTAATATATTTGGAATAGCCTCGTTATTCATTTCTGAAACTACTTTACGAGATTCTACTTTTTCACTATCAATATCCGCGGATATTTTAATTGAACGTTTTTGATTTATCCTGGTAATGCTTGAAAATCCTCGTCCTATTTGAATATCAGCCACTTGATAAAATGGTACTTGAGCACCGCTTGGCGTTCTGATCCACATATCTTCTAAATCAGCCACAGATAAACGGTCTTCCTCTGGATAACGCACCATCACCTTGAGCTCATCTCGACCTCGTTGGATGCGTTGCGCTTCATCACCATAAAAGGCTTGTCGTACTTGTTTAGCAAGGTCTGCTAGCGTTAAACCTAATACTTCCGCTTCTGGTTTTATCGCTAATTTAATTTCTTGGCTACCACGACTAAACGAATGACGGATATCATAAACACCGTCGTAACTTTCTAATTTAGCCTGAATAGCCTCAGCCGCAAGTTCTAACTCTTGGTCGTTCTTGCCGGTTAATTGAAACTCTATTGCCGCTCCACCACCGGCATTGGTGCCCGCAAAAAAGCGAAGTTCTTTCGTACCCGGGATTTCACCTATTTCATCACGCCATAATTTTTCAATTTCATAGGCATTTAAATCACGATTTTCTGATTTAACTAGCTCTAACAAAAATGTTGCCTGCGTGTTTCCGCTAGTAAAAACCATAGTATGTTTAATGAAAGAATTACCATTAAACTTGTTTTTTTCTGCAATAGTTTCAACAGCTTTATTCACTCGCTCAATCGCATCATTTCTTTTTTGCGGCGCAGTGCCATCAACCATAATGATTTGCCCTTGAATAAAATCACTTGGAATATTCGGGAATACTTCTACTTTTACAAATGAGCCAGAAATCAGCCCAATAGATAAGATTAAAATTGCGACAAAAGTTGCCATAGTGTTGTATCGGGCAATCAGTGTCTTTTCTAAAAAAGGTTTATATGTATGATGAATAAAATGATCTAATTTCTCTTTGAAACGCATTTGAAAACGCTCAAGTCGGTTGGTATTGTCATTGGTTAATGGAACATATTTCATGTGGGCTAAATGAGCGGGCAATATCCATTTAGACTCAATTAATGAAAATAATAAGCAAAAGCCAACCACGATAGTAATTGACCTAAAAAACGCCGCAAACGTGGCATCAATAAAGAGTAATGGAGCAAATGCCGCAATAGTTGTTAAAACACCAAACGTTGCAGGCATAGCAACCCGCATTGTACCGCGAATAATATTATCGGTTGAATGACCATATTGTTGAATTTCAGCATACGCACTCTCACCTATGACGATGGCATCATCAACCACCACACCAAGCACCATAATAAAGGCAAATAAACTCAGCATGTTAATAGAAACAGACCACTCGCCTAATAATGGCATCATTAGAAAGGCACCAAAAAAACTGATTGGAATACCCAACATTACCCAAAAAGCGATTTTGATTCGTAAAAATAAAGCCAGTACGAGAAAAACCAAAAATGCCCCGAGTAGCATATTTGAGATCATCATATCGAGTCGGGCAGAAAGGTAATAAGAAGCATCACCCCAAACACTTAATTTGGCACCTTGTGGTAAATTTTTATTTTTTTCAGCAACATACTTTCTTACTTCGGCAGCAATCTCTAAGTCGTTTTGATCACCTGTTGACTGCACCATAATGCTTGATGTTGGTTCACCATCAAAAACCGCAAAGCCCTGTACTTCAACAAAACCATCAATAATATTAGCAACATCAGACAATATTAATCGCGTGCCATTAGGTTCTGTTCTTAACACCAAATTTGCATACTCAACGCCGGTGTATGCTTGCCCTTGGGTACGAACAAGTATATCCCCACCTGTGGTTTTTATCGTTCCACCCGGCATATCAATAGACGAACGCCTAACTGCCTGAGTAATCTCATCAAACGTTAATTGATATTGCTGTAATTTTTCTTCTGAAACTTCGATGCTAATTTCATAGTTGCGGCTACCAACAATCTCTGCACTGTTTACACTGGAAAGTGCCATCACTTCATCACGAATATTTTGCGCCATGGTTTGTCTAGCACGCCTTTCCATAGGGCCACTAATAGACAACCACATCACTTGTCCTTTGAACTCTTGCTTGGTGATGATAGGTTTTTCTGTTTGGGCAGGGAAAGTGGTTATCGCATCAACCTGCATTTGAACTTCATCAAGCTTTTCTGCCATTGAATAGCCTGACTGCAATTCAATAGTAACAACACCCATGCCTTCATTTGCAATTGCAGTGATACGTTTGATCCCTTCAATATCTTCAAGGGACTCTTCAATTTTTAATATTACCGCTTGCTCCACTTCTTCTGGTGCAGCACCTAAGTGAGGCACCATAACCTGAATACTATTAGGGTTAAATTCAGGAAACATTTTTTTGTTGATGCTTTGATAAGAGGTAAAACCTGCCAATAAAATAAAAATCATCAACAAATTTGCTGCGACACTATTTCGAGTGAACCAAGCAATAATACCAGTGAGTTTTTCTGAAGATTGAGTCATTAGCTTTCACCTATCACTTCAGTATTTTCTTGTGGTACTGTTTCTTTTAAAGCATCTTCATTATTATTTTTTTGCTCGCCGGCAACCCGTAAAGACATACCCTCAACAGGCATTTCTAGCATAGTAGTGATTAAACGATGTCCAGTAGGTAAGTCATTTAGACTATAAACAAAGCTCGCATCTGTACGCAAAAGTTCTATTTTCTGAATATGAAGTTTATTAGTCGTATCAAGCGTATAAATAGTATCAGCGCCATGAAGTGCATCACGAGGAATTGATAATACCCCCTCAACCGTTTTCCCTTGAATATCGGCATGAATAAAAGCACCCATCCTTATTTCTTGATGTGGATTATTACTAAGTAATGCATAAGGATCATCAATTTGCGCAACAATGTAATGAACGCGAGATTTACTATCGACCACACCTTCATAACGAGTAATTTTTGCTGGCCAATGTGTTACCTTGCCATCTAAATCAAACTGAATATCCACAAGGGCTGTTTTGGCTTGTTCTTGGTTAATTTTAGGTAAGTTTAAGAATGAAACATCTCGTTGCTTTATTGGTAACCTAACTTCGGCGTAATCAATAGCAAATGTTTTCGCGATAGTCGTGCCCATACTAACAAACTGACCAATATCAACATGCTTTTCTTGTAACATTGCATCATAAGGAGCCGTAATTTTTGTTCGCGCTAATTTTATTTCTGCTGATTGCAAATTAGCTTGAGCTGCTTTTAAATCAGCTTCCGCTTTTTGTAAATTGGGAATACGTAGAGCTAATACAGGCGCATTATCTAAGGATTCACCACTTAACAACCATTCAGCTTCAGCCTGCTCTGCTCGTGCTTTTTGTTCAACGAGATTTGCTTTGGCATTCGCTAAATTGGCTTGTGCTTGAATCAAAGCAATTTTGTAATCGACATCATCTAAAGCGAGTAACTGTTCTCCTTTCAAAAAGTAGCCCCCTACTTTAAACTTTTCAGACACACTAACTACTTTTCCGGAAACCTCAGCAATTAGATTGGTTTCAGTACGCGGGAGAATATTCCCCTGTGATGGGATGACAAAAGTAACACTTTCTTTTTTAAGGCTTTCTACTTCAACTAAAGGCGCCTTATGAACAATCGGTTTTTTTTCAGGTTTTGGCGCAAGAGCACTGACTATAATTAATAAAATTATCGCAGCAAAAATAATAGCGAAAGGTGTTAATACATAACGTAAAGGCACCATACGACGCTCAGTATTACTAGAAGGTTTTTTATTAAACATGTAAGTATCTCAATTTGAAAGGATCAAGCTATTATTATACTAGTAGGATAAAATTCAATAACTATTTGAAAAAATTAGTTTAAACTTTGTAAAGAAAGTTAAACCTTTGTAAATTTTGCCCACGACAATAATAACGTTCGAAAATCTTCTACACCACAAGATGAACTATCTTGACCGTCAAAGTTCATTCCATCTTCACTGAACTCCTCTGGTAATTTTTCTTCACCATTAAGTAATGCATTGGCTTGGATATGGACATCTTCTTGATTAACCACTAATGAATACTCATGACCTGTGATCAATTTTTCTTGACACTTTCCTGACTCTACCAAGTCAATCGCCGTCAAAATCTCTTCAAGTTTTGCTGTATTTTGTCCTAATTCAATTTCCAACCAAGGACCTACAATTTGATGTTCTAATGAAAATTTAGCTTTTGCGCCACCGGTTATTGCATCATGAATAAATTCGTATTCCATAAACACCTCAGAAAAATAAATGACAGAACACAGTAATAAAGTGAATGTTCAGCCTTAATTATAGAAGAAAATGACGACTGAAGTGACTTAATTCAACATAGTTTAGCCAGATTATCGAATTTAAATTATAATGAATGAGACAAGCAACAAAGGTGGTAGTTTGAGTGAAAATTATTTTGGCGCTGGGATTGTGTTTAATACTCCACGTATTTTCAGCCTCTGCTGAAAATAAAGAGACGCTATTGGTCGCCACCAACATCGAACCCCCCTATTCATATTTTGTTGATAATAAATATACTGGCATTAATGTCAAAATAATTACCTTGTTAGCTGAAAAGTTAAATTTGCAAGTCAAGTTTCTTCATTGTCCCTTTGCACGATGCTTATCCTTTTTAGAAATGGGACAAGCGGATGCGATTATTGGCCTTAGAAAAACAGCAGAAAGGAGCAAGTTTTTAACTTACTTAGATCAACCATTTAGTACGCAAACCTTCCCTTTACAGTTCTATATTAGACAAGACAGTGATCTTAATATTACCAATTACTCAGATTTAGCAAATTTGCGTATAGGCACCTTAAGAGCCGCTACATACTTTGACCGGTTTGATCACGATAACACTTTAAATAAAGTGGAAGTAGTAAATTATAATCAATTACTACAAATGCTTTTAAAAGATCGCATCGATACATTTTTAGAGCGTGAAGAATCAGTAAAACCTTGGATAGATAATGCCGAGTATAAACAAAAAATTAAACTTGCTGATTATTTATATAATCGTTCTGTAGACTCCTATATTGCCTTTTCAAAAAAGTCTCCTTTTTCCCAAGAAGTTGCGCTATTTTCTCAAATGCAAAAACAGCTTTTAGATAGTGGAGAAATTCAAGCCATTAGAAACAATAAATAATTCCTTTGAACAAATAATACTTTTAATGGTCTATCAAGCATCAAAAAATTATTATTTCGTCGTCTGGAAAAACAATTGTGCTAAAGGGATATTATCAAACCATATTACTCTCACTTGCTGTACATATTGTTATTTTTTATTTGATCAGTTTAACAACAGCCGTACCATCACTAACACGTGATACCACACCACAAGCCATCAAAAGTTTTCTGTATGTTCCACCAAAGCAAGAAAACACATCAGCACATGAACAAGTTGACAGTCGCACTCAAGAAGCGCCGCAAACAGATATCGAACCCATTACAATTCCCCAAGAACGGCCAAAAAGCGTAATAGCCGAAACATCTTCTGAACTTGAAATTGTTGAACAACCAACAAAAAATCCCGAAAAAACAACAACAAAAAACATTGATAATCCTGTGGTTAACCAACCGCCACGAAATTTTTCCGCATTTAGCCAGCTAAATAACCTACAAAAAAACCTCAATAACAAAATAATTGAACAAGAAAGTTATCGTTATAGTCAAAAAAAATCTGCTTCAATATTAGATGGCTCACCCAACCTTGTCCCTCATTCAACAAAGCAATTAACAACGGATGAAATAAAAAAGAAAACCAGCCAGCAAATTAGTTCTGATATTCAAATAACGAAAGGAGATGACGGGCGATGCACCATTGAAAGAGATTTAACCGCTGTCGGTATTGAGGGGGTTAAATCAGTGGAAGGTTTTAATTGTGGCAAATCTAAGTTCGATAAAAACTTCCAAGAACATATGAAAAAGGTCCTAAAAAAACTAGGGAAATAACATATTAAATGCAACTTCCTTTTCCTTTAAAGCATAAAAAAACCAGCATAATTGCTGGCTTTTCGATGACATAAAAATTTTAATATTAGGTAAATATTGCTTTCATTATCCAGAAGAAGACGATTGAAAGCCCGGCACCTACTGGTAAAGTGATAACCCAAGAAATAACAATATTTCGTACTACGCCTAAATTAATCGCGGCAATACCACGTGCCATTCCTACCCCTAATACCGCACCCACTAATGTTTGTGTTGTTGAAATAGGTAAACCAGCACCCGATGAAATAACAACCGTACATGCCGCAGCAAGCTCGGCAGCAAATCCACGACTTGGCGTTAGATGTGTAATTCCGTTACCAATAGTGGCGATAACTCGATGACCAAACAATGCCAAACCTGCAACAATACCTAAACCACCTAAAGGTAAAATCCACCAAACTAAGCTAGCTTTCTTCGCTATTTCACCACCGTTATCAACAATACTAACGACAGCCGCTAGTGGACCAATAGCATTAGCAACATCATTTGAACCGTGAGCGAATGCCATACAACAAGCAGTAACAATCATTAAGATAGCAAATACTTTCTCAACATTGCCATACTGACTCTTCTTATCAGCTTTCTCATCGAATTTAAGTTTAGTAATGAAATATTTACCAATTAAGGCAACAATCACCGCCACTAAAACCGCTAAATAATAACCGCCGGCACCTTTTAATTCAAAATTGTAAAAACCTAAATTTACATTGTCTAAACCAATATGCTTTAAGCCTTTTTTAATTGTGACTAACGACAAAACAAAACCGGCTAAAAACATATAAAAAGGCACGTAACGCTTAGCTTGATCTAATGGTTTATCCGTATCAAAAATAAGCTTTTGTGCGCTGTTAAAGATAATAAAAGCGATAACACCAGAAATAAGTGGGGTTATAATCCAACTACCGACAATACCGCCTACTTTACCCCAAGCCACTGTATCAGGGCTTATACCAATAGCGGCAAAACCAATGATTGCACCAACAATTGAGTGAGTGGTTGAAACAGGCCAACCTAATACAGACGCTACTAATAGCCAAGTTGCTGCAGCTAATAGGGCTGATATCATACCGAATACTAATAACTCCGGAATATCAATAAAGAAACCGGGGTCTATTATCCCTTTACGAATAGTCGAAGTTACTTCGCCACCCGCTAAATATGCGCCAGCAAATTCAAATACCATCGCAATGATAATTGCTTGTTTAATTGTCAGTGCTTTCGAACCAACCGAGGTTCCCATAGCATTCGCAACGTCATTTGCACCAATACCCCACGCCATAAAAAAACCTACTATGGCGGCGAGCATGACTAATGTAGAACCATGTTGTAATAAAATATCCATGACTGACCCTTATTTCCTAGCCAATAAAATTTCTAATCGAGCACCGACTCTTTCGGCTAAATCTGCTAGGTCTCCTACCCAATCGATAATTTGATATAAAAACATTACGTCAACTGGCTTTAAATCATCTTCAATTGCCAATAAGTTTTTACGGATAGTGATTTGTAAAGCATCAGTATCATCTTCAATAGCATCTAACTGTTGAATCATATTTTCAACATACTCTACTTCTCGGCCTCTAAAGCCCGTTTCAAGTAAGTCGTCTAATTCGTTAATTGCTTCAGCTGCTTTTTCAATCGCATCGATACAGCGCTTTACATATTGTTTAAATTCTTCATGCAATACTTCAGGCAAAGTTAACTTACGCCCTAAAATACGCCCTGCGATGTCTTTTGCTTTATTGGCAATTTTGTCTTGCTGCGAAAGCAATTCTAATAAATCAGCGCGATCAACAGGCATAAATAATCCGCCTGGTAACTCTAATCGTAATTGTCGTTTAAGATCGTCAGCATCACGCTCAAATTTTGAAATTTTTGTTCTGATTTTTCCTGCTGTAGCCCAATTTTCTTCGGTTACCGCTTCGAAAAAAGGAACAAGCTGCTTAGAACATTTAGACACCATTCGAATATGCTTTTCTAATGGTTTAAGTGGTGATTTTGCAAATACACCAAGAATTGAATTTCTGGCCATAATAGTTTTCCAGGAGCAATATCGCTCTTTGTTATTATTCGCGCGGATATTAACCCATTTATCACTATGAACAAAAGGATTAATGTCGAATTTATTACTTTTTCCTAAATAAAAAAAGACTATGTTAGAACGTGTCTAAAACATAGTCTATTTATCTTAAACTCTCTAATAAAAACACAAAGAGCGCTATTGCTCAACTATGATTTAACCTTAGAAAGTACGACAGTTTTAATAGTTTCCTGTAACTGTCAGTAACAATAGTTACTCAGGTGATGAATGACGAACTACCTTCCCTTTAACAAAATAGATGATATATTCACAAATATTTTGGCAACGATCGCCTATTCTTTCTAACGCTCGAGCTGACCATATAACACTCATAATTTGTGGGATAGAACGCGGGTCTTCCATCATATACGTCATCAATTGACGCATCAACGCTTCGTACTCACGATCAATTTTATCATCGGTTTTGTGTGCTTTAATGGCTGAATCAACGTCCATTCGGGTAAACGCATCCAGTGTTAATTGTAGATATTCGAGGACACGGCGACCTAAATTATCTAAATTAAGTAATAGTTCTTTATGATCTTTCGTTAAACTTTCTAATGCGACTTGAGCAATTTTCTGTGCTTCATCACCAATACGTTCAAGATCTGCAATGGTTTTAACAATTGCCATAATCAACCGTAAATCACCCGCCGCCGGCTGACGTTTCGCAATAATACGCGTACATTCATCATCAATGCTAACTTCTAATTCATTGATAGATTCATCACTTTTGAGTACTTTTTTGGCGAGATCTTCATTAGCATCACAGACTGACGTTAACGCATCGCTCAATTGTTTTTCAACTAAACCACCCATTTGCATGACATGATTAATCACACGCTCTAAATCTTCATTAAATTGCCCGGAAATATGACGGCCAATATTCATGTTATCCATATAATTCTCCTAACGCTTTAATTAGCCGTAACGCCCAGTAATATAGTCTTCGGTTTTCTTTTTAACCGGTGTCGTAAATAAGGTATTGGTGTCGCTATATTCAATAAGCTCTCCCATATACATAAACGCCGTTTGGTCAGAAACCCTAGCTGCCTGTTGCATATTATGAGTTACGATCACCACGGTAAATTGTTTTTTCAGATCATTAATTAATTCTTCAATGGTCAAGGTTGAAATAGGATCAAGCGCAGAGGTTGGCTCATCCAATAGCAAAACTTCAGGTTTTATCGCAATTGCTCGTGCAATAACCAAACGTTGTTGCTGACCACCTGACAAGCCTAACGCGCTGTCATGTAATCGATCTTTCACTTCATTCCAAAGGGCAGCACTTTTTAATGCTGTTTCAACCGCTTCATCAAGAACTCTGCGATTGTTCTCTCCCATAATTCGTAAACCATATACAACATTTTCATAAATGCTTTTCGGGAATGGATTAGGTCGTTGAAACACCATACCCACTTTTCGTCGAAGCGCAGCAACATCAACGTGTTTGTTATAAATGTTTTCGCCATGAAGGTTTATCTCGCCTTCAATTCGGCAATGATCAACTAAATCATTCATGCGATTGATACAGCGTAATAACGTTGATTTACCACAACCACTAGGGCCGATAAACGCTGTCACTTGTCCTTTAGGAATTGACATCGTGATATCTTGTAACGCTTGTTTATCACCGTAGTATAAATCTAAGTTTTTAATATCTAGCGCTTTTTGCTCTGCAGACATATTATTTAAATCAATCTTAGTTGTGCTATCTAATATTGTTTTAGGGCTAACAGAAATCATATTTTTCTCTACTATTCATCATTTTTTAATCGTTTCATTTGGTCGCTAAGCGACTCGAAGTAACATGCTTAAACCAGTTTAATGTTCCAACATGCGATACTTTTCACGTAATTTATTTCGTATTGAGACAGCAGTCATATTCAATGAAATAATGATCGTTACTAATAATAATGCTGTGGCATATACCAAGGGTCTTGCTGCTTCAACATTCGGGCTTTGAAAACCAACATCGTAAATATGAAAACCTAAGTGCATGAATTTTCTATCTAAATGTAAGAAAGGAAAGTTACCATCTAACGGTAAATTAGGTGCCATTTTCACCACCCCAACTAACATTAAAGGAGCAACTTCACCTGCCGCACGCGCAATAGCTAAAATTATACCTGTCATAATCGCAGGACTTGCTATTGGTAAAATGATTCGCCATAAGGTTTCTACTTTTGTCGCGCCTAAAGCCAAACTACCGTGTCTCATTGCCGCAGGAATACGAGATAAACCTTCTTCAGTTGACACAATCACCACAGGTAAAGTTAATATTGCTAATGTTATTGCTGACCACATAACACCAGGCGTACCAAACGTTGGACTTGGTAAAGTTTCAGGGTAGAAAATCTGATCTAAACTGCCGCCAACCATATAAACAAAAAAGCCTAACCCGAATACACCATAAACAATAGAAGGAACACCCGCTAAATTGATAACCGCTATTCTTAGCAGCTTAGTTAAGGCATTGTTTCCCGCATATTCGTGTAAATATATTGCCGCAATAACACCCATCGGAGAAACAATCACTGTCATTAGTAGGACCATTAAAACGGTGCCAAAAATAGCAGGAAACACACCACCTTCGGTATTGGCTTCTCTTGGGTCATCACTAACAAACACAGCTATTTGACTGAAAAACATCATCAGTTTTTCAAAAGAGTTCATTTGATTGTTATTGGTGACTTTTAAAATATCGGCAAAACTTACTGTGACAATTTGATCATCCATTGCACGTAGTTTAATTTGATCGCGTGCAGTTTCGTCGCGTAATGCTAATAACCTTTTTTCTAGTACTTGATACTTAGCTTGTAAAATGGCCACTTCATTGGCAATGTCTTGTGCTCTATCAAGCGTTAACGTTTCTTGTAATTTATGCTTACGCTCACGTAGTCGTAACCGTTCAAGTTGGTAATTTATTGCGCCAATCTCAACTTTTTGTAGCGTTTCAATCTTATCTTGTAGCTCAAGAACACGTGTTAACAAGCTAGGCAAGGTATCGATTGATACCGATTTTCCATCTTGAATAACCGCTTCAATAAAACCATAAAAATTACCATTCGTTCTTCGTTCTACCACAACTAACTTTTCTGGGGTAGATTGCTGAGTAATTTCAGGGACTAAAATCCAACGAAAATCTAAACTAACCAGTTCACGATTACCGGTTTTAATTAATAAACGCTCGACCGTTTCTTCACTCGGATCTAAGTCCAAATTCAAATGTACAAGTTGTTGGCTTGGAATACTTTCACGATCATAAATTTCACCAATAACTGTACTTGCATTTCCTTGATTATCCATCAATTCAAATTGATGAACTTGAGCCGGCCAAAAGTACGATAAACCTCGAGAAGCGATTAACCATAATAACCCCAATACTGAGATTAAACTTAGACTTACACCACCCGCTGATAACCATATCCAGGGTGAGCCTGATTTAAACCATTTATTCATTTTTCAGACCTCAACCTATAACGAACTATATTTTTCACGTAAACGCTGACGTACAAATTCAGCGAGCGTGTTAAACACAAAAGTAAAAATAAATAAGACAAATGCTGCCAAGAACAAAATTCTATAATGAGAACTACCAACCTCAGACTCAGGCATTTCAACCGCAATATTGGCCGCCAAAGTACGCATACCTTGGAAAATACTCCAATCTAAAATTGGCGTGTTACCTGTTGCCATTAATACGATCATCGTTTCACCAACCGCTCGACCTAAGCCCATCATGATTGCCGAGAAAATTCCTGGGCTAGCCGTTAATAACACAACTTTAATTAGTGTTTGCCACTGGGTAGCGCCTAAAGCTAAAGAGCCACTCGTTAAATGTTTCGGCACACTAAAAATTGCATCTTCTGCCATTGAAAAAATGGTCGGAATAACAGCAAATCCCATTGCAATGCCAACGACTAAAGCATTACGTTGATCAAAATCAATGCCTAAATCATTGGTAATATATTGTCGTATATCACCACCAAAGAGGTATGTTTCCATAACAGGAGATAAAGCGAATGCAAGATATGCAACCAAAATTAAAACCGGTATTAAAATAATAGGTGCCCATGTTTCTGGTATTTGCGCCTTTAATTCTTTAGGTAAGTTGTGCCATGCAAATGCCGTGATAAAAACCGAGATAGGCAACATAATAAATAATAAAGCAATTGCAGGTAAATTCGTTTCAATAATTGGTGCAAGCCACAAGCCCGCTAAAAACCCTAAAATAACGGTTGGTAAAGCTTCCATTAATTCAATCGTTGGTTTGACCTTTTTACGCAAGCCCGGTGTCATAAAATAGGCCGTATAAATGGCTGCGGTCAAAGCAATAGGTACAGCAAATAACATCGCGTACATCGCTGCTTTCATGGTGCCAAAAGAAATAGGCACTAACGAAAACTTGCCTTCAAAGTCATCAGAACCTGAGGTAGATTGCCAAATATATTCAGCTTCTGGATAACCTTCATACCAAACTTCTTGCCAAAGTGCTTGCCAAGTCACTTCTGGATGTTCATTTTTAACTGAGAATAATTGAAATTGATTATTCGTAAACATTAATAAGCCATCAGATCTTGGTGAAATAACGAAAGAATCAGGGATATTATTCGTTAAATTGCCACGCCATAAATCGGCCTCACTGGTGGTATAAAAAGTGCCCATTTCGCCAGAATCGGTAAAGGTATAAAAGCTTTTTCGAAACTGCTCGGTATGAATTTGACGAACCGCTTCCGTATCACTTACGTTAAAAGTTCTTATTTGTTTAAATTGACGACCATTGTCCGTAGCCACTTCAAACCATTGACTCACTTTACCATTACTGTCACCCAACAACACTGAACTGCCACCTGACAGTAATGCCATAGCCGTAATGTGCATTGGTTTTTCTCGGCTTTGGGCAAGTTGAGGAATAATTGTAGCTTTTAATTCAACATCACTATCATCAGATAAATCAAACACTAATACTTGATCACCATTTTGAATAAACGCCATAGCAAGATCAGGCGTAACCAAAACTTCATCTACTTGATTAGTAGAAAGATCAATGGTTTGGTATTCAATTTCATAGCTAGGATCATACGAAAAATCATCTTCAGCAATTAAAGTGGTTTTAATTAACCGTTGGTCTTGTGTAAAACCAATAAAAACGGCTTTCTCGTCGTTCATGGCAAAAGATAAATGGGTAAATTCAGCGCCTTGCTCGTCAACAGCAATAGATTCTTCACCTAACGGATAGCTAATATGCGGGATAACTTCTCTCGCTCCCGTGTCATAACTTGTTTGAAATTTTGGTGAAATTAAGAACACATGATTATTTTCATCGAGCAATAATTTATAATTTTCGCCCGCATCAATCACATTGGTTATTTTACTGTCACTGATCGATTCTTGAAACGTAAGAGCAACCTTTTTATCATCCGTTAATATCTGATGATCAGGCTTTAAAGCATAGTAATTAATATTACCACTTGTGTTGATTGTATAAGCTAACTCTTGTAATTCATCTAAGCCCGTAGCTAGAACCTGTTGTTCATTTTCAATAGCAAATGACGCAACAGGTGAAATGGTAGCTGATTCAAAAACAGGCTTTATTACATAGAGTAAATACATAAAAATCAGCACTAGGGTAAATAACACACTAATACCACCGAGTGTTATTAACCATTTAGCTAATGAATTCTTAACCTGACGTATGCCGACTGATTTAAGCGCGATTGACACTGATAAACACCTTAAAAGATAGAAATTATCCAATTGGCGAAAGTATAAGACAGTTATGTGACACTTTTGTGACAGCAAAACTTTTCAATCAATAATAACGAGAATATTTTGAAAAGTGCCGTAAAGGTTATTGTTAAATAGCAATAACTTGTTTATCTTTTAATGATGTTTATCTGACTGAATTTAGCTAAGGTAATTAAATGTCGTTAAGCTCATTTATGACCAAAGATGTTATTACGCTTGATATTGATGATAACTTATCAAAAGCAAAACAAATATTTGAACAACACAACATTCATCATATTTTAATCAAAAATGGTATAGAGCTTGCCGGCATTATTACCGATCGTGATTTATATAAACATTTGAGCCCCAATGTAGGTACAAAAAAAGAAACCCCAAAAGATACGGTTCTGCTCAGTAAGAAAATTCATTTAATCATGAGTAGAGAAATTGTGACCGCAAATGAAAATACCTCATTAAATGAGGCAGTTTTATTGTTTCACGATCATCATATTTCATGCTTACCGATAGTGGATAAAAACTTCCATCCAATAGGCATTATTTCATGGCGCGACATACTTAAAATCATCGCAATTCAATATCGCATGAAATTAGCAAAACAAAATAAAAATTCAGATATTCAAATTCTTTAAGAACTACACGACAACATAGAACAACCGGCTTTATTTTTCGCCCATGTTGGACGTTTTACCGCATAGTGCTCGAATGCCTTTTGTTCGTCATAAGGCGTTTGTAATACCTGTAGCAATTCTTCAATCATCGAATAATCCCCTTGCTCAGCTTTTTCTATCGCCTGCTGAGCTAAGTAATTTCTTAATACGAACTTAGGATTTACTGCATCCATCGCCTGTTGGCGTTGTTGTTGCGTGCTTGTATTTAATGTCAGTCGTTGTTGATAATCAGATAACCAGATTGAAAACGGTTCAAAATAATTATCCGCTAACGGAATATCTTGATAAAAACAATCTAAGAAATGTGCTTGCCATAAATTGGCTTGTTGGGGTAATGATGACAGCGCTCGATAAAACAGGGTCATATCAATGTCAATGCTCATCATGAGTTTTTCTAAACGATTAAATAAAGCCGCGTCGTTTTCTACAATTAACGAATCAAACCCTACCTTAGCTTGCATCATTTTTTGCCACGCTTGTTCATAATTTACCGCATAATCATTTAAAATTTTATTCAGTGGTTCAGCATCTTCAATTAACGAATAAATGGCATTTCCTAACTGAAATAAATTCCATTGGCCAATTTCAGGCTGACGACCAAAACTGTAACGTTTACCATGAGCGTCGGTAGTGTTTGGCGTCCAGGTTAAGTCAAACGCATCAATCCAGCCGTATGGCCCATAATCAATAGTTTCACCAATGATCGACATATTATCAGTATTCATCACACCATGAACAAAACCTACTCGCATCCAATCAACGATTAATTGGCAGGTTTTTTCACTAATTTCTTGATACCACTTTAAATAAACTTCAGGACTTGGCTCGCCTAAATGAGCAAAGTTTTGTCTAATAGAAAAATCGACCATTTGCTTTAATAATGCTTTATCACCACGCATGGCGGGCAATTGAAAGCTGCCAAAGCGCATAAATGAAGACGATACTCGGCAAACCACGGCTCCTAATTCTAATTGTGGATTCCCGTCATAAAACATGTCTCTTGTCACTTTATCCCCCGTTAAACATAAACTTAACGCGCGAGTAGTTGGGATCCCTAAATGAAACATAGCCTCAGAGCATAAGTACTCTCGGATGGATGAGCGAAGCACAGCTAAACCATCGGCATGACGAGAATAAGGCGTTTTGCCCGCTCCTTTTAATTGTAGTGTTTGTAAGCCTTTATTTTCAGTGTGAACTTGACCTAAATTAATTGCTCTGCCATCTCCTAATTGCCCTGCCCACTGGCCAAATTGATGACCTCCATAATTCATAGCATATGGCTGCATACCGTTAATAATTTTATTACCGGTTAGCACGTCAGCAATCGTTTTATCTTGAATATCTTTTGGAGAAAATCCTAATTCATACGCTAAAGATTCATTCATAGAAACCAGTGACGGTTGTTGAGTTTTTTGTGGATTTACATACGAAAATGCCGCATTTTCAACTTGTCTTGGAAAAACATCTTGTTGTATATCTGCAGGCAGAAGAAGAGTAAATTGATTATCAATTTTCAAACTAAAAGGTTGGTTCATAAAGGTCAAAGCAAAATGGCATGTAACGCTAATTCTATCTCAAACGAGCAAAAGCCTAAAGCAAAGTTCATGTATTCAACAAAAGAAAATAAACACCATTTACCCTGTAAAAATGGTGCTTAATTATCCTTAAACTTTAAATGTTTTCGCAATGTCTTGTAGTGTGGTTGCTAGCAAAGCTTGCTCTTTCGCTGTTGCCGCAATTTGAGCGGCTCCGGTTGTTGTTTCTGTCGACTTTTCTTCAATAGATACAACATTTTGTGCCACATCTTCAGTAACCACAGACTGTTCCTCTATAGCGGTAGCCACTTGTTCAGTCATGGTAAATATATTACTTACTGCCCCTGAAATGCTTTCTAATGTCAATTCTACATTTTTAGAATTTTCAACGGCATCCACGGCTTTTTGCTGACTTTGTTCGATAACATTAAACGCAGCATTTGCATCGGATTGTAAAGAGGTAATAAAACCTTCTATTTCAGCAGTAGATTGTTGAGTGCGTTGTGCAAGTGTTCTTACTTCGTCGGCTACAACCGCAAAACCTCGACCTTGCTCGCCGGCCCTTGCAGCTTCAATAGCAGCATTTAAAGCGAGTAAATTTGTTTGCTCCGCTACAGATTTTATTACATCAACCACGTTAGTTATATTTTGGCTACTCTCGTGTAAATTGTTTATTTGTTTTGCTAAACCGTCAATTTCCTGTGCTAGATCTTCAATAGCATGATACGACTGTTGAACAACCGCCAAGCCATTTTGCGCCTGACTATCTGCGTCTCTAGCAGAGTCTGCTGTTAATTGAGTATTACTTGCCACTTCTTTTACTGTTGCGGATAACTCTTCTACGGCGGTCGCAATTAATCCAATTCTTTCTTGCTGCTCTAACATAGAGGCAGAATTATACTCACAAGTTTGTGACGTTTCTTCTGCAGCTGAGGCTAAAGTTAAACTTGACGAAGATATTTCATTAATCGCCCCAGAGAAGGTACTTAAAGTTAAATTTAATCCTGAAGCAATTTGTCCTAACTCGCTGGCACTTTCACCTTCAACCCGTGCCGTTAAATCATTATCAGATCTGACTCTCGTCATCACTTGCGTTAGTGCATTAACTCTTGACGTTAAATCTTTGATAGTAAAAAAACTGATAAGTGCAGCAAAAATAATTAATAAAAGACTGAGTAATATATTGATGATAAAGGCATAAAAGGCATCTTTCTTCTTCACTGTTTTCATGGATAACAAGCGATTTGATAGCCCGACTTCTATTTGTTTAAGTTGACCAATGCGTTGAGTTGATTGTTCAAACCAATAAAGTGCATCGATTGAGAAATTTCGTTGCGTATTTTGCGCGACCTCTCTAATTCTATCAACTTCCGACACAGAAGGATGAGCTAACTTTTCCTTAAATAACGCAATGGTTTCAGCGTTCGCAAAAGCAATAAAATTAGCAAAGTAAGTATTTTGCTGAGTCACTAACGCAATAAATTTAACAAACATACCGGGTGAAAACTCATCCTTTGCAAAAGTGTTACTTAATACAGCTCTTTCAATTCCCGCCCTCTCTTTGCCTTGTAAAAAATTATAATACGCCGTGATTACTTTCGTGACATCTGCATTAGTACTCGACTCAGCAATTACACTAGCAACTTTTAATAACTTGCTGTTTAAGTTGGTATAAAAACCAATGGCATCACCAACCGGAATACTTAAACCACTGACTTGTTGTCTGATTTGGTTTAACTCATTTAATTCCGCTTGAATTTGCTGGTTTAGTTGCATTATTGCTGGTTGTTCAAAATCATTACTGCTAAGAAACTTTTGGGTAATAGCCTGCTTTTTATCAGTTTCAGCACGCTGGCTTTCTATTTCTGAGGTAAATTTTGTTCCACTTGAACCTAGAAAACCCGCCGTCATCCCTCGCTCTTTTTGTAATTCATGCACTAACTCACTGTACGTTACCGATAACTCTGTCAACTGTGAAAGTTGTGCCATTTCCTTATTCACTAAATAGCTTTTTGTGATTGCAGAAATACTTAACCAAATAAAGCCAATTAACGGTAAAGCGAGTAATAAAAGAATTTTATTTTTAAAAGAAACATCAGCAAGTATCATTATTCATCCCTAAATGAGGCGATTTTGGTTTTTCCAAAAGTAGTTATAAGTTTAAAATACAAACAAGAAGTGTGAGTGTAATAATTACTCAAATACAACATAGCATTTTTAGTTTATTTTATATTTGATTTAGCGCAATTATTCAGATTAATTTATACATAAATACAATAAAAACTTATTAAAACGACCAGGTGGCCATTCCTTTTAATGATCTTTTGATGAGATATAACACAATAAAAAAACCGATTGAAATAATATTCAATCGGTTTTTATTATGCAGAAATTAAGAATTAACGGTAATTATGTTCCCTAATTTTAGGGGGTATTACTTTAATTAAGCCCATTAATTATTATGCAATATTAGCAAATTGATTCATGGTATTGTCTTTACCGCCGGCTTTTAATGCTGCTTCACCTGCAAAGTAACCTTTATGATCATCACCCATATCTGAACCCGCCATGTTCTGATGTTTCACACAAGCAATACCTTGACGTATTTCTTTACGTTGAACACCGGCTACATAACCTAACATCGCTTGGTCACCAAAATACTCTTTAGCTAAGTTATCTGTTGATAAAGCAGCTGTATGGTAAGTAGGTAAAGTAATCAAATGATGGAAAATTCCGGCATCTTTGGCTGCATCGGCTTGGAAGGTACGAATTTTTTCATCAGCGGTAATGGCTAATTCAGTATTATCGTATTCTTCGCTCATTAAACGATCTCGATCGTAACTTGAAACATCTTTCCCCGCTTCTAACATCGCATCAAAAATTTGCTGACGGAAATTTAATGTCCAGTTAAACGAAGGAGAATTGTTATAAACCAACTTAGCATTAGGTACAACTTTCTTAATTTCGTCGATCATGCCGCCAATTTGACCAATATGTGGCTTCTCTGTTTCAATCCAGATTAAATCAGCACCATTTTGTAATGACGTGATACTATCAAGAATACAACGTGCTTCGCCGGTTCCTTTTTTAAATTGAAACAAGTTACTTGGTAAACGCTTAGGGCGAACTAATTTACCGTTTTGCTTGATAACTACATCGCCATTTCCTAACTCGTTTTCAGACACTTCATCACAATCTAAAAAGCTATTATATTGATCACCTAAGTCTCCAGGCTCTTTTGTTACCGCGATTTGCTTGGTTAAACCTGCGCCTAAAGAGTCGGTACGTGCAACAATAACGCCATCATCAATGCCAAGCTCCATAAAGGCATAACGCACGGCATTAATTTTTGCTAAGAAATCTGCATGAGGAACTGTTACTTTTCCGTCTTGGTGACCACATTGTTTTTCATCAGACACTTGGTTTTCTATTTGAATACAACAAGCACCGGCTTCAATCATTTGTTTCGCCATTAAATAGGTTGCTTCTGCGTTACCAAAACCGGCATCAATATCAGCAATAATTGGCACAACATGTGTTACATAACCATCAATTTTACTTTGCACTTCGGCTTCTTTTACTTGATCGCCACTTTCTTTAGCTGCGTCTAACTCTCGAAATAAACCACCTAATTCGCGAGCATCCGCTTGACGTAAAAAGGTATATAATTCTTCAATAAGTGAAGCAACCGATGTTTTTTCATGCATCGATTGATCGGGTAAAGGACCAAATTCAGAACGCAATGCAGCAACCATCCAACCAGAAAGATATAAATAGCGTCGGTCAGTATTTTCAAAATGCTTCTTAATTGAGATCATTTTTTGTTGACCAATAAAACCATGCCAGCAGCCCAGAGATTGAGTGTATTTACTAGAATCTTTATCATAAGCATCCATATCTTTACGCATGATTGCCGCCGTATATTTTGCAATGTCTAAACCGGTTTTAAATTGATTTTGAATACGCATACGCGCTACTGATTCTGCATCAATGGCTTGCCAGTTATTTTGTGCATTAATTTGGTTTTCTATTGTGGCTATTTCTTCGCGGTAATTAATCATTTCATCTCTCCCGGCACTTCAGTGCGTTATCAATAAGCTTTCCAGTTTTTTGTAATTCGATTGGTAAGTTGTCATACCGAACAACAAAAAGGTTAATCGATCCAAAGTGCATTAATGAAATATATAATTTCTATCACCAGTATTCACAATAGAAATAAAGGGTTTTATAGTATCTACTTTTCCTTTAAATCCAACAAGTAAGCATTACGTTTAGTAGCAAAGTTTTTTTAATCTCTATCAATAAACAACGTCTAGTACTAATTTCTACTTGCAAAGCTCGCCTAACAATGACATATACTTAATTTATGATTTTTATAAAGAGCATTTAGTATATGAATATATCTAAGATCGATTTAAACCTACTGATTTATTTGGATGTGTTACTAAGGGAGAAAAACGTTACTCGTGCAGCTAGCCAACTTAATATTACCCAACCGGCGATGAGTAACGGCTTAAAACGATTAAGAACGCTTTTTAATGATCCTATTTTGGTAAGAACGTCAGACGGTATGGTACCTACCGAACGTGCTCGCGCTTTATCGCCTGTCATCAGAAAAATATTGTTAGAATTAGAAGAAGCCCTACAAGGCGAAGAAGAATTTAATGAACAGCATAGCCAACGCGTATTTAGGATCATGGCAAGCGATTATGCTGCTTCAACCCTGCTACCGGGCTTACTTAGAAAAATCAACCAGGTAGCGCCAAACGTTATCATAGATATTATGACGCCAAGTGATGTTAATTTTCATGATGTAGAAGCGGGAAAAATTGATATGGCGATCAATCGCTTTGATGATTTACCTCAGTCTTTCCATCAAAAAACCATCTGGCGCGATACTTTTGCTTGTTTACTCAGTGCTGATAACGAGGTTGTGACTAAGTTTAACCTCAATAGTTACTTAGCTTCTAAGCATGTCTGGGTGTCAAAAACGGGCTTTGGTATCGGCGTTGGTATGGATCCAAAAGATATTCAAAAACTTGGCTGGGTAGACGAAGCGTTAGCACGATTAGGTAAAAAACGAGACATTAAAGTTTTTACCCGTAATTACCATGTTGCAATGAAACTCGCCCACGAAGATGGTTTAGTGGCAACTTTACCGACCAAAGCCGCCATGTTGCATAAAGATGATGCATCTTACACTATTTTAAAGCCTCCTTTTGAGATCCCAGATATTGAATTAAAAATGATCTGGAGTCCATTATTACACCATGATGCTAGTCATATATGGTTCAGACAGTTAGTGATAGAAGCGGCAAAGGAACATGAAAATAGTTAGCACTTACTTATGTTGAATTTACTATATACACTCTTATTTATTGCTACATGCCTAATTATCGGTTATGTCATTAATCATATATTTGGCGGTTTGCCGGCAAGTTTATATGGCATGATGGCTTTTACTTTAATGCTACATTTTCGTTTATGTGATGCCACTCGCGTTAAAACGTCAATTGCTTGGGGAATTAAAAATATGGGTGTGTGTTTTGTTCCGGCGGGAGTAGGCATCATCAACCACTTTCAGTTAATCAAAACACATGGGTTGATGCTGGTTGCCATTACTTTTATCGGCACCTTATTAGTACTAACTTTCGTTGGCCTGTTATTTCAACGCCTTGAAAATAAGGCAAATTCACTTGATTAGTTTATCAATACTTACTGATATATTTATTTATAATGGTATTACGTTAACGGTTTATCAAGGATTTGCTTGGCTGCAAAATAAAACCGGTAAGATATGGCTAAATCCTATGTTATTGTGCATTTTTGTGCTTATTTTCATGATCACTTTTCTAGAGATTGATTATCAACAATATCGCCAATCCACAAATATACTACGTAACTTACTTGAGCCTGCCGTGGTTGCGCTTGGCTTTCCACTTTATCAACACTTAAATTCGATGAAGTCTCAATGGAAACAAATCGTCTACTTTTTAACAATAACGATAAGTATATTGCTCTCAATGAGTTATGTATTAACGATGATTTTGATAAATTCACCGTCAATTGCCGTTTCATTATCATTCAAATCTATCACTACGCCTGTTGGCATAGCTTTAACAGAACAACTTAATGGCAATTCTGCAATTACAGCATTTGCGATAATATTAGCAGGACTTTTTGGCGCTATTTTTGGCATAAAATGGTTAACTTTTATTAAGGTTACTTCGCCAAAAGCACAAGGATTAGCGATAGGAACGGCGAGTCACGCGTTAGGTACGGCAACAATTAGTCAGTTAAGTTTTCAACATGCTGCTTATAGTTCATTAGCATTAATTATTTCAGCAACGATCACCGCCATTATATCCCCGTCTTTAGTTCATCAGCTCAATTCATGGTTCTTCTAGGCTAGGTCCTCATCTAACTTACATTCATATAAAAAACCACAAAAACCATCACTATTCATAAAATAAATAGTAGGTATTGAAAATGACAATACATCACTTAATTAAGTCACAAAAAGAGAAACCTAATGAATAACCTTATAATTTACATAGAGTTAATTAAAGCAAAAATAACCTCTTTTATTAAAAGCTCTAAAAAAATATTTTTTGACAATGTTGAGCTATTGCTTGTTTAGCAGAAAATTTTTACATTCATCGCTAGAAACTGAAATAAACAATGAAAACTTTCTAATTTAAATCATGTAAGGAATTACTTATGTCTCCAAGAACCAAGATTGCCAATTTACAAGTAGCACAATGCCTTTATGATTTTATTGAACAAGACGTACTGGCCGGCCTATCTTTCGACTCTAATCATTTTTGGCAAAACTTTGCCAACGTTATAGAAAATTTAATGCCCCTGAATAAAAAACTGCTGGCAACAAGAGAGTCATTGCAATTACAAATTGATCAATGGCATCAGTCACATCAAGGTGAAGCATTTAACTTTACAGACTATAAAGCCTTTCTTTCTGAAATTGGCTACTTAGTGCCGCAGGTAGAAGATTTTCACATCTCTACCGAACATGTGGATAAAGAATTAGCCACCATGGCAGGGCCACAATTAGTAGTACCAATCATGAATGCAAGATTCGCACTAAATGCAGTGAACGCCCGCTGGGGAAGTTTATATGATGCACTTTACGGCACAGATATAATTCCAGAAACAGATGGCGCAGAACGAGCGGGTAATTATAATCCGGTTCGCGGAACTAAAGTTATTGCTTTTGCTCGTGACTTCCTTGACACACATATACCATTAAAGAGCGGCTCACATCATCAAGCTAAACAATACAGTTTGGTTGATAATACCTTAACTATTACCTTAGATAATGGTGAAAAAACAAGCTTACAATCTCCTGAGCAATACCTGGCTTTTCAAGGAGAAACAAGTGCGCCATCTTGCCTGTTATTTATTAATAACGGTTTGCATTTTGAATTAAATTTCAATAATGAAAGTGTCATTGGCCAGAGCGATAAAGCAGGTATCAGTGATATTACTCTAGAGTCAGCGTTAACCACTATTATGGATTGTGAAGACTCTGTTGCAGCAGTAGATGCAGAAGATAAAGTGCTTGCCTACAAAAATTGGCTCGGTTTAAACAAAGGCGAGTTAACGGAAAACATTACTAAAAACGGCAAAAGTTTTGTACGTGCAATGGCACCAGATCGTCACTATAAAACAACTAAGGGTAACGAGCTGAATTTAAAAGGCCGAAGCTTAATGTTTATTCGCAACGTTGGTCATTTAATGACAAATAATGCCATTTTAACATCAACTGGCGAAGAAGTGCCTGAAGGTATTCTTGATGCAATGATCACTTCATTAATCGCCCTTTACGATATTAAAGACAAAACGCAACTTAACAATAGCGCTGAACAGTCTATCTATATTGTTAAGCCTAAAATGCATGGCCCTGAAGAAGTTGCCTTTGCAAATTTATTGTTTGAACAAGTAGAACAAGCGTTATCTTTAGTAAAAAACACCATTAAAATTGGCATTATGGATGAAGAAAGACGCACCAGTGTAAATTTAAAAGCTTGTATATTCGCGGCAAAAGAACGAGTGGTATTTATTAATACCGGCTTTTTAGATAGAACGGGCGATGAAATTCATACCTCAATGCTAGCAGGCGCCATGGAACGCAAAGCCGACATAAAACTAACGCCTTGGATTAATGCATACGAAGATAACAATGTTGATATTGGTTTAGCCTGTGGTTTTAGTGGCAAAGCTCAAATAGGGAAAGGTATGTGGCCAATTCCAGATCAAATGGCAAATATGCTAGCGACTAAAATTAATCATGTTGAAGCAGGAGCAAATACCGCATGGGTACCTTCACCGACGGCCGCAACTCTTCATGCATTACATTATCATCGCGTAAATGTTTTTGAATTACAAAAAAGCATTCAGCGACGTACTCCTGCCAATGTGGATGATATTTTAACCATTCCTCTCGCGAAAGATACAAACTGGTCAAACACTGAAATTCAACACGAACTTGATAATAACGCTCAAGGAATTTTAGGTTATGTAGTGCGATGGATTGATCAAGGCGTAGGATGTTCAAAGGTACCAGATATAAATGATGTTGGCCTAATGGAAGACAGAGCAACACTTCGAATTTCAAGTCAACATATGGCTAATTGGTTAAAACATAATATCTGTAGCAAAGAAATGGTGTTGGCAAGTCTAAGTAAAATGGCAAAAATCGTTGATAGTCAAAATAGTGCAGACCCGTTATACACCAAGATGACTGATGATTTAGACAATAGCATTGCATTTCAAGCAGCCTGTGACCTAGTGTTTAAAGGCGAAGAGCAACCTAATGGTTACACTGAACCCTTGTTGCATCAATTTCGATTAAAGAAGAAACAAAGTCACTCGTTGTAAAAGTCATTTGCAGTAATAGTAAACAAACTTAATATTGAAAAGGTAAAAGTGTATTTTTTACCTTTTCATGTTCCACAAATATTATTATTAACACTCTATAAACATCACGATTCAAACTCCCTTAAAGCAGAATTATCACATTTGTAACGCTTAAACCCATAAAACCGACCGCTTATCCCATAAAAATAGCAATAGCATCTATTTGCATTTACAGTTAAAATCTAACTACTGTCGTTACATATGTTAAATAATTGTAGCAACAGATAGTGAAACTTGGGCGAGGATGGAACAATGATATCACTTGGTAAAACTATACTAATAACTGGCATATTAACGTGTGCAGTTGCTAACGCGACCAATAATAAAAGCACTCCAATAAATGTCGATGTTATTCAAAAGAATAAATTAATGTTTTATGTGCCAAAAGTAGCAAGTGATGGCGCTAAATCAATTATGATTGAGACTAAAAAAATAGCTTATTCACATGATAACTTTGTCTTGCCTAAAGTGTCTTCAAAAAAAGTAACCTACAAAGGCTGCCAATCTAAAAAGAAGAACGAACTTTATGAACTATCTGCCATTTTCAACGATAAGTTACAAATGTTCTTGTCTTATATTGATGACTCTAAAAGTTTTAACGTTGCCGAAAAGAAAGACTCATCGAATGATTTAAATATCAACAGTAACGTTCGAATTTACTAATATTGTTACTTTTTCATTTCGCCTGAATTAACAAAATCAATTCGAAAAAAAACCGTTCAATCGAACGGTTTTTTTACATCTTAATCAAGTAAGCCCTTTGGTTTAAAATTGATAACCATTACCTTTTTCTAGCAATTTTGCGACATTGATTTTATCCGCAGCACAATCACTAATATCTTGTTTACTAAAAACATAAATTTTATCTTTATAACGACGCGCTTCTTTTTCACCCGCTGACTTAATAATCAAACTCACGTTTTCATTTTTAGGTACAGCCCTTAAACCATTGCCATAAAGGCAGAAAGTATCGACTAATGCCGTGGTTAAACCTTGATAATATTTAACACGTTCCTGCTCTTGAGCGAGTTTTTTTTCTTTTTGTTTTTTACTTAAAGCATTCGACTTTTCAGAAAGTTTTAAACGTTCTTTTTCTATCTCTTTTTCCATTGCTTTAAGCTTTTTCACTTCCGCTGCTAATTCCTCTTTTGAGCCTTCATCAGCGCGACGCATTTGATATTCTATATCACGCTTTTCACGTTCAAGATCTCTCACTTGGTAAGCTAAATCACGTTGCTGATCTCTTAACTCGCGGGATAACTCTCGATCGTTATTCAGTGAATCAATAGCACGCTCATAACTTTCTGCCGCTATTTCCATCGCATTTGAAACTTGTTCACTGATGTTTTCTTGAAACTCTTCGTCATGAGACATTTCAACAATTACCGAGTTAGCTATTTCTGCTGTAGGAGGTAATGGCGCAACCGGCGGTAAATCAGGCATAACAAAATCAAACTTATAATTACCCCAATTATGTGATCGAGAGCTTGAATTAATCGTAAAAACAACGCCCTGCCCTTTTAAGTATGTACTTTCCACACTGTTTATTTTTGAGCTTTTTCGCCCTTCTTGAACAGCAACAGATGAGGTAATAATCTTACTCATAATATTTAATTGCTTATGCATGGTATCAAATTCATTGCTACTAGCATTGCCAGTAAAAGCGATTAATAAAGCTGAAACTATGGGGGTAAACTTCTTCATGGTGATTATTCCTCTGTTGTCCAATCTGCAGGTGTCGGCTGCAAACCAAGATTAGGTAAATTTCTATCTAAACGATTATCTATTTGAGTTGTGCGATATTTAATTGCCTGTTCTAACTCTTTAAATTTCATTGTTTGCTCGAATTGTTCATCGGCACGTTGCTCATTAATATATTTAATAAAATCAGTCATATCTTCTTTGCGCTCTTGACGTGAAGCACCTAAGACATAAGTAGCTAATTGAAGATTACTTTCTTGCTGTTTAACTTTTATATCTGCGGCATAGTTAGCAAGAATAACTTGTTGTTCACTGGCAAAGGTTTGTAGCTTTTGATCGACAAGCTGTGCCAGTCTTTCATCTTGACTCGCTTGATTACTTTTTTGGTAATTGTCAGCAAAGCTCAACATCACACCTTCAGGTTTAACAACTAATTCAACTTTCAATAACACTAATGCGATGGCAAAACATGAGAAAGCAAATGACATCGCGGGTAAAGCGCTCCATTGCCACCAAGGTTTTTTCTCCGACTCAAACATTGAGGCTCTATCCCAATGGGGTACTTCGAAATCAGTTGTAATATCAGCATGATGAGCAAGTTTGCTTGCCGTTTCCATTCGCGCTTGCCATTGGCTGTCTTGCTCGAACTCAACTTCATTAATGGCTTTATTTTTTTGGCTCGTTTTCTCTGCTAACCACTGAGCAAATTTTTGTTCCTGGTCGGTATCTTTACGTTCAGACATAATCCAACTCCAAATGATCTTTTAATTTATCAAGTGCGCTATAAAGTCGCGATTTAGCGGTATTTATCGATATTCCCAATTGATATGAGATATCTTCAAACGTTGCATGTTGAAAAAACTTTAACTCAACTACTACTTTTTGATTAAAAGGTAAAAGTTGTAACGCTTTTTGAATATCTTGCGCTTGTTGTCCAGAAGAAAAAGTAAACTCTGGACATGCACTATCATCTACTTCTTCTTGTTCCGGTGTATCATCTAAAGATTGCATTGGCTTTTTTCGACGATAAAACTCAATACATCGATAATGAGCAATCTTAAAAATCCAGCCTTTAAATGGACTATCACCACGAAAAGAAGACAAATTTCGAAAGACAGCGACAAAAACATCCTGCATTAAATCCATCGCATCTTCTCGATTACTCACCATTCGCATGGTGTAATTGAATAAGTGCTTTTCATAACGCTTAACCAAGGTGATCCAGGCTGATTTTTTCCCGCTAAGCGCTTGCTTTACTAGCGTTTCATCGCTTCGTTCAAACACGCAATGTCCTATTGTTTTTGTTAAATAACTCGTTCGTTATTATTAAAGTAGAGTGTGAAGAGCAAATAGTTTGAAAATATTTACATTTATTTTGAAATACTTTTACTTTAAAAAGTGTGAATACATTTAAGACATATATCAAGCAATTAAAAAGTACCGTTCTTGTTCATTATGTTATCAATAAAAATTACCATAAATAACAATTACCTATAACGAAAAACCAACAAACACACGAAAGAATAAATTATAATAAAAAACCTGTATTCTTGAAGGAAAAAATACGATATTGTTAGCCGATATTTTTTTCAAATAAAGGTGAAAAATGGTCACAGCATCAGCACGACATATTCTTGTCGACACAGAAGAGCAATGTATAAAGTTAAAAAATCAAATAGAATCAGGTAGCGATTTTGCCGAAGTTGCCAAAGAATATTCTAATTGTCCATCAAAAATGCAAGGTGGAGCTCTTGGTTCATTTGGTCGAGGACAAATGGTACAAGAATTTGAAGAAGTGGTCTTTAGCGCTGAACTTAATAAAGTACAAGGACCTGTTAAAACGCAATTTGGTTATCATTTACTCGAAGTCACTAAAAGAACAGACTAACATTCGGTTAACCATTCGAAGTTAGTGAGAATCCATTCATAGTTCTTCAACGTGTTAATACAAAATGCCATTTCTATTTCTTAAGTAGTGGCATTTTAATTCCTTTTAAACTTGCCAAAATACACTAAGCTGCTCTAATGCCTACAACAAACACTTGAAAATATTATCAATAAAAGTGAGAAAATTTGTAGTTAACAATATATCCCCAAAATTATTTGATCCTTCACGATTTTCATCAATACTTTCATCATGACAAAAAAGGTTAATAATCGATAAATCCAATAATTGGGTATCGATCTATGATTCTTTTTTTAAGTTGTAGTTACCTTAAAAACAATATAAAGCAAATAACTACATTTACTTTCACATATAAATTTCGTGAATAGTGCGTATTAAAGCAAATGATTTATGTCAGGTAGGAAATAAGGTAAACTAGGGGGATAAATTATCCCCTCGTTAAATTTATATTAGCATATCAATCCTAAAGAGAGTATTAAATGAGTCTTTATTTAGAATACATCAAAGAAATTGAAAATCGTAAAAATGAGCTAGGCTTAGCGCCTAAGCCAATTGATAGTGCAGACCTATTATCAGAAATTATTTCGCAAATTAAAGATCAAAAAAATGAGCACAGAGAAGACTCATTAAAGTTCTTCATCTACAACACATTGCCAGGTACAACAAGTGCCGCAGGTGTTAAAGCAGAATTCTTAAAAGAAATTATTTTAGGTCAAGAAGTTGTTGCAGAAATTTCAGCTGAATTTGCCTTTGAATTGCTTTCTCACATGAAAGGTGGTCCTTCAATTGAAGCACTGCTTGATTTAGCACTTAGTGATGACGCATCAGTATCTGCACCTGCATCTGATGTTTTAAAAACTCAAGTATTCTTATACGACGCTGATACAGCTCGTCTTGAAGCGGCTTATAAAGCAGGCAACGCAGTTGCCAAAGATATTTTAGAAAGCTACGCACAAGCTGAATTTTTCACAAAATTGCCTGAAGTGAAAGAAAAAGTTGAAGTAGTAACATATGTAGCAGGTGTAGGTGATATTTCTACAGATTTATTATCTCCTGGTCACCAGTCTCATTCTCGTGCAGACCGTGAGTTACATGGCCAATGTATGATCACGCCAGAAGCACAACAAGAAATCGTTGCCCTTCAAAAACAGCATCCTGGCAAGAAAGTTATGCTAGTAGCTGAAAAAGGCACGATGGGTGTAGGTTCTTCTCGTATGTCGGGTGTAAACAACGTTGCACTTTGGGCAGGTGAGCAAGCGTCTCCTTATGTTCCATTTATCAACATCGCCCCAGTTGTTGCCGGTACTAACGGTATCGCACCTATCTTCTTAACAACCGTTGATGTAACCGGTGGTATTGGTCTTGACCTTAAAAACTGGGTTAAGAAAGTAGACGCTGACGGTAACACAGTTACTGACGAAAACGGCGACCCGGTTTTAGAAGAAGCATACTCTGTTGCAACTGGCACAGTGTTAACAATTGATACGAAAACCAAGAAGCTATACAACGGCGATAAAGAGTTAGTTGACGTATCTTCTGCATTCACTCCACAAAAAATGGAATTCATGAAAGCAGGCGGTTCTTACGCGGTAACTTTTGGTAAGAAATTACAAACATTTGCAGCTGAAACCTTAGGTGTACAAGCGCCAGCAGTTTATGCTCTTGCAAAAGAAGTTTCTCATGAAGGTCAAGGCCTTACAGCCGTAGAAAAAATCTTCAACCGCAATGCAGTAGGCGTTGCTTCTGATGCGCCTTTACATGCGGGCTCAGACGTTCGTGTTAAAGTAAACATTGTTGGTTCTCAAGACACAACAGGTCCTATGACGTGTCAAGAATTAGAAGCAATGGCTGCTTCTACTATCTCAACATCAGTTGACGGGGCCTTCCAATCTGGTTGTCATACAGCTTCTGTATGGGACAGCAAAGCGAAAGCTAATACTCCTAAGTTAATGGCATTTATGAACGCATTCGGCGTAATCACAGCACGTGATCCGAAAGGTGTTTATCATTCTATGACTGACGTTATCCACAAAGTATTGAACGACATCACAATTGATGACCGTGCAATTATCATTGGTGGTGACTCTCATACCCGTATGTCAAAAGGTGTCGCATTTGGTGCTGACTCAGGCACAGTAGCGATTGCGCTAGCCACAGGTGAATCGGCTATGCCAATTCCAGAGTCTGTGAAAGTTACGTTTAAAGGCAACATGAAAAGTCATATGGATTTCCGTGACGTAGTTCATGCCACACAAGCGCAAATGCTTAAGCAATTTGGCGGTGAAAACGTCTTCCAAGGCCGTATCATTGAAGTACATATTGGTACTTTATTAGCTGACCAAGCATTTACTTTCACTGACTGGACAGCAGAAATGAAAGCGAAGGCTTCAATCTGTATTTCAAATAACGAAACACTGATCAAGTCAATTGAGCTTGCTAAGAGCCGTATCCAAATCATGATCAACAAGGGTATGGACAACGAAGCGGGCATGTTAGCGGGTCTAATTAAACTTGCTGATGAGCGTATTGCCGGAATCCAATCTGGTGAGCAGCCAGCATTATCGCCAGATGATAATGCTCAATATTACGCAGAAGTGCTTGTAGATTTAGATGCGATTGCTGAGCCTATGATTGCTGATCCAGACGTAAATAACGATGATGTCTCTAAGCGTTACACGCACGATGTTATTCGTCCTGTTTCATACTATAACGGTAAGCCCGTTGATTTAGGTTTTGTTGGTTCTTGTATGGTACACAAAGGCGATATGCAAATCATCGCACAAATGTTACGTAACCTGGAAAAACAAAATGGTGCCATCGAATTTAAAGCACCGTTAGTTGTTGCGCCACCAACATACAATATTGTTGATGAGTTAAAAGCAGAAGGCGATTGGGAAATTTTAGAAAAATACGCTGGTTTCGTATTTGATGATACCAACCCTAAAGGTGCTGCACGTACTAAATACGACAATATCCTTTATCTTGAACGTCCAGGCTGTAACTTATGTATGGGTAACCAAGAAAAAGCAGAACCAGGCGATACGGTAATCGCTACTTCTACACGTTTGTTCCAAGGTCGTGTTGTTGCAGATACTGCTGAGAAAAAAGGTGAGTCTTTACTAGGTTCTACGCCATTAGTTGTACTTTCAACTGTATTGGGTCGTTTCCCAACTATGGATGAGTACACAGCGGCTGTTGAAGGCATTGACTTAACTCGCTTCACACCACCAACTGAAGCAATGAGCACTAAATACACAACACAAGCTGTGCCGGTTACAGTCGTTTAATTTACAATAATTCGACTTACAAACGGTAAAGAAAACATAAGGGTTACTTCTCTATAATATGTAGGAGTAACCTTTTTTCATTGCTATTTTTTAGGACACTCTATTATCGCCTTTAAGTCAGGTTGAATATAGCTTTTAGCAACGTCCTTATCATAAAACCCTTCGACACCTTCTATTACTTCAAGTTTATAACCATACCCCTGGCACACATCTAAAGCATAACGTAATAAGAATGAAGAAAGTTGAGAAAATCGTGTCTGTTTTTTTCGATGAATTACAACTTGATAAACGTTTTCAGCTAATTGCTCTTGTTTGAATTGTAAATCATGATCAAAATCCCAATTATTTGAATCATTTTTCATCAATGTACAAGAAGTAATTTGTAAGCATAAAATTAACACAAAAAATCTCATCATCTATCTCTCCTCATCCTGTTTCAGTTTTAATAACTGCCTTTAAAGAATATAACACATTGCACACTTTCCATTACTTTTTCGGTAATTTAACAACTTTTTATATGGATTTTGTAAATATTTATATCACTTGCTCTAATGAATAAAGTAAAATACACCTAATTGACATACTTCATTTTGACGACAAAAAAGGAATATATTTAATGCGTCTATTTAATGCGACAAGACTTTGCCAAGCCATTTGTTTTACAACTTTATCGCTATCTGTTTCAGCAACGGAACAGCCAGATGCTGATTCTTTAGTAGGAAACACTTACCTTGGTGGACATTTAACTTATATCAAAACAGATTTAGATCGATTATTTACCACAGACAGCAAATCAGCTATCGATGGTGCAGCTGGGTTTGGTGGCGAATTTGGTTATCGTATTTCACCATTTTACGAAGCACGTTTATCGTTATCAAAGTTAAATATTGATACTGGCCATAAGGGTTTTGACGTACCATCAGGTTCAAGTACTGCTTTTGATTTATTATACTTTCCAAATAAAGCTAATTTTTATGTTGTTGCCGGCGCTGACTTTTTAGATATTGATCATTCAAATTTATCTGCTGATTTAGGCTTAGGTTATCGCCATTACCTGAGTGAGAACACCGCGCTTTATGTTGAAGGGAAAAGTCATTATCAATTAGATGATCATTATGTTGATTATTCTTCTAAAATTGGTTTTGTTTATTATTTTGGTACTAAGCCTGCACCAATTAAACGCGCTAAACCAGTTGCAGCCCAACCAACTAACCAAACAGTTGCCACGTCAAAAGACTCTGACTCGGATGGTGTTTTCGATTCAAAAGATCAATGTTCGAATACGCCAATGACTGATAAAGTTGATACCAATGGTTGTACTATATTTACTGAACAACAAGAAACGATTAACTTAATTGTTAACTTCGCCAATAATAAAAGTGATGTCGACGAGCAATATTTATCTGAAATTGCTCGCGTTGCTGATTTTATGAAGCAATATCCTCACGTTGATTTAACCATAAATGGCCACACTTCTTCTGTTGGGGAAGCTGACTACAATCAGCAACTTTCTGAAAAACGTGCTCAAGCTATTGTCGATGTACTAGTGAATAACTTTGCTCTAGAACAAAGTCGATTAACGGCAATTGGTCACGGTGAAGCACAATTAGTGAATGAAGCGAATACCCCTGCGGCTCATGCGCAAAACCGACGTATTCAAGCAAAAGTTCAAACCACTAAGAAAGTTGCGATAAAAAGATAATTTAACGCCACTAGCAAGCTTAATATAAAGCCAGCATTACGCTGGCTTTTTCAATTCAATAATATTGATTAATTGGGTAAGTGTTTTGATAAAAAAGCATCTAACTCACTAAAAGCTTTTAATCTATTTTCCGATTCATCTAAGTAATGGGTGCCATGCTTAAACTCTACATACTTTACCTTTAACCCTGCTGACTTAGCTTTATCGTAAAATTCTTTTGATTGATTTAACCTCACTTGAGTATCGTGCGTGCCATGCAACAATAAAATTGGGGCTTTAATTTTATTTAAATGATATATCGCTGAATTCTTTTTTAAAGTATCCGCTATTTCATCATTAGTAGGGTCACCAATAGTGTTTACTATATGGGCTCGAATACCACCTTCCCATTTATAATCTTTCTCAGCAAGCTCTAATAAATCACTGACCCCAGCAATGCTAATAATGCATTTGTATTTATCAGGTTGTTGAAAAGCAGCAGTCAACGCTGCATATCCGCCATAACTGTAACCAGCGAAACACGCATTTTCTTCATCCACTAAATTTTTAGCATGCAACCATTGTATACCGTCATAGAGATCCTCTTGCATTTTCTGTCCCCATTCGTGATAACCAGAAGTTTGGAAATCAGAACCAAACCCTCCAGAGCCTCTATAATTGACTTGTAATACCGCAAAGCCTTTATGGGTAAAAAACTGTACATAAGGATCGAAGTATTGGTAATCTCGAATACCTATCGGTCCACCGTGAGGCCATATAATTAATGGTGGTTTCGTTGCCATATTTTTAATTGGCATAGTCAAATAACCGCTTAATGAAACACCATCTCGTGCCTCAAAATTTATCGGTATAACATTCGCGAGCGGCTGATTTTCAAGATAAGGATATTGGCTGAACCATAGGCCACCTTTTTTATTTTCTAGATCTAACCAAAAAAACTTTGTCGGACTATTATCTTTTGCTGCGAAAATAAGCAATTTAGTATCATCTTTGTTTTTACTGTAAATATTGGTATAAAAGCCTTTGAACGTATTATTTACAATTTTTGCTAATTGGTTATTTTTTTCTGAAAAATAATGATCTTGACGGAAGTGTTCAAAATACGTGGCACCGATAATTTCATCACGATCGGTATTATAAATAACATTATTTACATCGTATTTTTCATGACCATAAATTAGCTTAGTATATTCTCCATTAACAATATCGTATTCCCACAGTGACTTTCGACGAGTTTCATGATCCGTTAACACAATCAATTTATTGCCTTCAATAGCGATAGGTAAAAAAGTTTCTCCTTCAAAAGCTTTTTGTTTATGCAATAACTTCCAATCATCTTTTTCGGTGTTTCGGTGCCATATCGTTCTTATTTCGGGGTCTTCTTTGAGGGAGCCATAACCAAAGGTTACTTCATCGTTTTCATTAACTACCCAATTAAACACGTTATATCTGTTCGCAAATAATTTAGTAAACTGACCATCGTAAACATTTACTTTATAGACAACCTGAGCCTCATCTCTCACATCATACATTTGTAATAAAACATGCTCTTTATCATCTTTAAGTAATGACACTAAATTAATATCCGCCATCGCTCTTTTTTCCCAAGGAGCAAGGTCTTTAACGACCTTTGTTTTCAATTCACGTATTTCTTTACCATCTATTCCAACAGAAAAAATACGATTCATTCTAAAATATCTATTGACTATTTTTTCAGAATAACTGGCTGAAATAAGTAGCCTATTATTATTTGCCCAATAAATATTTTCGATCCTATCTTCAGATTTTCTCAGTTGAACTAGCGTAGAAATTTCAGTTGAAGCAAACTCGCTTAACACTACTTTAGGGCCATCTTGCGAATTAAAGACTGACGCAATGTATTTACCATTGGGTGAAACAGTAGGTGATTCGAGCATAGGTAAATGACCGAATTCTTTATAAGTTAAGGGGGTGTTTTTTGCAAAAGCAACGGCTGACATCAATGCCATCACTACAGTTATGTATATGATATATCTCATATTCTTCCTTGAATAATTTAAATGTATTAACATATTAAAGTTAATAAAAGTAAAAAGCCAGCGTAATGCTGGCTTTTTAAATCATCTTTTATACAGTATTCATTACTTTTTCTTTTTAACGGCTTTAGCGTTAGGTAAATCAGTAATTGAACCCTCAAAAATTTCAGCGGCTAAACCAATTGATTCGTTTAACGTTGGGTGAGCATGAATAGTTAAACCAACATCTTCAGCATCAGCGCCCATTTCAACCGCTAAACAAATTTCGCCTAGCATTTCACCAGCATTGATACCAACGATAGCACCGCCAAGTACTCGGCCAGTTTCTTTTTCGAAGATCATCTTAGTTTTACCTTCAGTACGTGCTGATGCAATAGCACGACCAGAAGCAGCCCACGGGAAGTTGGCAACTTCAATATTTAAACCTTGCTCTTTCGCTTCGCGCTCAGTAACACCAACCCATGCCATTTCAGGATCAGTATATGCAATTGAAGGAATACAACGTGGGTCAAATACGTGTTTCTTACCAGCGATAACTTCAGCAGCAACATGTGCTTCATGAACCGCTTTATGTGCAAGCATAGGTTGACCAACTACATCGCCAATGGCGAAAATGTTGTTTACGTTAGTACGTAATTCGTTAGAAACATTAATGAAACCACGCTCATCTACATTTACGCCTGCTTTATCAGCAGCCACTAAGTGACCATTGGGCTTACGGCCAACGGCAACTAAAATCTTGTCATAACGAACTTGTTCAGCAGGAGCATTTTTGCCTTCAAAAGTCACGTATAAACCGTCATCTTTTGCGTCAACAGCAACGACTTTAGTAGACAACATGATGTTGAATTTTTTCTTGTTGAAATTGGTGTAAATTTTAACGATATCTTTATCAGCAGCTGGCACTAATTGGTCAGCAAACTCAACTACTGACACGTTAGAACCTAAGGCACTATAAACAGTTCCCATTTCTAAACCAATAATACCACCACCAAGTACTAACATTTCACCCGGTACGTCTTCTAATTCTAGAGCGCCCGTTGAATCAATCACACGTGGGTCATCGTTTGGAATAAATGGTAAGTCGATTACTGAAGAACCACAGGCGATAATTGCATTATCAAACGTAATAGTCGTCTTGCCATCAGCGCCTTCAACTTCAATAGTTTTATCAGAAGTGAATTTACCAAAACCAGTAACAGTTTTAACTTTACGTGCTTTAGACATACCGCCTAAGCCACCAGTTAATTGTCCAATAACGTCTTCTTTCCAACTACGAATTTTATCTAGGTCAATTTTAGGTTGACCAAATGTTACCCCATGAGATGCCATAGCTGCTGCATCATCAATAACTTTAGCTACGTGAAGTAATGCTTTTGAAGGAATACAACCAACATTTAAACAAACACCACCTAATGTAGCGCGACTTTCCACTAAAACTACATCTAAACCTAAATCAGCGGCACGAAATGCTGCTGAATAACCACCTGGACCTGCACCTAAAACGACTACTTGAGTTTTAATTTCGTTACTCATGCTAACCTCAATTACCTTGTTGTTTTGTCACTTACCACTTTAATTACAACATTAAGCAGCAAATATAAATTTTTATGATTTTTCTGGGCGAAATTTTACTTAAACTCGCACCAAATCGCTATCTTTAATCGTATCTTCTTTGACCAAAGTAGTAAAAAGTGAGAAAGATTGTCTCATTCTCACTTTTTTTATCACTACTTTTACAAGATTAATTTACGAATATCGCTCATCACACCTGCTAAATGTACCGTAAATCGTGCTGCTAACGCTCCATCAATCACACGATGATCATATGACATAGATAACGGTAACATTAATTTAGGTTCAAAATCTTTACCATTCCATTTAGGTTTCATTTCAGATTTAGAAACACCTAAAATAGCGACTTCTGGCGCATTAACGATTGGCGTAAATGCAGTTCCACCTATGCCACCTAAACTTGAAATAGTAAAACAGCCACCTTGCATATCAGCCGCTTTTAATTTTCCTTCACGTGCTTTAATACTGATTTCAAGTAATTCACGAGATAATTCATGAATACCTTTTTTATCAACATCACGTACCACAGGAACAACTAAACCATTAGGCGTATCTACAGCGACACCAATGTGAATGTATTTTTTCAAAATCAAACTTTCACCGTCTTCACTCAAACTTGAGTTAAATGTTGGGAAAGTTTTCAGCGCATCCGCTGCTGCTTTTAAAATAAAGACTAAAGGCGTAATTTTAAAACCAAGCTTTTGCTTTTCACATACCACATTTTGCTCTTTTCTGAATGCTTCAACATTAGTAATGTCAGCTTCATCAAATTGCGTTACATGTGGAATAGTGACCCAGTTTTTATGCAAGAACGGGCCAGATATTTTTTGAATACGTGATAATTCTTTTGTTTCAATTTCACCAAATTTAGAGAAATCGACAGGCTTACTTGCAACAACTTGTAAACCACCACTACCGCCTGCTACCGAATTAGAAGCGCTTGCTTTAGGACGAGACAATTCATATTTAACAAAAGATTGCACATCTTCTTTTAAGATACGGTTTTTATTACCTGTACCTTTCACTAAGGTTAAATCTACACCAAACTCACGAGCTAAACGACGAATAGAAGGTGAAGTATAAATTGCTCCTGAAGATTTCACACCCGATTGAGGATGATGAGGAACAGGCGCAGCTTTCTTTTCAACCGGCGCAGTAGTAGCTTCAGCTTTAGGTGCTTGTGCAACTGGTGCAGGCGCAGCAGGTTGTTCAATTGCCGCAGGAGCTCCACTGTTAGTTTCTAATTTAATCACTAACGAGCCCTGCTTAACTTTATCGCCCGTAGCCACTAATACTTCTTTCACAATACCGGCATGTGAAGAAGGTACATCCATGGTTGCTTTGTCAGTTTCTAAGGTAATTAAACCATCTTCTTCTGCAATTTCATCACCTACAGCAATTAAAACATCAATGACATCTACTTCGCCATCTTCACCAATATCAGGCACTACAACATCAATCACTTCACTTCCGCCAGTAGCAACAGGAGCTGCGGCTGGAGCTTCTGCAATGGGTGCTGGCTCTGCGGGTGTTTCTACTACAGGAGCTGGCTCAGGCTCAGCAGCTGGCGCTTCTTCAGCTGAACCGCCCGCAACTTTCATTTCACCAATTAAATCACCTTCTTTGATTTTGTCACCAACGGCAACATTTAACGCCGTTAGTTCACCTGCAACGGGGGCAGGAATATCCATAGAGGCTTTATCCGTTTCAACTGTAACAATACCTTCATCAGCTTCTAAGGTATCGCCAACGGCAAAACAAATTTCAATTACTTCAACTTCGTCACCACCAACATCTGGGACTAGTATTTGTTGAATATCAGACATAATAATTCTCCTAGTCCTTATTAAGCGTAAAGTGGGTTAAGTTTGTTTGTGTCAATATCAAAACGTTTGATCGCTTCTGAAACCACCGAGTGCTTAATTTCACCACGGTTAGCTAATTCAAATAATGACGCAACAACAATGTAAGCTGCATTCACTTCAAAGTGACGACGTAAGTTTGCACGGCTATCACTTCGACCAAAACCGTCAGTACCTAAACAACGATAATCTGTATCAATAAAGGCTCTAACTTGATCAGAATATGACTTAACATAATCAGTTGCTGCAATAGCAGGACCATTTTCTTTCGTAATAACCGTACTGATATAAGGTACTTTTTGTTCAGCTTCAGGGTTAAGCATGTTTTGACGAGTCACTTCTTGTCCGTCACGTGCTAATTCGTTAAATGAAGTTACAGAATAAACATCACTTGAGATATTGTATTCAGCACTCAAAATCTGTGCAGCTTCACGAACTTGCAATAAGATAGTTCCTGAGCCCATTAACTGAACATTCGCAACGGCTTTCTTCGCCGCTACAGTTTCAAGTTTATAAATACCTTTGATGATTTCATCTGCGATATTACTATCTTCAGGTAAGGCAGGATGTTGATAGTTCTCATTCATTAACGTTAAGTAGTAGAAAATATTTTCATTATTTTCGTACATACGACGTAATCCATCACGCACGATAACGGCAACTTCATAACCATACGTTGGGTCATAAGTGACACAATTTGGAATTAATCCCGCTTGAACATGTGAATGACCATCTTGATGTTGTAAACCTTCGCCATTAAGCGTTGTACGACCTGCGGTTGCACCTAATAAGAAACCACGCGCTTGTGAATCACCCGCCGCCCAAGCTAAATCACCCACACGTTGGAAACCAAACATTGAGTAATAAATATAAAATGGGATCGTTGTCGCGTTACAAGTTGAATATGAAGTACCTGATGCAACCCAAGAAGCCATTGCACCTAATTCATTAATCCCTTCTTGTAGTACTTGACCTTTCTTATCTTCACGATAATAAGCCACTTGATCCGCATCTTGAGGAATATATTTTTGACCTTCATTCGCGTAAATACCTACTTGGCGGAATAAACCTTCCATACCAAACGTACGTGCTTCATCAGGAATAATTGGTACGATACGTTTACCAATTTTCTTATCTTTTAATAAGCTATTTAAAACACGAACAAACGTCATGGTTGATGAAACTTCACGCTCACCAGAGCCTTTTAAGATCGCATCAAAAGATTTAAGCGGTGGAATCTCTAACGTTTCTTCCGCTTGTTGACGACGTGCAGGTAAAGAACCACCTAATGCTTCACGGCGCTCTTTCATGTACTTGTATTCAACGCTATCTTCAGGGAATTTGTAATATGGTAAATCACCAATATCTTCATCAGCAATTGGAATATTAAAACGATCACGGAAATATTTGATCGACTCAACGTCCATTTTCTTAACGTTATGCGCAATATTTAAACCTTCGCCAGCAGTCCCTAAACCAAAACCTTTTACTGTTTTAGCAAGAATAACCGTTGGACGACCTTTAGTTTTCATTGCTTTATCATAAGCGGCATATACTTTAACTGGATCATGACCACCACGGTTTAAACGCCAGATGTCTTCATCAGACATGTTGGCAACCATTTCAGCCGTTTCAGGATACTTGTTAAAGAAGTTTTCGCGAGTGTATTTACCGCCTTTCGCTTTACAGTTTTGGTACTCACCATCCACTGTTTCATTCATCAACTGCAATAATTTACCTGAAGTATCACGTGCTAATAAAGCATCCCAATATGAACCCCAAATAACTTTAGTAACTTCCCAGCCTGCGCCACGGAAAGTACCTTCAAGTTCTTGAATAATTTTACCGTTACCACGAACAGGGCCATCAAGACGTTGTAAGTTACAGTTAATGATAAACGTTAAGTTATCTAACCCTTCACGAGACGCTAAACCAATAGCACCTAACGATTCTGGCTCATCCGTTTCACCGTCACCAAGGAAGGCATAAACACGTTGACCAGAACAATCTTTAATACCGCGATCGGTTAAATACTTTAAGAAACGCGCCGTATAAATAGCTTGTAATGGACCTAAACCCATAGAAACGGTTGGGAATTGCCAATAGTCAGGCATTAAATGAGGATGAGGATATGAAGATAGACCACCACCATCAACTTCTTGACGGAAGTTATTTAATTGCTCTTCAGTTAAAGCACCTTCAAGGAAAGAACGTGCATAAATACCTGGAGAAATATGGCCTTGAGCAAAAATAAAATCGCCACCGTCTTCTGGTGAAGCCGCTTTAAAGAAATGATTAAAACCAACATCGTAAAGCATCGCTGATGAAGCAAAAGAACCGATATGGCCACCTAGTTCAAGATCTTTCTTAGACGCTCTTAATACTAATACTAACGCATTCCAACGAATAGCTGCACGAATACGCGCTTCGATTGTTTGGTCGCCAGGCATATGTGGTTCTTGTCCTGGAGGAATAGTATTCACATAAGCAGTAGTTGCATCAAAAGGTAAATGAGTGCCACTACGACGTGCATGGTCGATTAATTTTTCTAATAAAAAATGTGCGCGTTCTGGACCTTCATTTTCTAAAACCGATTCCATTGATTCTAACCACTCTTGGGTTTCTAATGAATCAATATCAATGTTTGGGAATTCAGACATAATTACTTAGTCTCCATTCTTTCGTTAGTTAAGGTAAATAAGGTGTAGATTAAAAAGTACTAATTAGGTATCAAACCACCTTAATCTCTTTAATCTACCTATTCTTGTTAGGTTCTTAGAAAATAAATAAAAACCAGTTTCTTTTTATCAAATCTTTTGCATACGTCTCATTGAACGTTGCATACGACTTTGTTCTTCCGTTAAGTTCAACAATACTTCTTCAATAAAAGCTAAATGTCGATGGCTTGCCCCCCAAGCTTTTTGAGGCTGTCCACTTACAATAGCGTCTAGTAAGCGCGTTCTATACTCAGCAATTTTCGCGAATATATCAGGGCGTTGAGCCAAAATTGTTAAGTTTTGTTCAATATTATCGATAACAATTGAAGACATGCTTCTAGCTAAATGCAAAATCACACCATTGTGTGAAGCTGAGCAAATTGCTAAATAAAATTCATAGACCGCTTTCGCTTCCTCACAATAATCATTATCAAGCTGAGCATTGCCAATCGCTTCATGTTTACTTTTAATTTCATCAAAATCGGCAGCCGTGCCACGCATCGCAGCATAATAAGCTGACATTCCTTCAATACCATGACGAAACTCTAATAAATCAAACTGCGATTCATTACTTTGAGCCATCAAATCAAAAAGAGGATCAGAAAAACCTTTTAAAATTTGTTCACTGACAAAAGTGCCACCGCCTTGTTTGCGTGTCACTAAACCTTTGGCTTCTAATTTTTGAATGGCTTCGCGTAATGAAGGGCGGGATACATCAAATTGAATGGCTAATTCGCGTTCGGGGGGTAATTTTTGTCCGGCGATTAAACTACCTTCCAAGATCATCGCTTCCAGTTGTGACTGAATCACATCTGAGAGTTTTGCTTGTTTTACTGGTTGTTTAATATTCGCTAAAACCATAGTGTAAATCTTTACCTAATTTGATAAATATCCTTTTAAAAACAAGTAAAATACTTGCGGTCAATTGGTATTACCATTGTAAAAAGTGACGTAAAAATAACAAAATATTTTGATTTTGTAAATAGAACATAGTTCAGCTGACTAAAAAAACAACTATAAACGGGTAGGTAAAATAGCTTTTATTGCATGAAAGAAGTGGCTTATACAGGATTAAAAAGAGTAAAAACAGTGAGAAAGCCGCAACTTTAAGGGATAGAAGTTACGGCTATAAGGTTAAGAAAAATATTATAATTTAGCTAATAACCCCAGTAAGAATAAGCAATGCAATAATGGAAAAGCATAATAATAACGAGCGTTTCGCTAGTCGAACTAACAAACATGGCTCAGCAGTACAATCGTTTACGTCAATCATAAAATCTTCCGATTTCTCGGCAACATCAATTAATACATTATGTGGTAATTTTCCTACATCAAAGAAGTTTTCCAACCAAACCGGTAAAGCTCTTGAAAAATGTCCTACTAACATATAACCAAAAGCAAGCATCCGAACGGGCAACCAATCTAACCAAAATAATAATTGCTGATTTAAATCACTGACTTTACGTTCATCTTCACTACTTTGTTGTTCATTGGTGTGTTCAGAAGTATCAGCAAGGTTTGCTTCATTACTACTAACGTCAGATTCAGCTGTGGTGTTTTTCTCACTGTCTTTGTCTTCACTTGCTTCATTAAGTTTACTAAGCAATCGATAAAATAAAGCGCCTGGCGCACCAAAAATGACAAAGAATATCATTATCGCAATAAAGTAGCGGTAATTAAGCCAAATTAACATTTGACCAAACCCCATATCAGGCAAGTTTTTATCTTGTAATAATTGCCTATGGTGCATATCACATGTAGTTGTTTCCCCTCGAAAAGCAGCCATTAAATATTGCTTATAAATATCACGAGTTTTCACACAACCAAAACACAAGATCAATATTACGGTAGAGACAATGAGATGAATTAAACTATTATCGACAATACTTAATAGAAAATAACAAGCAATGACAGGTACAAGTATAAAAACACTATTGGCTAATATCGACTTGCTAGGCGAGCCTAATGCTAAGTAACGTTTAAATAAGGCATGATAACGAGAATAATATGAAGAAAACTGCCAAGCAGAAGAAGATAAATAGCGTTCTGCCGCTAAAGCAATAAGTAAACTAATTAGGCTCATGTTTATTATCCATCATTGTCATCAAAATTTATTATATTAGCATCTTGTAAAGCAAGAAAGTTACCGAGTTTTCGTCAAGCCATTCTTTACGAATTGGCTATTTTACTCTTATCATTTGTTGATATTTTTGCCAATCAAATGCATCACCTGGATCTGTTTTTCTCCCCGGGGCGATATCACTATGACCAGTAATATTATCTGTTATTAAAGGATAAGCTGTAATGAGTGATAACGTTAACTGACTAAGCTGTTGATATTGCTCGTCAGTATAAGGAATATCATCGGCGCCTTCCAGCTCTATTCCTATAGAAAAATCATTACATTTTTCTTTGCCCTGATAACTTGAAACACCTGCATGCCACGCTCGATCATTAAAAGACACATATTGGATTATCTGACCATCACGACAGATAAGACAATGGGCGGAGACACGCAATTGATAAATTTCTTCAAAACTAGGGTGAGCTTTAGGGTCTAACTTACCTAAAAATAAATCGCTAATATATTGACCACCAAATTGCTTTGCCGGTAGTGAGATATTATGGATAACTAGCAATGAGATTTCAGCGCTATCACAGTGTTCACGTTGATCATAATGAGGTGAAATACATTTTTCAGCCTGCTCTAACCAACCTTGTTTAATAGTCATAACAGTGTCAGATCGAGTAATTGTTGGTTTAGGCATACAAATCGCACAATAAATATTGATATACTCACTATCATACTGTTTGAAAGTGTTTAATCAAAGTCAAGGTTAGCAAGTGCAATGACAAAACATACAAAATGTGTAGTACAAACCACTTTATTAATCGATAGTAAGGAAACTTGAGTTCATGTCATCTCAACCAGAAATGAGTACCAACAAAATGGGTAAAATATTTATCTGGATTGCATGGTTGATTGTTCTAGGATTATTAGTCTTTGTCTTTCAAGATATTTTAGAAAAGCAATGGAACCCTAATGCCCAACCTGAGTATCGTCTCACTGAATCAGGAAAAGCAGAGGTTCGTTTATTACAAAACAAACATGGTCATTATGTTACGCAAGGGAAAATTAATAATCAAAACGTAACATTTTTACTTGATACGGGCGCGACAAATGTTTCTATCCCTGCTCATATTGCTGACAAGCTTCAATTAACTGGTGAAGGCAGTCATATCGCTCAAACAGCCAATGGCAATGTCAGAGTATTTAAAACAACTTTAGACCAGCTCAATATTGGTAACTTGTTTTTGTATAATATCAGCGCAAGTATTAATCCTGGTATGAAATCAAATGAAATTCTATTGGGCATGAGCGCCTTAAAAAAGGTAGAATTTAGTCAATCAGGAAACTTACTCATTTTACGTGAGCGATAGTGTTTTACTCTTTACAAAATTATTAAGCGAAAATTTAATGACCACTTCTCAACATTCAACAGAACTTCAACACGATATTGAGCAAACCGTTGCTTGGGCATTATGTGAAGATCTTGGCGTTCGTAAACCGACCGAAATAACCAACAGCTTAGATATTACTGCCGAATTAATCCCCGCAGACAACTTAGCAGTAGCGAATATTATCAGCCGTGATGAATGTGTGATCTGTGGTGTTGAATGGGTAAACCAAGTTTTTTTACAACTAGATAAAGCCTTAGGTTTTACTGGTCAACAAGCAACAAAAATTACTTGGTTTGTTAATGATGGCCAAGTGGTTAAAGCCAATACCACGTTATTTGAATTATCAGGTAATGCACGCATCTTACTTACTGGTGAACGTAGTGCTCTTAATTTCTTACAAACCTTATCAGGCACAGCAACCACCACTCGTAAATATGTTGAATGCTTAGCTGGCACCACCACTAAATTACTTGATACTCGAAAAACCGTCCCAGGTTTACGTAGTGCGCAAAAGTATGCGGTTAAGTGTGGTGGCGGAGTAAATCATCGTATTGGTTTATTTGATGCTTTCTTAATTAAAGAGAACCACATTGCCGCCTGTGGTGGTATTGGAAAAGCTATTTCAGCCGCAAAAACCAATCACCCTTCGATTACGGTTGAAGTTGAAGTTGAAAGTATTGATGAATTAACGCAAGCACTTAATGCACAGGCTGACATTATCATGTTAGATAATTTTACCCCTGCCATGATCGAGCAAGCCGTCGCATTAACGGCCGAAATTTCACAAGGTAATACTAAGCTTGAAGTTTCCGGCAATATGACCATAGAAACATTAACCACTTATGCTAAAGCAGGGGTTGATTTTATTTCATCAGGTGCGTTAACAAAACATGTTAACGCCGTTGACCTTTCAATGCGTTTTGTTTGATCTAATTATTTCCAACTAAAACGGACTAATCATTTAAGATTAGTCCTGCTGCTTTCTTATTAGTTTATCTTTGATTATCAAACAATCTTCCACTCATTCATCATTTAAGCGCTTTAAAGAATCATTAGATCTTTAAAAAATTAAATTTACTGTCATTTAACGATCATCAAGCGTTAATATTCTGTTAAAAATCAACCTTATTTTGCTTAAAAAAGGGCTTTTTAGATAAAAATTGAAAAAAATTCAAAAAAAATCGATACAAAATTTTACATTTCACAAATTTTGTCGCAGTATGAAGTCAGCCCCCGTAATTAGAGTATGGATTTAATTATTATGAAAAAAACATTACAAAACTTAGCAACAGCAAAAACTAACAAAGGTTTTACATTAATTGAATTGATGATCGTGGTTGCGATTATCGGTATTTTAGCCGCGGTAGCATTACCGGCTTATCAAACTTATACATCCAAAGCAGCCTATGCTGAAGTAAAATTAGCAGTAACACCTTATAAAACAGCAGTTGGTGTTTGTGTTTTAACTAACGCTATTGCTGATTGTGATTTAGGTACGAATGGTATTCCTGCAACTACTACATCTCAGGCTGTAGCAAGTGTTGCTGTAGCAAATGGTGTGATTACTGTTACTCCAAATGTATTTAAAGGAATCGCTGCTGCAAATACATATGTTTTAACACCTACAGGCGGTGTAACAGTTGGTGCTCCTATCACTTCTTGGGCAGAAACTTGTAATGGTAATGCAACCAACCCAGCTCTTTGTTAATTTTATAAACTAAAATAAACAAAATTGAAAAGCTCCTTTTAGGAGCTTTTTTAATTTTTAAACAACTGTTTTTCTTTGTGTACAAAAATGCGTTACACTGTTAACGTTACTATTAAATTGAGTACAACCAAGACTTTATGAAAGGACTACACCAACAATCTAGTTTGTTATCAGCGTTATCTAAGCATAATTTAGTGTCTCCTGAGCAGCTAGATGAAATTAGTGCTGATTTTATTCAGCAAAAAAAACCTTTTGTTCGCTATCTTGTTGAAGATAAAAAATTTAATGCCCAAAATATTGCTAGTATCTTATCGCGTAGTTTTGGTTATCCATTAATTGATTTACAGTTTTTCGATACCAGTCTTGTACCAGACGGCATCCGCAACGAAAAACTGATTAGAAAGCATAATGCGCTGCCACTTTTTTTACGTGGCAAAGTGTTATTTGTCGCGATGTCTGATCCAACCAATTTAGATGCACTTGAAGAAATTCAATTTAATACCGGCTTTACCACTGAATTAGTATTAACTAACGAACAAAGTTTACATGCCTGTATTGATAAAGTATTAGAAGAAGAAAGCGACGCGCTAGACATCAGCGATATTGATACTGAAGAACTTGCTGGCATTGATGTTCAAGAAGAAAGAACAGATGAAGACAATGAAGGTGCCACCGGCGGTAAAGAAGATGCGCCTATTGTTGTTTATATTAATAAAATACTGCTCGATGCTATTAAAAAAGGTGCCTCTGATTTACATTTTGAACCTTACGAAAAATCTTATCGTATTCGTTTTCGGGTTGATGGTATATTAACCGAAGTCGCAAAACCGCCTATTTCATTATCTTCTCGCATGGCTGCGCGCTTAAAAGTCATGTCTAAACTTGATATTGCTGAGCGCCGCGTACCGCAAGATGGTCGTATAAAATTAGCCTTGTCAAAACGTAAATCTATCGATTTTCGTGTCAGCACCCTACCCACTATGTGGGGTGAAAAAATTGTAATGCGGATATTAGATTCTTCAAGTGCAATGCTTGGTATTGATATGCTAGGTTATGAAGCTGAGCAAAAAAAAATCTATATGGACGCCCTCGCCCAACCACAAGGCATGATATTAGTGACAGGCCCTACCGGCTCAGGAAAAACAGTATCACTTTATACCGGTTTAAATATTTTAAATACTCAAGAGCGAAATATATCAACCGCCGAAGATCCGGTTGAAATCAATCTAGAAGGTATAAACCAAGTACAAATTAATACCAAAGCGGGCTTAACTTTCCCTAGTGCGTTACGCTCATTTTTACGTCAAGATCCAGATATCGTGATGGTGGGTGAAATTCGAGATCTAGAAACCGCTGAAATCGCGATAAAAGCCGCACAAACGGGTCATTTAGTATTATCTACCTTACATACTAATTCTGCCGCTGAAACTTTAACTCGTTTGCTCAATATGGGCGTACCTTCATATAACGTTGCTAGCTCTGTCAGCATTATTATTGCTCAGCGACTTGCACGCCGATTATGCACTCAATGTAAAGCAGAAGAAGTTATCCCTGAAGCAGAATTAATTAATCAGGGCTTTCCGCAAGATAAAATCGGCCAATTTACATTATTTAAACCTGTCGGCTGTGAGCAATGTACCGGCGGCTATAAAGGCCGGGTCGGTATTTATGAAGTCATTAAAATCGGTGAGCAAGTTGCCAATATTATTATGGAAGGCGGAAACTCATTAGATATTGCCGCACAATGCCAAAAAGAAGGTTTTGATAATTTAAGACAATCAGGCATTAAAAAAGCCATGCAAGGTATGACAAGTTTAGAAGAAATTAATCGAGTAACAAATTCATAAACGCACTATTTTTTGAATTTGTTTACCTAGGAAAACGAATTATTAATATAATTTACCGACATAAATGTAATTAATAAGTTAGGGGTTTATATGGCAGTTTCAGCTTCGGCAAAACAAAAAATGGCTACCGTAAAAGAGCTCGATGTCTTTCAATGGCAAGGCGTGAACCGAAAAGGTAAAAAAGTCTCCGGTGAACTTTCAGCAGCCAGTATGCTGGAATTAAAAGCACAATTAAGAAAACAAGGTGTCACGCCTGGCAGAGTTAAGAAAAAAGCAAAACCTTTATTTGGCTTAGGCGGCGATAAAGCCATTACTGCAGCTGATATCGCAGTAATTACTCGTCAAATCGCTACTATGTTAACCGCTGGTGTGCCTTTAGTGCAATCAATTGAAATGATAGGTAAAGGTCATAGTAATGGCAACATGCAAAAGCTGTTAGGGGATGTGGGGATTAAATTACAATCAGGTATTCCTTTATCGGAATGTTTGCGTGAACACCCTAAATTTTTCGATAGTTTGTATTGTGATCTCGTTCAATCAGGGGAGCAATCGGGCGCGCTTGAAACCATTTATGATCGTATTGCAACTTACAAAGAAAAAGCAGAAGCGCTAAAAGCAAAAATTAAAAAAGCAATGACCTACCCAATTGCCGTTTTAGTGGTAGCAGCGATTGTTACTTCCATATTATTAATATTTGTCGTACCTGTTTTTAAAGAAATATTTGACAGCTTTGGCGCTGAATTACCCTCATTTACATTATTAGTTTTAGCTATCTCTGAATTTATGCAATCCTATTGGTATCTTGGCTTAGGGATTGTTATAGCCGCTATATATTTATTCAAAAAGGCTCACTTAAACAGCCAAAAATTTCGCGATAGTGTCGATAGAAAAATACTAAAACTACCTGTTATAGGTGATTTATTAGAGAAAGCCGCTGTCGCACGTTATGCCCGCACGCTTTCAACGACTTTTGCTGCCGGTGTGCCGTTACCCGATGCCTTAGAGTCTGCTGCCGGGGCCTCTGGTAATGCTGTTTTTCGCGATGCTATTTTAGAAATTCGCTCAGAAGTTTCTTCAGGTATGCAAATGAATTTAGCAATGCGTAATTGTAATATATTTCCTGATATGGTCATTCAAATGGTGGCCATTGGTGAAGAATCTGGCGCAGTTGATGATATGCTAGCCAAAGTCGCAACAGTGTACGAGCAACAAGTAGATGATGCCGTAGATTCATTGACGAGCTTATTGGAGCCAATGATAATGGCGGTTCTCGGTGTAGTTATTGGTGGGTTAATAGTTGCTATGTACTTACCTATATTCCAAATAGGTATGGTCGTTTAACCTGCGCAAGTATACTGTGGCGATAATGCTTCGCCACCTTTTTTCCGCAATTTTCAAATAACTTTTCAAGTAGGTTCCTCGTGTTTTCAGATGTTATTACCACCTTTGAGTATTACCCTTTAAGTTTCTATATAACAGTAGTTATTGTTGCTTTAACCATAGGTAGCTTTTTAAATGTCGTTATTTTTCGCTTTCCAAAAATGTTAGAACAAGGATGGTATAAAGAATGTCGAGAATTTCTGGCAGACGAAATTAACGATTCTCCTGAAAAAGTGCAACCACTAATTACGCTTTCAAAGCCTAATTCAACCTGTCCACATTGCCAGCATGAAATTCGTTATTATGAAAATATACCTGTACTTAGCTGGTTGTTTTTAAAAGGTAAATGTAGCCAATGTAAAACGGCAATTTCCATCCGTTATCCAATTATTGAAAGCGCAACCGCTATATTAAGTTTAGTTGTAGCCCTTCATTTTGGCGTCGCCCCTATCACCTTTTTTGTTTTAATCTTAACTTGGGGGCTAATCTGTTTAACCATGATTGATTATGATCATATGTTATTACCTGACCAGTTTACTTATCCTCTTTTATGGTTAGGCTTACTCATTAATATTGATGGATTAATTGTTCCCTTAGATCAAGCTGTTATTGGTGCTGTGAGTGGTTATATGAGCCTATATACAGTCTTTTGGTTATTCAAATTAATCACCGGAAAAGAAGGAATGGGGCATGGTGATTTCAAATTATTAGCAGTGTTTGGCGCTTGGATGGGCTGGCAATTATTACCTTTATTAATATTAATGGCTTCTGCAGTCGGTGCCGTTATTGGCATCTCATTAATGGTATTTAAAAATCACGCACGTGAACAAGCGATTCCGTTTGGCCCCTACTTAGCAATGGCTGGCTGGATTTGTCTATTATGGGGTGAAAATATTTGGCAAAGCTATTTAAGCTACATAATGCCTTAAAAAAACTAGGTTTTGACGAGTGAGCAAATGGCGAAATACATTGTAGGTTTAACCGGTGGTATTGGTAGCGGCAAAACTACCGTATCGAATATGTTTGCAGAATTAGGCGTTGAAATAATTGACGCAGACATTATCGCTCGAGAAGTTGTCGCTCCTAACAGTCTAGCCCTTAAAGAAATCGCTCAACATTTTGGTCAAGAAATTTTACTGACCAATGGTGAATTAGATAGAAGCGCCTTACGAAGTAAAGTTTTTGCCGATGATGAAGATAAACGTTGGTTGAACGCATTATTACACCCGTTGATCAGACAATCTATTTTAATGGCATTATCACAAGCCGCTGGGCAATATTGCATCTTATCAGCACCTTTATTGCTTGAAAATAATTTACACGTTTTAGTCAATACAGTGCTAGTGGTGGATGTATCTGTTGAAACTCAGCTAAAACGAACTTGTCTTCGAGACAAGAGTAATCAGCAAGAAGTTAACGCCATTATCAACAGCCAGATAAATAGAGACCAACGTTTAGCTTTAGCTGATGATATCATTAACAATGAACGAGCTGACTTAGCATACGTGAGAGAACAAGTGATTTCATTGAATGCACGCTACCAAAGTCAAGCCAGCGCGGTTAATTCCTAATCAACAAACATCGACAAGTAAAAATATTAGCCATTTGTCAACTCTATAGGTAGTATAGAAATAATTACCTATTAAATCATTAAGCTAAAGCGTTTCAAAATGTCGTCTGTATTGTATGAACATCCGCTCAATGAGCGTATTAGAAACTATTTAAAGCTTGAGCAATTATATTCTCAAGCAAAAAATTGTCTACATTGCGATATTGACCTCAGCCATCAAATATTTTTCTCTTCTTTTTTTGCCATCTTAGATACCTTAGAGCGCAATGATATTCGTGGAGAATTAATCAAAGATCTGGAAAAATTGGAACAAAATCTGGTAATTTGGTCGAGAGCTCCGAATGTTGATAACAGTATTTTGGAGGATAATTTAAAACAATCTGTTTCCTTACTTTGTCAACTTAAAACCCCGAGCCCGCAATGGTTACAACTTAAAGAAGATAAGTTTCTTTCTACTTTAAAACAACGTTATGCCATGCAAGGCGGTAGCTGTAGCTTTGACCTGCCGCAACTAACTTTCTGGCTTAATCGCCCCCACACTGACATTGAAAAAGACATTCATCATTGGCTATCGCTATTAACACAAGTTTTTTCATCATTAGCACTTATTTTAAAATTTATTCGACAACGTACCAGTTTTGAAAATGTGCAATGTCAAAATGGTTTTTATCAAGATAATGGTGAAGGCATTTTATTATTACGCATAAAATTAGCTCAGGATGCCAACTACTACCCAACAGTGAGTGGTAATAAATTTCGCTATTCGATTAGGTTTATGTTGCCTTGTAACGAAACGGGTCGGAAATATTATGATCAACAGGTGCAATTTCAATTAGCACGTTGTTAATGCTAGTAACCACTCTCTGTTTTTCTTATAATTCGGATTATTTTTTAAAAGAATTACCTTATGTCTCTTAAAGTGCCTTGTCCTACCTGTGATAAACAAGTTCAATGGTTACCCGAAAACGAGTTTCGCCCATTTTGTAGTAAACGTTGCCAATTAATTGATTTAGGTGATTGGGCAGATGAAAACCATAAAATTTCACAGCCTGCACAGAAAGATATGCAAATTAGTGAAGAGATGTTAGATGCACTAGAAGATGAATTTCTTCAGCATAATAAGTTTTTTGTTGAGCCCGAGTAACTTTTTAACTCTGACTTTTCACTCGAAGATCTTAAGCATATAAACCTTTCAGTTTTTCAACAATAACAATGTTCGCTTCAGGAAAGTCAACCGAGCTTAATTCACTTATATTAAACCAGCCTTGTTGTTGCCCTTCTTGCGCGGTTGGCTCTCCTTGAAAGTTATCGACTAAGAAAACGTCTAATTTTACGCGCTTATCACCATAATCATGGCTTATTTCAACTAATGGCATACAAGATAGTACATCAATAGCAATTTCCTCTTGTAGCTCTCTATGAAGCGCTTGAGAAACTGATTCGCCCTCTTCAACCTTACCACCTGGAAATTCCCATTTTCCACCTTGATGAACATGATCAAGACGTTTAGTAAGAAAAACGTCTCCATTTGAGACAATAACCCCAACAGCAACATGAACTTGTTTCATAATTTCTCTCAAAACTTTATTAACACACTTTCTCAAAATGAAAATGCCAATCAGATGATTGGCATTTGCAAAATAAATACTAATTCTTAAATCGAATTATTAATCTAATTTATTAAAAATTCAGCTTTAAGTTGTATGGTTTAATTTCGAGGAAGAAGCACGGAGTTGACGCTAGTCAATGAGTACTTCTAACAATGAAATTAAGTTTTACAACGACAAGATGAATTTTAATTAACTCAATTTACCATGGCATTGCTTATACTTCTTACCGGATCCACAAGGACAAGGTTCATTACGTCCTACTCGTGGAGTTTGTGGCTGTTGTGCAGTTGCGTCCCCTGATGATTCATGAGAGAACTCTTTTGGCGCTTCATCCGCTTTACGGTGCTGCTCTTCTACTGCTTCAACATCTGATTCGGCGCGAATTTGTACTTTACTTAAAATACCGATAACGTCATATTTTAAGTTTTCAAGTAATTCAGAAAACAATTCAAAAGATTCACGTTTAAACTCTTGTTTCGGATTCTTTTGAGCATAGCCACGTAGATGGATACCTTGGCGTAAATGATCCATCGCCGCTAAATGTTCTTTCCAATGAGAGTCTAAGCTTTGCAACATTACCGCTTTTTCAAACTGACGTAATACGTCGGCACCTACCATAGCTTCTTTAGCTTCATATTGAGCTTCAACTGTTGCTAAAATTTTCTCTCGTAAAGTTTCTTCGTGTAACTTAGTGTCTTCTTTTAACCATTGCGCTATCGGCATTTCGATGGTTAAGTCACCTTTAAAACGTTCTTCTAAACCAGTAACATCCCACATTTCTTCTAATGATTGCGGTGGAATATGTTGGTCAATAATACCGTTAACAACATCTGCACGAATTGCTGAGATAACATCTTTGATATCAGACTCATCCATTAATTCATTGCGCTGTTCGTAAATAACTTTACGCTGATCATTAGAAACATCGTCAAATTCTAATAATTGTTTACGAATATCAAAGTTACGTCCTTCCACTTTGCGTTGCGCATTCTCAATACTTTTTGTCACCCATGGATGTTCAATAGCTTCACCGCGTTCCATACCAAGTTTACGCATCATATTCGTAATACGTTCAGACGCGAAAATACGCATTAAACCATCTTCCATCGATAGGTAAAAACGTGTTGAACCCGCATCACCTTGACGACCTGAACGACCACGTAATTGATTATCTATTCGACGTGACTCATGACGTTCAGTAGCAACAATATGTAAGCCGCCTAACTCAAGTACTTTGTCATGTTCAATTTGCCAAGCTTCTTTCGCTTTCGCGATATTTTCTTCAGTAGGATTTTTTAATTTATCAACAATCGCATCAAAATTGCCCCCTAATACAATATCTGTACCACGACCTGCCATATTAGTGGCAATAGTTACCGCACCGACTTTACCGGCATCAGCTACAATTTCAGCTTCTTGTTGGTGGAATTTTGCGTTTAAGACTTTATGTTTAATTTTAGCTTTTTTCAAAAATGATGATAAGAACTCAGACGTTTCAATACTAATGGTACCCACTAACACTGGCTGGCCACGTTTTACACAGTCTTGTATATCTTCGAGAATAGCTTCAAATTTTTCTTCGGCGGTTAGGTAGATAAGATCCGCCAAATCTTTACGGATCATCGGTTGATTCGTTGGAATAACGACCGTTTCTAAACCATAGATATGATTGAACTCAAAAGCTTCTGTATCCGCAGTACCTGTCATACCCGATAATTTATTGTATAAACGGAAAAAGTTTTGGAAAGTAATAGATGCTAAGGTTTGGTTTTCATTTTGAATGTTAACGCCTTCTTTCGCTTCCACCGCTTGATGTAAACCTTCCGACCAGCGACGACCTTCCATTGTTCGACCTGTATGTTCATCAACAATAATAATTTCGTCATCTTTAACGATATAATCGACATCTTTTTGGAATAATTTATGGGCACGTAAAGCCGCCATAACATGATGAAGCAAGGTGATATTACTCGCTGAGAATAAAGAATCGCCCTCTTCTATCAAATTCTTTTCTTGCATGATTTGTTCGATGCGAATTTGACCACGCTCTGTTAAATAAATTTGTTTAGCTTTTTCATCAATGGTGAAGTCACCTTCAACAAAATCTTCTTTTTGACCAGTTTCTTCGTCTTTATCTTCTTCGTTTTGCTGCTCTAACGTTGGCACAACGGTATTGATTAAACGATATAGTTCTGAGCTGTCTTCTGCTTGCCCTGAAATAATTAGCGGTGTACGCGCTTCATCAATAAGAATCGAATCTACTTCATCAATAATGGCAAAGTTTAATGGTTTTTGTGCGCGCTCTTCTGGCGAGAATGCCATATTGTCACGTAGATAATCGAAACCAAACTCATTGTTTGTTCCATAAGTAATGTCTGACTGATAAGCCGCTTGCTTATCTTGCGGTGACATTCCAGGTATATTACAGCCAACAGTCATACCTAAAAAGGTAAATAATGGACGAGCCCAATCAGCATCACGACTAGCAAGATAGTCGTTCACCGTAATAACATGAACTCCTTTGCCTGTTAACGCATTTAAATAGGCTGGTAACGTTGCGGTTAATGTTTTACCTTCACCGGTACGCATTTCAGCAATTTTACCATTGTTAAGCACCATGCCACCGATCATTTGCACGTCAAAATGGCGCATACCAAACACACGTTTACTTGCTTCTCTAACAACGGCAAAAGCTTCTGGCAATATGCTATCTAATGTTTCTTCTTTAGCAATTCGCTCTTTAAACTCAGTTGTTTTAGCTTTTAACTCTTCATCACTCAGTGCTTGTAAAACTGGCTCTAGTGCATTTATTTTTACAACTTCTTTTTGCATTTGTTTGATTAATCGATCATTACGACTACCAAACAGTTTTGTCATTAAATTTACAAACATCGTGTTTTAACCATTTTATAAAATCGCGAAGAATATCTTCTGCTTCAAAATAAAAGTGATCGGCCTAGGCCGATCACAGAAAAAATATTATGCAAAAAACCTATTTAGCTTTTCGATAAACGTACTTAATTGGATCTATTTGAGTGTTATTACGGAGAATCTCATAATGTACATGAGGGCCTGTTGAACGACCTGTACTTCCCATTTTAGCAATGACTTGTCCTTTACTAACAACATCACCCACTTTTACCAATATTTTTTTATTGTGACCGTATCGGGTTTTTATCCCTTTACCGTGATTTATTTCTATTAAATTTCCATAGCCATAACGTTTTGCTGCCCACGTTACAACACCTGATGCGGTGGTGATGATGTCAGCATCTTCTTTACCTGCAAAGTCAATACCTTTATGCATTGCAGGTTGACCATTAAACGGATCTTTACGTGTACCAAAATAAGAGGAAAGCCATCCTTTTTTGATAGGTCTACCCGATAAATAGCTCATATTTTCTATATGGTGACCCAAAGTAATAGATTCAAGCATTAATAATTGTTTTTCTTCAAATGATAATGCTAATTCAACTTTTGAAATATCGGCTAATAACTCAACTAAGCTTCTTTTTTCACTCCCTTGGCTTTGAATCATAGGGCCACCACTAGGGGGTAATGTTTCAAAGTTAAACTCATTTTCAGGAATGTTGGCTTGTTCAGCGAGGCGATCGCCCAGCGCATTTAATCGTAAGACTTGACTTTGTAGCTCGGCTAATTTCATGGTTAAAGCAACCACTTGTTGCTCATTTACATCACTTGGTTCATTCGTCTCGATAGTATTGTTTTTAATACTGTACAGCGGTAAATTTGGTTCAGCATCTGAAGAAATGAGTAAGTGAACAATAAAGCCCGAGATGATAGAAAATATCACGATAGCAGATAGCCAATGAAATTTATTTAATTTCATTGAAAATCTAACATTCTTTCCGCGATATAGTAGTGTTAAACTCATAGGACTCTTTATTTCATTAGTATCACTCTGCAATTTAAGAATGATAATATATAACTGGTTGATTTATGGCTAGAAAAACAAAAAAACCTCTCGATACCTCTAGCTTGATGAAATCTTCAACCGGCACTTTGGCATATATAGCAGCAAAAACCAACTCTTTAACTATTTTAGCAGATATTGTACGACAAACATGCCCCGACCTGCCAGCAGAAGTATGGCATATTGCCAATTTCAAACAAAATTCTATCGTAATTGAGGTGATTTCAGCAACTTGGGGGCAACGACTGCAATTTGAACGCGTTAAAATCAGTCAGAAATTATCAGATGTCTCGGCGGGTGAATTCACTCAGATTGAAATTAAAGTGTCCCCTTATCGTAATCAACAGCAGATAAAGCAGCCTATCAATCCTCCAATTGTAAGGAATATTTCACAAAAAACCGCACAACAGTTAAATGAAATTGCCGAAAATGCGCCTGAAAGTTTAAAACGAAAATTGCAACGGTTGGCCAGCTTAGCCGATAACCCAAAAAATACGATATAAAAAAACCAGCTCTAAAAGCTGGTTTTCGTAAAATATTTCATCATTAAAATTGATTAGCGCTAATTTCTTGGAATTCTATAGGAGATTCGGCTTCATTCTCGTAAGTAACCCACTCCCAAGAATCAACTTGCTTAAACACTTCACGTAATAATAAGTTATTTAATCCATGGCCTGACTTGAACGCATTTAATTCGCCTAAAATACTACTACCACACATGTATAAGTCACCAATGGCATCTAATATTTTATGTTTGACGAACTCATCATCGTAGCGTAAATCATCTTTATTTAGCATACGATATTCATCAAGCACAATCGCATTCTCTAAACTGCCACCTAAGGCTAAGTTATGAGAACGTAAAAACTCAATATCTTTCATAAAACCAAAAGTACGAGCACGGCTAATTTCTTTTATAAATGAACAGCTCGATAAATCCATACTCATTGTTTGACAAGTATTAGCAATAACAGGATGCTCAAATTCGATGGCAAAATTTACCTTAAAACCTTGATATGGTTTTAATTCAGCCCATTTATCGCCTTCTTCAACACGAATAGTTTTAGTAATACGAATAAAGCGTTTAGCAACATTTAAGGTTTCGATGCCTACCGATTGAATTAAATAAACAAACGGTAGCGCACTGCCATCCATAATTGGAATTTCAGGAGAATCAACATCAATAACTAAATTATCAATTCCTAAACCTGCAACAGCAGATAGCAAGTGTTCGACGGTGGAAATCTGAACGCCTTGCTCATTCACTAAACAGGTACACAAAGTTGTTTCACCCACAGCTTCGGGTGTCGCTTTTATATCAACGACAGGTTTTAAGTCTACACGACGAAATACGATACCCGTATTTGCTGGCGCAGGTCGGAGAGTGATCTGCACCTTTTCGCCTTTGTGTAAGCCAACACCTACTGCCGATATACTTTCTTTAATGGTACGTTGTTTAATCATAAACAGCCTTCTTAAGCCTATATTTTACTTAAAATACGTCGTCGAATAATGACGGGCGCATAATATAGCAAAAAAGCATAATAAAATCAAAACCTCAGCTTTTACTCAATCATTTACCTATTAGAAAATGATTTAGTCCGCTTGTTTTCTTAAAAATGCAGGGATATCTAAATAATTATCTAAATCTGCCGCAGGCATTTTTTGTGCTTGTACTTGTGCATTTGCATCTTGCATTGTCACTGGTTGCGAACTAATTTCCGCTTGCGGGTTAGCAATAAATTCTTGACCAACGGCAATAGGTTCCATTGCAGGAGCAGGGTTAACTAACGTAATATCTGGCTTACGTTCAGCACCAATACCTGTTGCAACGACCGTCACTCGTAGGTCTTCTGTCATTTCAGGATCAATCACCGCACCCACTACAACCGTAGCATTTTCAGAAGCAAACGCTTTAACTGCATTACCTACTGTTTCAAACTCATCAATACTAATATCCATACCAGCAGTGATATTTACTAAAATACCGCGCGCACCTGCAAGGTCAACATCTTCTAATAATGGACTTGAAATAGCGGCTTCTGCAGCTTCTTCAGCGCGATCTTCACCTGACGCTAAACCTGATCCCATCATAGCGGTGCCCATTTCAGACATCACTGTGCGAACATCGGCGAAATCCACGTTTATGAGTCCAGGACGAGTAATAAGTTCCGCAATACCTTGAACGGCACCTAATAAAACATTGTTTGCCGCTTTAAAAGCATCTAATAATGAAGTACCAGGACCTAATACTTTTAATAACTTTTCATTTGGAATAGTGATCAAAGAATCAACATTTTTCGATAAAAATTCAATACCTTGCTCGGCATAGTTCATACGTTTTTTCCCTTCAAAAGGGAAAGGCTTAGTAACAACTGCAACGGTTAAAATGCCCATTTCTTTAGCCACTTCGGCAACTACTGGCGCAGCACCAGTACCTGTACCACCGCCCATACCAGCAGCAATAAAAACCATGTCAGCACCTTGTAAAGTTTCCTTAATGGTTTCTCTATCTTCTTCGGCACTACGACGGCCAATTTCTGGATTAGCACCCGCACCTAAACCTTTAGTAACATCACCGCCCATTTGTAAAGTTACATTCGCTGAAGAATTTCGTAACGCTTGCGAGTCGGTATTTGCTGTAATAAATTCTACACCTTCGATGGTTTGACACACCATGTGCTCAACAGCGTTACCGCCGCCTCCACCAACACCGATGACTTTAATTACTGCTTCTTCGTTATGGTCTTCCATTAATTCAAACATTTTCTCTCTCCGATTATTATCGTTTTGTTCCACCAAAACTTCTTTTTAAAAATACTTCTTTGTACTTCTTTTTACTTCTCTAGTTAACATTGCGTTAAGTCACATATCTACTTAACAGCAACTAAAATTCGCCTTTAAACCAAGCTAAAATTCGTGCACCAATACTTGCCACACCTTCTGTTGATTTAGTTTCATTGTTCACTTGTTCACTGGCTTGCATGCCGTAATGTAATAAGCCCACAACAGTGGCATACGTTGGATCATTTACGTATTCTTTCAATCCTGATACTTCTTGTGGTACAGCAACTCGCACTGGCATTTGAAAAACTTCTTCAGCAAATTCAACGACGCCTTCCATTTTTGAAGTACCGCCGGTTAATACGTAACCTGCTGCAATTTGATCTTCCAAACCACTTTCTCTTAATTCTTCTTGTATTAATTCAAATAGTTCGTGATATCTCGGTTCAACAACTTCGGCTAAGGTATGACGCGACATTGAACGAGCAACACGACCACCGACACTTGGTACTTCGATATTTTCTTCCATGCTTACCAACTGGCGTAATGCACAAGCATATTGCACTTTAATTTCTTCAGCATGACTCAATGGCGTTCTAAATATTTTGCCTATATCACTCGTTACTTGATTACCAGCAACAGGGATCACAGCGGTATGACGAAGCGCACCACCAGTGAAAACGGATATATCCATAGTTCCAGCGCCAATATCAACCACGCAAATACCGAGCTCTTTCTCATCTTCGGTCACGACCGCATAACTTGACGCAAGGGCAGAAAAAATCAGTTGATCTACTTTTAAGTTACAGCGTTCAACACATTTAACGATATTTTTAGCCATATCATTTGCACACGTGACGATATGCACTTTTGCTTCCATTCTCACCCCAGACATACCGATAGGGCTTTTGATGCCGTCTTGACAATCAATGGAGTATTCTTGAGGAAGCACATGCAACATTCTTCGTTCTGCAGAAATGGGGACAGATCGCGCAGTGTGAATCACATTATCAACGTCTTCTTGGATCACTTCTTTATCATTAATAGGCACCATACCGTTTTCATTTTGACAACTGATATGTTTACCTGAAATTCCCAAATACACAGAAGTGATCTGGCAATCTGCCATTAATTCAGCTTCATTAATTGCTCGCTGAATCGACTGAATAACTAAATTAAGATCATTAACGCCACCTTTATCCATGCCTCTGGCTGGTTGATTACCGACACCCACAATACTTAATTGATTGTCAGGGGTAATTTCTCCGACTGCCACGGATATCTTTGATGTTCCAATGTCTAGCCCTACGACGAGGTTTCTTTCATGTACTTTTGACATTAACGTTAAACTCTTTCTTTTACTGTTAAAGGTTTCCAGCCAACGGCTAGCCCTGTGTCATAACGTAAATCAACATAATCGACTTGTTGATCAGCTTTTATATTCTTTTTAATGAGCGGATATATGTCCATAAACCGCTGAATACGTTGCACTCGTTCTTCTCTCCCTAAATTCAAAGTTACCCCATCGTTTAAGGTTAATTGCCAAGAAAAACGCTCCGACAACACTAATTCATCAATAGCTAAGGTACGATAATCAAGCAATTCACTTAGGTTGATGTAATTATCAAGTGCTACTATTTCACTGCCTTCTGGCCCATAAAAAGCAGGTAAAGGATGCTGAATTCGGTTGATATCCGCCTGAAATGCAACACCTTGTTGATTAATCAAAAAGTCACCGTTCCAATAAGCTACAGGCGTTTGATCTACCACATAAATTTTTAATTCATTCGGCCATTTTTTTCGCACTGATACTGAGTACACCCAAGGCAAATTGGCTACTTCATTTTGCACTTGGTTAACATCAACATTAAAAAAATTACTTAAGTTGATGCTATCAATCGCTTGTTCAATGTCAGTTTTTTGGGTGTACACCATCTCACCACTGATCACTACTGAGGTAACAGGAGCTGACTCGTCTGCTGACATTTTATCGCGAACAAACCAAGCTAAAGAACAAATCGCGACAATCACTAACACAAAAAAACTAACACCGAGCCAAAAGCTCCAATGCAACGTTTGTTCATTGTGGTAAGTGGTTGCTAATTGCTCTTTTTTCTTAGTCATATGTATTAGCTTTTACTTATCTAGCGCACGAATACGCTGCTGTTTGCTTAGCTCAATAATTTTACAAACCAATTCTGCAAAATTTAATCCGTGTACTTTGGCCGCTTTAGGAACCAACGACGTTTCTGTCATTCCCGGTACCGTATTTACTTCCAAAATTTGCCATTCATTTTTTTCATTACGCATAACATCAACACGTCCCCAACCTCTTGCTCCCGTAGCTTTAAAAGCTTTTAAGGCAAGCGACTTTAATGTCGACTCATCACTTTCAGATAAATGGCATGGGCAGTGATATTGCGTAGTATTTGCTTGGTACTTCGCGTCATAATCATAAAATTCGTTCGGGGTTTCCATATGTATGGCAGGCAAAGCTTCATCCCCCAAAATACTGACTGTGTATTCAGGACCATTAATCCACGCTTCCACGAGAATCTCATCATCAAAAGCAAAAGCCGCGGTTAATGCATCACTTAATTGCTCGGTATTTTCTGCCATCGCCATACCAATGCTTGACCCTTCATGAGCCGGCTTAACCATAACCTTGCCGCCTAATTGCTCAAGGATATCGGTAACGTTTTCGGGACGAAAATCAGCTTGCTCAACAATAACAAATGGCGCTGTTGGTAAACCTATGGCTTGCATCACTTGTTTACTACGGTTTTTATCCATTGAAAGCGCAGAGCCTAAAACACCAGAACCGGTATAAGGAATACCCATAAACTCAAGAGCGCCTTGAATACAACCATCTTCACCACCACGCCCATGAAGCGCAATAAAAGCTCTATCAATTTTTAATTGGCTTAATTGTGATAAGCAGTAGCCTTTGGTATCAACTAACACCACGTTATAACCAGACTGTTTTAAGCCTTTTGCAATCGCTTCTCCTGAACGCAAAGACACTTCTCGTTCAGCAGAATCACCACCGTATAATACGGCTATTGTTTCAGATCGAAGTGGAGTTGAATTAGTCATGATCTCCCTCCATAAATAAAGGGTTTACCGCTAATTGTCGCGAAATAGTACCGATATTTCCTGCCCCTTGAGTAATTACCATGTCACCATCTTGTAACTGAGCTTTTAATAAATCAGGTAATTGCGCAACATCGCCAACATAAATGGGCTCTAATTGACCTCTTTGACGAATACTGCGCGCTAAGCTTTTACTATCCGCACTTGCAATTGCCGCTTCACCCGCCGCATAAACATCGAGCAATAATAAGCAATCAACTTGTGACAGAACTTCAACAAAGTCTTCATATAAATCACGCGTTCGTGAATAACGATGTGGTTGAAAAATCATCACTAAACGTTTGTCTGGCCAACCATTGCGCATTGCTTTAATGGTTGCCGCCACTTCTCGAGGATGATGACCATAATCATCGACTAACACCATTTTTCCGTTATCTGTCGTTAAATCCGCTAATTGCTCAAAACGACGTCCTATGCCAGCAAACTTACCTAACGCATTTACAATAGCTTCATCGTCAACACCTTCATCGGTGGCAACAGCAATACTCGCTAACGCGTTTAAAACATTATGTTGACCCGGTAAATTAACGCTTAAATCGAGATCTGGCATGCCTTCTCTTTCAACCGTAAAGTAGCTTACCCCACCATTTTGTTGATAGTTTGTCGCGACTACATCTGCATCTGTTGAAAATCCATAGGTGATCACTTGACGACTAATACGCGGTAAAATTTCACGTACTACCGGGTTATCAATACAGACTACACAAAGCCCATAAAACGGTAGGTTGTGTAAAAATTCAATATACGTATCTTTTAGTTTCTCAAAATCACCTTGATAGGTTTCCATGTGATCTTCATCAATATTGGTGATCACGGCAACCATTGGCTGTAAGTGTAAAAATGACGCATCACTTTCATCGGCTTCAGCAATTAAATAACGACTCGTCCCTAAACGCGCATTCGTCCCCGCACTATTTAATAAACCGCCGATAACGAAGGTTGGATCTAATCCGCCTTCGGCAAAAATACTGGCAATCAAACTAGTGGTAGTGGTTTTTCCATGAGTACCGGCAATTGCGACACCATGACGAAAACGCATTAATTCCGCTAACATTTCTGCACGACGAACCACAGGAATTCGTAGAATTGCCGCTTGTTTTATTTCAGGGTTTTCTGGGTTAATTGCCGTAGAAACCACAATAACGCTGGCATCTTTAACATTATCTTGATGGTGACCAATCGCGATGTTAGCGCCAAGTTTTCGCAAACGCGCAACCACTTGATTTTCACCAATATCAGAGCCAGTAATTTGATAACCTTCATTCAGTAAAACTTCAGCAATTCCACCCATGCCTGCGCCACCGATACCGACAAAATGAATTGACTTAACTCGACGCATTTCAGGTATTTTGATCAAGGCATTCATTGCGTTGCTCGATGTTTTATTAATTGTTTTTCTCATTTCATTACTCATGGTTTCACCAACTCAATACAAGTTTGAGCGACTCGAATAGTGGCGTCAGCATGCGCGGCATCATGTGCAGCTTTAGACATTGACTTAACTACGGAATCCGAGACAAATATACTGTTCAACATTTGCGCTAAGCTAGTACCATTAAATTCTCTTTGTGCGATTAATTTTGCAGCGTTTCTTTCAACTAAATACATTGCATTTTTCGTTTGATGATCATCTACCGCGTGCGGCAAAGGTACAAATATCGCAGGTTTTGCTGCCATGGCTAATTCTGAAACCGTTAACGCCCCTGCGCGACAAACCACCACATCAGCCCAAGCATACGCTTGCGCCATATCATCAATAAATTCGGTAACTTTAATATTCTCTTTTGGTAACCCGTACTCTTGATAACTATTAAGCACAGCCGTTTGATTGCCTTTTCCGGTTTGATGCCAAACGGTAATATTTTGTAATTTAATTTGCTTCATCGCTTGCGGCACAGTTTCATTTAATATTTGCGCCCCTAAGCTTCCCCCTACTACAAGCACTTTTTTACTGCTTGCTGGTTTTTCAGAGGTTTGTTGTTCAAGTGCGACAATGCCACTACGCAATGGATTACCCACCACTTGATGTTTAATGCGCGCTTTAAATGCACCAGGAAAAGCACTCAAAACTTTTGAAGCAATGTTTGCTAAAAAGCGATTACTCATACCTGCTACCGCATTTTGTTCATGTAACACTAGAGGCTTTCCTAATAACCAAGCAGCAACACCACCAGGAGCACTGGCATATCCACCCATGCCAAGCACAACATCTGGCTTTACTTTGCGAATAACCGCCATTGACTGCATCACCGATTGCATTAATTTAAACGGTGTTTTCAACCAGGCTTGCCAGTTTTTATTTCTTAATCCGGCAATATTGATAAAAGAAATAGCAAAACCGTGCTGTGGCACAATTTCAGCTTCCATTCTTTTTGCAGTACCTAGCCAATGGATATCCCAACCTTGCTGTTGTAGATATTCAGCAACAGCGATACCAGGAAAAATATGGCCGCCAGTGCCACCTGCCATAATTAATAAAGTGGGACGTTTATCAGTTGTCATTAACTGCGCCCCCCTTTTTTGCCATAACCTGCGGTAGCTTGAATACTTTGCAAACGAATTTCATGATCAATACGAATTAAAGCAGCTAAAGCCATACTCATAATGATCATTGAACTACCACCTGAACTGATCAAAGGCATAGTTAAGCCTTTCGTAGGAACAATTCCCGCACTGGCGCCAACATTCACTGCCGTTTGAAAGCTAAACCAAATACCAATTGAAAAAGCAAAGAAACCTTCAAAGTATTTTTCTTTTTGAATGGCTTTTCTACCTAACATCAAAGCCTTAAAGACTAAAATCATGCTTAACATCAACACGACAGAAACACCAACAAAGCCAAACTCTTCCGCTAAAATCGCCATAACAAAATCGGTATGAGCCTCAGGCAAATATTCTAATTTTTGAATGCTATTTCCTAAGCCTTGTCCTAATAACTCACCACGACCATATGCCATTAAAGATTGAGTTAATTGATATCCAGTACCGAAAGGGTCGGCCCAAGGGTCTAAAAAGCCAGTCACACGAGCCCATCGATAAGGAGAAAAATATGCCAGTGCGCCAATGGCCATTAATCCAACACCAGCAATGCTGATGAACTGCCACAATTTTGCTCCTGCTAAAAACAACAAACCAAAAGTTGTGACAAACATCACTATCACTGTGCCTAAATCAGGTTGAAATAACAGCAGTCCCGCTAAAGCACCAAAAACGACCAAAGGCTTAATGAAACCTTTAACATTTTCCATCACTTCATCGCGGCGTCTGACCATATAGGCAGAAAGATAACAAAAGAAAAATAATTTCGCAGGCTCTGCCGCTTGTATCGTAATAGGCCCAATAACAATCCAACGAGTAGAGCCATTAACGGTACGACCAACGAGTAAAACCACAATTAACAAACTAATCGCTAAAATCAATAAATGACCACTATGTTGATGCCAACGACTCATCGGAATTTGTAAAACAAACGCTGCAATACCAATACTTAATACAATGTAAATGGCATGACGAATAAAGAAATGAAATGGGTTGTCAAATAATCGCTCAGCGACCGGCATTGAAGAACTCATCACCATGACTAACCCTATCGCATACATAGCAACGGCTAAGACTAAATAGCTGCGGTCAAAAGTAGAAGTAGACGAAGGTTGCATTAACAGCCAAGCAGGTAATTTTAATTGCATAAACGATAAACTAGTTGCTGACATTAACTAGCCTCCTGTAATGCAATAACCGCATCAGTAAACATTTCACCACGCTCGGCAAAATTTTTGAACATATCAATACTGGCGCACGCTGGAGAAAGTAACACAATATCGCCGGCATTTGCTTGCTGTTTGGCTAAACTTACCGCCTCAGCTAAGCTGGCAACATGTTGACTATTTTTAGTGAGCCTCGCGATTTCTTCACCATCTTTTCCTAAGGTGAAAACAAAACTTACCGTATTGTTAATGGCTGTTTTTAATGGAGAAAAATCTGCACCTTTGCCATCACCACCAGCAATTAAAATCAATTTATTATTTATTAACGTTGATGATAAACCGTTAATTGCGGCTAACGTCGCCCCAACATTAGTGGCTTTAGAATCATTGATCCAAATGATATTGTCGGTGCTAGTAATACGCTGACAGCGATGAGCTAATCCTTCAAACGAAACTAAATGATTGATCATTTCGTTAACAGGCCAACCTAAACAATGACCTAACGCCAAAGCCGCTAAATAATTTAATGCGTTGTGTACGCCAGCTAATGGCAATGCCTCAAGCGAAATTAGCTTTTCTTCACCGATGGCTAAATAATAACTTGCACCGTCACGAATCAATCCAAATTCACCAGTTTTTCCACCATCACTGCCAAATGAAACTACCGGTTTTGATTGTGTATTTACTTGTGAAAAACTAAAAGGTTCATCGCGATTGATCACGGCAGTTTCGCATTGTTGATAAATACGTTGTTTGATTTCACTATAGTTTTCAAGCGTTTTATGACGATCTAAATGATCATCACTCACATTAAGCACTGATGCCGCAACCGCATTCATGCTTTGTAAAGTTTCAAGCTGAAAACTCGATAATTCCAGAATATAGCAATCTATCTCATCTGATAATTGCTCAAGTACAGGCACCCCAATATTCCCGCCTAACGCGACTTTATGCCCTAATGAATTTCCAATATGTGTTAATAACGTCACTAAGGTCGACTTACCATTAGAGCCTGTTACCGCCACGATAGGTTTATCAGTAATTTGGCAAAATAGCTCGACATCACCGATAAGCTGACACTCACTCGCAATAAGTGATTCGAGGCCTTCTGCAGCTAAATCAATACCCGGACTGACTAATATTACTTGCGCACTTTTTATTTGCTGATGATCCCACGCACCTAAGGACAATGAACAATGAGGGAACATTTGGCTAAACTCGTCGCTTTCAATAATATTGTCGCGACTATCGTTTAGATGACAAGTAAGTTGATGTTTTGCTAAAAAACGCACACAAGACATACCGGTAAGGCCTGCGCCTAATACCAGTATTTGTTTGTTTTTTAACTGTGCGATAACTCGCTCTAACATCTTAACTCTCTTTTCATAACACTATTTTCAAGTGGTGCTTTTAACGCAGTTTTAACGTCGCTAAGCCAATTAATACCAACACTAAAGAAATTATCCAAAAGCGGACAATCACGCGTGGCTCTGGCCAGCCTTTTAATTCGTAATGATGATGGATAGGCGCCATTCTAAAAATACGTTGTCCTCTTAATTTATAAGAGCCAACCTGCAAAACAACGGACACAGTTTCCATCACAAACACGCCACCCATAATAAATAACACCAACTCTTGGCGAACTAACACGGCAATCACCCCTAACGAAGCGCCTAAAGCAAGCGAGCCAACATCACCCATAAAAACTTGCGCAGGATATGTGTTGAACCATAAAAATCCTAACCCCGCACCGACAATAGCCGTACAAACCACCACAAGCTCACTAGTCATCGCAATATGTGGAATGTTTAAATATTCAGAGAAATTTGCGTTACCGGTGACATATGCAAACAGTGCAAAAGCACCTGCCACCATAATGGTTGGCACAATCGCTAAACCATCTAAACCGTCAGTTAAATTAACCGCATTGCTGGTTCCTACAATGACAAAATATGTCATCACGACATAAAAAATACCTAATTGCGGTAAGACATCTTTTACAAAAGGAATAATCAGTGACGTTTCTTCAGGACCTTGAGCGAGGTAATACAAAAATAAAGCGGTTGTTAAACCAATAACGGTTTGCCAAAAATACTTCCAACGTGCAATTAAGCCATTGGCGTCTTTTCTGATCACCTTTCGGTAATCATCAACAAAACCAATAATGCCAAAACTCACCACCACAAAAAGCACAACCCAAACGTAGATATTAGATAAATCAGCCCACAACAAAACGCTAGCGACAATCGACGCTAAAATCAGTATTCCGCCCATCGTTGGCGTGCCTGATTTTGACAAATGACTTTCTGGTCCATCATCACGTACCGTTTGGCCTATTTGCATACGTTGTAAACCGCGAATTAATTTCGGACCAAAATACAAAGAAATTACTAATGCTGTTAACGTAGAAATAATTGCGCGAAAAGTTAAATACGAAAATACGTTAAATGCACTGTAATACTGAGTCAGATACTCACCTAGCCAAAGTAACATTAAGCTGATTCCTCTTTTAATTGACTGGTTTTCCAATCAATAATGTCAGTTACCACGTGTTCCATGTGTGCGCTACGTGAGCCTTTCACTAAAATAGAAATTTGCTGTCTTTCATCAGCCAACAGTTTTTGTAATTTTATTATTAGCTTTTCTCGTACACTAAAATGACTTCCTTTAGCGCTATTATCTTGGTTAAAAGCATCTGAAGTGTTCTGGCTTAACACACCTAAAGTTAACAGATCATCAATATTACGTTCTTTAGCGTATTCACCGACTTCTTGGTGATAACTACGTGCTTCAGCGCCTAACTCCCCCATATCCCCCAAAATTAATACACGACGACCTGGGTAACTAGCTAATAAATCGGTAGCAGCTTTGATTGATTCAACATTCGCGTTATAGGTGTCGTCAATTAACTTAAAATGTTCGGTTAATTGATGAATATTTGAACGCCCTTTCGTATGCTCCATCTCTAATAAACCTAAACGAATATCATCAATACTCGCGCCAAACTCAATAGCAATTGAAGCGGCAGCAACGGCATTACAAACATTGTGTCTACCCGGAACCGTTAACTCGATATAAGCACTGCCTAAGGCACTATTTAATTTAAAATTGGCACAGCCATTTTCATCAAGTACTACATCAGCGCTGTAACAATCAGCTTGATTAACACACGAAAAGCGACGTACCGTTTTATCCACTAAACGCCATTGCCATTTATTGGCTAATTTGCAGTCTTGGTTATAAAGTGCGACACCATCTTCTTTCAATCCTTCAAAGATTTCGCCTTTTGCTCTAGCCACACCACAAAGGTCGCCAAAACCTTCTAAATGTGCAGCAGCAATATTATTAATTATCGCCACATTAGGCTGAACAAGTGCAGAGGTATAGGCAATTTCACCCATATGGTTTGCACCCAGCTCAACAACAGCAAAATCATGTTTTTCTTCTAGACGTAACAAGGTAAGTGGTACACCAATATCGTTATTGAAATTACCTTTGGTCGCTAAGACATTACCTAAACGTGATAAAATTGCTGCTACCATTTCTTTAACGGTGGTTTTTCCGCTACTGCCGGTTATTGCGACAGTTTTAGGGGCAACTTTTGTTTTCACATACGCGCCAATTTTACCGAGTGCTTTATGGGTATCCGCGACAATAATTTGTGGGACAGTTAACTGACAATCATGATCAACAATGACCGCAGAACAACCTGACTCTTGTACTTGCGATAAAAAACGGTGGCCATCAAAGTTGGCACCTTTTAACGCAAGAAATACCTCACCTGATTGTAATGCCCTACTATCGGTACCGATTTGATGAATAACTTTATCTTCACCAATTAACTGGCCGTCAAGTGCCTGGGCAATTTCAGATAGATGTAAAGGGATCATGATGCTGCTCCGTGAGCATAAAATGAGCGAACTAGCGCTCTCTCGTTATAGGGAATGTGTTGATCGCCCATGATGATATAATCTTCATGACCTTTTCCGGCAAGCAATACCACATCTTCTTTTTTAGCTTTATTCAGTGCCGACATTACCGCCTGTTGGCGCTCTAGTAGCACAGTAATTTTTTCAGGTTGCTGACAGCCAGCAAGAATATCTTGCGCAATATTTTCTGCGCTTTCAGTTCTAGGATTATCATTAGTAACAATAATATGATCGCTATTCGCTTCAGCAATTCTCCCCATTAAAGGGCGCTTACCTTTATCTCTGTCACCACCACAGCCAAACACAAGCCATAGCGCACCATGACAATGTTGACGACAAGCTTGTAAGGCATTTTCTAATGCATCAGGTGTATGAGCATAATCAACAATAGCGACGGGCTTATTGGCACCAACAAACGCTTCCATCCGACCAATAACCGGTGTTAACGATTGCACGGCTTTAGCAATATCCGACAATGAAACCTTTTCAATCAATAACACTGAAATCGCAGCAAGTAGGTTATCAATGTTAAAATCACCCATTATTTTGCTATTAATACTAATATCGCCAAGGTGAGTATGTAGCTGAAATTCAACGCCTTGTGGTAAATGTTTTATCGCTTTTGCTTGAACAAATAAATCAAAATCAGTGACTGAGTTACTACGACCATAAACCAATACTGACTGATTTTTTGACCAAACACTTAACCAACGTTTTGCTTGTTCATCATCGCCATTTACAATGGCAATTTGCGCTGCTGTTTGGGTAAAAATTTGATATTTTGCTTGCGCATAATTTTCCATCGTTTGATGGTAATCGAGATGATCTCGCGTCAAGTTTGTGAAAATCGCCGTATCAAATAATGAAGCAGTCACTCGCCCTTGTGCTAATGCATGAGAAGATACTTCCATCGCAATATGTGATTGCTGCGCTTCTCTAAACTCTTGTAATAATTGATGAAGTTGCGACGCACCTGGCGTGGTGTTATTGATTGGCGATAACTGCGCAACTTTTCCTGCGCCATTTGTACCTATCACCGAACAACTTTTGCCCGAAGTATCTAATAACTGAGCGATCATTTGACTCGTGCTAGTTTTACCATTAGTTCCGGTAATACCAATCATGGTTAAGGCATTTTGAGGCGCTTGATAAAAAGCTTTCGCCAGCTCAAATAATTGCTGGTTTAATTGGTAAAATTCAATAATTGCAACAGAGTTACCTAGTGCATTAAATTGCTCGCTGCTTTGAGCATGCTCATTTGCAGAGTCACATTCCACTAAAATTAAATCACAGTTTTTTGCTAGCGCATCAGCAATATAAGCACGACCTTTTTGTGCTGTGCCATTTACCGCACAAAAAATATCGCCAGCATTAACGTCACGCGTATCATTGACTAAATGACGAACTTGTTCGTTTAACGACAAGTTAATCGATACATCAAACTGTGATAATACCTGTTCAATAACAGCAGCGTTGGAGCTAAACATGGCTTGGCTCCTTAGTATTAAGGCTATTATTGGCGGTTGCAGTATTGGCATCAGGAGCAATATTTAATAACCGTAATGCGCCCTTCATAATTCTAGAAAATACCGGCGCAGCTACTTCACCGCCGTGATATAAATCGCCGCCAGGCTCATTAATCACCACAACAATCGCTAATTCTGGATTTGAAATTGGCGCAATTCCAGCAAAAAGACCAACATAATCATTACCATAACCACCGGCCATGGCTTTAAAAGCGGTCCCCGTTTTGCCACCTACCCGATAGCCAGCGACTTTTGCTTGTTCTACAGGGTGATCATTGACTACATGCTCTAACATGCTGACCACTTCTTGGCTGTATTTTGCTGAGAACACTCGTTGCTCTTCAAATAAGCTTGGCGAGGCAGTTGTTGTTTTTGATTTTTTAAGAATCGTTAACGGACGTTTAATACCGCCATTGGCAATGGTTGCATAGAATCTTGCCAGTTGAAGTGGTGTTGCCGCTACGCCCATTCCATAAGATAGAGTAGCTAATTCAATTTGTGACCAACGTTGACGGTCGTGCATGATGCCAGAACTTTCACCGATTAAACCTGTGCCGGTAGACTCGCCAAAGCCTGCTTCAAAAAATTTATCTAAGAAAAACTCTTTTGGCATATCTAACGCCAATTTAGTGGTTCCCATATTTGATGAGTTCACTAAAATGTCCGTTAGTGTTTGCTCACCATGATTACGCGGGTCACTAACGCGACGACCACCAATGCGCATTCTACCAGGGTTAGTATCAACGACTGTGTTAGTCGTTGCCGAGCCAAATTCTAACGCAGATAACACAGTTAATGGTTTCATCGTAGAACCAGGCTCATAAAAATCGGTAATGGCTCGATTTCTAAAACGATGAATTGCAACATTGCGACGATTGTTAGGGTTATAAGAAGGACTATTGACTAACGCTAATATTTCACCGGTGTGAACATTAGTTACCACCACAGAGCCAGAACTTGCTTTAAACGCTTTTACCGCACCTTTTAATTCAGTATAAGCAAGGGCTTGAATACGCTGATCAATACTTAAGGTTAAATCTTCAGGCGGTGTTGATTCAACATCTTTTAACACCTCTATACGATTTCCTTTGGCATCTTTTCGGTATTGTTTTTTACCGTTTTCACCCGTTAATAATTGATCATAAACCCGTTCTACGCCCTCAATACCTTTATCATCAACATTGGTAAAACCAACAATATGCGCACTAATTTCACCCGTTGGGTAAAAACGCTTAGATTCTTTTCTTAAATGGATACCAGGAATTTTTAACTGTTTGATATAGGCAGCCATGGCAGGTGAAACCTGACGCTCAACATAAACAAAACGCTTGGCAGGATTACGAGTCACCCTTTCTTTTAAAATATTGACGTCTTTATCAAGCACATCAGCCAGTGCTTGCCAATGCTCAACCATCGCCAAAGCATTATTTTGCATGACGATTTTAGGATCCGCCCAAACCGTTTCCACAGGAACGCTAACCGCAAGTTCTCGACCATTTCGGTCGACAATTGAGCCACGATGCACTTTACTTGCTGCCGTTCTAAGTGAACGCATATCACCTTGTTTCTTCAACATTTCAGGTTCAACCACCTGAATGTAAGCTGTGCGAGCCGCTAAACCAAAATATACAAGCACAATAACGCCTAGCACGAGGTAAAAACGCCATGCTACCGTTGTTGGTTTGTATTTATCTGCTTGCTTCTTCACACTGCCCTTCATTTTAATGTCACGATCACTTCAGACTTTGCATTTGGTTTCACCATATTCAGTAACTTTTCTGCTTTACTTTCTATGGCACTATGCTCTGCCAAACTATTTTGCTCTAACAATAAGTTTCGCCATTCAATATCCAGCTCATCTCGTTGTGCTAATAATGTTTCTAATTGACTAGTACTTTGTCGATTTAAATGGGTGAAATAAATCACCGAAAATGCCGACATCACTACCATTGCTAATAAAATATAAACAACCATGTGTTGTTTAATATCGCGCCACAATTCAAAAGCCAACACGACTTTTGTACTGGTTTTCATTACTCAGCCAATCTCTGCGCCACTCGCATCACTGAACTACGCGAGCGGACATTTTCTTCTACTTCGGTTTTACTCGGTTTATGTTTTCTACCGACTAACATTAACTTTTTGCCTTTATTTAATTCAGCTTCACTGATCGGCATACCGCGTGGTACTTTTTTTCCTTGTGAATGCTTTTTCATAAATTGTTTAACAAGACGATCTTCCAGTGAATGAAAGCTGATCACGACTAAACGACCCTCTTCTTTTAAAACATTTAACGAGGCATTTAATGCCTTTTCTATTTGCTCAAGTTCGCTATTGATATACATGCGAATTGCTTGAAAGCTTCTTGTAGCGGGATGTTTTTTGATTTCACGTTGCGGAGCAATTTTTTTAATTAATGCCGCAAGTTCACCGGTGCGTGTTAACGGGTTTTCTTCGCGCGAATCAACAATACCGTTAGCAATACGCCACGCATGTTTTTCTTCACCAAAGGTACGTAAAACCCATGTAATATCTTCCACATCAGCTGTAGCTAGCCATTCTGCTGCGGTTTGGCCACGTGTCGTGTCCATACGCATATCAAGTGGGCCATCTTTCATAAAACTAAAACCGCGTTCGGCTTCATCGAGTTGCGGAGAGGAAACACCTAAGTCGAGCAGAATGCCGTCTACTTGACTTAACAACTGGTGTTTTTCCGCTATTTGCTGAAGATCAGCAAAGCCATGATGTTCGATACTAAAACGGGAGTCATCAGCAAATTTCTTCGCTGCTGAGATTGCAGTAGGATCTCGGTCGATGGCTATTAGTCGCCCTTGGTCAGAGAGCTTAGAAAGAATAAGTCCCGAGTGGCCGCCGCGACCAAACGTACAGTCGATATAGATACCGTCTGGTTTAAGCGCGAGTCCTGTAATTGCTTCGTCAAGCAACACAGAAATATGAGACTTATCTGTATGCATTTTTGTAAACGCCGTTATTTAGTTATGCTATTTATAAAGACAGATCAAGTAATCGTTCTGTAAGTTCAATTTCACCTGATTGTATCTTAGCAATGCCTTGCTGCATTTGACCTTGCCAAGCTTGTTCGCTCCAAATTTCAAACTTTTTCAACTGCCCAACTAACATAATGTTTTTATCTAAGCCGGCATGTTGACGCAACGGACCATTAATTAATAAACGACCACTTTTATCAATTTCACAATCTGAAGCATTACCAAGTAAAACTTGTTGCAACAATCTTTCTTGTGGATTCATACTAGATAACCCACAAAGTTTTAATTCAATTTCTTCCCATTCAGGAAGCGGATAAAGCAATAAACAAGGGTGTTGAATATCAACAGTGCACACCATTTTTCCTTCGCAATCAGCAAATAGCTCTTCGCGATACCGAGTTGGTATCGTGATTCTATTTTTGCTATCAAGCGTAATTGAACTGGTGCCTCTAAACATAACCCTATTTTTATTTTTTTGAATGGGTCGTAGAATCTTAAGATCCACAATTTCCCACTTTTCTCCACATTTATACAGTTTAGTGAGAAATGCAAAGTTATGTCAAGCAAAGAATTGTTATTTCGATCGCGACGATCACTAATAAAATTAAGGGATTTAGCGAAGATGATGAATTTGTGGGGTTTTGTGGATCTCTATCCCCAAAAATGATGAAAAAATTAATTTTTTGAGCATTTTTTGTTATTTATGTGCGGGTTTTGACATCAGAAGTGGCGGCTAAAAAAGTTGCTTAAATCAAAGTGGATGAATTTTACTTTAAAACAAGACGTTAAACACGCGTTTCTTCAATATGAAATGATATAGATGACTTAAATAATTGATTAAGCATCTGGTGCGACTATTTTCATATTGACGTTTTGAAAGTGATGATACTTTTATTGTGTAAACAATTCACCGTCTATATCTTGCAAAAGCTTTTATCGGCAAGTAACTTATTCACCACCTTACCAATTTTAAAAAAGCACCTTTATATGAGTAAATTTAACCGTCGCAACTTTATTAAATCAGTCGCTGCCGTCACCGCCGCGACGATCTCCGCTAGTCAAGCAAGTGCTGATACCTTTACTCAAGTTCCTAAAAAATCACCCATTTCAAAAAATAAAACAGTTATGGGGTTAACGTCAGCAAAAATGCCAGTGGTAAGAATAGGCTTTATTGGCGTTGGTGAGCGTGGCTATGGTCATGTTAAACATTGTTGCCATATTGAAGGGGTTGAAATTAAAGCGATTTGCGATATTCATCAAGACGTTTTAGATAAATCCAATCAATATGTAGTAGCACAAGGACTGGCAGCGCCAGATCAATATACCGGCTCTGACCTGTCGTATAAAGACATGCTCAACAGACAAGATATTGATATTGTGATTATTTCAACCCCTTGGCGTTGGCACACTCCCATGTCTGTCGACACCATGGAAAGTGGTAAGCACGCTTTTGTAGAAGTTCCTGCAGCAACCACCGTTGAAGAATGTTGGCAATTAGTAGACACCGCAGAGCGAACGCAAAAAAACTGTATGATGATGGAGAATGTTTGTTACGGGCGCGATGAATTAATGGTGTTAAATATGGCACGCCATGGTTTATTTGGCGAACTGTTGCACGGTGAGGCCGCTTATATTCATGAGCTACGTTGGCAAATGAAAGAGACTGACAGAAAAACAGGCTCTTGGCGTACTTATTGGCATACCAAAACCCAAGGAAACTTGTATCCAACGCATGGTTTAGGGCCGGTTTCACAATATATGAATATTAATAGAGGCGATCGTTTTGATTATTTAACCTCTACGAGTTCGCCTGCTTTGGGTAGAAAAGCCTACGCTCAACGTGAATTTTCTGCTGAGCATGAACGCAACCAGTTAAATTACATTAACGGTGATATGAATACCACAGTGATCAAAACCAAACTCGGTCGCAGCATTATGGTTCAACACGATACAACAACGCCAAGACCATATTCTCGTCATAACTATATTCAAGGAACCAATGGCGCTTTTGCCGGCTTTCCAAATAGAATTGCGATAGAAACTCCCCCACAAAAAATAGCAGCGCAATATGAAAACGACTACCAAATAGCACTTAAACACTGGCTGGATTCAGGACAAATCGGTCGCAAGCCTTCAGCGCCAAGTTTTCATCACTGGGATCATCAATTAGCAAAATGGCAAGCCGAGTTTGATCACCCACTATGGTTAAAAATGGGGGAAGCTGCTACACAAAATGGCGGTCATGGTGGTATGGACTTTTTAATGTTATGGCGAATGATTTATTGCTTACGCCACGGTGAAGCTCTTGACCAAGACGTTTATGATGCTGCAGCTTGGTCGGTAATCGCACCTTTAAGTGCTGACTCGGTTACCGACAGAAGTAACAGTAAAGATATTCCTGATTTCACGCGCGGCATTTGGCAAACCGCAAAACCACTTGGCATAATAGGTTAAGCGATTGATGAAAAATTTATCCGAAACCAGCTTAGTGATACTCGCGGCAGGAAGAGGTTCTCGTTTTGGTGGCGCTAAACAGTTCCACGCTTTTGGTCAGCTAAATAAAACTTTAATGTCTTATAACATTTGTCATGCCATAGACAAGGGTTGTCAACATATCGTTTTTATTACTCAAGCCAAGCATAAAGAAGAATTAATAGAAAAAGTGATTAATCACTTACCTAAAAAAGTGCGATATAACATTGTTTTTCAAGAAAACGATGATTTACCTAGTGAATGTAAGATTCCCCGGACAAGAAAAAAACCACTCGGTACCGCTCATGCGCTATGGTGTGCAAGACAAGTAATTCCTGGTAATTTTTGCGTAATTAACGCTGATGATTATTATGGCAAACAAGCTTTTGAGTTGGTGACGACCATCAACCATGAATCATCGGCAATGGTTGCCTATCAACTGAAAAAAACCTTGTCTGATTTTGGTGGTGTCAATAGAGGTATTTGTCAGCTCTCAAATGACAATGAATTATTCGCGTTAACTGAGTGTGAAAATATTCACCAAGATGGCAGCGCAATTTATGGTGAAACCCTTCTTAACCCGAAACTATCGTTAACTGACAACACCTTAGTGTCGATGAACTTCTGGTATTTTGACCAACAAATATTTCCGATATTGCGTCAACTTTTGCTCAATACTTTTGCTGCCAAACAATGTGATCAAGCACAATCCGACGAAAAAGAGTGTTATTTACCCGACGTTATTGCTTTGTTAACTACTGAAAGCGCAAAGCCAACCAAGGTTTTAACTTCACAGGATGAGTGGTTTGGCGTAACATATGCGGCCGATTCAGAGAATGTGAATAACAAACTTTCTGAGTTAACGAATAAAGGCTGGTTTAAGTCTTTAACTGAAAACAAAAATTAACAAGAATAAAAGCTAATCATTGGACATCTTCCTTTCATGAACAACCTTGTAGAAAATAATGCTTTAAGTGAAGTTTTACCTTTTTATCATTGCTCGATAAAAAATAGTAAAGTTTCCGCACTGGGCAATGGTCTAATTAACCAAACCTATTTAGTGAAAAGCATTGAGCAAAGCTTTGTTCTACAACAAATTAATCACCATGTTTTTAAAGAGCCTACGCAGGTGATAAACAACGCAGAGTTAATCAACAAACATTTACAAGCGAAAAAAGAAAACGGACAGTATTCTTTAGAGCCCATGTGGCAATTAACGGCAAAACACAATTCTCCTGCGGTAATCGTCAATGATAGTTATTGGCGAGCGATTCAATTTATTCCCAATTGCTATACGGTTGAAGCGGTTGCCACTACTGAGCAAGCGCATCAAGTGGCGGCTGCATTTGGTCAATTTACTTCAGCATTAAGTGATTTTCCAGCCAATCAATTAGCTGAAATCATTCCCGATTTTCATCACCTTGATTCACGCATAGCGCAATTAAAAACTGTTGTAGCTAAAGATCCAATGAACCGATTAAGCGGTTGTCAAAACTTGGTCAATTTTTGCTTTGAACAAGTCAATTTTATTAAAAAAGTCGCAGAGTTAGTCGCAGTGTTGCCTGTGCAAGTAACTCATAATGATACTAAAATTAATAACTTATTGTTTAATAGTGAATCGAAGAAACCAATTGCGGTAATAGATTTAGATACTTGTATGCCAGGTTTTATCATGCATGATTTTGGCGATATGGTTCGAACCTGTTGTTCTACATTACCAGAAGACGGTGTCGCACTAGAAGATATGCAAATAAGAATGGATATTTTTGAAGCCTTAGCTGAGTCTTACATTAATAGTTTTGCTGGCAATATCACTCAATTAGAACGAGAAAGCTTAATCATTGGCGCACAGTTATTGCCCTTTATGATTGGTATTCGTTTTCTCACAGACTATATTGATGGCGACCATTATTTTCACACTCAACATGCCACACATAATATTGAACGAGCCAAGAATCAATTACACTTTTTCCATCTACTTCATCATTCTGAAGATGAATTAACCCGTATTATTACTCGTTAATAGGAATAATATCTCTTTTACAGCAGGTAATTATCCCTAAGCCAATCATTTAATTACTTAAGCACATGAATAACACTGTACTTACACTCATAGTTTATTCATGTATTTAAGTATTGTTTCTTATCAATTATTTACAAAAAAATTATAATTTAGTGCTAATCTTGTAAAGTAATAATAAGATATTGTTTACAAAAATTTGTGGTGGATAATAGATTCAGTGCTATGCACATAATTCCACTATACATTTCAGCTGAATAATGCAATTCATTCACTATCAATCAACCTTTTTCGAGGATGTAATATGAAGTTAAGTTTAAAAGTTGGTGCATTAATAGGACTCATTCTGGCGTCATTTCTCATGTTAATGATTGTTGGTTTAACCACATTAAGAATAGCCAGTAGTGATGATAATCAGGCAAGAGTTGAACAACTATTCAAATCCACTTTTAATGTTATTTCTGAAATCGAAAAATATGTCATCAATGGCAAAATGACTCAAGCACAAGCAAAAGAGCTTGCCACTCAAGTACTTCGCGAAAATAAATATAATAAAACTGAATACGTTTATGTCGCTGATGAAAACATGAACTTTATTGCCACACCTTTAGATCCTCAATTGCATGGCACGAGTTTTAATGATTTTAAAGACAGCAAAGGTAACAGCGTTGGTAAAATTCTGCAAAATGCGGTGCGCAATAATCCTAATGGTATTGCCCAGTATGAGTGGAGCCAAAAACAAGCCGATGGTTCTATAGAAGAAAAACTGTCAATTGCACAAAAAACACCGATTTGGGGTTGGTACGTTGGTACCGGAATTGGCTTTACTGAAGTAGAAGCTCGTTTTTGGGCTAGCGCAAAATGGCAAGTCTTGATTTGTTTAATATTGACGGGTGTTTTAGGCGTATTACTTTATTGGTCAACTCGTAAATTATTAGATGATTTAGGAGGCGAGCCCAAACAAGTATTACGTTTAGTACAAAAAGTAGCAGCAGGTGATTTGACCGGCTCAACGACATCGGAAAACTGCACCGCAAGACCCGATTCAATTTTTGGCTCTATGATCCAATTAAGAGAATCGATGGCAGGAATTTTAGGTAGCATTGATAGTTCTGTTCACAAGTTAAGAAATGAAACCCAAGATGCCAATAACCGCTCCACTGAGATTGACCGTACCTTTGAAGAACAGCGTTCAGAAATTGACATGGTTGCCACAGCAATGACACAAATGTCTGCGTCGTCACAAACCGTGTCTGACAACGCCAGTGCTGCGGCGCAATCAACGGCCGAAGCAGATCAGCAAGGTATAAGAGCACATGAAATTGTCGACTCTGCAGTAGAGTCGATTGAAAGTTTAGCCACTCAAATTGACGAAGCGAGTGTTGTCATTACCGAATTAGGCAATGATGTTTCAAATATCGTTTCGGTATTAGATGTTATTCGTGCTATTGCTGAACAAACTAATTTATTAGCACTGAATGCTGCTATAGAAGCCGCTCGCGCGGGCGAACAAGGTCGTGGCTTTGCGGTAGTAGCAGATGAAGTTAGGAATTTAGCGAAAAGAACACAAGATAGTACCACTGAAATTCAAAATATGATCGAACGACTTGAATCAGGCTCGCATCGTGGCGTTGAAACCATGAATATGAGTAAAACTTCAAGCATTAATACCGTGAGTCAAACCCAAGAAGCAGCTGAAGCGTTAAATCAAATTGCCCAATCGTTAAGCGCAATTACTGATATGAATAGTCATATAGCAACAGCGGCAGATGAGCAAAATAAAGTGGGTGATGACATTTCTCGCCGTATTAATATGATTGCCGAAAGTTCGCATGAAGCGGTGGAGTTAGCTCATGCAGGAAAAAATGCTACCCAAGTGTTAACCACGTTAACCGACGAGCTTGAAACATTAATGAAGCATTTTAAAACCTCATAACTTGATTTGACTTTGCATAACCATGATAGCCCTGTTATGCCCACACATCACAAAAAATAAGGCTTATATAAATATATAAGCCTTATTTTTATCCGTTAATACCCTGGCTTTTCGCCGCAACAAAACCATGCATACGTATGCATGAATACGTATTCATCACCATAAATTGCTCAATTTTCGTTTAATGAAGTCACGCTTGAATACCTTGTGATTTATTCGCTTTGCGTTAATCCATCTTTGGTATTCATTACTTCCACTATTATAAAAATATATAAAGGATTGCGATAATGAGAATAAAAATAGCATTACTCACATTTTGTGTAGCGTGTTTGCTGAACTGGCAAGTTCAAGCGGGCGTTATTACTAATGGGGACTTTCAAACTTGTAATTTTGACCACTGGCAAAAAGATACCGATGGCTGGGGTGATCCCGGCGCAACGGGTGATTTTTCCATCATAAATAATGCCGGTGAATGTCAGGCTGAAATTAATATAGATTTTTTAAATGGCGCAACAGTATTTGATGCCAATACATTGTTCACGGCACTTGATTTAACCACCAGTGGTGACGAATTTCGTTTAAGTTTTGATTGGAGTTTTACAAGTTTTGATTTAAATGATGACTTTTCAGACTTCTTTTTTGTTAGCTTAAATGATGGCAATGGTAATTTATTTGGCGCTGATGGCAATCTTGGCTTTTTAATCTCGCCAAACGGCGCAACTGGGGCGGGTACCTTTTCAGAAACTTTAGCGCCAAGTTTTAGTAATCAAAACAATTGGTTTTTAGATTTCACTGTTCAAGCGGGTTTTAACCCTGAATCTTTTAGCTCTGCCTTGACTATCGATAACGTCACTCTTACGAAAGTAACAACAGAAGTACCTGAGCCAAGTACTTTAACTATTTTACTTTTTGCCTTAATCGCACTTAGCCTTAAAAACTCTCATTTCGCGAAAAAAGGAGCATAGTAATGAAGTTATTATCGCATTTACTCCTATGGTTGATGCTCTTTACATCAACACTAGTGCAAGCCGATTGGCAAGAAACCACCGAGACCGCATTTAATTATTCTTCCCGCCCTGTATATGATCGTGTCAATCGTCAATATACCTCTGTAGTCACTATCACAAATCAAAGTGATACCAGCATTTCAGGACCGATGCGTGTACTACTATTAGCGACCAGCCATGAAGTGTTTAATATTGATGGGGAAACGGCAGGCATTCCTTATGTGAATTTAGCTATTGATGAACTTGCCGCTGGCGACAGCCACAATTTCACCTTAAAACTTGAGTTAAAGCGCGACTTGGTTTCTCTCGACCTTCGTGCTGAAGTAGATGTCGAAACACTGGGAACCGGGCTTGATTTAGCCAGTGATCAAATTGCGATTTTCTATAATCGTAGCGATGGTAATTACGATGGATGGGGATTACACCTGTGGAATGGTGAAGGTTGTGGAAACTATGCAGCTCCAACAACCGACAGCACGAACTTTGCCAATTGGGGAGCTCCTTACCCCGTTGATGGTGTGCATCCTGATTTTGGTGGTTATTATATTTTAACGGTTGAGCCAGGCGCACAATGCTATAACTTTATAATTCATAAAGGCAATGATAAAGCACTCGGCAATAATAATAGCCGCTTTGAGCCTAATAACGGACAAGAAGGTTTTACCTTTAACGGTTATCCCGATATTTGGTATAGCCCTGTGACTTCACGCCCTATTTTCCTTGATGGTGCAAGAGCACATTGGTTAGATACTAGCGCCTTATTATGGTCTACCGATGCCACTAATGCCGATAGTTACCGTTTGTATCATGCTGCTCAAGCGAGCGTTACTGAGTTAAATCAACAAACACTCTCGGCACTCCCGTTTGTAGCAATAAACCCAGCAACAGTGAATGAAAGCTACTTTAGCGAAAACCCACACCTTTCGAGCTTTCAAGGATTTTCAATTGACCTTGCTGAGCAAGAAGCAAAACAATTCATTAAAGAGCAACTGTTAGTAGTCGCCTTAGATACTGAAGGCAATTTGCTCGATGCTACTCGTGTTCAAACACCGCGATTATTGGATTATTTATATACCCGAAAGAGCAATGATGCCGACGAAGCAATGCTTGGTTTACAGTATCAAGGTGAACAAGTCACAGCATCAGTTTGGGCGCCTACCGCGTCAAACGTAAAAATAAACATTTACAATACCGCCAAACAATTGGTTGCTTCTCATGAGATGAGCTCAAATTCGACAACAGGCATTTGGTCATATACTGCCAATAGAGCCGAAGTGGATCGTTTATTTTATCGTTATGAGTTAACAGTTTATCATCCATTAACCGGACAAATAGAAACCCTTACGAGTACTGACCCTTATTCGGTTGGTCTGTCAACTAATGGTGCCTATACTCAGTTTGTCAATTTAGCCGATAATGATTTAAAACCTGCAGGTTGGGATACGCATCTGGTACCAACAGTTGAAGACCCTGAAGACAGCATCATTTACGAAAGTCACATTCGCGACTTTAGTATTCTTGATCAAAGTACCAGTGCAGCAAACCGTGGTAAATATTTAGCGTTTACCGAGCTAAATTCTGCGCCAATGCAGCACCTTCAATCATTGCAAAATGCCGGTTTAACCCATTTCCATGTATTACCGGCAAATGATATTGCCTCTATTGAAGAAGCGTCGAGTCAACGTGTCGATGTTACCGATACGGTTGCTCAATTATGCCAACGTAATAGTCATGCGCCGGTTTGTGGTGTTGAAGATAACAATGCCGTGCTCCTCGACGTGTTAAACAGTTACGACCCAAGTAGTACACAAGCACAGGCTTTAGTTGAGTCGATGCGCGCTTTTGACGGATTTAACTGGGGTTATGATCCGCAACATTTTGCTGCACCAGAAGGCAGTTATGCATCAAATGCCGATGGTGTCGCTCGTATTATTGAAATGCGTGCTATGAACCAAGCATTGCATGAAATTGGTTTACGCGTGGTGTTAGATGTTGTTTATAACCATACCGCTTCTTCAGGTTTATATGATAAATCTGTGCTTGATAAAGTCGTGCCGGGTTATTACCAACGATTGAATGAATTTAGCGGCATGATAGAAAATTCAACTTGCTGCGAAAATACCGCGACAGAACATAAAATGATGGCAAAGTTAATGAGTGATTCATTGGTGAGTTTTGCTCAACATTTTGGCTATGATGGGTTCCGTTTTGATTTAATGGGTCATCTGCCTAAGCAAGCCGTTATAAATGCTCGACAAGCGGTAAGAGCCGTTGATGCTGACACCTATTTTTATGGTGAAGGCTGGAACTTTGGCGAAGTGGTTAACAATCGTCGATTTGAGCAAGCTTCACAATTAAATATGGCCGGTAGTGAAATTGGCACGTTTTCGGATAGACAACGCGATGCTGTGCGAAGTGCGGCGTTATTTAATAGCGGCGGCAGTTTAAACGACCAAGATACCATTCGTGTGGGGTTAGTTGGCAATGTGGGAAGTTATCACTTTACCGCAGCCAGCGGCGCGTATCTATCAATGTATGATTACCAATGGAATGGACAACCAGCCGGTTACAGTAGCGATCCGGCAGATACCGTTAACTATGTTTCAAAGCATGATAACGAAACGCTTTGGGATCAACTGCAATACAATTCACCTAGCGATTTAAGTTTGTCTGATAGAGTGCGTATTCAAAACATCTCTTTGTCGTTGCCGCTGTTAAGTCAAGGTATTCCTTTTTTACATATGGGATCTGACTTAATTCGTTCAAAATCTATGGATAGAAATACCTACGATGCGGGAGACTGGTTTAACCGAGTCGATTTTACTCAATTAGACAGTAACTGGAATATCGGTTTACCTTTAGCGCAAGATAATCAAAACAAATGGGCGACTATCAGTGGAATTAGTGCTAACCCAAACAGCGCGATTGCCTCACAAGATATCCAATTTAGCAGTGAAGTATTTAAAGAGTTTCTTAATATCAGAGCAACAAGCAAGCTATTTAGACTGAACAGCGCTGAAGATATTTCTGCACGGATAAAGTTTCATAATACTGGCAATGAGCAAACGCAAGGCTTAGTGGTAATGAGCTTAGATGATGGAATTGGCTTAACGGATATAGATGAAAATCATGATGCTATCGTTGTGTTATTTAACGGCAGTAATCAAGATCAATCCTTCTATATTGCCAAAGCAACTGACTTTACCTTGCATGCCAAGCAAGTAAATTCGATAGACAACACAGTGCAAACAGCTTCATTTAATCAAGGGACTTTTACCGTACCGGCATATACCACGGCTGTTTTTGTTAAGCCACAAGGGGCAACTCAAGGCTATGGTTTAACAGCACGTCCTCCATATAGTGAAAATACCCTTTATTTACGTGGCGGTATGAATGCTTGGGATACTTCCTCGGCCTTTACATACGTTGGCGATGACAAATACCAACTGGAAGTGAGCTTATTAGCCGGTAATTACGAGTTTAAAATTGCTGATGAGAACTTTTCAGTCGCCAATATTGGCGGTGGTTTTACTATGCCTATTGGTCAAACAGCCAACTTAACCAATGGCGGTAATAACCTATATTTAAACTTAATTGCTGACGGCAGCTATATTTTTGAATTAGATGCCAGTAACAGTGAAACCCCAAGCTTAATAATTACGCCAGATGATCCTAATGCTATTCCTCCACCTTTTGGTGAGTCGACGGTATATTTACGAGGTTTAATGGGCGACTGGGGAACTAACCGACCGTTAACGTATGCTGGAAATGGCATCTACCGAGGTAGCTATTTAGTTTCAGCTGGCGATCATGCATTAAAAGTAGCAGATGCCGACTGGGGAGGCACCGGAGGTCCTAATTTAGGTGGCAATATCAATACAAGTGTAGGGGCAACTTTTGAGTTAACACCAGGGACCAACGACAACATAGCCTTATCTTTAGTCGCTGAACAAGAATTAGTGTTTGTTTTAGATGCGAGCAATGTTAATTCACCCATGTTTACTATTAGAGCAATTGAGCCCTTTGCTGGTACAACATTTTATTTACGTGGCAGCATGAACGATTGGGGCATAAATACTCCTTTCGTTTACCAAGGCAATGGTTTGTATCAGGCTACTATTGATATAGAGAGCGCAGATCATGAATTTAAAATTGCTAATGAAGATTTCTCCATCGCTTATGGCGAAAATGAAACCTTGACTGCAGAGCAAGTATTAACATTAACAACCACAGGAGGAAACGTGATATTTTCTGGCCCATCTGCGACTACTGTCACATTTACTTTGGATGCTGATCAAGTGGGATACCCCAAAATTAGCTTCAGCCAATAATGTTACGTTAAATCTCTGCTACACTTATTACAGCTTTGTTTGACCACAAAGCTTAATAGAAACGAGTTATTCTAACGAGTTTACATAATTCGTTTATCAGGTTTACGTGCAGTATGCCATTTAAGCACGTGCAATAGTTAACTCGAATTTAAAAACAGGCCTTGCTCTCCCCGGCCTGTTTTTTTTGTCTTTTTTCCTTGATTCAGTTAAACAGCAAAGGTGCATATAACTATTTTTCAACACAAGTTGCTTGCCAAGTAACAACCGATATAATCTTAGCTATTATCAATACCGTCGCACGCCAATGAAAAATGATTAGCCATGAATAATCCACTTAACTTAACGACATTTTTTCCCTATCAATTAGCGAAATTACAAGCGATGATCAGTGACTCTATTGCTGAAATCTATATGGGAGAATTTAATTTATCGAAACAAGAATGGCGTGTCTTAGCTATATTAGCGAATGATAGTTCGCTCAATGCTAAAGAATTAGGGAAGAAAGCCGATCTTGAAAAAATGCCAACTAGCAGAGCTATTAAAAAATTAGCCGAAAATAAACTCTTAGAAAAAGTGAATAATATTCAAGATAAGCGGTCATCCTTACTCAAGCTCAGCAAAAAAGGTCAAACCCTGTTTAATCAACTAGCCCCTTTAGTAAAAACTCGAGAGCAAGAATTATTGTCGGTATTAAGCTTGCAAGAATTATCAACATTGAATAATGCTTTTAGCAAACTTGAAAAAGTCACCGAGTACATTTCAAAACAAGCGAAATAACCAATTTTTTAAACTTAAATACAGACAATAAATTAAACCAAAATAGATATAACCGACCAATAGCGCAATTAATAAAGCAGTAAGACTAGTTATTAATGAAGTAGATAAAACATCATTAAATTTATTTAATATCAAGGTTATAGGTAATGCGACGAAGAAACAAATTAATGGCGTGTAAGATAATAACTTAATCATGGTTTTATCAGGTTTTCTAAAAATATATATGGGATAACATATAGCGAGAGGCTAATAAATTAATAGCCATGCAGAAGCTAATATGTACACTTGGTGGAAATAGAAATATGGCAGGTAAACTAAAGATTAAAATTAAAAAAAGTGCTTTTTTCATATTGAAACCTACAATTTACAATAATGTGACTTGCGTATTCCCTTCCTACGCAATCGTTAACTTCATTCTATTTATATTTTCACTTAACGCGAAAATGTGAGTGACTGCGTTTACTTTAATACTTTCAAAATACTGCTCAGTAGTAATTCAGCATTCACGGGTTTAGCAATATGTAAATTCATCCCGGCAGCTAAGCTATTTTCGATGTCTTCTTGGCGAGCATGTGCGGTCATCGCGATAATAGGTAAATCTTTAAATTTTTCGTTCTCTCGTAAAATTTTGGTCGCAGTTAGGCCATCCATCACCGGCATCTGAATATCCATTAACACCACATCAAATGGTGACTCTTCAAGACTTTCTATCGCCAATTGACCATTTTCGACTACGGTAACATCGGCTTGCATACTCTTTAATAATTCTTTAGCAACTAATTGATTCACCAAATTATCTTCTACCAGTAAAATAGTTACCTTCGCTAAATTTTTCGGAACTACTTCAGTGAGTTTGTCGGTTGAACTGTCACCTTGAATCGGTTCACTTATTTGAACTTGTGCTTCGTTATTGGTATCAAAAATATTAAATAAGTCATATCTCGAAAGAGGAGATTCACAAACAATATAAGGTATTTGATAGCTATCCAAGAATTCAAACGCCAAACTATAATCACGATTTTGATCTGGCAAACATACCGCCAACATACATTTATTGTCAGCGTCATTATCGCCTGGTAGCTGATTTTCTTGTGTAGATGATTGATTAGGATGACAAAGCTGTTTAATCAATATTTGACATAACTGTTCATTCACTTCTTGAGCGTCAATAAATAATATATTCAATTTTAACGCTGGGTATTGTTCTATTTTTTCTGGCGACGTTAACGGATGATATTGATAACCATAATCTTTAATTAGGGCATTAAAACTCGGTGGCAAATCATATTTCACACTAAATATTTGTACGTTATTATTATATTCAGCATAAGGATTAACATTATTAATTTTCAGTGGTAGAACAAAATTAAACTCAGTGCCTACCCCTTCTTGGCTAATAATTTTGATTTCTCCACCAAGCAAATTGATAATACGCTGACAAATTGATAAACCAAGCCCTGAGCCACCATATTCTCGTGTCATAGATTCATCAGCTTGTTTAAAAGCTTCAAATAAATGACCTTGTTTATCTTTTGCAATTCCAATACCCGTGTCGATAATTCGAAAACGTACTAAAGTGTCAATGTCGCTCATGGCTAATACTGCTAAATGAATAGTAACACTGCCATTACGCGTAAATTTAATCGCGTTATTCAATAAGTTACTTAACACTTGCACTAAACGCATTTCATCGGTTACGGCAATAACAGGCACATTTGACTCAATATTGACGATAAGCTCTATACCTTTTTTATTAGCATTGCCAATATTTAAGTTAATTGCTTGACTGATTATTCGATCTAAACTGCATTCTTCTTTCATAATCGACATATTACCTGATTCAATTTTGGCTAAATCGAGTAACTCATCAATTAAATGCAGTAATGCTCCTGAAGCACTTTGTGCATTGACTAAATGTTTACGTTGTTGATTTGAAATAGGTGTTTTTTCAAGTAATGAATGCATGCCTTGAATCGCATTTATCGGCGTTCTAATTTCATGACTCATATTCGCCAAAAATTGACTCTTCGACTGGTTCGCTAATTCAGCTTGTTCTTTTGCCGTTGCTAACGCAGCATTGATTGCATATTGTTCCGTTACATCACGAATAATAACGATAGTGCCTAAAACATGTTGTTCTTGATCATAAAACTCAGAGGTAAATAACTCATAAGTATTATCAACCGTTTCAATAACTTGAAAAACACCTTGAGTATGGTTTGCTTTAGTTTCACTTCTACTTGCCGCTAATAAAGCCATGCCTAATTCATTGGGAATTAACTCCCCTGCTTGGCAACCTAATATGGCTTGTTCTTTTTTACCAATAAAAGTTTCAAACGCTAAATTACAACCGATTAATAAGCCGTCAGGATCATTAAATATTAAATAATCAGGTATCGCGTCCATTACTGAATGCAAAATGGCATAGTCATGTTGATGTTGTTTACTTTTTTCTAAAAGCGCTTGTGTTTTGTCATTTACTTTACTGTCTAATATATTGTTTTGTTCTTTAAGTTGTTGCATTAAACTTCTGTTTTGACTAAAGATATCTCCTACTAAATTAAACCAATGTAACCAACCACTTGGCGGTGTAATTTTGCCATGATCACCTTGCGCACTATAAGCAATATGACTGATAAATTGTTGCGTAGGTTTTATAAAAGTTTTACTTGTGACTATATAAACCACGGCTAACAACACTATCTGACCAAAAAACAGCAAGAAAAATAGCCCCATAAACCGTTCAAAAATAGGGTTGGTAAACTCTTGATAAGGTTGATATTTCAATAATAACCAACCATCAATTGCCAGTTCAGCTTTTTGAACAAGTAAAGCGTTAAATTGCGATGACGATGGTAAATTATGAATATTTTCCAGCGATAGATTTGCCAATGACTCAGGTAAAATATCTTGCCATGAAACTTGTTTTTTTAAAGGCTCGCCCTGCTTTGTGTGATTTAGTAAAACTTGACCTTTGTTATTAATAAGCACATACGTTTCATTTTCATTGATATTTAATAAAACTTTTTGATGAAGTCTTGATAAGTCGATATTGATAATAACAGCACCAATATATTTCTCCTGGAGAAATACCGGCCCCCCAACTGCGGTATATAAACTTTTACTTGAGGTACCAATATATGGAGCTGACCACAGCACTCCGTCAAAATCACTTTTGGTATTTTTCAATCGTTGAACGTGTTCGTTTTCAATCAAGTTATTAGAATATTGCCAATTATTTCTATTAACCCAAGGGTAAATACTGACAAATTGGTTTTCAGACACATAATAAAACCAGTTTGCCGTTTCATTGGCATTTTGTGCGGTCATAAATGCAGGAGTTAATGAATGAGCCATCGCTAATTCATTTGCTAACGACTTACTTAGAGAGTTTAAATCGCCAACCCCGGTAATGTTTACACTTGGCCGTTGACGATATTTAATAATATCGTGACGTGGTTTTTGTAAATAAAAATGCTCATTTTCTTGAGAAAAGCGCGGCAACTTTAATGGCACTTCTTCAGGAAAATTTAGGGTATGAGTAACATAGTTTTGAATGGCAGCTACAGAATTAGCGGCTTGATTAAATTGACGATTAATCAGGCTCGTATGGTTAATTAAGTTATGGTATTCACTTTTTTCTATGGCACGTAACTCACCATAGTATCGAAAACTTGCCAGCATAAATGCCACAAGCATTATCGCAACAAATACCCCAATAATAGAAAGTTTATAACGCGTTACAACTTGGTTTTTGCCCGCTAATGCCATTGATTAAGTATCTTTAGAAGTTAGTAAAAGAGAACTGATTTATTGGATGATATAACGAAAATTTTCAAAAATCATGCTTTGTACAATTAAGAAACAATTCGAATATTAGAAAAGGTATTGACGTTTTAAAATAACCACGCTAAATTGAAAGCGCTTCCAGAAATAACGCTTCAAATTTTGGAAGCGCTACCAGAAACTCATTATATAATAAAGTATCCCATGAAAATTACGTTACCTAAATCTTCACGTTTAACATCTAAAGAATTCACACTAGGCGTTGCAACCGCTTCATTCCAAATAGAAGGCGGGGCAGAACATCGATTACCTTGTATTTGGGATACTTTTTGTCGCACAGAAAACGCTATAGCAGACAAATCCAATGGGGAAACTGCCTGTGATCATTACCATCTTTGGCAAAAAGATATCGAAATGATCAGCTCTTTAGGAGTTGATGCCTATCGTTTGTCAATTGCTTGGGGGCGAGTAATGAATCAAGATGGTAGTCCAAACCAAGAAGGTATTGATTTCTATATAAAGATACTCGATGCCTTACAAGCAAAAAAGATCAAGGCGTTCGTGACCCTCTATCATTGGGACTTACCTCAATATTTAGAAGATGATGGCGGTTGGCTAAATAGAGCAACTGCCTTTAAATTTAAAGAATATGCCGAGTTAGTTATTCACGCCTTTGGCAATCGAGTTTATTCTTACGCTACGTTAAATGAACCATTTTGCAGTGCCTATTTAGGCTACGAAATTGGTATACATGCACCAGGAATAACAGGTAAAGAATACGGTAAAAAAGCAGCGCATCACCTATTACTCGCTCATGGTTTGGCCATGGAATCATTAGCAAGGCTCAGTCCAAACACCTTAAATGGTATCGTGTTAAATTTCACGCCTTGTTATTCAAACACAAACAATGAAGCTGATATTGCAGCGGCAAAGTATGCTGATGACTATTTTAATCAATGGTATATCCAGCCAATTATTGACGCTCAATACCCTGATATTCTGACAACTCTACCAACCACTGAACAACCAAATATTCATGCAGGTGATTTGCAGATAATCGCTCATCCCATTGACTTTATAGGCGTTAATTATTATACAAGAGCAGTATATCAGGCTGATAATAAAGAAATATTTACGCAAATCAGTTTAGATGATGTACCTTTAACAGATATGGGTTGGGAAATTTATCCGCAAGGTTTTACCGATTTATTAGTCGATCTTAATAATCGCTATGACTTACCGCCGATTTATATTACTGAAAACGGCGCAGCGATGCCTGATACTCTAATAAACAACACGATAAACGATGAAGATAGAGTTAATTATTATCACAGTCATTTAAATGCTGTACATCAAGCCATAGAACAAAATGTTGATATAAAAGGCTATTTCGCTTGGAGTTTGATGGACAATTTTGAATGGGCTGAAGGATATTTAAAACGATTCGGTATTGTTTATGTTGATTATCAAACCCAAAAAAGAACCATTAAAGCAAGTGGCTATGCTTATCGAGATTTTATTCAACAACGCCAATAAAGCTAATATCACTAAAAGAGCATCACAATAAGAGAAAATAACATGCTTAGAATGAAAGAAAAAATAGCGTACGGCCTAGGTGATACCGCTAGTAATATCATTTTTCAAACAGTAATGATGTTTTTACTCATTTATTATACAGATGTGGTTGGTCTTTCGCCGGCATTAGTCGGAACGTTATTTTTAGTTGTACGAATATTTGATGCGATAACCGACCCATTAATGGGCGCAATGGCGGATAGAACAAACACTAAATGGGGACAATTTAGACCTTATCTACTTTGGTTAGCCCTACCTTTTGGCTTGATCAGTGTATTAGCTTTTACCATTTTTGATCTCTCTGAACAGGGTAAAATCATCTATGCATTTGCAACCTACTCTTTGCTAATGATTGCCTACACCGCCATCAATATACCTTATTCGGCACTTGGTGGGGTATTAACCGCAGATCCTAAAGAACGTGTTTCCGTGCAGTCTTACCGTTTTGTTTTTGGCATGTTAGGCGGTTTAATCGTGGCCGCAGGTACCATGCCGTTAGTTGAATGTTTTGGTCAAGGCGATAAAGCTCTAGGCTATCAATACACTATGATTGCAATGAGCGTATTAGGTGTGGTGTTATTTTTGCTCTGTTTTGCAGGTACAAAAGAGCGTGTTAGCCCTCCCCCACAGCAAAATTCAACCTTCAAACAAGACTTAATTTGTTTGTGGCAAAATGATCAATGGCGCGTTCTTTGTTTAGCCGGATTGTTATTGTTAAGTGGTCAAGTACTGCGTGGCACTTTGGCTGTATATTACGTGAAATATTATTTAGTGAGAGCTGATTTAATCACTCCTTTTATGACCTTAGGTATGATAGGAAGTATTCTTGGCTGTGCTTTATCACAAATGGTCGCAAAGAAATTTTGTAAAATTAAAGCCTATATTACATTGCAATCTATTGCGGCTTTTATTTGTGTTATCAATTACTTTGTCAGCGCCAACCAAATAATTCTGGCATTAAGTTTATTTTTCTTCTGGAGTTTCTTTTTACAAATGGCTACGCCTCTGCTTTGGGCAAAAATGGCAGATACCATTGATTATGGTCATTGGAAAACAGGTGTTAGAATCACCGGAATGGTTTATTCTGCGGTTGTCTTCTTTATCAAGCTTGGCGTAGCGATAGGTGGAGCGCTAGCTGGTTGGTTATTAGCTTATTATGGTTATCAAGCCGACATTGAACAAAATGAAGCAACCAAACATGGCATCTTGTTATCCTTCACTGTTTTCGCCGCTTTAGGCTCGGTTATGGTGGCATTTGTGATGCGTTGGTATACGCTCGACAATGATAAAGTCACTATGATCCACCAAGAATTAAAACAATGAAACACTCGATAATATGCGTTTATTTCATTATTTAAGCTATAAAAAGCAAGCGTAACAATATTTTCCTACGGGTTGCATATACACTTTTCGCCATTTATTCACCCTAGACTTGGGATAATCCGAGCTTAGAGTGAGTAAATAGCATGTTTCCCGCAACCAATACGGCTTTTCTTATAAATGGTAGTCGTTCTTAAAAGCGATATTTTCTTTTATCATCACTCGCTCCTGTTACTGATTTTCACATTAAGTTCTCTAATATAAATATATTTCTAACTCACTTAGCAAGCATAGTTTCATCACATCATAAGAGTATAAGCTCTAATTTAGTTGCATTTTTTGGTAGTTTATACTTGACCTAAATATAAATCTGACTTAATTTATGGAAGCGCTTCCAGAAAAGAACGAGTGTTTTTTTAAGTAAAACTGGAAGCGCTTCCAAAAAAATAAAAAAAGAGCTTAGATTAATCGGGGGAGACATAATGATAAAAATTTCAAAAAGTTTTACACCATTGTTCATCTTAGTATCGACAATGTCGTTATTAGGATGTGGTGGTGCTCAAACTGAAACTGATTCTAGTAAAGTAGATCCACAACAACCTGTCAGTGATTGGCAAATGGTTTGGAGTGATGAATTTGATGGTGAAGCCATTGATAGTCAAAACTGGACCCATGAAGTAAATTGTTGGGGGGGCGGTAATAATGAAAAACAATGTTATACCGAAAGCTCTGAAAACTCTTATGTTAGTGATGGAACGCTGAAATTAGTTGCGTTACCTGCAGCAGAGGGTGCTGAATTGCCATATACCTCAGCACGTATGATCAGTAAAAATAAAGCAGATTTTAAGTATGGTCGCTTTGAAATAAAAGCAAAAATGCCGTACGGCCAAGGCAGTTTTCCTGCCTTTTGGATGATGCCAACCAACGAAGTTTATGGTGGATGGCCAAAATCAGGCGAAATTGATATCCTCGAGACAGTTAATTTAAAAACGGTCAACGACGAAGGTGTTGTTGAAAATAACGTTCACGGTACTTTACATTACGGTAAAGAATGGCCGAATAACTCTCATTCAGGTGCGTCATACAGTTTGCCTGATGGCATAAATCCAGCAGACGACTTTCATGTGTATGCGATTGAATGGCAAGAAGGTGAAATTCGTTGGTATGTAGATGGCTACTTATATGCAACCCAACGTAAATCTGAAGTACGATATAACAGTAAAGATGAAGCTGTGGGCTTATCGCATAAAGGTTGGTTTGCAGAATACTTTGATCAAACAACGGGTGAATTAACTACTCATTGGGATAATGCACCATACGATCAAGAATTTTACATGATTTTAAATAACGCTGTTGGCGGTGATTGGGCTGAAAATACCAATGACTTAGGCATTGATGCCAGCGCATTTGCAGCAGGTCAAACTTTCGAAATTGATTATATCCGCGTTTATCAATGTCAACAAAACCCTGAAACCGGTAAAGGCTGTGAAACCGTTAGATCTGGCTATGATGATTTAGAAGATGCACTTGTTGAAGGTAAAGCGCCAATTCCTACCCTACCTTCTACCGGTGAAGCTAAAAACCTCACCATTTTCTCGGGCTCTTTGAACCCTAATTGGCCAGCATGGGATTGTTGTGGTGGCTCAACTCCTGCCATTATCACTGATGAAGACAAAGGCGACGTTGTTGAATTTGTTATCGGTGCAAATCCAACGGTAGTTGGCTTTATTTCCAGAGAAGAATTTATCACCGACTCAAACGGTCAAGGAACACCTTTTGATGCCTCCCCGCTTGTAGATTTAAATGGTGTTATTACTTTTGACATGAAATTAGTTTCTGCTCCTGCAGCAAGTGCAGCGTGGAATATTAAAGTAGAAAGTAATGAAGCAAGCACAGCAGCAGATTTTAAATTAAATGAAAGCCTTGAAGGTGTTAACCCTGTTGTTGGGCAATGGCAAACTTATACCTTCCCATTATCAGCGTTTGCAGATAAAGGCTTAGATTTAAGTGCTATTGATGTTGTTATGGTATTTCCTGATTGGGGCGCTGGCGAAGGTGCTGTTTATCACATTACTAATTTAGCAATTGAAGGTGACGTTGGTGCCTCTCCTGAGCTCACTATCTTTAGTGATAATGAAAATACCAGTTGGCCAATGTGGGATTGTTGTGGTGGCTCTACGCCAACCGTGGAAGTAGATGATGATGAACACGGTAACGTCGCAGAGTTTGCTATTGGTGCAAATCCAACAGTGATGGGCTTTATTTCACGTGAAGAAAATACTACGACTCCTGCTCCTTTTGATGCGACCAGCATTCTAGCCAATGGCGTTGTGCAATTTGAAATGAAAGTCACCGCCATGCCAAACGATGCAAGTGCGGCCTGGATATTTAAAGTTGAAGCTGACAATGCCGCATCCGCTGTAGAGTTACCTTTATCTGATAGTGTTGAAGGGGTAAGTCCTGTAGCCGACCAATGGCAAACCTATACTTTTAATTTAGCAGACTTAGCAAATGCGGGCCTTGATGTTAGTGCGTTAGATGTGTTGATGATATTTCCTGCATGGGGCGCTGGCGATGGTGCTGTTTACCGTGTGGATAACGTAAAAATATATGATCCAAACGCAGCAAGTGGCTTTAGTGGTTTTGTCTTATTTGATGACCAAGCTAAAGAACAATGGAGTATTTGGGATTGTTGTGGTGGCACTACTCCAACCATTGAAAATGATGATACTGAACATGGCTTAACGGCAGAATTTGTTATTGGTGCTTCACCTACCGTGATGGGCTTATTAGCTGACGATGATGTCTATATTGATGCTTCAGCCTTATTAGCCAACGGTGTTGTTCAATTTGAAATGAAAGTTATTAACGCCCCCTTTGATTCAAGTGCAGCTTGGTTATTTAAAATTGAAGCTGGAGATGCCTCAAGTGCTGTTGAACTAGCCTTATCTGCGAGTCAGGAAGGGGCAAATCCGGTGGTTGGTGAATGGCAAACTTATACTTATTCATTACAGTCATTATTTGATGCCGGTTTAGATATTAGTCAAATAGACGTACTGATGGTATTTCCTGCTTGGGGAGCTGGCGATGGCGCTACATACCGTTTAGATAATGTCATGATTTATGATCCTACAAGTGTTCCAGCACCAAAAGGATTAACCATTTACGATAATTCACAACATGATGAATGGCCTATTTGGGACTGTTGTGGAGGCTCAACACCTACCGAAGAAGAAGATGATGCGAGTCATGGGATGGTTGCTGAATTTGTTATTGGCTCAGCGCCAACAGTGATGGGTTTTTTAGCCAATGATGATGTTTATTATGACGCAAGTTCAATGCTACAAAATGGCGCCGTGACCTTTGATATGAAAGTGGTTTCAGCTCCTTTTGATTCAAGCTCAACATGGTTATTTAAAATTGAAGCTGGCGATGCATCTTCAGCCGTTGAATTAGCGCTTTCTGCCAGTCAAGAAGGACAAACGCCTGTGGTTGGTGAATGGCAAACCTATACCTTTTCTTTACAAGCACTCTTTGATGCTGGCTTAGATATCAGCGCAATTGATGTATTGATGGTTTTCCCTGCTTGGGGAACGGGTGATGGCGCTGTTTATCGAATAGATAATGTTGCGATAACAGCTCCGTAGACACGTAATTAAAAAAAACTGTTCGGCTGAAAAAGCCGACGTTAATTAAACTAATTTTAAGAAAGTAGGTTAAAATGAAACAATCAAAATATTCTAAAAAGCGTTTAGCTACTTGCATATCAGCCATTTTAGCAACAGGGTTAACGCACCAGTTATCTGCGGCAGAAGTTGAACAATTAACTAATGCAGATAAAAATTCTGAAATAGAAATTATTGAAGTGACTGGCATCATGAGCAGTTTAACGCGCTCAATGGCATTAAAAAGAAGTGCCTCAGGCGTTATGGATGTGATTTCAGCTGAAGATATGGGTAAGTTCCCTGACACTAACCTTGCTGAATCTTTACAGCGTATTACTGGCGTTTCTGTCAGTCGTTCAAACGGTGAAGGTAGTCAAATTACCGTTCGTGGTTTTGGCCCTGACTTTAACTTGATTACTTTAAATGGCCGTCAAATGCCAGGTACAGGTAATTCACGTTCATACAGTTTGGAAAATTTATCGTCAGATGGCGTTAGCTCGCTTGAAGTACATAAAACGGCTCGCGCTGAAAATCCAAGTGGTGGTCTTGGGGCAACGGTTAATATTGTTACCATGAAACCATTTAGTAGCCCAGGTGAAAAATTTGTCATCTCAGGTAAAGGAATTCATGACACCTCTAATGTAGAAGGTGATGATTTAACTCCTGAGTTTTCAGGTATGTATAGTAATACTTATGAAGATGACACTTTTGGCTTCTCAATTGCTTTTTCTCATCAAGAACGAGACTTTCAACAACAATGGGCAGGAATTCAAGGCTGGCAATATCAGTCTAACGCCCAATTACCCTCATTAGATGCAGACAAAGTCGTTGATAATCGTGATGCAAATGCCGCTGCTGGTGCTTTCTTCCCTCGAAATATGGGGTACGGTATCACAGATGTTCAACGAGAAAGAACCAACGCCAATGTCACGTTTCAGTATGCTCCTATTGAAAGTGTTATTTTAACGCTTGATTACACTATGGGCCAATCAATCACCGGAAATAACGGGATTAGTTGGGGGCAATGGCATGATTATGGTGGCAACATCAAAGCCTATGAATTGGACGAAAATGGTACCGTATTATTCGCTGATTTAGCCGGTAATGATGGCTCTTATACTGCCAATCGCGATACTACAGAAACCAATGAAAAGTCGATAGGTTTTAATATTGAATGGGCTGCTACTGACGATATTTCTGTATCTTTTGATTATCATAATTCAGAAAACAAAGCCGATAACGGTAAAGATTCAGGCATGGACGGTACCGGCTCTTTAGTGTTTGGCTCAGATCAATTAGTAAGCAAACATTATGACTTTAGAACCGGTGATATTCCACAAGGGACAATCTTTTGGAAAAATGGCACAACTACCTTATCGCCTGGTGAAATGGACTCTCATTTTAGTCAATTTATTCACAGCCCAGGTAAATCTGAAATAGAGCAACTACAAATAGATGGCGCTTGGGAAAACCCCAATGATTCATCACTAATATCAGTTAAAGTAGGTCTTGCCCGCACCGAGCAATCAATTGGAGGCTCTAGCGCTTGGAGCGGCTTAATTGGCGGATTTTTATTTAATCCCAACTATTCTGCGGCTTTCCCAGACGGTATGTTTGAATACAACACCACCGATAGCTTTTTAGATCAATTTTCAAATGGTGATAATGCAATGGGCGCTGGCTATTATTATAGCTTTGATTTTGATGAAGCTGTTGCCCGTTCAGAAGCATTTTTAAACAGTGATTTATTAGGCGATGATTACTTTAGTACCGACCCTTACCGCGATGGTAGTGTGATCACACAAGGCTCTGTTGATGAAGATACCACCAGTATTTATGCTTCTTCATTTTGGGAATTTGAAATTGCTGATTTTCCAGTACAAGTAAATGTAGGTTTCAGGTACGAAGAAACTGATGTAACAAGTAATGTCTTACAGCCTATTCCTACAGAAGTGTGGTGGAAAGGTGGTAGTGAATGGCATACTCAATACCAATCAGGTGACAATACTATTTTATCGCTTGAAGGTAAGCATGATGTATTCCTCCCTATGCTAGATGCTAAAGTAGACCTTACCGAAGACCTTGTTGCACGTGCTTCTTGGGGTAAAACCATTACTCGTGCACCTTTAGGTAATTTAGCAGGTGGTAGATCATTAGGAGCAAGTACTCGACCTAATTCTCGCATTGGTAGTGAAGGTAACACTAACTTATTACCTTATGAAGCCACCAATTTCGATCTTTCTTTAGAATATTATTACGCAGAAGGTAGTTATGCCGCTGTCGGTTATTTTAGAAAAGATGTAGAGAATTTTATCAGTAGCCAAACAGTCACGACATCAATTGATGATATGCGTGAAATTTATCAAGGGGCACGATGGAATCAAGCCGTTGCGGATTTAGGTGGCAGTCCAACTAACGATGAAATATTTGCACAAATGCAGCTAAATGGCGCCACGTTAAATGAGCAGGGCTATTTGACGCCAGCGGGTGATGATCCATTAATGCAATGGGATATTACTCGTCCATTTAATACGCCAGACAACAAAGTAGTAGATGGCTTTGAGTTAGCGATACAACACTTCTTTGGTGATACCGGCTTTGGCTTTGGTGCAAATGCAACTTTTGTTGATGGTGATGTTGAGTTTGATGTTGATGATATCACTAAGGTTGATTCTGTATCCGAATTAGAACCACAAACGCCTTTAACTGGCTTAAGTGATTCAGCTAACTTTCAATTGTTTTATGAAAAAGAAGCATTATCGGTGAAAGTGACTTACGCATGGCGTGATGAATACTTAATCGGTGTGGGACAAGCGCAAGGTTCTTCTGATAATCCTCCGCAATTTGCCAAAGAGTTTGGTCAAGTGGATATGAGTATCAACTATGATATCGATGATAACTTCACGGTATTTTTTGAAGGGTTAAATCTGAATAATGAAACAGAACAAGGCTTTGGTCGCTATGAAGAGCAGTTCCTTTTTGCTCGCCAATATGGCTCAAGGTATACCTTAGGCATGCGCTACAGTTTTAAATAACCAATAGTTAATCTCCCTTTCAAAGCCGCTATATTACTAGTGGCTTTTTTTGTTTAAATTTCGCAAATTTTCATTAAGTCGCTATGTTATTACAACTAAACGCTTAAATTATCTTGCGTGTTAATTTTATCATGCCGTTAGGTTAAGATAATCCACAGATACATTTTTGCTAAGGTGAATCCTCAGCACAGCCAAAGTTTACTACTTTTATGAGAGTTATTATTTACGATGAAAATAATTTTTGATTCAGTGATATACGTCAAAATATTGCTTGTTTGCACACTATTAATAAATACTGACTCACAAGCAGAAACTCATTTTAAATGGCCGAATAACGCCAAAGCTGCGGTGAGTTTATCTTATGATGACGCGTTGGATAGCCAATTAGATAATGCCCTTCCCGCTTTGATTAAACACAATATAAAAGCGACATTTTATTTATCCTTAACATCAAACACTATCTCAACTCGGTTAAATGAATGGCGAGCGCTGGCCAAACTCGGTTATGAATTAGGTAATCACTCGATTAATCATGCTTGTCGTGGCTCTTTACCGGGCAGAGAATGGGTACCAGCGCATAACGACCTGGATAAAAAGTTTTTCTTGGCCATCATTCAAGAAATACAGACGGCAAATAGTTTTTTACAAGCGATTGATGGCGAAAAACTCCGTACCTTTACGGTACCTTGTACCGATCAAATCGTCGAAAATAAAAATTATGTGCACGCGTTACAAGATAGTTTTATCGGCATAAAATCACATGTTGGTCAGCCAGCCAAAAATATGACCACATTTGATCGCTTTAATGCCCCCTTCATGGCTCCTAGTAATGTCACAGGTCAGGCATTAATTGACTATGTCAAACAAGCTAAAAAATACGGCACAATTGCTCATATTACGTTCCATGGGATTGGTGGCGATCATTTAAGTGTTTCTAATAAAGCGCACAGCACTTTATTAGCTTATTTATCAAAAAATAAAAAAGATTATTGGGTTGATACCTATCGAAACATTAGTCAATATTTGGCGAAAAGTAATCACTAACCTAATCTCATCAACCAAGTATTAGTCAAACGAATAAGAGAAAAGAGAAGAAGAAATGAATGAAAAAAGATAGCCATTGTCCTGGGGAAGAAACAATGACTATCCTTTCAATTTATTGACAGCTTATCGACGCTTGCTCTGCACTATTAGGAATAACGCCGATATGTGAATAGCTGAGTGATAATTTTCCATCAGTCGATAAATGAAATGGCGACATAATTTTAGCAAAATCAGCCCCTTGTTCTTTAAAACACGCTAAATCAATACTTAATGGTTGCCATTTATTTAACGCGTCAGACTTAAGTAAACCGCTAATATCAACCGAACTATTGCAACCATTCTCACAAATCATCGAAATATTAACCGCACTTGTTGGTATCTGCTCAAGTCTTACATTAAAAGTTAAAGCTGATTTTGCTTCATGGAAAGCCCTTAAATCTTCTGGAAAACTGCTAAATATATGCAAGCTAGCCAGATCATTACCATTAAATGTGAGTGTTCGGGCATCCTCTTGAATATTTTTATCTAAGGTTCTTAAAGAAACAGCGCCGAAATGTTGAACAGTAGAAGTAATATTGGCAGACTTATCACCTGACTGTAACGCAACATGCCATGGTTTTTTCACCGCTAATTCAAAAATTGTTAACTCAGACAACGACTGTGAAGTGTCTTTTGATGTTTCATTTAACTGGTTTGAAAGTTGTTGCTCTTTCGGCGTACTTTTCGCGTAACTCAAGCCAAAACCATAAGGGAGTAGCGGCTGATAATCTTTATCAAAACGATTAACCGTGGTTTGATCAGCGCTCGCTGGCCAAGAGAAAGAAAGCTTACCGGTAAAGTCATAAACCACTTCACCATTATTATCGGTAAATAAAACATCTGAAACGCTTTTACCTTCAGAGCCAGGTAACCATGCCGCGACAAAAGCATCAGAGGCATTTAATTCGGCATTTACCCACAATGGACGACCACTAATAAATACCGACACCACTTTTATGCCTTGTGCTTGTAATCGTTTCAATAAAGCTAAATCTTGTTTATTACCTCGTTGGTATTCAAGGTTATTTAAATCACCATTACCTTCGGCATATGGCTCTTCACCAAAAACTACAATAGCAACATCAGGTTTTTGCTTAAATGAACCATCATCACTTAGCTCAACGGTTCCTTCACCTTTAGCAACCTTTTCTTTAATACCATCATAAAGAGAACTACCACCAGGGAAGTCAGCATTGTTATTACCTGTGCCCTGCCAAGTGATCGTCCAACCACCAGATTGTTTACCTATATTATCTGCACCATCACCGGTCACTAAAATATGTTGATGGGGACTTAACGGTAAAAGGTTCTCGTTATTTTTCAATAACACTAAAGATTCTCTCACGGCTTGCTGTGCAACGGCTCTATGTTCATCAGCACCAATAAGTGCTGTTTTACCCGATAGTTTACGCTTTGCTGGGCTAGGTTTATCAAACAGACCCGCTCTTACTTTTACACGTAGAATTCGGCTCACTGCATCGTCAATTCTGCTTTGTTTAATTTCACCACTTTTTACTTGCGCAATGGTGTTTTCATATAAAGGTTTCCATGCGTTAGTTGGTACCATAAAAATGTCTAAACCGGCATTAATAGATTGCGGACAACTTTCGTTAGTACAACCTTTAATTTGACCATGACCATTCCAGTCACCAACAACAAAACCATCAAACCCCATACGGTTTTTTAACACATCAGTTAGTAAGTACTTATTACCGTGATTTTTCTTGCCATGCCAACTGTTAAACGAGGCCATTACCGATTGTGAGCCTGCAGATAATCCACCAACATAACCTTGGGCATGAATATCAAATAACGCCTGTTCAGTCGCTAGGTTATCACCTTGATCATCACCAGCTTCCGTACCGCCATCGCCCAGAAAATGTTTAACGGTACTAATAACGCGCTCATCTCCTAAAAAGTCTTGCTCTGCGGCTCCTTGAAGGCCTTTGACAATTGCAGCAGAATAATGTCTGACGATTTCAGGATCTTCAGAATACCCTTCATACGTTCTGCCCCAACGATCATCACGAACAACGGCAACCGTAGGCGCAAACACCCAATCAATGCCGGTTACCATCACCTCTTTAGCAGTGATTGCAGCGATAGCTTCAATAAGTTCAGGGTTATTCGCCGCCCCCAAACCTATATTATGAGGAAATAACGTCGCACCAATGACATTATTATGGCCATGAACGGCATCAGTTCCCCACATAGTTGGAATTTTACTGCCATCTAATGAATCATCTATTGATGCTTGATACATCGACTCAGCTAGTTTTATCCAATCAGCCGGTGTCGCGTGCTTATTGTTATCAGGAAAAGCTCCACCACCATTTAAATAAGAGCCAAAACCATATTGGCGCATATCTTCGACAGAAATATCACGAATTTCCGGTTGGATCATTTGCGCGACTTTTTGCTCTAATGTCATACTTTTCAACAGTGCTGACACTTTCGCTTCAACATGAGGATCTTGTTTCACGGCAATGTCTAATTTTGGCCAAATTGCCAAATTTTTACCCGATTGTTGCGCTGTGTTTTGCTCTGCAAGCTGGTTTTCATGTTGCTGGCTTACATCATGTTCAGTTATCGTTTGTGTTTTATCATTATTACACGCCGCTAAAGTAGCTGTAATAGCGACAAATAATACTGAGTTGATGAAGCGATTTTTAATATTAATTTTAATAGACATATTAACCTCAAGCCTTATTTGATACAGGCTTACTGCCTGACAGACCATAAAAAGCGATAAATAAATAGCAAATTATCGGTAAGAAAAATGAATTTTGAAGACCAAGATTATCCGCCAATACCCCTTGAATTAATGGAATAATTGCGCCACCGACAATTGCAAGACATAAAATCCCAGAACCTTGGCTAGTATGTTTTCCAAGGCCCGTAATAGCTAAGCTAAAAATGGTAGGAAACATTATTGAGTTACAAAAACCAACTAATAAGATTGACCACATAGCAATGTGCCCAGATGTCATCATGGCACTCGCAATAAAAATCACCGCGACCATGGCACTAAATGCTAGCACTTTACCAGCCGGTAGCTTTTGCATAACAGCGGCACCGATAAACCTGCCCACCATAGCTCCGCCCCAAAAATACGCAATATACTTAGCAGCATGTGACTCTTCTAGGCCTGCGATATTGGGATCATTTAAAAATGACACTAAAAAACTACCAATAGCTACTTCTGCGCCAACATAAACAAAAATGCCAATAGCCCCCAACACAAGGTGACGATACTGCCATGCACTCCCAGAAATATTGTGGTTTTCCTGAGAGTCTTGTGCATATTCAACCGTAGGCAATTTAATATACGCAAAAATGGCCGCAAGCATGAGTAACATACCCGCTAAGATCAAGTAAGGCAGCTGTACTGATTCCGCTTGTTGACTTGCAGACATACTTTCTGCAACTTGTTCTAAAATAAGGTATGCGCCAAAAAAAGGCGCGATGGTGGTACCTAAAGAATTGAACGCCTGCGTAAGATTTAATCTTGATGAAGCCGTTTCAGGTTTTCCTAAAATACTCACATAAGGATTCGCTGACACCTGCAAAATAGTAATGCCACTGGCCAAAATAAATAAAGCAAAAAGAAACACTGCATAGCTATGGATTAAAGCGGCTGGATAAAAACCTAAACAGCCAACGGCCGCGATGATTAATCCTAATACTATGCCTTTTTGAAAACCGATTCTTTTTACTAAAGCGCCGGCAGGTATTGAGACGAGAAAATAAGCACCAAAAAAACAAAACTGTATCAACATTGCTTGACTGTAAGTTAAATCAAATACACCTTTTAAATGAGGAATTAAAATATCATTTAAGCAAGTGATAAAGCCCCACATAAAAAATAATGACGTTAAAGAGGTTAGCGCAAAAGCATAATTGTCATTATCATTTTTTTTAACTGGTTCAAGCTCACCTGGTTGTATGGATACACTAGCCATTATTTTCTCCTAACATTTTCCCCACCTTTCTCACGTTATTATGTTTTCACTGATTAGTACTCAGCTTGTTGTGTTATTTTTACTTCAGCTTCACTTTAGCTTAATTGACAAAACTGGAAGCGCTTCCATTTTGTCCTCTTAAAAAACAAAAAGCAATGATTTTTACAAGTTTTTGGAAGCGCTTCCAATTTTTGGTAAATTATGTCATATTAAATAAGTATGCCGGACCAAGCACAACACTAACTCTTACTAGTTAAGCATTGAACTTTCATGTTAAAGTCTACGGGCAAAATATCACAATACGCTAAAGGGTAATCATGGCGACGATTTACGAAGTTTCAGCATTAGCAGGTGTTTCATTATCTTCCGTTTCTAGGGTGCTAAATGATCATGAGCATGTCAGTGAAAAGACTAAACAAAAAGTCATGGCAGCGATGAATGAATTAGGTTATCGCCCTAATAGCGTAGCACGCTCACTAGCCTCGAACCGTTCAAACAGTATTGGTGTATTAGTTTCTGAATTACATGGCCCTTTCTACGGGGAAATGCTTAGTAGTATTGAAATGGAACTTAGAAAAGCAGGCAAGCATGCAGTAGTAACAGCAGGGCATAGTGTCGAACAAAGTGAAAAAGACGGTATTAATTTTTTAATTGACCGTAACTGTGACGCCATAATCATTTTAATTGATTCACTCTCAGATGAGTTTCTAATTGAGTTATCAAAAGGCTCAACTCCTGTAGTGATCTTAAACCGCTTGATCCCTGAAATTAAAGACAAATGCTTTTATATAGACAATGAGCTCGGCGGATATTTAGCGACTAAATATATTATTGAACAAGGGCATAAAGACTTAGCTTATATTTCTGGCCCACTCTTTAAACAAGATGCAAACGAACGTTTAAATGGCCATAAAAGAGCCTTAAATGAAGCTAATTTAAAGTTTGATGAGGAGTTGTTTTATCAAGGCGATTTTTTAACAACTAGTGGACGCGTAGGTATAGATCATCTCCTGAAAACAAATAAACCCTTTACTGCAGCAGTTTGTGCAAATGATGAAATGGCCTCTGGTGCCATGAAAGGCTTAAGAGATCACAAAATGTTAATTCCGCAAGATTGTTCTGTTATAGGATTTGATAACGTCTACTTTGCTAATTATCTTCACCCAGAATTAACCACTATGAACTATCCAATTAATGAAATGGCTAAAATGTCAGCACAATGGATATTAAAAAATGTTTATAAACACACAGAGGTATTCGTCAATAATAAATTCACGCCAGAATTAATAGTCAGAGAATCGATCACAAAAAATAAGACCTAATTTTAATTTTCGGCTAGAGGCTGTTGATCTTTCGCGGTTAAATTTTGTTCGAGATAAAATCGATTTAATCGCGGCAAGTAGTGTGTAGCCTAGTCATTCTAAGCAAATACTACTCAACAAAGCGTAAAACGATTTTAGCCGAATCCTTCGGACAGCGTTTGTTGGTCATTTTTAACGGCGTTGCCCCACAAGGATGTGGGGTAAGGTGACTTTGCAGGAGCATAAAGTCTTTATTGCCTTTTTATGTGGAACAACTCTATTACAAAGGCTCTGCCTTGTATAAATACCCAAGAAAATGCGGCAAAAACAATCTCGAAAGATCAACAGCCCCTAATTTATTGCGGGTTAATACAGCAACATTCAATCAATACAACAATAAACATAAACGATGAACGAAGACAGCGCTCACTAAACTCACACTCGCATAAATCTAACATCATTGTAATAATTGAAACTTTACTGAGTTATAGTTAAAGGTGAAAAATCAGCGGGAAAGTAGGAAGCTTTAATAAAAGAAAATGAAATATTAAGTGTAAATTCAGCTAATCTTAAGTTTAACGCGATACTCTGAACTATATTTATTCAAAGGCATATTGCATTGAAAGTTTTAATTATCGAAGACTCTACATCACTAAGGCGAAGCTTAAAAGTTGGGCTATCAAACTTAGGTTTTACCGTTGATGACACAGGAGATGGCTCCGAAGGTTTGAGTATGGTATTAGCTGGTGACTATTCTTTACTGATATTAGACTTAATGCTGCCTTCAGTAGACGGTACGTCGATATTAAAGGCTATTCGAAAAGCGGCTATAGATATCCGTGTTTTAATTTTATCCGCGAAAGATCTTACAGAAGATAAAGTTGAGGGATTACTTAACGGTGCTGATGATTATCTCACCAAGCCCTTTTCTTTTGACGAACTACATGTCAGGTTGCTTTGCTTAATGCGCAGAGGTAGTTTAAATGTCAACGATAACACGATTAATATTGGTTCAATATCTTTAGATTTACATTTAAAATTACTCAAATGTGGTGAAACCGACGCTCAATTAACACCCAATGAATATAAAGTTGTTGAATGTTTATTTACCAACCAAGGAAAAGTCATTTCTCCTGAAAAACTTAGCGAATATCTTGCAGGGCAATATGATGCTATTGCGAAAAATTCTTTAGAAGCTCACCTTTCATCTGCCCGTAAAAAAGTTAAAGCGATAGGATATGAACTTCCCATTAAAACCAAACGAGGTTTTGGTTACTTTGTTGAGAGTCAATAGTGAATTCAATTCATAAAAAACTAAGTCGCTATTTATCAATTTCTATCTCGTTACTTTTAGTATCGATTTTATTAGCAACAGATATAAGTGTTGATACTTGGATCAGTGAACAGTTCGACCGTGCAATGGTTAACAAGGTAGGGTTACTAGAAACTTTAGTCGAAGAAGATGAGGAAGGGTTAGAATTTGATTTCGCTGGTGAATTTATGCCCGAATTTGAAGGAAAAGAAAATCCTGAATACTTCCAACTTTGGTATAAAGAAAAAGTGTTTGAACGTTCTGATACTTTAGAGTTATTTGAAATCAGAGACTTACCAAGGCTAAATGTAAAATTAGGAGAATCTACTTTTCAAAATGTCATACTGCCTGATGGAAGGGCTGGCAGAATGCTTTATACAAAGTTTTTGCCACAAATTGAATCTGAACATAGACAACAGTTAGGCCTAACCAGAGAAGAAATTACAAAAAACCAGCAACCGATGGAGTTTGCTTACGCACTAAGTACTGAAGAACTAGACTACGTACTATGGTTTGTTGATGTTATTTTTATAATTACTTCTATATTAGCCGTATTTGCGGTTAGAAAAATTGTTACAGTTGTTGTTTCTAATAGTTTAGAGCCGATAAATGAATTTAACACCCAACTTAGTAAGATAAATTTAAATTCTGACAACCTAGAAGTCTCTGTAGAAACCTTACCGCAAGAACTCGTTCCTATTGCGAAAGGAGTTAATCAATTTATTAAAGAAAATCATAGCCTATATCTGCGGGAACAACGTATAACTTCTGATATTGCCCACGAATTAAAAACCCCAATAGCTGAGCTTTTAAGCTTGAGTGAAGTGGCCTTAAAGTTCCCTCATGAAAAACAAATTACTGATAATCTTGTTAATGATGTGTACGAAATATCTTCTCGATTAAAGCATATTGTAAATAGCATTATGTTATTACAAAAAAGTAGTAGTTCGCATGATTTACCAAAAAGTAAAGTGGACGTAATTGAACTACTCAATAAAATTATCAATCGAGAAAATTTAGAACGTAGAGAGGTGAAATTTCAACACGAAGCAGCGCCTGTTATTGTTGAAACGAATCGATTTGCTTTAGATACTGTGCTTTCGAATTTAATCAATAATGCATTTTTTTACAGTCCCAATGACACAGCGATTGAAGTATTAATATCAAAAGCTTCAGACGAAAAAGCAATCATAAAAATCTCAAATGTTAGCAACCAAGAATGCCAAGAAGCTGATTTAAAAATGTTTTTTGATCCCTTATGGCAAAAAGATGAATCTCGAACATCAACCGAGCGCTTTGGCTTAGGATTAGCAATCGTAAAGTCCTATTGTAAAAAATTAGGAGCAAGCGTTTCTGTAACGCTCGTTGAAAAGGCGATAACCTTTACTGTGTCGCTATGATGAAAAAGCTCCTTAACCCCATTCTGCTTTCACTTGCTTTATATCCAAATTTTCTACTACAAATAAAGCTTTTATACACAATTAATAACTAATAAATATAATTTCCTTTCTCTTTTAATATTCAATAAAAAAGTAAATAAACACTTCCCTATGTTAAATTTTATGCTCATTTTAACTGAGCTCTAAATTGAAAATAGAAAAGCACAGTCCTAAATTTTATTAAATTCAGTCTAAATCATGTCATTTATCAGTTTGAGCTAAGCAAATCTTAAGTTAAGAGAAATATCATAAAGCCTTAATCTGATGAGGTGGTTTTATGAAGAGAATTATTATTTGTAGTCAAAAGAATAAAATTGAACTCACTGCTAATAATATTTGTAACCTAACTTACCCTTTAACGATTTTCCTACCGAGTTGGAGCAACTTTTTTCACATCGAAGATACGAAAGAGATTCACTCTGATAGAAATACCGTGTGGAAATGGAGTTGCTGGAATATTCACTTAAAAATCAACAATCCATTTAAAGAAAATACCGCTACCCCAGATTTTTGGATGACTTCAGTTGGAATTGGTGCTCGGTATTATTCGACTCAAACCAGTGACGCATGTGTCATTCATGTCGAAATAATCAAACCATTAACATCTGACGGCAATGCTAATGGTGTTGAGTTTCGCATAACCACCAAGCATTCTTTCTAAGGCAAGCCAAGTGTTCAAAATCATCCATTATTTAAACCATATTAAGCTGACAACCAATCAATTAGTGATTTATACCTGCTCATACATCACTTTTGTTTTGAATTTCCCATTTTTAAGTAAAACAACGGCAGCAATTACGGCACTTGAATCTTACAACCTGTTTTTCTTATTCTCTGTGCCCATTTTTTTACTAACATTGTCTATTTTCATTCAATGCTTTTTATCCTTTCGGTGGCTGACAAAGCCGCTGCTCATCTTAATGGTTTTATTGTCGGCGGTTATTTTTTATAGCACAGTGACATACGGGATAGTTTTTGACTATGGCATGATCCAAAATACAGTTGAAACAGATACGGCTGAAGCGCTTTCCTATTTTAACTTTTCTGCTATCATATTTTTCCTATTTTTTGGAGTAACACCTTCATTATTTATTGCCAAAGTCCAACTAACTTACAATTCTTTTTTGGGAGAACTTTTCACACGGACAAAATTACTGAGTGGCAGCGTAGGTGTTATATTTCTTATTGCTATCGTATTTTACTCAAGTTATGCCTCAGTTGGCCGCAATAATCGCGATTTAGTGGGTTACCTAACACCATATGCTTTGATTGATTCAACAATTAAATATGTGCGAAAAAACTATTTATATCCACCGTTAAAATTTAAGCTAATAGACACTTCTCCCACCATTTCGCAAATTGGTAGTGCTAAAAGTATTACTGTATTAGTACTAGGTGAAACTGCACGCTCCCAAAATTTTTCTTTAAATGGATATGAAAAACCGACCAATAATCTAACTAAAGACTTAGGCGTAGTCTCATTTAGAGATGTTACTTCCTGTGGCACAGCAACAGCCGTATCAGTGCCTTGTATGTTTTCGAGGTTAAACAAAGATAACTACGATAAAAGAATCGCTATAGCACAACAAAACGCCATTGATTTAATCCATTTGGCAGGAGCTGAAGTGTATTGGATCAGCAATAATAATGGTAGTTGCAAAGGCGTATGCTCACGGGTAAAAACGGAGCAGATTTCGACTAATCCTAAATATTCATTATGTGATGGTGAGTATTGTTTCGATGAAGTGTTGGTTGACGAATTAAGAAAAAAACTTCATTCCGTTACCAGTAATAATACCTTAATTGTATTGCATATGATTGGCTCTCATGGCCCTACTTACTATCGGAGATACCCAGAAAATGAACGTGTATTTTCTCCAGACTGTCAACGCAGCGACATTCAAAACTGTACTCAAGACGAGCTTGTCAATACCTACAACAACACAATCGCTTATACCGATTTAGTATTGTCTGAAGTCATCAACGAGCTTAAAACGTTGAGTAATAAAAGTAACACCAAAACGTCAATGATTTATATCTCAGATCATGGTGAGTCATTAGGTGAAAGTGGTGTTTATTTGCACGGATTACCTTACGCCTTTGCACCACAAGAACAGATAAAAGTACCGCTTATTTACTGGGGAGATAAAATACATCACGAAGCAAAATTAGCCTGTTTGAATAGCATCAAAGAACAACCTATATCCCATGATAATATATTCGATATTTTATTAGGTGAAATGGCAATAAACTCAAAAGCCTATCAACCGATTAACAATCCATTTAAGCAATGTTCTATGGATATTGCTTCAGTAAAGACAACACCAGAAATAATCGCTCAAGGAGTAAATTAATCCATGTTTGATAATAAAAACAAACCTAAAGGTCTTAAAAGAGTCTATCTAGCAACATTAAACTCTACGAGAGCATTCAAGTGGTTACTTGATAATGAGGCCGCTTTTAGACAAGAACTAATGCTACTTGCCTGCTCTATTGCTTTAACTTGCTTATTCAATATTACGTTTAAAGAACAGTTAATACTGATAATTTCAATACTATTTATTATCTTTACCGAAGTTTTAAATACCGCAATAGAAGCAATTGTTGACCGAATTGGCCTAGAAATTCATCCTTTATCTGGTTTAGCTAAAGATTTGGGATCTGCCGCTGTATTGATTAGTATTTTAATTTGTAGTGGGGTTTGGGTTATAATTTTGCTATAAAATAAAAAAATATGATGAAATGTGGCAAAATTGATAGCGATCGAAACTTTTAAATTAGGTAAAGTAACGGAAAAATTGCAAATTGTGAGAAATAATCTTCTGATACTTTTTGCTTTTTTAATTTCTTTTAACTCTACTGCTCAAGACACGTTAAAATGCGCCACCACTCACTACCCCCCTTATACAATTTATGATGCTAAAAATAATACTTTTAGTGGATTAGATATGGATATTCTTAATAAGTTGTCTAAAAATTTAGAGGTTAATTTTTCTATAGATAACCTCCCTTGGTCAAGATTAAAAAACGAAATATCAAAAGGCAGATATGATTGCTACTTTTCTTTAGGCAAATTTAAAAATCGAGAGAAGTATTTAGAATTCACTTCTGAACCTATGCACATAACCAAGATAGCTATTTTCTACACTAAAGGTATTCCGTTTGAAGAGACTAATTTTAATGGTAAAGAAATAGGTGTTCACCGCGGCATTAATCTTCACAAAGAAATAAAACTTCCACACAACTTAGCGCAGGCAAATATACGTAAACTTCATTCGAATGAGGCATTATTTGAAATGCTCCGCCTAAACAGACTGGAAGCTGTGATTACAAGTTATGAAGTTGGAAAATATTTGCTCAAGGTAAGTTCAATTGAAAATAGTTTTACTGCTTTAGTGATAGATAGCTACGAACTCCCTGTATTTTTAGCTTTTCGTAAAAATAAAGTTGATATTAGTAAATTTAATACGGCATTAAAAAAAATACATTAAGCGCTTTTTTAAACAAAAATTAAGTCTGTTTTAAGTAATTCTTAAGTTTCACTTAATACAGTAAACATCGTTTTTATTACTCAAATGAATTGCGATGTTTACTTCTATCTACAGTTTTATTAGACCATTATTCCTATTTTCTATTTCTATCATGGCGTTCCTAACCTTGATGCGCTCTGGATTCGCTATTTGGCAATTTGATAGATTCAATGATTTCAGCAGTATTTGGAACCTCTTCACAAGTGGCCTTCGTATAGACTTAAGTAGCGTTGGTTACTTATGTGCGATCCCTGCACTTTTACATCCTTGGATGTCAAAAACTAGGTTTCAAGACTATTGGTCATTTGCTTTGCGAGTTTGGTTTTTGATCTGCTTAATGGTTATTCTGTTTTTTGAATTAGCGACACCCGCATTTATCAATGAATATGGCTTTAGACCTAACAGGTTATTTATTGAATATTTGGCTTACCCTGATGAAGTAACAAAAATGCTAGTCAATGGCCATTTAGTGACTTTAGTTGTCGTGTTCACTTTATTGTTACTACCTGTAAAAAAACTATGGCAGTTTTCTCATCATCTTGTATCAAGCAATGAAAACACAGCAGATACGAAAGTAACAAACAGAATTGCCGCTTCTATCATCCTCGTTTTAGTCATTTTTATCGCTGCGCGAGGCACTGTAGGTCATCGCCCAATCAACCCTGCCTTAGTGTATTTTTCGACAGATCCACTAATAAACTCACTGACATTAAACTCAACTTATAGCGTTGCCTATGCCCTTAATCAGTTTGGTGATGAAAAAAATGCCGCAAAGCTATACGGTAAGTTGGATGAAAGCCAAGTGATTAAGCTGGTACGTCAAGAAACAGGGCTACCTTTCAATAGTTTTAATAGTAGTAAATTTCCATCACTTGCAAAGCGCTTACCGAGTTATAAAGGAAAACCTAAAAACTTAGTCATCATTCTTGAAGAAAGTTTGGGCGCTCAATATGTATCTTCTCTAGGTGGCCTTCCTCTTACTCCTGAGATAGATAAATTAAATCAGGAAGGTTGGGCTTTCAAACGCTTATATGCAACTGGCACACGTTCTGTTAGAGGCATAGAGGCTGTAATCACTGGTTTTACGCCAACACCATCTAGAGCCGTTGTAAAACTAGATAAATCGCAAAAAGATTTTTTTACTATTGCTTCATTACTCACTCAAAATGGCTACCAAAGTCAATTCATCTATGGAGGTGAAAGTCATTTTGACAATATGAAAAGTTTCTTTCTAGGAAATGGCTTTACCGATATCGTTGATTTTGATGATATTGACAATCCGCAATTTGTTGCCTCTTGGGGAGCAAGCGATGGTGATTTGTTTAATCAAGCTGATATTGAATTAACTAAACTCCATAACGAAGAAAAGCCTTACTTTAGCTTTATTTTTACTTCAAGCAACCATGACCCCTTTGAAATACCTAATGGTATTGTTTCACCAATTCAATACAGTGATGAACAATTACAACAATATGATGATAAAGAACTCCTTCGCCATAAAGCCATACAATACGCAGATTATGCGTTAGGACAATTTATTGCAAAAGCAAAGACACAGCCATATTGGCAGGATACGGTATTTCTTGTTGTAGCAGATCACGATGCAAGAGCAATGGGAAATGGGTTGGTTCCGATAAATAATTTTCATATACCCGGAGTGATCCTAAATTCAGGTAAAGCACCAATTTCTGATGAACGAGTTGTTAGCCAAATTGACCTAGCCCCAACCCTTCTATCGTTAATGGGCATTGATAACGATTCTCCCATGTTAGGACAAGATCTGACAAATTCAGATGCATCAAACAGAGCAATGATGCAATATGCAGAAAACTTCGCTTATATGACGAAAGATGAAGTAACGATACTCCAACCCAGTAAAGCACCCTTAAATTTTAAATATGACTATGAACAAAACAAACTATTCCCACAACAGGTCAACCCTAAACATTCAGATGTCGCATTAGCGCATGTGTTATGGGGAAGCTTAGCTTATAAAAATTACTGGTATTCGTTATCGACAAAACAGATTAATTAATTTTTTTGCCGTGGGTGACAAAACCAAAGCCTTTATTGCCAACAGCAGAAATCATTACGGCTTCAAATAAAGGTTCATTTGAGTTTGGCTTGATACTCCAATCAAACACAAAATTAGCACCTGTGCCACCTTCGGTATCTGAAAGTTCAATAACAATTTCAACTGTTTCCATCGGCTGTACATAAATACTATTTTTAATAAAAGACTTAACCAACTTACCCTGGGTATTAAAGTATTCGATCTTATTGATATAAATCGCATCTTTTTTGTTGATGTTACGGATACTTACTGTAGAAGAGAGTTCTTTAAAATCATTTTCGGAATGTAAATAAACCGCAGAGTACACAGACAAATAAGAACTTCCTGAAAGCAATGGAAGCGCTTCGTTAACATCAACAACGCGTTCTTTCCAATCTAGTACTTTCGATTCAGCCGGTAATTTTTCTTGCCCACAAGCGGCTGTAAGTAACAAGATAATAAGTAAAGTAAAAGCTAATAGGGTGATATTTTTCATAATATGAGCGGCCTAAAGGTTTTGGTTATTATAATTAAGAAAGAGAATTAACGGCAAGTTAGATTAAGTCATTAACATCAGGCTTACATTGCTTGGTAATTGATCAAAAAGCACTAGGGCGTGATTAATATTTAAACCATACTGAACGGCTCAAGTGAAAAATAGTTGAATATGATACAATAGCAATTTTCCGACTCCCCTATTCTATAAAATAACAAGCAATATAAGGAAGATTAGATGATTGATATTGTAGCTACTTTTATCATATTTTTTGCCGTTATTGATCCCATAGGAACGATTCCGGTTTTTATCGCTGTAACTGATCAATTTACACCAAAAACCAAGCGACGGATCGCTTTACTAGCAACGCTGTTATCAGCATTTATCTTAATATTTTTCGTTGTCGTTGGAGAGCTAATTTTAAATGCATTAAAAATACCTTTACCTGCCTTTCAAATATCCGGAGGTATCGTACTGTTTATTTTTGCATTAACCATGATCTTTGGCGAAAGCAAACCAGATGAGGAAATTAAAAAGTTTCAAAAAGACCATCGAGACACTGCGATTTTCCCGCTTGCTGTGCCTTCTATTGCTAGCCCGGGTGCAATGTTAGCAGCGGTTTTACTGACAGAAAATTCAGTGTTTACGCTTTGGCAACAAACACAAACAGTATTAGTGATGCTGTCGGTTTTAGTGCTTGTTTATATTCTAATGTTACTGGCCGGCTGGATAAATAAAGTGATTGGCAGTAGTGGCGCAAGTGTCGTGAGCAGAATAATGGGAGTCATTTTATCTTCGGTTGCTGTCAAAAACATTCTTGAAGGGTTAGGTGAGTATTATCATATGATTGCTTAACCCCGAGAAACTTAACAATTCATTAGACAAAAAATTACATTGTTCATATAAAATATGGAGCTAAATTTAGCTCCATATTTTATCAAGTACACGCCATCCCCCTTATTCTATTGAAAGCCAAAAGTCTTATAAATTTTCTTCCGCGAATGAGGCTAATCGGCTTCGAACTACCCCATTAAGGTTTACCGTAGTACTGCCAGGAAAATCTTTAAAACGTTCAACAATATAAGTTAACCCTGATGTTAATGCCGTTAAATAATTACTATCTATTTGCGCTAAGTTACCTGAGCACACCAATTTAGTGCCTTCGCCACAACGAGTAATAATAGTTTTTAATTGTGAAGCGGTTAAATTTTGACATTCATCAAGCAAGACAATGGCATTTTGAATACTCCGGCCACGCATAAAGTTAACTGACTTAAACTGAATATTCGCCTTCTCCATAATATAATTTAAGCTACCATCCATATTTTCATCTTGTTTATGCAACACCTCTAATGAATCAGTAATAGCAGCAAGCCATGGCGCCATTTTTTCTTCTTCTGTGCCAGGTAAAAAACCGATAGATTCTGCTATTTCTGGCGTGCTACGCGTCACTATCACTTTATCGTATAAACCGCGTTCTACCACCAATTCAAGCGCAGAAGCTAATGCCAGCAAGGTTTTACCGCAGCCGGCTGGCCCTGTTAATATGACTAAATCGATACTCGGATCAAGTAAGGCATCCATTGCCATTCCTTGATAGACATTTTTCGGATGAATGCCCCACGCCTGCTTCGACATTAAGCGTTCACGACTAATATCGGTTATGGCTAAATTCTCTTCATCCCAACCGGTTACTTTTCCGGCAAAATGCTCTCCTTCATCCAGTAAATATTCATTCATATATACACTAGGCAGAAGATCTTTTTTAATGTAATGCGTGGTATTGCGTCCTTCAGTTTCACTTTCACAATCATTAACGTGCTCCCAAAAATCTCCTGAAAACTTATGGTAGCCTTTGGTTAAAAATTGAATATCGTCAATAAGCTGATCTGTTCGATAATCTTCAACAAAGTTAAGCCCTGCACCTTTTGCTTTTAATCGCATATTAATGTCTTTAGTGACTAATACGACTTTGCGATCTTTGTTAAGGTTTTGAATGTGAATTGCAGTATTGATGATGCGATTATCATTTTCATTAAATGATAATTTTCCAGCCGTTTGCTCTAGCGTATAATCATTAAAAATTGCTAAACGTCCGGTAATATTGTCATCGTTATGATTAGGTAATAAAACTCCCGCCATCACCTCTTCTGGAGTGGCATCAGCTAGCGCATCTTCTAACGCTCGAATGGCAACTCTAGCATCTCGACTTACGTCTTTATGACGATCTTTAATCGAATCTAATTCCTCTAATACCGTCATAGGTACAACGACATCATGTTCTTGAAAAGATAAAAAAGCGAAGGGTTCGTGCAGTAAAATATTGGTGTCTAAAATGTATGTGATTTTTTCTTCAGTCATAAAAAAGTTCCATAATTATTGATAAACAATGGGTCAACCAATATGTCACTTTCTATACCTGTGGCTATGCACCAAAAGCATAACAATGTAGCTGACAAAATGATCGACAATCATTTTTGTAGCAATAACCTCCTTGAGCAAATCAGCGAGCGAAGTCACCTTCACTTTGACAGTTTATTTATAGTCTTGCAAGTGACTTCTACGCTAGATAAATGAATTTTTATCAAGCATAAAATTTAAATTTTTCCATAAAAAAACCAGTTATTTTTCAATAACTGGTTTGATAGACATTGTTAACTCAATTAAGCGTTACGATGTAACTTCCTCACCGGTTGGCTCAAGTAGTTGCTTTTTCTTTTTTCGTGAAAGGACACGTTTTAAATCTTCGATAATGACATACAAGGTTGGAATTAATATTAATGTCACTACAGTAGCAAATAGTACACCGAAGGATAACGATATCGCCATCGGGATAACGATTTGCGCTTGCGCACTGGTTTCAAAGAAAATAATTGGTGCTAAGCCCATAAAGGTCGTTAACGACGTTAACATAATCGCTCTAAAGCGCTTAGTTCCTGCAAACATAACGGCATCTTTTAATGGCACGCCTGACTTTCTAGAATTATTGACATAATCAACCATCACTAACGAGTCGTTCACCACAACACCTGAAGCAGCTAATATTCCCATCACAGACAAGGCACTTAAGTCCATTCCTAGCATAAAGTGTCCCATGACCGCACCGATAACGCCAAATGGGATCACCACCATAATCATCACAGCTTGTGAATATGATTTTAATGGTATCGCTAATAGTGAGAAAATCACAAGGAGCGAAATAACAAAATCACGCACCTGAGAGCTTGCACTTTCCATTTCTTCTTGAATTCGCCCCGAAACCTCACTTTGCACTTGTGGGAATTGACGTAATAGCTGTGGAATAAAGTTATCACGAATATCTTTTGCCACTTCAAATGGTTCAACCTGATCAGCGTCAACGCTCGCCCAAACATTTATCGTGCGATTACCATTTTCACGACGGATACGGGTTACACCATCAGTTAAGCTAATATCAGCTAACTCTGATAAAGGTAATTCGGCTCCATTAGGTGCTTGAATCATGACATCATCGACATGACCAACCGAGCTACGTTGTTCTAATGGGTAACGAACCATTACTTTTACTTCTTCGGTATCACGCAAAATACGTTGTGCTTCTAAGCCATAAAAACTATAGCTCACTTGAGAGGCAACATTAGAAAGTGTTAGCCCTAAACTATAAGCTAAAGGCTTAAGCTCAAGCTGTACTTCTTTAGCACTAGTTTGACGGCTATCATTAACATCTCCAACTCCTTTCAGTGTATTCAGTTTTTCTTTTAACACTTTTGCAGCGGCCAAAAGCTGAGCATCACTTTGAGATTCTAACCTAAAGGCGATATCACCATCATCACGTCCACCGCCAAACAAGTTGTCATCAATAGATAACGACTTCATTCCAGGGTAATTAGGAATTGCCGCACGCCACAATTCAGCTAATTCAAAGGTATTCATAGGTCTAAGTTTAGGAATAACTAGTTTTACCATTACCCGACCGCTAGTACGGCTACGAAGATCGACTTGCATATCAGAGATCATGCTTGTGCCATATTCTTCTTCAATATCTTTATCTATTTTATAGATAATTTTTTCAATATCTAACAGGGTTTTAAGTGTCGCTTTTTCTGAAGCATCAACATTCATTTCTACGCTAATACGTGGAAAATCATGAGGAATTTTAGGTTGACCAATAAAACGAACAAAACCACCTGCAAACAAACCTGCACTTATTAACATTAAACTGATAAAAAACATAAAGACGGCATAACGATACTCAATACATAATGCTAAAGCCGGACGATATTTAGTTTCAATAAACGCTTTTAGTTTTGTATCAATCCACGCGCGTAAACGATCTAAAGGATTTTTAGGATTAAATTCTTTAATTTTCATTTTAACCAGGTGAGCAGGCAGAATAAGTTTCGACTCGATTAATGAGAAAATTAAACACAAGACAACGACAGCACCAATCGCTTTCCCAAAAGCTGATGAAGGTCCTTCACCAAAGAGGAAAGGCACAAATACCGCGATGGTTGTTAAAACACCAAACGTTGCTGGCATGGCGACGCGCTTAACCCCGCGAATGACACTTTCGGTACTATGACCACTTGCTTCTATTTCATCATGGGCACTTTCACCCATCACGATGGCATCATCAACGACAATACCTAATACTAAAATAAAGGCGAATAAACTAATCACATTAATAGTAACGTCGATAAACTCCAACGGCATTAATAACAATGTCCCTAAGAAACATACCGGTAAGCCCATCATTACCCAAAAAGCTAAACGCACTCGCAAAAACAACGCTAACATGATGAAAACTAAAACCGCACCACTTTCCATGTTCTCAAGCATCATGTTTAAGCGACCTTCAAGGTAATAGGTCATGTCTACCCATGTTTCTAATTCTACGCCTGCCGGTAACGCATCCGACTTCGTTTCAACATACTTATTAACGACTTTAGCTACATCAGTAATACTTTGATTATCGGCGGCACCAATAAAGAAAGTTACAGAATTTTTGCCATTAAATTTAGAGTATTGTAAACCTTCTTGAAAACCATCAATAATGGTTGCGATTTCACCTAATAGCACTTTAGAACCGTCTTCTAAAGTAATAACCGGAATTTGTTCAAATTCATGACCACGATAGGCTTGGTTTTCAACACGCAAGTTTATATAGCCATTTTCCGCACGAATTTGTCCCGCTGACATATTGCGAGAATAATTACGCACAGACATTGCAACATCGTTAAAACTTAATCCGTATTCACGTAATTTGTCTTTGCTCACTTCAACAGAAATTTCATAGCCTAAACCACTGTAAAATTCAGAAATATTTATCAGTGGTAATTGTTGTATCTCGTTATGGATTTTTCGTCCAAGCTCTTTGAGCTCTCCGTTTGTTAAATCACCATATAAGCTGATGTACATCACTTCTTGACGAAACTTTTCACGCTCAACTTTGATACGCTCCATACCGTCAGGAAAGCTTGAAATAGAATCAATCGCGGATTTAACTTCTTCTAAGACAATTTGCGGATCATAATCGAGTTCAACCTCAAACCAACCATTTGAATAGTTACGGTTTGAATAGGTAATAACACGTTTTAAACCTTGAACCGTTTCTAACGCTTCTTCAATTTTTATCGTGATCCCTTCTTCAACTTCTTGTGGAGCTGCTCCTGGATAAGGTGCAGAATAAGAAATCCAATTTATTTTTACCTGAGGAAACATTTGTTTATTGATGGTTTGAATGGTCAATAACCCACCAATTAAGATAAATATCATTAATAGATTGGCCGCAACACTATTGCGTGCAAACCAAGCAATTAAGCCTTTATGCGTATCATCCATCATTTAGTCCTTAACACTGGCGATTTGTGTGTCAGTTTCTTTATTTTCTTCAGCATCAATATTTTCAGATTTATCACCCGGTAGGGCTAATTTCATGCCATCAACAGGATAATCAAGTGCTGAAGTAATTAATTGATCTCCATGGGTTAACCCCTTAGAAACAATGACATCTCCACCATCTTGACGAACAATTTCAATATCTACATAGTGAAGTTTTGATTCATCATCTAAAACAGCAACTTGATTATTAACTACTAAATAACGAGGCAATTTAGTAGCTTGAGCTAAGGCTAAACCAAGAATATTTGCATTGACATATGAACCGAAACGCAAAGGAGTTTTAGCGTCCTGATTAGCAGGTAACAATGAATATGGATCTTTAATTTCAGCCACTAAATAACTCATGCGACTTTTGTTATCGATAACGCCTTCTGAGCGTGCGATATGTGCTCGCCATGTAGTATCAATACCGGCATAAGTTCCGACTAAATCAACCTCGGCTTCTTTTCCTTGATCAATTAAAAACTGTAATTGATTATCAGCAACGGGCAAACGTACTTCAGCCGTTTCTGTGCCTAATAATTTACCAACGCGATTACCAGTACCAACAAATGCTCCTAAACCAATATTTCGATCTTCAATCATGGCATTATAAGGCGCTCTAATTTCAGTACGTTCAAGGTTACGTTTCGCTCTTAACACGGCAGCCTCAGCAGCTTTAACTCTTGCAAGTTCTTGTGCAAGTTGCGGCTTACGTAAACTTAATTCCGTAGGAGATGCATCAGTAATGCGTTTCCACTCTTGCTCGGCTACTTTACCTTGTGCTTGCTCTTGTTCTAAAGCTGCAGATGCTGAGGCAAGGTTTGCTTCTGCATCGATTAAAGCAGCTTCATAATCGCTTGGGTCAATACGCGCGAGTAACTGATCTTTTTCGACAAAGCCGCCACGCACGAATGCGTCAGACAATTCAACAATAAGCCCGCTTACTTGTGCAACAATTTCAGTTTCATATTTTGGAGTGACAATGCCGTATGAATCAACGGTTAAAGTCATAGGCGCGACAGAAATTTCCTCAACTGCCACGATAGGGGTATTGTCTACTTTCGCTTTTTCTTCAGGTGGCTTCTTCATACTTGCAAAAGCCATAAAAAGTAAAATTCCTGCGATTAAAATGACAATTGGGACGATAATTTGTTTTTTTCTAGTCACCACTAATTCCTCGGATATATGTTTTCAAGTGTAACAATTTATAAAATTTCATTGATAGTAATGATAACGAATTACCAGCATTGTATTTTACAAAAGTTGTAAACGCTTGTTACAAATATCGCGCCGAAATGCGATGAAGTAGGATAAAAACAAGATAAATATATAATTCACCTAATAAACAATGAGTTAAAAACCATCGTTTGAAATAAAAACAATAAAAAGAGACCTTACGAAGATCTCCTTTTTTAATGGTACTTAGTGAGAATAACTAATTTTTATACTTTTATGAAAATTTTTCGACAATATAACCAATATAATACAAGCCATTGCAATAAAAGCATGCCACCAAATAAGATAACGTCCTGCCAACCTGCCGGAGCAACGTTAATAAAACCACCAAATAGGCTTTTACTAGTATATTGCCAATTGATCAGGCTTGACCCCAAATAAACAATAATTGAATTGGTACCAATTACAGCAAAAAATTTCGCCCAATGCGTTAGACCAATCACATCAATTAGTGCATAAAACAATGCAAGTAATAAAATGCTATAACCTGTTGTTACTAAAACAAAAGAGCTTGTCCATAACGTTTTATTAATTGGAAAGAACATCCCCCATAAATAGCCCAAAACAAGTAATGTAATACCTGCACATAATAGTCGAATAAGTAAATACTTAGCATTGGATAAATGTTGAACCATATAGCGACCAACAAAAACACCAATGAGCGCATTAACCACAGAAGTTACGTTCGACAATAACCCTTCAGGATCTAACGGCAAATTTCGATACGTCGTCCCCGGTAAAAACGTTTGATCAAACCACACATTTAATGCACCTTCTGCAGTGAAGTTTCCTCCACCAAGGCCACCTAAAGTAAGGAACTGCAGCATTAACCAATAAACGACTAAAATTGCTATCGCGACAATCCATTGAGTTCGTTCACTGACATACCATACCAACAGTGCGGCCACAAACCACGATATACCAATACGCCCTAACACACTGGCATAGCGGATATCATCTGGCGACGCAGGCATGCCATTTCCCCAACCGTGATTATATAAAACACCAAAAATAATTAATAAAATTAAACGTTTAACTCCGTGATGAAGAATAGATTTAGCTTGGTCAGCGGGGTAGCTTGATAAAGGTTTTGCAGCAATTCCTAAACTTACGCCAGAAAGAAAAATAAACAGTGGAAAAATTAAATCATAAGCGGTGAAACCATGCCAAACCGAGTGTTCCATTTGCTCAGCACCGAAATGAAAAATAGACCAACCGGTAATAATAAAAAATGCTGCGAATAGCTTTTCACCACCTAATATCCAAAACATATCGAAACCGCGCAAAGCGTCAATCGATAATAATCGTTTCTTTTTCACTGGGGGCGTTTCAGATGACGCTTGAATTTGACTCATATTTACCCTTATTTTTTATTATAATGAACTTTCAGACACATCTTAGACAGCGCTGTCATTTAATGATTGTAAGGAGTCGTTAACTAAATAGCAAACCTCAAATGTTTATTGCCCTTGATTTAAAGTTTATTGAGCATTGAAACAATTTATTGCGTTTAACATCTTGAGTTATCGGTGATAAAAAACAACAATGAACAAAAGTAAGGAGTTTACTATGTTAGCTAAAATAACGACCTTTTTTCAGTCATTAAATGAAGACGTTTCTACAGAAAAGAACACGTTAAGTGTTGAAATGGCTTGTACCGTATTGTTATGTGAAGTGATGAGAGCCGATGGACATTTAGATAATACAGAGCAACTATTTCTAACAGAGATTATTTCTGAGCAATTTGCATTGTCGTCAAATGAAGTAACAGCACTCATTAAAAAAGCGATTGAATTAAGCGAACATGCTATTGATTTTCATCAATTTACTTCAAAAATAAATAGCCATTATTCCCCTCATGAGAAAGAGAAAATAGTGACCTTATTATGGCAATTAGCGATGGCTGATGGTGAAATTGCGAGTATTGAAGAGCATATCATTAGACGAATTTCGGATCTCTTGCATTTAAGTCATGCTCAATATATTCGAGCTAAAAGCTCAGTCAAAGAAAAGTAATATTTCATTACTCCCCATAATTTTTAAACAAGCTATTTACTCGAATAGTCAACACGCAAGTAAAGCAATACGATATAATAGCGATTGTCTTTTTCATTTATCAACAATTTAGAGTGTAAACTATGGCAACTATTGGTCAATATAATACCCTTCCTGTCATCGCCATTATGGCTAATGGAGCTTATTTAGATGCTGGCGAACTGGGAGAAATTTTATTACCTAATCGCTATTTACCAGAAAACTGTCAAATTGATGATCAACTTAAGGTATTCATTTATGTCGATTCAGCCGATCGATTAATTGCCACTACTGAAACACCGCTTGCTCAACTTGGCGAATTTGCTTCATTAAAAGTGTCACAAGTAAATAAAATGGGTGCCTTTCTTGATTGGGGGTTACCAAAAGATTTACTGGCTCCCTATAACGAACAACATTCCAAAATGGAAACCGGGAAATATTACTTAGTACATATCTATTTAGATAAAACGACTGAACGTCTTGTAGCTTCGAGTAAGATTGACCGCTTTTTGGATATTTGGCCGGCAGACTATCAAAAGTGGGATAAAGTAGACCTGGTTATTGGTGGTAAAACGGATTTAGGTTTTAAAGCCATCATCAATAATCGCCATTGGGGGTTATTGTATGATAATGAAATTTTTCAACCCTTGCGTATTGGTAAAAAAGTAACCGGATATATCAAAAATATCCGTGAAGATGGCAGAATTGATTTATCACTTTCTCGCCCTGGCGAAGGTAAAGTTAATGACTTTTCCGACAAATTACTTGCTCATATTGCCGAGCAAGGTGGTTTTAGTTCTTTGCATGATAAAAGCTCGCCAGAACTAATCAAACGTACCTTAGGGGTGAGTAAAAAAACCTTTAAATCGACCGTTGGAAACTTATTAAAAAAAGGCAAAATCACCATTGAAAAAGATGGCATTCGTTTAAAATAAACTTCTCAATGATAAAAAAGGAGCTATTAAAGCTCCTTTTTATACACCGTTTAAAGTAGCGCTTTCAACAAATTAAAAACTACCTCTAACACCAAATTCAAACCCTCTGCCCGGTAACGGAGCAACATCTTTTAAAAATGAAGCATGAACACGGGCTTCTTCATTCGTCAGATTATTGCCTTTAACAAACACCACAAAGTCATCACCAATACCGTCTAAATAATAATTAACATTGGCATCAACAATAGTATATCCATCGGTTTTCGTTTCTAATTGTGCCACATCGTCTTGTTTAAAATAATGACTGAAAGATAACTCTGCCGCATAGTTTTCACTTTGATAATTTAGCTGCCCACCAATGCGTTTAGGAGGTATACGAGGTAAATTTCCGCCGTCACTCAATTTAGCTTTAATATAATCGGCAAAGACAGTGGTGGTTAAATTAGGGGTGACTTGATAAACCATTTCAGCTTCAAGACCATACATATCGACATCATTTTGTTGATAAACGTAAATAGGTAACCCTTCGCTTTCTTCTTCATGTTCTTCCTCATGCTCATGATCGTCATGTTCTTCCTCATGTTCGTCATGATCATGTTCATCTTCAAAAAATAAGCCGGTATTTTGTTGGTAATAATAATCGTCAATATGATTAACAAACGCACTCACGACAAAACCAAAGTCGCCTTCAAATTTACGCCAGGTAATATCTAAACTATAGGCTGTTTCTATCTCTAACGACTGATCGTTCATTTCAAAATGAACTTCGCCGTCTTCATATTCAACATCATAAATAGCCCCTACTTCAAAGCTCCCTGTACCAATGTGTGCTCCTTTAGAGAATACTTCAGCTGATGATGGTGCTCGTTGAGAAAGCGACGCTGAAAACCCTAAATTATAACCTGACTGATAATCCCATACTAAACCTAATGAAGCACTTGCTGCCGTAAATTCTTGCGCATCAAAGTACATTTCTTCGTGCTCATGGTCATGTTCTTCTTCATGTTCGTCATGATCAGCTTCATCATGTTCTTCTTCATGCTCGTCATGATGTTCAACTTCATATGTACCACTAGTATCCAATTGAACATGCTCAAGTCTGGCACCTAATTGAACCAACACATCATCGAAATGTTTTTCTTCTAACCAAGCTAATGCGACAGAACTTGTTTCAGAAGGAGGAGTAAATGCTTCTTCACCTAACGCTTCAAAATCACTATTTTTATAATGTAATGTCCACGCACCTTTCCAACCTTGGTATTCTCGGTGATAGGCATCAAAACGCGCTTCAAACACTTGGTTTTTAAACTGTGTTCCTACTTCACCATCTTCTATTTCTTGATGTTGATAATCGGTATAAGCAACTTTACTTGCCACTCTGTTGATAACACCTTCATCAAAATTTAATTCACTTAATAACTGAATACGGTCTTGTTTTAAATCGGCATAAACACGTTCAGCTTCATGCTCTTCGTGTTCTTCATGTTCTTCATGTTCTTCATGTTCTTCATGTTCTTCACCATGATCATGACTATGACCAACGATGCCATATTCTCTATCCGTTCTACCGTAAGAAAAGCCAATAAAACCATTTTCTAAAATATAACTCGTACCAACAGTGAATCCTGAAGATTTCGAATCACTATTTAATAACACACCTTCTGAGCCAAGTTCTTCTTCATGCTCGTCATGATCATGATCATCCTCTTCTTCATGTTCTTGATGAGCATTTTCAGTTTCGGAAAAACCAGGGATTTCATAGTTATTAGATTCTCGCCAAAGGCCATCTAAATGAAAAGCAAGGTTACCTGATGAAGTATTTAATGAAAATGCCCCTTCACTTTCATCAGCTACATCATTATGTTTGATCATATAATCTAGACCATCATCAAGCGCTTTAGGTACACGACTATCAACTATATTCACTACCCCACCAATGGCGCCACTACCATAAAATAAGGTTGCCGGTCCTCTAAGTACTTCAACTTGTTGAGCGGTAGCTGTTTCGGATGACACTGCATGATCAGGGCCTACTCTTGAAGCATCGCCTACATCTAAACCATTTTGTGTGATTAAGACACGTGGACCATCTAATCCTCTGATAATAGGGCTACTTGACACTGGGCCGTAATAGCTAGAATGTACACCCACTTCATGTTTTAACGTTTCACCTAACGTCGAGGCGTGTTTCATGCGTAATTCATCAGCGGCGATCACATTAACTGGTAATGCAGATTCTATATTTGAAGAATGTAAAGGTGTGGCATGTACATCGATAACTTCCATCACGCTAGGCGTCATTTTTACTAACACACCGGTTAAGTCAGTATCCGTAACCTCAAGATGGTAATTATTGTGACTAAAAGATCTTGCTGTCACATGTAACTCAATGTCGCCTTTTGAAATATTATCAAAAGTGAATTGACCTAACTCATTAGTCGTCATTGATTGGGAACTATTTACAACGACAACTTTCGCGTTAGCGACTGGCTTACCTGATAAATCTTCGACTATACCTGATACTTTTTGTGCATAGGCGACATGTGAAACTGCCAACGACATAATGCATGCCGCTGTGATTTTATTTAATTGCATGGGTACTTCCAATTAACTTATATAAATAAGATAAAGATAAAAATTTAATGTTTATGTTTTATATTTAACGAATCTAGTTAATTGGCGGCGCTCTCAACGCTGGAATGAGAAAAAATTGATGGTATTCAAGCAGCGAGCTTTTTAGGGGGGAGGAAATAAAAAACTGTACCGTAAATTCTTCAATTACGGTAAGTTCATTTTTATTATTGTCGAGATTATGTTGGCATAATTTACAGTCAAGAGATTCTACTTGCTGGCTACCAACATCACCACTATGCACGACATGCGAAAAACTCGCCAACGAAAAGCTCATCAACACAAACAGTGTGATAAGCCTTAGTAACGTATTCTTGTGCAGATAAGTGTCATTCATAATGTGATAATATAACAGTCACGTTTTTTCTGCAATGAATGTACATGTCATTCAACTACATTTATTGTCAGCTTAACGCTAAGTGAATACATTTCATACGCTTTAGATATCAATATACGATCATATAAGCTTCATGTTTATTTTTCGCACAAAAAAAGACACCTCAAAAGGTGTCTTTAACAAAACAATTAAACTAATTGTAAATTTAAATAATCATATCCATTAACGATAAAATAAGGGTTATTGCGTGCCACCTATGGTCATTTCATCGACTTTTAATGTAGGTTGCCCAACACCAACAGGCACGCTTTGGCCATCTTTACCACACACGCCAACACCAGCATCAAGCGCTAAATCGTTACCCACCATGCTAACATTTTTCATCGCTTCAGGGCCGCTTCCAATCAATGTAGCACCTTTAATTGGTGTCGTTATTTCACCATTTTCAATTAGATAAGCCTCTGAACTAGTAAAAACAAACTTACCCGAAGTGATATCTACTTGTCCGCCAGCAAAATGTGGCGCGTAAATACCTTTTTTAACTGATTTAATAATATCTTTCGGATCATGTTCACCCGCTAGCATATAGGTATTGGTCATGCGTGGCATAGGTAAATGCGCGTAAGATTCACGGCGACCATTACCGGTTGGTTTTACGCCCATTAATGATGCGTTATGCTTATCTTGCATATAACCTTTTAAAATGCCTTTTTCGATTAACACATTATATTGAGCAGGCGTACCTTCATCATCAATATTCAAAGAACCGCGACGATTCGCTAACGTACCGTCATCAACAATCGTACAATGCTCTGAAGTTACTTGCTCTCCCACTTTTCCTGAAAATGCTGATGAGCCTTTACGATTAAAATCGCCTTCTAAGCCATGACCAACCGCTTCATGTAGAAGCACACCCGGCCAACCAGAGCCAAGCACAACAGGGAAACTTCCCGCAGGCGACTCGATAGCAACTATATTGACTAATGCTTGGCGAACCGCTTCTTCAGCATAAGCTAAATAACGCGCTTTATTTCCTTCAGCCTCGAAAAAATAACTATAATCAGTTCTAGCGCCACCACCGGCACTTGCACGTTCTCGTTTACCATTGTCCTCAACTAATACCGAACAATTCAACCTCACCAATGGACGAATATCTGTCGCAAATGTACCATCGCTTGCCGCGACTAATACTTTTTCAAACACACCAGATAAGCTAACAATCACTTGTTTAACACGGCTATCAATAGAACGCGCATGGGCTTCCATTTCATGTAATAGAGTGATTTTTTGCTCTTGAGTCAAACTACCAATTGGGTCAACGCCTTGAAATATTTCAGGTTGTGATTGCGCTTTAAACGCATGAACAGTGCCACTTTTTCCTGCAAAAGCGATACCTTTTGCAGCGTCAGCCGCTTTTGTTAAAGCATGTGCTGAAATATCATCAGAATACGCAAAGCCTGTTTTTTCACCTGAAATAGCGCGAACACCTACACCACGTTCAATATTGTATGAACCTTCTTTTACAACACCATCTTCCAACAGCCAAGATTCATGAGCGCTTGATTGAAAATACAGATCCGCTAAATCAACATTTCGTTGATATATGCTATTTAGGGTGTCATGCAAAAAACTTCTATCGATTTGGCTATCAGCCAAGAGCTCACGCTCAACTATATTCATATAATTTCTACTTGTTACTTCAATGTGGTAAAAAATCGGTTATGTTCAGCTACCGGAATGGCCGAACGAATTTTAGATAGTTCGGATAAACAAACATCTACGCTAATGGTGCCTTGCCCTTTTGATTTACTCGCGAGTATTTCACCCCAAGGACTAATAATCATACTATGCCCCCATGTTTCGCGTCCATTTTCATGAACACCCTGTTGGCCGGCGGCAACGATATATACTTGGTTTTCTATCGCTCTAGCACGTAATAAACTTTCCCAATGTGCTTGGCCTGTTACTTTAGTAAAGGCACTGGGAACCGTGATTATTTGAGCGCCTAACGTTGTTAATTGACGGTATAATTCAGGAAAACGTAAATCATAACAAATGGTTAAGCCTACCTTCATTTGATTGATATTGGCAGTAACTACGTTTTGTCCCGCTTGAGTATAACGTGATTCCAGATAATTCTTTTCATTATCATCGACATTCACATCAAATAAATGAATCTTGTCATATTGCGCTATTTGCTCACCTGACGATAAAAATACACAACTGCTATTGGTAAATTTATCAGTATTAGGCTGATAAATTGGGATACTGCCTGCAATCAAATTTACCGCATACTTTTTTGCCAATGCAGCCAACTGCTCAATTAAAGCATTATCTTGGTAGGTTGCCTTCGCTAATGCTAATTGTTCAGCATCTTTGCCACCGAAAAACAAACAACACTCTGGCAATACTACAAGGTGGTTATCACTATACGCCAAAGCTGATAACGCTTGTTCGATAACCGCTAAATTAGCGGCTACGTTTGGCTCAGAGGTAAGTTGTATTGCAGAGAGTTTAACCACTTTTATTTTCCTGACTATTTGGCTTTTGCTCATTGATAATTTTGTGCTCTTGAGGGGGCACGTTCAATGTTTCTTGCTCAAGCGTTGGAATATTTTCCACCACTTGTGGAGGAGAGTCTCTGCCTACACTAATATTTTGTGTTTTCCTGTCAACCACTTTAAAGCTTGGCTCACTGATCAATCCCGTTACTTCAAACTTATATTCTGAAACAACTTGAGAAGTGATCACTTCATCAATGGCAATACCCGCTAAAAACGTCACTGGGTTTAAGGTAGCTATCCACGCAATAGCCGGTAAACTTGAGGTAACATTAGGTTTATACGACATGCGATAATCTAATGCTTCATTAATTAGATCGGTATTACCGCTAACCGTTAAGTCTCCGGCCGAACCTTTTAAAAAAGTATTTTTAGTATAAATAATGCCGTCTTGAAGGTGAAAATCGCCAGTGACTTTACTGTAGAACATACCATCACTAAAGATATCTCTAAAATCAAATTTAAGTTTTCTCACTAAAGATTGTAAACTTAAAATTGAAAACGCACGGGCTTGGTCTGGCACCTCAGCTAAATAACCTTCATCAAGTTCGCCTCGGATATCACCACTGACACTCGCTAAAGTAAAATCTTGTGGGCCACCAAACCAATTCACATTAAAGTTTGATTTTAAGCCACTATCTTTCACCGTTGATGAAATACCTAAACGTTCAAGTTCACGTTCAATATCTTTGCTATTTAAATCGCCTGTAACTGTTGTCTTTGAGGTTTTTTGATCATGCTGCCATTGTGCGTTAAGCGATAATTTATTATCTTTTCGTTGTGAAACAAAATTATTCACCACGAGTAAATCATCTCGTTTTCTTTCCAAGATAAAATTAACACTACCAAGGTTTAAATTTCCGTAAGAGCAACTAGCACACCTAACTTGTAACGGAGGAACGTTTTTAAAAAACTCGTCATTAACGTGAATATCAAATGGCGCGGCTTGTTCGTTTGTCTGAGTAGTCTCAGCTATTTCTACTTCACCATCAGATATTTTGGATTTAGCAAACAACAGTTTTTCGGGGGCTAAATGAATAAAATCAGCGTTAACATCAAGTCCCTGAGTATGCCAATCGGGATAAAACTTCACTTTTGCTCTAGCTTCTTTGCTAGTTAATTCTAATAACCACCAACTTAATTCATCTTCTAATTTAAAAGATACACCATGAATAGCTTCATCTAAGAAGGTAAGCTTGCCAATATTTCCTCGTATTCGCTGCGGTTTTTCCAACAACCCAGGAGAAGAATCGGTTGTATCAGCAGCGGGTATACTATCAATAATTTTGCCAACAAAAGGCTGCCATTGTTCAAATTTAGCTTCATCTAAATTCGTCGTTATATGGAATCCATTCATCGGTAAATACATTTCTTCATCACCTAAAATAAGGTGTGATTGGGTAAACGCAGCCAATTGATGATTTAAATTGCCATAAAAATTAAGCGAATCGCCAATTTTGACATCAATTCGAGATTGATCTTGGTTACCATAAACTTTAGCGCTAGCGAGTTTATTTTGATTTACTTTTTTATCAAAAGGCGCAGGTAAATTTAATTGTGTTTGTAGTAAATCTGACTGAATGTTTAATTGATATGAAAACTGTCCATCATGAAAGTTTTTAATCTCAAGCGCACCTTGCCAATCTAATGAACCATCTCCATAAGGTTTAAGTAATTCAGGTAGTTGGGCAAGCCATTCTTTGTTCTGCCATTGTGCATTAATGTTAATATCTGTTTGATAATGTTCTTCTTTATCATAGGTATTTACGTCCAGTGTTAATGGCATATTGCGCCACATTAATTTTAGTTGCTGGGTATTAACTTTTTCATTTTCGAAGCTCAATAACCCGTTCACTTGAGTAAAATTCATTTCAGGTGCTTGTAATGCTATTTTATTTTGATTAAAGGCGATTTCACCTTGTGCGACTGTTAAATCCGGATTATCTAAAGGTAAAGATAATGAAAACTTGCCCGCTATATTTTTACTGATCACAACTTTTTCTAGTACCGCACCAACACTTTCGTTTAACGGGCTAGTGATCATTAAATTGGTAACGAGCCCTGGTGCCGTTTCTTTAAATTTAGCTTCTACCGCTAATACACTGTTTTGCGTTAAATCAGTAATAGCAGCTGTTACTCCCTTCACATCAATACCGCTTAATAATCCTTCACGGCCAGTGATCATCATACTATTGTTAGTAAAATTTAAATTGGCATTAAAATGGTTAATCGAAGGCCAATTTGGATCAAATTTAAAAGTAGAGCCAACTAATTCAGCATCAACTATAAATGTGCCTTTGTTCTTCGGATAAGGAAAACTATTTAGCTGTCCTTGAATTAATACCAAGGCTTGCTCAAGTTTACCTTGCTGTAAGGCACCATTTAGGTAATCAACTAAATCTTCTCCCATTAATAAATGAGGATAAAATGATTGTGCGTATATTGCGTTACCGTCAAAAGCAGTTGCTAATAACGATAACTCTATGTCTTTATCAGGCTCGGAAAACACACCTATTTCGGCATTGAGTTTAATTTCATCTGAAGCAAAGCTGATATTATCACTGGTAAGTTGCCATGAATTCTCAACAAATTTCATGGTGATGGTTGACGCTAAATGTTGATAAACAATAGGTGCTTTAAAATGTTTATCGAAGTTCAAAGCGCCATCACTGGCATTAAAGTCCACTTGCAGTTGCTGATCTGAATATATTATTTCACCAGTTACATTCTCGATTGCCGGAATACCGTTACTGTATTGACTGGAATAGTCAGAGAATTGCGCAACGGTGGAAAGTTTATCATTGGCAAACTTAAAATAAACATCATTTATTGTGCCGACTGGATCTAACTCATCAATTAATAAATTAACGTCTGTTTTTTCAATCACTAACGGCAATAAATCAGCAAGACCTGCAATATCAACGGTTGAAATAAACCCATGGGTTTCTTTATTTACTTTTTTGATATCAAAATTTAAAGGTGCCCATGTTTGTTCATTTGAGCTAACTTGAATATCAGATGAAGTGATTTGCAGTTTTTCTAGACTATCAAGGTGTTGAAATAAAATCTGTCCTTGATCGATATTTAATGTGCGAATATTTTCTTGGTGTTGCCAAGCAATTTGATTATTACCTAGTACTACTTGAAGTTTTTTTGCTATTCCTTTGTCTATTGACAACCAAGCATTAAAATTAACCGTTGAATGGGTATTCTCATTATCAATAGCCAGCACTTGGTCCAACCAAGGAGTAATATTTAATCGATTAGCATCTAAATGAATAACCCCTTTCATATCAGCTAATTTTTCGCCTTGAAGATCAAGCTTAACCTGTAGGTTATTTGATGTTAATCCATCAACAATTACATTACCGTGTGCTTGATGGCTTTTTCCTTGATTTAACCAATCTATTTGGCTAATTAAAAAGGTATGTTTACTTTTACCTTTGCGGTAAATAACTTGACTATTTTTTACCGAAAAGCGCCCTATTTGTTTGAGAAATAGTTCTGTGACACTATTGATTAACGTAGCATTTTGCTCTGAATTAGCATTATTCGCTAATACTTTGTCGTCAAATAAAACTTTTACGCCATCTAAAGTAAAGTCTTTGGTAATGATTCGTCTAAAGCGAATACTCTTCCAAAAATCAATATTAATATCAAAAGCTTGTATATAAACTTCAGAGCCATCCGTTTGCAAAAGACTGACATTTTCCGCTTGTAAAGTTGGTCCGGAGCTCTGCCATCCCATATTTAAAGCGCCAATAACAATATCGCTTTGATAGGTGGTATTTATGTAATCTTGTAGATCTTCCCGGTAATTATGGGCGTAAGGCAGAAATAAACGCAAAGCACTGATCAACACCGCAAAGATCACCAAAAAAATGGCAATACATTTGTAGGTGCGATTTAACCAACGATTTGAAACCTTCGATATACCCATATCTTTAAAAATATCTCTACACTTTATCGACCAAATTGCTTTACTCGATTTTACATTTTACCGGTAAATTCAAATGACTCCTCCTTGAGTTATTTACATCATCACTACATCGAATTGCTCTTGATTATACATGATTTCAGTTTGTATTTTTATCTGCTTACCAATAAATACTTCAAGCTCAGCAAGGTTATGATACTCGTCATTAATTAATGACTCACTCACGGATGACGCAGCATAAACAATGAACTTATCTGCATCATAAGCCCTATTTACTCGAACGATTTCACGCAAAATTTCAAAACAAATTGTTTCAACAGTTTTTAAATGTCCTCTTCCTTCACACACAGAACACTCACCGCATAATATATGCTCTAAACTTTCGCGAGTACGTTTACGAGTCATTTCCACTAATCCTAAAGCAGAAAAACCACTGATACTATATTTTACCTTATCTTTGCTCATGGCTACATCAAGGCTGTGGTGTACGCGTTTTTGATGGTCAGTATTAAGCATGTCAATAAAATCAACAATAATAATCCCCCCCAAATTACGCAGCCTTAGTTGTCTTGCAATAGCCTGGGTTGCTTCAATATTGGTATTAAAAATAGTTTCTTCTAAGTTACGATGACCAACGAATGCTCCGGTATTAATATCTATCGTTGTCATAGCTTCTGTTTGATCGATAATTAAATAACCACCAGATTTAAGCTCAATTTTACGATGTAAGGCTCGTTGAATTTCATTTTCAACATCAAACAAGTCAAATATGGGTCTTTCGCCGGGATAGTATTCAAGTACCTTTTTTAATTCAGGGACAAACTCTTGTGTAAACTCGCCCAGTTGATCAAAGGTAAGTTTAGAATCAATTCGAATTCGCTCTAAAGAGATTCCGACAAAATCACGCAGGACACGAAACGCTAATGATAAATCTTGATAAATCGCTGTTTGGGTTTGTTTACGTGCTTTTCTTTCTAAAACCTTTATCCATACTCGACGTAAAAACTCAGCATCATGACGCAACTCTTCATCGCCAGCACCTTCTGCGGCTGTACGAACAATGAAGCCATGTTCTTCACCGCAATACGGTAACACAATATCTCTTAATCTTTTTCTTTCCTCAACTTCTTCTATACGTTGAGAAATACCCACATGGCTAGAATTAGGCATCAGTACTAAATAACGTGCCGCCACGGTAATATCAGTAGTTAAACGTGCGCCTTTTGTTCCTAAAGGGTCTTTAACCACTTGTACGACAATATGTTGCCCTTCATGAACTAAAGATCTTATATCAGGTACTTGATCACTTTGTTCATCTTCTTTTAAGATCAATTTAGAGTTAATATCTGAAGCATGTAAAAAAGCGGCTTTATCTAAGTTTATGTCAACAAATGCCGCCTGCATCCCGGGTAGCACTCGAATAACTTTACCGAGATAAATATTACCTACTAATCCTCGTTTAGCTTCACGTTCAACATGAACTTCTTGTAACACGCCGTTTTCAATTAACGCAACGCGCGTTTCACTTGGTGTAACATTAACGAGTAACTCACCACTCATGATTAATCCTTTTATTCAATTCTGTACGTTAAATACTTTGGACAGGCGTTGGGCAAGAAAATTCAGCGAGCAATTGTGCCGTTTCATATAACGGTAAGCCAACCACGGCAGAATAACTACCACTAATGTGTTTCACAAATTGTCCGGCGATGCCCTGAATACCATAAGACCCAGCTTTATCTTGCGGCTCACCTGTGTGCCAATAGTTGATGATTTCTTCTTTAGTTAACGTTTTAAACGTGACATCGGTAGAAACTACCAAAGCCTTGCTGAACTGTCCCTGAACAACCGCAATTGCCGTTAACACTTGATGAGTATTTCCTGACAACATAGATAAACAATCTATCGATTGAGTTAAATTATCTGGCTTACCTAATATTTGATTCTGATAAACAACACAAGTATCTGATCCTAATACCAAGGTTGTTTCCGGCTGACTTTTTGCTATATGAGCAGATTTTTCTACAGCTAAACGTTGAACATATTCTATCGGCGTCTCATTAATTTTGACTGTTTCATCAATATCAGCTGGGCAGCAAGTAAACTGATAACCTAATTGTGCTAATAACTCACGACGACGTGGCGATTGTGACGCTAAAATTAATGATTTCATATTACTTTATTTTAAAATGACGACGGACTTTACGCAGTAATAAAAACACCCAAGGCCATAAAATAATGGAAGTAAAAACCGGGTATAAATAGCTAGGAAGAAAAACAACATCGGTTAAAAATCGCTGAAACCAAAAAACCAGTAAATGATATAAAGCTGATATCACGCCAATTATCAGTGCTTGTTGCCAAACAGAGAAGTTTCGTATTTTTTGAAAGTTTCCAGCCACAATATAAACAGACAGTGCCATAGCAGCGGCATGCAGTCCTAATACCGAACCTAACAATACATCCAATAAGAATCCCATAACCCAAGCCGTTATTACATTAACTCGGGTAGGCAAGGCTAAACACCAATAAAGTAAAACAACGAGAACCCAATCAGGCCGAAAAGCGTCAATACTCAATGGCATTGGCATAATACTCGCCATCAAAGCCACTAATAAGGTAAAAATTATGATTATGCCGTTATGTGCCAATATCGTCATCCTCATTAATTGCCGCTAAATCATCCTTTGATGAAAAAATATTGGTTGGCTTTTCTGGCCATAACAATAATAAATATCGTAAACGATTTATCTGAGCAACCGGCTCACTTTGTACTTGTGCAAAAGGCCGCGTTTCATCTTGTCTAACGGCCGAAACTCGTGCAACAGGATAACCTTCGGGGTATTTGCCGCCTAATCCTGAGGTCACTAATAAGTCGCCTACTCGCACATCGGTACTATGGGGCACATAATTATGTGTTAATCGATCAATGGTACCGGTGCCACTGGCGACCAAACGAATACCATTTCGACTAATTCGAACAGGCACAGCATGAGTAACGTCAGTAATTAATAAAACACGGCTAGAAATAGTTCCGACATGTAATACTTGTCCGACAATACCTTGGTCATCTATCACCGCTTGACCTTCAAAAACCCCTTGGTTCGCGCCACGATTAATCACCACTTGATGTGAGTACGGATCGCTATCAACAGATAATATTTCAGCGACCATTTTTTTAGCGTCTGCTCGAACAGGAGAAGCTAATAAAGAACGCAATCGATCATTTTCTTTTTTGAGCATACTTAGCTGCATTAATTGTTCTTGATAGCGCAGCTCATTAGTTTTAAATTCTTGATTCTCTTCGATCAATTGCTTACGAGTGACAATGTTTTCCACCCCCCAATCAATAAGTTGTTTAGGCGTAGTGGCAAGGTATTGTAATGGACTCACCATTGATTGAAGATAGCCTCGAACAGACTCGAAACTGTTGACTTTATGATCGAAAAATATCAACAAAGCAGAACAAAACAGCACCAGAACTAGCCGGTGCTGTGGGGATGGTCCATGTTTAAAAATTGGATTCATAAATTAATGCTACAAGCCAATAGATTTTCCAAATAAACAAAATTTTACATGATTTGCGCTATTTCATTCGAAGCTAATGGCTTTCAGTTCAAGGAAGAAGCACGGAGTTGACGCTAGTCAATGAGTACTTTTAACGAAGAAATGAAAACCAGTAGCAAAGAAGAAATCAGGGCGTTTATTCGTAAGAGAATAAATCGCCACCATGCATATCAATCATCTCTAAAGCTTTACCGCCGCCTCTAGCAACACACGTAAGCGGGTCATCAGCAACAACAACAGGAATACCGGTTTCTTCCATTAATAATCGATCTAAATCTTTTAATAATGCGCCACCACCAGTTAACACCATGCCGCGTTCAGAAATATCTGATGCTAACTCTGGCGGTGATTGCTCTAACGCGACCATAATCGCACTGACAATACCGGTTAAAGGTTCTTGTAATGCTTCCAAGATTTCATTGCTGTTTAGCGTGAAGCTACGCGGAACACCTTCAGCAAGGTTGCGACCACGCACTTCAATTTCGATTAATTCTTCACCTGGATAAGCAGAGCCAATTTCATGTTTTATTCGCTCAGCCGTTGCTTCACCAATCAAGCTACCAAAGTTACGGCGGACATAATTGATAATGGCATCGTCAAATTTATCACCACCGATGCGTACAGAAGAAGAATACACCACACCGTTTAAAGAAATAATACCAACTTCCGTGGTACCACCACCAATATCGACTACCATTGAACCCGTCGCTTCAGAAACAGGCATACCCGCACCAATCGCTGCCGCCATTGGTTCATCAATCAAATAAACTTCTCGAGCACCCGCACCTAAGGCTGATTCTCTAATCGCACGACGTTCAACTTGTGTAGAACCACATGGCACACAAACTAAGACACGGGGACTTGGACGTAAGAAATTATTACTATGTACTTGTTTGATGAAATACTGCAACATTTTTTCAGTGACGAAAAAGTTGGCGATAACCCCGTCTTTCATCGGGCGAATCGCTTCAATATTACCCGGTGTGCGACCTAACATTTGTTTTGCTGCAGCACCCACTGCCGCCACACTTTTCGAACCACCGGCTCTGTCTTGACGAATTGCCACTACAGAAGGTTCATCTAATACTATGCCCTGGTCTTTTACATAAATCAGGGTATTTGCTGTTCCTAAATCAATTGATAAATCGTTAGAAAACATGCCGCGTAATTTTTTAAACATATGATCTCTATGTCCTTGCTATCTCGCTAGTATAAATATGTACTAGGGTAATAAAGTTATTTTTATAATTGCTGCTCATCATACCCCAGACTTTAGAAGATGTGATGCATGATTTTGCAAAAAACAGTAGTTTTTTTACTTTTTTTTGCTCAAATAGCTAAAAATGAATAAATTCAGATTAATTTTCCACTTCTCGCCATGAAATAATACGGTCATTGCCTCTAAATAAACCAAAGGTTATCTGCCCTATCGGGTTATCATCAAAAGTACCATCTTGATTTTGCCAATCATATTTCAGCCAAGCAGGAACAGCATATTCAAACTGCAGAGAACCTCTTTGATAATTTTCATCATCCGCAGGCTCATCAGGCGCATTAAAAATAAACGATTTATATTCGCCATTTTCAAAAGAGATAAGTGGAACTGGGGTGATAACACTTGTATTATTTGGCGTAATTGGCTCGCCATCTGGGGTGTCTAATAAGCGATATTGCCAATCAACTAATGGGTCATAAAAACTACCTGATGTCACTTTACTGCCGTATTGTGGAATAAGGCAACTTTCATCGCTATTAGTTTCAAAACTAGTACCATTCCATTGTTGAGCTGTCATTGTTACCGGCAAGTTTTCTGTTTCAGGACCATAAGCATTGTCAATATGCCAACGACCAAAGCGAACATTAACCGTATTTGACTGAGCAAGACTAAAGCTCGGGTTAACAAAATAATCTGTTCCGCCAGCTGAAGGTTTTAAATTGATAGAATCGCCATCTTCAATAGTAAGAACAGGAATTTCAAATGAAGCATCAAAAGGCGCGACTAAACTGGTTGAGTTTCTCGTGTAAGTAAAATGATGATCCTCAGATAATTCATATTCAACAGAACCTTTGTCTATCGCAGTATTGTCAATAGAATCAGTGATATTACCATCCATAGTAACGACACCCGTCAAAGGTAAAGCATTGGCATGAGTTGAATTAACAACACCGAAAGTTACATCATCATTTGCTAATTTAACAAAACCGCCTCGATAGTTTTCAGTCGGGTTGTTCCCGGCATTATAAGCGGTAATCGTCAATGTAGGTCGTAATGAATCATAACGAATACTACCAATACCAGCAGTGGTTTGTCCGCTATACACCCAGTTTTCACTGTCACAAGTGGCACCATGATTTGCAATTAAGTTGCCAGCATGACCTGCTTTAATGGTTTGTCGATAATGATGAGGCGTAAACCGACCAATATCAATATCTTGTGCGGCAATAACTAAGTTTTCTCCGCCATAATTAATATCTTCTACATCCACATTAATCACGCCCACTTCGTCATATTGGCCATTAGCAAATGTTGAAATACCATATGTACCGGCATAGAAATCTTCCAAAATTGCATGACTAAATATTCCGCTTGCCGTCGAGCGTGATTGACCACTTGCATAGGTGAAAATTCCCTCAACACTACCAGCTACATTTGGTAAAACCCGTGTTAGTTTTAACTGTAATTGGCCATCACTTTGGCGATAGTTTTGGGTAATTGTATCTGCACTGTTATAAGCGGTTACGGAAAAAGCGAAGTTATCCCCTGCTTTATGCGTTGTCGTTGAGTCTTTATTACAACCGCCGACATCATCTTTACATGAAACGGCATCAATTTGAAAATAGCTAGGCCTGACCCAAAATGGTAATGAACTCCCCAGCAAACTCACGCCGGCCTCGTTATAACTAGCATGTAATTGAATTTGTCCTGCGTCTAAATATCGTGGAGCAGGGATAGTTGCGATACTATCATTGCCAAAATTTAATGTGACGCTTGATGAAGGAGTTGAACCTTTTACTATTGGAACCCCGTTTACTTCAAAACTGTTACCCGGATTTGTATTATTTGGCGTTTTGTTTTCTTGTGATAAATTCACATCAACATTACCGGTAAATAGCCCTTCACAAACACCATTATTACTATATAACGCTTGAATTTCTAACGTATTAAATATGTCTCCTGAGACTTGGTTATCAATGATATTATTGGCATTGCCGCCATTTAAGAAAACAAAGCCTGCATCAGCAAAATCCAAATCACAGCTCCCCGCACTGTTATCATTACAAACAGTTGCACTCACGGGCGCAATGGTCGGATTATTAATAGATAACACCACAGTTTCTGGCGTGGTATAGGCGATGTTTGTGGTGGTTGACCCCGTAAATGTGATGTTATTGGTAACAGCAGGTGCCCCCGTTGCCACCACATCTAAGGTTACTTCATCTGTACTTAACGTACAGCTGCCATCAAAAACATTAATACAAGCTTTAATTGTGATAGTTTCGGGTGCGCAGGTTAGGCCTTGACCGTCATGAATTATTTGATAGTGATTGATATTATTAACACAACCATTGTTGTCATCCATATCAGCACTGATTTCCGTTTGGCTTAACACCCGCGGATAAATGCGCACTTCGTCAAATTTACCGTTTGCCGATGTTCGCGAAGGCAAAGAACCATTCCCATTAGCGGAATAAGTAGAAGCGTTGTCACCAAAAACAATTGAACCTAAATTACTCATACTACCATTGGTATTTTGGCTTTGTTGTGTTCTTAAGCTGCCATCGACGTATAGCTCAAAGGTGTCAGATTCATAATCCCACGTCACCGTTACATAATACCAAGTATTCGCCGAACGAGCACCCACAGACGGCTCTTCGATACTAAAATCAGAATCTACACTATCTTCAAAGGTAAAGCGTAAACGGCCGCTAGATTGGAGCTCTAAAGCAAAGTATTTATCTGAAGCTGAACTACCAACACTGGCATCAAATAAGGTGCGTTCTCCGCCGTTATAGCCCCCTTGATCCCATGCAGTATTACTATTAAACCAAAAACTAATTGTACCTTTGATGCCGACATCATCATCTAAATCCAGCGAAGAAATAAAAGCGTTATCTGTGGTTGATGTGCTATTCGTGCCGTTACTGTCAAAAGCGCGACAATATTTTCCCGCAGCAATTGAAAGACCGTTGCTATTACTGGCGTGGTTATCAAAGCCACTGCTATCAACGATACCTGATGAAAAGTCTGTTTGTTCAAATCGATATAAGGCTATGGGATCGAGACTACAATTAATCGCATCACGCGTCGTGCCGTCGTAGTTATTTTCTGCGAGTTGATTATTATAAATAGTGGCAATTTGTGACGTAGATAACGCTACATCGAAAACCATAAATTCATCAAGTGGCGCACGAAAACCTTGCGCACTCGACGAGCCGACAGAATCATAAGAAGTGCCTATATAGGCTAAGGTTCCACTAGGCTTTCGAGCGATTGTATCGACAAGAACGCCATCGATATACAGATCTGTTTTCGAACCACTATAATTCAACACCATGTGATGCCAGTTATCATCAAGTGAAGAAAATGAATAACTGCCATTGGTAGAACTACTGCCATCATAAACACCCCAGCGCCAACTATTATTTCGATCTAGATACAATAAATCGCCACCGCCTTGCATAGCACCTAAAACAAAATATCGACTATTGGTTGTCGAAGTAGGCTTTTTAAACCAAGTAGAGACACTAAAAGAACTCGGCACAGGAATAGACGTGGTGAAATGATGACTGTAATGCGAAATATCTGCTGCACTTTCAACCACCCCGGTTGTTAACGATTCAAGTGTATTTTGGCTAGTGGCAGAATAACTACCTGTTTGGTCAATGGTATCGCCATTTACACCAGAATATGAACATTCATCAAAATGAAAGTTAGCGATAGGATCAGCATCAGGTAATACAGGACAAGTACGCGCACTGCCATCATAACCTAACCCCGCATTTTGATTGTTGTAAATTTCCTCTATTTCATCTGTAGAAATAGCAGAATCAAACACCACTAATTCATCAATAAGTCCTTCCCAGCCTTGGTTTGGATCAAAACCACCACCAATTCTGTCTTGTTCTTGACCAAGAATTAAACTTTGAATATTTAATGTAGTTGATTGTAAGGTTTTACAGCCTTGAAGTGCATTATCTTTATATAAACAGTTTTGCGTTCCTGAACGTGTCCACACCAGATGATGCCAGTTATCATCAGCAATAGTACTTGTTGCAATGTCAGTATTTTGTCCTCTTAGAAATGGGCGAAACAAGTTATTATTAACAAACCAAAACATCAATTCATTGGCGCTATCCGAACCGGCGCCTGACAATATAATTTGATTATTTGTTTTCGTTGTTTTCGCCCATACAGAGACGGTAAAATCAGTTTTTGCATGTAGGACGCTTTCATTTAATTTAATATAATCTGCAGTTCCGTACGCTGAAAAATCAGCCGCATTACAGACCTTACCTAGCACAGGTTGTGTTGCGAAGGCTTGACCATGAAAGCCACCAATACTATCAATCACTTCATCGCTTGAACTATCGTAGCTAGTTTCATCAAAGCGATATTCAGCTAATGGCTTATCTTTACCTTCACACATACCATTAAAATCAGCGTTATTGATAAAGCTTTCATCATAATTAAAGCTAGCAGAGCCGCTAGCAGAACCGACTGAAGCTAAAGCGCCGTTAAAAGTTCCATTATTAACGGTTAAAGCCCCCTTCACATAGATGATAGCGTTTATTAATGTGTTACTCCCAGTTATCGATAAACTACCATCAACAATAATAATTAAATCTTCCGGGTTACCGTTTTCATTTATCTTGACGTTTTGCCATGAAACAGAGCTACGAAAAAATAAGCGAGCCGTAGTTTCCCCGCCAGAAATTCCCCCAACATAAATTTGGCCATTATTTCCGACGGTTGAACCTAAATAGTAATTATCACCGCGTGGCAAGGTTGTTCCATTTGTAAGATAAGCACCTGAATTATTTATAGGAAAATTACTTAATTGCTCATTAGAAGAGTTTGCTTGGTTATAGTAATCAGGAAAAACTGACAAGCATTCTGAGGCATCTACTGCAGCATGGAATAAGATAAAAAATAACAACGGTGTAAAATAACGTGCAAGCATTTAAAGCGGCCCTAGCGTCAAACTTATTTATAACTATACGCTAAAGTTACTCTTTACCCTAAATTTTCACAAGTAACAGCTTGTATTTATGTAGATATTTTCATTTTTCTTTTACGCATAAAAAAAGCCTTGCGTCCTGCAAGGCTATATTTCATGAAACGGGATACTACTAAATTATTATTTTACGAATCTTTTTCTTAACGACAAAGCAATTAAAGCAAATGAAAATATCAGCAATGTCGCAGGTTCAGGTACTTTTGTAGCAACTGCATCTGGGCGCTTAGAGGCTTCACGAACATAGAAAGTATCAGCAAAATCAAGACCTGCACCTAAGCCTTCAAATGCACTACTAATTAGACCTGCAACAAAATCTGAAGTAGTAACGGCGTCAGGTTCAGCAATACTTGAAGATAATCCGGTAAAACCAGTATTCCAATATTTTACCGCTTCAATGTACTCGCCTGTTTCTTCATTAAAAAAGGCTTCAACGCCTAAATTACGTAACAACTGTAATTGCCAATCTTGTGCTTCTTGCCAGTTTAGTTGAAAGTCTGCTGATAAAAGCTGATTGTCATAAATAGTATCACCATCACTATCCCAATACTCTGTATTAACAGGTGATGCCCACACATAATCCCAATCACCGATATTAATAAAATTAATATCAAGTAAATCTGACGTCAGTTTATCTTCAGTATAATCACCTGAGTAATCAACAAAAAGAATAGACGCATATGATGCGTTTGAAACAAATAATGACAGTACAAATAAAACGCTGATAGTAAACTTAAACATTAAAGAAACCTCGTATTAATGATTAGACAACTCTACAATTACCTATAACAATGCAAACCTTATACCAAAAACAAAAACACACTAAAAATCAACAATATAAAAAATAGAGTTTGTTAAGCTAAAACAAAGTGTAAAAAGTTTTTACACTTTTTTGTTAAATAGCTGTTACAAAGATCTTGCCTGCACTTCTAACGTTCTTGAGGTTATTACCCCAGCTACGTCGCATTGTCCTGTACTAGTTATCGTGTAATAACGTGTCCCCAACACGTCTATATCTGTACAGCTAATTGGGAAAACAAGGTCACAGTTTTCCAAGCCTGGTGCATTACTTATAAATTGTGCTTCATTGGTTGGAGTATTTAACACTGCAGCACAAGTTAGTTGATTAGTATTATTAAGGGGGAATAATTGCTGTAATTGCCATTGTAGGCCAATTTGTGCCGCGTTATAGGCACGAGTGCCTAACACTTCATAGACAATACTGTCAGAACTTGAACGCATCATCTTAACTAATGCCGCCCCTAACATTGAAATAATCACAATCACAAAAATTGCAATCACCAGTGAACTGCCACCTTGTGCTGTGCGAGTGCTAACGAAATTAGTTTTCATTTTCGATAAGTTTGAAATATTAAGGAACATTTGGCACCTGTATCTCGTTGTTAAACGTTACTTGTTCACCACTTTCTTCGCCATTGACACCAAATTGTAAGCGTACTTGAATGGTTGCATTTCTCGTTTGCGTCGCTTCTGTCACTTTAAAGGCTGCCATATTATTCGTGCTGTAGTAATTTAAAATATCATCGGCCATTACCGAGCTATTACCCGATGCACTTCGGATTAATTGAGTACCTACCACACAATAACTGACTTCATCTCCATAGAAAAAAATTCTTTGTGTGGGTGAGTCATTCGCAAAACTTACTGGCGAAGAAAAACTTAATACCCAAGGCGTGGCTGTTTTATCTATAGGTAACGTAAACGGATGGTATTTAGTATTTACCGAAGGCTCAAAATCCGTCGCCATTAATGGGTAAACAATAACATTGTTAGCTAAAGCAACAGTATTATCATCAAAGGGGATTATGGTTATTTCATCGTTATCGGCTTCTGGGGAAACCGGTATGTCGATATAAACCGTACTAGCAATGGTTGGGTAAAACGATAAACAATTCCCGTTAGCGTTAACTTCTTTAACACTATTAGGTACCGCATGACGTACTTCTCGATTTAATCGTTCAATAGCAAAACGAGCAGACGAAACTAATTGATCACGAGCACTGGTTTCAGTAAAAATACGGCTACCAAATTGCAAAAAATTACCCATACCAACGGCAAGGATCCCCAGAATAATAATCACAGTGACTAACTCAACTAAGGTAAAGCCTGATTGATATTTAGAAGGGAGGCGATGCATTAGAAGTTTGCTCGATACGTTGAAAAAACAATATCAAAACCTGTTGGCGTGGTCACAGTAACTTTTATAAGTTTTGCAATATCAGTACTGGCATCACATTCACCATTATAATCACCATCGTTACACACAGCCACATCAACGCCATAACCTACATATAAAGCAGCAAGTGTATTATCATTTAACGAATTTTGTATGACATCCCCTTTATTAATTTCATTATAATCATCAACGTCATCGTAAGTGGCTCTTGTTTCTCCACTATCAGCACCCATTGTTGTACTACATGCAGGTGCAGACACTTCGCCACAACGAATTAAGCCACCCGTTTTATCCGAGTTTTCATCAAAGGCTTTTTGTTGAATTTCATTGAGCATTGACTGACCCAGCTCTGCCGCTTTAATTTGATGAAGTTGATCAGCGCTTTGCTCAGTCATCGGATAAATCAAGGTAAGTAACACTGAAAAAGCTATCGACAACACCACAATGCCAATGACCGTTTCAATTAAAGTAAAGCCATTTACCATTCTAAGTGTATGCCTACGGATATTTAAACGACCGAATTTAGGATGCATGAATGTATCCTTCAGGTTCTATGGTAATGGTTAAGGTTTCTTCACCAACAACATAAATTTCACAGGTTGCAGCACAACCTTGAGGCCGGCCCATTTGATCAAATGAAAAGACTCCAGTATCGCTATAACTAAAAGTAACTGAATGTTCAGCATCTACTTTTACGCTGGTTACTTCACCGGCTTGCGCATCAGACCATTGACTTGTATCGCAATTGTTCGCATTGGCTGTATCGGTTTTAAGTAAACCGATTATTTTTTTATCTGTCGATATTTTGATTTGCCGACAAATATCAGTATCAACGGTTTGTTGCATAGCACGCAGCTGAATATTACGAAGCGTAGAAATCACTTCAGTGCGATATGCATAAGCCTCGAAGCCATTTGAAGTAAACATCCGAGGGACAATTGTTACCGATAAGATGCCTAAAATAATGATAGTCACCAATAACTCAATCAAGGTAAAACCTTTGGTAGTGAGTCTTGTGCTGTCAAAAAATTTAAGCTTCATAAGAACATGACTTAGTTATAAACAAGGGTTAACACCAATAACTGGCTTGGTATTAGCTCCTGTAGATCGCGTATAGTGCACTATGCAAGCATCACTTGTTGAAGTAGGCACCGTTTCACCTTTTCTATAAATATATACTCTGGTTGAATCGGTGGATTTTTGTATGCTAAAAGCATCAGTGTCGTAATCGATTAATTTTTTCCATTCAGTATCAGTACCCAGAGGATAACCATAATGAGTAAAAACTGTCACTCCTCCGGGTAAAGTTATCGACGGTAATGCTGGAAATGCAAAAGCTTCGTTATGAATGCCTTTTACAATCGCTTTACCGTAAACTAAAGCCGATGCCCCTTCCATCGAGGCTTTCACTGCTTGTAAAGTCGCCGTGTGCGCATCCGCTTCTAAATTAATAAATTTTGGAGCCGCCGTTGCGGCTAAAATGCCAAGAATAACGATAACCACCACTAACTCTATCAGAGTAAAACCTTTACTTTTCATTAACCGTTCGCTTTATCTATTCATTAAAAAAGGAGAGCAATGCTCTCCTTTGAAGATATCAAATTTTACCATAATGGCAAGATTTAACAGCCCGATGTCTCAAACGTTATTGCAGGCTTAATATTTGAATCAGTACTTTCTACATATGACACGTAACAGTTAGCAGTCACCGCAGCAGCCGCAGTTAATGCAGGATCAACAGTAGGATACCAGACAATTCGCCCATTTGTTGCTGTTGTGCCGTCAGTTGCCGATAAAAAGTTAGCTGCATCAATATCTAAAATTGCTCCCCATGTGGTTGCATTTGCATCACCATTTTCAGGCCAGCCATCCACTAAACCTACTGTAGCACCATTTATTGTTATAGTAGATGCTCCGCTAACATTGTTACTAATTAAAGCTTTTGCATGAACCATATTAGTTGCACTATCTACAGATCCCTTAACGGCTTCAATTGTTGCGCCAGTCGCATCACTAGTTAAGTCGATAAATTTAGGTGCTGCTGTGGCCGCTAAAATACCTAAAATAACAATAACCACCACTAATTCTATTAGGGTAAAACCTTTAGCTTTTGTATTTATATTTGATAAGTTTTTCATAAACCTGCCTTATTTTTAATGAAAATAATTTATTTAATCTTTATTTAGTATTGATTGATTAATTGTTAATTGTAATTGCCACTGTGCTTGAAGCAGGGTCATAGGTAAAGTTATTACCTTGAGCTGTGCTTGTTGGTGTTGCATATGAGCCACCTGATTTTGGTAATGACTCTTTTAAATAAAAGATACACGTATTATTACCGTTACTACCCGTACCTACCGATTGCACAACAAAATAATCAATATTAGCACCGTTATTTAAGTCAGCAGCCGTATCAGAAATTGACGGTGGTTGCGCTAGAATATTATTCCATACTTCGATACAACGAGTCGTATTCATATTACCGTTATTTGCACCTGTTGTGGTTAAACCCATAGGGTAACCTGGTCGAAACGCATTGGTATTCGTTGCTGGTGTTGTTAAGTACAACGCTGAACCATCATAGTTCACAAAGTTAGTGTTAGTGTCTTGCGGTCGGCCTTCTGCTTCCCATTGAGCACGCGTCAATGATACAGCGGTTGCAAACCCTCCTGCCATGCCTTCAATATTAGCTTGCTTGGCTTGATCGGTAAGATCAAGAAATTTAGGAATAGCTGTTACCGCCAAAAATCCTAAAATAACCACAACAATCACTAATTCTATAAGGGTAAAACCTGACTGTTTTTTCATATCAACCTCTAATATTCTTCACTAACAATCTTATCTAAATTGATTCTAACAACGTTTAGCTTGCTAAGTCACTTAATTCATTAACAAGTTTTACATTATTTGGTAATTTTATGCTTTTCAGTAACAATGTCTACCTTCATCAATGACAACTACAGGTAGTTTACTTCACTCACTTTCCCATTTTGCATATCGTAATCAAAGCTTACCCCTGAAGGTAAAGTATAACGGCACGTGTTAGTAATCTTATATTCATCCTGATTGGTCGTACTTTTCTTCGTGTTTATTTCTAGCACCGCAATCGGCTGATTCATAAAATATAAATCGGTTGTCATTAACGCAAACCAAATTTTCTTACATTTTTCATTTTTATCATCAACGTCAATCCAACCTTGTGAATTTATTTTCAATATGACATTTGGTTTATCTTTTTCTTTTAAGATAATTTCATCTGGCTGTCCGTCCATAAACCACTGTGCCCTAATTGCTAAAACACTAGCCGAAAAGTTACGGGCAACAGCATCAAAACCTACTTCAGTTAACTGTTGCTCTTGTTTAAAAAAGTAATAGATAAAACTCGCCATCAATACTGCGATTAACGCAATAATAAGGACATTTTCGCCAAGCGTTTTTCCACGGTTACTCCCCTCGGCACGCTTCACTATTATTTTCCTTTAAATGCCGACATCATATCCCACATAGGTGTAAATATACCTAATGCTAGAATCAATACCATTGATGCTACTATCGCTATTAGTATAGGTTCAATTTTTGCGGTAAGCGTACTTAATTCATAATCGACTTCTCGCTCGTAATAATCGCCAACTTCTTCTAGCAATTCATCTACTCGACCAGTTTCTTCACCTACGGCTATCATTTGTAACACTAAAGGAGTAAATAGCTTACTGGCAACAGCAGAGCGTAATAAACTTTCGCCGCTTTCAATCCCCGTTCGCATAGCAATAATTTTTTCACTCATATACGTGTTATCAACCGCGTCAGAAACAAGTGTTAAGCCGGAAGTCATCGGAACCCCTGCTTTTAAGACAATTGCAAAACTATGCGAAAAACGAGATAGAATTGAACGTTCAATAATAGAACCAACTATGGGCAATCTTGTTTTTATTCTATCCCACTGATATAGGCCTTTTTCTGTTTTTAAATAAGCTCTTAAACCAAAGAAAACACCTAGTAAAACCACCAATAAATGCGGCCAGTAATCTAAGAAAAAATTAGAGCTTGAGATCAGAGCTTTCGTTGCCCAGGGTAAGTCAGCGCCTAATTTTGAGAACATATTCGCAAATGTAGGGATCACAAAAATATTTAAAATAACGATAGCAATGGCAATTGCACCTAATACGAATGAAGGATAACGCAACGCAGTTTTAATGCGTTTTCGGGTGTCTTGTTCTCGCTCAAAATAACTCGCTAATTTACTAAATGCTTCGTCAAGTTGACCGGTGTTTTCACCAACATGTACCAATGAAACAAAAAGTGGTGAAAATAATTTGGGGTGTTGATGTAAGGCTGAAGAAAGTTCATAGCCGCCTTCAAGCTGAGTGGCTATTTCAGCTAACGCCACTTTAAGCTTTGGTGAGTTACTTGATTCTGCCATGCCGTTTATAGCACGTAGAATCGGCACGCCCGAACGAACTAATGCATACATTTGTCGACAAAAAACAATTAAGTCGTCCAATGAAATAGCTGAAAAACCTAACAATTCACCTATATCTATATCAGCAAGATCACCCGAACTATTAACCACTTTTTTTGCTGCTTCAATTGAAACTGGCACAATTTGTTGACGTGATAATTGTTCCGCTGCGGCATTTGCATTCGGAGCATCAATAGAGCCTTTAACCTGTGCTCCTTGTGAGTTTCGACCTATATAGCTAAAAGCTGCCATTTATTTACTCTTTCACATCTATTATTTCTACGAGGCGAAGGACTTCTTCAACCGTTGTGATACCTTGAGTTGCATAGTTAAACGCCGCAACCGCTAAAGGAGTAAAGCTTGGGTTTGCTTTTGATAATTCAGTAAAGCTTTCTGCATCTTCACGTTTCAATGCAGCCATCATTGGCTCATTCATTTCTAATAATTCAAAAACACCAATACGACCTTTATAACCGGTATATTGACAAGTTTGACAACCTTTACCTTGTTTAAAAGTGGCACCATTAGCTTTGTCTCCTGCTAAATGGGTTAACCATAATTTTTCTTGGCTGCTCGGTTGATATTCTTCCTGGCATTTATCACAAACTTTTCGTACTAGTCGCTGTGCGATAACCGCCCGTAAAGAGCTACCTACGAGAAAGCCTGCTGCGCCCATATCCATTAAACGTAATGCACTGGTGATAGCATCGTTAGTATGTAAGGTAGATAACACCAAGTGACCCGTTAATGCTCCCCGTAAGCCTATTTCAACAGTTTCATGATCACGCATCTCACCAACCATAAGAATATCAGGATCTTGTCGTAATGCTGTTCTTAATACTCCAGAGAAAGTTAGGTTAATTTTACTATTAACTTGCACTTGATTGACTCGTGGTAAACGATATTCCACCGGATCTTCAACAGTAATAATTTTTTTGCTTGATTGGTTTAATTCACTCAATGCCCCGTAAAGCGTAGTTGTTTTACCACTACCCGTTGGCCCTGTAACGAGGATCATACCATGAGGACGCGAAATTTGATGCCGTACTCTAGCCACGATATCAGCTGGCATGCCGGTTTCATCAAGCGATAATAAGCCTGCTGATTGGTCAAGCAAGCGCATAACTACTGACTCACCATGCTGAACGGGCATAGTTGACATACGCACATCAATTGAATGGCCCTTGATCTGCAAATTAAAACGTCCGTCTTGAGGAAGACGCTTTTCTGAAATGTCTAAACCTGCCATCAGTTTTAAACGCAAAACCATCGCTGAGGCTATTTTATTTTCTTTTAAAACGTTTTCTTGTAAGACACCATCAATACGTTGACGAATACGTAATAAATGCTCATCAGGCTCAATATGAATATCAGATGCGCGCATTTGTACTGCGTCTTCAAACACTGATTGCAGTAACTTACCTACCGTTGCATCACCACCTTCATCAACAAAAGAAGTACTTAAATCAAAATCAGTGGTTTGTTCGTACTCTTCTTCTAACTGACTAGCAAATGACTCGATATCAGCCGTACGACGATATAAGCCATCAAAGGCGTCATACAATTGCGATTCCATCACCACGGCAAGTTTTAACGCTTTAGGCGATAACATTTGTTCAAGTTGATCAAGACCACTTAAATCAGCGGGATCACTCATGCCTAACAGAACTGCATCACCTTGATCTTCAATAATAACAGCGCGTAAGCGACGCGCATGCACTTCAGGTAAAAGCTTCGCCACGGCAGGGTCAATCCTACGTTGGCTTATATCTAAAAATGGTACATCCAATTGCTGCGCTAAAAATTCTAATAATTGACGTTCTGCAATATGACCCAATTCAATCAAGGTATCACCGAGTTTTCTACCCGTTGATTTTTGACTGTTTAACGCTTGCATTAATTGTTCATTGGTAATGATATGTTCATGTACCAATAAATCACCTAGCCGCATTTTTAATTTAGGGGCTGCCATTTAATTATTCTCCTAACTCTTGAACTCGCTGAACAGCAAATTGTCGAGCATTGTCAGAAAGATCATTTTTATTTATCGCTTGACCATAAGCACGTTTTGCTTGTTCAAAATTACTATCACTATCGTACGCAACCGCTAAACCAAGCCACCATCGCCCTGCATTTGGCTCTAATGTTGTTAATAACTGATAGGCTGTTATTGCTATGTTAAATTGTGATATTTGTTGGGCATGACTAGCAAGCAATGCTTGATATTCTACATTCTCAACAGCGGGTAATTCTTTTAAGGTGTTAACCGCCGCTGTCGTTTGCCCTTGATTTAAGTATATACGAGCTTTCATTAAACGAAATTCGCTATCTTGTGGGTATAGTTGAATACCTTGCGAGAGTAAATTAATGGCAGGTTGGTAAGATTGCCTACCAAACCATAACGCCGCCAATTTTTTCCGAGCAATTTGATGATCTGGTGACATTAGCAGAATATCTTCAAACAATTTTTCAGCTCTGGTTAACTTATTCTCAGCTAACGCTTGCTCGGCTTGATCAATTTTTTGCTGAGTTAATTCAGCAGCCGTTAATTGTTTGCGTGAAATGGTTAACTGCGGTTTCTCACTTTTGATGACTGTTTTTTCCGCTTCTTTTACTGGCAATGCATCAAGGTTAATATTTTCATTTTCTGTCGTTTTTGTATTTAACGCGGTTTGATGGTTCAAATTAGAAACGTTTTTAATTTCGTTATTGGAAACATTTTTTTCTATTAAATCATTTGGTTTTGTTAAATCATTTGGTTTTGTAATGCTGGTATTTGCCAAAGTAGTAATTGTTTGAGCATTTTCCTGCGCTTTATCTTCCTTAATTTCATCTTCGGCGGGTGACGTATCTTCTTCGTTGTTAACGGTTTCAATAAGCGTGTTAATTTTCTTACTTGCAGCATCAGTATTAAAGGCATTATCTACGCCTTCTACCAATTGTTGTGCGTGTTGATTTTGCTCATATGAATTATCGTTCAAGCTTTTTAACGATTTATTTTCATTATAAAGCTGCCACATAAAAATTCCGAGAATATTTAGCGCAATTACTATGATGACAATAATAGCGATTAACTTCCAAGGCATGCCTTGTTTTCTTATTGGCACAGCACTATTTTGCGAGTGTTGTTGCTCATTTTGGCGCTCATCCAAATCTTTTAGCATCTGATTAATGACACTCATTTCAATGCTCCATAATAATACGCCATAAAAATCACTACGCTGATCATTACGCAGAGACTAAATATTAGGGTTAACTTATAATCTGGCTGGTTGATAGCTTCGGTATCATGGCAGGCAATTTTTAAGTGTTTACTGGTCATTTGGTATTGTCCTTGCCCATAACTTAACATCAACATTTTATGACATAAAATATTCACCAATCTTGGTGTTCCCTTAGTCACTTTGGCTATTTTTTTACATAAACGGTGGTTGAATAAAGTAGCTCCTTTATAACCCGCCACTACCATTCTATGTTGAATATAACTTTCAACTTCATCGCTATCCATTGTCCGTAAGTTGTATGAAAAGGTAATACGTTGCTTTAATTGTCGAAACGCGGGCTCATTTAATCGATGATCTAATTCTGGCTGTGCGAATAACACCACTTGTAATAACTTTCTTGTTTCCGTTTCTAAATTCGTAAATAAACGAAGTGCCTCTAAACTTTCCGCAGGTAATGCTTGCGATTCATCTAAAATCAATACCACTGAATGGCCTTGACTATGTAGTTCAAGTAATCGTTGTTGAATACGTTGCGTTAATAACTGCACTGACATACGTTGCGCTTGCTTAACTCCCAACTCAACAGCAACGGCGCGCCTTAGTTCATCTGGCTTTAAATATGGATTGGGAATATAAGCAGTCACAAAATGCTCGGGTATTTCATTGAGCAGTTTTCGACACAGCAAAGTTTTGCCTGTGCCAACTTCACCAACCACTTTAATGAAACCTTCACCTGTTTTTAACGCTGTAGTTAAGACAGCCAACGCTTCGTTATGCGGTTCAAGACCTAAATAAAAGTTAGTATTTGGCGTTAAAGTAAAAGGTAATTCTTTTAAACCAAAGTGATATAAATACATAACTTACTTAGCCGATTAAGACACGATTATTGTCAAAAATTAGTGCGTTGAACCCTACTTTATTCTTCGATTTGATCTTCTTCTGGAAACCATTCTTTTAATAATGCTCGCGCATCTTTTAATTGATCTTTCCATGTGTTTTGCCCAATGACGATTGGCTTTAACATAATAATCAATTCTTTTTTCTGCATGGTTTGATTTTTACTCTTAAACAGTTCACCAACTAAAGGAATGTCTCCAAGTAACGGCGTTTTAGATTCTAAATCCACTTTTCTTGTTTCAATTAAACCACCAATGACGACAATCTCGCCAGAGTTTGCTCGAATAATAGTATCAGACTCTCGTACGCTACTTTGCGCCAGTGGCAAGGTAAAGTCTTCACTCCCTAAACGAATAGTTTTTGATTGTTCATCGGTTAATGTTACCGACGGATGAATATGTAAAATCACTTCGCCATGTTCGTCTATTTGTGGCGTTACGTCCAAAGCAATACCTGAAAAGAATGGCGTTAACTGCACTTCTGGAGTAGTGGTGGTAGCTGTTCCTGTCGTTGTAGTATTAGAAACTTCAGTGACAAAATATTCGTCTTCACCTACTTTAATTACCGCTTTTTGGTTATTAGTTGCCGTAATTCTTGGGCTAGAAAGTACTTGAACATTGCCTTGCGTTTGCAGTAGTTCAATCACGCCTGAAAAATCTGAATTAATAAAGCTCAATGCTGTTGTACCGCCAATGGCAGAAGAAATAACATTATTGGCAATGTTTCCAGTCGTTGAAAAAGTCAGATCTGTACTCGACGCATGACCTAACACTTGATCCCATTTCACCCCTTGTTGATAATCATCGTTCAGGGTAACTTCCATAATTTTTGCTTCGATAATCACTTGTCGACGTAAATGATTTTGTGTGTCATTAATAAACTTTTTAACCGAAGCAATTTCGCTAGGTAATGCTCGCACTGTAATTAAACCGGCTTGTGGAGAAACAATCACCGAACGCCCGTCTTGATCACCTACTAAAGACGTTAACGTTTCTTTTAATTCGGTCCAAAAATCAGATTCGTTTTCAGTGTAAATATTGATACCACTGCTGCCATTTTGATTATTTTGACCGTTCTGGTTATTACCGTTACTACTATTATTGGAACGGTTATTATTATTTCGATTGTTATTATTATTGCCGTTGCTTCCACCATTATTTGGATCATTTTCTGACACGCCACCAGAATTAATACTAGTACTTGACGTACCAAAGCGTTTAACAAACAAATAATTTAATGGAATAGTTTCGGTACGAATACCTGCTGGATATACCTTGATAACATTGCCTTGTTTTTGCACGTCATAGCCATAAAGACTAGCAATTACATCAAGAGCTTCATCTAAAGTGACATCTTTTAAATTTAACGTAATAGTACCCGCAACATCAGGATGAACCGCGACACTGTATTTTGAATCTTGAACAAGGGCAGCAAAAAAAGCTTGAGCATCAACTTGGCTAGCGGCAATTTCTAAACGTTTTTCGGCAAGTAATCCTTGACGTGCTTGCGTCATACTTTGCTTCATTAACTCTTGCTGCACCGAAGAAGGTACGGTCGATAAAGGTTTAGGAGCTTTGCTTTTGCTAGCTTGTGCAATTGCATCGTCTAATTCAGCTTTGACATGTGTTGGTTGTGACGGCACCGTTTGACAACCAAGCAAGAAAACTAACAAAGATGTTATATAAAAACTTTTTGAAGGCGTATGCATAATTATTTTTCTTTTCATTTTGATTTAGCCACTACAGATGAAAACATTGATAGCTTAATATTTTTTTCTGGTGAAGATAACAGCACATCATGTTTTGTTATCTCAGATAAAGTATATTGACGTATTTGATCACCTAAAGATAAAAGTTGACCATTGATGACCACGCTTTTTTGTCCATCATTTTCAACAATGGTTTGTAACACTAAGGCATTTTTATTCACTACGCTAGCAACTGAACCTAGATTAAAATTTAACGGTTTAGTTGGGTCAACAGACTCAGCGTTAACACTAACAGAAGTGATACATAAAAACAGTAATAAGCATTTATACACCAATAAACTCCTTCTGAGTGCTTAAACTATACATTTCAATAGTCAGTTCGCTATTGGGGTACTCGATAAGTTGATAATCAAACTCTTGCCAAAAAAAGGTCCATTGCATATTTTCTAACTGGCTCAAATAATCCCGTAATTTAAAATAACTACCTTTCAGTTTCAGTTTTATACCATGTTTATATAATGTAAGTGACTGCTCACCATCATTATTTATCTCACTCTCAAGCTTATTTTCATGATTAGGTGATGTTTCCGTAGCCACAGGTTGAGCAGCTATGACTTCAAAAGATAACAGAGCGACCGATGATTGAGTTTTTAATAAATCAATAAGCGCGTAACGCATTTGCACTGGATTAATTAAATCAGACGTCAACAAAAGTAATTCACTATCTACTGATGATAATTTTTTTTCGTATTGTGCAATTTGTTTTTGAATGGCTTCATTAGGATCTTTTGCTAAAGACTGCTCAAGTATATTTATTGTCGTTTGAGCCGTTTGATTACTGTTGTTAATTTGTTTAGTTTGATGAGCAAGGGAATTACTCTCGACTAGTTTTTCATCAATAAACACAGTAAAAAAGATAAAAATTATTGCAACCAAACCAGTTAGCAACACTAAATACTGTTCTCTTGTAGAGATGTTTAAATATTTCTCTGAATAATCTTGCCATAATGCTTTCATTATTGACCTCCTGATTGTTCAGATAAACGTTGAGAGCTCACAGTAAACTGAGTCACCGCCTCTTCATTTTCACTCAAACTAAAATGCTTAAATGATTGTCCTGATAAGAATGTCGCGTTATCAAAAGCCGCTAACCACGTGGGAACCGCTTCAGGTTTTCTGGCAATTCCTGAAAACGTCATATGACTTTTGTTCATATGAACTTTTTGTAAACTGACATCTTGATGATGAAGTTCAGATAATTCAGTCATGGCTTTTGAAAAACCTGCAGAATAAGTACTATTAGTATCAGTTAATTGTTTATGAAGATTTGTTTTATTCACGAACAGCAATTTAACTGTTGCTAATTTTTCTTGTAGAAGTGGATCTGCCCTATTTTGGCTTACTTGTATTTCTAAATCGGCCTGCAAGGCTTCATATTTTTGTTTCTGCTCATTCGCTTGATTAAATTCATGAGTGCGTTGAGTTAATTGAAAGTTGCTATAGAACATCCAACCTAACATCAAAACAAATGCAATAGCCCATACACTTACTACACGCTTTAAGGTCCAAAGCGGTTTCTCGGGCATTAATTCTGCTTGCAATAAATTAATTGATAACTTTCTCATTACGCACTTTTCTCCATGTCATTTAACATGGTGGCACCAATACAGGCAGCATACTCTCTATGCTCACTATACCCTTCTGGCATAGTAAATAAATTCACCGGTACATTGGTGTTTTCTGCAAGTTTTCGTGCTAAAAAGGCTTCATGAACCATTGGCACCAATACTTCTATACTGCGAATCGGTGCTTGTTTTAATTGTCTTTCAAAGTAATCAGTTGAACGTTGAATTTCTAAACTCAAGGAATCAATAACACCCATATTAAGTTCATCTTCTGATTTACTCGCAATGGTCGCCATACCACGTAGTCGACGCTGAAAACATAATTCTTTATTTTTAACGATGATCAATAATATTTCTTCGTTTGGCTGCTGACATACCATTAAACGAGCATCATCTTCAACCGGGCACAAACTTGCAAAAGCAAACTCTTCCACGGTAATTCTATTAATTTGGCAATTATCTTGATGAATATTTTCAACTAAAGGCAACAACTCACTTTTAGCGGCACAAACAACATTAATTTTTTCAAGGCCGCCGCCCATCACTGGTCCATCATAATAATCAACAATCATATCTTCTGGCGCAATCGACACTAGATCTTTTATCTGCCATTTAATAGCCGCATTGATTTCTTCATCAGGTACTTTCGGCTTATCAACTTGAACTAATTGGTTCTGTTTTGCTGATAAAACAAGGTTACACTGCCCTACTAAATTGATTTTCGCTTTTGATTGCTTAAATGCAGCAACATATCGATCATCAACAACCCCTGAACGATGAAATTCAGCTTGTTGATTTTTTTCAAGGGAGCAAAAGGCTATAGTTTGCTGTTGCAAACAGACACCGAGTAAACCTGAAGGTTCCGGTGATGAAAATAGTTGATTTATCCGTGCGATTATTGACATTTATCGATATTATTATGCTTTAAAAACAAATTGTCGTTAAATTCATTATCCCTGATTAGCCGTTATGCGCAAGTTTTTTAAAGTAAAAAAACCGATTAATTAAATAAAATCATTAGCTTTCATGTCAAATTTATCAGAATTACAAACATTACAGCACCCACTTTTTGAGCAATATCAGCTGCATGTTCAGATAAAGCGTGATGATTTAATTGATCCAATTATTTCGGGTAATAAATGGCGAAAGCTAAAATACAATTTAAAACACGTTAAAGAAAATGGATATAAAGGCATCATCTCATTCGGTGGTGCTTATTCAAATCATATACATGCACTCGCCTTTGCTTGTAAACAACACGATCTTCTCGCCATAGGGGTTATTCGAGGAGAAGCTCATTTTGCCGAAAACTTTACGCTGTCAAAAGCTAAACAATGGGGCATGGCATTAAAATTTGTTGATCGAATCACTTATCGAAAACGTGATACGGTTGAATATTTACAACAATTATCACAGCAATACCCTGGCTATTTCATTGTTCCTGAAGGCGGAAGTAATACATTAGCGCTTAAAGGCGTTGCAGAAATCTGTCATGAATTAAATCAACAAACACACTATGATACTTTACTGACCCCAGTAGGAAGTGCCGGTACCCTATCAGGGTTAATTGCAGGTGATAATAATCAGCATAAAATTCTTGGTATTGCGGTGTTAAAGCAAACAGATTACTTAGCAAACGAAGTACGGGCATTACTTAACGATAAAGTAGATAGGTTATTTAATAATTGGCAAATACTCAATGACTATCATGACGGCGGCTACGCTAAATTTAGCCCTGAAAGCTTAAAAAAATTACAAGATTTTTCAGCGATTACAGGAGTTCCCTTCGAACCTATTTATTCGGGTAAAATGATCTTAGCGCTACTAGACTTAATCACAATAAATTATTTTCCACCACGCCATAAAATTGTGCTGTTACATACTGGCGGTTTACAAGGGTTAGGTGGGTTAATTGAACAAAAGAAACTTAAGGCAAGTGAATGGCCTTTGCCACTTGCGCAACAGGCTCAGTAAAGTAGTGCCCTTGACCACCGTCAACACCTAATCGCTTTAACGTCTGCCATTCATCTAAATTTTCAACCCCTAAAGCATAGACATTAACCTTTTGCACATCACAAATTGCCTTTAAGCTTTGAATGAATATTTGATTCTCTGTTTTCCGATGAATATTTAGGACAATACTTCGATGCAATTTTATACTGAAAATGGGACAAATACTGAGATATTGAGCACTTACCACATACTGACCAACTTTATCGGCGATGAGTTTAATGCCTAACTGATGAAGCATAGCTAATGGCTTTTGTAGTTTTTCAAGATGGTTCACTAAATGATATTCACTGATCTCAATGATCAACTTTTCATGAATACCGGGATAATCTTGTAAAACAGCTATAAACTCTTTAAGAAAAACATCTGACAATAATGACTCAATCGATAAGTTTAAACTGCATTGATCTTTTTGTTGATTATCATAGCTTAATAATCGGCAAATTTGTTTAAACACTAACAAGTCGATCTGTTGAATCAAACCACACTTTTTCGCCATCGGCAAAAATACTCTAGCGCTGATTAAACTACCGTCGGCATCTCTAATTTTAGTCAAGATTTCATGATGTAATATCCGTTCGTCATTCACAGAAATAACCGGTTGAAAAAAGATAACTAACGCATTTTTAGCAATAACATGATTTAAAAAAGTACGCCACTTGAGCGAACCTTTGGCACTGGCATGTTCCACTTCCCCCGGATCATACATAAACCATTGTGATGGTCCTTGTAATTGCGCAGAACGTAATGCCATATCGGCTTCAGATTTTACTTGATATGAATTTTCTGCTTGAGAAAAATAACTCACGCCGATATGAATAAATTCATCTTTATTCATTCCAACAGGCAATGCGATTGCACACAAAGAGTTTAATAATTTATCAGCTAACTTTTCTGCATCATTGAAAAATATATCAGGAACAATAATGGCAAGTTCCGAATCATCTCGTCGAGCAATAAAGTAGTTAGGTAAAGCGGTCAAACGGGATTTTATTGTTTGAATTAAATTATCCAACAACACTGATGATTGTTGCTCACCAAACAAAGCATGTACTAAATCAAAGTCTTTAAACTGAATAAAATAAACAGCGCCTTGACAGTCTTCTTCTTTTAACAAGGCATCAAGTCGATTATTAAAAAATTCGCTATTGCCTACGCCGGTATCTTTATCAAGCAGCGCATTACTTCTTAATACCTTATCAAGATGAGTATCGCTGTTTTTTGCTATTAATAATTGTTGATTTAATGTCAAAATGGTTTGGCTTAAATTATCGTCATTATGAGGTATTACTTGAATTTCACCACAAATTCTCGATAAATCTGCCCATTTTTCTAATGCAGTAATATGCTTAAGTTGCTGCTGTAACATTTTTTGAAAGTAATAGTTGATCAAATGTAAAACCGCTAACAGCATGATAGAAACAATGCAGACCATGTTATTCCATGCGCTCGGGCCTTCGATAAAATAATTGATAAAAACAAATAAAAGCGCACAGATGATCAAACTTATCGACACATGTCGAACAAGCCGATGAAAAGCATTAGCAGTATTTTGAAACGTATTTGACATATCAATCATTAAAAATTCAAGTTACCAGCAAGTGTAGTCAATAATGAATAAAGTACGCATTTTTATGCCTAATGATTTGTATCTGGATATTTATCGCGCGATAAGTAATGAAACGAATCGTTTGATTAAACTGTATTAACTATAAAAAAACACCGCAAAGGATAACTCCCGTGCGGTGTTTAATAACTTAATTTAATTAACTTTTAATAAAGAAAAATAAATTAAGCTTCAGCGATAACAATCACTTTGATGCTAGTATCAACATCGTTGTGTAAGTGAAGAACGATATCGTACTCACCTACTTCACGAATTGTACCTAAAGGCATACGTACTTGAGCTTTAGCAATTTCAACGCCAGCTTCAGTAATCGCATCAGCAATATCTTTAGTACCGATAGAACCGAATAATTTACCTTCTTCACCAGCTGATGAAGCGATAGTAACTTCTGCTAATTCAACGATTTTCGCTGCTTTAGCTTCTGCTGCACTTAATACTTCAGCTAATTTCTTCTCTAATTCAGCACGACGAGCTTCAAAGTGCTCAACGTTTGCTTTAGAGGCAAAAACAGCTTTACCTTGTGGTAATAAAAAGTTACGAGCATAACCAGACTTAACAGTTACCTTGTCACCAAGGCCGCCTAATTTGGCGATTTTATCAAGAAGAATTACTTCCATTTTCAAAACCCCTTATTAGGTTACTTATGTAAATCAGTATATGGTAACAATGCTAAGTAACGAGCACGCTTGATCGCACGACCAAGTTGACGTTGATATTTAGCAGCTGTACCAGTAATACGGCTAGGAACGATTTTACCACTTTCAGTGATATAGTTTTTCAGCGTAGCAATATCTTTATAATCGATAGAGGTAGCGCCTTCCGCTGTGAAGCGGCAAAATTTACGACGTCTAAAAAAACGAGACATGGATTTCTCCTAATATTCGATGTTATTTTTTAGCAAACATACGCTAAATAATAATCACCTAATTAATCATTTCAATATGCTGAGCATGTAAGACCAAAAGCGGATTACCGTTTCTGGATTCATGACGATTAATAAAACCCGTCACTTTTAATTTACTGCCCGCTATTAAATCACGAGTTAAGTGTTGTGACATTTCACCAGTTGCCACTACTTGTATTCTGACAAAAGCTTGTCTATTCATGCCGGCTTCATTTTGTATGGACTTATGGTCCATTGAAAACTGACAATGTTGAATACCTGCAGGGCTAGTTGATAATTTAGGTGGCTTAACCACTTCTCCTACCAACACGAGGCAATTCTCTAAATTAGTATTTTCCATAACAGAAGCTGCTAACATTGAGAGATTGTCACGACCAGCTTATTCTTCGCTCGCAGCTTCTTCTTGTGCTTCTTCAGCCGGAGCTTCTGAAACAGCTGGCGCAACTTCTTGCTTAACTTCGCGGCGATCGTCGCGACGTTCTTCTTTAGCACTTGCCATAGCTGATGCTTCAGTTACTGCGTTTTTAGTACGCATGATCATGTTACGAATAACAACATCGTTGTAACGGAAAGAAGTTTCTAACTCATCAATAACTGACTGTGGCGCTTCAATGTTTAATAAAACATAGTGTGCTTTGTGAAGTTTATTGATTGGGTATGCTAATTGACGACGACCCCAGTCTTCTAGACGGTGGATTTTGCCTTCAGCAGCATTGATCAAATCTGTGTAGCGCTGGATCATACCAGGTACTTGTTCACTCTGATCAGGGTGAACCATAAATACGATTTCGTAATGACGCATTACGAGCTCCTTACGGTTGTAGCCTCATTATCTGGCTCAGCCAACACCAGTTGAGGCAAGGAACAAAAAAGTTCAGGCTGAATTAAGGTCGCGTAGTGTAGGTAAATTAACCAATAAAGGCAAGCTTTTAATCGCGTTATTGGCTATTAATTGTTGAAGTAAAGAAATTGAGGAAAATACTGGAAAGCCCTTGATGGGCATTGTCTTTAAATGAAATTGATAAACCTTTTTGGTTATACTCAAAATTTGCCATATTTTCGAGGAAGCAACTCTGGCTCAACGCAATACCGCATAGTTTAGCAACTTCAACAAAAACAAAAGCATTCAGGTACCCTTCAAAAAGTATTTGATCGACCTCTTCAATTCCTTGTGCTCTCATATCCTGTTTAAATTGCAAACAAATATCATCATAACAAGCATTCGGATCTGGCATCACTTCTGTCACTAACACATTACTCGCTTGATTGAGACGCTGAAACAAATCATGACTAGAAATGAATGAAACAGAGGTAAAAAAAGGCGTGAAATTTTGTTGATAAGCAGAGTTAATTAATTGAGCAAATGGTTCATAAGTACCAACAAAAGCCACTGCTTGAACATTTTTAGCCTTAAGAATACTTAATGCTAAGTCAATTTCATTGGTATTTCGACGATATCTTGTGGTAACAGTGGGTTTAAGACCTCTGTCTTTTAGCGCCATTAAATAGCCTTTTTCTACAGCAGTACCAAATTCATCAGCTTGAATTAATAAACCAATATTCGTTATTTTTTTAGAGTCCACCAAGTAATTTATTTGCTGCTCTGTTTCTTGATAATAACTGGCGCGTAAGTGAAAAATATTACCAATAGCAGGGGTACGTAAAAATTCAGCACCTGTAAAAGGCATCAAAAAAGGCGTTTCGCTATCGCTTATTAAATTTAATATCGCGTGGGTTGTAGGAGTGCCAACATAATTAAAAAAAGCAAAAATGTCATTTCTGGCTAAAAATTTCTGCGTATTCTTTAACGTTTTGAAAGGTTCGTAACCATCATCTAAATGTTCAATTTTAATGGTTTTACCGGCAACTCCACCTTCAAGATTGACTCGACTGAAGTATGCATTTGCACCTTGATTTAAACGGATTCCAAGTTGTGAGGTAGGACCTGAAGTGGCATTAGAAACGGCTAATTTAATAACTTGCTGATTATTAAGATTACCAACAGCATTACTGCTAACGCAAATGAATGCACAAAGAGTTAAACGCAGCAGAATAAAGTTTTTGTACAGCATGTATTGGCATCACAATCAGTTCAAAGGCATCCTTGAAAACTTAATATCCATAACAGCTAACAGCAAGCTTTTAAACTTTTTACCGTTTGCTTATTCTTTTTAGAATAGTCAATTTTTGCAATAATTGACATTTAAAATAACAATTACCTACATATATGCAATATTTGAACGTATCTAATGATATAGAATACATAAGCATATCAAGTGCTCAGCTAAATTTAATTGAGTCGTTGACGAACAATTTCAAACAAGCAAATCCCTGTTGCAACAGAAACATTTAAACTAGAAACACTCCCTGCCATGGGCAGTTTCACGAGTTGATCGCAATTTTCACGCGTTAACCGACGCATGCCTTTACCTTCGGCTCCCATTACAAGCGCCATTGGTCCAGATAGTTTAACATCGTATAAGCAGGTATCGGTTTCTCCTGCAGTACCTATTATCCATACACCCATTTGTTGTAAGTGCTTCATGCTTCTAGCAAGGTTTGTTACTTGCACAAGTGGAACGGTTTCTGCCGCACCTACGGCGACTTTTCGAACGGTACCTGTCAATCGCGCAGCATTATCTTTGGGGACTATAATCGCTTGTACACCCGCGGCATCGGCATTTCGTAAACAGGCTCCTAAGTTATGCGGATCAGTTACGCCATCTAAAATCAATAAAAAAGGCGGAGTCCCTTTTTTTTCTGCACCAGCAATAATGTCATCTAAATCAGCTTCAGTGAACGTTTTCCCTTGTTGAACACGAGCAACAACACCTTGATGCTGTTCGCCGTTTGATTTATCGTCCAACACCTTTCTACTCACCATTTGAGCAGGGATACCATATTTTCGTGATAAATTGATCATTGGCATTAACCGTTCATCGTCACGGCCTTTTAATAAAAACAATTCGATAAAACGTTCAGGTGAGCGCTTAATCAATTCGTTAACTGCATGAATACCAAATACTAATTCATCATTTTTTGCCATGTTTTTTCTCTTACTTACTATTATATTTTAATATTTCTTATTAACGTTCTTCGTTAAATAATGACGACTACAAGCAAATTTTATTCACGCTTTAGCTATAAAAATTTAGCCAAGTCTTTACTTAGTGGCTTTTCGAGCATTTTTACCCGGCCGTTTTTTTCTCGCTTTACGCTTTGCAGATTTTGATTTTTCAGGTTTATCTTTTTTCGGTTTTGCCTTTTTAGCACCACTTGCAGGTTTTGCATTGCCGCTTTTCTTGTCATTAAAACCTTTCGGTTTGCTTTTACCCGTATGTTTTCCTCTACCTTTTGGTAAAGGTTTAGCACGACTAATAACCGCATTCTCTCCTGATAATGCTAGATCAATTTTCTTTTCATCGAGATTAACCGCTGCAACTTGTACTTCTAATACATCACCGACATGAAATTTATTGCCGGTTTTCTCGCCTGATAAACACATGCGAACATCATCAAAATGATAAAAATCACGCCCTAACGAAGTGATGTGGACTAAACCTTCAATATGTAAGTCTGCTAAACGTACAAACAAGCCAAAATTAGTAACAGTTGAGATTACCCCAGTAAAAGTATCACCAACATGATCTTGCATAAATTCACACTTGAGCCAGTCTGAAACATCGCGAGTGGCATCATCAGCGCGCCGCTCTGTCATCGAGCAATGTTCGCCAAGTTCAATAACCGCCTCTTCTGCATAACTATAACAACCATCATTGGCTGCACTGTCTGCTTGGGTTTGCAAAATAGCTTTAATAACCCGATGAATCACTAAATCAGGATATCGTCGAATCGGAGAAGTAAAATGGCTATAAGATTCAAGTGCTAAACCAAAATGACCAATATTTTCACTTTGATATACCGCTTGGCGCATTGATCTTAGTAACATGGTTTGGATAAGTTCTTGATCAGGACGACCTTGCACTTGCGCCAAAATGTCACTGTAATCTTGTGGCGCCGGCAAACCATCTTCATTGTCAACACGCGGCATTTGCAAACCAAGTTCAGCTAAATAACTGACAAAATTATTAAACTTGTCTTCACTCGGTTTGTCATGAACGCGAAATAAGCCAGGCATTTTATACTTCTCAACAAATTTTGCAGTCGCAACATTAGCCAAAATCATACATTCTTCGATAATTTTGTGCGCATCATTACGGACCAGTGGCTCAATCGATTCAATTTTTTTATCTGCATTAAAAATAAAACGTGACTCTTCCGTTTCAAAAGCAATAGCACCACGGCTATTTCGTGCCGTAATTAGTGTGTGGTACATGGCATTTAAATTTTCTAAATCAGGTACTAATGCTTGATATTGGCTACGTAACGTTTCATCGCCCGTTGTTTCTGCATCCCCTAATATTGCCGCAACTTTTGTATAGGTAAAACGCGCATGAGAACGCATCACTGCAGGATAAAATTTACTTCCAGATAATTTACCGGCTTCACTAATGGTCATTTCACAAACCATACAAAGCCTATCGACATCAGGATTTAACGAACATAAACCATTAGAGAGTTTTTCTGGAAGCATTGGAATAACTTGGCTTGGAAAATAAACCGAGTTGCCTCGCGCCAGAGCTTCATCATCAAGTGCGGTACCTGGGCGAACATAATAACTAACATCAGCAATCGCTACCCACAATCGCCAACCACCTGATTTTTTCGGTTGACAATAAACAGCATCATCAAAATCACGTGCATCTTCCCCATCAATAGTCACTAAAGGAAGGTGTCGTAAATCAACACGTGGTAATTTCGCTTCGTCTTCCACTTCATCGGCAATGGTCGCAATTTCAGCTTCAACTTCAGGTGACCATTGATAAGGTAAGTCGTGCTCTCTTAGCGCTATTTCGATTTCCATACCAGGCGCCATATGATCACCCAACACTTCAATCACTTTTCCAACAGCATTATTTCTTTTAGATGGTCGTTGAACAACGTCAACAACAACCATTTGACCATGACGCGCTCCTAACCTTTCTTTAGGATCAATTAAGATATCTTGCTTAATACGTGCATCGTCTGGCACCACAAAACAAATATTATGTTCAAGAAAAAAACGACCAACAATACCTGCTTTCCGCGGTTTTATAATATCTGTTACTTTAATTTCTTGCCGACCTTTGCGATCCGCTCTATCAACTAAAATCGCTTCAACCACATCACCATGAAAAACCCGTTGCATTTCATGAGATGATATAAATAAGTCTTTAGGCTTTTTATCACCCGGTTTTGTATCGGGAGCAAAGAATCCGTAACCATCTCGATGGCCAATAACCGTACCGGTAAGTAGATGATTTTTAGGGGCGATAGCATACTGTTTAAATTTATTAAAAATTAATTGCCCTGCATTTTCCATCGCACGTAATCGACGCTTCAAACCGATAATATGCTCTTCGTCTTGATATTTTAACGTTTGACAAAGTGTTTTGAAATTTGGCGGAGTTGGTAGCTTTTCGATAATTGACAAGATCAATTCACGACTAGCCACAGGGTTATCGTACTTTTTTGCTTCGCGTTGTTGGTGTGGATCTTTAATAATACTAATACTTACTCAAGTGATTTGTTTATTATTATATCTTAGTTGTACCATTTGGTATTAATATTTTCCTTCTTTTGCTGCATTAACCACTCGTTCAGGCATTTTTTCAGCAAGCCCTGTCAATAAATGTGTGATTTTTTTATGTGTTTTTTTATCATCAGTCACGGAATGATGTAGTTGAGCATACAACTCAGGAAAATCTAACGGACTGCCTTCACCAGCATTATAAATTTCAGCGAGGCGAATTTGTGCCTTTAAATTATCAAGACTAGCCGCTTCTTTGAGGAAAATAATTGCCTGTCGAATATCTGGTTGCATAAACTTACCAACATGATAATACCGCCCTAACTGTTCTAACGCCTCAGGTAAACCTTGATCTGCTGATTCACGCATATAATGTAGGCCTAACGGCACATTTTTCTTTACGCAAACACCAAAGGCTAGCATATCTCCCCATAAAAATTGAAAAGCGGGTTTGTGTGAAATCACGGCTCGCGCTTCAATGTCTTGTACTAGTTGACATTCATCAACAACCATTTGACTTAAGTGTTTGTTTTCTTTAATCAAGTCAAGCAATACGTCATCAGTATAAATTTGCACAACATTTAATTTTGCGCCGTAAACATTGGGCATATAACTACAAAAAAATAACAATAACCCTAAAAAAATACGCATAAATTTACCTATTAAAAGCCCAGAGTAAGGATGAAGCAGCAAGTTAACTTTATATCGGCCAAACTTTACAAAAATCAAAAAAACTTTGAAAAAATGTTTCAATGAAGACAAAGTCTATTATGATTAAACTGATAGGATTTAATCTCAGATTAACTGCCGTTACAATAACAATGATTAAATAAAAGCAAAATTGATACCACATATAAAGTCGCTGAGCACAATAAATTAAGCAAGTGATAACGACAAGCTAACTTAATATGTATGGATTTGTTTAGATGGATTTAAGGTGTTACCCAGAAAAATGAAGAAAGAAGTTGAAATATCAGCACTACAAGTAGGTCATTATGTTGAGAAAATTGTTAAACAAGAACAGCAATTTACTCTAACGCAAGCAGGTCACATAAAAAGTGAACTTGTCATTAAGAATATGATCGCTAAAGGGGTACTGAGTGTATTAATTGATACAAATAAAACAATAAAACATCAAAAACCTATAACAAAAAACAATAACAGTTCGCCCATAATCATGGACGTTTATAAAGCGAAAGAATTATTTAACCAGTCGAAAGCTATTCAAAAGAAAATATTTTCAGATGCGCAAACGGGTAAACCTTTAGATTTAAGTCCTGTAGAACAAATAACAGATGAAACCATTACTGAAATATTTAAAAACCCTGATGCACTAGCCTGCGTTATAAACATCAGAAATACCGATGAATATCTTTTAGAACACTCTGTTTCTGTGTCGGTATTGATGACAATTTTTGCCCGTTTCCTCAAAATAGAAAAATCTATTGTCCAGCAATTATCAATCGGTGCTTTTTTGCATGATGTTGGCAAAATAATGGTTCCTGAAGCAATTCTCAATAAACCCGGAAAACTCACAGAAGATGAATTTGTCACCATGAAAACCCATGTAAATCACTCCATAGATATTATTGAAAACACTCCGGGAATTTCAGCACTAAGTTTAGAAGTTGCTGCTTTGCATCATGAAAAACTTGATGGGAATGGTTATCCATTTAATGTGGCAGGTAAAGATATTTCAACCTACGGAAGAATGATTTCTATCTGTGATATTTTTGACGCATTAACCGCAAATCGTTGTTATAAAAGTGGCTATAGTCATATTAAAGCATTCAATATTTTACGTAATCTGGCAGAAAGCAATCATTTAGATCAACGACTTGTTAATCTGTTTATCAAATGCATGGGAGTTTATCCGGTTGGTTCGCTTGTTGAATTAAACTCAAACAAAATTGCCATTGTTGAACAACGAAATCTTGAAGATCCTACCAATCCGAAAGTTCGTTCATTTTATAACTCAAAACAACATAACTATGTGATGACTGAAGATATTGATTTAGCAAAAAATAACGACTTTATCGTCAAAGGGGTCAGAGCCGATGACTTTGATCTAGATATGAACAAAATCATCGAATTCCTGTTAATGGAAGGCTGATCAGAAACTACAAACCCTTGTCACATTAACAAGGGATTTATCAACTTTTGTAACTCAAAATAAAGCAGCTTATTTAAATGAGCCCGGCCATTCTGCGGCAATATAAGTAAACACAGTCCAAACAGCCAAATTTTGACGCATATGTTCAGGGTTCACTTTATCAAATGTATCGTCAGGCGTATGGTGCAAATCAAAATAGTCACTGCCATCTTGCATTAAATTTAATGCTGGTACACCTAAAGCAGCCAATGGAATCATATCAGGACCTCCGCTTGTGTCACCTGAACGACGGCTAACGCCTAGTTTACCCATAATAGCAGCCATAGTATCAACAACATGTAATGCGTTAGCTGAAACATTTTTTGATGATTGCAGACCATATACCGGACCTGCACCAAAGTCTGATTCTGAACCAATAACATGATTAGCTATAGTGTCATCTTCTTGTCTTGCTTTGGCATAAGCACGAGCCCCAATTAAGCCCAACTCTTCAGCTCCCCAAAGAATGACACGAATGGTTCGTCGAGGAGTAATCTTGGCGTTATTCTTAATAAAAGCGCCAGTTGCCATAGCAATAGCAACACCAGCGCCGTCATCAACAGCACCGGTTCCTAAATCCCAACTATCTAAATGTCCGCCAATAACAACCACCTCATTCGGTAGTTCTCTACCCGTTATTTCACCGATAACATTTTTAGTAACAATAGGGCCTAAATCTTTCGTTTGAATATTCAAACGAATTTTCGGCGTATGACCAAATTCCATCAAACGAACTAATTGATCGGCATCAGGATTAGAAAGTGCTACCGCTGGTACTGCGGTATATCCCATAGCAACATTGGTTGCTCCTGTGTGAGGATTACGATGATCGTCTGTACCTATTGAACGTATTAATAGCGCCTCAGCTCCTTTTTTAGCGGCAAGTTCATGTCCTTTACTGCGCGCAATGTTTGCAGGACCATAACCCGCACCATTTTTAAACCTTTCCATACGGTTACTAATAAAAGCTATTTTTCCTTTTAAGCTTCCATCACCCGCTTTTTCAAGTTCCGCATAATTTTTAAAGTGTACAATTTCAGCTTCTAAACCACCTTTAGGTGTAGATTTTGAACGGCCAAGTGCCGTGATGACCATTTTTTGATAAGAAGGCACTAAAATTTCTGCCACTTCAACTTCACGTAGCCAACCATTCATTTTAACGTCTTCGGTGTATACTTTATCAAAGCCTAACGCCTTTAATTTTTGAATGCCCCATTCAATGCCGGCTTTTTCACCCGGGGTACCCGGATGTCGAGCCCCAACTTCAGTGGTTAAAGACTTTAAAATTTCATAAGCACTGTCATCATTAATGGCTTTATCGCGAAGGTTGATGGTAGCTTCCTTCGTTTCTGATGAAACAGGGATAATGCTGTTTTTAGCAAAAATAGGTGCTGTAAATACGCAAGCAGCAATAGCTGCAAGTTTAATCAATTTCATTGAAACTCCAATTTTGAGTATTTCTATATAAACAATTTTTTATTTTCAGCTTGAAGCTGAGTTTGTGGTCATAAGTATTCTATTTTCTCTACAAACCGACCAGTTAAATACATCGACTTCATAACTTAGTATAAATATTTAATCAAAGTGAATCTATCTAATTACATGAATTCAATGAAGCTAAAATAGCCTCAATGCTCAGTGATTACCTGCAAACAATTCAACTAAGCAGCTGGATTTAAACGCTTCAATCTTTTGATAAAGTTTAATTTGCTTTGCCCTTTACGAGCCTGCTTATTTCGATCTCTTAAGACAATTAAACATGGCGTTAAAAACAAAGTTAACACGGTGGCAAACGCTAAACCTCCAGCTACGGCTGTCGCTAATTGTGTCCACCATTGCGTAGATGGCGCACCAAAAACGGCAGTGCGATTAAAGAAGTCTAAATTCACCTGCAGTACCATAGGTAATAACCCTAAAATAGTCGTAACTGTCGTTAGCATAACAGGGCGAAGGCGTTGAGCACCTGTTTGTAACACTGCATCAATTGGCGACAATCCTTCTTTTCGTAAGACATTATAAGTATCAATTAATACGATATTATTATTTACCACTATGCCTGCCAGGGAAATAACACCTATCCCGCCCATCACAATACCAAAAGGTTTTTGTACTAAAAACAGTGCCAAGAAAACCCCTACAGTAGAAAAAATAACGGCACTTAAAATTAAAAATGCTTGATAAAAACTATTAAACTGTGTGACTAATATTATCGCCATGACAAAAAGCGCAATACCAAAGGCGTTCACTAAAAATGCTTCCGACTCTTGTTGGTCTTCGTTTTGGCCTTTAATACTAATATTAACACTTGGGTCGATACCTAATGATGGAAACTGTGCTTTCAATGCCGGCAATTCGGTTAATAGCTGTGCGCCACTCACTAAGTTAGCTTGAATAGTGACAACTCTTTTACCATCGGTTCGATGTATGGTATCGACTTTAGGCGCAGCTTCTCTAGTAACAAAGCTACTAATGGGCACTAAGCCTTCCGCTGTTTTAATGCGTAATGTATCAAGTCGACCAATATTGCGTTTTTCTTCCGGGAAGCGAACTCTAATATCGAGTTCATCGTCGACATCATCAGGACGATATTCTCCTAATTTCAAACCATTAGTAACCATTTGCACTGTTGAACCAACAATCGCAGCATCAGCCCCATAAGTAGCCGCTTTAGAACGATCAATTTTTAATTGCCACTCAATACCGGGTTTTGCCCCTGAATCTTCTATATCAGTAAAATTACCATTAGTTATTAATGCCTGACGAATAATTTTAACCGCATCATTCAATTTGTCAGGGAAACGAGAATTCAACTCAAGTCTGAGGTCTTTTCCTGATTGTGGACCATCTTCATTTTTGCGCACTTCTAATTCAACACCAGCTAAATCAGTAGTACGCTGATGAATTTCTTTAATGGTTTCATCCGACTTACGTCGAAATTGCCAATTAACAAAGTTCACTTGAAATGAACCAACAATATCATTGCCACCAGTGAGGGTATATAAGGTTTTAATTTCTTCCAAATCAAGAATACGTGTTTCAATATCTCGCATTATTTGATCTTTTTCTTTCACCGATAGGTCACCGTGTGAACGTACTACAATGGTGGCACTGTTAGGCTCTATTTCTGGGAAAAATATTGCGCCTAAACCAGAAGCACCATACAACCACATCACAAATACAGCGGTACCAAAAGTAGCACATACAATTTTCCAAGGATGTTGAACAGCGGTTGTTAATAAGGCCACATATTTGCCGGTAAAACCGGTTAAATGAGTTAAATTACCTTGCTCGGTGTTTTGGATGCGTAATTTTTCTTCTCTGCTTAACACTCGAGTTTTGCCTATAACGCTGCCTATGGTTGGCACAAACACTAGTGCCATCGCTAAAGAAGCGGTTAATACAGCAATTAATGTGATCGGCAGATATTTCATAAATTCTCCCATCATTCCAGGCCAAAACATCAAAGGGGCAAAAGCCGCTAAAGTGGTGGCGGTTGATGCAATAATCGGCCATGCCATGCGCTTAGCTGCTAAACCATAGGCTATATGTCTTGGCTTGCCTTCACTCATTTCGCGATCTGCAAATTCGGTCACGACAATGGCGCCATCTACCAACATGCCCACTGCCATAATTAATCCAAATAAAACAACAATGTTTACCGTTAACCCTGCAATGGCCAACACTAAAATCCCGGTTAAAAAAGCCCCCGGAATTGCCACACCAACTAAAATAGCAGTACGTGTGCCAAGAGCGGCAATAATGACAATAACCACAAGTAACACCGCAGATAAAACATTATTTTGTAAGTCACTTAAGGTATTTTTAACTTCAATAGATTGATCACCAATGTAATCAACTACTACTTGATTAGGCCATTTCTCTCGCTCTTTTTCGATTAGTGCTTTGACATTATCAACGGTATAAATAATATTTTCACCCGAGCGTTTTTTTACTTCTATTGAAATAGAACGCTCACCATTTAACCGAGCAAAAGTCGTAGGATCTTTATATGAACGACGCACTGTAGAAACATCTTGAAAGGTAATTACCTTATCGCCATCAGCCTTTATTGGTAATTCAAGCAAATCTTGTACAGTTTCAAATACCGATGGGACTTTAATGGCGAAACGTCCCTTGCCCGTGTCCATAGTCCCTGCGGGTACCAGACGATTATTACGCTCAACTAAGTTATAAATATCCGTTTGATCTAAACCGTAGCTTTCCATCAGCAAAGGATCTACGATAATTTCAACCATATCTTCGCGGTCACCGCCAATATCAACTTCAAGGACCTCTTGCATCCCTTCAATTTTATCTTTGAGATCACGAGCAAGGGTTAATAAACCTCGCTCGGTTACAGGACCAGATAAAATCACGGTAACTGCTGGAACTTGATTTGCCATCGTCACTTCATGAACTTCTGGCTCTTCAGATTCAGAAGGCAACTTAGCCTTGGCAAGGGTGACTTTATCACGGACATCGGCTAAGGCTTCTTTAGGATCTAATCCCGCCAAGAACTCAATATTAATTGATGCATGCCCTTCGCTGGCGGTGGATTTCATTTCTTTTATGCCAGCGATAGATTTCAGCTCTTTTTCCATCGGACGAACAAGCATACGCTCGGCATCTTCTGGTGAAATGCCATCGTGAACCATAGAGACATAAATATTCGGGATAGTAATATCAGGATTGGCTTCTTTGGCGATATTAGCGTATGTGATCGCCCCTGTGATTAATAAAAGTAAAAACACCATTAATACAGAGCGCGTCCGCGATAAAGCGGCTTCAATAATTGTTAGCACAAAGCCTCCTTACTTTTCAGTGCTCATTATGGCATCAACCGTATCGCCAGCGCGAACAAAGCCTTGCCCAAGAATAATGACATCGGCTTGCTCGCCAAGACCTGCTAACCAAATACCATCATTTTCACTTTTAACCACATCAATTGGCGTAAAAACAACAGTATTTTGATTGACTGTTTTCACCCCGATATTGCCCATTTCATCAAGCGCTAATAGAGCCGGTGACAATTTCATTGCCGAAACTTCATTTAAAACAATAGCGACTTCACTACTAATGCCAGCTAATAGATTTAAATCACTATTTTCAATGGCGACTTCAATTTTAAAGGTATTGGTACTGTCATCTGCAACACTGGAGATATATCTTAAGTGTCCTGGCAGTTTAGTTTTATTTAATAAACTTATTTCCGCACTTTGCCCAACCGATAACTGCGAAATTTGTTGTTCCGTAACGAACGCCCGAACAACCAGCGGATCTAAATCAGCAATCATGGCAATATCATCGCCACTTTTTACATAATCACCTTCTTCGACATATCGAGTATTTAAAATACCATCAAAGGGAGCACGAATAACCGTATAACTAATGGCGATTTCCAATCGTTTTATTTCCGCTTTAACAGCAGCAAGATTGGCTGCGGCACTACTAACTTGCACCTGTCCTTGATAACCATCGGCATTCAGCTTTTTTGCTCCCTGATATTCAATTTCACGTTGACTCAATAAAGCTTTGCTTCGCATTAATTGTGCTTCAAGATCATTCATTTCAAGCTTAGCGATTATTTGCCCTTTAGTGACCTTCGAACCTCTTTTTGCTAACACTTGTTTAATCTTTCCTGATATTTCAGCTTTGAGCTGAGTCACTCTATCGGGCTCAGTTCGACCATAAAGTTCAACTACATCACTGACTTGTTCAGCGAAAAGCGTCGCCACTTTAACTTTAGGTATGACATTATTTTCTTTAGCTGTTTTTTTAGGGACTTCTTGAGCTTGCATAATGCCAGAAGCCATCCAAAGAATTAAAGTAAGCGTAATGAATAAAGCGATAATATATGGGCGCTCTGTTAACCATCTTCGTCCATGTTGAATTCGTGTCATTATGTTTCCTGAAAAATTAATAATAATTCGACTTAATTAATTGTACCTAGTTGCTCAAATTTTGTCTAAATATCGATTGCAACAAGTTGTTAATAAATATAAATCTGTAAAGTTTATACTACTTAAATCTTTCTAATACTGGCTGCGATTTCTTAATATTTAACCGCCACCATTTTTCGTTAGAATGAGGTGTTTTCACGTTGACTGAATCACCAAATTTTGGGGTTAATAAATTTACATTTTTTATCTTTGAATATTCATTAACTCTTTCTAGTGGTTCATACCAATCATGAAGCGCTAAATCAAAGGTACTATTATGTACGGGTATCATTGCTTTACCTTGTAAATCTATATGAGCTTGAACACTTTCTTCTGGCAACATATGAATTTCACTCCAAAGATCGTTATAAGCGCCAGTTTCGATCATCGTAATGTCAAACGGCCCATAACGATTGCCAATTTCTTTAAATCCTGAAAAATAACCACTATCACCACTGTAAAACAAGTTGCTTTCCTTGCCATGGATAACCCAACTCGCCCACAATGTTTGGTCTTTATCAAAAATACCACGTCCTGAAAAATGTTGAGCTGGCGTTGCAACAAGTGTTAAATTATTCAATTGTACTTCTTGCCACCAGTCAAGTTGATGAACTTTTTCTTCACTTATTCCCCACTTGACTAAATAGTCACCAACATTTAAGGGAGTAACAAACGTCGATGTTTTATCGTCAAGTAGTTTAATGGTGTTTTTGTCTAAATGATCATAATGATCATGACTAATAATTACGGCCTTGAGTTGCGGTAACTTATCAAGACTAATTGGGCTTTGATGAAATCGTTTTGGTCCTAACCATTGCACAGGTGATGCTCTTTCGCTAAAGACAGGATCGATTAGAATGAATTCACCATCAATTCTAACTAATAAACTTGAATGACCTAAACGAATTACGGCATCAAACTTATCATTCAATAATTGCTCTTGCGTAATAAAACTAACCGGAATATCACTTTTTGGCTCTGCCTCAAATCGTTTTGCATTGATATAAGCTTTAATTATTTTCCAATAACTACTCATTGATACATCATAGTTTAAGTCACTATTTTGATAATGGCTTTTACCTACATGTCCATTCAATTTAGCAAAAACACCATAAGCCATGACAACCCCTATAAATATTATAATTAATTTTTTAACACTCATTTCAACAACCAAAAGTAAACTACACGGTGCAGTTTATAAAAATACAATTGAAAAGTAAACTGATGAGTGTAAAATATATTTTTTAATCTGCGATTTTATTGATGACATTTAAAACTAAAACACGAAGCGAACTTAAACGAGAAGCTATTATTGATGCCGCAAAACAAGCTTTTAAAGAGTTTGGGGTTCAAGCTACTAGTATGGATAAGCTGGCTGAGCTAGCAAAAGTTTCTAAACGAACTGTTTATAATCATTTCGCTACGAAAGAAGCTCTTTTAATGTATCTAGTTGCCGAACTTTGGCAAAAGGCCGAAACACAGGTAAATGTCGTATATCAATCAAATATATCACTGGAAGAGCAATTAATGGAGTTACTGCTAGCTGAAATAAACTTCATTTGTACTGAAGAGCATATGGATGTGTCTAAAGTGGCTATTGGTCATTTCTTTTATAACTCAGAAGCCTTACAAAAAGAATTTGAAAAAATATCTTGCCAAGAAAATGCTATTATTCGCTGGTTAAATGCAGCAATTAAAGATAAAAAATTATTAATAGATGATGTAGATTTTGCGAGTGATCAAATACATAACTTGATCAAAGGAGGGTGTTTTTGGCCGCAATTATTCCAAATGGACAAGGATTATCATGATGATAAAAAAAGGACTTTAGCTCAAGAAACCGCTCGTATGTTTTTGGCGCGTTATCAACAAAAAAGCTAGCATGAGCTAGCTTTACTTTATTCGCATGAGATTAAATAGAAAATGAAGCGCCGCAACCACAAGTTGTAGAAGCATTTGGGTTATTTACTAAGAAACGACTCCCTTCTAAGCCTTCAACATAATCGACTTCACCATCAACTAAGTATTGTAAACTCATCGGATCGATCACCATAGTGACACCTTTTTTTACAATGGTCATATCACCATCATTGATCTTTTCATCAAAGGTAAAACCATATTGAAAACCAGAGCAACCACCACCTGTAACATACACACGTAATTTAAGTTCAGGGTTCTCTTCTTCTGTCACCAAAGCTAACACTTTATTGGCGGCAGCATCAGAAAATTTAATCGGTAATTCAGTATCAGACATGGGGTTAACAATCTCTTTAAATATAGGTGGTAATTATCTTAAACTTGACTAATTTAATCAAGTATTACTGGTGGTGTTTGTGGAATATTTTCAAGAACTGTTTGCCACGGGTAACTTTCATCAACACGTTGATAGCTCTGCCACCTGCTTTTAGGCATTATCGCAGCTAATGTTAATTTTTCTGGCTTAAAATTTTCAGGAAATGTAAATTCACCTTGAATAATTTGAAAGTATTGAAAATTAAATGACAACTGCTTTTTAGTTAATTCAGCAAGTTTATTCACATTAATGGTATGTGGTTTATTATCTAAACTGCCAACAAAGTTAAGTTCAACATGACCTTTAGCATAACGTTTTTTCACTTTTTGCTGCACTAAGATCACTTGAAAACGATAATGGTTTGGACTAGTTGTAGCTGAAATTACGACATTATCAATCACTAAACCATCGGCTTGCTTCTCAGGTGCCATCACTTTTTCATAAAACGCCAATTCTTTTTTGACTTGATAATGTTGTGCTTCCATTTCTTTTAACAATCGTTGTGATTTTTGATTCGCTAAACGTTCAACTTCTAATTCAACTTCTAAAGTATTTATGCGGCGAGTTTGCTCACCTTGTTTACGATATAAGTTATCTAAACGTTGTTTTTGTTGTTCAAGCGTTTGCTCTTGATAGGCATGAAAGAAATTTCCCATACGATAACCACAAAATAAACATGTCATGATCAACGCCAATAGTAAAATTGCCGATCGAAAGGTGCCTAATCGAAGTACCACTGTATTCAGATTTATTTTTGCTAACCAACTCATTTGTAACGTATTATGATATCCATGAAATAAAAAACTGATATTTGACTTTGTCTGTAACTAATTAAGCCTAATATGATCTCATTAACCCCGTTAAGAAAACATTTATCATTGCCCAGAACTTCTTGGCAATTATGCTTGCTTGCGGCTATTGGTGGGGCATGTTCCGCGCTGTTAGTGATATTGTTTACATTAAGTATTGAAGGTTTACAACAATTCTATCTGAACCAATTAGACGATTATACCAGTTTAGATATGGTAAGTCGTTTTGATTTACCGATAATTGGCGCAATCCTTATTATTATCTTTTCAAGGATTACTGGTTATCGTTATTTAAGAACCGGGATCCCCTTTGTTTTACATCGGTTAAAAGTCGCTCATGGCATTATTCCTTTAAGAAATACCATCCACCAATTTGTTGGGACGGTGATTGCTTTAGCATCGGGGTTTTCAGTCGGACGTGAAGGCCCAGCCGTTCATTTAGGTGCCGCCTGTAGTAGCTATATTGGCAGTTTGCTAAGATTATCATTTAATACCACTAGAACTTTATGTGCCTGTGGTATCGCAGCCGGTATTTCTGCTAGTTTTAATACACCAATAGCTGCGGTAATATTCGTAATGGAAGTAATATTACGCGAATATAAAGTTCATATTTTTATTCCAGTGATGATTGCCGCCATTGTTGGCTCGTTAATCACACAAAACTTTTTTGGACCGGCTCACAACTTAGATTACTTTAATAAGATAGAGCTAACTATCAGCCATTACCCATTAATTATTATTCTAGGTATGGCTCTTGGAGTGCTAGCCTTTATTTTTAATCGATATTTAACGTTATTAGTAAAATATTCAGGTAATTATCATATTATTCCTCGCTTGTTACTAGCCGCGTTTATTACGGGGGGATTAGGCTTCTTTATCCCTTATGCAATGGGAACCGATATCAGTGCGGTTAATTTTTCTTTAGCCTATGAACAGCATTTTCAATTATTGCTTGGCTTATTAATTGCCAAAATGATAATGACTGTAACGGCCTTAGGATTAGGGATTCCTGGTGGTATTATTGGCCCTATTCTCGCTATTGGCGCTATTGCAGGTACTTGTGCTTCAACGATTGCAATGACTTACTTACCTGGACAACATATTGCAACCGATTACGCCTTAATGGGCATGGCCGGATTTATGGCGGCGACTCTAAATGCTCCATTGGCAGCATTACTTGCAGTTGTTGAATTATCCAATCAAATAGAAATTATCATACCCGCGATGATCGCAATCACATCTGCATGTGTCGTCTCGGGACAGTTTTTAAAAAACCGTTCCATTATTATTATGCAGCTGGAAGTACAAAAATTATTATACCGTAAGCCCCCTATTGAAAAGTCATTGCAACGTATCGGGGTATTAGGGGTGATGCAAGAAAACATTGCTTTAATAATGGACTCATCACCACAAACAGTTACAAAAACATTCGAAGCAACACAAGGTAAAAAGCTCGTCATTAGCAAAGATAACAACTCTGAGCATTTGTTTACTTGGCATGAATTTGTGCCGTCCTCAGAAAGTCACTCACAAGATGTCAATAACGATACCGTTGAATTAACCGTGAATGATAAGATTGTCGAACATAAACTTATTCCCTTAGACTTTCAGGCCACTTTAGCTGAAGCTTACCTTGCGCTTGTAGCTGATAGATTAGGTGGGGTATATATTTACCAAGATAATAAAGAAAATATTTTAGGCATTGTTTCTTTTGAACAGATTAGACGTTATTTATTAGAAGGAAAAACAGCGGTATGACAATCCTTTGGCTCAAAGCATTACATGTAAGTTTTATGGTTGCATGGTTTGCCGGTATTTTTTATTTACCTCGTCTTTTTGTTAATCATGCAGAATGTGATGAGCCTAAAGTAATTGAACACTTAAAAGGCATGGAAAAACGTTTACTGTATTTTGTGACGCCTTTTGCTTTTTTAACGGTCATTCTAGGCATCGCGCTTATTTATCATTATGGTTACGAGTGGTTTGTCAGTGCTAAATGGTTACATATAAAAATAAGCTTAGTGATTGGTTTATTAATTTATCATGGTTATTGCTTTAAATTATTAAAAACCTTTAAGGAAGATAAAAACAAGCGTTCTGGAAAGTTTTATCGAATTTTTAATGAAGCCCCCGTACTCATTTTATTTGCGGTCATATTTTTAGTTTATCTTAAACCTTTTTAAACGAGTTCACGTGCTAATAAATTTTCAAATGTGCTATATTACCGCGCAAATAAATGGTTATAGCTAACAAAATATTTTTTTTGTTAGGTATTCAAAAATATAGTACAGGTAATAAGCCATGATGACCTTTCAAGGTAGCCATATTCTCTCTGTTTCACAATTTGATCGTGAAGCCATTTCAAAAATTTTATCTGTTTCGGCACAGATGGCTCCTTATGCGATGCGTCAAAAGCGCTGCCATGTTTTAGAAGGCGCAATTTTAAATAATCTATTTTTTGAACCTAGTACTCGGACAAGAGTCAGTTTTGGCGCAGCATTCAATTTATTAGGTGGCTTTGTTCGCGAAACTGTTGGGGAAGAAAATTCGTCATTAAGTAAAGGCGAATCACTTTTTGATACGGCCAGAGTGATCAGTGGTTATTCGGATGTTATTGCCATGCGTCATCCGAAAATGCACTCGGTGAGTGAGTTTGCACAAGGTAGTAATGTTCCTGTTATCAATGGTGGCGATGGCGCAAATGAACATCCTACTCAAGCATTATTAGATTTATTTACCATACAATCTGAAATGACCCCTCATAATAAAACGTTAGATGGCATTAACATCACATTGATGGGGGATTTAAAACATGGCCGAACCGTGCACTCATTGTCGAAACTGTTAAGTTTATATAATGACGTTAATATCACCATGATCGCGCCAAATGAACTCCAAATGCCCGACAATGTTATTTCAACGTTAGAGAATGCCGGTCATAAAGTGACTTTAACCGACAAGATTGAAGGCAATTTAGCTTGCGATGTGATCTATCAAACGCGAATTCAACAAGAGCGCTTTGCCAGCCCCGACGAAGCTGATTTATATCGTGGTCATTTTAGTTTAAATAAAGAAATATACCGTCAATATTGTAAAGATCATACGGTGATCATGCATCCTTTACCACGCGATTCTCGTCCTGAAGCAAATGAGTTAGATACCGATTTAAATGACTTAGACAATTTAGCTATTTTTAGGCAAGCACAAAATGGTGTGTTAGTTCGAATGGCATTATTTGCATTAACTCTAGGGGTAGAAGATAAATTAACTCAATATGAAAAACCTATCACTTGGCACAGTAATAAGAACATTTAAATAACTTAGTCATTGTAAATAAAGTTATTTAAGTCGATAAAAATGAAGTAAGGCATAACTATAATGAATAAATCTCAACAACTTTTTAATCACGCTCAAGAAGTGATTCCTGGTGGTGTTAACTCTCCTGTTCGTGCATTTAATGGCGTAGGTGGCACTCCCTGTTTTATCAAGCGCGCAAATGGCGCCTATGTTTATGACGAAAATGATAAAGCATACATAGATTATGTCGGCTCATGGGGACCAATGATTTTAGGGCATAACCACCCTGCAATTTTGGCCGCTGTGATTGAAACCGCTCAAAACGGCTTAAGTTTCGGCGCGCCAACAGCGCTGGAAATTACCATGGCTGAAAAGGTACGCGAAATTGTACCTTCGATGGAAAAATTACGCATGGTTAGCTCAGGCACTGAAGCGACCATGAGCGCTATTCGTTTAGCACGTGGATATACTGGCCGTGACAAAATCCTTAAATTTGAAGGTTGTTATCATGGTCATGCAGATTCTTTATTAGTCAAAGCAGGCTCTGGTGCCTTAACCATGGGCGTGCCTAATTCGCCAGGTATTCCAGAAGATTTTGCTAAACATACTCTAACGGTAAGCTATAACAATATTGAAGAAGTTAAGCAGGTTTTCGCAGAACTTGGTGATGAAATAGCCTGTATTATCGTCGAACCTGTAGCAGGAAACATGAATTGTATTCCACCTGTTGAAGGTTTTTTAGAAGGCCTAAGAGAAGTTTGTGATCAATATAAATCGGTACTTATTTTTGATGAAGTAATGACAGGGTTTCGTGTCGCTTTAGGCGGCGCACAAGCCCACTATAATATACAACCAGATTTAACAACCTTAGGTAAAGTGATTGGCGGGGGAATGCCCGTTGGTGCCTTTGGCGGTAAACAAGCCATAATGGATTACATTGCGCCAGTTGGTCCTGTATATCAAGCAGGAACATTATCAGGCAACCCCATTGCCATGGCGGCAGGTTTAGCTTCATTAAATGAACTTTGCCAAGGTGATAAACACCAGCAACTTGCTAAAGCGACAGAAAAATTAGCCATGGGTTTTAAAGCTGCTGCTGAACGTAATGGTGTGTCACTTTCCATTAATTATGTTGGCGCCATGTTCGGTTTCTTTTTCACTGAAGAAGAAAAAATCACCAGTTTCGCGCAAGCAACAGCTTGTGATGGCGATAAATTTAAACGCTTTTTCCACCTAATGCTTGAAGAAGGTATTTATCTAGCCCCTTCAGCTTTTGAAGCAAGCTTTTTATCAACGGCACATACTGACGAGCTACTTGAAGAAACATTAGCCGCTGCCGATCGCTGTTTTGCACAACTTTAAAGTTAACTAATCTCGACCAATAAAAAAGCTGCTAATTTTTACCTTAGCAGCTTTTCTTTTAATATAGCGTCTTGTGCTAATTTACTTTTACACTAATGAGTTCTTGTTGTAACCAATCAAACGCTTGTTGCCAACCGAGTTCTAAGCCTGAAAACGCTTGAAAATTCCATTCATCAAAAGCGCGTAATTGATACAAATCTTCCGTGCTTTTCTTACTTTCAGCTGAGTAATAGACAAAAGCAATCGCTTTTAAGTGTTCATATGAAGCAATACTTAATTTTGCTTCAAATGAATAAGTATAATTGTTCACTCGATTAACTAACATGCCAAAGCCATCTTTAAAATGTGATTCAACAAATTGATGACACTCTTCGATCATCTCCAAGGTCATTTCAACACCTTCATCAGCAACAACTTCAAGAATATTGTCATCGAGAATTTTGAAATAACCGAAACTTAGACGATGTTTCATTTAGAACCTCCCAATAGCCCAATTGAGAGTAGATGTTTGGTGAGAATATTTTTCATAATCTAACCTTAGCTTAGTTATCTTAAAACTCAAACCATGTAAGCGCTTAACTCGAATATTAATTTTTAACTACTTATTAGTATTAATAAAAAACCGTAAATTTAAGGCAAAAAAAAACCGACATAAGTCGGTTTTTTTGAATAACGTATATATAAAGATTAACGTTTTGAAAATTGTGGCTTTTTACGAGCCTTGTGTAAACCAACTTTCTTACGTTCAACTTTACGAGCATCACGAGTAACGAAACCAGCAGCACGTAAACCGCTACGTAATGATTCGTCAAACTCCATTAATGCACGAGTAATACCGTGACGGATAGCACCCGCTTGACCAGAAATACCACCACCAACTACAGTGATGTTAAAGTCAAACTTTTCTAACATTTCAACTAATTCTAATGGTTGACGAACAACCATACGAGCCGTTGGACGACTGAAATATTCAGAAATGTCACGTTTGTTAATTGTAATTGCACCGTTACCAGCTTTCATAAACACACGAGCAGTTGAGCTCTTGCGACGACCAGTACCGTAATATTGATTATCAGCCATTGCTTACAGCTCCAAAAGTTGTGGTTGTTGTGCAGTATGCTTGTGCTCAGCACCAGCATACACTTTAAGCTTGCGGTACATTTCACGACCTAAAGGACCTTTAGGTAACATACCTTTTACTGCGAATTCAATCACACGCTCTGGCGCTTTTTCAATTAACTGTTCAAAGCTAATTTGCTTAAGACCACCAGGGAATTCAGTATGCGAGTAGTAAATTTTACCTTTCGCTTTATTACCAGTAACTTTAACTTTCTCTGCATTGATAACAACGATGTAATCGCCTGTATCACAGTGAGGTGTATATTCTGGCTTATGCTTACCGCGTAAACGGGTTGCAATTTCGGTAGCGATACGACCAAGAGTTTTATTCTCAGCGTCCACTAGAAACCATTCGCGTTGTACGCTTTCTGGTTTTGCTACAAAAGTTTTCATTTAAAAAACCCAATATTAAAATGTTACTAAAAAACAACCTGTATGGTTGTCAGTTAAAAGACTACGCCATTACCCCTTCGAGTATCGAGTCCATCGTCTAGTATCTTGGGGATATTAGACATTTGTAACGTCAGGGAGCGCGCATTATACAGAAGCTAACAAAATAAATCACGTATATTTTTTAATCTTTTTAGTTTTTCTGAAAATTTATGTCTAACTGGGTTAACTAACTCTCACCACTTACTTTTTTGCTTACCCACATTTAGAATCTCCGCAGTTTAAGCACGTTGCGCAACCATCTAAAAGTACGACAGCTTTTTGATAACATTTATTACATTTACTGGCCGAGCTAGGAAAACCGTTATCTACAATGGCTTGATCTGCAGCGGCATCTTGTTTTTGTTGGATATACGCCTGTTGATGAGTATCAATCTCACTGGCTGGCAACATATCTAACGTTTTTAAATGTGTTTCAATGATATAACCAATATCAGCAACTACCGATGGCATAAAGATGCCGGTACCTCGTTGGTAGTAACCACCTTTGGGATCAAACACAGCTTTCAATTCTTCAACCAAAAATGTGCAATCTCCGCCTTTTCTAAATACCGCAGAAATAACCCGAGTTAAGGCAACAACCCAAGAATAAAACTCCATATTTTTTGAGTTGACAAATATTTCAAATGGCCTGCGTATTTCTTCATCGGTATGTTGATTTAATAAAATATCATTAATCGTAATATACAGTGCATGTTCAGAAATGGGCGGCTTAATTTTATACGTTGAGCCGATTAACATTTCAGGTCGTTTAACGGTTTCATTTAACTTAATTGACGTTTCTACTATTTTATTCTTCGGTTCCGTCTCAGGCGTGTTTACTTTAGCCGCCGTTATCGTTTGCTTAATTTCTTGCATGATGATTTCTCTTTTTTTTAAAAGTTATAATTTACCGTAGTAGCCTTCTTTTAAGGCATCATGTAAATTTGCAGCTGTGTGTACTTCACCGTCGTACCTTATTTCTTCATTGCCTTTGGCGGTAATACTAGAGCCGTCTGCTAACGTAAATTGATATTCGACATTGGCTAAATCAGTTTCTTTAACTAAAACCCCCTGATGTACTTCAGGATTAAAACGAAATGTTGTACACCCTTTTAAACCTTTTTCGTGTGCATAAAGGTAAACATCTTTAAATGATTGATAGTCGATATCGGTAGGTACGTTAATCGTTTTTGAAATCGAGGAGTCAATCCAATATTGCGCAGCTGATTGAATATCAACATGCTCTTTGGGCGTAATATTTTCACTCGCAATAAAGTAATCAGGTAATTTATTTTCTTCATCTTGACCATACACTTCAGCACTTTCATTAATACAATGTCGGTATGCTAAAAGTTCAAAACTGACCACCGGAACAGACTCTTTAGATTTTTTTCCTTCTCGAATGATATTGCGCTGATACTCATGAGCAAAACTTGGCTCGATACCATTAGAAACATTATTGCCTAAACTTAATGCTAGCGTTCCCGTTGGCGCGATAGATGAGTGATGGGTAAACCTCGCACCGGTTTTAGCTAAAGCCTCAACCAGTTCGGGATCTTCTTGGGCAATTCTTTGCATATAACGGCTATATTTAGCATGTAACACTGAGCCTTTTACTTTATCCCCGACGTTAAAACCATCTTCGGCCATTTCAGGTCGTTTGATCAGCATTTCTTTTGTGACACTGAAGGTTTGAGATAAAACGGGTGCAGGACCTTTTTCTTCTGCCAAATTTAGTGCTTCTTGCCAGCCAGTTATCGCCATAACCTTAGAAACTTCTTCAGTAAAAGCAATTGCTTGCTGACTATTGTATGGTATTTTTAAAAGAGTTAACGCTGAACCTAACCCTAAATACCCCATACCATGGCGACGTTTATTTAAAATCTCTTGTTGTTGTTGCGCTAAAGGTAGGCCGTTAATTTCCACAACGTTATCTAACATGCGTGTGAATACCTGTACAACTTCTTTAAATTTATACCAATTAAACTGAGCTGCTTCAGTAAAAGGTTTATCGACAAATTTAACTAGGTTGATTGACCCTAATAAACATGCACCATAGGGAGGTAATATTTGTTCACCACAAGGGTTACTGGCGCGCAATTTTTCACAAAACCAATTGTTATTGTATTCATTGGCATGATCAATTAATAAAAATCCCGGCTCAGCATAGTCAAACGTATTGCTCATAATCATATCCCACAAACGATGCGCAGGAATATGACCATAAATTTTACACGCAATTAAGCCATTTTCATTGAGAATATAGTCATGCTTTTTCAGATAATCATCTTCAAAGTAATTTTCACGAAAGAGGATCTTGCTTTGATCCGAAAGAACAATATTTTCAGCATTGAGAGCTTGTTGAGAAATAGGAAAAACAAGTGGCCAGTCAGCGTCATTTTTCACCGCTTGAATAAAGTCATCAGTGATCAACAATGACAAATTAAATTGCCGTAAACGCCCATCTTCACGTTTCGCCAAAATAAAGTCTTTTACATCAGGATGGGATATGTCGAAAACTCCCATTTGTGCGCCACGTCTACCACCGGCCGAACTCACCGTAAAACACATTTTATCGAATATATCCATAAACGACATTGGCCCTGATGTTCGTGCCCCAGCCCCCGCGACATAAGCACCATTCGGCCTTAAGGTTGAAAATTCATACCCAATACCACATCCGGCTTTTAACGTGAGTCCAGACTCATGTACTTTGGCAAGGATCCCTGTCATTGAGTCATCAATAGTGCCAGAAACTGTACAATTTATCGTTGATGTAGCGGGTTTAAATTCACTAGCTCCGGCGTTGGCAATTATACGACCGGCAGGATAAGCCCCAGATTTTAATGCCCAGAGAAATTTATCATACCAATATTGATTATTTGTTTTTTCAATATCGGCAAGTGCACTCGCAACGCGCGCAAATGTTTCCTCAATGGTGTTTTCTTGGGGGGTACCATGCTTATCTTTTAGTCGATATTTTTTATCCCAAATATCTATCGACGCAGTTTGCATGTGTAGAGTATGGTGAATAGGTTTTTCTTTCGTTAACGGCATACATTTCCCTTTTATTGTTATATTTTTTCTGCATCTTACTGAAAAAATAAAAGGGCTAAAGCCAAAACACTATATATTGCGATCTAAATCAATAAAAACACAAGATATAGCACCCACTAAAAAATTGGCATAAAAAAACACCGCGCTGACTCGGTGTTATTTCAATGTTAAAGGGCGCATTAATCGTTTTAATGAGCTTTAAGGTAAATGCTCTGTTGCAAGATAATCATGTGATTGCATTTCTTGTAAACGACTTAAACAACGTTTAAATTCAAACACTAATCCGCCCGTCGTATATAACTCTTCCATCACCACTTCGGCAGATATAATTAATTTGACTTTACGCTCATAAAACTCATCAACCATAGCAATAAACCTTCTGGCGGCGTCATCATTATCAACATTCATTTGAGTCACATTTGCCACTAACACCGTATGAAATAAACGACTGATTTCCATATAATCATTTTGACTTCGCGCTGACTCACATAATTCAGAAAACTCAAAATGAACTACACCATCCGACGCTTGAACCGTCGCTAATTGGCGATTATTTATTTCAATCGCTTTATTCTTCATGCCAGCATCTATTGAGAGTTGTTCAAAATAACGATGTAAATTCTCATCAGCTTTATCATCAAGTGGAGCATGATAAATTTCTGCTTGCTCTAAAGTTCTTAATCGATAATCAACGCCACTATCAACATTAATGACATCACAATGCTCATTGATTAATTTGATAGCGGGTAAAAACCTTTCGCGTTGCAAACCATTACGATAAAGCTCATCAGGAATAATATTTGACGTTGCCACTAACGTTACATTATGGGCAAATAGTTCTTCAAACAAGGTGCCTAAAATCATCGCATCTGTGATATCAGAAACAAAAAATTCGTCAAAACAAATAATGCAGGTTTCTTCTGAAAAGCGCTTAGCAATAATTTTTAACGGATCAGATTGTCCAGTTAAGCCTTCTAACTCTTGGTGAACTCGGTGCATAAAACGATGGAAATGAACCCGCATTTTATTATTGAAAGGCAAGCAGTCATAAAAAGTATCAACTAAATACGTTTTTCCTCGACCAACGCCTCCCCAAAAATAAATCCCTTGAACCGGTTTTATTTCAGCTTTAGCTACCACTCGTTTCCAACGATTAAGTACTTTTTTAAAGCCGGTCACCGGCAAAGGCTTGCTTTGTAAACATTCATATAACCGTTGTAAGTTTTTTACCGCATTTTCTTGAGCGGCGTCATATTGAAAATCGTCACGAGTAAGATCTTCTCTATATTTTTCAAGTGGTGAAAGCGTAATCATGAGTGAAATATTATCTATTATTTAGGTTTGTTTATGCTTGAAAAAAATATATTTGCATACATATTTAACAATAAGAATAGAAGTTTACCCACAAGCAAAAACAAAAACAGTGTGTTAACCTCTATTTTCACCAATTTTTAATGTGAATACAATTTTCCCCAACAAGATAAAAGGTAAAAAGCTTATGGATATCGTTATTGGAATCATTATTTTTGTTATTGGCTCAGCAGTAGGCTTTTTTACAAGCAGAACACTATCAGCTTCTAATCAAGAAAATCAAAAGCTTGCAGAAAAAGTGAATCACAGTGAAGCATCACTTGCACAATATAAAGTTGATGTCGCTGAACATTTAGATCATTCGAAACAATTATTAGAACAAATGAACAGTACGTGCAAAAAGGCGATGGAGCAAATGGAAAAAAGTACCATTTTGCTACAAAAAGCAACCCCTAAAGAAAATGAGACTATGCCTTTTTTCTCTAAAGAAACACAAGAACAATTAGCACAAACCGTTGCTCTGAGACATAACAGAGAAGAGCGCAAGGGTGATAGAGAAGTTACCGAAGCACCACTTGATTATTCTGGTGAAGCGAGTGGCCTTTTTGCCGATAAGAAACAAACTGTTACAAATAGCAATATTGAAAACTAGGAACTTAGTTCACAGGTTAAAGTCTTTAATTGAGTATTTATATTTTTTTGTATTAATGTCTTTTGGAGTGTCCTTACATATGAATAAAATGTCAGTTTTAATTAGTAGTGTTTTACTTACTAGTAGTTTGGCTTTATCAAGTTTACCTGCTCATGCCAACCTGCCTTTCTCTGTGGGTGGCCAAAAAGTGCCAAGTTTAGCTCCCATGTTGGAAGAAGTGACACCTGCGGTTGTCCTTATTTCTGTTCGTGGAACACATGAAGTACAACAAAGAAATGTTCCCGACGCATTTAAGTTTTTCTTTGGTAACCCTCGTCAACAAAATCCTGCCAGAGAAAGACCATTTCAAGGCTTAGGCTCTGGAGTCATAATTGATGCCGACAAAGGTTATATAGTTACAAATAATCACGTTATTAAAGAAGCCGATGAAATTCAAATCACCTTAAAAGATGGTCGACAAATTGATGCAAAAAAAATAGGTGCTGATGAAAGTAGTGATATCGCCCTCTTACAAGTTGATTCAAAAAATTTAAAAGAAGTCAGTATTGCAGACTCGGATAAATTAAGAGTCGGTGACTTTGCCGTTGCAATCGGCAGCCCGTTTGGTTTAGGTCAAACAGTGACATCAGGTATTGTTAGTGCACTAGGTAGAAGCGGGTTAAATGCCGATAACTTTGAAGATTTCATTCAAACTGACGCGGCTATTAATAGCGGTAATTCTGGTGGTGCTTTGATTAATTTACGTGGTGAATTAATCGGTATTAACACAGCGATTATTGGCCCTAATGGCGGTAATGTCGGTATCGGCTTTGCAATCCCAAGTAATATGGTGAAAAGCTTAGTTGATCAAATTATTGAGTTTGGTGAAGTACGTCGTGGCGTGCTAGGTGTTTCTGGCCGCAGTGTTACCGGTGAATTTGCTAAAGCGATGGAGCTTGAAGGTGCACAAGGGGCTTTTGTAGAGCAAGTTGTTGAAGACTCTGCTGCACAAGCTGCCGGTATTGAAGCGGGTGATGTTATCACTAAAGTAAACGGTAAACGTATTAAATCGTTTAGTGAATTACGTGGCAAAATAGGCTCAATTGGCGCTGGAAATGAAGTAAAACTCAGCGTAATTAAAGCCAATGGTGACGAAGAAACTTACTCGGTTGTGTTGAAAAAGTCAGAAACCGCGAATGTCGAACCTGCCAGTATTCATAGAATGCTTGAAGGAGCAGAATTAGAAAATAACAACAAAGGCTTTGGAGTGACCATTAAATCTGTCGAAGCAGAATCACCAGCTTCAATGATAGGTTTAAGAGCAGGCGATATTATCAGTGGCGTTAATAGACACCGTGTCACAAATATCGCGGAGCTTCGTGATTATTTAAAAGATAATAAAGGTATTTCATTACTAAATATTGTTCGAGGGAACACCAATTTATTTATTCGAATTCGATAATTAATTTAACCTCATAACAAGACACTAAGTCTAATATTACATACCTTTTCTCAAAGCGGCTTAATCAGTAAGCCGCTTTTCATTTATAAACTATCAAGCTTTAAATAATTTATATCTATTTTTTTGGTTCTTAATAATTTATGTTAATCTGCATTATATTTTTTCGATAGCACTACTATTTTGAACATACTAAACGCATTAAAATATATTTTAAACTCAGCAAGTTATGGAGTAATCATCGCAGTTGTGATGCTTTTACTTATTCCCGAATTACGTGATGGTAATACTGGTTGGTGGAATATTTTTCAATCGAGTCACCAAAATGAGCCTGCTATCTCTTTCGCTAAAGCGGTTCAAGCATCAAGCCCTGCCGTAGTTAATATTTATTCCGAAGAAGTACAGTCCAACCCTAACTACGCACATTCTCAACGAAAAACAACCCGCTTAGGCTCTGGGGTTATTATGGACAGCGATGGTTATTTATTAACAAACTACCATGTTGTGCAAAATGCTACGCTTATCAATGTGTTATTACAAAGTGGTCAAGTGTTTCATGCTGAAGTTATCGGTTATGATCTTTATACTGATTTAGCCGTATTAAAAGTAGATGCGAGTAACTTGCCTGTTATTCCACAAAATATTAATCAGCAATCATTAGCCGGTGATGTTGTGCTTGCTATTGGTAACCCTTTAAATTTAGGGCAAACGATCACACAAGGTATTATCAGTGCTACGGGTAGAAGTGGCTTAAGTAATACGAGTTATTTACAGTTCTTACAAATTGATGCGGCAATTAACCAAGGTAATTCTGGTGGTGCATTAGTGAATTCAAATGGCGTTTTAGTGGGCATAAATTCATTAAAGTTTAGTCAGTTAAATCCTAACCAAGATATTCAAGGAATTTCTTTTGCTGTACCCTATGAGCTCGCATATAAAGTGATGCAAAAAATAATTAAACACGGCCGTGTAATTAGAGGATGGTTAGGCATAGTATCAAGAAATTACAATCAAAATGCGAAAGGATTTACCATTGCTGCTGTTGATCCAAACAGCCCAGCATCTACCGCTGGTTTACAGGTGGGTGACATTGTTTATCAAATTGCAGATATGCCGATTGAAAGTACAACACAAGCGCTCGATATTGTCGCTGAAACCAACCCGGGAACTGAATTAATCTTTAAGGTTTACCGCAATAAAAAATCCATTGATATTAATGTGACAATTCTTGAAAAAAGACCGATTTAACTGATTGAAATAATTGAACTTAAGCTAAAGTTTTGATCACGCTATTACAGATAGTTGCTCGTTCTTTTTAATAAACAATAAAAAACCGTATTGATATAATACGGTTTTATTATTTAACACTTAAACAACAGTCTTTTCTCTTAAGCTTAACTTGCTTTAATGCGAGTTATATTTGCCCCTAAAGCTTGTAGTTTATCTTCAATGTGCTGATAGCCACGATCAATATGATAAATACGATCTACTTGCGTTTCTGTTTTGGCAACAAGACCTGCAATAACTAAACTCGCCGAAGCCCTTAAATCCGTCGCCATTACTTGCGCACCATTTAAACTATTAACCCCTTTCGTAATCGCCGTATTACCTTCTAAGGTAATATCTGCTCCCATACGTTGCAACTCAGGGACATGCATAAAACGGTTTTCAAAAATCGTTTCTGTTGTAGTGGCAGTCCCTTGTGCAATAACATTCAAGGTCACAAATTGCGCTTGCATATCGGTAGGAAAAGCAGGATGTGGAGCGGTACGAATATTCACCGCTTTTGGCTTGCTATTCATCGCTAATTCGATCCAGTTATCACCAGTAGTAATTTCTGCGCCGGCTTCTTGTAACTTGCTTAACACTGCATCTAACGCGCTTGGATCCGTATTCAAACATTTTACTTTACCTTGAGTAACCGCTGCAGCCACCAAAAAAGTGCCTGTTTCAATACGATCTGGCATCACGCTATATTCGCTACCAGTTAACCGAGCGACACCTTCAATGCTTAAGGTATCAGTACCCGCTCCTGAAACTTTAGCTCCCATTGCATTTAAACAATTGGCTAAATCAACTATTTCAGGCTCACGCGCAGCATTTTCAATAACGGTGACGCCTTCAGCTAATGCCGCTGCCATCATTAAATTTTCTGTACCGGTAACACTCACAGTATCCATGAAAATATTCGCGCCTTGCAAACGGCCATTATTACGCGCGACGATATAACCATTTTCAACGTCAATATCAGCTCCCATGAGCTTTAAACCATGAATATGCAAATTCACCGGTCTAGCACCAATTGCACAGCCCCCAGGAAGAGACACTTCGGCATGACCAAACCTTGCTAATAATGGGCCTAATACCAAAATAGAGGCTCGCATGGTTTTTACAAGTTCATAAGACGCTTTATGTTGATCGACGTTACTTGCATCGATTAACAGGCTATTCTCGTCAGTCCAAGCAACTGTTGCCCCTAATTGAGACAAGAGTTTAATCGTTGTTTCAATATCATTAAGGCGAGGTACATTAGTGATTTTTATCGGAGTTTCTGAAAGCAATGTTGCCATCAGTATCGGTAAGGCAGCATTCTTTGCGCCGGAAATGGTGACTTCACCTTGCATTGGCTTACCGCCAATAATTTTAAATGCGTCCAAAGGGCTCTTCTTTTAGTTAACTGAAATTAAAGGGGTAAGTTAAACATTTTTTCACGCTTCCAATCAGAAGTCGTAAATGTTTTGATTGTTACGGCATGTATTATGCCTTCATTAATCACTTGTGCAAGCGGTGCATAAACTGTCTGTTGCTTTTTCAAGCGACTGAGTTCACCTAAAAAATCAGCAACGGCGATGATTGTACACTGTGAACCATCAAATTTAACATGAAGCTCATCTAACGTTAACGCATCGTTGATCAACTTTTCAATTTCAGAAACTTCCACTGAGTTCTCCCAATAAATAAATTACTAGGATTATAACCTCAAATATCCCTAAGTGAAACGACTGTCTGAGGGGAGTCAAAGATTATTTGATTGGCAGGAACTTATCTACAGCACTTAATTTTGCTAAGTTAAGTAATTCCTGAGGGATATTAGTAAAGTGAATAGAATGACTTTGCTTAATTGTTTGTTCTAATATCAATAACAATGAGGCTAAACCGGCTGTATCAACATTGGTTACTGCAGACAAATCCACCTGTTCAATTTCATTTGAAAGTAAACGTGCTACTTTTTTTTCGAATACATTATTAATGGTTTTACGTGATAATTCACCGCTTAATAATAGTTGGTTTTGTTGTTTCTTTATTTCAATCATCAATAAAACAACCTTATTTAAAAACTATATTTTTTTGCGCTTTTTCTTTTAGCATTTCAGTAACATGCGACAAACCTTTTTGACGAATTAAACTATTTAATTCAGCTTGTTTGCTGTCAAGTAAACTCACGCCTTCAGCAACCATATCGTAAGCTTTCCACTCATTGGTTTTGCTACTTTTTCGTACTCGAAACGAAATATCAATAGCTGGACGTCCAGGTTCTATCACACTAGTATTTACCGCTACCACCTTATCATCACTAAAATCTTTAGCCGGAGCAAAGGTCACTTGTTGATTTTTATATAAAGTAAACACCTGTGCATATGAAGTAATTAAATAATCTCTAAATACCGGCACGAATTCAGCACGTTCATTTTTATTGGTTTTTTTAAAGTTACTGCCTATCACTTTAAATGCCGCATACTGATAATTGATATAAGGGATCAATTCTTCACGAACTATGTCTTTTAATATATTTGGGTTTTTCTGAATAGCATTTTGTTCATTCGCAAATCGTTTAAAGGTAATATCTGCGACTGTTTTTATCATTTTATACGGATCTTTTTTATCAACACTAGCCGAACTACCTTCTGTTAGAGGCATAGGAGAAAAATGATGAACGTATTCATTCGCAGATACATTAACACCAAACAACAAGCACGCTATTACAGGAATTATTTTGTTCATAGAATATATTTTTCCTAACTCAAACACTAATCACCACTCCCTTGACTAAATAAAAATTGTCCGATTAGTTCTTCTAACACTAAAGCCGGTTTCGTATCTTCGATATAATCACCGGCAACTAAGGTTTCAACTGACTCATCGATAAAACCAGGTAATAACCCAACATATTGCTCGCCTAATAGACCTGACGTTAAAATAGAGACAGAGGTCGCTTCAGAGAAGTTATCATACTCTGAGAAAATATCTAATGTGACCACTGGAGTATAATCTTCAGCATCTAAACTAATTTTACTGACGCGACCAACCACTACGCCACCTACTTTAATAGGCGAACGAACCTTTAACCCACCAATATTGTCAAATTTTGCATAAAGCTGATATGTGCTGCCATTCCCCGATATACCGCTATCAGCCACTTTTAACGATAACATCAATATTGCAGCAATCCCTATTGCTGCAAACAATCCTACTAATAATTCAACTTTTTTCGACACCATGTCATTCACCACACTCTAAAATATATACTGCGTTTATTGCTCATGCTATTTAGCAAACATTAACGCCGTTAAAATAAAATCTAAACCTAACACTAATAACGAAGACTGTACCACAGTAGCCGTTGTTGCCCGGCTAATACCTTCTGACGTTGGTTCACAATCATAACCTTTATAAACAGCAATCCAGGTAACAACAAAAGCAAAAACAATGCTTTTTATAACGCCATTTAAAATATCTTTTTCAAAAGAAACTTGCGCTTGCATCACTGACCAAAAAGTACCGCTATCAACTCCGAGCCAATCAACGCCAACTATATGTGCACCTAAAATTCCAACCGCAGAAAAAATTGCCGCAAGTAAAGGCAAAGAAATAAATCCTGCCCAGAACCTAGGAGCTATCACTCGACGTAAAGGGTCAACCGCCATCATTTCTAAACTAGATAGTTGTTCAGTTGCTTTCATTAAACCTATTTCTGCCGTCAGTGCAGAGCCTGCTCGTCCAGCAAATAACAACGCCGCCACTACCGGACCTAATTCACGTAATAATGAAAGCGCCACCATAGGACCTAAACTAGCTTCAGCACCATAACCAACAAGGATAGTATAACCTTGTAACGCTAAAACCATACCAATAAACAAACCAGAAACTAAGACGATAATTAATGATAAAACACCCACTGAATACAATTGATTCATGAGCAAGGGAAAGCCTTTTTTAACATTAGGTACATGTAATAAAGCTGAGCCTAGCATTAATATTGCACGACCTAATGCCGATACTCGTCCGATAACTTTGCGGCCAAGTAAAATTAATAAATTCATGATTTTACTACCTTACCTAACAGTTCTTCTTGATAAGGCTCCGCTTTAAAATGAAATGGTACAGGACCATCAGCTTCTCCCTTGACAAATTGTTGAACTAACGGAGAAGTTTGTTGAGCAATTTGCTCTGGTGTTCCATGACCAATAATTTTTTGTTCTGCAATAATGTATATATAATCGGCAATGCTCATCACTTCAGGAACATCATGAGAAACAACGACGGAGGTTAAACCTAGCGTGTCACTTAAAGAACGTATGAGTCGAACAATAACACCCATTGATATAGGGTCTTGTCCGGCAAACGGCTCATCGTAAAGGATAAGCTCAGGATCTAAAGCTATCGCGCGCGCTAATGCGGCACGTCTTGCCATACCGCCAGACAATTCACTTGGCTTTAGAAATCTTGCGCCGCGTAAACCTACCGCTTCTAACTTCATCAAAACCATTTTTTCAATGATAGCTTCAGATAATAGGGCATGCTCTCTGATCGGAAAGGCAACATTTTCATATACAGACATATCAGTAAATAACGCACCACTTTGAAACAACATACTCATTCTTTTTCGAGCTGAATAAAGTGCCGTTCTAGACAGTGCTGGAATATCTTGTTGATCAAAGTAAATATGGCCTGATTCAGGCTTTAATTGACCACCAATAAGGCGCAGTAAAGTAGTTTTCCCTATACCACTTGGCCCCATAATTGCGGTGACTTTTCCTTTAGGGATCTGCAAACTAATATCATCATAAATGATGCGTTCGTCCCTCTTAAAAGTCATGTTTTTAATATCTACTAAAATATCTGACATAGTTAGTTTTTTAGAGCAATTATCCATATTATTTCTTAGCCGGGGATTCTACCTGATTAAGCAAGATACTTCATCCAAATTTAACAATTTATTCTGTTTATAATTAGTAAGAAAACGTATCTAAACGTAAGAAAATGTAAGTTTAATAATTCGTTTATTCACATGAATGAGTAATAAGTTAACAACGAATAATCTAATAGAAAGAGAAACATGACTCGATTAAAAAATTTCAATTATTTACAATTTGATGAAAAACTAGCTAAAAAGTCATAACTTCAAAATTTTTTTAGACTCTTTACTGAAAAACTCTTTTGTTTTCTTTACCAACCGGCGACAATTACCTTTGATTTAATGGAGTCCTTAATGTTTGTTCAAATTTTAATTTTACTTATTTCGCTGGTCACTCTTGTTTGGAGTGCTGATAAGTTTGTTTTCGGTGCCTCATCGCTTGCGCGAAACTTTGGTATTTCCCCAATGATAATTGGCTTAACAATCGTCGCTATGGGTTCTTCCGCACCAGAAATGATGATAGCGGGAACCGCATCATTTCAAGGCAATCCCAATACCGCCATCGGTAATGCGATTGGTTCCAACATTACTAATATTGCCTTAGTTTTAGGTATTACCGCTTTACTCCACCCTTTATCCGTTTCTTCTTCAACGATTAAACGTGAAATCCCTTTAATTTTAGCGATTACCGCATTAGCGTATTGGATGCTTGCAGATAATCATTTTAGTTTTAATGAAGGGCTAATTTTAATTATTGGCTTCTTTATCTATATTATTTCGTTGCTTTTAATCACGTTAAGACGTGCGAAAGATAATAAAGTCAATGATGCGATGATCATTGAAGCTGAATCAGAAGTACCAGAGGGCATAACTACGCCTCAATCACTCTTTTGGTTGACCGTCGGTCTTATCTTATTACCATTAAGTGCTAGTTATTTGGTTGATTCATCCGTGTTTATTGCAAAAGCTTTTGGTATCAGTGATTTAGTTATCGGTTTAACCGTTATCGCAATAGGTACGAGCTTACCTGAACTTGCCGCGAGTATTATGAGTATTATCAAGAAAGAAGATGATTTAGCGTTAGGCAATATTATTGGCTCAAACATTTTTAATATCCTCGCGGTATTATCATTAGCCGGTTTAATTGCGCCTGGCGATATCGATCAAGATGCATCGGTACGAGATGCGCCATTTATGTTAGGCGTTACTTTATTACTCTTTATTCTTTGTTTCAGTAGACATTCTGGCAATTTTAGAATCACCCGTTTTAAAGGGATATTACTATTATTTACCTTTATCGCTTATCAAATGCTACTCTTTAGTCAATTGAAAAGTTAAATAGATTTATGAAAAACTTTAAACAACTCGCCAAACAAGTAATTGGAATTGAACAGCAAGCAATTGCTGAACTTGAGCAATTTATTGATGATGGTTTTGAACTAGCTTGTCAATTAATGTTTAACTGCCAAGGACGCGTGATCGTTATCGGTATGGGCAAATCAGGCCATATCGGTGGAAAAATTGCCGCAACTTTTGCTAGCACTGGTACCCCTGCTTTTTTTGTTCATCCTGGCGAAGCGAGCCATGGCGATCTTGGTATGATCACCGCTAATGATGTTGTACTGACAATCTCCAATTCAGGAGAAACCGGTGAAGTGTTAGCCATTATTCCTGTCATCAAACGTATCGGTGCTAAACTTATTGCCATGACCAGCAATCCTGACTCAACCTTAGCCAAGTTAAGTGATACTCATGTATGCATTAAAGTTACGCAAGAAGCGTGTCCGTTAGGCTTAGCTCCTACTTCAAGCACCACAGCAACACTGGTAATGGGTGATGCCTTAGCTGTAGCGCTGTTAAATGCGAAAGATTTTACCGCCAATGATTTTGCACTTTCTCATCCAGGTGGTAGTTTAGGAAAACGGTTATTATTGCGCCTACAAGACATCATGCACAGTGGTGAACGTATACCATTAGTCAATGAAAACGCGAAGATTAAAGATGCCTTGGTTGAAATGTCATTAAAAGGCCTAGGTATGACAGCCGTCATTAAAGAAAACGGCGAATTAGCAGGGCTTTTTACTGATGGCGATTTACGCCGTATTCTTGATGAAAAAATAGATATTCATCAGGACGACATAGCCAGTGTTATGACTCAAAATCCTAGGGTTGCAGATAGAGAAATGTTAGCAGCACAAGCGTTAAAAATTATGGAAGACAATAAAATTAATGGCTTAATTATCGTTGATAGTAACAACCACCCTGTTGGCGCCATGAATATGCACGACTTGCTAAAATCAGGAGTTCTTTAATGGCACAACAAAACTTGTCATCCAACAACACAACACAAACCTTATACGGTGAAATAGCCAACAACATTTACGAAAAAGCTAAAAACATAAAACTTTTTGTTTGTGATATCGATGGTGTATTTTCTGATGGTCGTATTTACCTTGGTAACGATGGGGAAGAATTAAAGGCTTTTCATACGAAAGATGGTTATGGCATTAAAGCTTTAGGCGCTAGTGGTGTTGACGTTGCCGTGATCACAGGTCGACAATCTAATATCGTACAAACCAGAATGACTGCCCTTAACGTTAAACATATTATTCAAGGGGAAGAAAATAAACTTCCGGCGTTAAAAACCTTAATAGAAAAACATCAGCTAACCCCTGATCAGGTTGCTTATATTGGCGATGACATGCCTGATTATCAATGTATGGATTATGTTGGTTTGGCAATAGCCGTGAATGACGCGCATCCTGCTATATTAAATTTAGCTGATCATATAACAACGATTAAAGGCGGCTTTGGTGCGGTACGTGAAATATGCGATATCATTATGCAAAGTCAAAATAGCCTGCAAAATGCCAGTGGCGCAAGTATATGACACGTATTTATATAGTTTCATTACTGTTTTTTATTTTTTCAGTAGTCAGTTACATTGTCATTGAATGGCATCAAAACAGTAATCAAGTTAGCAATGCGATTGATAACAAAGTTTCCCCTGACTTTATTGCTGAAAGCTTAAATAGCGAAACTTATAACAATACAGGTCAACTCTCTTATATTATTGATGCGAATCGAATGGAACATTATTCCGAATTAGCAGTCACACATTTTGAATTTCCAAAATATACCTTATACCCAAAAAATACCGATTCGCCATGGAAAATTAGTGCAAATGAAGGCACACTCTACAATAGCAATAGAGTAAAGCTTGAAAGTAAAGTGGCGTTGATTGCAACCGACAGTGAAAGTTTAATTCAAGAGATCCATGGAAAGTATTTAGAATTAGATTTAAACACTAATATTATTAGTTCAGAAAAAAAGATAGAAATAAAAGGAATTGATTTTACCATGCATGGTACAGGACTGATTGTAGACTTAAACACAAAACAAGTAACGCTGACAAAACATGAAAAAACCATATTTCAACCTACTAAAAACTAGTTGTTTAGCTTTCGGATTAACCTTAAGTATTGCTAATCACGCTATTGCAGCCAAAGTAGATCTCAATGAAGAGATCAAAATAGATGCTTCAAGGCAAGCAGCTGATTTAAAAAATAAAATATTTAGTTATATTGACGACGTTGTTATCACACAAGGGTCATTAACGATAAAAGCGGATCTTGTCCAAGTCGTCACAGAGTCTTCCAATAACGAAAAAACTTATATTGCAAAAGGACAACCAGCAACCTTTGAGCAAGTATTAGAAGATGGCACGCCAATTTATCTACAAGCCAATGAAATAAAATATCAACCGGAAAAAAATACGGTGATGATTTCGGGCAATGCCGAGCTTCGCCAAGAAGGTAGCAAAGTCAGTGGGACTATTATCACCTATAATTTTCTGACTGAACAAGTGCAAGCAAGTAGCGATGATAATGCCCGAGTACAAACAGTATTACAGCCTCAAAACCTTGAGAAAAAAAAGTTAAACAAAAAATCGTTGGATAAAGAAAATCAATGAGTAAAGCCACATTAATCGCCAATAATTTAGCGAAAGCATACAAAGGGCGTAAAGTCGTAAAAAATGTCGGCATGAAAGTGCAAGAAGGACAAATTGTCGGGCTTCTTGGACCAAACGGCGCAGGAAAAACTACGTCTTTTTACATGATTGTTGGCTTAGTCAATAGCGACAGTGGCTCAATTATCTTAAATGATGAAGATATTACTTTATTACCAATGCATGAACGCGCGAGAAAAGGTATAGGTTACCTACCTCAAGAAGCTTCAATTTTTCGAAAGCTTACCGTTTATGAAAATATTATGGCGATCCTTCAAACTCGTAAAGACTTAGATGATATTGCACGAGAAGAAAAGCTTGAGCATCTGGTTGAAGAGTTTAATATTGGCCATATCAAAGACAATTTAGGTATGAGTTTATCCGGTGGCGAGCGTCGCCGCGTTGAAATTGCCAGAGCACTGGCTGCAGAGCCTAAATTTATATTACTTGATGAGCCATTTGCCGGTGTTGACCCAATTTCAGTAGGAGATATAAAAAAAATTATCCTACACTTAAAGCAACGGGGCATTGGAATTTTAATTACCGACCACAATGTTCGTGAAACACTAGACGTATGTGAGCATGCATATATTGTAAGTCACGGTGAATTAATCGCTGAAGGCAATGCAGATCAAATTCTTGCTAATCAACAAGTAAGAGATGTATACCTAGGTGAACAATTCACGCTATAGTTACGGAAAGCTTTGATAAAAAGTAAAATGATATGAAGCTAGAAAACAGGAAAATAATACGATAAATGCGCCCTAGTCTGCAGCTCCGAATAGGACAACAACTCACCATGACTCCACAATTGCAACAAGCGATTAAGCTTTTGCAATTGTCGACGTTGGATCTTCAGCAAGAAATCCAAGAAGCCCTTGAAAGCAATCCTTTATTAGAGGTAGATGAATCAACGCCAAGTGACAATGATACGCAATCGGATAATTTAGAAGAAGCATTTTCTGCCGGAGTGACAGAACAAACGAACAAAACATCTGATGGCAGTGAAGATTCAGCGCCAACCATAGATGAAATTAGCACCACAGAAGCCATGGATAAGTCTGAGATCCCTGAAGAACTTAACATAGACACTACCTGGGAAGAAAGCTACAGTGCCGGCGTTTCAAATACTGGCGCAAGTACTCCAGCTTCAGAAGATTATACTTATCAAGGCGAAACAACCGACTCAATTCAAGATCATTTACGCTGGCAAATGGAATTAACGCCATTCTCTGAAACGGATCTTGCTATTGCTACCGCAATTATTGACGCGATAGATGATGCTGGCTATTTAAGAGTCACCGTAGAAGAAATTCTTGAAGCTATGGGGAATGAAGAAGTTGAACTTGACGAAGTTGAAGCCGTGCTTAAACGGATCAATATGTTTGACCCTGTGGGTGTTGGCGCTCGTTCTATTTCAGAATGTTTAACCATACAATTAAACCAGTTTGACAAAGAAACGCCTTGGTTAAAAGAAAGTAAGCTGATTATTAATGACTATATCGACTTATTGGGTAACCGAGATTATCGTCAAATTATGCGAAAAACTCGCTTAAAAGAAGATCAATTACGCGAAGTGATCAAATTAATTCAATCTTTAGACCCAAGACCTGGTGATAGCATCATTAAAGGTGATGACCAATATGTTATCCCTGATGTTTCTGTTGAAAAGAAAAATGGTCGTTGGATGGTTGAATTAAACCCTGATACGGCGCCTCGATTATCAGTTAATCAGCAATATGCTTCAATGGCGCGTACCATGAAATCTTCAGCAGATAGCCAATTTATTCGCTCAAACTTACAAGAAGCCAAATGGTTTATAAAAAGTTTAGAAAGCCGAAATGATACGTTATTAAAAGTCTCTAACTGTATTGTGCAACGCCAACAAGGTTTCTTTGAACACGGCCCTGAAGCAATGCGACCTATGGTACTTAATGATATTGCCGAAGCCGTCGACATGCACGAATCAACCATTTCTCGTGTCACTACGCAAAAATATATGCATACCCCTAGAGGTATTTTTGAACTGAAATACTTCTTCTCTAGTCATGTGAGTACAGAAAATGGCGGTGAATGTTCATCAACTGCTATTCGTGCCTTAATTAAAAAACTGGTCGCAGCCGAAATTCCAGCGAAGCCATTAAGTGATAGTAAAATGGCGGAATTACTCGCTGAACAAGGTATAAATGTCGCCAGAAGAACGATTGCCAAGTATCGAGAATCATTGTCAATTCCTCCTTCTAACCAACGAAAAAGTCTACTTTAACAACTATATAAGGATCTAAGCTTATGCAAATTAATCTTGCTGGTCATCATGTTGAAATAACCGAAGCGTTACGTGAAAGTGTCAATACAAAATTTGCCAAGTTGGAACGACATTTTGATCATATAAATAATGTTCATGTGGTATTAACAGTAGAAAAACTGAATCAAATTGCGGAAGCAACAGCGCACTTAAACGGCACAGAATTACACGCAAAAGCCGAAAATGCCGATATGTATGCTTCAATCGATGCTTTAGTAAATAAACTCGATAAACAAGTTTTAAAGTACAAAGGCAAAATTAACCAACATTAACCCAACGTCTATTTCAACACGAGCATTATGAAATTAACTGAACTTATCAACGAGAACTGCACCTTGTGTGCAGTTCAAGCCACTAGCAAAAAACGTATTTTAGAACTACTTTGTGAAAAAGCTGCCGAATCTTATACTGACTTTAATACTTATTCACTGCTAGAAAGTCTAATGGCACGTGAAAAAATGGGTTCAACAGGGATTGGCAATGGTATTGCTATACCTCACGGTAGACTTACGGATGGTGGTAAAGTCGTTGTTGTGATTGCCACAACAGAATCCCCAATTGATTTTGATGCTATCGATAATAGACCCGTCGACATTTTTATCGCTTTATTCGTTCCCGAAGAAAATTGTCAACAGCATTTATCCACTCTTCAAAGCATTGCACAAATATTTAGTGATAAAAAAACTTGTAAACAGGTCAGAAAATGTCACTCGAGTTCAGAGCTTTTCAATTTATTGAAAAATAATAACTAAACCTTAGCACCAAGGATTTCTTCAATGAAACTCATCATCGTTAGTGGCCGTTCAGGATCAGGAAAAAGTGTCGCATTAAGAGTGCTAGAAGATTTAGGCTATTATTGTGTAGATAATATCCCTGTCAACCTATTACCCGCATTAACACATACGGTAATTAATGATTATGAAACGGTCGCGGTAAGTCTAGATGTGCGTAACTTACCGGCAGATCCCAACGATATTTCTGAAATCATCAATTATTTACCCAGTGCGGTAGATTTAAATATTGTTTATTTAGATGCGGATGATAACGACTTAATTAAACGTTTTAGCGAAACACGTCGCTTGCACCCATTGATAAAACAGAATATCGCACTTGATCAGGCGATATCGCTTGAAAAAAAATTATTAGAGCCAATTTCAAGCCGTGCAAATTTATACATCAATACTAGCCAACTTACGCCTCATCAGTTAGCGGATTTGATCAGAGAACGCATTCTTGGCAAAACTACCGGTACTATGGTGGTCGTTTTTGAATCGTTTGGCTTTAAACATGGCGTCCCTCAAGATGCCGATTATGTGTTTGATGCGCGTTTTTTACCTAACCCATTTTGGGAAAAAGACCTTAAACCTTATACTGGGCTAGACCAGCCAGTGCAGGATTTTCTCGCTAGCCAACCTATTGTCACTAAGTTTATTTGGCAAATTAATAGTTTTATGATGACATGGCTACCGCATTTAGAGCGAAATAATAGAAGCTATATTACCATTGCCATTGGTTGTACCGGCGGCAAACATCGCTCGGTTTATATTGCCGAATTACTCGCCAATAACTTACGCAAAGAGCGTAAAGATGTACAAGCTCGCCATCGTGACCTTGAAGTAGCGAGTACGTAGCACTATGGCTAATAAATTAAAAAAAACGTTACTCATTACCAATAAATTAGGGCTGCATGCAAGAGCGGCAACTAAATTGGCACAATTAAGCCAAAAGTTTGATGCCAAAGTAACCATTGAACTTGAAAGCAAACAAGCCGATGCTAGTAGTATTATGGGTCTTATGCTATTAGCAGGTGGCCAAGGTAAAGAAGTAACCATTCACACTGAAGGACTTGAAGCACAAGATGCCCTCGATAATGTCTGCCAACTATTTTCCGATAAATTCGATGAGGATGAATAACAACCCCATTCCCCTTTCACAAAGCTGTAAAATTTGACTTATATAATAAGAAAAAAGCTGATAAAACCAGTCAGTTGAGATAAACTAATAGCAACTGGGCAACCAATAATTCTGTTGTATAAAACAAATTCTGCCCATGATAACTCATTACCATTTTCGTTTTTTAACGGCACAGGAAAGCTTTATGCCGGAAACTTCAGAACAAGAAGACAGTCAACAACGATTACTGCAAGTCAACAAAGCACTCGACAGCGGTATGTTTGTCTATGTCCGCAAGCTTTTGCAAAATATGCCTGCGTACGATCTTGCTTTGATTTTACAATCTTCTCCCAGTAAAAGCCGTACCGTTTTATGGCAACTTATCGACCACGACCATCACGGTGAAGTTCTTGAAGAGTTAAACGAAGAAGTTCGAAAAGGCATTTTGAAAAAAATGCGCCCTGAAAAACTCGCCGAAGTTGCCGAGGGTATGGACGTTGATGATCTTGCTGAAGTATTGCGTACATTACCTGATAGTGTTTACCGTGAAGTATTAAGCTCGATGGATTCTCAAGATAGAAGTCGCGTAGAAGCGGCACTGTCTTTTGATGAAGATACCGCTGGTGGTATCATGAATACCGATACCATTACTATTCGTCCTGATGTTACCGTTGATGTGGTATTACGCTATTTACGTCTTAAAGGTGAATTGCCAGAAGCAACCGACTCTTTTTATGTAGTCGATAGAAATGATCACTTTATTGGCGCGGTGTCGCTTTCTCATATAGTAACGGCAAAACCAGAAGTCATTATCTCTAAACTTATTAATGATGAGATTACCGCGCTCAATGCAGATATGCCAGAGAGCGAAGTTGCGCAATTGTTTGAGCGTTACGACTGGTTCTCAGCTCCGGTAGTTGACGAAGAAGGCCGCTTATTGGGTCGTATCACTATTGATGATGTCGTTGATATTATTCGTGAAGAAGCAGAACATTCCATGATGAGTATGGCTGGTTTAGACGATGAAGCCGATACCTTCGCACCCGTTTTTAAAAGCACACAACAACGCTCAGTTTGGTTAGGCGTCAACCTGATTACCGCTTTATTTGCCGTCGCTGTTTCCAGCATGTTTGAAGATATTTTGGGCCAACTGGCAATTTTAGCGATTTTAAATACCTTAGTACCTAGTATGGGTGGCGTTGCTGGTAATCAAACCTTAACCTTAGTTATTCGCGGTATGGCGTTAGGTCATATTGGTGAAAGTAATGCCCGAACATTACTCTATAAAGAACTTGCTGTTGGTTTTCTTAATGGGATCATTTGGGCTTTGTTAATTGCCACCGTCGTCGCGATTTGGAAACAAGATTTTATGCTTGGCTCAGTAATCGCATTCGCCATGTTAATGAATTTAACCGCCGCAGGCATTGCTGGTGTGACAATTCCACTCTTTCTTAAAAAGCTTGATATTGATCCAGCACTTGCTGGTAGTGTAATTTTAACAACCGTGACCGATGTAGTAGGTATTTTTGCTTTCTTGGGAACTGCAACTTTATTACTTGGCACATAAGCCGCAACTTTATTACTCTGTATATAAGTTGCGACCGATCAATAAAATCAGTTGAAAATGAATTTTAGCTTGTGCTAATTACCTGCAACTTGCATTTCATCAAGAATAATTGAACCAGTTTTAATGCTACCTTTTAAGTCGTAATCAGAACCTACCGCGACTAAGTTTTTAAACATATCGGCTAAGTTACCGGCAATGGTGACTTCAGATACCGGATAAGCAAGCTCTCCGTTTTCTACCCAAAAACCTGCGGCACCGCGCGAATAATCGCCATTGACGATATTTACGCCTTGCCCCATTAATTCAGTTACTAAAAGCCCAGTTCCTAAGGTTTTCAGCATTTGTTTAAAGTCACCACCATTGGCCGACACTTGCCAATTATGAATACCACCTGCATGTCCTGTGGTTGTCATTCCAAGTTTTCGTGCTGAATAGCTAGTCAATAGATACGTTTCTAATGCGCCCGTTTTAATAATGTCTCGATCAATGGTAGCAACACCTTCACTATCAAAGGCACTACTTGCAAGCGCTTTTTTCAGATGAGGACGTTCTTGAATATTTAGAAAATCAGGGAAAATAGGCTGACCTAAAGCATCCAGTAAAAACGATGACTTTCGATATAAATTACCTCCACTGATCGCCGCAATAAAATGGCCAAAAAACGTATTGGCAATATCGGCTCTAAACATCACAGGTACTTTGCCAGTTTTGAGTTTTTGAGCATGTAAACGAGACAAAGCTTCTTGAGAGGCTTCTTTACCTACTTGTTGAGGCGCGGTTAATAAATTAAAGTCACGATTTACGGTATAGGCATAATCACGCTGCATATCGTCATCTTCCGTAGCGATCATCACACAGCTTAAACTGTGTCGTGAACTTGGATAGCCTACTAATTGTCCGTGACTGTTACCATAAACTTTAAAACCTTCAAAGCAAGCTAAAGTTGCGCCGTCTGAATTGGTAATGCGTTTATCATAAGCTAACGCAGTATCTTCACATTCTTTGGCAATGGCTATCGCATCATCAGTTGATAAGATTTTTTCATGATGCAAGTCTAAATCTTGAGGATTCATGGCTAGCAATGCTTTATCAGCTAGGCCTGAACAATCATCTACGGAAGTATACTTTGCGATATTAACAGCCGCTTGAACGGCTTGTTTTAAAGCATTTTCAGAAAGATCTGCCGTTGATGCGCTACCTTTTCTTCCTTGTTGATAAACGGTAATCCCCAAAGCACCATCATTAGTAAATTCAACGGTTTCAACATCACCTAATCGGGTACTCACACTTAAGCCTTGTTGGCGACTCATTGCTACTTCAGCGCCATCTGCGCCTAATGATTTAGCTAAAGCTAAAGCATCTGCAACGCGACTTTCAACTTGTTCCATTTGTGTGATGATGTTATTAGATTCTGACATTACAATGATTATCTCGTTAATTTACTTGGTTGACTAAGTACCAACAGTTATTGCCTGAAGGTAATTTCGGTGTGGAGCCCATCATACAGTTTGTTGTATAATAGTCACATCAATCGTTAAATTGCCCTATTATTATGCCCGACTCTGCTGCTGAATTCGATGAAGAATTAAAAAGTAAATCAGAAATAAAACGTGAAATGCACCAAATGCAGGATTTTGCCTTAAAGTTGGTAAAGCTTTCCAAACATCAACGCAGCAAAATACCTTTTCCAGAAGATTTTAAGCAAGAGCTTATTTTAGCTGACAAAATTATCAATAAGCACGAAGCTTTGCGCCGTCATGTACGTCATATGGCTAAAGTATTGTGTGAAATGGACTTAGAACCCATTAATCAAGCTTTAGATATAATGGCAAATAAGCACCAACAAGAAACCGCTAAATTTGTACATTTAGAAAGTTTACGAGATCAACTCATCGACAAAGGCAATGATTTCATTGAAGAAGTATTAAATGAAAATGAGTCGATGGAAAGACAAAAGCTTAGGCAATTGATCAGACAAGCAGCTAAAGAGAAAAAACTCGAAAAATTAGGTAAAGGTTATCGCGACTTATTTGCTTATTTAAAAACGCATATTACGTTTTAATTTATTCTCAACAATTTTAAATTAACAAAGCAGTATTCATGATACTGCTTTGTTTTTTATACATTCTATGAGTGATTCTCTCTCATTGAATATAGGCTTTCGTTAATCATTTACTTATTGATTAACTTACTGGTCGTCGAATTAAGAAAACTAAAGCAGCAGCTAATAATACTATCGACATTGGCTCAGGTACTTGTGAAACATTAAAGCTCACTGATTGGCCAGCAAATGATTCAAGCTGTGAATTATCAAAACTAACCACTTCTAACCCTTGTAGTAAACTTACCGTTTGAATGCCTGAAGATAACGCATTAAAGGTAAAGCTTGCCAAAACAAAACTCGCACCTTGATTCGCAATTATCGTCGGTTCATCGGCATAAAAATCGGCAAAATCTTCTAAATATAAAGTGCCGGCAACACTATCATCTACGGCAGAGTAACTACCAAGTCCATCATCAAAACCATTGCCAAATGACCAACCCGTTAACGCAAGTTGACTAGGGTCAAAATTGATGGTGCCTGCAAAACCGCCTAACAAATAAGATAAATCACTCGCCACTAACTGACCGGTAATGGTCTCGTTGTTATTATATTCTGTTTGATCAAATGACAAAGCAATAAGTGTTGCTTGACTGTTTACGCTGAAAAGTAGCGCAATAATAAGTAATATATTTTTCATGTTTAAATCCTGTAATTTTTATTAGTAATTGCTCGTTATATGCTGCTTTTTCTTTGCTTGAATGAAGAAAAGAAAAAGCAGCGAATTGACTTATGGCGCTACAGCACAACGTGCTAGATCACATAAAGCCATCATAGGTCTAACATCTCGACGATCGACCTTGCCATCTTTATTAAAATCATAATCAAGTGTTAAATCTGCTCCCTCTCTTAACCATTGGTTAAACAAATTAACATCCCGAATATCAACAGCGCCGTTACCATCAAGATCCGCAGGTTTAGTTGCTTGAGCTTGGCAAACACCTTCACCATCTACTAAACAAACTAACCATTGTGAAAACTGTTCATCAAATGACGTTCCCCACGTATTTAATATTTCTTGATATGGGGTATATACAGGCACTTCATTGTTTTCAGGCTGAGGTTGACCACAAGTCCAAACCCAATCACCCGTTGACCATTCACTATCGTCATAGGCCCATGACCAATTATTACTAATAGCTTCAGTTTTAAGTTTCCATCCCCAATCAAATTGACACTCACCGGTTGAAATCACTCTCTTCGGAGCTCGAAGGCTAGGCAGTAATACATTGTCTATTTCTGAAGTTTGCTGCTCTAACATAAAGCGAGTGGCTAAATATCCCCAATAATAGGTTCTTGATGTGTCACTGTTTTCGTAGGTTGTTTGAAAAAGCTCACTCAAGTTGTATGTTGCTTGTGGCGCTACTGCCAAAGCATTAGGGTTGTTTTCAGGTTGAGATAAATACTCAGCTAAACCTTCCCCCCACCAAACGGAATTGGCATCTTGTTCGCTAAAATTACCCCATTTATTAAATCGGCCATCAAGATAATGCACATATTCATGTTCTAAATTCCAGACAGCAAAATCTGCTAGCCAAGTGGCTTGATGTGCAATAAAACGTGCTTGGTTATTTTCAACCCAAGGATCACCTTCTAAATACATGCCACCGTTATTGGTATTGATGCCAAAAAAATTGCCGGCAAAATTGTCATAATCGTTATATGAACTGAAAATAACCACTTCCAGATCAGTATTATTGTCATCGGCAACAGGAGTTTCAGCACTGGTGTTAAATAATTGATGAAACTCTTGTTCTTGTTCACTTAACGTTTGACAAATCTCAACCAGGTTTTCATTAGCAATAGGAGGTTGAAAGCGTAGTTTTAACGTTGAACTACAGACGTGATTACCTGATAAAACCGTAGCTTGTAAATCAAAGCTACAAGCATCACCATACAAGGCACAATTTTCACTATCATAAAATGTCACCGCAGATTGCGCTTTTAACCAGCCTAAACTTCCCGTACCTTGATAACTATAATTCGCTAAAATTGCTTGGATGCTCGGACGCACAGTCTCGGCAATGGTGCCACCGAAACGTAAAAATCGCGCTAGCTCATTAACACTATCGCCCCATTGATATTCACGTGTGTGACCAATTAGCCAAGTACCTTCTACATCAACAAAGGCTTGCAGATTTGCCAGTATGCTTGGGGTATTTATTACTGCTTGTTCAAGTTCAGCACTACTGTCTTCTGATGCATTAAATAGATGCGTTAATAACTGCGTGAAACCATTTTCTTCATAGTAAACGCCCCAGTTGTCATCCTGGTTAGCAGTTTTAGCATAACCAAGTACGGCATCGGTTAATCGGGCTATATACGGCATTCTATTTGTACCTGAGCTACTTAATAAAATCAGTAATTCATAACGCACCATAAAATCTCGCGTTACGTCACCGTTAAAAGTAACGAAATGCTCACCCGCAAAATATTGACTAAAAGCTTGCTCAAGCGCTGATTGATAACCAGCAGGCATTACACGATTATTGCCCCACTCTGCCCAATGCATAGCACGTAAGTAAATGACCAGTTTTTCAAGTTCAGCAGCACTGTTAACATCTGTACCTGTGTAACCAACTAAATGACTATTGATTGCATTTACAATGGTTAAAGCACTTTCATCAGAAAACACACTCGTGCCAACGAGCGAAGTATCAAATAATCCGTATAAACAAGAAGTTAATTCTCCTTCTTTCACGGCATTCACTAAATCGTTACCACTAAGATTTTGCAACTCTGCAGGAGAAGTACAAGTAAGTGGTGCAATTGATGTGCTGTTACTACGGACTTTATCTTTGCCACTTTGTTTTGCTGACAATAATTGCGCATGTTTTTCAGTCACAAGACTTGTTTGTTTTACTTTGTATAAGTCATCAATCTTTCGGTTGTTTTGTAAAAGTTGTTGAAATTGATGGGGTGATATTTGTCTTGGCGGATTAAAACCTTGTTGATCGATATTTTTCACATGCTGAGCATGTTGACTATTGATTACTTGAGCCGTTGCTTTACTCGGCATAGTTGCTATTTGCTCGGCATTTGCAACGGAACTGACCATAGTCATTCCAAGCAATAATCCGGCATATAACGGGTTATTTTCTATTTTCACGACACTACCCTCGGGGTTTTATTATTATTGATTTGCTTAAAAAGCAAACAAAAGTATATTGTATAAAATATATTAATCAACAATAAATTAACATTTAAACAGTAATTTCGAAGAGTTAGTGATAAATTTTGACGATAAGGATATCGCTATTTTTAGTGGAAGCTTTTGATAAAAAAGAGGAATAGCTATTTAAAGCTAATTAAAAAGTGCTTTGATAAAAAGTACAATGATAGAAAGTGTATTGAAAAAATTTATCCTTTTTCGCCTTAAATTTGAATGAACGCAAAACTAGAGGCTATTAAAAATTTTAGAGTTAAAGTTATAGTCTTCCCTATGAAAGGTTTATCGCCTATTAATAGCTATTCATTAAATAACGACTATGTAGGCGATGAATTTTTCCTCTATTAAGTCCTTATGTTGCTATTTTCCGAGCTAATTTACCCGCAACCATTTCAATCACGTCATCACTAGCTTCAATAATATCGAGATGATGAGTGATCACAATAACACGCATTTTTATCGCTAACTGTCTCAGCAATACCAATAATTCTTTTTTATTTATATCATCTAAAGCGGATGTTGGTTCATCTAATAGCAATACTTTTGACTGACGTAAAATAGCTCTAGCAATCGCAAATCTTTGTTTTTCTCCACCTGAAAATTGATGCGCTTGCTCAGATACCACTAAGTCTAGATTGTTTTCAATTCTGGTTAACCACGCAGTCAGCCCCACTGATTTTAATATTGAGATTATGTGATCTCTTTCAATATTTTCAGTTAACCCTAAAGTTAGATTTTCATAAACCGTTGCATGTAATAATTTAGGCTCTTGATCTACCCATGCAATTGCCTGTCTAACAGATGATAAGTTATATGCACTTAAGGGTTTATTATTAATCAGAACCTGTTCAAAGGTATCTGGATAAAAACCTAAAAACTGACTAAGTAAAGTGCTTTTACCACTGCCACTTTCTCCCAGTAAAACTGAAAAACCACACCCTTCAAATTGGTAATTAACGTTTTCTAATATTGTTTTTCCATTTCTTATAAAGTTTAAATTTTCAACAGATAATCTTGATATTTCGTCTATTAGAACACCTGAGCCAGCAGGCTCTTTTTCAAACGCATCAATTTCAGATAAACGGCTCGCTGCACCTGCAGCTTTATTTAAGTTACTAAAAAACATCGCCATCGACATTAATGGGAAAATTAAGCCAAATAAATATAATAAAAAAGCCGTTATGGTTCCGAGCGTTAATGTCCCCTGTTTAAGCCAGTAAGCCGAAAAAGCTAAAATCGCAATCATGCTGATCATTAACACTAAATTTGCAATTGGCCCAATTAATGACATGACTTTCGTCGCTCTCATTTCATGCTTAAAACTAGCATCAAGTAATTGCTTTGATTGGTGTTGCATTTGACTAGCGGCATTATGCGATTTTATCAATTTTCCATATCGCAGCCATTCAGTTACATATTTTAGTAAATTCGCTTCAGCGGTTTGTTGAGCCTGTCCAATATTGTTCATCATTAAAGCGATCGGGGTAATAATAATAAAACCTAGAAGAACACAACTAACAAGCACTAAAGTTAATCGCCAGTCTAATATAAACATAATAACGATCACGGCAACTAGCGAAATAACACCACTTAATAGTCCAATAAGATCTTCCGCTAAAACAGATTTTACTTCTTTAGAATCGTTAATCACTCGAGCACTTAGCTCAGCGCTATGCTCTTGATCCATGCTTTGCGTTTGACAAGAAAGCAATCTGCCAATTAAGCTATAACGTAAATTAAGGCTAATAGTATGCCCGATCTTGCCACCATACCAACCAAGAAAAGCTTCCAATATAGCTGTCGTTAATACAATGACAATAAGACCGATAATGATATAAGTTTCAATTCCATCACTACCAATTGAGTCAACCAAGTAACTTGAATATAAAGGTAAAATAAGCTCAAGCCCTGTCGCACCAATCACCAGTAATGCTAAATAGACAAAAGCGCTTTTATTAGGTTTATGAGGTAATAATAACTGCCATAATCCTTGAGTTGTACCAGATGATTCTTTCATAAACCTCTCCACTAATGACCAAAAAGTCATAAAAATGACCTTTTATTTAATACTGGTCACAATATAGTGACCAAAGGGTCATATGTCAAATGACTTATTGGTCAATATTCATTTATGTGTCACAATAGTTGTTGTAAATAAAAAGTTTAATATCATTTTGAGAAGCGCTTCATGTCTAATACACCATCTTCTAAACGAGAACTTATCCTTGCTACGGCTAAAGCCTTATTTATTGAAAAAGGTTTCAGAGGCACTACAATAGCTGGCATTGCAGAAGATGCTGGCATTGCAAAAGGCTCTGTATATTCTTATTTCACCGGTAAGCTTGATATTGTAAAGGCGCTATTTATTCAAACGGATGAAAAAAGTCAGCAAGCGGTTAATAACCTGCTGACGAAGAACCAAACAACAGGAAGTGAATTATTAGAACAATACTTAATCTGTGAGTTTCAAGAGGTATTGAATGAACGGTCATTTATTCAGATGTTTTTAACGGATGAATCAATTGTCATGGATACAGATATAATGGCAGTTTTAAAGGAATGTAGAATTAACTACCATCTCTCGCAGCAAAAAGTGCTGATTAACGCTTACGGTGATAGCATTACTCCTTGGATTTACGACATAGTGTCGTTGGTAAACGGTTTACTACAAGAGTATTCGATTTATTTAACGTTAGATGATGCAAATTTCTCCATTAAGCGTTGTGCACACTTAATCTCGTTTGTTGTAGATAGTGCAATAAAGGCATTAAACACATCCAATTTATCGCCCCTGATCACCAAAGATAATTTTCCGCTTACTCAAAATGTTGATCTTGAAAATCTTCAACGACAAAAAGCGAGTGATATTTTAGATAATATAAAAAATCACTTAACAGACTTCAACGAGCAGCAGAAAACCTCGGTGCTTGAAACAGTTACATTAATTGAAGCAGAATTAACAAAGGCCGATTTAAGTAACACATTGATTCGTGCACTGATTGCAAATTTACGCCCATATGCTGAGCTGAATCATTACCGTCGTCGTCTTGCTGAAACACTAGACGTTGAACTTATTTAACCTAAGACCGCCTTGATAAATTCTACTAAACAAGACGATCTGGCTAACAATAAGCGCAATGAAATACATGCTAATGGTAAAGCCGCTAAGCATGGCTTAAACCGACCTTAAATTATTTAATCAACAGTTAACCTTGCTTGATAATAACAATTTACCATCAAGCGTAGGTTAAACCTGATATCTTACCAATAACCTTTTAGCGCTTTCACAGCTTTCAGTTGTGGTGTTAATTGCGCTTTATCACCAACCACCACTAAAGTCATGTTTTCAGGTGTTAAGTATTTACTTGCCATTTCACTGATTTTCTCAGGTGTTACTTCATAAACATTAGCCACATAATCTTTTAAATAATTATCACTAAGTTGGTGAAGTTCAATAAAAGAGAGTTGGTTAATCACGGCGGCACGTGACGAGTTTCTTAACACAAAAATGCCCGCCATATAATTTTTAATACCATCAAGCTCTTCGGTAGACGGTGGTGTTTTAGCAAGCAGATTAATCTCATTAAAAATTTCAGTTAATGCAGCTCCTGTAGACTCTAATGTAATGTCTGCAGATTGAAACCAAACGCCTGAATTAATTCGATTTACTATGGTAGAGTAAGGCGAGTACGTATAGCCTTTATCTTCACGAATATTACTGGTAATTCGACTAGAAAATGCGCCCCCTAATAAAGTATTCATCATATTCATTGCCATAGTATCTTGATGATCAGGAGCAATAGCAGCTAAACCTAAGCGGATGGTTGATTGAGGTGAATTTTCTCGCTCAAGCATAATCACTTTAGGCCCAGTTTGGCTGATCACCGACATTGATTTTTTAGCTTCACCTTGTGGCCAAGTAGAAAAAGCCTTCGCAATTTTCTCACGTAAGCTTGATTGTTCAAACACCCCAGAAATATATAAGTGACTGCGCCCTGCCACTAAATTTTTCGTTAAATACTGACTAATATTATCACCTGAAATACCCGATAAGCTTTCTTCTGAAGGGTATAGTTCGCCATAAGGATGGTTCGCATAAATCGCTTTATAAAAAGCTTGTGATGCAATATTACCCGGTTGCGATAATTGCACTTTTAATTGACGAGTACGATCTGTTTTAATTCGTGATAAATCGCTACTGGCTAATGCTGGATTTAAAACCATATCAGCAAGGACATCTATGGCGTCTTCAGAAAATTCACTTAACACATCAACGCCTAGCCAACTTGAATCCATGGCAACAGATGAATTTATTTGTCCGCCCATACTAGCAACATTTTCTGCAATTTCTTTAGCCGATTGGGTTTTAGTACCTTGCCTTAACATTTCGTAGCTTAAATCAGCCAACCAAGGTTGATTACCATCATCAATATTACCAGTATTGGTGATTAAACGAATCGTTGTTTTAGGTGTTGTACCATAAGGGATAAACGTGACTTTCAAACCATTATCTAATTGCATAGTCGACGTTTTTGGCACTTGAAAATTACTTGGCTTACTACCTACTGGTGGCAGTTCTTTCGCATAGAGTGAGGTAACTAAGCTAAGTGATAAAATACTGGCAAGCGCCAACAAGTTGAATGATTTTTTAATTAAATACATTTTATTCTCCTTCACTTGTTTGACTGGCTGAATCAGTTTCAGGTTCTTGTTTAGCAGGGTCTTCACCTGGTGTAACCGTTAATATCGTTCGATTGGTGCTCCGCAAATATTCTTTGGCGGTACGCATAATTAATTCTGGTGTCACTTTTTTAAAAGCAGCTTCAATCGCATTAATTTTTCCAGGGTCATTATCAAACAAAGCAAAACTGGCTAATAAATCCGCTTTACCAAAACCATAAAACTCATCTAAAGAGTCAAATAAACTAGAGCGTATTTTAACGACAGCTCTTGCCATTTCTTCTTGGGTTAATGGTTGTTCTTCTAAGCGAGTAATTACCGAATCAATAGCCGCGTTAATTTGTGCTTGGCTAACATTTTCGTCATGGGTGAAAGAACTCATCCATAACATTGGCCCATTATAATTAAACATATTTCCTAATAAGTAATTGATACCTCCGCCAATATCACCGGTAATTTGCTTGTTTTTCACTAGCTCTTGATACAACAAGCTATCTTCACCTTGCACTAAAATTTGATCAATAATACCCATCGCATAATACTCTGGCGTATTGCGTTCAGGCATTTTATAAGCAAAAGCATAAGCGGGTTTTGGCGCTAATTTATCAAATTTATTAAAGCTTAGTTCTTTTTCTTGACGAAGCTCTGTTAGATCAGGAGCAGGAGGTAATTTACTGGCGGGTAATTTAGCAAAATACTTTTCAACCATAGCTTTTGCTTCAACCATATTAATATCACCCACGACCACTAACGCGGCATTGTTAGGTGAATAATAAAGGTTAAAAAAGTCATCGACGTCTTTTAAATTAGCCGCATCTAAATCTTTTAAATCACCATAAAAGTTATGGGCGTTGTACCAGTTCGAATAAGCATATTGCGGCATGTCTAACCACGGAAAACCACCATAGGGCTGGTTAAGCACATTCACTTTTACTTCATTTTTAACCACACCTTGTTGGTTAGTTAAACTTTCTTGCGTGATGGCTAAGCCTTTCATTCGATCAGCTTCTGCCCACAAAAAGGTTTCTAATTTATGTGAAGGGACTATTTCAAAATAATTGGTATAGTCGAATCGTGTCGAACCATTTAGTACGCCGCCATTGGCGTTCACTAATTTAATAAATTCCATTTTGCCAAGGTTTTCTGAGCCTTGAAACATCATGTGTTCAAATAAATGAGCAAAGCCTGTTCGATCCCTTGGTTCATTTCTAAAGCCAATATTGTAATAAACGGCAACAGTAACCGTGGGAGCAGTATCATCAGGCGATAGCACTACTTTTAATCCATTATCTAAAGTGAAATATTCTATTGGGACATTGAAACTCGCTACGGTAGGACTTTCGTTTGATTTTTCAGCTATTTGTTCAAGCAATGTTTGTTGTGACGGCGCAGCTGATTCGCTCTCTTTGGCTTGTTCTGGTTGGCTACATCCCGCGAGTAATAACGAAAATAAGCCACCATAAAACAATGTTTTTTTATAATCCATAACCTTTCCCTTGTATAGTTTTTATCCAGATTGCCCGTAATAACAGGAATCGTCAATAACTAAGAAATGTTTTGAAAAATTTTGTGATAAAACTGTCGAGACAAAGGTTTATACTGCCGTCAGCATTTACTCTTCTAAAATAAAAAAATTCGTAAATACTTTATATAATTCAGTACCTTGGTTTACGCTCGCGGAAGCAAAATGTAAAATAGGGATAACCTCCTGATCTAACGAAACATAATGTAATGGATCTGCCTCTCCTTTTTCTTCGAAGTGATAGTTATCCATACGTAATATCCGTGCTAATGGCTCACCCGCTTTAAGGGGTTTGCCAAATTCTGCCAAGTAATCAACCATGCCACCCATAGGTGAGTAAAAGGCTTTATAGTCTTTTAAATAACAAGCATAACGGGTCAGTTTTTGCGGTTGGTATTCATTCGTATCAATGACATTTTTATATTGTAAATAGCTTAATATGCTTTTTGCATCTTCAAGCGCAACATCTAAATCAATTTGCTCTTGTGAGCCAAGTTCGACAGTAAAACTTTCTTTATTGAGATGTGCTGAACTGATAGAAAATTTGATGCCTAATTCGGCAAACGCTTGTTCTAACTTCCACCAAGGACAGAAAGTTGCTTCATCTAAAGCACCATCAAATTCATTAGGAATCAGTAAAGTATGCGGGATATCAAAATATTTTGCGCTTTCAATGGCATATTCAGGACAATATAAATGTTTACTCGAAATTGGACCGGTATGAAGATCTAACACTAAATCAGCCTGATGCGCTAAACGCTGCAATTGATAGGCTATCCGCTGTCCGGTCGTTAAGCCAAAAATATTATGATCAAGCTTTTGCTCAATGCTATTTATCATTATTGCCTTAAAGTTTGCTTCGATCGTTTTGTCATCTTTGCCTATGCTGTCACGAACAAATGGCTTAATGATACTTTCATCAAAATGGTACATTCGATTCCAGTTCACCCCGGTAATAGGGTCAAATCGACCTAAAGTGTATTCACCATTTTTATGATTACATCCCACCGGATTAGCATAAGGAACTAAGGTAATATCACCTTTAATGTTGGTATTTCTTAATAACTCAAGTAATTGAAAAATTACCGCATTACCTTGTACTTCAGCGCCATGCATATTGGCCTGAATATAAACACTTGGGGCATTTCCTTCCCCTTTTAAACGATAAACGGGTACCGTTAATGCAGCACCACTAGCCATTTCACCAACATGCATGACTTCTTTAGAAAATTGCGTCATTTCACTTCTCAATAATTAATGTTTATTCTCAATTTATTATGAGCTTTTCAGCTTTATCTTAAATACCAATCGGCAGGCTCAGCGGCTCGCACTTCCGTTAATTTTCCTTCGCTATAGGTATATTCAGCCGCTATTTGATGGCAAAGAAAAAATGGCATGCTCTCAGTAAAGCCATAGGCTCCGGCATAACCAAAAATAAGTTGATCACCCACTTGCACATCATTAGGAAGTGGCAAATGACCTAATTTATCCATACTGGTACACAAGGGACCATGAATATCAAAGTGCTGTTTTTGCGCTGAAGAATCTCGTAATAAACTCGCAGGAAAAGGTTGATCCGTTATAGCTGGTCGTAAAAGATGATTAATGCCTGCAGAAAGCACTAATTGCTCTTGCTGGTAATTGAGTTTTCGATCAACCACTGGCGCGACATAATAACCGCATTCAGCAACGGCAAAACGCCCTAGCTCTAACCAAAGCTCTGCTACATTTGCTTGCGCTTTAATTTTTGCTAAATCTGTTAATATGTTTTGCCAAGACAGTTTTTGCCCTTGCTCAAGATAATCGATACCTAAGCCGCCACCTAAATCTAGGATGTTAAGCGACATACCAATATCGTTTGCCAAACCTACTAAAGGTTCTACCATTTGCTGCCAAAGCGAATACATTTTTTCATTACTGAGCATATTGCCCCATTGAAAAATATGTAAGCCACAAAGATCTAATTGTGTAAAATCGTCAACATGAATATTTTGCCACTCAGCAACTGACAAACCAAAGGGTGTTAAACTATTACCGCCTAACGGATTTTTTTCTCCATCAGGCCATTGTAATTGTACTCGTAATAACACTTGTGGCTTAACTTGTTGCTCACTCGCCACTTCGTTCAGCCAATGCAGTTGATTGATACTTTCAACGACAAAGGTATTTACCCCTTGTTCGATAAAATTAGCTAATTGTTTTTTTGATTTCGCAGGACCGGTGTTTAATATTCTATCGCTACTAACCCCCTGTTTAAGCACTTGATTCAACTCACCAGTACTAGCAACATCAAAATTAAACCCCGCGCTATCAAGCGTTTGAATGATGCTTGATAACGGATTCGCTTTCACTGCGAACCAAAGTTTGATGACATCTTGCTGTTGTAAAAACGCTAAATGTGCTTTTAACGCATCAAGATGATAAACAAAGTAAGCTTGCTCATGCTCATTTTGCGATTGATGTGCAAGTAAGCTGGGTTGAAACTGTTTATCGGCTTTAAATTGCTCAAACCAAACAGGGGCTTTAGTATTGGCGCTCATATTTTTCACTCAGGGGTTATGTTATCGTTGATTGTCTGCACTTAACGCAATAAAGATTCTAACTCTAATGACGCATTGCTTTTTTCATCGCGATATTTAACGATTAACGCACATGCCATATTCAGCCCTTGAGATTCAGCCCATTCACCTTTCACTGGACGTGTACCCGGTACAACCACGGCTCGTTCAGGGATATCAGCCCCTTTTTCAAGCATCACTTGATTGACACAATCATAAACAGGAACGGACGCAGACAAAGAAACACCGGGAGCTAACACCGCCCCTTTTTTAACAACAATACCTTCAACAATCACAACGCCGGCACTTAAGAATGCATCATCTTCGATAATAACGGGGCTAGCACCAACAGGCTCTAACACACCACCAATTTGAACAGCGGCTGATACATGAACATTTTTACCAATTTGTGCACATGAACCAATCAATGCATGACTGTCAACCATAGTACCAGAATCAACAAATGCACCAACGTTGATATAGGCTGGTGGCATAATTATCACGCCAGGAGCAACATAAGCACCACGACGTACTGATGAACCACCAGGGACTAACCGCACACCGTTTTCAACTGTAAATTCACGGGCAGGTAAATTATTCTTATCAACAAACCCTTGGTATATTCCTGAAAACTCGGTATTTTCTCCAGCTTTAAAGGCCGCTAAAATCGCCTCTTTAGCAGCAATATTCGCTTGCCAATTACCTTGTTCATCTTGATTTGCCGCACGTATCGTACCTGCTTCTAACTGTGCTAATGTGTCTTGCCAATTCATTACTGCTTAACTCCAATGATTTGTTTTAAATTTACGATTGGCTTTGCTCAAGCCATTGATTAATTGCGATATCCATTGCCATTAAAGATTTTAATGCGAACGGATTTTCTGTTATTTCTAGTTCGGTAAGTGGTGCTCGTAATGTTGGGTAATTCAACATATTTGTAAGATGCATTAATACTTTTACCGGGATAGGGCTTGCTACTTGAAACAATGCCGCTACCGCTTCATCCCAGACAGGAAATAATGTTTGATGTTGACCTGCTAATGCCATGTCAACGTATTGATGTGTTGCCGCAGGCCAAACGTTGGCAGCAACAGAGACTAAGCCTTTAACTCCGGCTTCAACCAAGTGGGGCACCATGGCATCTTCACCACTATACATAGCAAGTTCAGGACAATGTTGCGCATATGATTTAAAGTTCTCAATATCACCACTCGCCTCTTTCATAGCCCAGCAATTTTTATGAGTTTGAATGCTTTTCATCACATTGAGAGGAATATTAATACCACTGCGTGACGGGATGTTATATATCATACATGGGTGTTCTGCTTGATTTAACAGGGCATTAAACCATTGAATTAAACCGACCTCTCCTGGCTTAGCGTAGATAGGACAAGTTAAAAGATAAGCCGAAATAGCGAGATTATTGCATTGAGATATCCAAGCAATTTGATTAGCTAAGTTATACCCCCCTACTGACACCATAATAGGAACATTCAATGATAATGCACACACGCATTTAACTACGGCTATTTGTTCAGATGGTGTTAAAGCTAACCCTTCACCGGTACTACCAAGTAAGGTAATGCCGTTGCCTCCACTGGCTTGCTGAATAGCTAGTTTTTCAAGGGCAACAAAGTCAACATCCCCATTAAGTAACATTGGGGTAACTAATGCTGTCCACAGGTGCGTTTCTGAAATAGTTTGTATTTGTTGAGGTTGGCTTTTAACAGCCTGTTCAGTTTGATTCATTTCTCTCGAACTCAAATTGTTCGGAGAACTTTAAGGCGTTTGTATAGCCTCAACTAAAGATGAAGAGAGGCTAACAAAGGCCAGAAGCTCTCCACCAGTATTAACATTAAATATTTTAGAAACTTAATGGTCTAAAACATATAAAAAATAGGTGACAATTGTTAGGATTCAACCTAAACAACCGACAAATACATCATCAAAATATGTAATTATCTCGGCGTTAATCTCCATTACTATCAATCATTAGAGTTTGATCTCTTCATGATAACTACCTAGTTAACGCTCCTCTTCTGGCCCTTTTGGGATAACTTGTCTTTTATGATTTAAACGACAAGTTAACTTAAATAAGGGACGGCACTATTAGAACATTTATTCTAATGCGAAGCAATAGCCGTCTAGCCATCAAAAAAAACTAAACAACAATCTTATTTCTCAAAGACCGCTTTATTCATGTTTTCTTTCATAGCATGTTCTATCTGAGCGAGGCGATCTTGCCCCCAACAACTTGTATCTTGATATTTAAAACAAGGTACACCCCAAAAGCCTAGCTCTTCTAATTCAGTTTGATTAACATCAGTCCATTGTTGCCAATCATGTTGCATTGCGTATTCTTTGGCTTTGCTATAATCAAGATTTATTGATTGGCAGATCAGCTTCATCATTTGATGTTGTGAAACATCATAATTTTTTACATAAATAGCTTCAAACGCGGCACTGATAAACTCGACCGCTTTCCCTTTTGACTCGGCATAACTAAAAATCTCGTAACAATTAACAATGCCTTGTCCAATAGGATCATTAAAGGTTTGAAAAGGAATATTCGCTAATTTAGCTTCACGGTAGGCATCAATATAAATATAACGAGCCTTATTTATTGGCATACCCAAACCTCGCATCACCATAGGTAATATAGGTTTAATTCTTAACGAGGTATGGTATTTTTTTGCTAACGCTTTGACTTTCTCAAAGCCCAGATAAGAATAGGGACTTCTTAGAGAAATAAACACTTCGCAAACATTGTTTTCACTCTGATTTTCACGACAAGGGGCTATAAAGTCTTCATTACTAACACATTTATCCGTTAATAAATTAGCATTATATTTGCTTAATTCATTGCTCTTGCTCAAACCAAGATTAATTAATTTAGTCTCTAAATGTATTAATCTATCAATTCCAATGTACCAATCTCCGGCAAAAAGTAATGTCGCAGGTAAATAATGTCCTTTACTAAACAATCTTTGCTGATTTTTAATTTGAAAATTTATCAGCGGCGTTGAAGGATTATAATAAAAATCAAATGTATCAAACCAAGTTTGCTTAAATATCGTTGCAGCTTGTTCGACAGTTTTTGAACTAAGTTGCCAAATTTGTTGGCCGGTTATTAACGCTTTAGCAGATGGATACTGTTTAATTAATTCGAGGCCATATTGTTGGGCTATATAATTGGCATCGGCTAACGCCCAATGACGTATTATTTTAGGATCAACGCCCACCGTTGGCACGGTTTCATAAATAAGAAATAATTTTAAATTGACCTTAAAACGTTGTTCTATCTCACTTAGTACTTGGACTAACATAAAACTATGAGGATCATTCAAGGCGAGGTAAACTTCAATGGTTGGTTTATCTGCAAATAGACTTGGCCAATATAAATATTTAAGCGTCAAAAAATAAGCTCTATATTTACTTCTAAGCCAGGCTGCTTTGAGTTTTGTTAATAATTTAGCGGTAATGATATTTCCCTTTTTAAAACTTTCCATGTTTAACGCTCAAAAATGCGCGTTTGTCTTAGTTGAATTATTGGTGAATTCAGTATCTTATTGTAGAATACCTTCTTCAAACAACTTCATTTGATCATAGGTTACTTAAATTAAGTACCACGATTGCCATTTTTTCAAGCACAACTGAGTTATAAATTAAAAGTACAACAGACCCTAGGTAATTCAATGTATTTAAGCAACTTAAGCCAAGTATTAATTCGTAATGAACGCCTCTTATTGGCAAAAAAGCCATTATTAATAAATATGCCAGATGATGAATTGTCACATAGCTTAACAGCATTGAATAAAGATTGTGATATTACTTACTTCGATAACAATTTTGAACTTCATCAGCAGCATAAAAAAAATGCTCAAAGCCAATGTATTTTTGCCGCACATTACCAGACAAATAAAATCCATGACTTAGTGCTCATTCATTTTCCAAAAAGTAAACAAGAACTGCTTTTTACATTGGCAATGCTAGCTGTGTGTACGAATGCAGATACAAGAGTGCTGGTTGTTGGTGACAATAAAAGTGGCATAAAATCTATTGATAAATTAATCAAAGCACACACTAGTTTTTGCGAAAAAATTGATGCGGCTCGTCATTGTTTGTTATTTGAAACACAATTAACGAATCATCATATATCGTTCAATATTGAAGAATGGTTTCATTATTATTCGGTTAATGTTAATCAGCTAACTTATAGAGTAGCAGCCTTACCAGGAGTGTTTAGCCAAGCTAAATTAGATATAGGTACGCAAGTTTTATTAAACAATGTACCGAATATTATTGCCGGTAAAGTACTTGATTTTGGTTGTGGCGCTGGGGTAATCGCTACCTTTATTGGTTTAACATGTAAAAACACTGAATTAACTTTAGCTGATGTTAGTGCACTTGCCATTGCTTCTTCTGAAAAAACTCTTTCGATCAATAACTTAACGGGAAATGTAATCGCAACGAATAGTTTGTCCAATATTACAGAGCAATACCATCATGTTATTTCTAATCCCCCTTTTCACCAAGGAATAAAAACCCACTATGCTGCGACCGAAAATTTTTTAGCTGGGATAAAAAAACACCTAATAAAAAAAGGAACGCTTACCATTGTTGCGAATAGTTTTTTAAAGTACCAACCAATAATTGAGCATTCGATAGGTAAAGTCGATAAAATATGTGTCGAGAGAGGATTCTCTATTTATCATGCCTGTTTAAGTTACTAACGATAGCTAATTTGAACATAATTCTGTAACAAAAGTTGAAATCTGTTAAGTTATCAATAATTATCTACTTAGCAGCTATCAATATTCGATCAATTAAATATGACACTTACCAATAAAATTAGCTCTATTCGTCGTTCAATATTGACTACAGTGTTAGGCTTTGTTTTTATTTTTGTTTCACTTGCGCTTTATTATATTTCCAGCACATTTTTGAATGAATCAAAACAACAATACGAACAAAGTATTATTGATTTAGGTAAGTACATTGCTCAATTAAGTGCTGAAGATATTCGCAACGACAGACTAAACGAACTCAACAGTAAACTTGATAACTTCCAAGCACTCACCTCAATTCACTATATTGATATTTATAAAAAATACCCTGATAACTTCAGTATTTTTGCTAGCTACAATTTCAAAATGGGTGGCTCAATAGCCAATAATACCAGCCGGATCTCGCCACAAGAAAAAGAGCAATTTAGAACACCAAACTTCGAAGGCGACATTGTAAAATATGTTGCACCAATTAAGCATAACGATAATGAAATCGGCTATATTTACATTCAATCAGATATTCGTTCAGGACTAACCTTTAGCACTCAGCTATTTATTATTTTTATTGTTACTTTTTTAGTTTTATTCGCTTCAGTGGTATTTATAAGCTTCCGATTAGAAAATATAGTGACCACACCATTAAGAGAATTAAACGCTGATGTTTTGCATATTTCACAAACGAAAGATTATTCATATAGAGTTAAATCAATGCCGTTCAAAGAGATCGACATTTTAGCTAGAAATATTAACAATCTACTTAATAGAACGGAACGTCATATCACCAAACTTGGTGTTGCTGAACAACAAAGTTTATTACTCAATATCGAGCTTGAAGATAAAGTGAGTAAACGAACCGAAGCGCTAAAAGATTCAAACCAAGAATTATTATCTACCTTAGAAAAACTCCACCAATTTCAAGGCCAATTAGTAGAAAGCGAAAAAATGGCTTCACTTGGCGACATGGTTGCTGGAGTTGCTCACGAAGTAAACACGCCAATAGGGTTAGGGGTTACAGCTTCAACGTTATTATCAGATAGACTTAATGAAATAAAAACGTCATTTGACGAAAAAACATTAAAATCAAGTCAATTAAAACGTTTCTTAAATGAAGGGCAAGAAAACGTTGGCATTATTTACCGTAATTTAAATCGAGCCGCAGAATTAATTTCAAGCTTTAAAAAAGTAGCGGTTGATCAATCTAATGAAGATTTTAGTCAGTTTAATTTTGACGTATTACTTAAAGAAGTGCTGTTAACACTTGCTCCACAAATCAGAAAAACGCCCTACCAAATTAATATCACTTGTCCTGAAGATTTACTCGTCGTCAGTAAACCAGGTCCGATCAATCAAGTCATGATTAATTTAATTCTCAATTCTATTATCCATGGTTTTGACAAGAGAGATTATGGCGCTATTGATATCACAGTGATGAAATTAGGCGAACAGCTTAATATTATTTTTAAAGATGATGGTCATGGAATTGATGCTTCAATCAAGGATAAGATTTTCGAACCATTTACCACCACTAAACGTGGAGAAGGTGGCAGCGGACTTGGTCTACATTTAGTTTACAATTTAGTGACTCAAGCACTTGGTGGCAGTATCCGTTTAGATAGTGAACCAGATAAAGGGGCAACTTTTGAAATAAATTTTCCTATCAGTGAACAATTACTTTAAGTATTTCAATTAATAAAATAAAGCTGACCTGGTTAACTAGTAATTGTTTTTTATAAATAGGTTATATAACATGTATTTTAACGGTTAATAACCTATGTAAATAAAACGTTTCATAGGTGTTGCTAAACTAAATGTAATTAACATACCCATTATTTAAAAGTATTTTTTAACTGGAAACTGAGCATGCAAAAACCTCATATACTTATTGTAGAAGATGAAGATGTTACCCGATTTAATTTGCGTAATTTATTCGAAGCCGAAGGGTATATTGTCTCAGAAGCAATGAATGGCGAAGCCATGGAGCAACAATTACAAAAAAATACAATTAATTTAGTCATTATGGATATCAACTTACCCGGAAAAAATGGCTTATTACTTGCGCGTGAGTTAACCAACAATAGTGATTTAGGATTAATTTTCTTAACAGGCCGCGATAGTGATATCGATAAAATTCTAGGGTTAGAAATCGGTGCCGATGATTATCTCACTAAACCTTTTAACCCAAGAGAATTAACTATTCGAGCTCGAAATATCCTTAATCGTATATCTCAAGGTAAAACTGAGACGGAAAGTGCCATTATTCGCTTTAACCATTGGGTGCTCGATGGTAACTCTCGTAAAATGACTTCTCCTAACGGCGAGATTATTTCAATTCCTCGTGGTGAATACCGCGCATTAAAATTACTGATTGAAAATACCGGACAAATAGTCACGCGCCAACAGTTGATAAAAGAAATGACAGGCCGTGATTTACGCTCTAACGATAGAACCGTTGATGTCACCATTCGTCGTTTAAGAAAACATTTTGAGTCTGTGGAAGGCGCTGTAGAACTCATCAACACTATTCATGGTGAAGGCTATCGCTTTGTCGGCACAGTGGAATAACAATTCACTTTTATAAAATCAATAAAGCCACATAAAGTGGCTTTTTTATTGTCTGTTATTGTTGAATCACAAACCCCGCTGCCATTCTTGTCGCAAAATTACATTGCTTGGCCGTTCAATAGCTTCATTAACTAAATTCAATAATTTGCATTTATCTTGTCCTAATACACCTTTTAATACTAAGTAATTTGAAGCGTGATCAGAACGAAAAATAGTTTTAGATAACTCCAATTCAGTTAATAACAGTTTCATTTCTTGAAATAGTTCAAATTGATTTAACAAGCGAAAGGCTTGATAACCAAGTTCATCAAAGCGTTTAGCAAAGCGTTCTTCGCCTAAAGGAAAAGAAACAACTAAGGTAGACAAGTAATCAGGTTGAGCCTCATTCATTAATCGAGCAGAATTTATTGCGTGTTGTTTTGATAACTCTGGCCCACCTAAGCCATTTAATATCATGACAGAGCTTTTCACCCCAGCCTGTTTGAGTTTATTAAGGGCAATTAATGAACTGGCATAGGTTTCCCCTTTATCAATGATATTGAGTATTTCATCATCGCCACTTTCACAGCCAACATAGACTAACTTTAACCCTAACGCCCGCAACTCCGTTAATTGTTCTACGGTTTTATTGGTTAAATTTCGCGGTAAACAATAACTTGATACCCGAGTGACCGTTGGTAAATAATTTTTGATCAGCAATAAAATTTCTTTCAGCCGTTTAAATGGCAGCATTAATGCATCACCATCCGCTAAAAAAACCCGACCAACGGGTAAACCTGATTTTACGATGGCCAAAATTTCCTGTTCGATTAATTCAAGTTTTTTAGGTTTAAATTTTTTCTGCTCAGCCGTGTACATTTCACAGAAAGTACAACGATTCCAAGAGCAGCCATTGGTCACTTGTAATATCAAACTTTTCCATTCACTTGGCGGCCTAAAAACAGGTTCGATATAGGAAAGTGGGTACATACTCGTTATTCACTAATACGTTGGTAAAGACAAAAATCAAGATCAAAAGCATTCTTTTCATCGGCACTATATTTTTCACTTTGCACTAATTGCCAATCGTTTTTTGTATCGTAGTCGGGAAACTGTGTATCCCCCTCAATTTCAGCATGAATATGAGTCACATACAGACGATCAGCCGCAGGCAAACAATGATGATAAATAGCACCACCTCCAATCACCATCACTTCGTCAACGTCACCCGCTTGTTTTAACGCCTCCTCAACTGAAGTAACGGTAGTTATTCCTTCAGCTTGATAATTTTTATCACGAGAAATGACAATGTTTTTTCTCCCCGGTAATGGACGCCCGATAGACTCATAAGTTTTGCGGCCCATGACGACAGGCTTACCTAAGGTTGTTTTTTTGAAATACGCTAAATCAGCAGGTAAGTGCCAAGGCATATCATTATCTTTGCCAATAATACGGTTATTAGCATGAGCTACAATCATAGAAAGGATAGTCATAAGTTTTCTTTACAGTTTTTTATTGTCGGTTATTCTAATAAAAAAATAGCGATAGATACTAGCGTTACACGCGTAAATAAAAAGAATTTAATTTTTCGTAAAATATTTATGTGGAAACTAATGTGAGATCAAAGGCGATTGACGTTTAAAAGTTGGTTTCACTAAACCATACTTTTCATATATTGGTGTCAGTAACCCCTTTTCATCCGCTAAAATTAGCAGTTCATCCAATTCTTTCGCTGAAATTGGCGAAGAAGCAGGCACTAAGAAATAACGCATATATTTAGTATCATATTTCTCAGAGATCAGTATTTTATTTTTACTTTGCGGGTGTTTTTTAAAATGCCAAGCAAGTGCTACATCACTGGCAACAGCAATATCAACTCTTCCAGATAACAATATATTAATTGAGTCTTCTTCTGTTCGTACTAAAGTAATATCAAATGATTGATTTAATTTAATGGGGTCAGTTTCAAAGTTAACAAATTTATAATGATAGCCATGAACCATAGCTAAACTATGGCTTTTTAATTGGTTAAAAACATCTTGAGATTGGTATTGATCGGCGTGCGTTATAAAGACATCTTTTGAATGGATTAACGGTTGACTATGCTGCAAGCTCTCTAGCTCCCATCCCCAATTGGGGTTATCCCACATGATGATATCAACCCAGCCCTCATATAATGATTGTGTACGTCGCTTAATAGGTACTGCCACCAATTGAAAAACAAATTGTTCTTGGATGAGGTTTAATGCATGAATGATATCGGGACCAACACCTTTAGCATTGTCTTCAAGTAAAAATGGCGGTCGTATACCCGCTCCTACATTTATTTGTATTCTTTTATATGTTTGAGCAGCAGAGCTTAGAGATAAGAACGCGAGTAACATAATTACTTTGATATAAATACGCACTTGAACACCTTCCCTATTGAGTCATTTCTTCTTTGATGATAGTTCAAATTTTGCACTTTGCATGTACTGCTTGTTGGCCAAATGAATCAGCCACTATGAGTGTTAATTAAACGAAACCCAATTTCAAAAATTCCTGCTCCAGAGAATAATTACTTCTTTACCCAAAAAAAATGCCTATCAATTCATGTGATAGGCATTTTACTGTAACTAAAGCTCTGGAAAAATTAGCGACGATACTCTACTTCAACATCGTAATCATCTTCATCCCAATCTTCATCATCGAGATCATCATCAAGGTCATCGACGGTTTCTTGATGGTAAGTATCCCATTTAAATTCAACTGATTTTTCTTCTGGCGTTTCTTCCACTTCATCCGGTAATTCATCGATAAATTTCATCACGCCTTGGCAAAGCTCTTCTGTACCCATTTTATTAAAAGCGGAAATCGATCTAACTTCGCCTTGCCAATCAAGCCCTTCAATAATGCGATCGGTTAACTCTTTAGCTTCTTCTTCGAGTATTAAATCTAATTTATTGAACACTAACCAACGAGGTTTACTGGCAAGTTTAGCTGAATGCGTTTCAAGTTCACTGATGATGGTTTTAGCATTTTCTAACGGATCAGAGCCATCTGCAGGTAATACATCAATTACATGTAATAGAATACGACAACGCTCTAAGTGCTTTAAAAATTGTGTTCCTAATCCAGCGCCATCAGCTGCACCTTCTATTAACCCTGGAATATCAGCAATAACAAAACTACTTTGATTATCGATACGCACTACACCTAAGTTAGGCACTAAGGTAGTAAATGGGTAGTCAGCGACTTTTGGCTTCGCAGCAGAAACGCTACGAATAAGTGTCGACTTACCTGCATTTGGCAAACCTAATAAACCCACATCGGCTAATAACAACAACTCTAATTTAAGACTGCGAATTTCACCGGGTGTACCATCGGTTTTTTGACGAGGCGCGCGGTTGGTACTACTTTTAAAACGAGTATTACCTAAGCCATGCCAGCCACCTTTCGCCACTAACAATTTTTGCTTATGTTGCGTAAGATCACCAATTAATTCATCGGTGTCGACATCAACAGCACGTGTGCCAACAGGTACTTTTAAATATAAGTCGTCTGCACCTTTACCGGTACAGTCTCTACTTTTACCATTTTCACCACGCTTTGCTCGATGAAATCGTTCAAAGCGATAATCAATTAACGTATTTAATCCTTCGTCTGCAATGAGATAAACATCACCGCCGTCTCCGCCGTCTCCGCCGTTTGGACCACCGAATTCGATATACTTTTCTTTACGAAAACTTACGCAACCATTACCACCGTCACCGGCTTCTACGCGAATTTCAACTTCATCTACAAATTTCATGGTGCTGTAAAACACTCCAAAACTAATTGCTTGTATGTATTATAAGCGATTTTACTCGCTTAGGTGATACAAAGCCTAACTATTTGATGCTAGATCAAATATAGCTGCAAAAAAAAACCCTGCCAAACAGCAGGGTTTTTCAATTCTTAAATACTGTTACTCAGCAACAATACTTACAAACTTGCGGTTTTTAGGACCTTTAACATCAAACTGAACTTTACCGTCAGATAATGCAAATAAAGTATGGTCTTTACCGATACCCATGTTGTCACCTGCGTGGAAACGAGTACCACGTTGACGAACAATAATGTTACCTGCTAATACTGATTCACCACCGAAACGTTTAACACCTAAACGTTTACTCTCTGAATCACGACCATTCTTGGTACTACCTGCTGCTTTCTTATGTGCCATTTTTAATCGCTCCTAATTAGCCGTTAATACCAGTAATCTTCACTTCAGTGAACCATTGACGATGGCCCGCTTGCTTGCGTGAATGCTTACGACGTTTAAACTTAACAATTTTAATTTTATCACCACGGCCTTGAGTAACAACTTCCGCAGTTACTTTACCGCCAGCAATGTAAGGCGCGCCTACATTGATGTTTTCGCCGTCAGCGATCATTAAAACGTTATCAAAATCAACTGATGCGCCAACTTCAAGTTCGATTTTTTCTAAACGAACCGTTTGACCTTCAGTTACACGGTGTTGTTTACCACCGCTTTGGAATACAGCGTACATAGCTACTCCGTACTGCGCCAATGTTATATTTGACGCTTAAATTTAAAAATATAGGGCGCGAATTCTACGCGAAGATATTAGGGATCGCAAGTACATTTAAGAGATAAATGATAATTAATAAAGAATAATTTTTCCAGTTCAATAGAGCCTTCTATATCATTGAATTTCGTGTAAACTTGGGCACATATAAATTTATGGTTAATTGAACTTTTAGGTCACTATTTTCGCTTTATGGATCTCAAAAATATACAAGCATTAGCACAAGCTGATATGACAGCCGTTAATGATCTTATTTATTCTCAACTTCAATCTGATGTCGCATTAATCAATCAATTAGGTGTTTATATTGTTAATGCTGGCGGCAAACGTATGCGCCCAATGTTAACCGTATTGGCGGCAAGAGCCTTGAATTATAACGGTTCAAAGCATATTGATATTGCAGCTATTATTGAATTTATCCATACAGCTACTCTGTTACACGATGATGTTGTTGATGAATCAAATATGCGCAGAGGTCGAGAAACCGCCAATGCTCTGTTTGGCAATAGCGCAAGTGTATTAGTAGGAGATTTCCTATATACCCGCTCTTTTCAAATGATGACTAAGCTTAATAACATGGAAATTATGGATATTTTATCCGATGCCACCAACATTGTGGCAGAAGGTGAAGTATTACAATTAATGAATTGTAATGATCCTAATACCACCGAAGAAAGTTATATGCAGGTTATTTACTGCAAAACCGCAAAGCTTTTTGAAGCCGCCACCCGTTTAGCTGCCGTTGTGTCCGATCAAGATAAGTTTACAATAAAAGCGATGCAAAATTACGGGAAGTTTTTAGGCACTGCCTTCCAACTTGTTGACGATATTATGGATTACACCGCTGATGCCAAAGAAATGGGTAAGAATGTCGGTGACGATTTAGCCGAAGGCAAGCCAACATTACCTTTGTTATATGCGATGAAACACGGCACCGACAAACAAAAAACCTTGATCCAAAATGCCATAGAGCATTGCGACGGCATGGACAATTTAGACGAAATTCTACAAGCAATGGAAGATACTGGCTCATTACGTTATACACAAAAAATTGCCGAGCAAGAAGCAGATAAAGCCATCAATGCATTAGCAATTATTCCAGATTCTGATTATAAAAACGCCCTTATCTCATTAGCGCATATTGCGGCCAATAGAACGGCTTAACCAATTATTTTGAATTTAAATAGATTGAATCGAGTCACAAATGCTTAGAAAACACTTAGGTTTTATTGTTAACTTAGCCGCCATCGGACTTTTTATTCCCGGTATTTATCTACCCATTTTTAATTTAAATATGGATGTTACGGCGAATGTTGCCAATGGCAGTTTATCTTCTGAAATCGTCAATAAAGAATTATCATTATTAGGCACCATTCATGAACTTTGGCAAGATGAGCGCCTACTAGTTGCGGCGTTAATATTTATTTTCTCTATCGCAATACCCGTGTTAAAAACAGCCTTAGTGACACTCAGCTATTTTTTAAAAAATATTCATTTGGGAAAAAAATTAGTTTCTTTTGTTAATGTTATTGGTAAATGGTCGATGGCAGATGTGTTTGTTATTGCGATATTTTTAGCGGTACTTTCGACTAACCATGCAGAAACAGCCACCCAGCAAACGCTAGCTGTTTTTGGCTTTAAAATTAACGTCATGTTAAGTAGTGCAACGTTATCAAATGTCGGGATGGGCTTTTATTATTTTTTAAGTTACTGCTTATTATCTATGCTAGGCACACAGCTAAGTGTTAGTGCACTTAAACACCTTGATAAAACATCAAAACCGCACGAACAAAATAATTAATAATTCTCGTAAAAATAAAGTCTAAATATTTTATCCATAAAAAAAGCCAGTCAATGACTGGCTTTGATAACAAAAAGTTCAGGATTAACCGTTGATAAAATCAACACCTTCTTGAATATCTTTGTTTAATGTTGCTAGCATATCGTTCTTCGCTTTTTCTTCAAAAGCAGATAACTCACCGTATGGTAAGATTTCAGAAATACCATTAGCGCCTAAACGTACAGGATGTGCAAAGTATGCAGCATCGCCATCAGCAACGTCTACGTATGCGTAATCCACTACTTCTTCACCTTGTAAACCTTTCACTAAAGATAAACAAAAACGAGCAGCAGCAGCGCCCATAGATAAAGTAGCAGAACCGCCACCCGCTTTAGCATTTACTACTTCTGTACCCGCATTTTGGATACGTGGCGTTAATGCAGCAACTTCTTCTTCAGAGAAAGTAACACCTTCAACTTGAGAAAGAAGCGGTAAAATTGTTGTACCTGAATGGCCACCAATTACTGGTACTTTAACTTCAGCAACATTTAAACCTTTAAGTTCAGCAACGAATGCTTCACTACGGATAACATCAAGTGTTGTTACACCGAAAACGCGGTTCTTGTCGTAAGTACCCGCTTTTTTGAATACTTCAGCAACAATTGGCACAGTGCCGTTTACTGGGTTAGTGATAACACCCACTAAAGCTTTAGGACAGTTAGCAACAATGCCTTCTGCTAACGTTTTGATAATACCAGCATTAACGGCGAATAAATCAGCACGATCCATACCTGGCTTACGTGGCATACCAGCAGGAATAATAACAATATCAGCACCACTTAACGCAGAAGCTAAGTCGTCAGCACCGAAACCTTCAACGTTAACCGCTGTTGGGATATGGCTTAAATCTACCGCAACACCAGGAACTACTGGTGCAACATCGTATAAAGCTAAATCTGAACCTGCAGGTAACTGAGTTTTTAATAATAAAGATAACGCTTGACCGATACCGCCAGCTGCGCCTAATACTGCTACTTTCATTGGGTGTCTCCGAAATTTGAGTAATTACGTAAATATTTGCCGGCAAAAGATATAGTATTATCCAGCAAAAAACAATGTTTAATCGTGTAATGACTTATAAGGATAGCGTATAATTCAGACAACGAAATAATACTTAGGTATTATCTCGATTCGATTTTTATACTTTTATTGACAAGAAATGTAACTATAACTATGGCAACTGCACAACAAAAACAAGAAGCACTCGTTCAAGCATTTAAAGAGTTATTAAAACAAGAACAATTTGGCTCGCAAGGTGAAATTGTTGACGCGCTAAAATTGCAAGGATTCGATAATATCAGTCAATCGAAAATTTCTCGCATGTTAAGTAAATTTGGTGCGGTTAGAACCCGTAACGCCCGTCAAGACATGGTGTATTGTTTACCCGCTGAATTAGGTGTGCCAACGGCGAAAAGCCCGCTCCGCCAATTAGTACTCGATATTGAGCACAATGAAATGATGATTATCATTCACACAAGTCCTGGTGCAGCACAATTAATTGCACGCTTACTCGATAGCTTGAGTAAAAGTGATGGCGTATTAGGCACGATCGCAGGTGACGATACGATTTTTATCGCCCCGACCAATGTTGGCGAAATACAACAAACCATAGAAAGATTAGAGTTACTCTTTTCTAAAAACTTATCTTGACCATTTAAGTTCGTACAATAATGCCCTTCTAATTCAGTCAAAGAAACAAGTGCCCAATAACTTCATTTTTTATATTCTTCCTTAAAAACTATGAGGCTAATCACGGAATTGAATACTCTTTAGCATAGTAGAAATTTCATTACCTCTGAGTTATTATTTTCAGGTTATCTGTAAGAAAAAGCAAAGGACTCAATAAATGCGCATTCTATATAAATTATTACTATTAATTATTTTAACTACATCAAATCTTGTACACGGAAGTAAAATCTTATTCGCTTACGATACTAACGGTTATCAAAATCAAGCAGCTCTGTTTCATAATATTTTAAGTGTTGAACATGACGTAACATTTTTTAACCTGTTTACCGATACCGCCTCAAACCTTTCAGACTACGAACAAATATTTGTGTTTGATCTTTCATCAAGAAGTGATGACTCTCCAAACCATCTATTTAACTATCAAATGATAGCCAATTGGTATCAACAACAACAATATAAAAACATTATTGCAGACGGAAGAATTTTATCTTCGCTCTTGACTACTACTAGCAATGAATATCTTGGTTTCAGAAATGATCAAGAACACACCATGCTAGTAAATTATGCAGAACAAATGGCTTTACGAGGTGGAGGATTATTTTTAGGTACAGATCATTGCGTTCCAACTACATTTTGCCTCGGTATCAATACGCTAAATAGCTTGATTGGTATAGATAGTTTTACCGGTCATTTTATGGGTCAGCCTATAGCTATAGTTGATGATGCTTCTCCATTATATGTAGAGTCTGCTACGTTTAAGTCTGCTCGATTTCAGGCGCCGGCAATAGATGACCCAAGCCACACTATTATTGCAACAAGTACAGGAAGCGCCACTCCCCTTGGATTGCAAAGTAATGGTTTATTTTTCAACTCATTTGCAGTAAACCCAACAGATTATTCTAATTATGGTACACCTCATAATACACTTATATCATATTCGTTTTCAGAGCCACTGACAGGAACTGTTGAAGTACCTGAACCAAGTACAATATGGTTATTTATATTCAGTCTTTTGATGTGGTTCATAACGCGAAGACATAGAACAACGCCGGAGCTCTTATCGAGGATGTTAAAGCAAAGAGTGACTACATAGCAACCTCTTCAATTTGTTACTTTAAAAGATAACTTTTAACTAAGATAAAAATTAAATCTCAATCGCCCCTAATTTAGACAGGAAATTTAAACTTGGAGCAAAAAAAGCGGCGCCAGTTTCAGCTTGAGTATATTTGAGCATGTGGTCAAAATGGCCATGCTCGTCCCCTTCAATCATACTTTTTAGCATCATTTCAAAAGGTTGTGGCGAACTACAATAAGATACGAAGAACAATCCTTGTAGTTTCATATCACCATAAGGCATGCTCTGACGGACAATTTCAATACTCTTTCCATCATCGTCCTTCAAACTTGTGCGCTTAATATGAGAAGTTTCAAGCTTGTTTTCGCTGGTATATTCTTCATTATCAACTTTAGTACGAGCAAACACATCTTCTTGCTCTTTCACTTTCAACCGATTCCATAAATTTAAGTTATGACGATAACGTTGAATATGTAAATAACTGCCGCTTGAAAACGCTTCATCTTCTTCCACATTCACTAGGGCTACATGGCGACGATGTCTGCCTTGAGGGTTTTCAGTGCCATCAACAAAACCAGTTAAATCTCGTCCATCAAGAAAACGAAAACCTCGTACTTGCTCAATCAGCTCAACGCTATCAGCTAGCAACGTGCACACTTTACCGGCAACAATATGATTTACATCAGCACGATCGCTTCTCACTTCGATGTATAAGTCATAATTTACCGCAGGGGCAATACGATCATCACACTTAATTTCACTAAACGATTTCAGAAATTTAGGACGAGCATCTGGGTTGAGTTCATCCCAATATGTAGCGCCAATTGCGACAACACCCGTTAAATTGCTCTCAGAAAAGCGGTCAGCATATTTATCAAACAAAGCAGGTAAACGTGATAATGCTTGGCGAATATGCGCATTTTTATCATCTAATACATTAAACATTAAATAATAGCCATGTAAGCTTGGCTCTGCACAAATACCAAATTGTTCTCTTGCCATACTGCCCTCAATAAATAAGATTTTTGTGACGCCTAATTTGGTCACAAAGCTTGATAGAGATAATAAACCTTTAATAAAGAAAAGAAAACATCGTTATTCATCACAAACTAAATTCCTCTCTTGATCAAATTTTAAAGATAAAAAAAGCAGCGATTAAGCTGCTTTTTAAAACGTTAGCGATTAATTAACCGTTTGTGAATTCTGGATAAGCTTCCATACCACAATCAGATTTATCAACACCTTCATATTCTTCTTCTTCAGTAACACGAATACCCATAGTCACTTTAAGTACATACCAAACTACAAAGCTAGTAACAAATACCCAAGTAAAGATAGTTGCCGCACCAATTAATTGACCACTAAAAGATGCTCCGTCGTTAGTTACTGGTACTAATAGTAAACCAAATAAACCAACCACACCGTGAACAGAAATAGCACCTACTGGATCATCAATCTTTAACTTATCTAAGCTAACGATTGAAAGTACAACAATGATCCCGCCAATCGCACCAAATAATGTCGCTTGTAAAGCTGTTGGTGTAGAAGGCTCTGCTGTAATAGCAACTAGACCAGCTAATGCGCCGTTTAAAGCCATAGTTAAATCAGCTTTCTTAAATAATACTTTAGCTAAAATTAATGCGGCAACAGCACCACCAGCAGCAGCTGCGTTAGTATTTAAAAATACCATGGCAACAGAATGTGAATTTCCGATATCACCTAACTTTAATACTGAACCACCGTTAAAACCAAACCAACCCATCCATAAGATGAAAGTACCTAATGTAGCTAATGGTAAGTTAGAACCTGGAATCGCATTTACACGACCATCAGCAGTATATTTACCTTTACGAGCACCTAACAATAATACACCTGCTAACGCTGCAGAAGCACCTGCCATATGAACAATACCAGAACCTGCAAAGTCAGAAAATCCTAAGTCGCCAAGTGTGAACATGCCAAATACAGCATTGCCACCCCAAGTCCAGCTACCTTCCATAGGATAAATAAACGCCGTTAACACAACAGTAAATGCTAAGAAAGCCCATAGCTTCATACGCTCAGCAACTGCACCTGAAACAATTGACATGGCTGTAGCAACAAAAACTACTTGGAAGAAAAAGTCAGAGGCTGCAGAATAAATTGCACCGCCAGTAAAACCATCTTCGCGTTCAGCAAAAGACTTTAATACGGCATCAGCGTCAACCGTTTCTATGCCTGATAAAAAGAAACCACCGCCGTACATAATTTCATAACCACATGCTAAATACATCATGCAAGAAATCGCATAAAGCGCGACGTTTTTCGTTAATATTTCTGTGGTATTTTTAGCTCTAACTAAACCAGCTTCTAACATTGAAAAGCCAGCAGCCATCCACATGACTAATGCGCCACACACTAAGAAATAAAACGTGTCCATGGCATATTGAAGATGAAAGATATTTTGTTCCATGATATTCCCCTTAAAGTGCTTCTACGTCATTTTCACCAGTACGAATACGTACGGCTTGCTCAAGGTTGTAAACAAAAATCTTTCCGTCACCGATTTTTCCGGTGTAAGCAGATTTAGTGATGGTTTCAACTAAACGTTCAACAACATCATCATTTACGGCGACTTCAAGTTTTACTTTCGGTAAAAAGTCCACTTGATACTCGGCACCACGATATAGTTCGGTATGACCTTTTTGGCGACCGAACCCTTTTACTTCACTTACTGTTAACCCTTCAACACCGATCTCAGAGATGGCCTCTCGAACATCATCTAATTTAAACGGTTTGATAATTGCGCTAATAAGTTTCATTTATTACCCCTTTTTATAATTTGGTTATGAATATTCAATTGTTATACCAATTGAAATAAAAGCTTATTTAACAGATAGATAACAAAGAAAATAAAAAGACAAAGCACTTTAAAGCACCATCGTGGTGCATAACGTTAAAAATAGTGGTGATAGTTGGTGCATCTTTAAGCGACAATAAAAAACGGCGATTACTATTAATAATCACCGTTTAAATCATGAGAATAGCACCGTAGTTTGACAGGTTAATAAATCATCGCTGCACTTGGGTTTAATACCGCTAAAATACTTAAACGCTCCATGTCGCAATAATTATTTGCTGAATCAATAACCTCTTGCTCAAGCGCTAATTCAGCTAACTTTTCATGACTTAATACATCACCTTGAACATGAGATTTACATTGACGATTCAATAACATCATTCGTTTAGCTATGTATAATAATTTGGTTTCCATCGTACTATATTCAAAATCATCATCATTTTGAAAACGTATAGGCTCAATTAAATTATAGGGTAATTGCCAAAGTTTCAGTAATTCACCGGTACAATCAGCATAAGTAAACCCCAACACTTCTTTTTGCTTTAACCAAGGCAATTCTTTGGTCGTAAATTTATTCGCTAATTCAACATTTTCCGCTTGGAATTGTTGAATAACTAACTCACCTAAATTATGTAACAAACCTAAAATAAATAACCGCTCAGCATTAGGCACGCCCAATTTAAAACCTAAATATTTAATCATTAGGGCACAATCAACACTTTGCTCCCAAAAACTTTCTAAAAACTCAGCGGGAGCAGAAATAGATTTAAACGCTTTAGTGGTGAAGTAGGCTATCACTAAATTATAAACTTCTGTGATACCTAAGACTAAAACAGCTTTTGAGATAGTGTCTATTTTTCCCGGGTAATTAAAAAAAGAGCTGTTAGCTAGTTTTAATATTGTTCCTGCCAATGCAGGATCAATTAAAATCACATCAGAAATATCGTCAATGGTTGATGCTTCATCATCAATAAGCTCTTTAATTCGAATAAAAGAATCAGATAGCACAAAAATTTCACTCGCCTTTTCAGCGTAATCCAAAGCATCCATAAGCTTTACCCTTTATAAATCCAACAAAACAATACCAAAAACAGCCAATGATAATTTTCTTCAAAATAATAGCGCAATATTTCTCTTTGTTATTATAGACCCAATTTTCAAGTTAATTGAACTAATTAACCAACGCATGAATATGGTACGAAGAAAACTTTCTAATATTAATGACCCCTGTATCAAAGAATAAGTATTGTCCTTTAATGCCGAGTAAAGTCCCATTCACTTCAGGTTTTTTATCAAAATTATGCGAAACAATTTTTGTAGGAAATTGCTCAACCGGAAAGACCAATTCAACCACATCACTTGATAATTGTTCAACGGAGTCTTCACCAAATTTTAATCGAATATCATGTAACTTTTGTGAAATTAGCGGCATTAACTCTTGAGATTTAGCAACTAAATCCATTGGTTCGGCATTACCTTTTAGCATAGTTCGCCAATTAGTTTTGTCGGCAATAAATTCAGCAAGCGCTATTTCCACTAATCCTGATTGTAAGCGAGTGTTCACTTTAAAAATAGGTAAAGCTTGTGTTGCCCCTTGATCAATCCAACGAGTAGGAATTTGAGTATGTCGAGTAATACCCACCTTTAATCCTGAAGTATTCGCTAAATAAACATAATGAGGAATAAAACAATTCGCCTCACCCCATTTAGGCTCACGACAAGTACCTTGTTCAAAATGACATGTTTCAGGTTTCATTATGCACATATCGCATTGAGCAAGCTTTTGCATACATGGATAACAATAGCCTTGTGAAAAACTCTTTTTCGTTTTTCGTCCACAATGAGAGCAACTAATATGTTCGTGATAAATAAGGCTGAGCTGTTTACCAATTAGTTCATTTAATGGCAGGAGTTGCTCGCCAATAGGTAATTGATAATGAACGTGACCTTGCTCATCTAATTGAGCGGTCATTTTTCTTAATGCGCCGACTTCTGTTTGCATTGATTTGCCATGAATAAAAATATTATTTCGACATGTTAAGGAAAAATGGCACACTACTCCATCGAAAATTAACAATCGCCGTACATTCCATCATGTCAAATTGTTCAAATTGGTACGTATACATACTGCGTTGTGCAGATAATAGTCTTTATACGGGAGTGACTACCGATATCACAAGACGACTTAAACAACATAACCATTGCAACAAAACAGGCGCTAAATATACACGTGTACGCCGACCTGTCTCTCTTGCCTATCAAGAAACAACCATAGATAGAAAATCAGCCTGTCAACGTGAATATCAATTAAAGCAATTAACAAAAAAAGAAAAAGAAAAACTCGTCTCTGCGTTCAAAAGCTAAATTTGGTACAGGTGTACACTCAACCCCTTGATTTTACTGGTCTGCTTTGTAAGGACTTCCTTATATTATTTCGATTTTTCTTGAAACAACTGTTAGAATAGGTCGGTTTTGTGTTTAGTGAGTAAGATGTATTTATGTTTTTAGAAAGTTATTGTAATAACGCCGCGGGGAAAATTAATTTCACTCGTCAACAAGCCAGTGATTTCGCCAAAAAAATTGCCGATGATTTTAATCCGTTGCACGACGTAGACGCAAAAAGGTTTTGTGTGCCAGGCGATTTACTGTTTTCTTTAACACTTGAAAAATCAGGCCTTTCTCAAGAAATGAAATTTACCTTCTCTGGCATGGTCAATGATGGTGTTGAATTAATATTCCCAGATGATATTGAATCGCATGCAGCAATAGTAGATGAGAATGAGAAAGAATATTTAACCATAGATGTCAGTGGTGAAAACACCAAAGAAGCAACAACAGTTAGCGCATTAACAAAAGCTTACGTTGAGTTTTCAGGTCACACATTTCCACATATTTTGGTGGCATTAATGGCTGAAAAACAAGTCATGATCAATCCTACTCGTCCTATGGTTATGTATGAAAGCATGAGTATTCATCTTGATACACTGACCTTTAATGAAGTAAATCTTGAATTAGCTACTTCTACACTGTCGATAGATGGCAAACGTGGCGTTGCTGATTTAATTTTCAATTTAATGTCGAACGGCAAAAAAATTGGCCATGGAAAAAAACATATGTTGTTAAGTGGTTTGCGCCCATATGAGCAATCAGTTATCGATGCAATTGTGCAAGAATACAACGACAAAAAAGCTAAATTTACTGCTTAATCAATTAGTTAAATTGCTAAGTTAGTCATAACTTCAAAGTTAAGATTTATCAACAAACAAGCGTACTATCACTCTGGCAGTACGCTTTTTTAATCAAAGAAAATTGAAAGGTTCGTTTAAGAATTTCGATATTTAAATTTCAACCACATCTTATCTAACTGTACCGCACTCTGTCTCATCAACCGTTGGCAGCGTTTTAACCACACTTTCGCCCAATCATATTGTAAACTTAATAATGCTAGCCCTACTGGCAAAAATAGAAATGCCGGCCCAGGCAGTAAAATAAAAATAAGTCCAATGGCTACTAGGATAAAACCTAATAGTGATATCAAAGTATTTTTAATTGTTCTTGCCATTTTTCCACCTTTACTTAATGTTATTTCATTAATGATAGCTATTCATTGTACAGACTTTAACAATAAGCAATATTCAATCCAAAAATAAAAACTTTAAAGTACAAATAGTTAACCAATTACAAAACTAAATAGTGTGTTAAAAACACCAAAAAATAGCTATTTATTAAGGTGTTTTTTGATTTTGACGATCACTGATATTGACGGTCAAACTCATCTTGTTGACGTTGTTCATCTTCAAGGCAGAACGCAAAGATTTTGGTGGATTTTGGCTGCTTACATTTTTGCGGTTGTTGATAATAATCAAGCCAAGCCTGTTGTTTTCTACCGCTAAATTTCGCTTTAATCGTTAATGAACCCGTAAAACTTAACGCGTTAGGTTTGCGCTTTGCTGTCGAACTTAGTTGCGAAAGTTGACTGTAACTTGTCGTAGATTTATTTGCTTTTTTTGTTTTTGCCTTAGATTTTTTGCTCTTATTTTTTTTTAATTTACCTTGCTGACATTGCCACCATTTATCCCGTGCTTTTTGTTCTCGGTCGGCAAGCGAACGCCCTTTTTTATTACTATAGCCAGCTCGTTGTTGTGATTGAATATTTCGAAGCTTATCCAAGTATGGTTGACAAGCTTTTTTAGTTGCCCAAACAGAGCATGAAGTGAGGTAAAGTAAAATGCTAATCACATAAATAAAACGCATGTTTATTCCTAAGTAACAATCCTTGTTAGTTTGTCAGTGTAGTACATTTTTTACTCTATACAGTAAAAGTTAAATTTAAGGTGAAAGTTAAATTAATCACTATACTATTGTCATTCATTGCTAGAACAAGGATGTTCATCATGTCAGTAATAACGAAGCTATTAGTTACTTTACTAAGTTTGTTTGCATTGAGTGGTTATGGGCAAAAATCATCAACCCAGCCCTCAGCAACCGCTAATTTTCAACCGCCTATTCAACACGGCGTAGTCATGCAAGAAAATATTCGGATAGAAGATTACTGGGTTAGTGAAAAGTTAGATGGCATTAGAGGCTATTGGGATGGCACCAAACTTTTTAGTCGTGCAGGAAATCAAATAAATGCGCCAAGTTGGTTTACCAAAGACTGGCCAAATACAGCCATAGATGGTGAAATATGGCGTGATAGAAACACGTTTGAAAGTACAGCATCGTGTGTCTCTCAGCAAAAAGATGACAATAACTGCTGGCTAACATTACGTTTTATGATCTTTGACTTGCCGAGCCATACAGGCACATTTTCTCAACGAATTCTCGCGATGAAAACACTTATTCATCAAAGCCCATCTTCATTTCTCAAGATGGTCCAACAAATTAAAATGTACAGCAAAGCAGAGCTTTACCAACGTTTAGATGACGTAGTTAAAGCCCATGGCGAAGGATTAATGTTGCATCACCAAGATGCTTTATACAGGAAAGGGCGCAGCAAACAGTTAATGAAATTAAAAAAGTATCAAGACGCTGAAGCACGAGTAATTCAACATATTGCTGGCAAAGGAAAATATCAGCAGATGCTGGGTTCATTATTGGTAGAAACTCCATCAGGTTTACAGTTTAAAATAGGTACTGGCTTTTCTGATCTTCAACGCAAAAACCCTCCACCTATTGGCGCTACAATAACTTATCAATATATTGGCAAAACAAAGCGAGGTGTGCCAAGATTCGCAAGTTTTAAGCGAATTAGACAAAAGAATTAGGAAGATTAATGGAATTTCATTTATGGCTATCGTTAGCCTTTATCTGTGTAATGGGCGCTTTATCTCCCGGGCCCAGTTTAGCTGTTGTTGTGAAAAACACGCTTTTTGGCGGCGCCAAGCAAGGTTATGCGACTGCCATTAGTCATGGTGCAGGGGTTGCGTTATATGCGGCCTTAACCGCTTTAGGTATTGGCGTGGTTATAGTGCAATCCCCAATGTTATTTTCGATTATTCAATATGCTGGGGCAGCGTTTTTAGTTTATTTAGGTATTAAAGCCTTGATGAGTAAAAAGCAAAATTTTGACCTGCAAGAAGACGCGTTAGCACCAGAAGATAATCAACAAGTGATTAACGGTTGGAAAGACGGCTTTTTAATTGCTTTCTTAAATCCCAAATTAGCGATATTTTTCTTGGCATTATTTAGCCAATTCGTTGATAGCGATGCAAGTTATCAGCAAAAAGTGATTATGGTTTCAACCGTGGGTATCATCGATACCTTATGGTATTTAATTGTCGCCTTTATGTTTTCTCGTGGACCAATTTTAGAAAAGCTTAAACGTAATAGTTATATTATCGATAAAATTACCGGTAGTTTTTTAATTTTATTAGCGGCGAGAATTGTCGTGAATTAAACCTTATGCACTGCCACACTCATTTAAGGTATTACGGTAAATACTTAAATCGTAATACCTTCAAACCCTTGCCACATTCTGCTTCAACAAACACCTCAGGGTTGATAATTTTCTCTTGAAAAATACTATCAGGACATTCCCGCGCAACTTCGCCTAATAAAAAGGATTCATCTAAATCGGGCGAATTTAAACACAACAAAATATCGGCTTGTGGTTTAACTAATAACGGAATACGGCGAATTATTTTTTTATAATCTCGCTCAATATCGACACTACCTTTTTGAAAGGAAGGTGGATCGCAAACTAAAATATCATAAGGGCCATGTTTTTTGAGTCGACCATAAGACTTAAAAATATCCACCCCTTCAAATTTTACTCGGCCAAGATCTTGTTTATTTAACTTATGATTTTCTCGCCCTTTCGCAAGCGCAGCTTTAGCCATATCAATATTGATCACTTGCTTAGCCCCACCGGCTATACCTACTACAGAAAAAGCACAAGTATAAGCAAATAAATTTAAAATATTTTTATCTTGGCTATTATCTAAGAGCCATTTCCTGCCATTTGCCATGTCTAAAAACAAACCAATATTTTGAGATTTCCCTAATTGGATATGATAATTAAGACCATGCTCTTCAACCGTAGTTGAAGTAATAGTTTCGCCCCATAACACCTCAATCGGCGCATATTTTTGATAACGATGCTGCGCCTGAATCGATAAACACTTCTCTTGAAAAGCCGTTAACGATGATAACGCTAACACTTGTTCAGCAAGCCATTGTTTATCTACAGCTTGATACAAAGTGATCAGAATAATAGGTGAAAGCCAATCAACATTAACGTGCTCATATGTTTGATAAGCATGCCCTCTACCATGAAAAATTCGTTGGCATTGGTTTAAGTCATTTTTTTCAAGATTTTGTTTAATATATGAAATCATAAGGCAGGGATTTAAAATAGAAAGGCCGAATAATTATATCAAATTATTCGGCCTACTTTAAAGCTTGTTCAATGACTAATTAAAAACCAAATAGGTTTATCGCAAAGAACTTCGTCGCAACTGTATTGATGAAGATAAAGAACACAATTACAGGAATAAAAGTACCTAATGAAAAGTTTACATACTTTTCTACCCAAGAGCCTGCGTAACTGTCACTACCTTCTGATAATTCAGCAGTAAGCTGCTTTTTCTTCCAACGATAACTAACAAAAACACACAATAAAAAGCCATTTAACGGTAAAATAGTGTCATAAAAAATATCATACACCACATCAAAGAAAGAACGCGTACCGCCGGCATAGCTTGTAAATTCAGTGAAAAATGCCACCATTCCAAATGATACCGTTGCAAAAACAGCTAACGTACCTGCTGTCATTAATAAAATAGTTAAAGCCTTCTTACGACTATGACATTTTTCAGTGACTAAATAAGATACCGGCACTTCTAAAATCGAAACAAGTGAAGTGATAGCAGCAAAAAAAACTAAAATAAAGAAAAACGCCGCCACTAAACTTGCCCCGATATAACCAATTGAAACTTGCAACGCTAAAAAGATTTTAGGTAAAAACGTAAAAATTAATGAGACAGAACTATCACTTAATTCAGCTGTATTGACATTGGGGTTAAACGAGAATACCGCGGGTAAAATCATTAAGCCTGCAGTAAAGGCGACCGCAGTATCAGTTATTGCGACTAATTTAGCGGAATTTGCAATATCCGTTTTACTATTAATATATGAACCATAAGTAATTAGAATACCCATTCCAAGTGATAACGAGAAAAACGCTTGAGAAAGTGCGCCATTGATCACTGAAGGCGTTATTTTAGAAAAATCAGGAATAACAAAAAACTTCACACCAGCTATCGCGTTATCTAAGGTTAAAACAAAAATAACCATTAAGATCAGCATAATAAACAACGCAGGCATTAACACTTTTGCCGCTTTTTCAATGCCGTCTTTCACGCCAGCGACTAAAATAAAATTAATAATGCCAGCGACAATCGCCATAGCTACAAAAAGATAAGGGCTGTTGATAAAAGTTCCAAACCCTTCACTACTGGCAAGAAAATCAAGATTCCCTGACAAAGTAAGGGCAATGTAGCCAAATAGCCACACAGTGAGCACCATATAAAATACCGCGATCATAAACGGCGTTAACACCCCTAAAAAGCCTGCTGCTCCCCATGCTTTACTACCGTTACTTAAGGATTTATAAGCACCAACCGGTTCTTTTTGTGTTTTACGACCTACCGCCATTTCAGCAATCATGACCGGTAAACAAATGAAAAACACAAATAATGCATACATCAATAAAAATGCACCACCACCGTTTTTGGCTGCGTTTACAGGAAATCCAACTAAATTACCAATACCAACAGCGGAGCCTGCAGCCGCCAAAATAAAACCAATGCGTGAGCTAAAATGTTCTCTAGATGCGGTCATGATGTCCTTCTTATAATAATTCTTGCTTGTTATAATTTTTATCAGCTATCTCGATATGATGGACAGCCTTTATTTTTGATATTCGATGCTAGCAAGGTTTCGTTTGAATGTCTCGCCTAGCATTGCCGTTAACGTAAACGTTGTGTACAGATAAGTTAACCCTTTATCCATACCTTATTAAAAAAGATATTAAAACCAATGAATTAATACCTTTTAACTGTTTATCGGGTAAATAATTTGGCGTCCATAATTTGTAAAATATTTGCAGCTTCTTGGCTGGCAAAATCTGCAGCAGCATTCAAATCATCGGTAGATATCGCTAAACTTTTACACAATGACTCGTCAATCGTGTCATCATAATTAAAGGTTTCAGGGTGAGAATCTACTAACGCTAAGCGTGATGCTAAATATAACACTTTGACATCTTTATTAATTTGAATGGTATGCGCTTCATTGTAATGACGAATCGGCAAAATAATTTTTTCCGGAATTTGCCAAATTTTTAATAACTCAGCAGAAACATCGGTATAACTAAAACCCAGAAGCTCGTGTTGTAACTGCCAAGGTAATTTCTCTGGCGAATAACCTTCACATTCTTTAGCAATTTCAGGGCTAATTTTAGCGACAATTAATTCACCAAAATTTTGTAATAATCCAGCAACGAAAAGTCGTTCAATATCACGGATCCCCGACTTTATCGCCAAGTTTTTTGTCGCTAAACCGCAAAAAACACTCATTCGCCAAAATCGCTTTAAATCGATAGCTTGATTAGAGAAATGTTTAAATGCTGACGCCGCAACATCAACTAACATCATATTATAAATCGCTTGTGTACCGATAATAGTGATAGCACGTGAAATAGTACTAATTTCTCCAGGAAAACTATAAATTGCACTATTAGCAATTTGCAGTAATCGAGAGGTCATGGAAGGGTCTACACTGATCACATTAGCAAAATCTTCAATGGTAGAGTTTTCATCTTCCATCAACGACTTTACTTTAAAACAAGCGTCGGGTAATGCGAAAGAACCATTAGCCTGAATCGCGTATTCATGAGCATTCATCATTAATAATGTCCAATAATTTAAGTCGTTTGAGTGTAACTGGTTGTACTGTTGAAGAAAACAAAAAAGCGCGACATTTTCATGTTGCGCTTTGAATAAATTTACCCAATAACCTGAAAATTATTGCGCAAAAGTTTTCCCAAAAAAGTCACCTTCATTCCAAACGGGACGATTTTCACCATTAGCAATTTCAACACCAATCATCATGTTAACTTCAGCAAAACTTGCTGCTGCATCCCAACGAATTGGTAAATCAATTTGATCACTATGCTGGTGATAATGATTCTTTAAGAAGTCGCCAAACATTTTTCCACCATCAATTTCAGGATCTTTTGATTTAAAGCCTGTCATTAAAAATACTGATGGAATGCCCGCTTTTACAAAGCTGTAATGATCGCTACGAGTGAATAAAGCTTGCTCTGGCATAGGATCAGGACTCAAGCTAATATCAATTTTTTTCGCCGCAGATTCAACAATGCTACCTAAAGTAGAGTGTGTTGAACCAAACGCAATAACATCAGCAAAAGGGTATAGAATAAGCGGCATATCTAAATTCACATTTGCTACCATTTGCATCACAGGAACCGTTGGGTTATTAGCAAAATAGCTTGAACCTAGTAAGCCTTTTTCTTCACCCGTTACCACAACAAATAACACTGAACGTTTTGGTTTTTCAGGCATAGAAGCAAGTAAACGAGCAGTTTCTAATAAAATTGACACACCAGAAGCGTTATCTAAAGCACCGTTGTTAATCGTATCTGCTTCTTCGCCATCTTCATGATCATCACCATGTTTACTTACACCGATATGATCTAAATGCGCACTAAAAACCACGTATTCATTTTTTAATGTCGGATCACTGCCTTCAAGAGTAGCAACAACGTTAGGGCTAGTAATTTCTTCATGACGAGACTTACTTGCTAACGTTACTTTGGCTGCTAAGTCAAAACCTTTAATACTTTCATTGGCTGTATCACTAGCAAAAACATCCGCTAAACTTTTTTCAGCACCGGCAAATAAAGCTGCCGCACTTTCGTGGTGAATATAAGCTCCACCTTTTATTTCTTCATATTTACCAAAGGGTTTGCCGTCTTTACCTACCCAACTTAAACGTGGAGTACCTGCATATTTAGCTGACTTTTCAAAACTACGTACTTTTTCACGTTTTGGTGTATGAACCGTAATAAAGCCTACCGCACCACGTTCAGCCGCATGACGAATTTTTTCACGACCAGAGCCTAAATGCGCACCTTCTTCAGAAGGTAAATCATCCGGGCGACCCGTTAACACGACAACAATTTTTCCTTCAACATCTAAATTATGATAATCATCGTAGCCAAATTCAGGAGCGATAACCCCGTAACCGGCAAAAACCGTTTCAGCTTGTATCATTGATTCATGTTCAAGCGATGAACCAGACATAATAAAGTCATCTTTAAAAGTTAAATCAACAGTACCAGACGCATTTTCAATGCTCATTTTTGCACTGCCTTCTTCTAAAAATGCTTTACGGAAGGTAACTTCTTGCTCATAGGTACCATGGTCGCCTTGCGGCAATAAACCTAATTGTTTGAAATTTGATTTAACATAATTCGCAGCAATTTGATGACCTTCACTACCGGTATCACGACCCTTTAACATGTCATCCGCTAAAAATTCAACATGCGCTTTAATACGTTCAGCATTAACCTTTTCTGGCTGAAAACTTACTGTTGATTTAGTTGTTGTTGCTTGCTGTCCGCAACCTGTTAATACAGCAAGTGACAATAAGCTTGCCGATGTCAATAATTTAAATTTCATGTAAATCTCTTTAGATATGATTAAAAATGATTTCATAGCTCACTATAACTAATAACTATGAAGTGCTTTTACTATATAATTAGCGTTAAAAGATTACTAGTACCACTCATCGTAGATATGTAACCACTAATCGATTCAACCAACTGACTACAAAATATTCAAATAATAATAGGGACACCAGCATCTTGTTTGACGTTTTCGGTGACAATATAAGTATGGGTATGTGAAACAGCGGGTAAATTGACAATTTCAGAAAGTATTTCGCGATAATCTTCAATGTTGTTAAAAAGCACTTTAATTAAATAATCAAAACCGCCCGCCACTAAATGACACTCAGCTACTTCTTCAATTTTCACCACTTCTTTTCGAAAGTCGTTAAAAACATCACCTGTGGTTCGGTCTAGTGTTACTTGCACAAAAGCTTTCATGCCAAAACCTAGTTTATTGGCATTCAAGAATGCACCATAACGATTTATATAACCTTCCTTTTCTAATCGCTTCATTCGCTCTAAACAAGGGCTTGCACTTAAATTCACTTTTTTTGCTAAATCAGTGTTCGAAATTCGCCCATCTTTTTGCAAAGTGTCTAAAATAGTTAAATCAATGCGATCTAAGGTACGTGTTTTAGCAGAACTCATAATTAAGCATAATCTATGGTTATTTTCGGAAAATTCAGTAAATTATCTTGTTATTTACGGAAAAACGCAAACACATTCTGCGGCATTAACTATAAAATTCGCACCAAAATTTGTCACCATTAAACTTTAATAAGGTACATTTATGCTATTCACTGGTTCATTAAATACTCAAAACAGCATACGTCAAAAAATTCGTGAATTTTATCGCATTGATGAAAATGATGCCGTAGATCACATTTTACCATTAGCAGAAGTGAACGTTAGTGCCAGAAGTCGAGCATGGGAACGCGCGCGTAAAATGGTGTTAAAAATTCGCCAAGACCAAGCGGGCAATGGTGCTATTGACGCTTTATTACAAGAGTACTCTCTTTCAAGTGAAGAAGGTGTGGTATTAATGTGTTTAGCAGAGGCCTTATTACGTGTTCCTGATAAGCATACACAAGATGAATTAATTCGTGACAAAATCTCGCAGGGTCAATGGAGTAGCCATTTAGGTAGCAGTGATTCTTTGTTTGTAAATGCTTCTTCTTGGGGATTATTAATCACTGGCTCTATGGTGAATTACGCCGATAAACGCAACCAAGACAGCTTTAGTTTATTGAAAAAAACCATCGGCCGTTTGGGTGAACCTGTAATTCGTAAATCAATGAACTATGCCATGAAAATTATGGGCAAACAGTTTGTTATGGGCGAAACCATCAAAGCCGCAACAGAGCGTGCCGCAACCAAAGAACAGCAAGGTTATGTTTATTCTTACGATATGCTTGGTGAAGGTGCTCGCACAATGCGTGACGCTGAACGTTATTTAAAAGCTTATCAAGACGCGATTGTCACAATCGGTGCTGCCGCTGTGGCATCAGGTAAAAATGATCCACGTAAAGTACCGGGCATTTCAGTAAAATTATCCGCTATTCATCCTAGATACGAATTTACCCATAAAGAGCGCGTCATGGCTGAAATAGTGCCAAAATTAAAAGCGCTTTGTTTACAAGCTAAGCAATACAATATTGGCTTAACCGTTGATGCAGAAGAATCTGAACGATTAGAAATATCGCTCGATATTATTGAAGCGGTTTTTTGTGATAACGACTTAGCCGACTGGAATGGTTTTGGTCTTGCTCTACAAGCTTATCAAAAACGTGCCATTTTCGTGGTTGATTGGTTACGAGAACTAACTGAAAAAGCCGGCCGTAAAATGATGGTTCGCTTAGTAAAAGGTGCTTATTGGGATAGCGAAATTAAAAATGCCCAAAAAGATGGTTTGCAGCATTTTCCTGTGTTCACTCGTAAATCATCTACCGATGTTTCATATCATGCTTGTGCGAACAAATTGTTAGCCTACAGAGATACCATTTATCCGCAATTTGCTACACATAATGCCTATACAGCAGCAACCATTGTAGAATTGGCGGGTGATGATAAAGAAGGTTTTGAATTCCAATGTTTACATGGCATGGGCGATTCTTTGTATGATCAAATAGTCAGTAATGAACACATCCAATGTCGTATTTATGCGCCTGTTGGTCAACATGAAGATTTACTCGCTTACCTTGTACGTCGTTTATTAGAAAACGGTGCAAACTCTTCATTTGTTAATGCAATTGTTGATGAATCTCAACCAGTTGAATCTTTATTAGAAGATCCAGTAGAAAAAACTCAACGCTTAAAAGATAAATACAATAATCAGATTATTAAACCTATCGCATTATATTATGACAAAAAAGGCCAAGGGCGTGATAACGCAAAAGGTTTAGATTTAACCGATATAAACAGCATTACGCCTTTAAAAGAATCATTAGATCAGTGGCTAAAAGACAACTTAATTAGCAGCAACGATGTGCCAAAAGACGCGATTGCAGTAAAGAATCCGGCAGATCACAGCGAAGTCATTGGTTTTCATCATATCCATAGCAAGGATGATATGCTAGCGATGATCGATACTGCACAAGCAACCTTCGAATCATGGTCTAACACACCGGTTTCAGAACGTGCCGATTTATTATGCCGCGTAGCTGATATTCTTGAACGTCACACAGACGAATTAATTGCTTTATGTATTAAAGAAGCCGGTAAAGTTGCTCAAGATGGTATTGATGAAGTTCGAGAAGCCGTTGATTTTTGTCGCTATTATGCTCAAAGAGCCATTGAACTTGAAGCAGATGAACGTTTAGAAGCTCGTGGTGTTGTGTTATGTATTAGCCCGTGGAACTTCCCTCTAGCAATCTTTTTAGGTCAAGTTGCTGCCGCCATTTCTACCGGTAATACCGTGTTGGCTAAACCTGCAGAGCAAACAAGTTTAATTGCCCTTCGCACCATTGAATTAATGAAATCAGTGGGCTTACCAGAAGGCGTGGTACAAGCAGTTATTGCCAGAGGAAGCCAAGTAGGCAGCGTGATAATTCCAGATGAACGCATTCAAACCGTTATGTTTACCGGCTCAACCGCAACAGGTACTTTAATTTCACAGACCTTAGCAGAACGTGGTGGCGATCAAGTACCCTTGATCGCAGAAACCGGTGGCCAAAACTGTATGATTGTTGATTCTACCGCGCTACCTGAGCAAGTAGTTGATGATGTTATTTCATCCGGTTTTCAATCGGCAGGTCAACGCTGTTCAGCATTACGTGTTTTATTTTTGCAAGAAGATATCGCCGATAATGTTATTACTATGCTCAAAGGCGCATTAGCAGAATTACATGTTGGTGATCCGGCACAGTTAAGCACAGATATCGGCCCGGTAATTGATCAAAAAGCGCTTGATGCACTTAATGCTCACAGCGATTACATGCAGTCAAAAGGGCAGCTTTTATATCAATGTGAAGTATCAACGGCATCAAAAGATAACGAGCACTTCTTTTTTGCGCCTCGCCTTTACGAAATCAGTGATATCGATGTTTTACAACAAGAAGTATTTGGTCCTTGTGTACATATAGTTCGCTTTAAAGGCAATGAAATAGAAGCCGTTATTGATAAAGTAAATGGTACAGGTTTTGGTTTAACTATGGGGATCCATACTCGCATAGAAAAACGAGCGTTTAATTTAGCCAAACTGTCACGTGCCGGTAATATCTATATTAACCGCAACATGATTGGCGCAATTGTTGGCGTTCAACCTTTTGGTGGCCGAGGACTTTCAGGTACAGGACCAAAAGCGGGTGGGCCAAATTATTTAACTCGTTTAGTAAAAGAAAAAGCAACACCAAGCCCAGAACAATTTAACTTGTTACCTGCGCAAGTAGATGCGTTAGATGGCGGTGAAGAGTCGGTTAAAGAAGCGAATATCATTATGGATAAAGCCAATTCTGCTGAAAAGAATTGGCGTTTAACGGATTTAAATACCCGCATTTCATGTGTACGTCAGTTGCTAGCTAAAATTGCTCATGTCGGTATTGTAGATGATTTAGCAGACGATTTAGACAGAACATTAATGTCGGCTCGTTCGCAGTTAATCAATATTGAAAAACGTTTGAAAAAACCAACGTTATTGCCTGGGCCAACAGGTGAGTCAAATATCTTATATTTGGAAAACCGCGGTAACTTAATTTGTTTTGCCGATAAAAATGTAACTTTCCATTTTTGGGTATTATCAATTGTTACTGCATTAGCTACAGGAAACACTGTTATTACGGTAGTTTCAGACTTATTTTACGACGAAGCATTGGCCTTTAGAGACAAGTTTATTGCGACAGGTGAAGATAAAAATGTATTCCAAGTAGCTCGCTTACGTCATTTATCAACCATGTTAGAGCATCCAGCTTTATCAGGTATTGTGGTCGATAGTTTATGTGATCGTAAACATTTCTTCAGTGAAAAGTTAGCAGAGCGCCCAGGAGCAATATTGCCGGTAATTAGTTCTGAATATTTAGATAATTTAATTCAGCGTTTAACGACAGAAAAAACCATCAGTATTGATACCACGGCGTCAGGGGGTAACACCTCATTAATGACCTTGATTGAAGAAGACGAATAGTCGACGTCGACTGACCAAACAAAGGCTCTATAAATTGTAGAGCCTTTTTTTCCTCAATTTTAAATGGATAATCACAGCCGCTTCAAAAGTTAATATTGAATAAAAACAGTTAAGAAAAGTTAACGCTATCATTCAATGGCAAAGATAAAGTTACGGCAACGCCTTGATTTTCTATGCCTTGATTATCTAAGCCTTGGTTATCAACTTCAACATTTTTCAACTTAATTAAGCCGTTATGATTAAACATTATTTGCCGACATAACGTCAGGCCAATACCACTGCCTTGGTTTTTAGTGGTGTAAAATGGTACAAAAACGTTATCTAAGTTGGCAATTCCCGCGCCTTGATCTTCAATAGTAATATGTTGCCACGCACCTTCTTGACGAGCGCTGACGTGAATGATTTTTTCGCTTTGCTGCGCCATGGCTTCCACGGCATTTTTAAAAATATTAATCATGACCTGCTCAAATTGATTCTTATCAGCGCTAATCTTTAATGTTGCATCAATATCCGTAATCACGCGACACATAGGGAATAACGCAGCAAGATTGTCGAGCATAGTTTTAAACGCAAGGGTTGAAATGTTTGGTTTTGGTAAATGTGCTAATTGGCTGTAACTTGCAATAAACTCGCTTAAAGACCCCGCCCTTTCATTAATAATACCTATGCCATCAAGTAACGATGTTTGTTGTTTTTCATCCGCTAATTTTTGCAGTTTTGACTGCATAGTTTGACTAATTGCCACAATAGGCGTTAATGAATTATTCAGTTCATGACTTAAAACACGTAATAAGCTTTGCCAGGCTTTTCGCTCTTTTTCCATTAACAAGCGTTCGGCATTAGTAAGCATATAAAGTTGATGCTTTTTACCTTCACTTAAAAAAGCTTCTTTTAATAAAAAATGCTCGCCCGTTAGTTGAGTATGACTAAAATCAACAATGCCAGAAGTCGCATTTTCGATTTCCTCGCCAATTAACGTGGATGACAGCAGTGTGTTTTCAATATTATTTACCTTACCCAGCACTAATTTTTTCGCGGAGGCATTGGCCATCACGACCAAACCAGTTTCATCAGTAGCAAGCACAATGGCATCCATTTGCTCCATAATGCGCTCTAGCAATAATCGCGACTCTTTTGCTTCAATTTTGTGTTTCGATAAAGTATCGGCCAACTCATTAATTAAATTGAGTAATTCTTGAAAAGCTTGGTTGGTTTGTAAGCGTCCTCTTAGGGTGTAATCGCCATCAATCATAGATTCAATTAAATTCGACAAGGTACGAATTTGATAATCAGAATTGAGCTGACTTGCCACCACAACATAACTGCACAACAGAGTAAGTATGATGATAATAAACGCAATGAGATATAAAGAAATATCAGCTAAGCACAACGCGACTATCGTGATAGTAAAGCAAGGGACACAAACCAATAGCACTAACTTGAGCTGATTATCGCCTTGATAATATTTAGCATTTCCCAATACCCACTGACGAGCCGATTCAAACAAGTTCATATTTACTCAAACGACGATAATAGCCACTTCGACTTAACCCTAACGACTTTGCCGTTTCCGTGGCATTACCTTGGAAAAAAGCTAACCGTTTAATAAGCACTTTACGCTCGATAGCTTCAAGACTCAAACTAGGATCATCTAAAGATTCACCATTATCTTCAGACACTTTTAACATTAAATCATCTGCATCAATACACGCTTTTTTGCAGGTAAATAACACGCGTTCCATCAAATGACTTAACTCACGAATATTGCCCGGCCACTGATATTGTTGCAGCGCTAAAACAGCTTCATCGGTTAATTGGGGCAAAGTACGATGATATTTAGTACTAAACTGTAAGAGAAAATGTTCAGCTAATGCAGGGATATCTTCAATACGTTCATTAAGTGATGGTACACGTAATTCAATGGTATTGAGACGATAATATAAATCTTCTCTAAACTGGCTGTTTTTGATATCGGCTAATAAATCACTATTGGTTGCTGAAATAATTCTGACATTCGCTTGTAATGATTTACTACTGCCAACGGCTTCAAATTTTTGCTCTTCTAAAACTCGTAATAATTTCGCTTGTTGCGCAAAAGGAATATTGGCTAATTCATCTAAAAACAACGTGCCTTGCTCTGCCATTTCAAATCGACCGACGCGACTTTCTTTGGCATCAGTAAATGCGCCCTTAACATGACCAAACATTTCACTTTCAAATAACGATTCAGGAATAGCTCCCATATTCACCGGTACAAAGGAATGCTTGGCACGATTTGATACTTGATGCACATAAGAAGCTAGCATGCTTTTTCCGGTGCCGTTATCCCCCGTCAGTAAAATACTCATTTCACTTTGTGCTAAATCATCAAGCGTTGATAACAGTTTTTGCATAACTGGCGATTGAGCAATGATACCTTGTCGATTACTCGGATGCGACTGCGAGGTAAGTAATTGATTTTGCTGACTAAGTCGTTGAGCTTTTTTATCTGACTGCACAATTGCTAATTGATTAGCAATTGCACTGAGCATACGCTCATTTTTCCAAGGTTTTTGAATAAAATCTTTGGCCCCTGCTTGCATGGCCTCCACAGCAATATCTATGGTTGCCCAACCTGTCATCACAATAATGGGAATATTTAATTCAAGCGAAGTGATAGCAGATACCAACGAAATTCCTTCTGCCCCAGAAGTAGTGTCATGTTGAAAATTCATATCCAGTAACACTAAATCAACCGCTTGATTTTTAACACTTGCTAAAGCCGCTTCAGGTGTTGTTACGGCTAAAATATCAAAGCCTTCATCGGCAAGAACAAATTTTAAGCTGGCAATGATGTTGATATCATCATCTGCTATAAGAATTTTTTTCGTCACTATGGTACACATTTCCGAAGTTATGTATTCACTTTAAGTAATATTCACTCAAGGAACAAGTTTTGAATCAAGATGAAAAAGCAGATAAAGTTGCTGATTTATCTGCTTAGATCATTAATACGATATGCGAGCTAAGTTACTCATACCTGAGCGCTAAACTCGGTTCCATTTTCACGGCTCGTCTGGTCGGCAAATAAGTGGCAAACATCACCACTAATGACAAACCGACAGCCACGACAATTGCTTGCATAAAATAGATGGCTATTGGAAAGATTCCTTCAGTAAATTTATGAAAGCCAAAGGCAAGTAAATAAAACAGCACCATCGCAAGACCAAGACCAATCAATAATTGTTTAGCGCCCTGCTTTAAAAACATGTTTATAATGCTTTTGTCGGTTGCGCCAACTGCTCTTCTAATACCCACTTCGTGCGTTCGCTGTGCTACCGAGTTAGCCGTTAAACCATAAATGCCGACCATAGCAAGCAGTAAAGCAAAAAATCCGGTACCAAAGGTAATATTAGACATTAATCGCATTGAATCTCGCATCATGTTTCGATTCTTATCTGACGGTTGAACTTCATAGGCTAATTCTATATTTCTATCCGTTTGAAACATGGCTTGGTAAAAAATTTCTGCTCGGTTTTTTGCATTAGGCTGAACACGATAATGTAAAATCTGAAAAGAGTCAGCGAACTGTAGGCCTGACAAGTATATTTCATCAGCGCTATCACGTTTGCCAAACAATTTACTGGCATTCATGCGATTGCTAACCACCCCGACAATCACTACTTTCTCATCTTTATCATCGACGTTAATCACAAAACTTTTTTCTAATGGCGATTCACCTGACCAATATCGATTCGCCATGGATTGACTAATAATGGCAACTTTTTGCTGGCCTAATTTATCCATATGGGTAAATTGCCGTCCCGCTTTTAGCTCAATACCCACCGTAGCACTATCACCTATCACGCTAATAGTATCAATTTTTGGCTTATCTTCTTCCGCTTGGTATTCATGCCCATCCAAGCTTATTGCTGAAGGCCCCATCCAATTATGGGTGATAACATCAACTACTTGAGGGTTAGATTTAAGTCGTTCGATTAACTCGTTCAATAACGCTAATTGTTGTAGCTGATCGGTATATTTTGATTCTGGTATAGTAAAGCGTGCCGTCATTACATTCTGATAATTATCTCCCATATCCATATTAATAAATTTATGCGCAATAAAGGCCGATATCGAGCCAATAAGCATTAATACTGCGACTAAAAATACTTGTGTGGTAACTAATATTCGAGACAAACGTCCTGACTTTTTACTTTGTGCGCCTCTAGTGCCATCTCTTAATACCAAATTAATATCTTGATTTGCAGAACGCCAAGCGGGTAAAAAAGTAGATAATAAAATAGTGACTAAAGTAAATAAAATAGCCATCGACAAGGTTGCGCCGTCCATACCATAATGCCACCAAAACGCTCCACCATTAGGTAGCCAAGAACTCAGCACAATTTCAGTATAATCAAGCACGGCGGCAACCAATAACACGGAAAGCAAAGCACCAAGACAAGTAATAATAGTTCCTTCCCACATTAACTGACTCACTAATCGCTTAGTTTTTGCCCCTAATGCTGCTCTGATGGCGGTTTCTTTTTGACGCTCAATGGTTCGAGCAAACAACAAATTACCAACATTAATACAAGCAAGTAACAAAATTAACCAAGAGATAAGCATTAAAAAAGCAAATACAATATTGCCATCATTGCCTGTTTGAGCCATTTGAAATGTCAATAATTGCACGGTTTTATTAAGCTCTGGCAAGTCATATAATTTGACGTTTCGTTGATAAATTTGATTTATCGCTTGACCCAGCTCTTGCTCTGCTTGCGCAATTTCTACGCTTTGCTTTAACCGCGCATAAGCATAATAACTCGCACTTTTTTCAGGATCATCATTAAAGTAACTATTCGTTAAAGGCAGCCAAATTTGTGATGAATGCGGAAAGCGGTAAGCCTTTGGCATCACACCAATAATTTCCGTAATTTGGCCATTAAGCACCATAGTTTTTTCTAGAATGTCATTACTACCTTGATGGTCCGCTTGCCATAATTCATAACTAATTAATGCGACAGGTGTTGCGCCTTCTTCTAGATCCTTGCTTTGAATAACTCGACCTTGAATCGGTAGTATACGGCTAAACTCGAAAAAGCCTGGACGGATATAACTCCCCGAATAATTCTTTCCTGACTGCCCCACGGAAACCCTGATATCGGCATTTTCATAAATACCAAATTCTTCAAAACTCGATAACGTGTCTTTTACGTTTTCAAATTCATAACCGGTGATATGTCGGAATTTTTCATTATGATAAACCGTAACAGATTTTGCTGTCTCTCCTTCAGGAATAGGTAAAGGCTTATATATAGTGGAATAGAGGAAAGAAAAGGTAAATAAACTAATGGATAAACCACCAATTAACACACCTATGGTCATCGCAGTAAATTTTGGCGATTGAAACAGTAATCGCACGGCGTATTTAATATCTATAAACATTGACATTATTTTACCCCACAGCTATTTCAGCAGGATTAACCTGATTTGAGTTCGCACGATTGACGTGATCTCTGATTAACTGACCATCAAACATTTCTAAACAACGACTTGCTCTATTCGCGGACGCTGGATCATGCGTTACCATGCAAATCGTAGCGCCATCTTGATGTAAGACATCAAATAACTGTAAGACAGCTTCGGCATTTTTTGAATCCAAGTTACCTGTTGGTTCATCAGCAAGTATGATACTCGGATCATTCACTAATGCTCGAGCGACAGCAACTCGTTGTTGCTGACCACCGGATAATTGCGAAGGAAAGTGATTTTTTCGATGTCCCATTTCAACTTTAGCTAAAACCTCGTTCACCTTATCCTCCATAAATTGTTTAGATTTATTTGCTTGATACGTCAATGGCAACATGACATTTTCAAAGACTGTTAAATCTGAAATTAAATTAAACGATTGAAAAACAAATCCTATTTGTTCAGATCGAATAGTTGCACGTTGGTCTCGGGTTAATGATGAAACATCGTTATCCGCTAATAAATATTGACCACCACTTGGCGAATCAAGCAAACCTAGCAACGACAACAATGTTGATTTACCACAGCCAGATTGACCACTTAACGCAATGTACTCACCCTTATTAATCACTAAATTGATATCATTTAGTGCACGAGTTTCTATCTCTTCGGTGAAAAAGGTTTTACTAATATTATTTAAGGTAATTAACGCAGTCATAATTTTTATCTCTTTATTCACAAGTTATTTTAGTTAGCTAACATTGTTTTCAAATCTGTTTTCAAATCTGGTTTTAATTAATCATAATTTGTTGATGATCTTGCCAAGCCGTTGAGTCTGAAATAATGACTTCATCGCCTACTGATAAACCCGACAATATTTGAATATTATTCACAGAAGTCTGGCCTAAATTAACGACTCGCTTATTAGCAAACGCTTTATCGTCACTCAAGGCGTACAGGTTAACCGTGGTATGACTAGGCGCATACACAGGTCGTTTGATATATAACGCATCGGCAATATTGCTAATTTCAATTAAGCCATCGACGGTTAAATCAGGTCTGGCTTCATTCGGTAATTCACTCGTTAAGGCAACATCAATTAACACCATGCCATTTTTCACCGCAGGATCGATACGAATGACTTTGCCTGAAATTTCACTTCTTCGAGTATCAATACTCACGAATTGCCCTAAAGCGATGTCTCGTGCTCGCACTTCTTGAACCTGCAACTCAGCAAATAAAGAGTGTTGATCAGCGATTAACGCTACGCTATCACCCACTTGAGTGCGTTCACCTAGCTCAAGGGATACTTGTTGGATAATTCCTTCGGTATTGGCTTTCACTTGCAATGCCGCCACTTGATCGACAACTCGTTGATAATTGTTTTCAACTAAGCCAAGGCGCGCATTTTGTGCGATTTTAGTGGCAGCCATATTAGCTTTCATTTTCTCCGCTTTTTGCTGTTGCGCTTGCCAATACTGCATTTGTTGTTTCACCGCTAACTGGCTTTTTTGATAATCGAGTGCAGAAACCGTCGCGTTTCCTTGCTGCATTAATAAGGTTTCAGCGTCTAATTTTAATTTGGCTGATTGATAACTAAATTCAGCAGATACGACTGCATTTTGTAAATCTACCATTTGTGATTCAAGGGCTACATAGGCGGCATGACTTTCAGCTTTATTAGCTTCAAGCTCCCAGCGCGCAGTTTCAAGCTCTCGATGAAGTTCAGGGTTTGATAATTGCACCAGTACATCTCCAACATGCACTTTAGCGCCAGCTTTTACAAAAACTTCTTCAACTCTCCCAGCCACTTGTGATGATACCCAACGGATATTTAGGGGTTTTAATAACCCCGAAGCGCGAACATTTACCGTGAAGTTTCCTTGCTGAACTTTAGCGGTAACAAATGATTTTTTATCGAGAAAATAAGAAGCATCGCCCAAATAGTTTTTTAAAAGATAGATAGTCGTGAGCAAGACAATCGCAGGAAAAATAATCCAATATTTTTTCCACAATGGTTTAGCGACTATTGTTCTTTGTACATCCATAATCATCAATACTGTTATTTATTGTTGATTGGTTAAGTACAAGTCTTATGCCAAAAAACTTAAAGTCACTAAGCCATTAATATAAAAGGACTTTAAAAAAACATTACGCAAAGTGCAATTGCAATTGTGTCACTTTCGAGACAGTTTAGTTTATGACAAGTCGCAATTTTGAGACACACATTAAGGTACTTTTTAAAACTCAGCGTCTAGTTGAAAGGCCATCTGCTTTTTGTTCACCGGATGTTCAAAGGCTAAATATTCAGCATGCAAATGCAGTCGGTTAGCCTTTTGACCATATAAATCATCACCTAAAATTGGCATATTTAAACCATCCACATGCGCACAATGCATACGTAGCTGATGTGTTCTGCCGGTTTTAGGGTAAAGATATACTTTGGTCAATTTTTTATCTGAGGTAAATTTTGGTTGAGGATGATATTTTTCAAAACGAGTGAGCGCTTTTTTACCATGAGTAAAGCACACTAACTGGCGTGGTCTATCATTAATATCCACCGTTAGCGGTAAATCAATACTGCCTGCTTCTTTGATTAACTCTCCTTCAATAATCGCAACATATCGTTTCTCAATAGTTTTGTTGATAAACTGCTGTTGCAGCTTTTTATGCGCCCTTGGATTTAACGCAAGTATCAAAAGTCCTGAGGTTGCCATGTCTAAACGATGAACAATGAGTGATCCAGTCGCCTGTGGAAATTGTTCTTTAATACGGCTATAAACAGAATCAGTTATCGTCTTGCCAGGCACAGAAAGAAATTCAGCCGGTTTATTCACCACGACAATATCTTGGTCATGATAGACAATCGGTAAAATTTTACCTTCAGCAGGATTCGCCAATAACGGATTTTCATCTAGCTCTATTCCTGCAAGCATATGTGCAAGGATCGGTTGGCATTTTCCCTGACACGCCGGATAAAAATTCTTATGTTGACGAATTTCAGAGCTAGGCGCTGCTCCCCACCAAAATTCTGCCATAGTGATAGGCGTTAAATTATGTCGAAAAGCATAGTGTAATAGTTTTGGCGCAGCACAATCGCCAGCACCCGCAGGAGGTGTTTGAAAAAGTGAATTTTTAAATAAAGTTAATAAATTTTGTGCATCACCGTTTTTATTAAGAAATTGATATTGCTTAAAAAGGTATTTTTGTAAGGCATTTGATAGCTTTTTTCGCTGCTTTTTTAAATCAGCAAGCAATTCTGTTAACGGATTTAATGTGGTCTCTATCGCCGTAATTTTTTCTTGCCAGTGTAGTTTTAAATCCGCTAACGCGTGTTTGTCTTCCACACTTTCACGACTCATTTGAATACTAAACGATTTATAGTCTGTTTCAGTTAATTCACCCTGTTGTAATGCTTGCGTAGCCGAGGCCCGTTTTTGTTTTCGCGTTTTGCGATTAGCCACCATAGTGTCACGAAAATCAGCTAATTCTTGGTCATACTGCTCAGTTAATTCAGCAAGCTCTGCGGTTAACTTAGCCAGCAAAGCACTATTTTCTTGAGAGGTTATCTGTTGATTAATGTCATTAATAACCAATTGTTTCTCATTAAAAAAATCATCTTCTTGCTGCATATCGTAAACAGGCGGAACAAAAGTTGTTAAACAGTCTTGCTTGGCGAGTTTGCCAGAAAATGCCGACAAATATCCTAATTCACCTTGGGGATTTTTCACCACTAACACCCCAAACATTTTACCATTTACTTCGTCGATATTGGTCGATGTAGCCACTTGCTCGTTCATTGACATGGCAACATGATAATGCCATTGATGATGACTCAATAAATATTGCTGCAACTCTTGCACGGCAACAAGTGCAAGCGGATGAGGTTGATAATAAAACGGGTAGGTAAAACGCTGAGGTAATGCGTGATCCGCGATCGATTCTTTAAAGGAGGTAAAGCAAGATTCACCAGGGAGCATAACAAAGCGAGCATTAAAAAGTTAAGGTAAGCGCATTATAAGCGAATCGTTAAAAAAGTTCGCATCTCTTAGCCATTTTTATTGCTAATAAAAATAAAAACACTCGCTTTAAATAAGCGAGTGTTTTTAGCGATTAACAGCTATTGTCTGTTTGAGCGAATTAAGCCCTCACTTGCCCTTCACCGTTCACTAAATATTTTTCAGTAGTTAATGACTCAATACCCATAGGCCCGTAGGCATGTAATTTAGAAGTGGCAATACCAATCTCAGCGCCAAGGCCTAATTGTGAGCCATCAGAAAAACGTGAAGATGCATTTACCATCACCACCGACGCATCCACTAAACGTTGAAAGTTCATCGCTTTTTGTTGATCTTCAGTGCATATCACTTCGGTGTGATGACTACCAAATTGATCAATATGCTCAATTGCTTGACCAAAATCATCGACCACACGAATAGCAATTTCTAAGCTTAAGTATTCTTCTCCAAATTCTGAATCAGTTAACGGCACTATGTTGTTAAAATAAGGAGCTGTACGAGGGCAACCATTCACTTTCACGTCAAGTTCTTCAAAACGTTTCGCCACTAACGGTAAAAATTTATTGGCAACTTTTTGATGAACAAGTAACCCTTCTAAAGCATTACAAACACCGGTACGTTGCGTCTTGCCGTTTAAAAGCAAAGCTAACGCTTTATCAATATCGGCTTTTTCATCAACAAATAAATGACATACGCCTTTGTAATGTTGGATCACGGGAATTTGGCTATTTTCACTGACAAAATTAATTAAGCCTTCGCCACCGCGTGGGATCACTAAATCAATGTGATCTTTTTGCATTAACAGTTCTGTCATCAATGCTCGATCAGGTTGGTCGATAACTGTGACAATTTCTTTAGGCAATTGGTGTTGTACTAAAACTTTTTGTAAAACGTTCGCAATAGCTAAGCTACTATTTAATGCTTCTTTGCCACCTCTTAATATGACGGCATTGCCTGACTTAATGCATAATCCTGCGGCATCGGCGGTCACATTAGGTCGCGCTTCGTATATCATACATATTACGCCTAATGGCACACGCATTTTGCTAATTTTCAAACCATTAGGCCTAACACCTTGCTCTCTCTGCGTTCCTACTACATCGGGAATTTCTGCAACCGTTTCTAAACCAATGGCCATATCTTCAATACGAGCTTCATTTAATTGTAAACGGTCGAGCATTGCCTCACTTAACGACTTTTCTTGCGCAAAATTAATATCAAGCGCATTAGCTTGAAGAATGATTGTACTATTATTACGCAATGCCTTTGCCATATCATTTAACAACAGCGCTTTGTCTTTACTGGTTTGAATAGCCATAACTTTAGCGGCTTGTGCGGCTTTACTTGCAATTGTAGTAATTAAACTCATTAAGACTCCATTAAGGCGATAAATTGTTTAGATAAAATAGGTTCATCAGTTTTATCTAGTTCTTCAGAAAAATTAGTATTATCACTACAGGCGATAAAGTTGAGTAAGCAACTACTGTAATTGGTTTTCACTTTCGCTAGTTTTTCACCACTATGTTTCCTCAGTAGTACAGTATCTCCCGACGAAAAATTACCTTTAACACTGACTAAGTCGTCGATATCTAATATATCGTTTGGTTGGTTTTCGCTAATCTGATAATCCTCACTGACAATCAACTCACCTTGTACACGAGTGGTATGACGCATCCAATGAACACCATCAAGCATGGGATCTTTATGAGGATAAAAATGAGTGCCTGGGTTTTCGTCTTTCAATAATGAATTAAAACTTTGCTCTTTAAAGCCATTCACGATGAAAGTATCAATACCATGAGCAATGGCTTTTTCTGCTGCTTGAATTTTAGTTTTCATGCCGCCGGTACCAACACTGCTCGTAGCACCGCCTGCCATAGCATAAATGTCATCATTAATTTGATAAACGTCTGACAATAACTTTGCGTCGTCATTCAAATGAGGATTAGCATCAAAAAGCCCATCAATATCTGAACAAATAATTAACGAATCTGCTTTGGCAGCCGTAGCAACCATCGCCGATAAATTATCATTATCGCCAACTTTCAACTTATCTGTTGTTACCGCATCATTTTCATTAATGATAGGTAAAATATTATTTACTAATAAAGTATCAATGGTATTTCGGATACTTTCATAACGATCTCTATTTCGTAAATCGCCATGTGTTAATAATAATTGTGCTGTTGGGAAATCAAAAAGCCTGTCCCAGGTAGCCATCATTTCAGCTTGACCTGCGGCTGCCATGGCTTTTTTTATCACGATATTATCTTCACCTGATTCATCAAATAAATGCGCGCCAGCCCCTACAGAGCCGGAAGAAACCAAAACCACTTGTATGCCTGATAAACGGCAACGAACGATAAAATTTGCAATACTAAGTAAGTATTGACTGCTACAACCATTTTGATTGGGGGCAAATAACGCACTACCGACTTTAATGACTATTCTTTGCCAAGTTTTAAAACTCACGTGAAACCCTTAATAAGTTATTTAGTACTTTAATACTGACAGCTTATGTCAATATATGAATGAGTATGAGAATACTCAGAAATTAAAAAAGACTGATATTTAAGTCTTGTTTTCCTGGATTGTTAAATTTGACTATCTATTTAACTTTTATAAAACAAAGATTGTCTCGCTTCATGTAAAACGAGTATGAAACAAGAAAATACAAATAGTACTAATTAAAAGTAGGAGGAGGATTGAATAAATTAATATATCGATTGAAATGACGTATTGGAGCAAAGTGATGTTGATAGTGAGTTCTAGCATATAATAAATCTACGGTACTACTGCCTTTTGAAATATCGCGTATGATATTCATCTTGTTTCCTTTTATTTAATTATTAGCGCTCTAATGATTAGTACTCTAACTAAAAAAGGATGAAAAATCAACCAGCAGATCTTACAAGATCAAACAGTAAAACCTTACAACGCCATTAAACTCTAATTAACGAACAATGAACAACATTCTCCAAAAGCCCTATTAAACAAGAGGTTAATAAGTTTTATCTTGGTATTTTAACAATCAAGCTTCCACTCAATAACGAACAATATAACTTGTTAAAACAATAAAGAATAAGATAGAAAATGTGACATTAATTAGCTTAGTTCTAGTATGCTCAAATGAAAGATCAGAAAGAAATTAAAGACAGCCGTATAAATTTATCACTTCCTTTTTTGACTATTTACCTAACGCTTAAATAGCTAACTTTTGAAACTTAGGGTGTTGATATTCTTGAGCAGAGTTAACAGTGGCATTGATTCAATATGTTCAGATACCTAGTGAACTACAGCGACTTTTAGGGGACTTAGTATTTCCTATCTTTGCAACTAATTTTCAACCCTCATCGCTAAAATTAGCATTTATCACTTGAAATACAAATGAAAATGATTATCATTTGGATTATGGTATATTAATTTATAAAAGGATTGATGATGGAAAACGTACAATGGCAGTCACTCTTAACCCAAGGCAATAATTGCTTTAATGAAAACCAATGGCAAAAAGCTGAATATTTTTATTCAGAAGCTTATGATTTATTAGCTTTTGGTTATAGGAACAACCCGTTATGTATAGAAACTATGATGGCATGGATCTGTAGTTGTCATAATTTATCTTCCCTGTATGAAAAAACCAATAAGTTAACGTTATCTTTAAAGTTCTTAACCGTGCCACACGATTATTTAAAGAAGGTGAGTGAGTCTGAAAAAGCAGACTCAGACATTAAACTTCTGGCTTTAAAAGGGCTTTCATTAACACTCCCTCCTATACTTGAGTTCAGCAAAAGCCACCCAATTTGTGATGATTGTATTGAAGAGTTAGCAAACTTAAAAAATGTCATCAGCTTTGCAAAACGTAAAATGCACTAAGCATAACCAATTGATAATCTGTTAGTTTTATTCACACTTATAGGTAACGATACAATTTGACTCGTGAATTCATGAGGGAAATATTGATTTATTATATTTAATTAACAAGCTCAAGGAGCTATAAGAATACATATTCAACACTATTTACACATAAATGTGCTGAATTAATTCTTCTGCATTTCTGTTAATAAGAAGATTAATGACTATTTAAGTGAATGAGTGTATTAATTGAACCGCTTATTTACTAAATATAAAACAAGCGGTAACTAAAATTGGTGAATTGACACATAAGCTAACTTTTATAAAAACTAACTATCTGTTTTGATTATTTTATGCCAAGGGCCTCGTATTGCTAGTGTTTTTGTGGGTGAATACACGTTAACAAATAAGGTATTTCCATCAGGAGAAAAACAGGCGCCTGCTGGCTCAGTTTGAGTGCGTAATCTAGCAAAGTTGTATAATTCGCCATTAGGGGTAACACCTCTTAGGTGATTATCAACAGTGTCTGTATAGGCATCTTCACATACTAATAAATGCCCTTGTGGTGTTACAGTTAGGTTATCACCAAAATTAAACAGAGAGTCATCTTCACTTTCTAAAAACAATTGAATACGACCGCTTTGATTATCTGTTGCATTCGGCTGATAACGAAAAATTTGTCCGAATTTTTTATTTCCGCCGTTAGTACAACAGAAGTACAATTCACCATCAGCCCAATGTATTCCTTCACCACGAGCAAACAATGCTGCACCTTTGTCAAAACCTTGAATGCGAAGATCATCATTTGGACTTTCTGGATCAGTAATATCAATCCATTTTGCATCAAGCCAGTTAAATAACTTAGCATTAGTATTCACCCAGTTGCGACTATCAAACTTGGGTTGCTCTTTAATTACCAGCGCTTGTAGCTGACCACCTTCAGCAAGTTTTCCATAAGTATTAGGAATAAAGCGATAAAATAACCCATCACCTTTGTCTTCGGTGAGATAAATAATGCCTGTTTTAGGATCAACCGCTGCCGCTTCGTGATTAAAACGTCCCATCGCTTTTAAAGGTTTGGCTGTAACCAAGCCTGTTGCATTGGCCGGCACTTCAAAAATATAACCGTGATCTTTGCTAATTTCGCTGTCTGCTTTTGCAAGCGTTTCTTCACAAGTTAACCAAGTTCCCCAAGGCGTAACGCCTCCTGAACAATTTCGGATTGTGCCAGTAAGAGTAATAAATTCACGTTCAACCTTTTGAAGTTTGGTATTATAAATAACATTGCTGGTGCCGCCGGGTAATGCAACTCCATTAGCAAAAGTATCATAGGCTTTTGCTGTTTTATGCTGCTGAATTGATTTAGGTTGTTTAGCTAAATGTTCTGGCTTAAGTTCATGGTTACGAACAAGCACAACACGACTCTCATCAAGTGGAAAGCACCCCATACCATCAGCCCTATCAGGTACAGCCATACCATCACTCATCAGTTGATTGAATTCTGAGATAATTTTGTAGCTAAATCCTTCTGGCAAGTCTAATAACCCCTTTGGGTCTTCAATAAGTTTTCCATAACCTTTACTTAGTTTTGTGAAATGCTTGTTTGATTTTGAACCTAAGCTACAGCCGGTTAAACCAGTAAAGGCAAGTGCCGTTAACCCTAAGGTAAAATCTCGTCTTGTTACCATTGTTTATTCTCTCATTTAACTCGATGAGTTTTGAAAATACTTGCAGAAAAAGCAGCTAACTATATTAACTGCTTTCACATTATTAGCTACAGTTGCTTAATAGCATTATTTATATCGATGGCACTCTTTTAGCAATCCATTCCCTTAGTAGACTACCACTGACCAATTTAAAATTTTGTGCTGCTTGAGGCATAACATTGTGCCCATCTTGCACTACCAATAATCCGTTCGGTAATTCTGCCCCTAAAAATTGACTAGTAACGGCTAAACCGTCGGTTTCAGATGCACCGTCAATCATCTCTGGCCAGTTAGCACCAACTTCAAAAACTCCTAGATATTTATATTGATTATCAATGGCATAAACAGAATATCGGTTATTGCCTTGGCTTGAGACCACCAAATAATGCTTATCCAAATATTGATATAAGCTCATACCTTCAATATCTGCAGCAATTTCATTGTGTAAGCCGGCAATGAATTTATCTGGTGTATTGTTATCAATGTGTTTTAGCCATACCCCTTTAGCTTCTTCACCGTAGAATAGTCGTTGGGTTTCATCATCACTAACACACCCTTCAGGTTGACTAGCAACTGTCCATTCAAGCGTTTTTTCTGCGGTAACTGTGTCACCATTGAACTGAAAATCGTAACGTTGAAAACGGCCATCAGTATCATTTATCCATGCTGTAATTTGACGTTGATGCTTACTTAAACAAAAACCATAAGGGTCTGTTAAATCTGTTTTTATATTCGTAAGGTGTGTCGGTAAGCCGGTTATTTTATCAATAGCAAATACACTGATACTTTTAGAAGTACGATTGCTCGCTGCGGCAATATCAAAACTTTTGCCATTGACCATAACATCATATCGAATATCGATGTTGTTAATACGACCTACAGGTAAGCTTGTCACTAATTTGCCTGATAAGTCATACACATTTAGACCATATTTTTTATCTGTTGTGTATACCAAACTCGCTTCAGGTGTTTGTTTGTTTACCCATATTTCAGGATCATCTGCTGCATCGCCAAAACTTAACACTGACTCAGTTTGGCCATAAGGCAATAAACTTTCTACTGGCTCTGCTTGAGGAAAATCGGTATTACCTACTTGCTCAATTTGAACACTCAAAATTCTTTTGCTGTTGTCATCATAAAGGTTCGTGACAAGCGTATCGCCCATACGAGTAACTTGAACTGTTTTAGGTGCGACATTTTTTGGTAGTTTTTCTTGCGTTAATTGCTTGTTTGCTTGATCCCATAACCACACAACATTTTTATCTGGAGAAACAATGGCAACATCACCTTGTTCAGTGGTATCTACATATTCAACTTCTAATCCTTTTTCCAATTGAATAAGCTCGCGAGTACGCTCATGCTCTGGGTTGCTAGAGTATCGCCAGATACCAATATTTTCTTCGACGATATAAAGTGATTCAGCGTTTTCGCTAACCGCACAAGATTTCACATTTGGTCCAACGGGAAAACGTGTTATTTCAGTTAATTGCCAAACCTGATTTATTGCTTGATACACGTTGTAGTGGACAACCTGACCTAAAACATCAACCGTGAATATGTCAATGCCATGTGACGCAGCACTTAAACATAAAGCATCAATCGCACTATTTTTGGGCTTAAATCGCTGCTTAATATCAAGCTGTTGCTGCTTATGATCAATTTCAATAAATAACAATTCTCCGGTATTCGTGTCTAAAGTAGTGACCACACCTTTATTTAGCGCATTGGGCAATTGACGGTAATCTAAATGTTCAGCGGGTTGTTGTATCTGTGCAACAACCGCCAAATCTTCATTCAATAGCTTAATACCTTGGGATTCGCTCACAGCAATTTGCTGACGATTACCCTCAACAGCATTAGGCACTAATTGTAAAAATTCGATATCTATTGGTGTCGCGACTTGTTTAACATTGGCATTACTAAAAAATGGCGATATAAGGACTAGAAAATTCACTAGCCAAATTGCCTTAAAATTCATATTCATTACGTTATTTCTCTTACTCATTCAACAGCAAGGCAAACATAACATTTGCCTTGCTAGCCATTACTTATTACAACGAGTTAATGGTAAAACCTAACTCAAACGACGCGCCATATTCTTCATATTGATAGTTGTATGCCCTATCGCCATGGTAAATATATAAAGGTTCGTCGGTTATATTGACGGCGTTAAAATACACTTGCATGGTGTCGCTAAAGTAATATTTAGCTGTGAAGTCGACTTGAGTATGGGTGTCTTCATAAACAGATGAATCATTGTCGACAAACTGGAAGCTTTCACTTTTGTATGAAGTACTTAAGCGGGCGCTGAATTTATTGTTTTCATACCCCAACATTAAGTTTGCTAATGTGTCAGCTTGATTTGGTAAATCATCATCAGTATCAACAAAGGTACCGTTTGCACTAATAAATAATCCAAAGTCAAAGTTTTTTGTCCACGCTAACTCAAGGCCAGTTAATGACGCACCTCCACCATTGATTGGTTGAAAGACCTCTTCATAACCGTCCCACTGACCATTATTTTGCACTTCAGCAAGCACAACATAATTACTGATATCTTTATAAAATAGGCCCGCAGACATAACGCCAATATTACCTGGGTAATATTCAATTGAAAAATCAATATTGTTTGACTCAAAAGCTTCTAAGTTTGGGTTACCTACTTCAGCTTTTCGTTCAGTTTCAATTACACCATCATCTTCAGTCACTTCACTTTCAATTAATTGATATGCAGCTGAATCGCCAAAGGTTGGTCGCGCAATAGTTTGTGTAAAAGCAAAACGAGCAAGCAGCTTTTCTGACGCTTGATATTTAACATTTAAGCTTGGTAGCAAGTGAGCATAATCTTTGCTGACATGCCATGGCGAAATATTAACGCTTTCATCATCATTAACACCATCTTCGATTAGCTCAACACGATTTCCGGTAGTTTCAAAACTGGTATCTTCATAACGAAGACCTGTGATAACTCGCCACTTGTCAATATCAAGCGTAATCATTGCGTAAGCAGCAGTAACATCTTCTTCACTAAAATAAGAGCCCGCGTTTGAATCGATCATGGTATCAAGTTCGTTGATTTCAAACTGACTCCTATTACTATTAACATAACTCGACAGCCCGCTTTGGCTAAGACTAGGACCAAAATTTCCTAGTTCATAGCGAGGAGAAGCGGTTTCAAAATTCGCCGCGGTTACCTCGTCAAAGCCACCGTCGTAAATAGTTACATCGACGTTATTCGATTTTTCACGTGACTGATGCTTGAAACCAAACTTGAAAACACCGTTGTTGTTATTCCAAACAAAATCACGACTTAGATCGAGCTTGACGCTAATTTCTTCATCTTCAGCACGGTTATTTTCATAAGCTATCTCATCAATTTCAAAATTAGTGAGATCATGGGCTGCAGCACTTTGAGTTAAACGTGGCACATTGCCTGTTGATTGATAACCAAGAAGCAAATCTTCGCCAGCAAAAGCCACATCAATACGGTTTGGCTCATCTTCCTTTGACTTTGAAAAACCAGCATCGTATTCAACTAACCATTGATTAAGTTGGTTTGAACCACCTAATACAATTGATAAAATTTCTTGTTTTTCGTAACGATCTTTCGTACCTCGTTCCATTTCAGCGTCAATAAATTGTGCGCTACTTTGAGTATAAGAGTTAGAATCTAAGGCACCATCAGATAATTTATATTGGTTACTGGTTCTAAACTCATCATCTGAAAAATGACTATACAAGGTTCGTAAGTAATATTTATCGGTTAAAGAGGTGTGCAAATCAAAGTTTAAGGCAACTCCTAGACGTTCACGAGTAATAGCATAATGGCGTTGCTCAATTTCTTCAGCGCCAAAAGTTTCAACATCTTCTCCTGTTACTGCATCTTCGTATTCAAATTCAGCCCAGCCGCCACCTGTTTCAATATTGTGAGAGCCAAACTCGCGTTCAAACCATGAAATAGCACTAGCTACACCAAGTTGTGAGCCACCAGAGAGTTGAAAAACATCAGTGAAACTACCTGATAATTTAGGGCTGCTTTCTTCCATCAATTCATTGTAAGAGCCTTGAATTGTTGCGCTATAGCTTTGCTCTTGCTTATCAAAAGCACTTAAGCTTTTAACTTCAACAGAGCCACCCACTGCATTAGCATCCATATCAGGTGTAACCGTTTTACTCACTTCTAAACTTTGAATCAGCTCAGACGGAATAACATCCATGGCAACACTTCGAACCCCTGATTCTGGCGAAGGCACATTAACCCCATTGATGGTGACGTTATTTAAATTGGGGTCGATACCACGAATAGCAACAAAACGCCCTTCACCTTGATCACGTTGAATTGACATACCCGGTAGGCGTTGCAACGCTTCTGCTGCATTTTGATCAGGCGACTGTCCTATTATGTCTGCACTAACCACTGACATTAAATTGTCGGCATTACGCTGACGGTTAATTGAACCTGCTTGGCCTGCACGTTGACCATATACGATAACATTTTCGATACTACGAATGTCAGAACCTATAACAAAGCTTTGCTGAATCTCGCCATCAGTACCAACAGTAATACTTTTAGTTACTTTTTCAGCGCCTAAATAGTTTATTTCTAACGTATATGTCCCTTGAGGCACATTACTGAAACGGAAAGAACCGTCTCGAGCAGTGATCGTTGTAATGTCTAATTCTATCAAGCGCACTTTCGCACCTTCAAAATATACCGAATTTGACGCGTCAGTTACACGGCCAGAAAAATTAGATTCAGCCGCTAGCACTGTAGTGTTGAATAGAGCAGCACCACAAGTTATCGCTAGTGCAGAGTATTTAAACTGCTTCCACGGAGTTAATTTGGTCATTCTCGTATCTCATCATTTTGTAGTTGACGACAATTTTTATTGTCGCGGGTTTAAGAAACGTGAAGACGCTAACCAATAAAAATGACAGTAATATTTCACTCACTTCACCAACGGGCGAATTTGAATCAAATATCACTCAAATATCATTATTTTTAAGATGAATGAGCTAATTCAACCTTGCATTTTCTCACGGTTATTCAAGGAGTATTGCTGAATATATTTAACTTTATCGCTTTGCTGTAAAAAAGTTGTAACTCTTGTGAGCTAATATGACCCTTCCGCTGAGCCCTACATATTTTTATGCTAATCAGCACTAATTACTTGAATAGTTATTTTTATGAACTTTGCTTTTCTACCTTTTCACAAAACTCTTATTAATAGTTTATTGATGACTATTGCCATCGTTTGCTTGGGTGCATATTCCTTTGGCCAATTAAAGCAGACCAGTGAAATCGATTTTATTGATATAGCTGGCGAAGGGGGCATTACATTAATGACACTGATATGGATATTTTTCACACTGGTTAGCCGCCCATCGGGTCGGGTGACAAATTTATTATTTATCGGTTTGTTATTTACCCATGTGTCGGTATTACTCGACTTTCTCGATGAGTTTTTCATTTATCCCGACGATCACTGGCTAACCGCCATTGAAGCACTACCTGCTCCATTAGGTATGGTATTAATGAGTATCGCTTTATATCAATGGCACCAAGAGCAAACAGCTATTAATCATCAACTTAGCCGAACAGAGCGCTTTTATCGAGAACATAGTTTGGTTGATTTTACTACGGGCTTATACAGTGCCGAATACATGAAACAGCAAATAAAGCTTGAAATTAATCAGGCAAAGAAACAACAAACATCATTCTCGTTAATGATGTTCGATCTTCGCCATTTCGCTCAATTTAATCATGATTATGGTTATCAACATGGTGATTTAATGCTCAGAGAAGTCGCGCAATTAATTCAAATGAATATTCGTGATGGTGATATTGCCTGTCGATATGCTAGTGATCGTTTTATTGTATTAATGCCCAATACCCTAGAAGTGACAACCAAGGAAATTGAACAGCAAACAAAACGTGCCATTGAACACCTCGCTTTTAAACATGGCCAAACAAGTGAGGCAATTTACCCTAAAGTGATCACCTGTAATCATCAGTATCGAGGCTGGCACAGTTACGAGGAAGTGTTGTATGACATCAATAATCATTTAAGCGCTGCAAAGCAATTAGCTAAAAAACCGTACAGTGCCTAATGCCATTTTTTGAACAACATAAAAAATCGCTAGCAATACCCCTTTGGGTGATATTATTAGTTGATATGGCTAAGCAACGTCATATTGCGCCAGATAAATTACTCAAAGGCAGTAAGTTATTTTTAAGTGATTTATCCAACCCGAAGTTAAAAATTTCTCATCAGCAATTTTCTCGGGTTATAGAAAATGTCAGTAAATACTTACCTCATAGTGATAGTGCATTTTTATTAGGTAGTCGGCTATATCCAAATCATTTAGAATCGGCTGGTCAGACAATCGCTCATGCTGAAAACTTAAGCGATATAATCGCCGCTGCTCGTCATTTTCATTATCAAATTTTTCCTTTTCTATTTATGCGTAATGAGAGTACGGAGCAATATCAATATTTCATTTTTAATCAAGCAATTAGCATAGAAAACATTAACCATTATCAATTTATTTGTGAGTTATTCTCCAGTTTAATCATCTCGATAGCTAAACAAAAACAACTTCCACTCAGTCGGTTAACCATAAGATTTCCTTACTCGGCACCTCGGCATATAGAACAATATCAAGCGTATTTACCCTGTAAGTTTGAGTTTTCACCAAGCGCTAATGCCGTATCAACCTTTAACACTCAACAAGTTTATCACTTACCGCTACAGATAAAGTTTGATAATGGATTATTAATGTTTCCACTTGCAAACGGAAACGCAGACTTGACTAAACATTACCAACAAAAAGTGCCTTCAATCACACTTAAGATAGGATTTATCCATTATGTGATGCAACAAATGATCAAAAGAGTGCGAAATAAACAAGAAATTAATGCTGACTGGTTAGCAAACCATTTATCAATCAGTAATGCCACGTTAAAAAGAAAGCTCAGCCAGCACAATGTGACTTATCAACAATTATTCGACATGGTCAGGCAACAACAAGCAGTGTTCTTATTAACAGAACAAAATTATAATAACGAAAAGATCGCTGAAAACCTCAATTTTTCTGATATCACCAATTTTCGCCGCTCTTTTAAACGTTGGACGGGTTTTACACCACAAGCTTTAAAAAATTTAAATCAACACCCAAGTTAACTTCTTCACCAAAGATAAATATTTGCTCATTTATTACTTCAACAAAAACCGACTTAAGCGGAGCTGGTAAACTATTTTATAGATCTCATTCTCATATGGCTGATACTGCAAAAGCACATAAAAGGTATTAAAATTTAGAGAGGTAGTTATATCTCACGAATATATCTACCCAAACAATACGGCACTTACTATCAAGAATCGTTAAAAAACAGTACTATAAATTGGTTCTATAGAATATTTTCAACGTTACATAAAACTCACTGTCTTTAAAGTTTTATTTTCCTTACACCTGACCGTGCAGCACTTTGTGATTGAAACGATAAGAATATGAAAAGATTTTAGAAAACCGCTTAAACCATTATCAATAGCTTAAGCGGTTACTAAAATTGGTGAGTTGACACATAAGCCGGGTTTTGTATCTCTTTCGAAAAAGAGTGACAATCATTCGTCTAGGCTATAAATCGCTTTATAGCTCAAGCAACCTACCCGGTTTCCACGCGAGCCACGCGTATACTATTTAAAGTAATGAAACCCTATTTGGTCTTGCTCCGGGTGGAGTTTACCCTGCAATTACTGTTACCAGCAATCCGGTGCGCTCTTACCGCACCCTTTCAGCCTTACCTGTTCTTCCGAGGAAGTCATCGGCGGTCTTCTCTCTGCTGCACTTGTCGTCGGTTTGCACCGCCCAGGCGTTACCTGGCACCCTGCTCATTGGAGCCCGGACTTTCCTCCCCCTAATAATATCGAAATAAATTAGGCAGCGATTGTCTCGTCAACTCGAGGCGCATTCTACCTGATGAAATCATCATCTCCAACAGGAAAAACAACTATATTTTAGGGCTCGTCTTTAAACGCTTCTTTAATCACTTCTTTTAGTTGTGTCACAATGGCTTGATGTCTTTTTCGTATGTAATGATAAAGCGGCACGGCTTCAATTACCTTCATACAATGCAAAGCACTATTTTGTAAACGTGCTTTTAATGTATCGGTTAATAAAAACTCAGGAGTAATAATCGCATCAACGCGATTTGCTTTTAACATCGCTACCGCTTGAGCATTAGAAGTAACTTCTAAGTATTTAATATTATGTTCAACTAATCGTGCTTTTATCGATAAAAAACCTCGTAAAATGGCAACTTGAGAAGATTTTAATGACTTCCAATTAGGAAAACATTGATTGGCTTTTTGGCTATAGCTATTCACTGAAAGGGTTAATAGTGGCGTAGGGATTCTAATATAATCGACAAGTATGCTACCAAGCTGTTCAGATCGAGCAAGTTCTGCATCAACCCAATCACTTTCCTTCGCTGTTTCCAAAGATCTTCTTGCCGGTAAGCGAATGAGTTCTGCCTTGATACCTACTTTTTGGTACGATTTAAGTAATTTATTTTCTACCCTAGGGACGACAGTGATAATATCTGGTGTGGTAATTTTAAATGTGTTGGCGATAGTGGTAGCTGGCAATATAGCTCCCTGTAAAAACAGCATAATCATGCATAGTTGCCATGTGCTTATTCCTTTTAATGCCATGCTTAGAAAATCCAATGTAATATCTATAAAGTCCCTACATACCTATGATAATAAATTATTTTAACGATAAAGCTATATCATAAAGGGCATTTTTCTTGACGCCATGAATTTCAGCGGCAATGGCACATGCTCTTTTAGGCTTCATCTCTGTTAATAATAATTTTAACGTCGCGATAGCTTGTGGAGATATTTCATTAACATCGGCTTTATAACCTTCAATAATTAATACCATTTCCCCTTTTAATTGATTAGAGTCTTGCTCTAACCAAGCAAGTAAATTTTCTGCCATGTCAGAATATATAGTTTCAAAGGTTTTAGTGAGTTCTCTTGCAATAACAACATAACGTTCTCCTCCTAAGGTTTCGACAATATCCTTAACAGTATCAATCGCTCTGCGTGGTGCGTCATAAAAAACCATGGTTCTCGCTTCATGCTCTAGCGATTGTAACACGGCTTTTCTTGCACCAGATTTAGCCGGTAAAAAGCCTTCAAAACTAAATCTGTCAGTTGGTAAACCGGCAACCGACAAGGCTGAAATAGCAGCACAAGCGCCTGGTACTGGCGACACCTTTATCCCTAAACTACGACAATATCTAACAAGGTGAAATCCTGGGTCACTAATTAAAGGTGTACCAGCATCAGATACTAAAGCAATATTTTTACCTGCTTGTAATAAGCTAGCAACATACTCTTGTTTTTGTCTCTCATTATGATCGTGCAGTGATAAGGTTTTATTGGAAATAGAAAAAGCAGACAATAATTTTTTGGTATGTCGGGTATCTTCACAGGCAATGATATCGACACTTGCGAGAGTATCTAACGCCCGCTGACTGATATCGGCTAAATTACCTATCGGAGTAGCAACAATATATAAGGTACCTAAAATTTCTGCTTTATCTGTCATTTATCTATACTTGTGTTGAGCCAATCGAAGATGACGTTTATTATACAGTAACTAGATACATTACGGGCTTTTCTTTGTGAACAAAAATTTAATATCACAACACACTTTTTCCCTGTTGATCACCATGTTGTTAGCAAGTGTTTTATTTAGCTGTTCGACCCCAAAAGTCAGTCAAAAAAAAGCAAAACAACCAGATAGTACCATTGCTGTTGATATAGATGCAGCAATTAGCGCCGATGAATATTTAAACCAAGCGGCAAATGCTGAACCTCACCAGGCGATTAATTTAATTATTTCAGCAAGCCAAAAGTTTATTGATGAAAATAATTTAGCGAAAGCTTTATGGCTTAGCGAACAAACGCTACCACTTGCCGAAGATCAATTACAACGAGATCAACTTGTATTAATTAAAGCCCAAGGTTTATTACAAATTGGGAATATAGAACTCGCTTTGAAAACGCTTCAACAAATTAAAGCGGCGGATTTGCTTTCTCCCCCTCTTCAATTTCAATATTATCAAACACTCGCAGAGGTTCAACACCAACGTGGCTTGAACTTAGCAGCAGTGGATGCACGTTTAAGAGCGTTTGAATTAAATCCCAACACCACTAAAATTGATGTTGACACGCTTTGGCTGACGTTAAATCAATTATCTCAATGGGAAATTGAACAACTGGTTTCAAACAAGCCTCCACAGATACAAGGCTGGCAACAGTTATTAAATTTTGCTCATCGATTTGGTTATGATTCCAGTAGTTTTCAACGCTATTTATCACAATGGCAAAGAGAGTTTTCACAACATCCTGCTAACCTTTTAATTCCACAATTGATGAATGAAGAGGTAACTTTTGTTCAAAATCAGCAAAATATCGCTATTATACTGCCGTTATCTGGCAGACAAAAAGCGGCGGGTGAATCTTCACAACAAGGTATATTGTCAGCATATAATAATGCCGAGAACAAAAAACTCCATTTTATTGACTCCAATAAAGTGGATATGACAACGCTTAGTCAAACCTTTACCGAATTAGGTATTAATTATGTTATTGGGCCATTATTAAAAGAAAATGTTGATCAATACCTCGCTCAAACTGCACTTACGCTACCAACACTTTTATTAAATTCGCCAACAAGAGAAACTTTAAAAGAACAACATATCGTACTTTCAATGAACCCTGCTGATGAAGCAATTCAAGCAGCCACAACATTAAGTCAAAGAAACTTTCGTCATCCCATTATATTTAGCCAGAAAGATAATGTCAGTAAACGCATTGCTGAAACTTTCGCATCGCAATGGCATAAAATTACCGGAAAAACACCGGAGACAGTTTATATAAATGGTGGCGCAACCATGCAAAATGAGCTCAAAGACAGCTTAGGTGTGTCGGCAAGCCAAGCGCGTATAAATAATATTGATAAGCGAATTCGACAAAAAATTAAAACCGAAGCGAGAAATAGACGTGACTTAGATATGATTTATGTAGTGGGTTCTCCTAATGAAACTCGTTTATTAAAACCTTATATTGATGTCAATATCAGTCCTTTTTCTAATCAAATTCCTATCTTTGCAAGTTCGCGTAGTCACAGCGATAACGCCGATAAAAGTGATAGTCGTGACCTAACAGGTTTAGAGTTTACTGAAATGCCATGGATTCTACCCAGTAAACAGCAGAATCAACCGTTAAAACAATTGATAGAAACAATTTGGCCAAACAGAAGTGACAGCTTACAACGAATTTTTGCGATGGGTTACGACAGCTTATCGCTTATTGATAAATTTCATATGTTTAAACTATATCCCTATATCAGGCACTATGGTCAAACAGGCATCCTAAAACTGAACAATAATACGGTATTAACGAGAAGTTTATTATGGGGTCGTTACCAAAAGGATAAGGTACAAGAAGTTGCTATGGCACAAACTGAATAAATTCGCGCAAACTACTGAGACAACTAAACGCTCGACTAAAACCCTAGGCGATTCTTGGGAGCTATATGCCGAGCATTATTTAATAGACAATGGTTTGTCATTATTAACAAAAAACTTTCATAGTCGCCAAGGTGAAATAGACTTGATCATGAAAGACGACGATTGTCTTGTATTTGTTGAAGTAAAATATCGTAAAAATAATCATTTTGGTGGCGCTATTTCTGCCGTTACCCAGCAAAAACAACAAAAAATTATCAAAACAGCAATATTTTACTTACAACAGCAAAACTTAAATGAATATAATACCGCCTGTCGATTTGATATTGTCGCTATTGAAGGCGATACCAACAATCCAACGATTCACTGGCTAAAAAATGCTTTTAGCTAAAGTCTATTATAGAATTAAACACCCAGCATAATTTATGGAGCAAAGTTCATTTATGTTAGAACGAATTAAAAGCAATTTTACTGAAAGCATTCAAACTAAAATTGCCGCTAGCGAGGCCCTTGCCAGTCCAATTGAACAAGCTGGTATGGTGATGGTACAAAGCCTACTTGCAGGACATAAAATTTTAGCATGTGGAAATGGCGGCTCTGCTGGCGATGCTCAGCATTTTTCTGCTGAGTTATTAAATCGTTATGAAACAGAACGTCCTCCCTTACCCGCAATCGCATTAACAACAGATAGCTCAACACTAACTTCAATAGGTAACGATTATCACTTTGACGAAGTTTTTTCAAAACAAGTACGTGCTTTGGGTAATAACGGTGATGTGTTATTAGCGATCTCAACCAGTGGTAACTCACGTAATGTCATTAAAGCCATTGAAGCAGCAGTTGCTCGTGATATGCCGATAATTGCTCTTACTGGTAAAGATGGCGGTGATATTGCAGGTTTGTTAGGTGAAGGAGATGTTGAAATTCGTGTCCCCTCTTCACGAACTGCCCGAATTCAAGAAGTACACTTAGTGGTTATTCATTGCCTATGTGACATTATTGATACCACACTTTTCCCACAAGAAGAATAAATAGCATGAAATTAACACAATTTATTTTTATCGCTTCTACAGCCGCAATTTTACAAGGTTGTGTTGCCGCAGCCGTTGTTGGAGTGATCGGCGGGGCAACCGTTGTTAACGATAATCGCAGTTTTGGTAATCAAGTAGACGATCAAAAAATTGAACTTGTCGCACATAATAACTTAGCGAAAGTTAACGGACTTTCGGATAACACTAATCTACAAGTGATTAGTGTGAACGGTAAAGTATTAGTCGTTGGTCAAGCTCCGAATAGCTATTTAAAAGATTTGGCGATTAAAACCATTAACCAAGTCGATGGTATTGAACATATTTATGACCAAATACGCATCGGTAATACGGTCTCTGTTACCACGAAAAGTAATGACATTTGGTTAACTTCAAAAGTGAAAACTGCCTTATTTGGTAGTGACAGACTTGACGCTACAAATATTAAAGTGGTTACCGAAAACGGCGAAGTATTTTTAATGGGCTTAATTAAAAACAGTGAAGCAAATGCAGCTGTTGAAGTGGCTCGTAATATTAGTGGTGTGAATAAAGTCTTTAAGATGTTTGAATATTTAGATTGAGTTCGCACTTCAGCTTAGTGATTAAGTTGATCATTATTCATGATGAAAACCGACGAAGTAAAATCCACCTAATACAAAATCCACCTAATACAAAATCCACCTAATACCTAGGTGGATTTTTTTATTTGACGACTTTTAAACTTGCTCGCCCTTTGCCATTACTTTTCGGCTTTTCACTTGTGGAATCACTTGGATCTGAAGCAACCGTTGATAACGTTGCAGGGCTTGTTTCTTCAGGTAATTCTTCAATATCTGGGTGTTCAATTGCTAAAGAGGTACCTGCACCATTTTCTTTCGCATAGATTGCAGCAACGGCACCATACGGCACAACGATATTTTCTAATTTGCCACCAAACCGAGCACTGAATTCTATTTGCTCTCCAGCCATGGAAATAGCACCAATCGCTGATGAAGAAATATTTAAAGTGATTTGACCATCACTGACATACGACATAGGCACTAAAACGCCATATACGCTCACATCAACAACAATATAAGGAGTGAGTTGATTATCTGAAATCCAGTCATAAAAAGCCCTAACAATGTAGGGCTTTGATGAAGTCATTGAGTCAGACATCAAGACTAAACCGGATTTCCAAAACGTAATTCACGTTCTGCTTCAGTTAAAGAGGCTTGGAAAGACTCACGTTCAAATAATTTAAGCATATAAGTTTTTAGCTCTTTAGAGCCTTGGCCATCTAGTTCAATACCTAGTACAGGTAAACGCCATAATAGCGGTGCTAAATAACAATCCACTAAACTAAACTCTTCACTCATAAAGTAAGGCGCTTCATTTAAAATAGGCGCAACACTTAATAAGCTTTCTTTTAATTCTTGTCTTGCTTTATCAGCTTCATCTGCCGGACCATTTAAAATGATCTTAGCTAAGCTATACCAATCTTGCTCAACACGATGCATCATTAAACGACTACGACCACGTGATACAGGATAAACAGGCATCAATGGCGGATGAGGAAAACGCTCATCCAAATATTCAATAATAATTGATGCTTCATATAGTGCTAATTCACGATCAATTAATGTTGGTACTGTTCCATAAGGATTTAAATCAATTAAATCTTCTGGCAAATTCGCCATATCAACCAAGTGAATATCTACACCAACGCCTTTTTCCGCCAACACTATACGTGTTTGGTGGCTATACATATCATCTGCATGTGAATATAAATTCATCACTGAGCGTTTGTTTGCAGCTACGGCCATTTTGCCTCCAAAATTCTACTATTAAAAAATTAACAATGGGGGCAAATGCCCCCAGAAAAAATTACGACACTAATTTTAACTTAGTGTACATCTCTCCAATATTCTTTTTTCAGTAAATAAGAAAGAATAAATAAGATCAATAAGAAACCAATAACCCAGTAACCTAATGCTTTACGTTCAAGCTTATTTGGCTCACCGACATATTCAAGGAAGTTAACAAGGTCACGTACAAAAGCGTCATATTCTTCAGCCGTCATACTACCGCCTTTCGCTGAAGATAATTCGCCATGCTCATCTATTGTTCTTACCCCTTGAAGGTCTTGTAATACATGCGGCATACCTACATCTTTGAAGACTTTATTATTTACACCAAAAGGACGTTTACTATCTTCGTAAAACGTACGTAAATAAGTATAAATATAATCAGGACTTCTAAAACGTGCTTCTAAGGTTAAATCTGGTGGCGCAGTACCAAACCATGCTGCAGCTTCTTTCTTTGGCATAGTATTAGTAATATGATCACCAGGTTTTTCTCCTGTTGGCATCCATTTTTCAACACCTTCTTTTTCATCGATACCTAAATCGGCAAAAGTACGGTTGTAACGTTGATATTGTAGCTGGTGACAGCCTAAACAATAATTTAAGTAAGACTCAAAACCACGCTTTAGTGATTCTTTATCAGATAAATCATTATTTGCTTTGCCCAAAGCCATGCTAGGACCAGCAGCAGAAGCCATTAAAGGAACTAAAGCTAAAATTGTTATAAGTAACTTTTTCATTATCCTGAAACCCTCTCTGGTACTGGCTTAGTTTTTTCATTTTTACTATAGAACCAAAGCGCTACGAAAAATCCAAAATATCCAAATGTAGCAACTCGACCAATTAAATTAGCTAAATCAGTTGCCGGCATAGTACCTAAAATACCTAACACGATAAAACAAATAGCAAACTGAGTTAGGTTTAAGAAATGTGTTCTACTACGGAATTTAAGTGCTTTAACCACGCCGCGATCAAACCATGGTAAAGCGAATAACATACCGATAGCCGCGAACATAGTGATCATCCCTAATAATTTATCCGGAATAACACGTAAAATGGTAAAGAATGGTCCAAAATACCATACAGGTACAATATGCTCAGGCGTTTTCAAACCGTTCGCAGGTTCAAAGTTTGGCGCCTCAATAAAGTAACCGCCACCCTCTGGAGCAAAAAACATCACCCAGCAGAATAAAATTAAGAAACCAACCACACCCATAATATCTTTTACTGAATAATACGGATGGAACGGTATAGCATCGACAATATCGTACTTATCTGAATAATGCTTATGGAACTTAAACTTACTTAATTCTTCAGGTTTAACACTACCTTTTGGCTTTTTAATATCTGTCCCTTCAGGGTTATTAGAGCCTACTTCATGCAAGGCTAAAATATGTAAAAATACTAAGACAACCAAGACTAATGGTAACGCCACAACGTGTAAGGCAAAGAAACGATTAAGTGTAGCACCAGAGATAACGTAGTCACCTTTAATCCAAATCGTTAATTCTTCACCAATAACGGGGATAGCACCAAAGAGCGAGATAATAACTTGTGCTCCCCAATAACTCATATTACCCCAAGGTAATAAGTACCCCATAAAGGCTTCAGCCATTAATACTAAGAAGATTAACATGCCGAAAATCCACAATAATTCACGTGGTTTTTGGTAAGAGCCGTACATCATACCGCGGAACATATGCATATAAACAACAATAAAGAATGCCGAAGCACCTGTTGAATGCATATAACGTAGCAACCAACCATAATCAACATCACGCATGATGTATTCAATTGAAGCAAATGCCCCTTCCCCTGAAGGTTCATAGTTCATGGTCAACCAGATACCCGTTAAAATTTGGTTCACTAAAACCAACATAGCTAACGAGCCAAAGAAATACCAAAAGTTAAAGTTTTTAGGTGCTGGATATTGGGCTAAATGCTTATTCCAACAATCTGTCACCGGTAAACGCTTGTCAATCCAAGCCATAAAATTTGCAAACATTACGCTTCTCCTTGACCAACACCAATTAAGACGGTGGTTTCAGTTGGGAATGAATGCTCTGGTACTACTAAGTTAGTAGGAGCAGGAACACCTTGGAATACACGGCCAGCCATATCAAACTTAGAACCATGACATGGACAGAAGAAACCGTCTTTCACGCCTTCAACTTGCTCTTCAAAATTACCCTGATGATACGTAGGAGCACAACCTAAGTGCGTACAAACACCTAATGCCACCATATATTCAGGTTTGATAGAACGATATGCATTGGCTGCATATTCAGGCTGTTGAGGTTCAGCAGATTGTGGATCACGTAACTGATCTTCATGATTAGCTAAAGCTTTTAACGTTTCTTCAGTACGACGTATCACATAGACAGGTTTACCGCGCCATTCTGCACGAATTAATTGACCAGGCTGTAATTTACCTACATTGATTTCAACTGGAGCACCGGCAGCTTTCGCACGCGCACTTGGGTTCCAGGATCCAATGAAAGGCACTGCCACACCGACAACACCAACACCACCAACTACCGAAGTAGCCGCAGTTAAAAAGCGTCGACGGCCGTTATTCACGGGCGTATTGCTCATCCAACATCTCCAATTATTATTCTATTTAAACAAGTTTGATTTTTATGATTACTACATCAGTGCCGAACACTCACCGATACTTTTTGTTCAAATGAAACTAACGACAAAAAATTTTTCTGATCATAAAGAAAAGCCCTATTTTTTACAAGGTAAATAAGGCAGTTACCCTAGCAAATAACTATTTTTTTTGAAGATGTTGTGTTCTTAAGGTATTAAATACAAATGATTGTTATTTACTACGAGGTTTTCATCATATTTAGCAGATAATTTATCCGCCAAATAGCTTTTCAAACCAAGTTAACTCTTTAGCTTGTTCATTTTTTTTCTGCTTACATGAATCGTTTAATATTAAGCCATCATAAATAACCGGATAAACAATTGAATTGTTACAAGCACCTGATAACGCTTGTCCGGTTTCTTGGTCAAATGGCACAAGTTTAATACCGGTAGGTTCGATCGCTGTTTTATCTGTTACTCCAATTTTCTTTATGTATTCGGCAAATAAAGTCAGTGCGCCACTACTACCAGTAAAATCGGTCGCTTTATTATCATCTCGTCCCAACCACGTTGTGACCATATGTTTACCATCATATCCAACAAACCAACTATCTCGTTGGTCATTAGTGGTTCCCGTTTTACCAGCAACCACTTTATTTTTGAGTCGCCAGGTTAATGATTTTGCGGTGCCCTGTTGTGTCACTTGCGTTAACATATAATCGGTTAAATAACTGGCTTGCGCAGAAAAATACGGCGTTTCTTCAACGATATGTTGATAAATAGTTTCCCCTTGCGCAGAAATCACCGACTCAACCACATGGCTTTGCACATGATTTCCTTGGTTAGCGATAGGTAAATAAAACTGATTTACTTGATAAGGCGACATATTTATCGACCCTAGTAATAACGATGGTCTTAGGGTGATATCATCGTTATATCCCAATAAATGAATAATATCAGCAACATTATCTAGGCCTAATGCCATCCCCAAATTAATCGTAGGTATATTTAATGATTTTACTAAACTCGTAAAAATAGAGGCTTGCCCTCGGTATTCACCATCATAATTTTTAGGACGCCATATTTCACCGTCGTTTAAATCAAAACTTAGCGCTTTGTCATCAAGTAATGTCCCTAATTGATATTGTTGATAACGCTCTAATGCAGCGAGATAAATTGCCGGTTTAATTAAAGATCCTATGGGACGTTTGGCATTAAGCGCACGGTTAAAACCGGCATAACCACTTTTTTTATCTCCAACGAGTGCTTTAATTTCTCCGCTATCAATGTCGGTTAAAATCATCGCGACTTGTAGATCATGTTCATTTTTTTTCGCCAACTCAATAAGTTGTTTATTAACCGTTTTTTCTAAATCAATTTGTTCAGACACTGAAAAAGTGGTGAAAACTCGTATTCCAGACTGTTGCAAAGCCGGTGAAAGTAGATCAGATAATTCTTTTTTAACTAATTGTAAGTAAGCAGGAAATTTCTGTTTTGTCGGCGCTAATCGACGAGACTTTCTAATATCAAGGGGGGTTTTTAACGCTAATAAATAGTCGTCTTTGGAGATGTATTCTTCGTTAAACATCAATTTAAGTACTAAATCTCGACGCTTTTTAGTGCGTTCAGGGTAGCGCCAAGGATCATAATAACTCGGTCCTTTGATCACCCCAATCAACGTCGCCATTTGTGCATTACTTAGTTGTGCAATGTTTTCACCAAAATAAAACTCAGCAGCTAAGCCAAAGCCATAAATACCATTGGCAAAATGTTGCCCTAAATACACTTCATTAATATAGGCTTCGAGTAATTGATCTTTACTGTATCGATACTCTAACAACAACGACATAATGGCTTCATTTACTTTGCGCCATAAGGTTTTATCGCGTGTTAGGTACATATTTTTAACTAACTGCTGCGTTAAAGTGCTACCACCTTGAACTGTTCTACCTGCTTTTAGGTTGTTATAAAGTGCCCGCAAAATACCTAATGGAGAAATGCCCGCATGAAAATAAAAATCTCTGTCTTCGACGATTAATAACGTATCGAGTAATTTTTCAGGCACCGACTGCAAAGGGATCAACACGCGATCCTCTTTATTTTCTGGAATAATTCGCCCCATTAAGTAAGGCTCAATTTCCACATAATCAGTCACTTGGTTATCAAGATATAATTGACTTACTACGGGAGTTTGGCCTTTTGATTTAACATCAATGGTGACGATATCAGGTGCTTCAACACCTGCGCCAAAATCAAAAGCACGGCGATAAATAATGATACGTTTTTTAGAAATGGCAAAATCGCCAGGTTGTTTAACGGCGCTAGTACGACGATATCCGGTGAGTAACAAGTTATCTTTCAGTCGAGATAAATTAATTTCATCGCCTATATGAAAGCGTTCCACTTTACCAAACACTTGGACAGGCACTTGCCAACGTTGCCCTTCAAACTTTTCGACCACTTTGGCATCAAGGTACAAAGTATAAAATGCTAATAAGATCAATAAAATGAAAGAGAGTTTCGCGAACAATACCAGCACCTTTTTTAATTTTGACACTGGTTTTGTATTATCGTCTGCAGATGCTTGTTGTTTTTCTGACACTAATGCCTCGTTATTCTTTTTCTGATGAATGCTCTTCAGACACTTTTACATTGTTAGATTTTAAACGCTGTCTAAATTGTGCTTTTGCCAATTTTTGCATATCAACGACCTGGTCACTTTCATCAACAATTTCACGTCCAAGTAGGGTTTCTATGGCATCTTCAAGTGTCACTAGTCCAGCCGTTTGACCAAATTGGTCTTCAACAAGAAAAATATGATCATTACGTTTAATGAATAAATCGAGTAATAATAACACGGGTAAATTCTCTGAAACCCGATGAATTGGCAACATAATCGTTTGTAAGGATTGCTCCCCTTTTCCTTGCAATTCGATTTGAAATAAATGGGCTTTTAACACGACACCAACAATATTATCAACGGTCTGATCAAAAACAGGAATGCGAGTAAAGTTAGCGGTTTTTTCAGCTGCTAACGCATCAGACACTGATGTTTGTTGATCAAGCGCATGCACGACACTTCGGGGCGTTAAAATATTAACAACTTTCAACTCCCTTAAGGTTAAAATATTTTCAACTAGTTGATTTTCTTGGTGATATAAAGAACCATCTTTATGACCTAAAGCAGCAAAAGCTCTAATTTCATCACGACTAACAACATCAGATTTACCATTATTAAACAAGCGAGTGACCAACGAAGAGAACCATACCAACGGATAAACGACTTTCACTAAAAAGCTGATGATATAAGCAGAAGGAATAGCTAATTTACGCCAGAATTTAGCACCAATAGTTTTAGGAATGATTTCAGATAAATATAAAATAGCTAAAGTTAATAAAAAGGCAATTAAGGTTTCTTTTTCTTCGCCAAACACTCGGATAGCTTGCGCACCAACGCCGGCAGCTCCCATAGTGTGTGCAAAAGTGTTTAAAATCAAAATACTTGAAATAGACTTATCAATATTTTTTTTAACCGTTTTGAGAACCTTCCCTCCCAATGGTCGCTGTTTTATTGTTTTTTCAACAAAACTCGGCGTAACCGATAATAATACCGCTTCTAAAATAGAACATAAAAATGAGACACCAATGGCAATCGCTAAATAGGTGATAAGTAAAGTCATAAAATTTTTATACGTTAACTAAGTAAAAAAAAACATTGTAAACCACGTTAAGGCGCTTTCATATGCCTTTTAGTTTTGTTTGTTGGTTGAGCGCTAGCAGGATCATCCGGCCAGTAATGTTTAGGGTATTGAGCCTTCATGTCTTTTTGTACCGCTTTATAACTGCCTTGCCAAAATCCTGCTATATCAGCAGTCACTTGAATGGGCCTTTGTGCAGGCGAAAGCAATTCAAAAGTTAAATTTACTTTGGAGTTATTTCCGCCTACCGTTGGCGAAATTTTTAAACCATAAATCTCTTGCATAGGTAAAGAAACAATTGGTGCTTGATCAAGGCTATAGCGAATCGCACATTTTCTTCCGGTTGGGCCAATATAATAATTCGGGGCATCTTTTTTCAATTGTTGCTGTTGTTGATAATCGAGTAGGGTTAATAACATTTCTGAGACGTTCAGTTTTGCTATTTGGGCACGTGTTGTAACGTTAGTCACAAATGGTTGTAGCCATAGCGAAGCATTCTTTATAAGTGACTGCTCACTTACATCAGGTAAATTCTTTTCACTGGACGTTGAATTAAGCCATTGCCAGCGTAACAATAAGCTTTTATCTTCCTTTTGCCAATTTAGCAACGACAGGCCATTTTTTTGTAATTGCGCATGCCATAATGCAAAAATTTTCTCTTCATTGATAAGCGATTTATTGGGTTTTTCTTCCAGTAAAATGGCACCTATTTTCTTTTGATTTACGGCCAAAATACGCCCTGACGTTTCATCAAAAGAGAGGTGCTCGTGTAAATTGATTTTTACTAAAGACCATGCCTGCAATTGCTTTATATCAACAATAGCCGCTATACGTACTTGCAGTTGTTGTTGATATTGAGTGACATGAGCAGCCACCAAGTATTCTTCATTATTTAATGCATCGGCAAATGCTAATGTAATGCCTTTACCATTACTGGCTAAGTAATCACCGTTTTGGTTTCTTCTTTTTAATAACCTTTCTGGATAAGCTAAATAAACGAGTACGCCGAGCTTATCAATTGGCATGCTATCAAGCATTATATTATCAACCGAGCGATATACTATTTGCTTAGAACTGCCCGTTAACCCCTGAATTTTTTCAGCCAGTTTCTTGGCTTGTTGCATAATTTGTCGAGCTTTAAAGTTTTGAGCCTTCGAGAGAATAAAGCGTACCCGTTGCACAATATCGCTATTGTCTCGCGCTTGTTCTATTGAAAAAACATCTCGTTCTTCCAAAAGTGCCGCAACAATACAGGCAAGAAAAGCCAGCCCTTGGCAGTGATATTGTTTTTCAAACGATGTTGCTTGAATAATCATATGCGCAAAACGTGCATGACAAGGTAATTTAACCACCTGCTGGCCATGACTGGTTAATTGCCTTTTATCATTAACAACCTCGATATCTTGCAATGTTTGCCATGCTTGCTCCTCAATAGCCGCATTGGGCAAATCTAAAAATGGCATATCCGCTAATCGGCTCACTTGCCAACGCGCTGCTTCAATCACAACAGGTAAAATATCTGCTTGATGAATAGCAAGACCATTTTGCATTGCTCGCCGATGAAATTCTTCTTCGTTATATAATCGAATACAATGCCCTTTAGACATTCGCCCTGCTCTGCCCATTCGTTGTATAGCAGAAGATTTAGCGATATTTCGTTGCATTAATTTATTCGTTAATGTGCTTTCATCATAAATGGCGACTTTTTCAAGTCCTGAATCAATAACAATATTAATACCTTCTATGGTTAAACTTGTTTCAGCAATATTGGTTGTTAAGACAATTTTCCTTTCATTGGCTTTGCATGGTTTAATCGCTTGCTGCTGTTCAACAAGGCTGAGATCACCATAAAGTGGACAAATTATTACCTCTTTATTCACGATATTCTCTAGTGCCGAGGCAAGGAAACGAATATCAGCACTACCCGGTAAGAAAACTAACATGGAGCCAACATGCGTTTTCAGTGTTTGCTGGATCACGGCAACTATTTGCTCTCGCCAAGCGTGATTATGTTTAATGGGTTGATATTCAAGCGTGACAGGAAAGCTTCGACCTTGGGTATGTAAACAAACCGCATCAGGTAAAGCATGGGCTAATTCATCACTGGCTAAAGTAGCCGACATCAACAATAAGGTTAAATCTTCTCGCAAACCTTGTTGAATATCACGAGCAAGAGCAAATGCTAAATCCGCTTGTAGTGATCGTTCATGAAATTCATCAAAAATCACTAATGAGGTGTGAGATAGTTCGGGATCTGCTTGCATAATTTGCACGAAAACGCCTTCAGTGACCACTTCTAAACGAGTATTCTCTGAAACTTTACTTTCGTTGCGAAGTCGATAACCGACACGTTGGCCAACAGTTTCTCCTAATTGACTAGCCAAATAAGTCGCTATATTTTTAGCCGCAACACGTCTTGGTTGTAATAAATATATTTTATTTTGGCTGCGATTTGGAACATAAGCTTGCTCTTCTAATAACCACAATGGCAGTCGAGTCGATTTTCCCGCCCCAGGTTCGGCGGATAAAATCAAGGTTCGATGTAATTTCAAACAGCGAAGAAATTCAACATTGAGGCTATCAATAGGTAAAGGCGTTTGCATGTAAATTAACTTTAAGTTTTCAATGGCATTATTTTAAGTGTTTAAAATAGAAGTACCATACATTTAACCAACAATGAACGCCGTTCCATTGAGTTAAGTTGTTATTAGTCAGTAAAGTATCAGACTACGGTAGTCATCGAAACGTAATTATACTGTCATCTATGCGCAAAATTTTTGTCATAAACATGCCATAAAGTAGCTCAAAATAACTCTACTCACTTAATGGTAATATAATGATAACACTTAAAAATATATCTTTAGCAGGTTTATTACTTGCTTCTCTCACCGCATGTAATGGTGATGACGGTAAAGACGGTTCAGCAGGCGTAACTGGCGAACAAGGAGTGCAAGGAGAACAGGGAGAGCAAGGTGTTGCTGGTGAAGACGGTAAAAGCGCCACTAAATCTTTAACAACGTCACTTATTGCACGTGCCGTATTAAATGCAGAGTCTCCTGAAGGAGCTGCTGAAATAGTACAATATCAACAATCAACAGGTTGGATTTATGCCATTAATAGTTCTGGCGAAAAAGCAACGGTTGATATTTTAGACTTAAATAATATTGATCCTGCTGCCTTAACTAAAGACAGTGAAGGTATAGTCACCAATACCAACATGTCTACTGTCATGCAAATTGATTTATCACTGAATACCGCCGGAGATGCAAACAGTGTAAGTGTTTCAAATACTTTAAATATTTTAGCCGTTGCAATGGCGGCAAATAATACTGGTGAACGAGGTTTTATTGCCTTTTATGATATTTCTGGTCCATCACCAAGCTTTATCAAAAATGTACAAGTAGGTTATTTACCAGATATGGTAGCAATTTCAAAAGATGGCACTAAAGTTGTGGTTGCCAATGAAGGTGAGCCGAATGGCGATTATTCAATTGATCCTGAAGGTAGTATTTCGATTATCGATATTAATGCTGGTGTTATTTCAGACACTGCGATCAATCTTGACTTCACTGCATTAAACGACAAAAAAACTGAATTAATGGCACAAGGGGTAATGTTTGCTAACCCTTCAGGTCGAACAATCAATGGCAACTTAATCAATACTACCGTCGCGATGGATCTTGAACCGGAATACGTCGCTATTTCATCAGATAATCAAACAGCGTTTGTTTCTATTCAAGAAAACAATGCGATGGCAGTGGTAAATTTAGCCACCAATACTTTGGTAGAAGTAAAAGGCTTAGGTTTTAAAGATTGGTCAAACTATCAGATTGATGCCTCTGATAAAGATGATGGCATCAATTTCCAAACTTACCAAAACTTATATGGCATGTATCAACCAGACACCATTGCAACCTTTACATGGCAAAATGCTAATTTTATTATCAGTGCCAATGAAGGAGATGGCAGAGAATATTTCTTTGACGCCAGTTCTGAAACTGATTGTATGTCGAAAGGTGGCTTAGATTATGATGAAGATGATGGCTGTCTAGCGTATATCGATGAGAGCCGCGTGGAAGATTTACCTTTAGACCCTGCTGCTTTTGCTCAAGTGAATAATGACGACAATGATATTGGTAGACTTAAAGTATCAAAAGTAAAAGGTGATATTGACGGCGATGGTGATTATGACCAGCTGTACACATACGGAGCCCGCTCTTTTTCTATTTGGGATCAAAATGGCAATATCATTTTTGATTCTGGCGATGACGTTGGCAAAATAACGGCAGCTATTCATGGTCAAGCCTTTAATAATGATGAAGATACTAACGAAGGCGATACACGTTCAGATGCCAAAGGTGCTGAGCCTGAAGCGCTAACCGTAGGAAAAATTGGAGAAAACACCTACGCATTTATCGGTTTAGAAAGAATGTCAGGCATCATGATTTATGACATCACCAACCCATTTAACGTAAGTTTTGTTGATTACTTTATCAACCGAGGCACCACTGAAGATGCCGATATTACTGGCGATTTAGCCCCAGAAGGCATGGCTTTTATTCCCGCTACGGCAACGTCAAGTGCGATGCTAATTGTTGGTAATGAAATTTCTGGCTCCGTCAGTGTATGGGAAATAAGCCAACCATAATAATTAAGCAAGTGTACTCAACCACCAAGGCTTCATGTATTGAAGCCTTTTTGCTTTTCAATCTTGCTAACCACCAAAATTTTTGTTCGATAGTACAAAAATAACCACTTGATTATAAACAGTTTAAAAACTTGCTTCTTTTGATAAATCTGCTTACTTGGCAGGCCTTAAAAAAATTGCTTCAATGTTATCCCTTAAACGAAACGGCAGGAGATATCACATGCAATTTGCAGAACATGGCAACTACACCATTCATCCTCAAGGTAACATATTAGTAGTTGATGCCCATGGACCTTTCAATGAGCTAACTGCTGATCTATACATTCAAGATATGTACGATGCATGTGAAAAATTTTCAGGAAAAACTTGGGGGTTATTAGTAACTTTTTATGGTAATAGTGTTTTCTCGCCCGAAGCAGAACAAGCCTTAATTGAAGTTACAAAATATCGAATGAAAAAAGGCATGATTGCAAACGCAACCGTTATTTTAGAAAGTAGTTCTGCCGATCTTCAACAAATGCAATTACGTCGCATATACCAAGGATGTAATCTCACGTTTCATGTTTTTAGTGATGTATACAGTGCCCGCAATTGGTTAGAAAGCTTTGTTGTGAAACAATCAAATGCAATGTAAACACCAGAACAATAATAATTTAAACCCAAAAAAGAGCGCAATACGCGCTCTTTTTTGGTTGAGATAACGAACGCTTATTCCAACGGCGCAGCGGTTAATAATTTAGCTATTGTCGCAATACCTAATCCGGTAGCACCAGCTGCCCAAAGTCCATTGCTGTTGCCGTTATAGGCAGCTGATAAATCAAAGTGTAACCAACCTTTCCCTTCATTAGGGACAAAACGCGATAAAAACCCTGCAGCATTACTTGCACCACCTGGTCCACCGCCTGGAATAGGTCGACTATTAGCGGTATCTGCGAATTCTGATGGACACTTTTCTTGATGCCAAGGCTCTAATGGCAATTGCCATAAAGGTTCATTCACCGATTTTGCCGTAAGTTTGGCTTGCTCAGCTAAATTTTGGTCGAGTGAAAATAGCGCAGAATAATCACCACCTGTTGCCATTACAGATGCACCAGTCAAAGTTGCGGCATCAATAATCATGTTTGGCTCACTCTCAGACGCGAGTAATAAACCATCGGCTAAAACTATTCGGCCTTCGGCGTCGGTGTTAGCCACTTCACACGTTACGCCATTTTTATAGGTTAAAATATCACTTAATTTATAAGCGTGGCTTGAAATCATATTTTCCGCACAGCACAAAATTAATTTCACTCGTTGGTTAAGCCCTTGACGAATCGCTAACGCCAAAGCACCAGCAACAACCGCAGCACCGCCCATATCCGCTTTCATATTAAACATGCCCGCATTCGACTTTATGCTGTAGCCACCACTATCAAAGGTAATGCCTTTACCCACTAAACAAGTTGAAACAGGAGTATTTCCATCCTGACTAGGATTAAAGTCTAATTCAAGCAAACAAGGTGGATGGACACTCCCCTTACCGACATTATAAATACCAACCCACCCTGCTTTTTCTAATGCTTCTCCTGCTATCACCTTGGCAGTAATGCTATCAGGAGCTTGCGCGGTAATATAATCTATTGCCGATTGCGCTAGACCTTCTGGGGGGAGTTGCGTTGGAGTTTGGTTGGTTAAATCACGCGCCCAAGCAAAGACAGCCAATTTATCATTTAAAGAATCAACAGACGATTTCTCACCGGTAAATTCAACCGAGGTTAATTTTTCAACGCATGTAAAACCTAATGCAAATGCCCATTGAGCTTCATCGCTCCACATATCACCGGTTAATTTCGCAAACTTCACGCCCATTTTTTCAATACTACGAGCAGCTTTTTGAATGCTTTGTAATGGAAAAGAATCGGCTAAATGAACATAAATATAAAAATTCCCCTCGTCCATTTGGACTAATTTTTCACGTTGCCAATCTGCAAGTATCGGTTGATTAATGAGTGATATCTGACAAGTTGAATTCATAACTTTAATTTCTCTTAATTAGGCTTCACTTAATTCTACACCAAATAGCCCAACTATAATTAACCAATTCAATGTTCTTGTAATTGAAAACAAAAGATTTTTCTGACGAAATTAGTAATATTCGGCTATTTATAGCGTTTATTTAAAATTAATCTGATATTTTTTTAATAACTCTTGGTAGTAAGGGGTATTTTTTAATTGTTTGGTAAGGGCACCAAGTTTGTCTTTTATTTCCTTTGAATCAGCTCTTTTGTTTGTTATGGCCATATATACAGGTGTTATCGATATATGAGGCTCTAATGGCTTTACTAATTCACTGACACTTTCCCTTACTAATATTTCTTTAAAAACCAATGGATTACTGATTAACAAATCAATTCGTTTGCCCAATAATAATTTCAGTAAAACATCTTCGGTTAAAGCTGGTAACTTATTTAAATAACTTGCTTGATCGAAGTATTGTCCATAGGAATATTCCCTAACGGTACCAATGGAATATGAAATTAACGAGGCTAACTTGCCATCAAATTCAATAGTATTATTTGCAAGAGTAAACAACTGATTTATTTCATCTCCATAGGCAGGTTCAACAAAATAATACGCTTGTTCTCGCGCGTTAGTCTTAAAAAGAGTCAAAATAAGATCGATTTTGCCTTCTTCGACAAAATGTAAAGCTCTTGGCCATGGTAGAATAATATATTCAAAGTCATAGTGTGAGTTTGCTTCGATATAATTCAACACATCAATAGAAAAACCTTTAGTTTTTTCATCTTCGATAGAATAAAACGGAGAATAACCTACCTTTTCAATTGCAACAGTTAGTATTGTTTTGTCTTGATTAATGGGAGAATCTGAAAAAGGCATAGTATTCGCGGTAACAGAAATAATAAAAAGGATAAGTATTAATATGCTATGCGCGAATCTCATTACAGTAACTTCGATTTTTAACAAGGGTGATTAAAACTTTAGCTCATTTATGTTTTTAAATCAGATAAAATTTTACTCTTCCTTCTTTATAATCATTAATATATTGAAGCTACCCTTTTATATCGCATAAAATGGCAACAAAAACATATAACCTTCCAAAATGAAAATAAACGTACAGCAAGCAACACTTATCAAACGCTACAAACGCTTTCTTGCTGATGTCATAGTAGAAAATGGCACAACGACTACCATTCATGTTGCTAACACAGGGGCAATGAGCGGTTGTGCTACTCCTAATGACACCGTTTTTTATAGTATTTCTGAGAATAAAAAAAGGAAATACCCGTTTAGTTGGGAAGTATCACAAACCGCTGAACAACATTGGATTTGCGTCAATACCATTAGAGCTAATCAACTCGTTGAAGAAGCACTGAATAATCAAAAAATTATCGAGTTGCAAAATTATACGGCTTTAAAACGTGAGGTTACATATGGCAATGAAGGCAGTAAGGTAGATTTTTATTTAATTGATGAGCAAAACAACGAAACTTTTATTGAAGTAAAAAGTGTCACACTACTTGAAGAGCAACAAGGTTATTTTCCTGACGCAAAAACCGAACGTGGACAAAAGCATTTACGAGAATTAATGGAAGTAGTCGAGCAAGGTAAGCGAGCCGTATTATTATTTGCCGTTTTACATTCCGGTATAAACTCTGTGAAAGCAGCGGCACATATCGATAGTAAGTATGCAACATTATTATCCTTAGCCAAAGAAAAAGGCGTAGAAGTTATCGCTTACCAAGCAAACTTTGAAAAGAAGCTAGATAGCATATATATAACGCTTGAAAACCCTTTAAGCGTGAAATAATCTCAGTAAAACATTGACGCGGTATAGCAAAACTTGATAAAAAAGTGGGCTTGCGGGTAAGGTAGACATAATCACAGGATAAGCGTACAGGCTAACTCTTTGATTTAATTTAATTAATATTTATTTTTTAATTTTTTCTTGAATTTTAAACACCGCAACACAATATAGTTCTGATAATTAAGATCTATTATAATTGGCACATGCAATCAGATAATAGAATTTACGCGTTATTTGATGTACGCAGCATTAGGAGAATAAGCATGCCAAACAACAAAAAAGCATTAGGCATATTAGCTTTAGCAGGTGTAGAGCCTTACGTAGAAAAAGCTGATGAAGAATACATGAACGCTGAGCAATCAGAGCATTTTAAGAAAATACTTGATGCTTGGCGTGTACAACTTCGTGAGGAAGTTGATCGTACTGTAACTCATATGCAAGACGAAGCAGCAAATTTCCCCGATCCCGTTGATCGCGCTGCACAAGAAGAAGAGTTCAGTCTTGAACTACGTACACGAGACCGTGAGCGTAAACTCATCAAGAAAATTGAAAAAACGTTACAGTTAATCGAAGAAGATGATTTTGGTTTTTGTAAAACGTGCGGTATTGAAATAGGTATCCGCCGTTTAGAAGCAAGACCAACAGCAGACTTATGTATTGAATGTAAAACCTTAGCTGAAATTAAAGAACGTCAGTTAGCTGGCTAATCATCATTATTGATGACTGCTAGTGACATAATGCGACCACAGTCTACTTATCGTGGTCGCTTTGCTCCTTCCCCTTCTGGTTACCTTCATTTTGGTTCGTTAATTACTGCTCTTGCGAGTTTTTTAGATGCCAAAAAAAATAATGGCACTTGGCTCGTTCGCCTTGAAGATATAGATCCGCCAAGAGAAAAAAAAGGCGCCAGTGCGCATATATTAAAAACATTAGCAGCTTTCGGTTTACATTGGGATGAAAACATCCTGTATCAAAGCAAACAAACAGATTATTACCAGCACATTATTGAGCAGCTTTTTAAAGAGCAGTATTGTTATTATTGTCAATGTACTCGTGCACAAATCAAAGCGATTGGCGGTATTTATCAAGGACACTGTCGTCATTTAAACCTAGATAAAAACCACAGTGCAATTAGAGTTATCAATCAGATTCAAATTGATCAGTATTCAGATCTCATCCAGGGAAAAATACAGTGTGATAAAGCTCTAGCAAGAGAAGACTTTATTATCCGAAGGAAAGATGGTTTATTTGCTTATCAACTGGCAGTAGTCGCCGATGATATTTACCAAAATATTAGTCACGTCATTCGCGGTTGTGACCTGCTTGAACCGACAACTCGCCAATTAAGCTTTTATCAACTATTAAGCGATAAAGCATTTCGTCATGTTTTATGGTCTGCCCAAGATGAAAGTCACGTTAGTAAGCATTTACAAGCGCCAGTTTTCGGTCATATCCCATTGGCGATTACAGAGCAAGGTTATAAACTCAGTAAACAAAATAAAGCGCCAGCAATTGATATTCAAAAACCACAACCAGCCCTTTTTGCTGCGCTACAATTTTTAGGTCAACAACCCCCTATCGATTTGAAACATTTAAATGTCGACGAAATCATCCAATGGGCAATTGCTCATTGGCAACTCGAATCCGTCCCCAAAAAGCAAGAAATCCAATTAACTTAAGTAATAAAATGGCTAAGATGCCGTTTTTTCATTCTCTTTTTAGCTACACTGTTATATTATTGCGCCGTTATTCTTCATTTCTATAGGCAGTTACCATTAAAAGCGTGATCAATTTGTGCAAAAAAGTTTTAGGCAAGAAAAAAAATAAAAAATCACCTAAAAATATCAACCACTCCCCACAAATTTATACTCGAGATCAACACCCCGTTTCTCGTAGTTTGATCAGCGCCAGCGCCTTAAAGGTTTTACACCGTTTAAACAAAAGCGGATACGAAGCTTACCTTGTTGGTGGTGGCGTACGAGACATTTTACTGGGGTTAGCCCCAAAAGATTTTGATATCGCAACCAATGCCACACCTGAGCAAATAAAAGCCTTGTTCAGAAACTGTCGTTTAATTGGTCGACGTTTTCGTTTAGCGCATATTGTATTTGGCCGAGAGATAATCGAAGTTGCCACTTTTAGAGGACACCATGAAAGCGCTCCTCAAAAACAACAAAATTGCCAAAAAACCTCTAAACAAAGCGAACATGGCATGTTGTTGCGTGACAATATTTATGGTTCTATCGATGAAGATGCTGAACGCCGAGATTTCACTATCAACGCATTGTATTATTCATCAGCCGACTTCAAAATTTACGATTTTGCTGACGGGATCAGTGATATAAACGCTAAAAAAATTCGACTAATTGGGGATCCAGAAACACGCTACCGTGAAGATCCGGTAAGAATGTTGCGTGCGATTCGCTTTGCCACCAAGCTTGACATGGATATTAGCGAGGAAACTCGCAGCCCTATAAAATCCCTGGCGCCATTACTTGAAAACATACCGCCAGCGCGAATGTTTGAAGAGTTTTTAAAGTTATTTCTTTCTGGCAAAGCATTGAGTAACTTTCACTTATTACGTGAGTACCAACTTTTTCGTTATTTTTTCCCGATTGTTGATCAAGCGCTTAATAATAATGATGACCCTTATATCTTGCCATTTATTGAACAAGCTTTAAAAAATACTGATGACCGAATTAATAATGATAAACGTGTCACTCCTGCTTTTTTATTTGCTGTTTTTTTATGGTATCCCTTACAAAAACAGATTTCTCAACTACGAGCACAAACGCAATTAACGCCGCAAGATGCATTTTTTAATGCCTTAGGTGAAATAATGTCGGAGCAACAACGTAGTATTGCGATTCCTAAGCGTTTTCAAGCGGTGATGAAAGACATTTGGATATTACAAGATAAACTCAATAAGCGAGTCGGTAAACAAGCCTATAAAGCTTTCGAACACCCCAAATTTAGAGCAGGATACGATTTCTTATTGTTGCGCAGTGACATTGAAACAACCGCTGAAAATACTCACCTTGCTGAATTAGCTAAATGGTGGACTGACTTTCAACAAAACAATCATGATACGCAACAGCTAATGATAAAAAGTATTGTAAAGTCAGGCACAACACAACGACGAACGCCACGTAAACGTCGTAAGCCTAAAAGCCAAGCGCCAAAAAGCAGTGAATAATGACTTTAGCGTACATTGGACTTGGCAGTAATTTATCTGATCCCAAAGCTCAAATTCATCAAGCAATTGAGCAAGTAAAAGCGATCCCAAATACTCGTAGCACCAGCATATCTTCATTGTATTTTAGTCGTCCTATGGGACCACAAGATCAACCCGATTATATGAATGCTGTAATGGCAGTAGAAACCAACTTGCCTGCTCTTGCCTTACTAGATCATTTACAAGCAATAGAAAATAAAGCTGGGCGAGTTCGAAAAGAAAACCGTTGGGGCGCGCGTATTTTAGACCTTGATATTCTTCTTTTTGGTAATGAAGTTATCAATAACGAACGGTTAACAGTTCCTCATTATGGTATGAAGGTACGTGAATTTGTGCTTATTCCCTTGGCCGAAATTGCTGAAACACTAATCATGCCTGATGGTACTAGCATTTCAACACTTGCTAGAAACATCGCCACGAATGATTTAAAAATTCATAGCCAATTAGACTAAATACGTTAAAATAAAACTCAATTAAACATAATCTAACGTTTACAACTCTGGAAATATCATGGCAAAAATTACCACAGCAACCTTACAGAAAATGAAGCAAAATGGTGAAAAAATATCCACCATTACCGCTTATGATGCAAGTTTCGCTAAATTATTTGACCAAGCGGGTATTCATGCCATTTTAATTGGCGATTCTTTAGGAATGGTATTACAAGGGCAAGACGATACCTTACCTGTTGACATTGAGCATATGGCATATCATACACAGAGTGTTAAACGCGGTGTCGAAGAAACGCTTATTATTAGCGATATGCCTTTTATGAGCTATGCCACTAAAGAGCAAGCTTTTATTAATGCTGCCAAGCTCATGCAAGCAGGCGCAAGCATGGTAAAAATAGAAGGTGGCTTATGGTTAGCGGAAACCATTCAAGGCTTAGTTGAGCGTGGTATCCCTGTTTGTGCCCATTTAGGGTTAACGCCTCAATCAGTGAATGTATTTGGCGGTTTTAAGGTGCAAGGTCGTGACGAAGATAAAGCACTTGAAATGATCGAGCATGCTAAAGCTTTAGAAGCGGCCGGCGCACAACTCTTAGTACTTGAATGTATTCCTGCAGGTCTAGGTAAAGCGATTTCACAGGCGATATCAATTCCCACCATTGGTATTGGTGCGGGTAAAGATACTGACGGTCAAATTCTTGTTATGCATGATGCATTAGGCATCTCGTGTAGCTATATGCCTAAATTTTCACGTAATTTTTTAATCGATACTGGCGATATTAAAAAGGCAATCGAACTTTATATTTCAGAAGTCAGTAAAGGCAACTTCCCTGGCGACGAACATGTTTTTAAATAAACACCAGTCTGAATCACCACTTCTAGCAACTTCGATTCTGCTAAATCGTAAAGGTAATACATTATGAAAACAGTCAGTGAAATCAGTGAACTTCGCGAAACCATCAAAGCCTGGCATCAACAAGGCCTTACCGTCGCATTTGTCCCTACCATGGGCAACCTCCATGCTGGCCATATTTCGCTTATCACTGAAGCACATAAACATGCAGATAAAGTCGTTGCGAGTATTTTTGTTAATCCTATGCAGTTTGGTGCTAATGAAGATATTGATAGTTACCCAAGAACAATGGCCGACGATCAACAAAAGCTGATTGCTGCAAAGACCGATTTACTTTTCACGCCAACTCCCGAGATTATTTACCCGAAAGGGCTAGATAAGCAAAGCTATGTTGAGGTTCCTAATGTCTCCGAAGGTTATTGTGGTGAAAGTAGACCAGGACATTTTCGTGGTGTTGCCACTATTGTTTGTAAATTATTTAATCTAGTGCAGCCTGATGTTGCTTGTTTTGGTTTAAAAGATTATCAACAAGTACAAGTGATTCAAACCATGGTAGAAGACCTATCAATGCCGATAAAAATTGTACCGGTGGAAACTATGCGTGAAGCGAGCGGTCTTGCCTTGAGTTCTCGAAATGGTTATTTAACGGAAGAAGAGCTAAAAGTAGCACCGGCATTAAGTCAAAATATTCAATGGTTAGCTGAGCAAATTAAGCAAAATAATGATTTTATCGGCTTAGCTAAAAAAGCAGCCAGTTATATTGATAATGCCGGCTTACAAACTGACTATATTCATATTTGCCATGCTCGCACCCTACAGCCTGCCAGTGAAGACGATCATGAATTAGTGATATTGGCAGCGGCACATTGCGGCAAAGCAAGGTTAATTGATAATTTACAAGTCACATTAACTCGTTAAGACTGCGATAATTTGCTTTGAACATACAGTAGTAGACATAAAAAAAGCGCCCGTCGGCGCTTTTTTCAAACATTTTGCTAACTGACTAAGATTACTTCTTAGACAATGCACCAAAACGTTTATTGAATTTATCAACACGACCACCAGTCTCAGCAGCTTTTTGCTTACCAGTGTAGAATGGGTGACATTCTGAACATACATCTAAATGTAAATCTTTACCTACTGTAGAACGAGTAGTAATAACGTGTCCACAAGAACAAGTTGCCTTGAACTCTTCGTATTTTGGGTGGATGCCTTCTTTCATGGGTAACCTCTGTATAGGCCGTATCGCCACTTAGTCAGTATTTATTGACTGCTAAGCACCATACGAGTTAAAAATAATGGTGGCGAATAATAAAGGATCGCCTTAACCACTGCAAGAGAAACTGATAAAAAATTAACCATTGTCTGATTTTTCGCTAATTATCGATGATAACGACACTCTTTGCTTGGCAAGCCAGTACTAAACATTCAAAATAACCTCAACGTAATTGACAGAAAGAAGACGAATATTTTGCTGCAGGATATTTATATACAAGTTGCCATTCCCGTCCCTATGCGTCAGTTATTCACTTATCTTGTGCCAAAAACGTTACTCAACGAAAAAAGCTTAGTGGGTGAGCGTGTTATTGTGCCTTTTGGCCATCGTCAGGTAATTGGCATTGTCATTTCAGTTGACGAAGATCCCCCCTTAGAAAAAGAAAAATTAAAGGCAATTATTAGTCGCATCGACTCTAACACTCACTTACCCGAGCCTTTACTAAAATTACTCACCCTTGCAGCTCGCTACTATCACCACCCAATTGGTGATGTCTTTCAGCAAGCTTTGCCAGTTTTACTGAGAAAAACCGAACCTCCGAAATCCCCCGTTTGTCATTATTGGCAGTTCAATGAAAAGTGCGAACAAGCTCAAGTAGACAAATTTAAGCAGGGCCGCGCTAAAAAACAAATTCAGTTACTGCTCCTAATTGAGAATCATCATAAATTGACCTGGCCTGAAATTCGAACGTTAGGTTACACCAAAGCGCAATTGAACAGCTTAGAAGAAAAAGAATTTATCACTACAATAGAAAAACCGATCGAGGTTTATCATTGGCAAAAGGAATATTTAAATAAAAGTGACAAACTGGCTTTATCTGCTGAACAAGCAGTCATTGTTTCGGCTATTGATCAATCCACTGAGCAATACAGTTGTCATTTAGTTGATGGCGTAACTGGCAGCGGTAAAACTGAAGTGTATCTGCAAGCCATGGAAAAAATACTCGCCAACAATCAGCAAGTACTCGTGCTTGTTCCTGAAATCGGTTTAACGCCACAAACATTAAACCGATTTGAACAACGCTTTAATGTGCCTATTTTTTTGCACCATTCAGGTTTAAATGACAAAGAACGCTTTGATACGTGGCAAAGTGCCTTACAAAACTGCGCAGCAATTGTTATTGGTACCCGTTCAGCGGTTTTTAGTCCGTTAGCAAAACTAGGATTGATTATTGTTGATGAAGAGCATGACGGATCATTTAAACAACAAGACAGCTTTCGTTATCATGGCAGAGACATCGCTATTTTACGTGCCAAGCAATTAAACATTCCTATTGTTTTAGGTAGTGCGACTCCGAGTTTTGAGTCTTTACAAAATGCTTTAACTAACAAATATCATTATCATCAATTAACCAAACGTGCAGGTAAAAGTGTTGAAGCGAAAATATCGTTAATTGATGTAGCAAATCAACCCTTAGAATTTGGCCTTTCAAAACCACTTAAACAATTAATTAGCACCACACTTAACAAAGGTGAACAAGTGTTGGTGTTTTTAAATCGCCGAGGGTTTGCGCCGGCTATCAATTGTAATGAATGTCACTGGGTTGCAGAATGTCATCGATGCAATAAACCTTATACCTTGCATCGCTCACAAGGTTTATTAATTTGTCATCATTGTACTAGCCAAAAACGTATTCCACATCAATGCCCAGATTGTGGCAGTGTGCGTATTAAGCCTGTTGGCCAAGGTACCGAGCAAATAGAAGAATACTTAGCAGAAACCTTTAATCAATACAGTACGGTGCGTATCGACCGAGACAGCACCCGAAAAAAGGGAGAATTAGCAAAACGCCTGCAAGCTATTACCGATAAAGAGCATCAAATTTTAATTGGCACACAAATGTTGGCCAAAGGCCATCATTTTCCTGATGTCACCTTAGTTGCCATGTTAGATATTGATGGCGCATTATTTAGTTTTGATTATCGAGCCAGTGAACACATGGCGCAATTATTAGTACAAGTTGCTGGACGTGCTGGGCGTGCCAGTAAACCTGGAAAAGTGATTGTACAAACTCAATACCCACAACACCCCTTACTACAAGACTTAGTGAATAATGGCTATCGTCATTTTGCCCAACAAAGTTTAACAGAACGAAAAATGGCGTATTTACCCCCTTTTGGCTATCAAGCCCTTTTTAGAGCCGAAGCAAATTATCCTTCCTACCCTGAAAAGTTTTTACGTCAACTCGCTCAAACCCCAATTTCATCCTGTGAAATAGCGGGTCCTATGCCTGCAGCGATGGAAAAGAAAGCAGGAAAATATCGTTATCACTTGATTTTACAAGCAAAATCTCGACCGGAATTACACGCAGCAATTCGTCAAATAATAGCGCAAAGTCAACAAAACGAATGGCTTAATAAAGTACGTTGGACCATTGATATCGATCCAATAGATCTCAGTTGGTAAGCGATAAAAAAATAAGAAAATGTAGATATTAAAGACGGTTATGCTCTTTTCACGAATAAAGGCGAATATTCCCTGTTAATTTCAAAACAATTAGCTAAAATAACCGAAGTTTTTAGCATTCACATAGATAAATAAGCACTAATGGCTCATCAAGATTACGTATCGCGCCCGCGCACTCCCAAAAAAAAGAGTAATCCTTATAAAGAAAAACAAGCAGAAACTCCAGCAGGTGTTCCATTAAAAACTAAACTTATTGCTTTAGTATTATTGATTGCATTATCGGCATTTGGCTATTTATTGTGGTCAATTAAAGATATTGAAACACCAACCGTTGAACAACAAATTCAAGAGTCAAAAGAGGAAAGCAACGCCAGTCAATTACCTACGCCGCCAAAAGAAAAATGGCAATATATGGAGCAACTTAAATCGAAAGAAGTTGAAGTAGGCGAATATGCGGTTGAAGAAAAAGGTCCGTATAAAATGCAATGTGGTTCATTTCGAACCCGAAAACAAGCAGAAGTGATGAAAGCTAAAATAGCTTTCTCAGGTTTATCCGCGCAAATTAGTGCTGCAAAAGGATCAAGCGGTACATGGCATAAAGTATTTTTAGGCCCATATGAGAAAAAACGTAATGCGGAAAAAGATAAGCACAAATTAAATAGCAACAATATCAGCACTTGCCAAATATGGTTATGGAAATAATTTCCACTCATCCTTGAAAAGTTCACGACAGACCCTTATTTAATTTACATTGATATAGCTGATGCGTCCGTATCAGCCTAAATTTTTGAGGTTTGTTGTGACTACTATTGTATCTGTAAGACGTAATGGCAAAGTAGCTATTGGTGGCGATGGCCAAGTTTCCCTTGGTAACACGGTAATGAAAGGTAATGCCAAAAAAGTGCGTCGTTTATATAACGACAAAGTACTAGCGGGTTTTGCTGGCGGTACCGCCGATGCTTTTACCCTTTTTGAGCGCTTTGAAAGTAAACTTGAACAACATCAAGGACATTTAACCAAAGCCGCCGTTGAATTAGCAAAAGACTGGCGCAGTGATCGCGCATTACGAAAATTAGAAGCTTTATTAGCCGTAGCTGACGAGACAGCTTCGTTGATCATTACCGGTAATGGCGACGTAGTTCAGCCAGAGCACGACTTAATCGCCATTGGTAGTGGCGGAAATTTCGCACAATCCGCGGCTACGGCATTATTAGAAAACACCGAGCTTTCCGCCAGAGAAATTGTCGAAAAATCATTAAAAATTGCTGGTGACATTTGCGTGTTTACCAACCATTCTCAAACAATCGATGAACTTTAACCAAACATTATATTTTATTGCTTTAATTTCAACACGATAAAGCAACAGTATTACTCCCAGCAGTAAGGAAATAAATATGTCGAACATGACACCGCGTGAAATTGTTCACGAACTCGATAGCCACATTGTAGGTCAAGCGGATGCAAAACGTGCTGTTGCTATAGCACTGCGTAATCGCTGGCGTCGCATGCAATTAAATGAAGAATTGCGCAGCGAAGTTACCCCGAAAAATATATTAATGATAGGCCCTACTGGTGTCGGTAAAACAGAGATTGCTCGTCGATTAGCAAAACTGGCAAACGCACCGTTTATCAAAGTAGAAGCCACTAAATTTACCGAAGTGGGTTATGTTGGTAAAGAAGTAGAAACGATTATTCGTGACCTTGCAGATATGGCATTTAAAATGACCAAAGAGCAAGAAATGGCTCGCGTAAAACATCTTGCTGAAGAAGCCGCTGAAGAACGTATTTTAGATGTATTAATTCCTAATCCACGTGATAATTTTGGCAATGAAGAAAGTTCAGATAACAGTAGTACACGTCAGATTTTCCGTAAAAAATTACGAGAAGGAACATTAGATGATAAAGAAATTGAGTTAGACCTTGCCGCGCCACAAGTTGGCGTAGAAATCATGGCGCCTCCTGGCATGGAAGACATGACCTCGCAATTGCAAAATATGTTTCAAAGCATGTCGAGTGAAAAAACCAATAAACGTAAACTGAAAATAAAAGATGCCTTTAAAGCATTGCAAGAAGAAGAAGCTGCCAAAATTGTCAACCCAGAAGACATAAAAGCGAAAGCGCTTGAAGCGGTTGAACAAAATGGCATTGTTTTCGTTGATGAAATAGACAAAATTTGTAAACGCGGTGACACCTCAGGACCTGATGTTTCTCGTGAAGGTGTACAACGTGACTTATTGCCATTAGTTGAAGGCTCAACCGTTAGTACAAAACACGGTATGGTAAAAACGGATCATATTTTATTTATTGCTTCTGGTGCCTTTCAAATGGCAAAACCATCTGATTTAATTCCAGAGTTGCAAGGACGTTTACCGATTCGCGTTGAACTTCAAGCATTAACGAGCGATGATTTTGTTCGAATTCTTACCGAACCTAATGCATCGTTAACCGAACAATATATTGCCTTGATGGCTACAGAAGGTGTTGATATTTCTTTTAGTGAAGATGGCATTAAAGCAATCGCAAAAGCTGCATGGCAAGTCAACGAAACAACCGAAAATATCGGTGCTCGTCGATTACATACTATGATGGAAAAGCTAACCGAAGAAATCTCTTATACTGCGAATGATCGTAGTGGTGAGGTGATTGTCATTGATGAAAAACACGTGCAAGATACACTCAATGATGTTGTGAAAAACGAAGACTTAAGTCGTTTTATTCTTTAATAGACTTATTCAAAATTATTGGCGAATACAAGCTATGCATGTTTAGCCAAAAAACTTTTAAAAAAGGCGCTTTTAAGCGCCTTTTTTCTTGAAAATTTATCAAAAAAACAAGCTAACAATTATCTCAAATAGATAGCCTAAAATAGATAGCTAGATTTACTTAAACTTTAAACTGATTCACTTCGTTATTTAATACATCAGCTTGCTGTGAAAGCTCTTCACTCATTTGACCATTTTGAGCCGCTGATTCACCTGAACTTTCAGCTACATCTCGAATCATTACAACATGTTGATTCACTTCAGACGCTACGGTGCTTTGCTCTTGAATAGCTGTGGCAATCGCAGTATTCATTTCCATGATGGTTGAAACATCTTGTGTTATTTCTTCTAACATTTCACCCGCAGAACTAGCTTGATCAGCACTCTCTTGACCTTGGGTACGGCAAGCAGCCATATGAGAGACAATATCTTTCGTTCTTGATTGTAATGAACTAATTATGCTTTCAATTTCTTGCGTTGAATCTTGTGTTCTACTGGCTAATGTTCTTACCTCATCAGCTACAACAGCAAAACCTCGCCCTTGTTCACCGGCTCGTGCCGCTTCAATAGCCGCGTTGAGCGCCAGCAAGTTTGTTTGTTCTGCAATACCTCGAATAACATCTAAGACTGAGCCTATAGTGTCGCTGTCTTTCGCTAATTCTTGGACAATATTTTCTGATTCTAATAAAGTATTCGACAACTGATCAATTTGAGAAATAGTACTTTCAACACCCGATTTACCCTTTTCAGCATTAAGGTGAGTCGTTTCAGCTTTATTTGCAGCCTCATGAGTATTGCTCGCTATTTCATCCACCGTAGCGACCATTTCAGTCACGGCAGTAGCCACTAAATCTGTTTGTTGTATTTGTGAATCAACACCTTCGTTCGCCTTGTGAATATTTTCTGAAAGGTTACGCGTTGCAATATTTACTGTATCAACCGATTGGTTTACTTGTACGATTAAGTTTCTAAAACTACCAATCATCTGATTAAACACGCCTGCCATTTCTGCGAGTTCATCATTTCCTTCCGTTGAAATAGCAATCGATAAGTCTTTCTTATTCGAGATGTCGATCATAGTATCTTTAAGTTTATTGATGCTATTTAAAATATCTCTACTCGTCCAAACTGCGGCACTAATCGCTAAGACTAGAATAATAAATGATGTACTGTATGAAATAGTATCGATATAAGCTATATGATCTTTCACATCTTGTTTCGTTCTCGCAACCAGCTGAGTAGTAAGATCATCTACTTGATGAATGGTATTCCTCATTTCTCCTAATAAGCCTTCAGATGCTGTTAAGCCTAGTTTGACTTGACCGGTAACTAAATCTTCAAAGGCACTTTGGTAAATATTGATACTATCAATTAAGGTATTTTTAGTGGCAGCATCAAAGTCACTCGCGTTTATATTACTAATAAAAGCTTGCGCATTATTTTGCCATCGAGTGACGTACTTTTCATCGAGACGTAACATAAAATCTTTTTCATTTCGACGTAATTGCAACATATCACTGAGTAATTGAAAGTCACTACTACCAATTAGTGCTTCAGCGTCTGCAACAGCACTTCTTAAGTTACCATATAAACCATCGGTAGGAGTTAAGCCTATTTCCTTTTGTATATCAGCGATTTCAAGAAACTTTGTTTCATAGTCACTCACCACTTTTAAAAGGCTATTAACTTGGCTAGTATCTGAAGAATTACTCTTAAACACATCTGCTAGATGGTTTAAATCAGTTTTTAATACTCTCACCTCCTTTTTAAAAGATTCTACGTATTTCAGTTCTTTTCGCGCAAGAAAGTCCTTCTCGTAACGCCTAAGGTTTAATACATCGCTATTAATTGCTCCAATGGTACGAGCAATATCCAAGTCTTTTTGTAGTGATCCAGAAGAATAGTTTAATATCATTAATAATAAGACTATCGCAACCACCAATATCGACGTATTTAAAGTAAGTTTGTGTTTAATTAACATAAATAGATTCCAAGCGAAAAATAAAAAATAATGCAGACTTTAGAAAGTATAGACACATTTTAAAAAATAAAGGAACTTTATAAGGTATTATAAGTTATTAATTATTAGTTAGTATTTTAGTGAGGTTACTTTTTTCGAGTTAAGTAATCTTCAATTTTTTCAGCTGGAAGTGGTGGGTTAATAAAATAACCTTGTACGGCGTCACAACCAAGCTTCCTTAAAAGGTTTAATTGCTCTAAAGTTTCGACCCCTTCTGCTAGCACTCGCTTACCTAAACCATGTGATAACTTGATCATTGAAGTAACAATGGTTAAATCAGAATCATTGGTTGAAAATTCAGTAATAAAACTGCGATCAATCTTTATTTTATCGATAGGTAATTGACGTAAATACGCTAAAGAAGAATAACCAGTACCAAAGTCATCAATCGATACTTTAATACCCATATTTTGCAAAACAACAATGGTATCCATTGCAACACTAATATCGGTGATAACAACATTTTCAGTGATTTCAAGCTCTAGATAGCTTGATGGAATATCGTATTTAAACAAAAGCATTTGAATTTTAGAGACTAATTTAGGATCTTGAAATTCAACTGCCGTCATATTAACCGCAATAGCAACACGACGTTTGTATTTCTTATACCAGTGAGCATTGGTTTTACAGGCAAGATCTAATACATAGTTATCAAGCTCACCATTTAAACCTAAAGCATCAAAATCAGGTAAAAATTTATCAGGTGATAAAAATCCTTTTTCAGGATGCTGCCATCGAACTAGCGCTTCAACGCCTTCAATTCTGTTAGTTAATAAATTTAGTTGGGGCTGATAATACAAAATAAATTCTTGATTCAATAATCCTTTGCGAATTTCTTTTTCGACCGCTAATAAATGACGGCCATGTGATTGCATGCCGCTTTCATACTTAACACTTGGAATTTTTTGGCTTTCTGCATGAAAAAGCGCTGAGTTAGCTTTTTTCAATAAGTCTTCCGCTTCATTACTGTCTTGTGGTGATAAACAATAACCAACACTACATTGTAGAGGAACCTCTTGATTATTCACCAGATAAGGACGGGAAATTAAATCATGTAAGTGCTGAGCAGCTTTTTCCTGCTGGCTATCATCAATAATTTCTATTGCAAAAACAAACGAATCTCCACTTAGTCGACCAACCACTAGCGGTAATAAAATACTTTCAGATAACCGAACCGCAATTTGTCCTAAAATTAAATCACCTACTTTTAAACCGTAGGTATCATTGATGAACTTAAATCTTTTTATATCAATAAGATAAACAGCCAGTTTTTGATTGTTGGCAACCGCTTGTTCAATCGCAAGAGGCAGTTTTTCAATGACTTGTTCGCGATTTAGCGCTCCCGTTAGTAAATCATGTTTATCTAAGTATTGGGCTCGATTTATTGCCACTTCGGCCACACTTCTCTCTGCTCCTTGCATCCAGACCAGCAACAAAAACCCTAAAGTAACTTTGGCACCAAAATCAAAATACACCAATATAGCGGCAAACTCTTGCAGCCAAGGCTCAGTTAAGAAACCAACAGATAAGAATGAAAACAATAAGTATCGAAAACACATCAAAGCACTATAGAAAAGTAAAATAGTGCCTGAGAAATGAAGCTTTTTAAGATTAAAAACAAAGAAGAAAATAAACATAAATATACCTGCAAAGATAAAGTCAGCTAAACTTTCTCGCAGATAAAATCGATTAAAGACCGCTTGCTCATCAAAAGCAAAAAGTAATGAGACAAAAATTCCCAGAAGAATAGGAACAAAGATGGTTTTTTTCACAAAGCGATTTGAATATTTTAAGTGTTTATTGGTGTAATACAAACCAATAAAGAACAACCAAATAAACAAGTATTGATTCACTTGAATAATACAAGTTAATAAAATTTGACCCGGTGATAAATCATCATATTGAGGTAATAAATGTTGTATTGAAATAGCCAAGTGTTGCACACTTAAGCAAGCTAAACTAAGCGTCCAATATTTGACATATCGGCGACCGAAGCCTTGATAAAACGAATAAAGTAAATAGGTAAGAAAGCTATAAACTACTGTTTCAATAGAAAATAAGAAGCCTAAGGCAAAGTTATTATCCACACCCATTAATTATGTTTCCCATGAAGATGATACCAACATTTAATAGTCTTTTTTTATAGATTACAAGTACAAAGGTTAAAATTAACACAGCTTGCTCTTGTACCTAACTATAGGCGTTGTATACTCTTATTGAAAAATAATTCGCAAAACAATTAAATTAGGAAAACTACAATGGAATATAATACTTCAGAGTTATGTAATATTTACGCTGATTTAGTTGACGTGTTAGAACCTATTTTTTGCAACTATGGCGGTCGTAGTTCATTTGGTGGTACTGTTGTTACCATTAAGTGTTTTGAAAGCAACGGAATTATTGAGCAATTAGCGCAAACTGACGGAACAGGTAAAGTACTTGTGATTGACGGCGGTGGTTCAACACGACGTGCCTTAATCGACGTTAACATAGCAGAAACCGCAGCGAGCAATAATTGGGAAGGCATTATTTGCTACGGTAGTGTCAGGGATGTTGACGCACTTGAAGAGATTGATCTTGGTATTCAGGGGTTAGTGTCTATTCCTGTTGGTGCAACCGATACAGATCATGGTGAAAGCGACTTAGCAGTAAATTTTGCTGGCGTTACTTTCTTACCTGATGATCATGTATACGCAGATAATACCGGCATTATACTTTCTCCTGAGCCGTTAGATATTGAATAGAAATGTTAAGCTGTTTGGTCAGCGTTACTTTGCCATTTTACAAGCCAGGTTGATACATCATTAATATTAAGCCCTTGATGAATCGAATTCCCTTGCGCAATATCGCCACCTATTCCTAGGTATGATGTTTCAATATCTCGATTATTAATACCCACGGCAACAATAGGTATATCCATTTTACGAATTAAGTTGATTAAGGCATTCACTATCGTTTTTTCCGATTGCGCGTGTTGTTCATTATTTAACAAAGCACAATCAATTTTTACTTGCTGAATTGACGTTCTTCTTAGATATCTTAAAGACTCGTAACTACCCGAAAAATTATCTATGGATATTTTAACGCCTATCGCTTTTAATTGATCAACCATCATTCGAGCTCTAAATGCTGAATCAAGTAATACTTGTTCACTTAATTCAATAATTAAATATTCTACTGATATAGCCGCTTTTTTCGCACATTGTTCAATAAAATCGGTTAGCTCGGTTTCTAACAGATCTTTACTAGACAAATTAATTGCCACAGATTCTTTGATGCCCATTTGATGCATCGTAGATAACAATTGAAAGGCTTGCGTTATCATTTGCTTAGTCAGCTGATATATCTCGCCACTAAATTCTGCTATTTCATTAAATTCATGAGGCGATAAACGAACGCCATTATTGTCTTGCCATTCTAGCGACAGCTCAAAACCTTTTAATTGTTTAGTTATTAAGGAGACTTGCGGTTGAGCACGCCAAGTAATACGTTGATGAATAATATCTTGTTTTAGCTTTTCCATTTTCGCCAATTGGCGTTCAGTATAAATAGCCGTTTGCGGATTAAAATAGCTAAGCATTTCATGCTGACTTTCGCTTGATAATAACGCGTCACTTGCTTGAGCAATTAATTGTTCAATATCTTGCTTACTACCCTCTGAAATAGCGACACCAAAAGCTAATTCAAAGTTCAAAGAAAAACTTTTAAAACTCATAGCCTGAGGTACTGCTGTCACTAGTTTTTGACAAATATCTTCAACGACAATTTTTACCGGATGGTTCGATAAACTGGCATCAAGTACAATAAGAAAATCCAGCCCTTGTAAGCGTGAAATACGTACTGGTGAGGTATCATCATTGAAGTTCATTAATAATGATTCATTGCTAACACATTTTTGTAAATTAAACGCCAATTGCAATAACAAAATATCAGAATTTTGATGACCAAGGACTTTATTTACTTGATAAAAATTGAGCGGTTTAAAAACAATGGCAACAAAATTACGCTCAGTTTTTTTGCTAATCGCCCGCTTTAAACAAAATAAACTCTGCTGGTAACTCGGTAAATTCGTTATAGGATCAAGGGTAATAGCCGAAAAATTAGCATTAGAATGTTCGCGCTCATTATCACGAGTAAAGTCGTTTAATTTGCCTTGTATAACATCAACTATCCCCCAGCAGCCATTTATAATCGCAAAAAGATAACTTAAAACACTTAAGGTGATCACTAAGGTAATAGAGGCTTGAACATTCAGCCAGAAATATAATGCCACTCCGTAGCAAACAAACGCAATACATAAAGCAGAAATTCGGATTTTACTTGCTTTATTCGCTTGAGATTTTAAAGCAGTCATTACCGTTGCACCAGTAAATAGCGCTAAAAACACTAACCACAACTGAAAAACATCTATCTCTCGTAAGAAGAAAATTGCGCTAATAAAAGAGCAGCATACGCCAACCATCAACCAAATTAATGGGTGTGTTAAACGATGTTTAGTAAGGTTTGTTTGTAGCCATAAAAATGCCGACAACACAAAAATAGCAGCAGAAATCAATAACGCTGAATGTTGCCACTGGGTTAAATAGGAAAAGCTATAAAATTGAAATAATAAAGCCAGGGTAAGTAGCGAAAGTAAGCGCCACTTTACCAACAAAAGAGGCTTTAATAACGCCATAATAATCAATAAAGGTAAGCTCAACCCCAAAATAAAAGCAATACTAAACTCAGCAAAACTATATGTAGGTAAACTTTCAATTTGAGCCGATGCAGACACAGGAAGTTGCACAAAGAAAAAGCTAGAAACAGCTAGCCAAAATTGTTTTAAAACAACACGAAAGCGAAATGTACTATTGTGCATGATTAACCTTAAAGCATTTATACCGCAATACTATCTGTGTTTAGACTAATCAATACGAAGACTTTTGTACAGCGATCTGCATGAATCAAGTGTTAGTTAAAGCACTCTCTTACCCGCTTTAAATAAAGTTACTAAAGGATTTACGCCAAATTGATAACATAGTTCTGCGGGCTGTTTTATATCCCAACAAGCAATATCGGCATCAAAGCCCACGGCTAATTGTCCTTTAGCGCTAGACAGACCAAGTGCTTTTGCGCCATGACAAGTAACCCCCGCTAGTGCTTCAACCGGCGTTAATCTAAAGAAAGTACACGCCATATTTAACATTAATTGCAAATTATTTATCGGTGACGAACCAGGGTTAGCATCTGTGGCAATTGCCATAGGCACTTGGTGCTGTCTTAATAAATCAACGGGTGGTAATTGAGTTTCTCTCAGAAAATAAAAGGCGCCCGGTAATAGCACGGCCGTCATATCTGCCTGTTTCATAGCAGATATCCCCACTTCATCGATAAACTCAATATGATCGGATGAAAGCGCGTTATATTTGGCCGCTAATTCACTGCCACCTAAATTTGATAATTGCTCGGCATGTATTTTTACTGGTAAGCCTAACGCTTGCGCACACATAAAAACTCGTTCGGTTTGAGCGAGATTAAATCCTATTCCTTCACAAAAAATATCGACAGCATCGGCTAATTGCTCTTGCGCAACCTTAGGGAGCATTTCATTACAAACCAAATCAATGTATTCGTCAGGTTTGTCTTTATATTCTAATGGTAGAGCATGAGCCCCTAAAAAGGTACGTTTAATGGTAACGGGTAATGTTTTGCCAAGCATACCTGCAACTTTTAACATTTTGATTTCGTTATCTACATCAAGTCCATAGCCTGATTTAATTTCTACCGTGGTAACGCCTTGCTGATGAAGTGCCGTTAAACGTTTTAGCGCGGTTTCAAATAAAGATTGCTCACTGGCTTTTCGAGTGGCAGACACCGTTGAAACTATGCCACCGCCTGCATTAGCGATTTCTTCATAGCTTTTACCTTCTAGGCGCATTTCAAATTCATTGGCACGATCACCACCGTAAACTAAATGAGTATGGCAATCGACCAAACCAGGCGTTAACCATTGATTATCGCCATCAATAACCGCAACAGAATCTTTATCATAAGGGGGTAAATCAGTTGCTTTTCCTAGCCAAGCAATTTTGCCATCACTTACCGCTAGAGCAGCGTTTTCAACAACACCGTAACCGGCAGAACCTTCAGACATAGTGGCTAAATTCACATTAACAAAAAGGGTTTGCCAGTTTACAGATGAGAACAAAGGGGAAGTCATGATAAATAATCCAAAGTTTAATTGTTGAAAAAAGGGTCTAGGCTTTATGAACAATCAGTAAATTTTAATGTAATGAGTATCACTTTACTCGATAGTGAAAACATTCGCAATAGTTGTATATACAACTATTGACATAACGAAACAACCATGAGATTGTATATACAAGAATACAGCAATATCACCATTATATATTAAATATTGGAAATCTTATCGATGACGCAAGTAAAAACAGCAAAATTTACCATCATTAAAGATCACATTTGCAAAATGATCGAATCAGGTGAATGGCTTCAGCACAGTAAAGTCCCTTCTGAAAATGTACTGGCTGAACAATTTTCAGTCAGTAGAATGACTGCTCGCCGTGCCTTGCAAGAATTAACTGAGCAAGGCTTACTTGTACGAACCCAAGGAGCTGGCACCTTTGTCGCTACCTTTAAATCGCAATCATCATTATTAGAAATCCGCAACATTGCTGATGAAATTCAAGACCGAGGTCATCAACATCACGCCCAACAAATCGAATTAATCGCCGTTGATGTCAATCATGAATTAGCTATTTTGTTAGGTTTAAAAGAAGGTGAGAATGTTTATTATTCTGAAGTTTTACACTTTGAAAATAATGAGCCGATTCAACTAGAGCAACGCTACGTTAACCCTAAATTAGTTCCTGATTATTTACAGCAAAATTTTGCTGACATTACCCCTCATGAATATTTATCGAGTGAAGCGCCTTTAACCGAGGCAACCAATGAAGTTGAAGCCGTTTTAGCAAATCATGAAACCTGTTCACATTTGCTAATAGATTCAACAACCCCTTGTTTACAAGTTAAGCGTCGCACCTGGTCTAGTAAAGGTGTTGTCAGTTTAGCAATATTAACGGCACCCGGTGATAAATACCGTTTAGGTAGCCATTTAGTTTTTTAATTTTGGAGCAATAATATGACGTTTAAATATGGTGTAGACCGTTTAAATCTTGATATTGTTAATGATATTGCTAACGGCAATATCAAGGCTGAACTTTGCCAAGAAGCATTAGATAAAATTAACACAAGTAGACAACGTGTAGAAAAAATGGCCGCTTCAGACAAAGCGGTATATGGCATTAACACTGGATTTGGCCCTTTATGCGATACGCAAATATCACCTGAAGACACAAATTTATTACAGAAAAACTTACTAATAACTCATGCTGTTGGTGTAGGCGAACCAATAGCTAAAGAAATATCTAAGTTAATGTTAATTACTAAAGTACACGCATTAAGCCAAGGCTTTTCAGGCATTCGATTAGAGACAGTTGAAAGAATGTTGGCTTTTATCGAACTTGATTTAATACCTGTAGTACCTGAACAAGGCTCCGTAGGTGCATCGGGAGATTTAGCGCCCTTATCTCACTTATTTTTACCTTTGTTGGGTGAAGGTGAGTTTTGGGATAATAAGTCGGGACAAACTGGTAAAACAGTTCCTGCAGCTCAAGTATTAAAAGAGCACGGACTCGCGCCAATAGAATTACATGCGAAAGAAGGCTTAGCGTTAATTAACGGTACTCAGTTTATTTTATCGCATGGCATCACGGCCTTAACTAAAATGCGTTACTTATTAGATCTCGCCGATTTAACAGGTGCGATGAGTATTGAAGGTATGCAAGGTAGCGAATCTCCCTTCAGAGATGAACTTCACCAAACTCGTGCATTTAAAGGTAATTTAGTAGTTGCTGCCCGTATGAGAAGTTTTTTTAAAGACTCGCAAAACATGTCTGCTCATGAAGAGTGTGATCGCGTACAAGACCCATACTCTCTACGTTGTATTCCACAAGTGCATGGCGCATCTCGAAATGCCTATTATCATTTGGAAGAATTAGTTGAAATTGAAATGAACTCAGTGACTGATAACCCAATAGTTATTAGTAGTGAAGAAGCTATCTCAGGTGGTAGTTTCCACGGACAACCACTTGCTATGGTTCTTGATTACGTTTCTATTGCTGCTGCAGAGCTGGGTAATATTTCTGATCGTCGCTGTTATTTATTATTAGAAGGTTTACACGGTTTACCGAGGTTATTAACTACTGCTGGCGGTTTAAACTCAGGAATGATGATCCCACAATATGCAACCGCTGCTTTAGTGACAGAAAACAAGTCACTGTGTTTTCCACCATCCGCCGATAGTGTGCCTACTTCAATGGGTCAAGAAGACCATGTTTCTATGGGCAGTATTTCAGGTAGAAAGCTCAATCAAATATTAGGCAACTTAGAAAAAATTCTCGCCATCGAATTAATGTATGCAGCACAGGCTATTGAGTTCAGACGCCCGAATAAATGTTCAGACATTATTGAACAGAACCACCAATTGATTCGAGAAAAAGTGAGTAAGCTAGAAGAAGATAGACTGTTAAAGCCAGATATTGATGCCATGATCACCTTAGTAAAATCTCAAGCACTTATCGTTAATTTTAACCAATAATAAAGGGGATATGACTATGACTGATCCAATGACTTTCAAAGAAGAAATTAAGCAAGGTATCCCAAGTGATTTACCGCCAGCAAAGCCTTACCCTGTAAATGCGAACCGTGCACCTAAACGTAAAGACATTTTAACGGTTGAGGAAAAACAGTTAGCGGTACGAAATGCATTACGTTACTTCCCAAAAGCATGGCATCAAGAATTAGCCACTGAATTTGCGCAAGAATTAAAAGATTTTGGCCGTATTTATATGTACCGCTTTAAGCCTAGCTATCATTTACAAGCGCGCTCAGTAACAGATTATCCGGCTAAATGTCAGCAAGCGGCAGCCATTATGTTAATGGTTGATAACAACTTAGATCCTGCCGTTGCTCAGCATCCTGAAGAATTAATTACCTATGGTGGTAACGGTGCTGTTTTCCAAAACTGGGCACAATACTTATTAGCGATGAAGTATTTAAGTGAAATGGAAAGCGATCAAACACTGCATATTTATTCTGGTCACCCTATGGGGTTATTTCCATCCAGTGAAGATGCACCACGTGTTGTTGTGACCAATGGCATGATGATACCTAACTACTCTCAACCTGATGACTGGGAAAAATTTAATGCTTTAGGGGTTACTCAATACGGTCAAATGACTGCGGGTTCATTTATGTACATTGGTCCACAAGGCATAGTACATGGCACAACCATCACGGTGATGAACGCGTTTCGTAAAGTCCTAAATAAAGGTGAAAAACCACAAGGTAAAATTTTCCTGACTGCCGGTTTAGGCGGCATGAGTGGCGCACAACCTAAAGCGGGTAACATTGCTAACTGTATAACGGTTTGTGCTGAAGTGAATGCTAATGCTGCCACTAAACGCCATCAACAAGGTTGGGTGGATGAATTAATTGACAATATGGATGAGCTCATCAGCCGAGTTAAAAAAGCGCAAGCCAATGGTGAAGTGGTATCTATTGCCTATATAGGTAACATTGTAAATGTCTGGGAAAGCTTTTATGAGCAAGACATTTACGTACACTTAGGCTCAGATCAAACTTCACTTCATAACCCGTGGTCTGGCGGCTACTACCCAGTAGATATTAGCTATGAAGAATCAAACCGTTTGATTCGTGAAGAGCCAGAAGTATTTAAACAAAAGGTACAAGCAACCTTGAAGCGCCATGCTGATGCCGTGAATAAACACACTGCTCGTGGTACTTATTTCTTTGATTACGGCAATGCCTTTTTACTTGAAGCATCTCGCGCTGGTGGCGATGTGATGGCTGAAAATGGCCTTGACTTTAAATACCCATCATACGTACAAGATATTTTAGGTCCCATGTGTTTTGATTATGGTTTTGGTCCGTTCCGCTGGGTTTGCGCGTCGGGTAAACCAGAAGACTTAGATAAAACCGATGCTATCGCAGCCCAAGTGCTGAAAAAAATCATGCAAGAATCCCCCGAAGAAATTCAGCAACAAATGCAAGATAACATTACTTGGATAGAAGATGCGAAGCAAAATAAGTTAGTAGTAGGTTCTCAAGCACGTATTCTTTATGCTGATGCTCAAGGCCGTATGGAAATAGCGAACGCGTTTAACGATGCCATTGCTGCGGGAGAAATTGGCCCTGTAGTGCTTGGTCGTGATCACCATGATGTTTCAGGTACTGATTCACCCTTTAGAGAAACTTCAAACATTTATGACGGTAGTCGTTTCACTGCTGATATGGCTATTCACAATGTGATTGGTGATAGTTTCCGTGGTGCGACATGGGTTTCTATCCACAATGGTGGCGGTGTTGGTTGGGGGGAAGTCACTAACGGTGGTTTTGGTATGTTACTTGACGGCACTGAAGCAGCCGAACGCCGATTAAAATCAATGTTATTATTTGATGTTAACAACGGCATTGCCCGTCGAAGCTGGGCACGTAACGAAGAAGCCAACTTTGCGATTAAACGTGAAATGGCGCGTACCCCTAAACTTAAAGTGACTTTAGCTAACATAGTGGAAGATGATATTTTAAATAACTTATCACTGTAGGTTGTTTACGCTAAATTCATACCTTTTAAAGATATAGCCGACATTTGTCGGCTATATCTTAATTAAACGTCTTTTTTAACTCATTTACTTTACTGGTGACCTGCTACTTTGACCAATGAGATCAATTAGCGCTAAAAAGTTTTTAAAGCTATTTAGCCAAAGAAGTAAATCAGCATATTAAAGGTTATTAGTGTTTTCGCTGATACGCACACCTTATTCGTGTGATGCCATGATAAAAACCAACCGTTATTAAAATACTCAGCAAATATATGCAAATAGCCTTAACATTAAAGTTTTCTTGCCAATAAATGCTCAATCCTTCACTTGAGCCGTAAAACAAATTGAGTATTAAAATATGGATAAAAAGATAAAGCGCTAAGAGAAAAAGTTTATTTTTTAAAATATGCATAAATTTATCAAGCCTAAAAATAACTAAAAGTCATTCAATTTTTCTAAGGTTGCTCAGCATTTATTAACCAAGCAACTAAATCATCATATTGATAATGATAGCCAAGGGTATCGCGTAATTTATCACTCAATACTTTCTTGCCTAATTCAACTTCAGAATGTTTATCAAACTTTGGCAAGGCAACATTTAAGGCTTTCGACGCAATCGTATAATAATGTTTTTTCGTTACTTGCATATCGCTTACGGCATTAAAAACACCTTTGATAGTGTTGCTCTTTAACATCAAAAGAATTTGGGCAACTAAATCAGCTTGATGAACCAAGTTAACGTATGCATTGGGGGATGTGAGTACTTTCTTATTTTTAAAGAAAATACCTGGATGTCTTTTAGGACCAACCAAGCCAGCGGCTCTAATAACAATACCTTGATTAGAAAATTCTAGAACATGCTGTTCAGCTTGAGTAAGCAATTTTACTTTTTCAATCGTATATTTTAATTTAGTCAACTCATTAACATCACCAATTATACCTTCATAAACGGCTGTAGAACTGATCAGAATTACCTTGCTAACTTGGCGAAGTTCAGCCTGCTTAATAATAGCGGCAATGTTATCAGGGTAATCTTTTTTACCTTTTCTAAAACCTGGAGGTATACAAATAATCAAGGTATGACAACTAAATATCGCCGAGGTCTTGGTATTAATATTGCCAAAGGGGATTGAAAGTATTTCAGCTTGAGCACCCAATTCATTAATCAACTTCAGCTTTTCCTGGTGCTGAGTCGTGGCAACTACTTGATATTGCTCTTGAACCAAGGCTTTAACTAGCGCTTTACCTAACCAACCACAGCCAATGATGCCAATGCTTATTTGCTCATTTTTTGTACCGTTTGTTTTAGCTTCCATCAAAATAAACTCATTATTAAGGTTAACTTACCTTTTGGATTAATCCGACAATTTGCTCAGATATTTCATTAGGAACAGGAATAGATAAATTATACTGCAAAATTTTCCATGTATTATTCTCCTTAATTAAAATACCTGTTCCTCGACATTGACCATAATTTTTATTAAAAAGTAGCTCGTCGAAAAAAGCGATATCCTTATCTTTAACTAATGAAATATTCCTTTGTATTTTTGTGTACAACCAGCCATTACCTTTCGAAAAATGAGGCATAACAAACTGTTTAAATGCTTCTTTTGTCCAGCGTTCATTGCCATCAGTCCCTAAAAATACCGCTTGCTCAGCAAACAAATCAAAGTATCTAACATAATTAGCTTCTGCTGCAGCTTGATGAAAACGCTCAAGGGTTTGGTTTACTATAGTTTTTTCTATATTCGGCTGTGCAAACGCCGAAGTTGCAACAATAAATATCCCAAAACACAATAGCACTCTTAACATTGGTTTTTATCCTTGTTGATGATGGCATACTTGCCAATAAATATTGCTGCGACCTTATCACCACTATAAACATTTACGGTTATTGTTATTCGCGCCTTACCGTTTTCTTCAAGTTGATCTGCATTGCCTGTTACCAGAGTCGGGTCCGTTTTGGCGCAAGACACACCAGTTATAGGAGCTAAATATTTAATGTTGCCTTCAGCTAAAACAATATCCCCTTGGTATTGATTGTTTTGTAGATACAAATAAATCCAGCCCCACCCCGTTAAAGTAGCAAGGGTATAAATGCTGCCAGCAAACATGGTGTTATGTAGGTTTTTATTAAACGCAGGCTCACAATGCGTGAACAATGCTAAACCATCGTAATAGCCTATATTGATATTCATTGCTTTACTTAAGGGAATGGTGTTATGCCAAACAGTCATCAAGTTATCTGCTTGTTTAACAAAATGAGCGGGTAGAACACTCAACTTTTTTGTCATAGCATAATGTTGAATATCCCCATAAAGTAAATGTGCTTTACCAATATTTAGATAACCAGATTTTTGATAAAACGCTAAAGCAATTTCTCGGGCATTGAGCTCAACAGATATTGCACCGCGCTTTTGCGCTTCCTCTTCTAAAGTATCTAGCAAGCGTTTACCCATCCCTTGCCCTTGTGCTGTATCGGCAACCGCCATATAGCGTATTTGAGCGTGGTATTGCTGAGTAAAATGTAATCGGCCAACCGCTACTACGTTGCCTTTTGGGTCAAATATACAACGATGAATTGCTTGATCTTCAAGTTCATCTAATTCGCTACCTCGTTCTTTCCCCCATGGCGAACGTAATATCAACCAACGTAAATAATAATATTGTTCAAACTCTTTCTTTGTTTTAGGTGCTCTGCAGGTGATCATTGTCTATGCTTATAGTAATCGTATTATCAATCTAATAATTATTTGATATTTAATGAAATTAGCCGCTCAATTACAACAAAGCAAGTTACTTTATTTGCATCAAGGCAGTGAAAATTTAGCTGTTGCAGAAAACGAACATTATCGCTGGGTTTTATTTGATGATGTCGTGCAAAGCATTATGTTAAAACGTGTGCCTAGTAAGTTGACCATTCCACATCAATATATTCTGATGTTACCGCTCTTGTTTCACACCCCCAAAAAAATCATTGAATTAGGCTTAGGTGGGGGCAACCTTGTTCGTTTCTTAACTAAAACATTACCTCATAGTGAGATTTTAAGCATAGAATATAACTCACATGTTATTGATTGTTTTTATAATTTTTTCAATCCACAAAACATACAACAACCTATTGTTCATACATCTTTTGAGTTATGGCTTGCCAAGAAAAAGAAACAGCAACAATGTGATTGGTTAATTTATGATATTTATCAAACCAATGAAAAACCTCAATATTTCCTTAAACAAATAAAACGTATTATAAATAAAACCGATGACCATACTTGGCTTTCGATAAATTTGCCTGATTTAGACGAGCATGATTTGAATATCGCTTTATTACACTTATCTTCGCTTAAGAGCACACGCATTATGCGCTATTTTCATATTCCTCATTACAAAAATATTATTATTCACTTAACACCAAAACATGCCGCATTAAGTGAGAGGAATTCAGTGCTACCACATTACGCTAAAACTCGCTGGGCTAGTTATTGGCAACATGGCATGATTAACCGATAGTAGATTAAATAGATAAAGTAAACGTTACCGGACCATCATTTAACAAGCGTACTTTCATGTCGGCACCAAATTGACCCGTTGGCACTTTAAAACCCTGCTCTCTAAGTTGCTGACAAAAATATTGATAAAGTTTATCGCTAAACTTGGGTTCAGCAGCCGAAGTAAAACTTGGTCTCATACCTTTGGAAGTATCGGCAGCAAGCGTAAATTGTGACACCACTAAAATATCACCTTGAACCTGTTTGACATTGAGATTCATTTTACCGTGTTCATCTTCAAACACTCGATATCCAGCAACCCGCTCAGCAAGTCTTGCGGCTTTTTTTTCGTTATCATCTGGTTCTACCGCTAATAACACTAACAGCCCCTGGTTTATTTCACCGATTATTTGTTTATCAACCTCAACACTCGCTTCTGTTACTCGTTGTAGTAATGCAATCATAACTTAGTCTCTTGTAAAAAATTTGCCATTACATCAGTAGCCTTACAAAGTGCATCGATTGTTTGACTCTCAAAACCACTATGTCCTGCTTGTGGTAATATTTGTAAACTGGCATTTGACCAATGTTCGGTCAAAGTTGCCGCGTTTATCAGTGGGCAAACCATGTCATAACGCCCATGAACAATAATTGCAGGAACATCGCTAATTTTAGCAATATTATCAAGGATATAATTTTCTTCGATAAAGCAGTGGTGATAAAAATAATGCAAAGACAATTGCGACATACATAAAGCTTGGTGACTATCTTCTATTTGCGCCATCCCAATATGATGATGCTCAATGGTTGAAAGCCTTAACTCCCATAAATACCATGCTTTACAGGCCGCAATTTTAGCGACTTCATTATCTGATGAAAAGATCTGCTTATATCCTTCAAGCACATTATCTTGAAAATCACCTTCTAAAGGTTTGATAAAATCTTGATAATATTCAGGAAAAAAACGTTCAGCACCATCTAACTTATACAACCAGTCATATTCTTTTTTCGTCCCTAAAAAAATTCCCCGTAAGATAAAACCAAGCACAACTTGAGGAAACCGAATACCGTAAATAAGGGCCAATGTCGTTCCCCATGAGCCACCTGCAATTAACCATTTTTCAATAGACAAATGCTGTCGAATTTTTTCAATATCTTCAATCAAAAAATCTGTGGTATTGTTTTCTATTGATGGTGATGGCTTTGATTGCCCACAACCACGCTGATCAAAAATAATAATCCGGTATTTTTCAGGATCAAAATATCGACGATGATTATTACTTGAACCACCGCCTGGCCCACCATGCAAATACAAAACAGGTATGCCATCAGGATTTCCTGATTGCTCTAGATAAATTTGATGAACATCATCTACCACTAGCCATTCGTGATGATAATGCTTAATCTTAGGATATAAAGCACGAGACATCATTTAATCCTTTTGCTGTGAAAAGTCTTCAAGACATACGGTAAACAAAGCACCAAACAAAACAACCAACCAAGATAAATACACCCATAAAAACAGAATAGGGATCCCCGCTAATGCCCCATATATCGCTTGATATGAAGGAAGTTGAGTAACATAAAAAGCAAAACCTTTTTTCGCAATTTCAAACAAAACGCCAGCTAAAATGGCGCCTGAAAGCGCAAACTTAAAACTAACATCTTTATTTGGCACAACAATATATAAAATAAAAAAAGCAAAAATAGATGCGATTATCGGTAAAAGGCGTAATAACACATTAGCAACACCAAAAACATCATAATCTCCCAACGACATCAATGAAACAATATAAGAAGTAGCCGCAATGCTACTTCCGACAAGCACAGGACCTAAGGTTAGCACCATCCAGTACATTGAAAATGACGTCACAATTTTACGTTTTTTATCAATGCGCCATAACTTATTGAGGCTTTTATCAATCGCAGATATCAACATCAGGGCGAAAAGAAATAGGAAAGTAATTGCAATTGCAGACATTTTTGAAGCGTTGGCAACAAAACCCGTAATATATTCTCTTACTACATCCCCTGTGGCGGGTAAAAAATTATGGTATACAAAACTTTCTATCAAATCTTTAATATCAGAAAAAATAGGGAATGCTGTCATTACCGATAGCATAACCACCATTAATGGTACCAATGACATTAACGTAACATAAGACAAATAACCCGCCGTAACATGTACTTGCTCGGCATTCATTCGACGCAAAAAAAACCAAAAAAACTTAGCCGCTTTTGTCCAAAGAACTGAATTTAACAATTTGTTAATAAATTCCATAATCATTAATAGTTAATATTCCTGTATTTACAGTATATTATGATTAGCAAGATATATCCTATAATGATTTTTAAAGAAAAGAGGTGTTTTATGTCAGGTCAAGGTTCAGGTGGAAACGTGTTAGCTGCTATTTGTAGCTTTTTTATTCCCGGTTTAGGTCAATTAGTACAAGGAAGAATACTTGCAGCAATTTTCTTCTTTATCGCCATGGCAGTTTCATGGGTACTCGTTTGGTTATTAATTGGCTGGATTTTAGTTCCTATTGTCTATTTATGGTGCATTATTGATGCTGCACGTTATAGATCTTCGGAATAGCAGTTATGTTAAATAAATCAATTTTTTCAGCATTACTAATTTCTCTACTTGTTGGTTGCCAATCAGCATATTACTCAGCCATGGAGAAAGTAGGCACACATAAAAGAGATATTCTTATTGACCGCGTTGAAGAAGCAACTTCATCACAAGAGGAAGCTAAAGAAGAGTTTATCAGTGCTCTTGAGCAACTCTCTAAATTAATCGCTTTTGATGGTGGTGAATTACAAACTCAATACGAATTAAGTAAAGAAAGTTTTGAATCAAGTTATGAAGCTGCTGAAGAAGTATCAGCTCACATTGATGCGATCGAAGATGTTGCTGAAGCTTTATTTGATGAATGGCGTGATGAGATAGAACAATATAGTAATCAATCGCTAAAAAGACAAAGTGAGCGCCAACTCAATACAACTGAAAAACGTTATTTAACCGTGATAAATGCGATGCATAAAGCAGAGGATAAAATGGCACCCATTCTAGCTTCACTTAAAGACAATATGCTTTACTTGAAACATAACCTCAATGCCAAAGCGATTGGCGCTTTAAAAGGGGAATATAAGGTTATTAAACAAGATATTAACCGTTTAATCATTCAGATGAACAAATCTATCGAAGATTCACAAGCATTTATTGCTACGTTAAAGTCTTGATAAATATCAATTGAAAGGTGTTCTACCAGAAAATTGCTCTGCGTTCACTTCATCAATCGGGTCAATAAGTTGATTAACTTTTGCGAGTAGCTCGGCAAGTTGTTTTATTTGATCAGGGCCGGCTACTCCATCTTCAAAAAGCCGGCTTAATTTTTGTAGCGTAATTAATTGTTCAGGAGACACCGTACATTCCTTTTGCAAAAAAACTTAAATTTTTATTATTATGGTTATGAATTTATTGCGACTTTATTGGCGTGATTATATGCACTTTTCTGGTGAGGTTGATCTCGTCCATCATTGATGAATTCATTATATAGACTTTTTAGTTCTCGTTTTTCAATAAGATTTGCACTGTTAGCAACCATTTTTTCAAACAAAGAATTTAATCTATTTAATTTGTTTTGTTCCATCACTTCTACTCCGCTTACGCGCCAAGTCCATTACAGTCATTAATATCAATACTTTTCTTAACTCATGGTAAATTGTAGCAAACACCCCTGTATCTGCTAGGGGGGTATTTACTTCAAAGATGAATATCAATAGTTATAGATTTGTAAATAAGAAATTAAAATCAATAAATAACAGTGAGTTATCATTAAGAGTATTCTAATTAAAGATAAAAGGACGTGTTAAATCTGACAGTAGTTTGAGACATGTCTTACAAAATGAGATGTAGAGTCTTACGTATTTGCTGATAAGTTAAAAATTGGTTAATACAAATAAAAACACCGTATTATTCAAAGAACAATACGGTGTTTTAAAAGTTCAGGAAGCTTGATTTATTTAGCTGCGCGACCTTCACGTTTACGATCAGATTCTTTTAAGAATTTTTTACGTATACGAATACTTTCTGGCGTAACTTCTACTAGTTCATCATTATCAATAAACTCTAAAGCTTGCTCTAAAGACATAATGATAGGTGGTGTTAATGTTTGTGCTTCATCAGTACCAGACGAACGTACGTTTGTTAATTGCTTACCTTTTAATGCATTTACAGTTAAGTCGTTATCACGCGAATGAATACCGATAATTTGACCTTCGTAAATATCTAAACCATGACCAATTAACATACGACCACGAGATTGTAAGTTAAAAATAGCATTGGTTAATGCTTTACCTGTAGCATTTGCAATCATAACACCATTTAAACGTTGACCAATATCTCCGCCTTTATGTGGGCCATACTGCAAGAAGGTATGGTAAATTAACCCTGAGCCAGAAGTTAATGTCATGAACTCAGTTTGGAAACCGATTAAACCACGGCTAGGCATGATAAAGTCCATACGAATACGACCTTTACCATCAGGTGCCATATCGGTTAATTCAGCTTTACGAACCCCCATCTTTTCCATAATAGGGCCTTGATGCTGTTCTTCTACATCAATTGTTACTGTTTCATATGGTTCTTCAAGCTGACCATTAACTTCACGCATGATAACTTCAGGACGAGAAACAGCAAGTTCATAACCTTCACGACGCATGTTTTCAATTAAAATACCTAAATGAAGCTCACCACGACCTGATACTTTAAATTTATCAGGATCATCTAATTGCTGAACACGTAACGCCACGTTATGTACTAACTCTTTATCTAAACGGTCTTTGATATTACGTGATGTAACAAATTTACCTTCTTGACCAGAAAATGGTGAGGTATTTACTTGGAACGTCATGTTAATGGTAGGTTCGTCAACCGACAACGGCGGTAAAGCGTCTACTTCGTTTGGACAGCAAATCGTATCTGAAATTTTTAATTCACCTAAACCTGTAATAGCAATGATATCACCCGCGTGGGCAATCTCAGTTTCATGGCGTTCAAGACCTAAATAACCAAATACTTTACCTACTTTACCGTTATGAAGCTTCCCATTTGCTCCTTCAACAGTTACTTGTTGATTAGGCTTTACTGAACCACGGGTAATACGGCCAACCCCAATAACTCCTAAATATGAGCTGTAATCAAGTTGAGATATTTGCATTTGAAACGCACCATCTTGATCGGCATTTGGCGGTGGAACTTGATCAACAATCGTTTGAAAAAGTGGTGTCATATCAGTACCAACTTCACCTTCTTCCATTGAAGCCCAACCATTAATAGCTGAGGCATAAACCACTTGGAAGTCTAATTGGTCATCGCTAGCACCTAAGTTATCGAATAAATCAAAGACTTGATCCATTACCCATTCAGGACGAGCACCAGGCTTATCGATTTTGTTAATAACAACAATTGGTTTTAACCCTTGTGCAAATGCTTTTTTCGTTACAAAGCGTGTTTGCGGCATAGGGCCTTCTTGAGCATCAACAATTAGTAGAACAGAATCAACCATTGACATAACACGCTCTACTTCGCCGCCGAAATCGGCATGGCCAGGAGTATCAACGATATTTACACGGTAATCGTTCCAATTGATTGCGGTGTTTTTAGCAAGGATAGTGATACCACGTTCTTTTTCGATATCGTTTGAATCCATTACACGTTCTTCAAGACCATTTCTTGCGTTTAGTGTGCCTGATTGATCTAATAGTTTATCAACCAAGGTCGTTTTACCATGGTCAACGTGGGCGATAATCGCTACATTACGTAATTTCTCTAACACGGGCTTTTGCTCATAGGGCTATAATTGGGCGCGGATTATACAGGATTATTGCCACTATAGCGACAAATAAAATATTACCATTCTTTTTAGTACATGAACTAGAATACACCAATATGATCCACTACACTCAACTGCACCAACACGGAACATTCGACGCACCACATTAGTGCTTACTACTTATCCATAAATAACTAACTAATTGTTTTTACTTAACTTAATGCTTGGCATGAATATCGCTTATTACGAAACATAAACATAATGCCTTGCATTTAATTATTTACGATAACTTCACTGGAGACACTCAATGTCACAAGCAGTATTAGATTTAATCAAAGAAAACGATGTAAAATTTGTTGATTTACGTTTTACTGACTCAAAAGGTAAGGAACAACACGTTTCGGTTCCTCATCATCAAGTAGATGAAGATTTCTTCGAAGACGGTAAAATGTTTGACGGTTCTTCAATTCAAGGCTGGAAAGGTATCAACAAATCTGACATGGTTTTAATGCCTGATCCAGACTCTGCCGTGTTAGACCCTTTCACAGATGCTGTAACTTTAAACATTCGTTGTGATGTTGTAGAACCTGATACAATGCAAGGTTATAGCCGTGACCCTCGCTCTGTTGCGAAACGTGCTGAAGAATACTTACGTTCAACAGGCATCGCAGATACAGTTTTAATTGGTCCAGAGCCTGAATTCTTCTTATTTGATGACGTTCGTTTCCATACAGATATCAGTGGTTCTTTCTTCAAAGTCGATGATAAAGAAGCGGTATGGAATTCTGGTACTGAATATGAAGAAGGCAATATGGGTCACCGTCCTGGCCTTAAAGGTGGTTACTTCCCAGTTTCTCCGGTAGATTCTTCACAAGATATTCGTTCTGCAATGTGTACCGTTATGGAAGAAATGGGCTTAGTAGTAGAAGCACATCACCATGAAGTTGCTACTTGTGGTCAAAACGAAATCGCATGTCGTTTTAATACTATGGTATTAAAAGCAGATGAAGTTCAAATTTATAAGTATGTTGTTCATAACGTTGCTCACGCATACGGTAAAACAGCGACTTTCATGCCTAAACCTTTAGTTGGTGACAACGGTTCTGGTATGCACGTTCACCAATCTCTTGCTAAAGATGGTGTTAACTTATTCTCTGGAGATAAGTACGGCGGGTTATCAGAAATGGCTTTATACTACATTGGTGGTATTATTAAGCACGCTAAAGCGCTTAACGCTTTCACTAACCCTGCAACTAACTCGTACAAGCGTTTAGTTCCACACTTTGAAGCACCAATCATGTTAGCTTACTCAGCAGCTAACCGTTCTGCTTCAATTCGTATTCCAGTGGTACCTTCTCCAAAAGCGGCACGTATTGAAGTACGCTTCCCAGATCCTGCGGCAAACCCTTATTTAGCATTCTCTGCTTTATTAATGGCTGGCCTTGACGGGATTAAAAACAAAATTCACCCAGGTGATGCTATGGATAAAGATTTATATGATCTACCTGCTGAAGAAGCAGCTTCTATCCCTCAAGTTGCTACATCATTGACGGATGCATTAGACGCTTTAGAAGCCGATAGAGATTTCTTAACAGCCGGTGGTGTAATGGATGACGACATGATTGATGCTTATATTGAACTTAAGCGTGCTGATTGTGAGTTATTAAATACATCAACTCACCCTGTTGAGTTTTCAATGTATTACAGCGTTTAATGACTTTTTACCGTCATTAAAATTAAAAAGCTCACTTAGGTGAGCTTTTTTTGTGGCGAAAATTATATAATTTGATAGATTAAAGGTATATCGATTAAGTAAGGGATTTATTTGACTCATTTGAAATTATTCGTTGTCATGGTATTAGCTATTGTGATTTCGTTACCAATAGCAGCTACTTCTACTAAAATATATGTTTGGCGCAATGCTGACGGCGTTTTAGTATATTCTGACAGCCCAAAACCCGGCGCAGAAGAAGTTGAAGTTAAAGAACCGAATAATATGTCTTCCTCTATTGATACTTCAATTTTAGATATTAACCCCAAAACCATCGAAGAAAAATATCAAGTCGAAATCACCCAGCCAGCCAATAATGCAACTATCAGAGATAACACGGGCTCGGTATATGTATCCGGTCGTATTAAACCTATCTTTAAGCAAGGGTTAAAAATTCAATTAAAACTTGATAACCAACCGTATGAAAAACCTCAAACCCACTCGATGTTTGTTTTACGAAATATCGAACGTGGCGAACATCAATTAAAAATGGATTTAATTAACGATAAAGGCAAGATAATTGCATCTTCTGAACCAATAACCTTTTATATGCATAGAGCTTCAGTAATTCGGGCTAATTAAGCATTAAAAGGGTGCATTAAGTACTTTAACGCACTACACTTAATTAGAGTCGCACCAAAATAGTGCGTTGAGATGTTATGGTTAATTCAGAAAATACTAATCAGAATAACAAGCTTTATTATCAGCAAAACTTACCAAATCAAATGGTAACTGCTGTCATTGTGTTAAATGAAAAATTACGCATACAGTACGTAAACCCTGCTGCTGAAGCATTATTAATTAAAAGCTTCAACAAGTTATCAGATAAAACCCTAAAAACTGTATTTTTCAATAATCCAATAAACGAAATTAGATTGAATCAATTACTAACATCAGGACAAGAGTTTAGTGACAGTGATGTGATTTTAGAGTTTTTTGATAGACGAAAAATTACCGTTGAAATAACCGCTTCTTCAGTAGATTTCGACAAATCACCACACATACTCCTTGAATTCAAACAAATTGATCAACAAAAACAAATTAGTGTAGAAGCGTTTCAACAACAACAATGGGAATCTGCCCGTGACCTTATTAAAGGTTTAGCTCATGAAATTAAAAACCCATTAGGTGGATTGCGCGGCGCAGCTCAATTACTTAACAAAGAACTAGAAACCGATCAGCAAGAATATACAGAAATGATCATCGAACAAGCTGATCGTTTAACGAATTTAGTAGATCGATTATTAGGTCCTAATCAGTTGCCAAATGTTTCAGCACAAAACATTCATGTTGTACTTGAAAAAGTAGCACAATTAACAAATTTTATTAAGCCTGAAAATGTCACAATAATTAAAGACTATGACCCATCAATACCCGACATTACTTTTGACCCTGATAAGCTTCAGCAAGCAATCTTAAACATCGTTAACAATGCTATTCAAGTTATAGGTCCTGATGGAAACATCACATTAAAAACCCGCGCCACTAGCAATAAAACGATTAATGGCAAACGTATTAAACTTGCTATGCAACTTAGTATTATTGATAACGGGCCAGGTATTCCAGAAAAAATTCAAAATACACTATTTTATCCTATGGTATCCGGCCGCGCTAATGGGACAGGATTAGGCTTATCTATTTCACAAACATTAATCAATCAGCATCAAGGAAAATTATCTTGTATTAGCCAACCAGGCCACACCGAGTTTATTATCATTTTACCAATCACGGAAGCGACAAAATCATGATCACAGAACAAGTATGGATTGTAGACGATGACAGTTCAATCCGTTGGGTATTAGAAAAAGCCTTTTCAAATGCGAATATCAGTTCAGCACCCTTTGATAATGCTGAAAATTTGCTAACTGCACTTGACCATGGACAACCTGAAGTCATAATCTCCGACATCAGAATGCCAAACATTGACGGTATGGAGTTATTAAGTGATATAAATCATCGCTTTCCTAATATTCCCGTGATCATTATGACCGCACATTCTGATCTTGATAGCGCGGTTAATGCTTATCAAGGTGGTGCATTTGAATACTTACCTAAGCCCTTCGATATAGATGAAGCACTTGCACTTACTCGTCGTGCATTAACTCACGCACAAGAATTAAAGGCGAAGACACGCACGCAAGAAACCACTTCAGTACCAGTAGGTATTATTGGCGAAGCACCTGCGATGCAAGAGGTTTTTAGAGCCATAGGTCGACTTTCTCGTTCAAGTATTAGCGTGTTAATTAATGGGGAATCTGGTACCGGTAAAGAACTCGTTGCCCATGCCTTACATTTACATAGCCCTCGTGCAAAAGAGTCTTTTATCCCTTTAAATATGGCTGCTATACCAAAAGACTTAATTGAATCAGAGTTGTTTGGCCATGAAAAAGGTGCGTTCACCGGTGCAAACACCGTAAGGCACGGACGTTTTGAACAAGCTCATAATGGTACTTTATTTTTAGATGAAATTGGCGATATGCCTCTCGATATTCAAACGAGACTTTTAAGGGTATTAGCTGACGGTCAGTTCTATCGGGTCGGTGGCCATTCACCAATAAAAGTGGATGTTAGGATCCTCGCAGCAACACATCAAAACCTCGAAGACAGAGTAAATAATGGCGATTTTCGTGAAGATCTATTTCATAGACTTAACGTCATTAGAATACATATTCCTAGTTTAAGGGAAAGAAAAGAAGATATAGCTCAACTTGCCAATCACTTTTTAGTCCAAGCAGCACAAGAAATGAGTGTTGAGCCAAAAACATTAGAAAAATCAACACTTGATTACTTATTAAATTGTGAATGGCCCGGTAATGTTAGGCAACTTGAAAACATTTGCCGTTTCCTAACCGTCATGGCAAGTGGTAAAGAAATTCATATAAATGACTTACCAAGTGAACTTTCAGAAACTACACCTACGATTAGTGATAGTCAAAATAATTGGCAAGGTTTGTTACAACAATGGGCAAATGAGCAATTAAATGCAGGAAATCAAGGTATCATTGATCATGCATTACCTATTTTTGAAGAAATATTGATCAAGTGCGCATTAGCAAATACTAAAGGACATAAACAAGAAGCTGCTAAGAAATTAGGTTGGGGTAGAAATACTCTGACTCGTAAACTAAAAGACTTAAATATGTAGCAAATAGGAGCTATTTGCTACATTCATGTTCGGAACATTGTTTACAGCTATTGCATAACTTAATATTGATGATATGAGCAGCCACTATCAACGTTGCTCCAATCATTATAAAAAACGGTTGTAGCGCTTCAGAAAAATCATGCTTTTGCCAATAAACAACCACACCTAACATTAATAAATAAAACGGATATAATTTTTTATGATAACGCTTGAAGCCAGAAAACATGGCAATTGAGCCAAGGATCGCAGTTACAACTAAGAAAATATGCTCCCACATATGATCGGCTAAGAACCCTATGCCAAGTAAAGGTAATGCTGGTAAAATTACAGGTAACAATATGCAATGCAAGGCACATAAAGACGTTGCTGTAATACCTATTCTATCTAGCACGTTATTCACTCATTTAATGTTAATCTAATTTTGATATAATATCACAATTGATACATTATCACAAAATAATTTATGCATTGGTAATATTAAAAGTCATTGTAGAAGCAATATCGGCTTTATCCAGTGCTAACATCATTAATCTATCAATACCAACAGCTACCCCCGCACAAGCTGGCAAACCATTTTCTAAAGCAGCCAGAAATAACTTATCGAGTGGTTTTTGTATTTTCCCGAGAGATTGCCGGTTGATATTATCCACTTCAAAACGACTAATTTGTTCGTTTGCATCAGTTAGCTCATTAAAACCATTAGCGAGTTCTATCCCTTTATAATAACATTCAAATCTTTCAGAGACTCTTGGGTCTTGCACTGATATTTTTGCTAAAGCCGATTGATTGCGAGGATAATTATAGATAAAGCAAGGCACGTGACTGCCTAATTTTCTTTCAATACATTCTGAAAATAACACTTGTAATAATAGGTCAGTATCTTGTTCTTTACTGATCCAATCACCTAAAACTCCTTGAACACTTAATAGTTGTTTTAACTCGGCATTAGTGCAAGTTAGGGGATCAATATCCAAATATTTTAAAAAAGCTTGTTGGTAGCTCATTCTCTGCGCTGAGCCACATTTCAAAATACAAGAAAGTAAATCACCAACCTCGTCCATTAATTGAAAATGATCAAAACCGACTCTATACCATTCTAACATTGAAAATTCAGGATTATGATGCTTACCATGTACTTCATGCCTGAAAGCCTTACATATCTGATAAATAGAATGATAGCCAGATGACAGTAGCCTTTTCATAGCAAATTCAGGCGATGTTTGTAAGTATAATTCTTTTGGTTGAGATGACTCTGTTGAGCTATAGTCGTACTGACAAGAAAAACTATCTAAATGAACATCTGTAACCGTTCCCGTACTTAGCAAAGGAGTTTCGACTTCTATGATGTTTCGTGAGTAAAAAAACTCTCTAATTTTTCGTAAGACATCTGCACGTTGTACTGCCGTATCCCAGTTTAAATTACTTTGCCAAGTCATAATTTTCTCAAGCACTTAAAAATTTATTTAATGTAAACGAAAAAAGCCCTCGTCGAAAGACAAGGGCTTAGAAAAGATGTCTGGCAATGTCCTACTCTCACATGGGAACTCCCACACTACCATCGGCGCTAACGCATTTCACTACTGAGTTCGGAATGGGATCAGGTGGTTCTACGTCGCTATTGTCGCCAGACAAAAAACATCATTAAATAACTCACTTAGTAAATAAACTAACTAATAACGTTTTAGCAAAAAACCCGTCACTTTCGTAACGGGCTTTCTTTATTAGAAGCCTAGCAATGTCCTACTCTCACATGGGAACTCCCACACTACCATCGGCGCTAACGCATTTCACTACTGAGTTCGGAATGGGATCAGGTGGTTCTACGTCGCTATTGTCGCTAGACAAAACTTGTTGTTAATTCGCTTTTGCAAATTAACCAATCTTGGAAATCTGATATATCTACTTAGTTTCTTATTCAACACGTTGTGTACGCGATATTTCTTTTCAGAAACATTGTCAAACGTTGACTGAGGTAAATCGCTTAATAACGACGTAATTCAAACTGACGTGTAGTCTTTTCTACACGAGGTTTTTATTACTAAGTTAGTAAGTGATATTAACCAGTCAATACAAAACCACTTGGGTGTTGTATGGTTAAGCCTCACGGGCAATTAGTATCAGTTAGCTCAAGGCCTCACAACCCT
>NZ_JAUOPE010000020.1 GCF_030546755.1 Colwellia sp. 1_MG-2023
CCCGAGTGGCCAAAGGGATCAGACTGTAAATCTGACGGCTCCGCCTTCGGTGGTTCGAATCCACCTCCCTCCACCATCATTCTAAAGCCCGTAGTCATTGCTACGGGCTTTTTTATTGCTTTATTTCTTTATTGAATGTCTCAAGTGCTTCAAATTTATTACGGAGTTTTAAGAAACGTTTATAGGATTCGCTTTCGGGTGAAAGATGATCGAATTGTCTAATTAAGATTCTAGCCTGTTTAAAATTTTCTATTCTTTTTGAATCTTCTTCAAAAGATACTAGTAAAACTTGGAGTAAGTTTAATTTGACACCTAAATGATTGGGAAAGTGGTATAAAGCTTGATTGAGTTTATCGATTGATAAGATATAGTGGCCTGCTTTATAGAGACTAACGCCAATTTCAAGGGCATTTTGCGCAGCAGCTTTATCTTTTTCGCTGATGGGCCTATCGGATAAATCAACAACTTGTGAAAGTATTTCCATATTATCGGGATGTGCTTGTGATAATTTATCGAGTAAGCTTTCTGCCTTTCCTCTTCGCTTTAATGAGATCAAAGATTTGGCGATACTAAAGGTACCGTCGATAGTTATTTCATTTTTATATCTATCCAAGAGTTTTTCAGCATCTTTTAAGGCGTTGTATGATAATGATTTGTCGTTCGCGTTTTGGTGTAGCCTTGCGGTTAAAAATTGAGTAATAACTTTGAGTTCGTTAGCGGGAAAATCTCTGACCATATTACCAAGAACTTCGAAGGCTTTAATGTTGAGTTTTCTAATCTCATATTGAGTTAAATTATCTGAGTTTTCAATTAAAGCTTCGGCAAAACTGATCGCATTCTCGGGCTTTTTATGAATGGAATGATAAGCAAGATCATTAGTTTTAGATAGCGCATTAGTTGCTTTATGTAATTTCTTATTATTAATACATAGTTCTGCGTATTGTTTTAGTCGAGTGACAGAACGTGGTGAAACTAATAAAGCTTTTTCTAATGTTTCCTCTGCTTTATCAATATCATTAGTAAATTGGTAAGTTTTTGCAAGCCAATCATAAGCGGATAAGTAAAATGGATTATCATCAATGACCGCTTGAAAATAGCGTTCAGCACTATAATAATCATTTTCAATTAATGCTATCTTCCCAAGACCGATGGCAGCCCATTGACAATTTTGAGTCCCTAAATAAGCCGTATATATCTTCTTGGCTTTATCATATTCCTTCAATTCGAAATGTTGACGAGAGGTGATCCCTAGACATTCATGTTTATAAGCAGAATTATTATGAATTTGCTCTTTGCATAGCTCAATAACTCTTTGATGGTTATTAGCGTCCATGGCAGCATAAATATGTTGCATCACATGATTTTTTTCAAAACAACGAACCAAACGAATCGTTAAATCTTTATGAGTATAAGGCTTGGTAATATATTCATTAGGCTTATGTTCAAGAGCAGCTAAAACCATGGCTTGAGAAACTTCAGCGGTAATCATAATAATGATACAGCTACGCGAAAGATTTCCCTTTGCACGCAACTCTTCTAAAATTTGTTGACCATTTTTCTTATTATCACCAAGGTCATACCCCAAAAGAATCACATCGAACTTTGTTGATTCGCACAAAGCAAATAAATCAGGAGCATGACAACAGGTGTCGACACTTAAAACGCCCAAGCTATAGGCAAATATTTTTAAGTTATCACGAGATTGTTTAATGTTATCGACGATGAGAAAGCGTTTGCTTCCGTAATCAATGTTTTGCATGCATTCCCTTTACAATGAATTACAACATTGCTTTTAACGGAATTTTACTTTTTTGTCTAGTGTTACCGTGATCGGCAGTGTTTATTTTTAATACTAAAAAGAGTACCTGATGGGTGATATAAAATTATCAGCTTGGGATAAAACTTAAAATATTGAAAAGATTGATATATCAATAAACAAGTATAAGATTATAGAATAACCGTGCTTACAAACTATAAGAACATTCATTGCATGAAAAAGATCCTTATCATTGAAGATGATAATTTGGTTTCGTTTACCTTAAAAGCTCAATTAGAAACTAAAGGCTTTGAAATTTATCAGGTTTTTAATGGTTCTGTAGCGATAAGAAAAGTTATTAATGTCAATCCAGATGTCATCTTATTAGATATTGCCTTGCCAGATAAAAATGGTTATGACATTTGTAAAGAACTTAGACAATTCTACCAAGGTGGTATTATCTTTTTAACCGCCGCTGATTCGGTTGAAGCTGAAGTAACCTCTTTTGGGTTAGGCGCAGATGACTTTGTTAATAAAAGCGCTCCATTTGAAATTTTATATCAACGAATAAAGCGACTAGGTGTTCGCCCCAAAAAAGTAGATGTTAACCAACCACTTATCATAGAAGATATAGAGTTCAGGCCTAATTCTGCTGATTGTTTTTATCAAGGGAAAGCTTTAGGGTTAACGCAAGAAGAGTTTGAGTTATTTTATTTTATTGCTACCAAGCACGGGCAAGTTGTTTCACGCCAAATGATTTTACAAGTTTTAAAAGGCGCGGAGTACAATGGTGTTGATCGTTCTATTGATATTAAAATTGCCCGAATTCGCCGTAAATTAAAACAAAGTGGCTTACCTAGCGAAATAATTCAATCAATTCGTTCTAAGGGATACCAATTGATATATCCCGCGCAATAAATTGCAGTTAAATACACTATACTGTATTCTTCACCGCCGCAGAAAATCAACCGATCTAAACATCTAAGAGAACCAATATGAGTTTTTCCTCATTAGCCTTATCAAGTAAAATATTATCTGCCATTGAAAAAAAAGGTTATACAAAGCCATCGCCCATTCAAGCACAAGCAATTCCAGCTGTCCTTTCTGGTAAAGATGTTATGGCGGCAGCTCAAACAGGCACTGGGAAAACAGCAGGTTTTACTTTACCTATTTTGCAGCGTTTGATTAAAGGTCAAAAGGCAAAGGCAAATCATGCACGTGTCTTAGTACTTACACCTACTAGAGAGCTAGCTGCACAAGTAGGTGAGAGTGTCGCTACGTATGGCGAAGAGTTACCCTTAACTTCTGCGGTAGTCTTTGGAGGGGTTAAAATTAACCCGCAAATGATGCGATTAAGGCAAGGAGCCGATGTTCTAGTGGCAACACCTGGACGTTTATTAGATTTGTATAATCATAATGCGATCAAATTTTCTCAAATTGAAGTGTTTGTTCTCGATGAAGCGGACAGAATGCTTGATATGGGCTTTATCCGTGATATTAAAAAAATAATAGCGCTGCTGCCAAAGCAACGTCAAAATTTATTGTTTTCCGCAACATTTTCGCCTGATATTCGAGCCTTAGCAAAAGGGCTAGTAAATAATCCGGTTGAAATTTCAGTCAGTCCTGAAAATACTACGGCAAAAACAGTACAACAAATTGTTATTCCTACGGATAAAAAGAAAAAAGCCAAATTGGTCAGTTATTTAATTAAAGAAAATGATTGGCAACAAGTGCTTATTTTTACACGAACTAAGCATGGCGCAAATAAACTGACTCGTGATCTTGAGTCACAAGGCATTAATGCGGCGGCTATTCACGGCAATAAAAGCCAAGGCGCACGTACCAAAGCGTTAGCAAATTTTAAATCAGGCGAAGTGAGAGTCTTAGTCGCGACAGATATTGCGGCTCGTGGCTTAGATATAGATCAATTACCACAAGTGGTTAACTTTGAACTACCTAATGTTCCTGAAGATTATGTACATCGAATTGGCCGTACTGGTCGAGCAGGAGCACAAGGTCATGCTATTTCATTAGTGTGTGCTGACGAGCATAAAGAGTTACAAGACATTGAATATGTTATTCAACAACATATTACCCGCAAAGTTGAACCTGGTTTTGAGGCCGTAAATGAACTGCCACCATCTCGGGCCATTCGACCGCTGAAAGCAAAAAAACCTAAGAAAATAAAACAGCAAAAATCTGAGCATAAAGACGGTCAACGTTCAGCTGAAAATGCTAAAGGTCATAAAACACCAAGTAAAAATAACAAGCATATTGATAAAAATAAGCTCGAAAATAGCAGCGCTAAGTCACGTCGGAAAAAACCATTATCTGCAAATAAGTCAATCAATAAACCAGCAAATAACCCAGCTAAAAAGCAGGTTAAAAAGGCGGTGGACCCTTACAGCGCAAGTCGTTAAAAATTGCTAAGTATGTTATTTATTTTTTGCCAACCATTTGTCTAAATTATTAGCAAATGCTTGGCGATCGCTTTGACTAATGGGTGGAACTCCACCGGTTTCTATACCGCTTGAGCGCAGCGTATCCATAAAATCGCGCATATTGAGTCGTTGTTTAATGTTACTGGCGGAATAAAGCTCACCTCTTGGGTTTAACGCAATACAGCCTTTTTCAATAACTTCAGCCGCTAACGGAATATCAGCGGTAATCACTAAATCCCCTTTATCAGCTCGTTTAACTATTTCGTCATCAGCAACATCAAAGCCAGTACTCACTTGAACAAAACTAATAACTTTCGACGGCGGTGTTTTTAAATAGTGATTCGCGAGCAAGGTGGTTGGCGTGTTAGTTCGCTCAGCGGCACGAAAAATAATTTCTTTAATCACTACCGGACATGCATCAGCGTCTACCCAAATCTTCATAATAACCTTTATTAATTAACGTCAAATGTAATGCGTGGTTTTGCATTTTTTGCAGAATCAATTTGTGGCGTACAAAGTAATAATCTTGAACTGGCCACTTTATATTTATCAACAATATGATGCTTAAAATTTTCAACGCGCAATAACGAAAGTTGATGTAGTTGTTCGATAAATTTGTGATCTTTGACTTTTTCGCCTGTTTTTAAACCAACATCGGCAGGAGTTGAAATCGCGCATAAAGTCACTTGTGTATCGGGTTTATCTTTTAATAACAAAGCAAATTGTTTAATAAACACTTGTTGATCTTCGGTAATATCTGAATGGGTTGCCACATAAGGTAAGTCATTCAAACGAACTTTTAGTAGCATTTTTCCAGCGGTCATCGCGACACTAACAACATTGGCATAAGGCACAAAAGTGGTCATTAGATAATCTTTTGCGGCCATCATTGTTGCTTGCTTGACTAATAACGTCATCAAACCTGAAAGGCCAAATGAAGGGTCATTAGTATTGCCAGAAATTGGAAGCGATAAGTCTACATTACCTTTGCTGTCTTTTAGCATGCCTAATGCGACCGATAATGGAATAGCTGTTTGATCTTTAAGCGAGTCAGCTTCGTGATCATCTGCCGCGGTAAAATCAAAACCACGTAATAATATTTTAGATTTTCCCGAAATTTTATCGCCGGTTAATGTTGTGTCTATATTAAAATCGAGTTGTCCGGTTTTTATTTCAAAACTTAACGCATTTTTAATATAAGACGATATAGCGGGTAAACTCACCTCTTTTATTCCACCTTTAACGGCATAAAGTGGCTGCTCAACAAAAGGTTGCATAACACCGTCAAAGTCAAAATGAGCATAACGATTGTTTTTTCCTCGCAATTTTAAGGTGCTTTTAAGCTCAGGATTGCGAGAGTTTAATTGATTAAACTGTAGTTCTTCTATGGTAAATATTTGCTGAAAGATAGGCTTAACGCTGTGATCTTTAAAGTTAATAATGGCGTTATTAGTCAAATGAAAGTCATTTAAACTAAACTGAAAGGCTGCTTTCTCAGTCTTCTCTATAGATTCTGGCTCTTGTGTCGCATCGTTATTCGTTGCCGATTGTTCAACGGGTTGGATACTTTGAATAGGTAATAAGCTTGTTAATTTTTTATCTGCGTTTATCTGGGCGTCTATTTTTAAATCGGCCAATGTAATGATATTGATATCCGCGGCTTGTTCAGAAACGACTAAATTATCAATCAATAATTGACTAAATTGCGTCAAAGCAGGCAGGTCGCTTTGATTATCTTGAGAAACAATCGCCTGCTCGATCATAATGCTGTTAAGCGTGATGATGGGCTTTGCTTCAATGGTGTTGGTATCAATGCTATTAACAGCGACTTTTGCGATTGAAGCCACTAGTAATTGGGGGTTTTCAGCATTGGCAATGTCAAGATTAGTCATATCAAACTGACCATTAGCGGACACTGTAGGTGGTTGATTATTGGTTAACAGCACATCAATGTTTGAAAACTGCGTGGTTGATTCTTCAATAGAGAGTTGTACGTTGTCTTTAACCGCAGCAAGTTTAGTTAGGGTTAGCTTGGTATCGCTAAGTTTAAGCTGTTGATTGATATCATTAATGAATAACTTTTGTTGACTATTAACCGAAACTAAGCCTGTTAAATCACGAATGTTTTCAGGAAGCCAAGGCTGAATGATGGCTAAATCGAATTGTGAAATATCAAGATGACTGTCAATTTCACCTTGACCATTAATTAATTGAGCATCAGCAGTAAGTTTGACGTTTGATTCAGCTAAACTTATATCAAGGGCTAAATTAGCCGATTGCGCTTGTTGGTCTGCTACTAAACTTTCAACGGTAATAGCATTGATTTCAAAGGCTAAATCTTCGTTGTTATACGAAACATCTATTTTACTATCTTTGATGGTTAAAAGCGGCATCACTAACTGATAGGCTGTTGCAGGTTTAGTTTCTGTTGGCGATTTATCCGAATCTTGTTCAGTAGCCGGTTTATCAATAGCTTGCGGTAATGTCACACCTGCTACAGTGATCTTGTCGCCGTTGATGATCACACCACCATGAATACCCTCTGCGATTACCGATTTAATATGCAATTTGTCGAATATCAATTGCAATAAATTCATTTCTACGGTCAATTTTTCTATTGAAAAGACAGGTTTGTTGGCTTTCTCTAGTGTAAAATCGTCAATTTTTATTTGCGAAATAAAAGGGTTATAACGAACCGTACTACTTTCATTTAATGTTATGTCGAATTGGCTGATATTTTTTTCGATGAAATGGTTGCTGACCATAGGTGAAACGAGCCAAATAAGCAGGTAAAGAAAGAAGAAAAAAGCCGCTAACACTTTTAGCGTAATGGTGGTGAATCGTTTCATTAATAAGTCCGAATTGTTGCACGTGCACAGTATTGGTGCTTAAAGAATTGTGATTATCTGTCGATATTTGCTAGTTTACTCTAAATGTTATTGATTTATCTAGCCGATATCACCATGCACATTTAATAAAATTTTTGGAATAGTTTGTGCTGTACAGAACTACTCGCACTATTTGACAAGATAAACTAAAAGAGAAAACAACATGAATAAACCACAACGTGATGTCACTTTACGATTTTTAGCCGAACCTCAAGATGTAAATTTTGGCGGAAAAGTCCACGGTGGCGCGGTGATGAAATGGATTGATTTAGCCGCTTATGCTTGTGCGGCAGGGTGGAGCGGTAGATATTGCGTCACGGCTTACGCAGGTGGTATTCGTTTTGTTTCGCCTATTCATGTGGGCAGCTTAGTGGAAGTAGAAGCGAAGGTTATATTAACGGGAAGCTCTTCGATGCACATTGCTTTAGAAGTAAATGCCTGTGATCCTAAATCATTAAATCGAAGAAAAACAACGCATTGTATAGTTATTATGGTTGCTGTTGATGAGCACGGACAAAAAATTGCCATTCCCGAATGGATCCCAGAAAGCGAGGCAGACATTAAACAACACGAGTCAGCAAAAAAATTAATGGAAATGCGTAAACAAATCGGCGAAGAGATGCAAATTTTTGTAGAATAGGGCTGAGTTTTTAGCCTTTTTAGGAAAGTCCGATGGCATCAGCGATAGATAATCAACAAATTGAAAGTATTTTAAAATATGACGACGAACAACGTGCGAAATATTTTGTAAAAGAAACTGTCGCTAATCAGCAAATATGGATTTTAAAAGACGAGCATGGTTGTGTCATGCTCACCACAGAAGACGAAGACTGTATTCCTGTCTGGCCGAATGAAGCCTTTGCTTCGGCTTGGATAACTGAAGAATGGCAAGACTGTCAAACAGAAGCCATTTCGTTAAATAAATGGTTTAGTCGTTGGTCTCATGGCCTAGCCGATGACGAGTTAGCTATTGTAGTTTTTCCTAATCAAGATGAACAAGGTTTGGTGTTTTATCCTGAAGAGCTTGAAGATGCACTAAAAGATCAGCAGAAAAAACAAACTCAGCAAGGGGCAAAATAAGTACATGAATTTTTCAGACTTTGCCTTAGATAAAGCGCTTACTGATGCGGTTAGATCATTAGGATACACGTCACCTACGCCAATTCAGCAACAAGCTATTCCTGCTATTTTAGCGAAAAAAGATATCATGGCGGGCGCGCAAACCGGAACAGGTAAAACCGCTGCTTTTGCTTTGCCTATCTTACAATTACTCAGTGAAAATGTACCCGATCATCGTCCTGTTCGCGCCTTAGTGTTAACGCCAACCCGTGAACTTGCGCAACAAGTGTATAAAAACTTTGTTGGCTATGCCGAGAACACCTCATTAAATATTGCCGTTGCTTATGGTGGTGTGAGTATTAATCCGCAAATTGATGCGCTTAATAAAGGCGCAGACGTATTAGTGGCTACTCCTGGGCGTTTGCTTGACCATCTCATTAAAGGGTCATTAGCGCTCACTGAGCTTGAATGCATTGTCTTTGATGAAGCCGACCGTATGCTTGATTTAGGCTTTAAAGATGAAATTGACCGAATATTAAATCGCTTACCAATAACCAGACAAACGCTATTATTTTCAGCCACGTTTGATGATGCTATTTATAAACTTAGCAAACATTTATTGAACGATCCTGTTCGCATCGAAATAGGCGAACGAAATCAAGCGGCGGCTAAAGTAGAGCAAGTTGTTTATACAGTTGACCTTGACCGAAAACGCGAATTGACTTCTTTTTTGATTGGCTCAAAAAATTGGCAACAAGTACTTATATTCACTCGTACCAAACAAGGCGCTGACGATCTTGCTAAAGAAATGTGTAAAGACGGCATTAAAACACAGTCAATTCATGGTGATAAATCGCAAGGCGCTAGAGAACGTGCATTAGCTGAATTTAAAGCCGGTAAAACACGTGCATTAGTGGCAACAGATGTTGCTGCCCGTGGAATTGATATAGACGACTTACATGTAGTGATAAATTTTGAATTACCTTATGTGGCTGAAGATTATATTCATCGCATTGGTAGAACCGGACGTGCAGGAAAAGCCGGACTAGCGGTTTCGTTAATGGCACCGAGCGAAGAGTGGCTATTAACCGCGGTAGAAGAAGTGCTTGATGGGCGCTTATTGCAACAATGGTTTCCTGGCTATGAACCCGACTTAACGAAAACCGAAGCGGTGATGAAAAAACTCAGCAAAGGTAAAGAAAAACAACGCGCCAGAAAGAAAGCCTTTGGCGATAAAGGCGCGGATAAAAAAGGTCAGAAAAAGCGTAACTTTCAGCGAAGGTAAGTTGGTTTTAGTCTTCTATAGACGTTAACCTAACCAGCATATCTCTCTGGTTAGGCTGAATGTTTTTTGACGGTATCAGCTTTTTCAATCTTGTTTAAATCTAAAAGTAAGCCAGCATTTTAAAAACTTTACTATCCGGTAAATTATTTTGAAATCATTCCAAAACATTCGCCACCAAACCTTTTAAATTTTCCGCCGTAGTGTTTATTACACGATTGTAAACATAACTGTGCTGTTTTAAATGTACCTAAACCAGAAGAAAAGCCATTAAGTGTTACCCCATTTTTTTCGCCAACTTTTATGCATAAATCTTCAAGACTTGCAGTTGAGCACACTTTTTTATCTCCTTCCCCAGAACAGACTTGTTCGGGTGAAGGATTATAAGCATGTATACAACCTCCTTTTCCTGCCATACCTGTTTTGGGTGCTTTACACACTAAATATGTTTCAGCATAAGCAATAGAAATACTCAGTGGTAATAAAAATGTAACCATTAATAATTTAATTGTATGTTTAATCATTTTACTTTCCTTGGTTTGCGTGTTTCATAGAGATTTTTATAAATTACTTTGTGTAGCCTTAAGTTATTATTTTTGCCCTTACGCCTTATTACTAAAACATATTTAATTTAACCAATAACTCTGTTTGTGAATTAACGTCTGCCTTCTTAAAAATTGATTGTAAATGGGTTCTGAGCGTGTTGTAAGTTACATTGAATACTGCTGTTAAGTCGTTTAATTTCTGTTTAGCGTAAATGGCCTTAAGAAGCTGCATTTCTTTAGGCGTTAGTTCAAATTCTTTTTTCACATGATCCCAATTTACTTGATGTTGATAGTTTATAGTGACTAAACAACAGGGTATATCAATGTTAATAAACGTGTTTTTATTTAATAAAGGTGACACAGTAATTAATATCGAGTCACCTTCTTGTTGCTCAATAACTAATGTTTCTTGCACACCAATATCTTTATAAGCCAAGTTCGCACATTGCTCGATAAAATATTTAAGCCTTTGCTGGTAAGCAGGCATTGAAATGTTAATTTGATTGTTTTTTAAAGTGATCAACGAAGGTAGAACTAACTCTTTTTCGGCATAATCATTGTTAATTACTACCGTGCCATTTTCATCGCACACTAAAATAGCTTTGTCTTGTTGGTCTAAAATACTTTTTGAAATACTTGCGTAGTTTTTATATAACCGTAATTCCTTAAATATATGCATTGCTCGGCTAAAGTGAGGGGTCATTAATTCAAACAAATTTTTCTCTTGTATTGAATATGCTTGATCTTTCTCGCCCCTGTTAATTGCTAAAACAGATTCGTACTCTCCATCTCGGCATAATATTCCACCCAATACATGATAAGCTTTCATAGGCTTGAATACTTTTTCATAGTATTCACCTTCCTTATGGTCTTCTATGTTTACGTACTCATTACAGTAATGTGATTCGCCTTCGGTTAGTAGGCGGGTTGTCTGATGGCAAGGATCATCTAATGGGTGGCTTTGGTAATAAAGTAATGCATCAGGGGGAATGTCAAAGTCAGTGACTAGTTCAAGAATTAATGGTGTATCTGTTTTGAGTGGTTGTAAAAAGAAAAACGCTTTATTGGATTGGGTATAATCCATTATTTTATTTAAAGTAGCTTTCCATTCACCCGTTAATGAACCTTCATAAATATCACCAATTAAAGTAGAAAGTTCACTGTTTGAAATCGCTAATTCCATATCTAAGCACTCTTAAGTTTACTTATAATGCACTGATTATAAAATAAACACTTAGAAATGGAAATCATACATATGTATGAGACAGTTTTTTTAACAAATCTTAGTGAGCAAAATAAGATTGTTTTACAAGGTACTGAATAATATTACTTTTAAGTTGTTGGAACGATAATTGCCAATAAGTTAAAAATTAATAATTTACGATTAAAGATAGTAGGAATTAAAAAGGAAAATTAAATGAATTTTGAATTTTTTACGTTAAAGTTTTTAGCGCTTATATTGTTGGTTAGCAGTAATGCAAACGCAGGACTTATCACTCATAACGGATATACGCTAGATGAAGAAACGAATATTGTCACCAAAGGTAATCTCGAGTGGCTTCAATGGGACGCCACCAAAGGAAAATCAATAACAGAAGCATTAGGTGAGTATGAACAAACTGGTTGGGAACTTGCGACTAACGGGGATATAAGTAACTTATACCGCGATTTCGGATGGAACGCGACAAGCGATGATGGTTCGGGGGCCATTACCGATTCGCCATATACTGTCGATGACACGACGTTTTTTGATTCTTTCTTAGAGCTATTTGGCACTACCGTCTTCAACGACACCGCGGGCTACGGCTCTGGTGTTAATGCACTGCAAGGCGTGTTTGTATATTACGGAAGCGACTCAGACAACGATGAAAAATTTAAACTTGCCAGCGTTCATTCAGATTACGATGTGAATGCTAGCAGGTACGGCAATCGCGCAGTTATCTACGGAGATCATGCCAGCTCAAGTGATAAATACGAATCGTACGGCATTGCTCTCATACGTCGCGTCGAAGTGCCAGAGCCATCTACGCTAGCTATTTTTGCATTAGGCATGATGGGTTTAGTTTTACGTCAATTTAAGAAACAATCTTAATAATTTCTTAAATCTTTTAAATTTGAAAACATCAACTGTAATGGTTGGTGTTTTGTTGTTTCTGATGGTTGGTAACTTTTTTACTGTCAATATATTCGACACATACATATGTATTAGAAGCCACTTTCATTACTAAGTCACCTGTCATTGATGCTTAATTTTTTTAAGTGAGGAGTAAAAAGTTTTTCTGTCAACTACCGTTAAATGAACTTCTTTTTGATAGCACTCCGACATTAATGCTCTTTGCTGAGTATTATAATAAATGCGAGTTCTTTTTTCATTGACACCCTTTTATATTAAAGATTGCGTTACATTCACTATTTGAACTCAAGTAGAAAAACCGTCATTTAATAAATTAAGTGCAACTTAGTTATGTAAGAGCCTTATTATGTGACGCAAATAAAAACGCCAGAGTTGTCGCTCTGGCGTTTTTTATTAGATGACTTTCGCGGTGTTTATTTTAGTGTTAATAAGTACGCGATGATATTTTTGTATTCTTCAAGGAAGTTTTTAGGGTCAAGCTCTTTTGAGTTGATGACGTATTTACCGTTTACCACAAACGTAGGAACGCTTTTAACGTAGCGACCTTGAGATAACTTGTCTTGAACTTTTTTATTGCGTTTTGCTTGGCTAACTAATGAAAAGCTTTTCATGCCTTTATCAAATTTAGCGCCATCGCCACCTGCAGCAATAAATATTTTACGTACATCGTCTTCGCTGGTGACTACTTCACGTTTGGTTTGAATGTAGTTAAATACTTCGGCATTAAACTGTTTAGCGATGCCCATTTTTTCTGCAACGACTAGACCTTTACTCAACATAAATTGAATATCTGGTGAAGATGCGCCCATAAAATCAACATGGGTTTTGTTCAATTTTGTGCCGGTAGGTAAGCTTTTTTCAATGTCTCCTAAATACGCTTCAAAACCACGACAAGCAGGGCAGTAATATGAAAAGTATTCGCGCACTTCTGGCTTGTTAGTCGCTTGTCCTGGGATCACTTGATAATGTTTACCTTCTTCATATTTAGCGGCATTCGCTAAAAAAGGGATTAAGGCAATGGCAAAAAAGGCAATGAAAAGTTTTTTCATAAAATAATTACTCTTTGTTGTTGTTTGGTATTAATGTGGTATTCGTTCTGTTTGCACTCGAAATTCATACGAGCTTAAAAGTTGGCTTGATGATATCACCTTAAATAAATAAGTAACATTATCAAGCGCGTTTATTATTATCACAATAGACCTTAATACTACCTGAACAGTTCGATTGAATTTGTAAAAAAATATTAAAGTGCGATTTTGCTTGTGTTCAAATGGTTGAATTCTGCTACATTATTATTGATTCAATAATAAGGAAATAACATGAAAAGCCATGAAATAGATTACGAAATAATTGGTCAATCAATGCAAATGGTTGAGGTAGAACTTGATCAAGGCGAAACCGTGATTGCTGAAGCGGGCGCAATGAACTATATGGAAGATGGCATTGATTTTGAAGCGAAGATGGGCGATGGCTCCAAGGTAGACCAAGGCTTTGTTGGCAAACTATTTTCAGTAGGAAAACGTATGCTCACAGGTGAGTCTGTCTTTATGACACACTTTACTAGTCAAGTAGCAGGCAAAAGAAAAGTGGCTTTTGCTGCGCCATTTCCGGGTTCAATTATTGCCATTAATTTAGCTGAAATGGGCGGTAGTATCACTTGCCAAAAAGACTCATTTTTATGTGCGGCGTTAGGCACCCAAGTGGATATTGCGTTTAATCGACGTTTGGGCAGTGGCTTTTTTGGTGGAGAAGGTTTTATTTTGCAGCATTTATCTGGCGATGGTATGGCTTTTGTTCATGCTGGCGGTACGGTTATTGAAAAGAAACTTAATGGTGAAACATTACGTTTAGATACGGGATGTTTGGTCGCCTTTAGTGACGGGATTGAATACAGTATAGAAATGACCAAAGGCCTAAAAAGTATGTTCTTTGGTGGCGAAGGATTTTTTATGGCGACGTTAAGTGGTCATGGGAGTGTCTGGATCCAAAGTTTACCGTTTTCTCGTTTGGCTGATCGCATTATTCAACATGCTCCGCAAATTGGCGGCAGTAATCAGGGCGAATAATCACGATTTTATTTTGAGTATCAGACCAATTACGGATGTTTATTGGTCTGATAATAATAGTGAGTTAGCTAGTGGCTTAGAAAACTAGCATAGAGATGAATGCGAGCGTTTAAACCCGCAGTTTTTGTTAATCACCAAATTGATAACGTATACCGGCATTCACGGTAAAGCCATCGTTTCTTGACCAAATATTGGTTGTCCATCGGCCACTACGTGCTTGTTCAGGTAACACTAATGGGTCTTCTTTGGTTTGCCTAACGTTTAGTAAGTTTTCCGCGTTAACGAACAAGCTAATTTTTCCGAAGGTAATTTGGCCTAATAAACCTAAGTGCCAATACGGATCACTGCGATCACGATAAGGGTTATTTTCTAAATGTTGCGTGCCGGTGTAATAGGCTTCAAACCCGACTAAATGGCTGCCATGTTCTTCCCACATCACTACTAAACCTGCAGAATGTTCAGGCGTAAGTGCTAATGGTATTTGACTAATTTGTGCGTCAGTATCTTTTTTCGCATCTGTGTATAAGTAACTGCCGGTAAATTTAATATCGTTCCAACGGTAACGTAATAACAATTCAGCACCTCGAATGTTGCTTTCGCCGGTGGCATTAATAATCTGTACTTGTTTATCCGCAAACTCATTAGCATTTTTAATCATGGCGAGCTCTGTGACATTCTCGATATCTGAGGTAAATAGGGTCATGCTTGTTTCTAGATCGCCTATCATACGACTAACATCAATTGAGGCGGTAGAGGCACGCTCTTCATCAAGGTTTTCTAATGGCGCAAGACGAGATAAGCCCACTTCATCGATGTCTTCAATAAACGGACTAGGCGAGAAAAAACCTTTTCCGTAGGCTCCTCGAATAGTCCAATCTTCTGGGCTATATAAAAGTGAAATACGTGGACTAACTTGTGTACCGTATTCACTATGCCAATCGGCTCTAGCACTAAACGACATAGACACGTCATCACTGGCATCGTAATCGATTTGAGAAAATATGCCCGGTACTTGGTAATCGTAATTAAATTCAGAAAAGGTTTTTGAATTAAATTGCTCTGACTGCAGTGCAGCCCCAATTAACCATGCTGTTTTGTCTGAATAACCTGAAACACTTGATTCTATTAAATAGCTTTTATGACTGTCGTCTTCAAACACTTCGCCGAATTGATGTTGATGATCTTGCTTCATGACTGAACCACGAATATTAATATTGGTAGCATCGCCAAGCGGTTGATCATAAATAAAACCAAAATCGGTTCTGCGACTCTCTTGATTTAAAGGAAAAAGGCTCCCATCAGGCAGAGAGGCATTGCTAGCGGTGCCGCCATCTCTTTGTTCTTTCATTGCGCCAAGCGTCACATAAAGGTTTGCACCATTGTCATTTTGCCAATAAAAACGAGGACGAACACTGCCACGTTTGTAACCTGCCATATCAAGCCAGCCATCGTCATCTAAGTCTTGTTCAGATTGACGATGTACACCTGCGGTTACTGAGGCGCTAACATCATCGGTTAATGGTGAGGAAAAATAAGCTGTAACGTCTTGGCCATTTTTAGAAGTGGCATTCACCAACACTTCTCCTTCATATTCATCCGAAGGAGTACGTGAAATCAAATTAATAACGCCACCTAATGCCGAGCCACCATACAATGACGAGGCAGAGCCTTTAATGATTTCAACGTTGGCAAGATCCGTTGGTGGAATTTGTAAAAGGCCGATTGAAGCTGTTTGTCCGCCATATAACGGTAAACCGTCACTTAATAATTGGGTATAACGACCATACAACCCTTGTAATCGAATGTTAGCACTCCCTAAAGCGGGTGAAGTTGTTTGCACTCTCACACCGCCGGTTTCGGCTACTAACATAGAGATATTACCAGGACGCATCAGTGCTTTTTCTTGTATTTCTTCGCCGTTGATAATTTCTGTACGGGTTGCAGATTCAGTAACAATACGGCCTAAACGAGAAGCAGTTACTTGAATTTTCTCGATTTTATTCTCGCTATGTTCATGATGCGATTCTTCGTGGTGATGGTGTTCGCTTTCATTCTCATTGGCTTGAGCGAACGCCGATATTAATAGTAGTGCAAAGGTTGCTTTTAAAAACTGTGTAAACATTTTTACCTCGGTAATGCGAGTATGTCATTCAGCGAATTTCACTGAATATTGGAAAATTTGAGCTGTGCCATGTCGTGCTAAATTTGGCTGAGCGGGCGTTAAAAAGGAGTTATGAAATGAAAATAGGGGGGCGATACAGCAGTGCTGATATCGACTGTTTTTGTTCGGTTGTTTGCCAATATAATGCTTCATTGATGATGATAATATTTGTGGTCGCTAAATTTATTTGCAAATAGGAATAATGAGAACAGGCATTGCCAAAACAGGCGCAATCAATATCGCAACATTCAACGTCGCAGCAATCTATCGCGCGTTCGCTATCAGTGTGTTGTGCTTTATTTGGTTTGACTAAATTTGGGGCTACTTGGTTATGGCCTAGGAAGTTGTCAGTGTTGGGAGTGAACACTTCATCGATATGCGTTTCAGATGATCCATCACAGGTGATATTGATTGAATAGGCGATTGATTGTCCTAAAAAGGCAATAAGCATTGTACTTAGCAAGCATACTTTTAATAGCCCTTTAAACATAACAACCTCGATTAATAGTAAGGTGTATATTCTAAGAGCTTCTACTACAAAAGTGAATGACCATTAAAGATTTAATGTGCTTTTTTGCACAGCATAAAAAGACTGAAGGCAATTAAACGTAAAGTTTAATTATCAATTAATTCAATGGTCTCGAAAACATCAGCGGTGATATAGCCTAAGTTTTTATCGCCATTCACTGCTGTAATGGGTGTAGAGCCAATGAAGTGCTCGCGTTCCTTACTGCCATCGTTATCACAATAAGCGAGCATAAAACCAAGCTTTTTACCATTATGTAACTTGACTGGTTTGCCGATAAATTCAGGTTGTTGTGCTTTATTTTTCGTATAGGTAAAACTATCGTCATACACATCTACCGCCAACTCCCATGTTATTACATGAGGTGCGGTTGAGCTTCTTTGCCATTTATTATTAATATGGTTATTAAGTGCTAAAAAATCCGGCGAACCATCTGAATTTTTATAACCAATATCAATGGCTTGGTTATCTAATGCCACGTGATAAGCAAAAGCATTAAAGTTAAATTGATGATTGCCACCTGAAGCATCTTCATCAATAAAGATTTCTATACAGTCATCGTCCCAATAAAAATGTAATGGATTAGCGTGTTGGTCAAAAAGAATATCATCGGTGATCTCTACCAAAAGGTAGAGCTTTTCTTTATCCCAAACCATTTTAAAGCGTCCTGAAAAGTCAGCTTCACTTGGTTGGCTGCCAACAATCAATTCTGATAATTCATGCCATTCACCTTTTTGCCATGCAGGGTCTTGCGATTGTCCGTCAATCACTGGGGCGGTATGAGCTTTTGGCACTTTCATCGCTAAAGCGTGTGGCGAAGTGAATAAATAAACCAGTGATATTAAGATGAGTATTGATTTCATGCGGAATTTCTCTGTGGTGTCTGGTGTTGTAAAGCAATAAAGTCTTTAGCTTGGGTGATAATATTATCGATTGTTTGGTTAATATCGATGAGCGTTACATTTTCGTGATTATTTTCAGCAGGTAACTCAAGTGCTTCAAACTGACTGTCTAATAAAGTTGTTGAAAAAAAATGTTCCGTTCGAAGCGATAATCGTTGCGCTATAACCGTTGAATCGCCGTGCAAAAAAATACCACTTAATGCGGTTTCTAACAGTTGGAAACGTTGTCTTTGCGATTTTTTTAAGCCTGAGTAAGCAAGCACAAAACGACCGTTACTATGATGTTCATCAGCAAGAAATAGCAGTATTCGTGTGATCCATGCCTGGCGAATGTTATCGTCGATGGCTTGCCCATCTGCCATCATTTTTTTCGCTTGTTCGCTATGAAAGTCATCTGCATCGAGGTAAGTAAAATCCAGTTGTTCAGCTAAAGCTTTAGCCATAGTAGATTTTCCTGTACCACTAACACCCATCACTAAAATTAATTGTGCCGGCATATTAATTCTCGCTATTCCCTAAAGTTACATCGATATGATACGTGTGTCCTTTGACGATATTGGTCACAATATTGTTTTCAGATGGCTGACCATCAATCAATATTTGCGTACCATTAGTTTGATCACTTCTTGTGTAATTTACGATAAAAGTAGCGCCTAAATAATTACGTTTTACCATTAACGTTGGCCAATGAGCCGGCAGCTTTGGTGTGATGATAAGTGATCCTGCTTGACCTTTTAATCCACAAAGCTCTTCAATAATACAACGATAATACCAAGCAACCGTACCAGTATTGAATAATTGACTTGATTTACCCGCCACTTCAGGCATTTGATAATAAGCCCCACGATAATAGTTAGGTACAAAAGTAGGTAATTGCTGGCGCTCAGTAGAGTCGTCTTGGTTAGGTAGCATTTTCAACAAAACATCAAAGGCTTTATCATGTTGGTTATTTTGATAAAGACTATAAGCGTAGAAAGCAGCTGCATGATTATAAACTGATCCATTTTCGGAGACGCCGGGAAATTTTTGCGTAAGTCGGCCAACATTTTCGTTCATTTTGGTATAACTTGGCGCGAGCATCATAATACCAAAAGGTGTTGCTAAGTTGTCGTCAATTGCTGTAAGCATCGCTTGCTGTTGTTCTTGATCTGCCGCACCACTTAGCATTGCCCAGGTTTGAGGGTTTAAATAAATTTTACCTTCTTTATCACTTGCTACGCCAAACGCTATGCCATCGTCATTAATACCTCTGGCATACCATTTACCATCCCAAAAATTCTCGTTCATGGCCGAATTTAACGCTTCGATCGCCGTTAAATATTCAGGTAGTTTGGCTTGATTGATTTGGTGTTGTTGACAAATATTACACCAAACTTTTAACGAATAAGCGGTTGCGACGGTTAGCCAAGCAGAAACGCCTTTACCTTTGTAACCCACCATATTCATAGGGTCACACCAATCTCCTTGCTCTATGTAACTTAATCCTTGTTCATTGCGGGCATTGAGTAAATGATCTAGAGTTAGGTTGATATGTTCAACTAAAGATAAACATTGATCAGAATCAGCAAAGGGAAGAGCAGTTGTTAAAATATCTACGTCGTTAGTTTCATTTAAATAGCAATTTAAACAAAGAGTTAGCCAGATCCCATGATCACTATGCGGCACTAAATTAATGTATTTTAATTCTGCCTGTTCATGCAGTAATATGCCGTCGGGCATTGCTCCTGAAATTGTTTGTTGAGATAACGCGGTCAATAAGGCTTGCTTCGTTTTATCAGGCGCAATGAATGCCATGCCCATAGCATCTTGCAAGTAGTTTCTTGTTTGAGGGTCAGTTGATAGTCGATTCACATCACCATGATAAAAAACTTGTCTTGGTAGCCAATGATTTATAAATTCGTTGAAGGCTTTATCGGGCGAATTTATTTGAATATTGCCATTACCTTGCGCTAAATAATCTTGGTAATCGAGACGAGCTTTGTCGAAACTGTGTGGTTGACTTAAGTACTTATCTTTAATTTTTTCGATTTCTGTCTCATCTTTGGCAGGACCGAATAAAAATTGATGTTGTACCTGTTCTTGGCACTTTAATTGGTGGTTAAATTGCATTGTAGCCACAGGCGTTTGATAAAGCGCTTCTCGCTGCGGCAGTTGATTTAATTGTAAGGCATCAGGATTATGTAAACCGCCTTCTCCTTCAAAAGTCGGCTGATTAGCACACCAACTAGTGGGTTGATGTTTTGATAAGAGATAAGTTTTATCTTTTAAGTGTTGATTTTTAAAGTAGTCTTCTACTTTCTGATAGGGCGTTATACTACTAGCGACTATGCCATTTAGGCTCGTATCAAATTTAGCAGATTGATTCATCCATGACATATAACCAACGGAAAAATAAGGATAAATAGCGATATTTCTCGTTTTGTTACTGTGGCTGATTACGCTAAGTTCCCACATTTCCACTACATCATTTTTTGGCAAGGAAAGCGTTAGTTGAATTTCTAACTCTAAATGATTAATTCGCCAAATCAGACTGTCTTTACCGACTGAAAAGTTAAACGAATCCAGCTTAGCTCTAACGGGTTCGTAAGGGATAGAAAAAAACTCACCGCTATCTAAACATTTAATGTAAAAAAACCGACCGCTATGATGAGCAAAATAGCTTTGCTCAGGTTGCATAAATGTTTTTGCTTCCATGTTTAATGCGTGAGAATACTTGCTGGGTTCAGGTTGCATAAACTGGGCAACAGCATAACCGCGACAATTGATGTGAATCATCATGTTCTTATTCCATAAAAAGCCACTGGCTTTTGACATGTTGATAGGATCGCGGATATCAACACGTTGGTTGATGAAATCATGTTGAAACATTTTTACTCTTACTCACTTACATTGGTCATAGATTTACGTTGTACTAAATCTTGTTGAATATCGATTACTGCGCTATCAGACAAGGCATAAAACCTGACAACAAACACAGAAAGGGCGGCAAACCCAGCCGGAATTAAAGTCATTAATAAAACAATGCCTGCTTGAGAGTCATGACTTTGTACTTGGTTAGCGATATAGCCCATTGATGCCAACAACCAACCAATCATGGCTCCTGCTATTGCTCCCCCTAATTTTTGAGCGAATGCTGCGGCAGAAAAAACCATGGCGGTAGCACGTCTGCCATGTTTCCACTCTGAAAAATCGGCCGTGTCGGCATACATAGAAAAGACTAGTGGCGATTTAGGGCCTAAAGTAAAGCCGATGGCGATTTGTAGTAGATACATCAGCATAATTTGTTCTTTTGGCACAAAATAAAAAGCTATAGATAGCACAGTGACAACAGACATCAATATCATTAAGAGCCGGCGTTTATCGATAAACTTAGTCATGATCGGAGTTGAAGCCGCTCCTACCGCTAAGGCAATCATATAAGCAAAAGAAAAACTACCGATGAGATCTTCGCGTTCAACAAAGTATTTAAAATAAAAAGTCCCTGTACTACCACGAAGTGTAATAGTCATCATGATGATGAGGGCAAGACTAAATAAAATTAACCAAGGCTTATTTTGAGTTAAATCTTTAATGTCTTGTAAAATAGGGGTTTTTTGTTCTTTTGGTGGGGCGATACGCTCTTTAGTACTTAAAAAAGTGATTGAAAATAAGATGGCTGCTACACCACCATATAGTCCCATGGTTAGCTGCCAGCCAAACGCTTCATTCCCTTGACCAAAATATTCTACTAATTTTGGTGTTAAGTACGCCACTAAACTACCGCCAGAAAAAGCACCAATAAAGCGAAAACTAGTTAAGGTGGTTCTGTCTTGGCTATTACCAGTTACTACACCTAATAATGCACCATATGGGACATTAATAAAGGTATATGCCAACATCATAAAAATATAAGTCGCATATGCCCACATCAGTTTACCGCTGTCATTAAGATCAGGAACGGTAAAGGTTAGAACGCCTGCTGCGGCAATAGGGATAATCCCCCACAATAAATAGGGGCGGAATTTACCAAATTTAGTTTGAGTACGATCAGCCAATGCACCCATTAAAGGATCAGAAAAAGCGTCAATAAGTCGCGTTACTAACATCATGGTACCAACGGCAGCTGGGTGTAAGCCAAAGACGTCGGTATAAAAGATAAAGAGAAATACATCGAAAACACGCCAGTAAAAATTAGAGGCCACATCTCCGCATGCATAACCGACTTTTTCCTTTAGAGTTAAATTTTCCATTGCAACAGACCTTATTCGTTTTTTGTTAGTTTTTAGCCTTATTATTAAACTATCTCAAAATGAAAGCGCTTACAAATGTTTATTGATAAATGAAGTGATTTTCTATTTAGTAAAGGTTGAGGCATAAATTATAGGTTTTTTGTACATTTAATTTATTGTTGTATAACAATTACTTAATGTTTCTCTGTTAATAAAAAGTAAAATAATGATTGACGATAATATGAACATAATCTAACTTAATGTAAGCGCTTACAGAGTGTGTCGGATTTTTTTTCCCTTACACACGGTAAAAATTTTCAATTACTTTGTAAGCGCTTACAAAAATAAATTATAAAAATAGCGATAATTTTGCGTAAAAAAGTATCGAGGGAGAAGATAATGAAAACATTTAAAAAATCTCAAATAGCTACCAGTTTATCGGTGGTTTTAGGCATGGGAGCATTGAGCTTAATTCAAGCTCCAGTTGCCTACGCAGCAGAAAATGCTGAAAAAGAAATTGAAGTGATTGAAGTTACGGGTATCCGTGGTTCAACAAAAGCAAGCATCAATGGTAAACGTTTTGCTAACTCTCAAGTAGACGGTATAGCTGCTGAAGATATTGGTAAATTACCAGATGTAACTATTACTGATTCACTACAACGTATTTCTGGTGTACAGATCGAACGTGTTGCTGGTGAAGGTGGACCTGTACAAATTCGTGGCCTACCTCAAGTAGATACAACCATGAATGGTGAAACATTCTTATCAGCAACAACAATTGATACTGCTGCTGCCGATTTAGGTGACTTACCTGCGCAATTATTTGGTGGTGTTGATGTATATAAATCAGCAACAGCGGGTAATGTAGCACAAGGTATTGCTGGTTCTATTGATCTTAAAACGCGCCGTCCATTTGATATGGATGAAGGTTGGACATTTGCTGGTGGTGTAGAAGCTACTCGTGGTTCAATTACAGAAGAAACAGACCCAACGTTACATGGCTTAGCGTCATACAATAACGGTAAAATTGGTGTATTAATTTCTGCGGTTACTCAAGAAGCAACTTTAGCAACTGACTACAACGGCCATAACGATACGTCTGAAAATGGTGGTATCGGCTGGACTCAAAATAACCATGCGTGGGGTGAACCAAGTGAAGGTGGCGATGTGTATACTATCGTTCCTCATGGTTTTACTGCATTTAATAAAACAGAAGAGCGTGAGCGTGATGCACTGCAACTTTCTGTTCAAGCTGACTTAGGCGATGGTTTTGTTTTAACTGCTGACTATTTTTATACAGCACAAGATCGCTTTAATAATCGTTCAGGCTTTAACCATAATAACCGCTGGCAAACGTTTAACGAATACGCGTATGCAACTAATTACACGGGTGATTCGTTTACAGATGCTACTGGCGAAGTTTGGAAAGGTGCTGATGCATACAAAATGAACCCATACCGTATGCAAACATTCACTCAAGTTAACGTAAATGAAGAAAAATCACAAAACTTCAACTTACAGTTAGACTTCGATAATGGTGGTAACTTAACTGGTACTGTTCGTGCAACTCATGCGCGTGCCACAGCTAAAATGCGTCATGCATACGGTGAAGGTGATTTACTTAGTATTGATGAAGGCTCAAGAGTTTTAGGCCCAGGTGGCTTTAACCCAGCACAATATTGTACAAATGGCGAAGAAATCATCGGCTCTGAAGGTGGTTGTAACGCACAATACTCTACAGGTATTCAAGACCCTAATTTCCAATTAACTTATGACGCTCGTGGTGAGCATCCTGCATTTGGTGGTTTCGATCAACAAGTCATGGGTGGCAAGGGCATGATGTCAGTAGCTGACTACATGGCCGATCTTGATT
>NZ_JAUOPE010000021.1 GCF_030546755.1 Colwellia sp. 1_MG-2023
GCTCGACAGCATTCAGAGATAACCTTGGCTATAGAAGTACAAATGGTGGGCATGAAACTACTTTTACCGTTACTAGTAATTGAATAAGTACAAGTTAGCAGTTCTAACCATACATAATTTTGGATAATTTTTTATTTGATGTACCGAGAGCATTTCAAATTATCCTATATCGCAAATCGGTAATCAAAGTAGAAAAATCTCTTTTTCTACTTTGATTGTCTGGCGAGTAATAGATTCAAATATTGTTGTTAATCCCTATTTTTAGCTGGTAATCCAGTATCAATAGTGACTGCAAGTTTATTCAAATCTACCCCATCCATTTTTTGTAGATTGTGTTGCCACCGAGCAAACCTTTCTAGTAGAGCTTCACGTTGCTTAGTTAGCCTGTTGTTTTCCGAATTTAATCTTTCATTTTCATTTTCGAGTTTTTCGACTCGCTTTATAAGTTCAGCGATGGTTGCATCATCATTGTCTAATTTTTCCAAGAGATGGCTTAATTTATCGGAACTATCAAATAGCGACTTGGCATCTTCGATAGCAGCAGATTTTTGAGATCTTAGCTCTTCTTTCTTTAAGTCAAATGCATGTTTTATTTCATCATGCTTTGTGTAAGTATGCCTTGATGGGGGACGTTTTAAGCCCAATTCTGATTGAAGCCTTTCTGAAAGAAGATCATATGTAAGCTTACCGCTCCAACCATCAATGATGGCTAGAATCGTTTCTTTATTGTCAATTACAAAAGCCATTATGACTCCTCCATATCAGATAATGCCAAGGCAGTGAGATCGAAAATTGGAATAACATTTTGCTCGTCAATATTAAGTGATCGTTTGACAGGGGAGGGGTCTAATTCGTCAGGAATCCTGATAGGTGTACCATCAGGTCTGTTTGGATCCTCCATCATAGCAATTATGGTTTTAATCTTTGATAACCTAAAGCCTAATGCAGTTACCCAGCGATCAGCACCGAAAACTTTATCTCCTGCTTTAACGATTGCATCCTCTAGCTGCTCTTTATAAAGCTTCTCAAGGTTTTTAAGCTCCTCTAGGGTGTTAGGCAGTCCCTTAAGGCATTCATGGTCGCTACAGACCGCACAATCGCCATTTTTAACGCACGGACTTTCTGCATAATTGTGAACGCAATAACCTAACCCTGTGAACTGAGCGACACCTGAGCGATTAATTCCGAGAGATTTAAGAGAGACTGGTAAGCCTAAATCATGCAACACGATTGCCGGAGGTGGCGACTCTGATGTGTATGGCGATAAAAACTGATTGGCTTGAGCAACCGTCATAACACCTTCACCATTTGCCACATGACCTATACGCTTGGTTAACCGTGATTTTTGCTCTTGAGTTCTTCCATCGTAAGCTTTGTTTTGTTCAATATCAGCGCGACCCGACCACTTGGCAATCAACCAATCTTCTTCACCAGCCAGTTTCAACTTGGTGTTTAACCAATGCCTAGGTTGGTGAGTATTTAACTGTAATCGAGTACCATCTTCGTCTGTGATTGCCAATTCATCAAAGATTGATTCGATTGTCTCTTCTCCTGAAGGGCGATCTGAACCTATTGCATCACTTACTGAACCGTGCCCGGTCATTAGCCAAGAAAAAGGCTTAACATCAAACTCTTTGTGAAACTCATTTTCTCGAACTAACGTTATGCAATCCCAAAGCTTCACATCACCATAGTTGGGAAAATCTTTTGTTTTATATTGTTCTTCTATAGTTTTTCGGAGGTCACTATAACTAGGAAAAATGATATTGATTCCAGTTGGATTTTTACTTTTTCGAGTAACAACTTCATTATTAGAAAGTAGCGTTTTACCTTTCAGTAATTCCTTTTTCCAATCTAACACTCCGTTCAAACCGCTTATTAAATTGTTGAGCCATTTAGTAGAGCCGTAATGACCCCAATTGTAATCATAGTCTTTAGCATCTTTGCCTACTTTGAACCCTACTGCTTTTGCAAATTGATTATATGTTAATGGTTTATCTTGTGGAAAATCAGTAGGTGTAATGCAGTGTTCATGTACCATAAAGACATTGGGGTTTTCATAAGCAAATTTCGCAGCAGTTCTAGCGGGTGCTGAAATATCAATGAGTCTGTCAAATGCTTGTTGGACGACATCCTCAAGTAATTTAGGCACCCATTTTTTGACGGGATCTCCTCCTTTTGCAGGATGCCACGTTAGATATAAACGTCCTTTTTCACTTGTTTGTAATGAGTTTGTTGTTAAACCATTAAGTTCTGTATTTCTACTCGGCTGGCACATCAACATTACACATAGACTGGAGAAGTACTTTTGACGAGGTGTTTTAGCTTTATGAAAGGCATCCGCCACTTGAAGCATTTGATAGTCAGAAGGGCATTTTTCCACTTCTTCTTTACGACTCTCTTCATCAAGTTTGATTCTGGAATCGGATGGACGAGGGAAAGGATTTGACCAATCTTGTAGATCTAGCTTGAATCGCTTGTCCCTTATGAACTTCAATACTCTTTCAAATGACAGACCAATATTGCGCTTTCCTCCAGCACCTAATTTACTGTTCTTAATCTGTTCCTCAACACGATTAATAACTGTGTTATTGAGGTGCATAATATTAACATCAGATCTGTCATTTTGAGCCGCGTTTTCTTCTAGCGCATTGTAGATCCACACTAAAGATGAAGCCCACGCTGTCGAATCTTTATGGTTCAGCGACTGTTGGTATCGCACATAGGCTTTGGCAAAGTCAGCGAATGGCTGTTTGAACGGTATATATTTGGAATGGTTTAAACTGTTTCCAAATACGATGGTTAATTTCTTTTCTCTTGCTGTTTTCCAAGACCATTTATCGCATTCCCATCCTTTCTGAGTTCCGAGAGGAGCATCAAACTCATGATCATCAAAAAGCGTTAAATCGTTTTTTGCAAATGCTATGAACTCGGAATAATTTTTCTGGAAATCTAGTTTATGCTTCGGTGTAAATACCAATACATCAGACATTTAAAGCTCCTTCTTTTTCAAGCTCTTGCTTTCTAGCATTACACTTGTGAATAACAACTTTGATCGCATCAATGCTTCGATTATGGCCTTGTAAAACAAACTCACTTGCCCCCATCTTACGCTTGCGATCACGTTCAGAAATAACACTTTTCAGGACTTCTGTATGAGGAGCGTTTAGCCACGGTTGAAATTTATTGCAGGTATAACAATGAATTGTACCATTTGCACAAAAACCAAATTTTCCGCAACTTCCAACAGGGTTGCCATCGTTGTTATTAATTCGGCTACGAGGATCATTGGCTCGAATTGCATCTTTTTCACTGTCAATCAAAGTACCCGAAAATGCTTGCGCTAATGGCGTTAAATCAGAAGCAAGTGCTTCATCAAGTCTGTCAGCCATTTCTTCGTTGAACTCTGTATATACTTTGACTTGCTGGGTATCGGACTGGCCTAATTCTTCGGCTATGGCATAATCGCTTGCACCTAGCATTGCCATATTAGTCGCATGGGTATATCGGAATCGTCTGGGGTTGATATGCAAATCACCAAACCCGTCATCTAACTTAATCCGTGTTGTTTTTAAAGGGCAAAGCTTCGCTATTCTTTTCAGAATGTATTTTGCTTCCCCGTTTTTCTTCATACAAAAAAGATCGGGGGTTTGCTCATGCTTTGATATAAATTCATTAAAATTCGTGAGTTTAGAAACCTCACGTTCATCAATAAAAATAGGCATGAACTTTTTCTGCTCCTCAAAAAGCTCGGTAGCGAAATGATTTTCAACAACTTTAATTGAATGATTTGCTTGTGCCGTTAGCACCAGCATTAAATCTTCACCCACATCCTTTTTGGATTGAAACGACTCTCGAATACCTTCATGACGCTTTTTGGCATTCGGAAGTTGTAAATCAAAATGTTCGATTCCTTCCTCAATTCTCGTTACCAAATCTTCATAGTAAAGATATGTAAGCTGGACTGGTCTAGCACCAGTTTGCTGCAAGCCCATGATAAACGCATAGTCCGTTATTGAAATCTGTTTTTCCGTGAATGCGTCCACATACCAACTGATGAAAGCAGTTTGCTCTTCAAATGTGTAAGCACCGCTATAAGGACAACCAATTGCTACAGCCTTTCCCTTTTCATTTCCTGACAACTTTAAAGATGTGAGTAATTCAACAACCTTTTTGTCAACTCCCTGAATTTCTTTATCGCGCCAGTCCAGAATAAACGCCCTAATATAACCAAGTTTGTACTCTGTACTTTTAGTTAGAGTCGCTTTGTAATTGAGTATATGAGCTTCACCTATTTTTTCTCTAACACCTGTTGCAAAAAGGTTTTTAGCATAGTTAAAAATATTAGACGTATATGAAGATGAAAATTCAGTTGCATAATCAGCTAACGCGTTTCGAAAGTTGTGTTCAAACTTAGGAGACAAACTTAATGGTGAAAGTAACCCTAGGTTTAGCTTTATATTGGAGTCTAGTTGCCAAATATCATCATAAATATCAAACTCATAATTAGCTTTGCTGTATCGCTTATCCGATTTGACTTTTGATCTTTTGGCACCATGCAATTTGTTAGCTTTAGCTACCATGATGATCTCCTTCTACTTTGTGCTTCATTTTCGCTTGCATCTTTTTACGTATCTTTTGAGCCTGTTTTCTTGCAGTTCGTTTAAGATAAATCTCACCTGATTTGAGGGATGAATGTCCATTTAATTCTGCTCGAAGTTCAAGTTCTCTTTGGTCTGTAATCGTATTTTCATTGGCGTATTGTTTCGCCTCTTCATGCAAACCAGCCTGTTCTAATCGTTTAACCTCTTGTTTAACTGCTTCTCTCTCCTCATCAATGGTGTCTGACAATTGATCATTGAAATAATGTCGATAAGAGTGAGGCGTAATAGCCCAGAAACGCTCTAGGTTCACCGCTTTTATGCTATTAAATATATCGTTAATTGTTTGCTGAATGATCGGTTGCCCAGATTGATAATGTCCCTCTTTATCTTTGTGTGAAACGAATATGAATGGATGTGTTTTCGCTACTTTTGTATCAGCACGATGAACCTTGATATACGTATTCAACAAGTCTCTTAGCTCTTTTGTGATAGAAACAGCTCTGCCAAGCGTCTTAGCCGTAGGCTCTTTTAAACGAGGATCATCTTTACTGTCATGTCTTCTAACAACTGACAATGTTGGATTATCAGTCTCCGTTCCTATATCGCTGATCCGAAGCGCTAATAACTCTGCACATCGAAATCCAGTCTCATACAACACTTGTACAATTAGATAGTTTCTAAACTTAACAACAGGATTTTTAAACGGGTTGTAATTTGAATCAGGCTTTGCCACCTCAACAAAATCTTCAAATACATCATCTGCAATCCCTGATTTATCCAAAGAAACTTTTTTCGATTTTCCCTTTGGCTTACCGCTCTTGAGTCGAGTTTTCATTTCATCTAACTCATCAAAAAGTTCGGCTGCTGTTGGTTTATGTTTGACTCGCTCTTTTCCAATAAAATGCAGGAATTCTGCTATGTGAGCTATACGGGATATATATTGAGATTTGCTGATGGTGGGTTTATCTTGTGTTTTTGATAAGTGAAACTGTCCCATATCGACAACGTTATTTACTGGAGCATCATTAACAGCTTTGGCCTGATATGAGCAGTGCTCTTTAAGTTTATTAATATCATCACGATTGGGCACTTTGCCGTTGTATATCTCGTCAAGCAGATCTCTATCGTTGATCTTCTCCCAACGTTTCAAATGTTTAATATCTTTTAGGTATTGCTCAATTGATGTTGCCGCTTTAGTCATTCGCAGTTTTTGCGTAACAAAGTGAGTGACCCAAAAATCAGGAACGCCATCTTCTTCTAATAAAAACACATAGCGCTCTCCACTTTTAAATTTTTTAACTGTTACTTTCATAAACACCCACTATTAAACATTTTGTTTTGTTATAAAGTAATATAGTAGATATTTTTAACTTTTCAACATTAATTTTCTAATAAAACTAAAAAAGCCGCTAAATAGCGGACTTTTACATCATTTTTCAACATTTAAAAATTTGTCTTGAATTAGAACGGAATATCATCATCAAAATCAATAGTTGGTTCTTGAGGGTTTACCTTAGGTGCAGGCTGTTGATTTTGTTGGCCTTGATTAAAACCACCTTGTGGTTGCCCTTGTTGTGCATAGCCACCACCTTGCTGTTGTGGAGCTTGCTGTTGATAACCTTGTTGTTGTGGAGCTTTATAAACCGGTTGCTGCGGCGCTTTAGGTTGAGCTTGGTTAGCATAACCGCCTTGCTGTTGACCTTGAGCGGCAAAGCCACCTGATTGCTGTGGTGCATTTTGACCAGAGAAACCGCCTACTTGCTGTCCACCACCTTGACCACGAGAGTCAAGCATTTGCATTTCATTGGCAACAATTTCAGTTGTGTATTGATCTGCGCCTTGCTGGTTTTGCCACTTACGCGTTTGTAAGCGACCTTCTAAATAAACCTTAGAGCCTTTTTTCAAGTACTCGCCAGCAATTTCGGCTAAGCGTTGATAAATAACGATACGGTGCCATTCAGTTTTTTCTTTTTGCTCACCGGTTTGTTTATCTTTCCAGGTTTCAGAGGTTGCAACAGTAAAGTTTGCAACAGCACTGCCATTTGGCATAAAACGCACTTCAGGATCTTGCCCTAAATTTCCAACAATGATTACTTTATTTACGCCACGGCTTGCCATTAATTCCTCTCCAGCCTTTGTTCTTCAAAGGTTATATCTATTAAACGAAAGTAAAACTCTACCTAAAACTAACCCTACTTTTTACAAAGTAGTACTGTACAAAAGTGATATTTGAGTAGAGTATTTTATGTCGGTAATATACTCGTTAATCCAAAGTTTTGCACGTTTAATTCTGTTATTTTTATTGCGAAGTTCACAGCTAATTTATTAAAAAACTAGCCTATCGGTTTACAAAGTAAGCATGGGATAATTATCCTTAACTTTTCAATAACTCAGATTAAAAGCACCGGCAACACGATGCTAGAAATGTTCATGATCAATCAAACGATTTAAAAGTCGCGAATATTGCTTCCATTTGTTGTTGCAATTCGAAACTAGTTTTATGTGGCATTAAGGGATGCTCAAGTTGCTGTTGTTGTATAGCTTCTCCAACCGCTTGCGCTTCATAATTAAACCCTAAACTACTTCTGTGATCATCAAAGTGATCGATTTGCTCATCTTTCACAAATAAGGAACATTGATTAGCATGCCAAAAGTTAGGAATAGCAATATATCCTGCGTCGCCAATAATGTAAGCGATGTTTGGCAATTTACAAGTAAAAGAGCTTGCGAGGGTTAGTTTGATATCGCCAGAGTCAGCTAATATTACGATATCATCTTCAACGCCCGTTGAAGCAATATGCGATTTCACCATTAAGTTTTCAAGTGGATAATCGTTAAAATACTTTGATAATGCAATTGGATAAATGCCCATATCTAGCAAGCATCCGCCGGCAAGATCTGCATTATATAGTCTAGACTCGCTATCAAAAGGCATTAAATATCCAAAGTCAGCTTTAATATGTTTAAGGGTGCCAATTCGTCCTTCGTCAAACCATTGCTTAGCTTTTTTAATTGCGGGCAAAAAATATGTCCACATAGCCTCCATTAAAAACAGGCCTTTTGATTGTGCTAATTCAGACAACTGCTGGCATTCTTCGCTACTAATAGTGATTGGTTTTTCACATAATACCGATTTTCCGGCCATTAAAGCGTCTCGAGCATTTTGAAAATGAAAATTATGAGGGGTAGCAACATAAATAACATCGATACCAGCATCATCAAATAACGATTGATAACCTTGATAGGCTTTTTCAATACCATGTTTGTTAGCAAATGCTTTCGCATCTTCAAGTTTTCTTGCAGCCACTGCGGCTAGTTCGCCATTCTCAACAAAGCGCATATCTTGGCAAAACTCTTGTGCGATTCGGCCTGTGCTAACAATTCCCCAACGTAATTTTTTACTCACTATTTGTTCCTTTGTATTTTTCACTGCTATGTAATCATTAACCTATTTGTCTTGTTAATATTCAAAACCCCCTGCAATTTGCCAATTACGAACTAGGTTTTAAATAAATTTTCATTTTATCGGTAATTTCTTCAGGGATTTTTAGTGCTTTTTGTTGTTGATAATCAAAATGTACCATCACCGCTGTGCCTGACGATTTAAGTCCCTCGTCTTGCCAAAGCTCTTGATAAACATCAAAAGAAGAAGAGCCTATTCTGCCGATATAAGTTCGCACTTCCATGGCTTTGCCGTAATACATTTGACCATGAAAACTAACATCAATTTTTGCTAAAATAAGTCGCCATTCAGATAAATTTAACGTTGGAGTAAACCATTTAAAAACTTCATCTCTAGCGCCTTCAAACCACACAGGCACCATAGTATTGTTGATATGACCTAACGCATCCGTATCGCTAAACCTAGGGTTAAATTTATCTAAAAAGTAATTGTTTGACATTAAAATATGCTCGCTTTTTTCGTTTCTACAAATCCATTGAGATGCAGTGAATTCTGTTGTTGAGATAAATACCTATAGCAGGTTTCATCCTTGCATGAAATAACGCCCTATAAAAATCGCTTCAGTAAACGATCAACTTTAGACATCGACAAACGTGCTAAGATTTTGCGCGGTTTTAGCGGGTAATCTCGTTGCGAATCAATTTGCAGATAACTGGAAATGTCACGAGTATGCTGATAAATAATAGCGAGCTCTTGTTGAAATCCGGCCAGTAATTGTTGTTTGGGGTCATGCAATAATAAGCCATTTTCAAGATCTAAAGCCCAAGCTCTAGGGTTTAGATTACTGCCAGTTAATAAATGATGAGTTTCATCAACCACCAAACCTTTTAAATGATAGCTGTTCCCTTCATCTTGCCATAACTTAAAAACTAACTGCCCTGAATCAACAAATTTTTGCCAGCGTTTGAGAAATTTTCGTAAAATTTGTTCGTAAATATAAGGAATGATGCCGATTAAACTGAATTTCTCTAGATCAGCAATATAAAAGTCGCTAGCGGTTTTATCACCCACAATCACAGTAACTTTTACGCCGCGTTTCAAAGCAAGTGTTAACTGCTTTATCACAGCTCTTGGCAAATTAAAATAGGGGGTAATTAATATAATAGTTTCATTGCTTTGTTTAATTAATTGGCAAGTTTGATGATTAAGCTTATTTCGTCGAGTGCCACAACCAACAAACGGAGTAATCTGTATATCACTTGCTTCATTGACTTCAGAAAACTGATAACTAGCACGTTTAACAATTGCTCTAGTTCTTTTACTTTGAGTTTTCTGCTGTTTTTTCGTTAGCGAGATCTTATCAGTTAAATCAATAGCTACATCTGATTCGATAAAATTAGTGACTAAATATTGGCAAAAACAATCAGCTAATGCTGTTGAGCGAATCATGTAATAACGGTCTAATCTGTAATGATTGAATTGATGTAAATAAACATTGTTAATGCTAGCACCGCTATAAAGTAAGGTATCGTCTATAATAATCCCTTTAAGGTGTAACACGCCCAGTAACTCTTTCGGTTTTACCGCGATACCGTAAAAATTAATTTTTTCTTGATGTTTTTGCGCAAATTCAGCGTACAAAGCGCTATTGCCTAACTGCTCTTTTTGGCCAATTAATCCACGTTGAGCACGGTGAGCATCAACAAAAATGCAAATATCTAACGCCGGTGTTTGCATTTTAGCGCGGTACAAGGCGGTAAGTATTTCTCGGCCAGCTTCATCATCTTGTAAATAAAGGGCCGTAATATAAATACGTGTTTTGGCTTGCTGGATATATTCTAATAAACTTTCTTTATAAGCAGTTGGCGACAACAAGACATCGACATCTTGTTGTCCAATACCAATAGACGGTAATTTCATTTAAATTCATTCTTAATTAACTCAACCCAACGAGTTTATTTTTTTAAGGTGAACTGTTCAAGCTGATTTGATAAATGATCGGGTTGAATCACAAAGTATCAGTAAATATTAAATTTCCATCGCTAACTCTGCCGCTTGGCGAATTGCTCTTTTCGCGTCTAATTCTGCGGCAACATTTGCCCCGCCAATCAAATGGGTCGTAACCTTAGCGTCTAATAAACTTTGATAAAGCGAACGTTCAGGCTCTTGACCCGCACAAATAATGACGTCATCAACCGGTAACACCTGCGTTTCACCATCAACTTCAATATGCAGCCCTTGGTCATCAATGGCTTTATAACTAACGCCAGCCATCATTTTGACACCATGTTTTTGCAAAGTTGCACGGTGTACCCAGCCAGAAGTTTTACCTAAACCAGCCCCTACTTTTGTCGTTTTACGTTGTAAAAGATAAATATTTTTCTGTGACTTTTCATGTTCAGGTTGCGAAAGTAAAGCGCCATTTTCGCTAAAGCTTTTATCAACTCCCCAACTCTTTAACCACGCATCTTTATCTGTGGTTAATGATTTTCCTTCCGCTAAATAACAGGCAACATCGAAACCAATGCCACCTGCGCCAATAATGGCGACATTTTCTCCAACAGCGACTTTATCTTTTAGAACCTGTAAGTAAGTCTTCACTTTTGGGTGTTCAAAACCTGGAATATCAAGTTTTCTTGGGGAAATTCCGGTAGCTAAAACCACCTCATCAAAGCCTGCTTCAATTAATGATTGCGCACTTTTCTCTGCATTAAATTCAACAGTAACATTATGTTTTTTCAGTTGTACATCAAAATACCGAATCGTTTCATAAAACTCTTCTTTACCGGGTATTTGCTTAGCAACATTAAATTGCCCACCTAATGCGTCTGATTTATCAAAAAGCGTCACTTGATGACCTTTTTTCGCCGCATAAACGCTAAACGCCATACCCGCTGGCCCTGCCCCCACTACGGCTAGCTTTTTACTTTTAGGTGAATTTTCAATGACCAATTCGGTTTCATAACACGCTTGAGGGTTCACTAAACAAGATGCTCTTTTTTGTTTAAACACATGATCTAAACAAGCTTGGTTACATCCAATACAGGTATTAATTTCTTCACTTTTGTTTTCACTCGCCTTTTGAATAAAGTTTTCATCCGCAAGAAAAGGTCTTGCCATTGAAACCATATCAGCATGGCCTTCTGCTAGCACTTGTTCGGCGACTTCAGGAGTATTGATTCTGTTCGTTGTCACCAAAGGAATAGATACTTCCTTTTTCATTCGTTCGGTGATCCAAGTGAAAGCGGCTCTAGGTACCGAAGTAACGATGGTTGGTACTCTAGCTTCATGCCATCCAATGCCCGTATTGATGATAGTAGCTCCTGCGGCTTCAATGGCTTTTGCCATAGTGACCACATCTTGCCAACTATTACCTCCTTCAACTAAATCAAGCATGGAAAGTCTGAAAATAATAATAAATTTCTCACCCACCTTTGCTCTTACCGCTTTAACGATTTCACACGCAAGTCGCATTCTGTTTTCAATAGAGCCGCCCCATTCATCGGTGCGTTTATTGACCCGGACACAACTAAATTGGTTAATTAAATAGCCTTCAGACCCCATAATTTCAACGCCATCATAGTTTGCTTTTGCCGCTAAACTGGCTGAATGGGCAAAATCCTTGATGGTGCTTTTTATTTGCCTGACTGACATCTCGCTAGGCGTAAAAGGGTTGATAGGGGATTTAACTTTACTCGATGATAAGCTAAAAGGGTGATAAGAATAACGGCCAGCATGTAGTAATTGTAAACATATTTTTGTTGGGTATTTGTGTACCGCTGCCGTCACTTGTTTATGTTTTCCTACTTGCCAAAAATAACTTAATTGGCAGCCAAAAGGGGATAATCTTCCCCGAGCATTCGGGCTGATCCCACCTGTGACAATTAAGCCCACCCCACCTTTTGCACGCGCTTCATAAAAAGCGGCCAGTTTTTTAAAGCCGCCCTTTTCTTCTTCTAAACCTGTGTGCATTGAGCCCATTAAGCTACGATTTGCTAATGAAGTAAAACCTAAATCTAATGGTTCAAGTAAATGAGGAAAAGATGATGTTGTTGTCATATTTGGCTTCTTAATTATGGTCGTAAAATAAACATTAGTTTTATACATTGACGCAAGTCTGTTTGTTATAAATTAGTCTTTCGAAGAATAAAACTCAAGCTTTATTTTGACACCTGTCAGATAGATTGAGAGTTTTTCTGATAAACGCCATAATTCTTAACATGTTACACTGAGAAAAAATCTTACTTTATTGGCTATGAAATTAACCCTTATTAACAATATTATTCGCTATTTAAATGCCGAGCTTCAAACCTCATTGACAGCGGCAAATAATGCTCATTTGGCGGCAATTGACGATCAATCCATTGCTGAAACGCAATACGATACTTTAGCAATAGAAGCAGGTTATTTAGCGGAGGGGCAGTCTCGACGAGCCGAATCGCTGAAACAAGCAATAAAATCTTTTGAGCAGCTCGCTGAAATAACGAGCCAAATTTCTGAGCCACACGCAGTTATTAAGCTGGGTTCTATTGTGCAACTTGCTCAAGATCAACCCATGCAGCAATACTTCTTTATTGCTCCAGCCGCTGCAGGTTATCGTTGTGAAATTAAAGGAAAGAAATTTACGGTGATCACCCCGGAATCTCCAATGGGACAATCACTTATTAATCAAGGAACTACTGACGAAGTGTCAATCAAGTTAGGCAATGAGACATTCATTGATGAAATCGTTTACTTAGCATAACTCAATTTAGTTAAGTATAAGTTAAATAAAGATTATCTATTTAGCTTGCTTTGTTTTGTGGTGATAAAACTTTACCTTGTACTAGCTTGATTGAGTAATGTTTTAATTTCTTGAAAATCAACCACTTTATCGTCAAGCTTTACATAAGCCACCGCTTCACTGTGCACCAACGTGGCTTCTATCACTCCCGGTAAATTTATTAGTTTTTCGGCAATAATATCGGCTTGCTCTTCATTTTCTATCGACGTTTTAAAGCTATAACTTTTAGACTTTTGAAGTGGCTTCATCCCCGTCGCGGCAATAAACCATAGTAAGCCTAAGCAAGACATCACCAGAAAAATTATTTGTTCGCCAAATTGGCTCGCTATTGCCCCACCAAGTACACCGCCAGTAAAAGCTCCCATAAATTGACTGCTTGAATATATTCCCATCACACTACCTTTAACACCTGCAGGAGCAATGCGCGATAACAACGAAGGCATGGTTGCTTCTAAATAATTAAAAGCAGTGAAAAATAACATCACTAAAATAATTAATGTGGTTAATGAACTTTCAATAAACCAAAATGACATTAAGGCTAATGAAAAAAGTAACACCGCAGACGAAAACATTTGTTTTTCTTTTTGTTTTTTAATTGCCAAAATCATAAAAGGCACCATTAAAAAGAAAGACCCCAATAAGGTCGGTAAATATAATTGCCAGTGATTTTCTAACGCTAATCCAGCTGCCACAAACTGTTTTGGCAAAGTAACAAAGCAAGCGGTTAGTGCCATATGTAAGGTAAAAACCCCAATGTTTAGACGAAATAATTGTGGATCGCGGATCAGCTTACCAATTTGATTAGGTAAGGCAACATTGTCACCTTTTGGCGCTTTATTGACAGAAAATGGCACCATAAATTGAATCATCAGCATAGCGCCAATAGTCAATGCCGCGGTAAACCAGAACAAACCACTTAAACCAAATGCTTGTGCAACCACAGGACCTAGAATCATCGCTAATGTAAATGATAAGCCAATGAACATGCCAATTGTTGCCATCACTTTCGGGCGCTGTTCTTCTCTGCTTAAATCGGCAGCTAAAGCTAAAACGGCCGAAGCAATTGCCCCCATACCTTGCAACGCTCGACCTGCCACAACACCGTAAATAGTTTCAGACATTGCCGCCACAACACTGCCTAATAAGAAGATGAGTAAACCGGCTAAGATTATAGGCTTTCGGCCATACTTATCAGATAAGATGCCCATAGGAATTTGCAATAACGCCTGAGTTAAACCATAAGCACCAATCGCTAAACCGATCCAAATGGGACTATAGCCCGCTAATTCTTGACCATAAATAGCAAATATCGGCAAGATCATAAACAAACCTAACATCCTCAAACCAAAAACAGTGGCGAGTGAAAACGCAGCTTTTTTCTCAATGCTATTTAATGCTGAATTGCTCATGGCGGGTGTTCATAAACCTTTAACTATCAAAATAAATCCGCGCTAGTTTAGCACGACAATTGATTGAACAAAAACAGAGATTAATAGATGAAAATCGTCGAGAAATTGTGCGATAATATGCGGCTGCGATTTTAAGTGGATAAATTATGAAACAGATCGAAGTTAGGGGTGCAAGAACCCATAACCTAAAGAACATTAGTTTAGATATTCCTCGAGACAAATTAATTGTTATCACCGGCCTCTCAGGCTCTGGAAAGTCATCTTTGGCATTTGATACATTATATGCAGAAGGTCAGCGTAGATATGTTGAGTCGCTTTCCGCTTATGCTCGTCAATTTTTATCGTTAATGGAAAAGCCAGACGTTGATCACATTGAAGGCTTGTCTCCTGCTATTTCTATTGAGCAAAAGTCTACCTCTCATAACCCACGCTCTACGGTTGGAACCATTACCGAAATATACGATTATTTACGACTTTTATACGCGCGTGTTGGCGAGCCTCGCTGTCCTACTCATCATCAACCGTTGGCCGCGCAAACTGTTTCACAAATGGTAGATAAAGTTTTAGCGCTCGAAGAAGGTACCAAAGTGATGGTATTAGCGCCTGTGGTATTAAATCGTAAAGGTGAGCATGTTAAATTACTCGATAACCTTGCTGCACAGGGCTATATTCGCGCTCGTATTGATGGTGATGTTTGTGATTTATCTGATCCACCAACGTTAGATCTTCATAAAAAACACACCATTGAAGTTGTTGTTGATCGATTAAAAGTACGTGAAGATATTCAATTACGCCTTTCTGAATCATTCGAAACAGCATTAAGCCTAACGGCCGGCTCAGCCAAAGTAGCGTTTATGGATGAACCTGAGCGAGAAGAATTATTATTTTCAGCAAATTTTGCCTGCCCACACTGTGGTTACAGCATGCAAGAATTAGAGCCGCGTTTATTTTCTTTTAATAATCCTGCGGGTGCTTGTCAAACCTGTGATGGACTAGGAAACCAACAGTTTTTTGACCCAGCACGAGTCATTGCTAACCCTGAGTTAAGTTTATCCGGTGGTGCAATTCGCGGCTGGGATAAGCGTAACTTTTACTATTTTCAAATGTTACAAGCACTCGCTGATCATTATGATTTTAAGGTAGATCAACCTTTTAATCAGCTAGATGAAAAGCATCAAGATTTAATTTTACGAGGTAGCGGCAAGCAAGAAATAGAATTTAAATACATGAACGACCGTGGCGATATTGTTATTCGCAAGCATCCGTTTGAAGGTATTTTAAATAATATGGACAGACGCTTTAAAGAAACAGAATCAAATGCTGTTCGAGATGAGCTGTCAAAGTACTTAAATAGTCAACATTGTCCGGACTGTGATGGTAGCCGTTTGCGTCTTGAAGCACGAAACGTGTTTATTAACGACACCCCTTTACCGGTTGTTGCCGAACTTGCTATTGCGGATGCGTTAGCTTTTTTTGAAGGCTTAAATTTAACTGGCCAAAAAGCCCAAATTGCAGAAAAAATCCTTAAGGAAATTTGTGATCGCTTAGGCTTTTTAGTCAATGTTGGATTAAATTACCTAAACATGTCACGCGCCGCAGGTACTTTATCGGGCGGTGAAGCCCAGCGTATTCGTTTAGCCAGTCAAATTGGCGCAGGTTTAGTCGGTGTCATGTATGTACTCGATGAACCTTCGATTGGTTTACATCAACGAGATAACGAACGTTTACTCAAAACCTTAATCCATCTACGTGATCTCGGTAATACCGTTATTGTGGTAGAGCATGACGAAGATGCCATTCGTGCTGCTGATTATGTGATAGATATTGGTCCTGGTGCCGGCGTGCATGGCGGTGAAATTATCGCTCAAGGTAAAGTAGATGACATATTAAAATGTGAGCACTCACTGACAGGTAAGTATCTTTCAGGAAGAGAAGGCATCGATATCCCGAAAATAAGAACGCCATTTGATAAAAACAATGTCGTGAAACTTTTAGGGGCAAGTGGCAACAATTTGCAAAATGTTGACCTGACGATTCCAAATGGTTTAATGACCTGTATAACCGGTGTTTCTGGCTCAGGAAAATCAACGTTAATCAACGATACGTTATACAAGCTTGCTCACATTGAATTAAATGGCGCAACTACTCAAGAGCCTGCTCCGCATAAATCAATCGAAGGGTTAGCGTTACTCGATAAAGTTATCGATATTGATCAAAGCCCAATAGGAAGAACACCTCGTTCAAATCCGGCTACTTATACGGGGATCTTTACTAATATTCGTGATATTTTTGCCGGCACTCAAGAAGCACGTTCTCGTGGTTATAAACCGGGTCGTTTTAGTTTTAATGTAAAAGGTGGACGATGTGAAGCGTGTCAAGGCGACGGGTTAATTAAGGTAGAAATGCATTTTCTACCCGATGTTTACGTACCTTGTGACGTGTGTAAAAGTCAGCGTTATAACCGAGAAACGCTAGAAGTAAAATATAAAGGCAAGAATATTCACGAGGTGCTCGATATGACCATTGAAGATGGATTAGAGTTTTTCTCTGCTATTCCTGCCGTAAAACGTAAATTACAAACCTTGATGGATGTGGGGTTAAGCTATATTAAGCTCGGACAATCAGCCACAACATTATCGGGCGGTGAAGCACAACGGGTTAAGCTTTCTAAAGAGCTATCAAAACGCGATACAGGGAAAACCCTCTACATTCTAGATGAACCCACCACAGGTTTGCATTTCCATGATATTAAGCAACTTTTACAAGTGATTCATCGCTTACGAGATCATGGTAATACTATCGTGGTGATTGAGCATAATTTAGATGTGATAAAAACCGCAGATTGGATTGTAGACTTAGGCCCAGAAGGTGGTTCTGGCGGCGGTGAAATATTAGCAACCGGTACGCCTGAACAAATCGCACAGCATAAAACCTCACATACCGCGAGATTCTTAAAACCAATGTTAGAGAATTAACGTTTACTGGTACTCCAAGTGCTGAATTAATGATTAGTGTCATGATTAAAAACGGACAATTTACTGTCCGTTTTTTTATATCGCGGCAACTTACAGCTTTATCGAATATAACGGCCAGTAATAACTCTTCGCTTTTTCAAAAATTTTATGACCAAAAAACAACAATTGCTTAAAACAATCACTAGCTAGTTATCACTGCTTAAGGTTAATATATTTGTCTCGTTAACTTTTGAGCTTTTGCGTGAACAACTTGAAAAATAATAACTTACAAAACGCTTTAATCTACCTTCTCGCTTTTTCTAGTGGCTTTAGCATTATGGGCATTGAGCTCTTAGGTGGTCGTATTCTAGCGCCATTTTTTGGCAGTAGCGTGCATATCTGGGGCAGTATCATTACGGTATTTATGCTTAGCCTCTCTTTTGGCTATTTAATTGGCGGAAAACTTTCAACTAAGAATGCTTCGTTGACCCGATATGGTTGTATTTTTCTTTTCGCGGGAGTAACGGTTCTACCTATAGTGTTATGGTCAGGGCCCATTATGGAGTCCATATTCATTAATATCGAAGACAGCCGTTATGGCTCGTTAGCTGCATCGATGGCATTGTTTTTTATCCCGACAATCATTTTAGGGATGATTTCCCCTTATTCAGTGCGTTTACTCGTTACCGATAAAGAGCGTAGTGGCCAAGTGGCAGGCGTCTTATATTTCGTTTCTACTCTAGGAAGTGCGCTAGGAACTATTATTACGTCTTTCTATTTCGTTTTATTTTTTGAAGTGAATTCTATAATTTTAACTTTCAGTTTAGCACTCATTCTATTTGGCCTAGTAGCAATTACTTTTGACAAATTTTCAAAGAACAGCATCAACGAAACAGCAGAGGCTATACATGAATAAACTATTATTGATCTGCTTATTATTTACTACATCAAGTATTTCATTCGCTAACGTTATTCATAAAGAGCGTTCGCTTTATCGTAATATTATTGTTGAAGATAATTACAATTTACGCTGTTTAAAGTTTAATGTAAAAACGAGTAAAACTAATCAAAGCTGCTTATATAAAGACGACCCAAACAAGTTAGTTTTCAATTACACTAAGTTATTATTTTCTAGCTTATTATTATTGGAAAACCCACCTGAAAAAATATTAATTGTTGGTTTAGGCGGTGGCACTATGTCTAACACCCTACATCAATTATATCCAAACGCTATTATTGAAAATGTTGAAATAGATCCCGCCGTGATCAAAGTCGCGCGTCAATATTTCAGTTTTTTCGAAAATGATAATATCACCAGTAAAGTACAAGATGGTCGTATTTACGTGAAGCGTGCTGCTATGAAAAAGCAGAAATATGATTGGATCATTTTAGATGCTTTTAATGGTGATTATATCCCTGAACATTTATTGACCAAAGAATTTCTACAAGAAACCAAAGCGTTACTTTCTGAAAATGGGGTGTTGTCTGCTAACACATTTTCAATCAGTGATTTATATGCTCACGAATCTGCTACCTATGAAGCCGTGTTTGGTGATTTTTTTAATGTCAGAAATCGAAAAAATAGTAATAGAATTATTTTAACGTCTAATGCCGCTTTACCTTCTGGGGAAGTGATTATCGAAAGAGTTAAAAGATTGGCTAAAGATTTATCACCATTTGGTGTAGATATCGCTCAAATATCTAGCAACATGACGTCAACGAAAGAAGAACAAGATTGGTCAGATGATACTAAAATTTTAACCGATCAATATTCTCCTGCAAATTTACTTAACCAATAGTCAAATTATTGAAATGGTTATTTCAAACATAAGTACAAATAAATGATTTAACGGTAATTTAATCACCGTTAAATTGTTTTTTAAGGATTACCAAGGTAATTAAGCCTGTTTTATTGACAAGTCTTTAACAAATCAAAGGTTTCTTTTTTTATCACTTGCGATTTACCCGTTGACGAAATATGATTGAGATTATCAAAACTATATCAATTATTAAATTGAAGTTACTCTGTGTTCACTAAATATATTTAACGGTGCACATTGATTAGAATTCTAAATTGTTCGGGAATAATAAACATGCGCTTGGCTTTACTCGCAATTACGGTTAGTTGTCTTTCTATTGGTGCTCAATCTTTTGCTTATGAATTGGCTCCACTCCAAGATAAATCAGTTGAAAGCTTAGAAGTTCAATTAAGTAGCAAAGAAGCTGAATATGAATCCTTTATTACTTCATTAAGTTTATTAAATACTCAGGTTGGTAATGAAACTGATAAGTTAGGCTTGTTGCGAAGTCAGGGTGATGAACTCCAAACGGCTCGTGACCAAGCATTACTAAACATGAATGAGCAATATGAAGCTTTAGTAGATAATCCTGACCAAGACATAGTGCAAGCGCAAAATGCTTATCGTCAAGCCATTCAAAATCAAAAACAAAATAAAGATGACATCAAAACTAGCGTCACTTTACTTGCTGAGTTAAAAAAGAAATTGGCTCAAGCGAACCTTGACCGTTTTACTTTAGCAAACGCAAGAGAAGCGCTAATTGAAGAAATAAGAATCGCACGTGTTAAACGTTTACAAAAAGAATTTGATCATCAAGGCGAATTAAACGCAAGCCAAGTAGTAACCTGTGACGCCCAAGAAACGTTAAAGCAATGTATCACGCGCAGTAATCGTTTAGCTAAACAAAAAGCATCAAAAGCTTTTGTTGATAACTTATTTGCCCGCGCGACTGAATCTGAATTAATTAATCAAAATAAAGATGACTCTGCAGCCCAAGTGAGATTACTTAATCATAAAGTTATTACGGGTGAATTTAGTGGACAAGGCAATTACAGCACCACAGTAACGGTGGAATTAGAAGGTTTTTTACCTAATGCCGAAGCTTGTAAATTATTAAATTTATCCACACGTTATTGTACATACGATCAAGAGCACCCGGCTACAGCAGCTGTTAATATCGATGCCGGTAATTCTCTTTCACTTAACGATGACTCTGTACTTTATGAATTAACGGTTCGTTCTGATCAATATGATGATGAAGTTTTTATTGACGGTGTAAGTTACGGTTCAACAAAGCTTTCAGTAATGCTTTCAGCAGGAAATCATGAGGTTACTATCACCAAACCTGGTTATTTAGACCATCGAGAGCAAGTACGTTTAAACAAAAACTCAACCATCAAAGCAGAACTTGTTAAAGCTTCAATAAATTTTGCAAACGGCGAAAAAATACAAGATATTCTTCCTGGCGATGAATTAGGACCAGAGCTTATTGGTGTTCCTGCCGGTCGTTTTCAAATGGGTGATATGAAAGGTGCGGGTTTAAGTAACGAAAAACCAGCAAGAGGTGAGCAAATTTTAAAATCGTTTGCTATTGGTCAAAACCAAATAACGGTAGGTGATTTTAAGCATTTTGTTAAAGAAACAAATTATGTTACAGAAGCCGAAAGTGAAAATGGTTGTGCTGCGTTTGTGAATGGTCAACCTGAATACAATAGCGTATTAAATTGGCGTAACCCAGGCTTTAAACAAACTGATGAACATCCTGTTGTTTGTGTCAGTGATAAAGACAGTGCTGTATATTTGAACTGGTTATCAAAACAAACAGAACGCAAATACCGTTTACCTAATGAAATGGAATGGGAATATGTTGCTCGTGCTGGTAGTGTAGATAACTATTGGTGGGGTAATGATATTGGTAATGGTAAAGCGAATTGTGCCTATTGTGGTAGTAAATGGTCAAACCGAAGTACGTCTCCTGTTAAATCATTCCGTGCTAATAAATTAGGTCTGTACGATATTGTTGGTAACGTTTGGGAACTAACAAACGGTGAAAAAGTTGTGGCGCGCGGTGGTGCATGGAATTTTGCACCTAAATTAGCTAGAGCCTCGGTAAGATTAGAATTATCTCCTGGCTTCAGATCTAACTATTTAGGTTTTCGTGCGTTAAGAGAAAACTAAGATGAATTAATCACTAAAAATAAAAGAGCTTAATAGCTCTTTTTTTTCATCCTAATTTATTTTTTAGCCTTTAAACTCAACCGAGTTTTAGCATTTGTTTTTTTTGCGTTTTTATTATGGTAGATAACTTTTCCATTTAAAGTCTTACTTCTATCTTTTGAAAGCTCAGTGACTTGTTTACCATTTTCAGTGTTTTCTACTTTTGCTGCTGTTTTAGTTGATGTGGCCACAGCGCTATTAATATCAGCCATTTCTTGTTCTGTTAAATCTCGCCATTGCCCTGGTTTTAATTTCCCAAGTTCTACCGACATGATACGAGAGCGTTTTAATTTCTTAACATCATAATCTAGATATTCACACATGCGTCTAATTTGACGGTTTAATCCTTGTGTTAAAATTATCCTAAAAACAAATTTACTTTGAGGTTTTACAATACAAGGTTTAGTGATGGTGCCTAAAATAGGAACTCCACGCGACATACGCTCAATAAAACGTTCACTGATAGGTTTATCTACGGTAACGATATATTCTTTATCGTGGGCATTTTCAGCCCTTAAAATTTTGTTAACGATATCACCATCGCTCGTTAAAAAGATTAACCCTTCAGAAGGCTTATCTAAACGTCCTATGGGAAAAATACGTTCCTTGTGACCTATAGCATCAATAATATTGCCTCTTACATGCTTTTCTGTCGTACAAGTAATTCCGATAGGTTTGTTATAAGCAATATATACGCGATCTGATTTATTAGCCGGCATTGCCCCTATTTTTTTACCATCCACAGAGACAATATCACCAGGACACACTTTTGTACCAAGCTCAGGAATTGAGCCATTGATTTTTACTCGGCCTTCCTCGATTAACTTATCGGCTCCTCTTCTTGAGCAATAACCCGATTCACTAATAAATTTATTTAACCGCTTACTTGTATCTGTCACAAATAATCCATGATGACCATTTAATTCATAACTATATTTTAACTGATATATTTATTCATGTATTGATAAAATCTCGTCTTGACCTTTTAAGGCTAAAATTTTATGCCACGTATAAAAAATCTAGTCCTTATGATAACTATTCCTCTAATTATAAGCCTAGCAATGACGTATAGGTTGTACTAATGCCAGGAGCATCTGGATATGCAAAGGCTCTTCAACAAAAAGTGAAAAACAGCTACGCGCGTTTACCATCTAGTGCTAACACGTTTTATTAATAAAATCTTTGATTTAAGAAGTGCTGTATAGAAAAAGCATTACTCTCCTAGCAAGGGCAGAATTGAAAGTTCAGTAAGACCTTACAATAAGTTAAATCCAGAAAAGCAAAAAGCCCGTCACTTTCGTAACGGGCTTTTGACGTGCATGGATGCACTAATGTCGAGCTGCCATGG
>NZ_JAUOPE010000022.1 GCF_030546755.1 Colwellia sp. 1_MG-2023
ATACTTAAAACATCACTGTTTACTGTGGCTGATATTACCGATATGACTTATAACCAATATAACTATGCATGGGTAACAGCCAATAATAGTACATATCGAATCGATTCCTATGGTAATGTAAACATCTCAGGCTCTTCTGATTTCACCTATTACAATGCATTTAATGGAGGCGGCACTAATGGTAATTGGTTACTTAATGCCGCCAATAACACTATTGCTCTAAATGGAGCTGGCGGTGTAGGTACACAGATACTTAAAACATCACTGTTTACTGTGGCTGATATTACCGATATGACTTATAACCAATATAACTATGCATGGGTAACTGTAACCAAATCAACCGATGTACCAGAGCCATCCACACTTGCTATTTTTGCATTAGGAATGATTGGTTTAGCATCACGTCGATTTAAGAAACAATCTTAATAATTTAATATTGTTCGATTCTAGAAAACATCAATTGTAATGATTGGTGTTTTTTTGTATCTACTGGTTGGTAAATCAAGTTGTTTTCACCGTTAAACCACCACCCTAGGATTAAGTATCCTTTGTTATGCCATGTAAATAAATATCTCTGACGATTACGACTAAATAATTAACACTACCTGAACTTAACTCTTAACTCTTAATTTTTAACTCTAAATATTTTCTGAACGAATGGCTGGCTTGGTGCTTGAGTTGACTATCAAGATTAAGGTAGCTCAACGTCTAAGGAACACTAAAAACAGCTCGAAAATCCATTGATGCTAACGTTCGTTTTGGGCAATAAACAGTCTATATTCTATATTGTCGCGGTGGCGACAGCACCCAAGGGGCGGCGTACCGCCGTGCCTTCCCTTGGAACCTTCGGCAACTGCTCCTGCGTTGCTCTACCACCTACATCCATGTAGGCGCCTCCGACGCCCAACTCAGCGAACACATAAATCATCATTTTGAGTGAACAGTCAATACCTGCCGATATTCGTCCATGAAAAGCGGCAGTCTTCGCCATCCATGGCTCAGCTTGACTGCCCCTTTACAAAATGGTGATTTATTCACTGAGATGGGAATGGTTAAGTCTAATCTGCTCGTTTATATAGCTAACTGAATTATTTACAAAGAAGTTAATTAAGTAATAAAGCAAATATTGAACGGAGGACAAATTCTGCTTGAAAAAATGCTGAATCAATTAACCCTGCGCACTGATTGCTATCATGGATGATAGCCAAGCGAAGTAGCACATGGATGTGTTATCTGAGCGTTCGCTCGAAGCAGGTTGTAGTTGATGAAGAATACATTTTTTAGCAGCGCCATGGGGTTCCAAGGGGACAGTGGCGCTAGCATCCCTTTGGGTGTCGTCGCCACCGCGACAATATAACGTGATAATTACTATACACTCGAAAGTATTTTACTTTTTTAAGTACGCCGAACTCAAATAGCAGACAATAAAAAAGACGCCTCAGCGTCTTTCTAAACAATGATGAATAAACTAAATTTACTCTTCTTCTGTAGATTCTGCATTTTGTTCTACTTGTTCTTGCTCGTTTACTTTTTTTGCTTCATGCCCTTCACCGCCACAGCCACCACAACAACCCATCTTTTTTCTCCTGTATATTAAACTAAAATTAGTTTATCGGGTTTGACAGTTAACTTATTGATCGAGATCAGAACTTTCGATAAATCTTTTAAAATTGTGACTTTTCAATTGTTTCATTTACTACTGCGATAACTTGCTAAAATATCCCTTGAGTAAAACAATTTCATCAGTATAATAGCCCCTCACTTCTCGTGTTACTCTTAATTTTCCCAAACAAACTAAGACTCACCCGACAAGTGTAACTAAATTTTGAAGGGGTATAGTTCCAATTGGTAGAACAGCGGTCTCCAAAACCGACGGTTGGGAGTTCGAATCTCTCTACCCCTGCCATATTTTAAAATAGGTATTGCAGAAATACTTATTTGAAAGCTTCTCGATTATACGGGAAGTTAATTATTAGTTTTGACAGGTAATTACAGGTTATTAATATGAATGCAAGTACAGAAGAGCAACCTAGCAGTTCTCTAGATACCTTAAAATGGGGCGTCGCAATATTACTATTAGCAGGTGCTGTGGTTGGAAATTATGTTTATGGTGATCAATCAGTATTGATCCGAGCAGTTTCTGTTGTTGCTGCAGTTGTGGTTGCTGGTATTGTAGCCGGTCAAACTGAAAAAGGCCGTAACGCGATTAATTTTGCTAAAGAAGCTCGTACTGAAACACGTAAAGTTGTTTGGCCAACGCGCCAAGAAGCAGTACAAACAACCGGTATTGTTCTTGTTGCAACCTTAATTATGTCATTAGTTATGTGGGGCTTAGATTCAATTTTATTTGAACTTGTTGGTTTCGTTACTGGATTAAAGGTTTAATTATGTCTGAAGAAAACTCAATCCCAGAAGAAAATGCGTCACAAGAAGACAGTGTTACACCATCAACAGGCGTAAAGTTACGCTGGTATGTTGTACAAGCATTTTCAGGCTATGAAGGTCGTGTACAAAAAACGTTAGTTGAACATATTGAGATTCATGGCTTACAAGATAAGTTTGGACAAATCTTAGTACCAACTGAAGAAGTGGTTGAGATGCGCGCGGGTCAAAAACGTAAAAGTGCTCGTAAATTCTTCCCTGGCTATGTATTAGTACAAATGGCGATGGATGAAGAAGCATGGCATTTAGTGAAAAGTGTGCCTCGTGTGCTTGGTTTTATTGGTGGTACGAGTGATCGTCCTGCACCTATTACCCAAAAAGAAGCGGATCGTATTTTACAACGTTTAGAAGATGGCGATAAACCTAAACCTAAAACGTTATTTGAACCAGGTGAAGTGGTTCGTGTTATTGATGGGCCATTTGCTGACTTTAACGGTGTGGTTGAAGAACTTGATTACGAGAAAAACCGAATTAAAGTATCAGTACTTATCTTCGGTCGTTCAACCCCAGTTGATTTAGAATTTGGTCAAGTAGAAAAAGGGTAATCTTTTTCAGCTGATTAAAACGCTTGCCATTGGCAGGCGTTTTTTCGTTTTATAGAACTGAAAAACGGCAATTTATCGACAAGAAAAAGCTAAACGATAAAAATACTGCTCAAAACAAAAATATAACTTGAAACGGTGGTGTTGATTAATTTATAATCCGCTGCCGTTTTTATTTGTATGGCTGAAAAGTCAGTAAATTTTAACGATTTTTAATCCACGGGGAGCTCAACCATTAAGGTTCGTTGCTTTTCCTTTTGTAAGGTAAAGCAGGGCGTTCGTACCCAAACATAGGAATATTAAAGATGGCTAAAAAAGTCACAGCTTTAATCAAGCTACAAGTTGCTGCTGGTGCAGCAAACCCGTCACCGCCAGTTGGTCCTGCTTTAGGTCAACACGGTGTGAACATCATGGAATTCTGTAAAGCGTTCAACGCAAAAACAGATTCACTTGAAAAAGGCGCTCCAGTTCCAGTAGTTATTACTGTTTATGCTGATCGTTCTTTCACGTTCGAAACAAAAACTCCACCTGCTTCTTACTTATTAAAGAAAGCGGCTGGTATCAAAAGCGGCTCTGGTCGTCCTAACACTGAAAAAGTGGGTACTGTTACTACAGCTCAACTTGAAGAAATCGTTAAGACAAAAGAACCTGATTTAACTGCTGGTTCTATGGAAGCTGCAGTGCGTACCATTGCGGGTTCTGCTCGTTCAATGGGTTTAGTGGTAGAGGACTAATCAATGGCTAAATTATCAAAACGCGCTCGTCTTATCCGTGAAAAAGTAGACGTATTAAAAGAATATGACATTAATGAAGCGCTTGCTTTATTAAAAGAATTTGCCACTGCAAAATTCCGTGAAAGTGTTGATGTTGCAATCAACCTTGGCATTGACGCTCGTAAATCTGATCAAAACGTACGTGGCGCGACTGTATTACCTAACGGTACAGGTCGTGATGTTCGTGTTGCAGTATTTACACAAGGTGCAAATGCTGAGAAAGCAACTGCAGCTGGTGCTGACGTTGTAGGTATGGACGATTTAGCAGAACAAGTTAAAGCCGGTAACATGGACTTTGACGTGGTAATTGCTACGCCAGACGCTATGCGTGTAGTTGGTCAACTAGGTCAGATCTTAGGCCCACGTGGTTTAATGCCTAACCCTAAAGTTGGTACAGTTACTCCAGACGTTACTACAGCAGTTAACAATGCTAAAGCGGGTCAAATTCGCTACCGCAACGACAAAAACGGTATTATCCATACTACTATTGGTAAAGCTGATTTTGACGATGCTAAATTGCAACAAAACCTTGAAGCATTATTGGACGCTTTGAAAAAAGCTAAACCAGCTAACGCTAAAGGTCAGTACATTAAGAAAATTTCTGTATCAACTACTATGGGTGCCGGTGTAACGGTTAACTCATCTAGCTTAGCAGATTAATTTTCTAGTAAAGGGGCTGAATTAGTTTCTTTACACGGGTGGGATTGTAGAATATAATCTCGCCCCTTAAATTTTGGTAGGTGTTGTTCGCTCTCTTATTTTTATAAACGTGTGAACAGCCCCGTCAAAGACCGTAGGAGCAGGCATTTCTTCTGGAATGTTTGCTTAATATTTCCTACGTAGATGGTGATTACCCAGTATTTCCAATTCTGGTCCTCGCCGTAACGGCCTAATTTTTTACAATTTTTTAGTAAAATGTTAGGGATAGTAAATACCGGTTTTTTACCGGTGAACCAGGAGTTAAAGCCAATGGCTATCAATCTTGATGACAAAAAAGCAATTGTTGCTGAAGTTCAAGAAGCTGCCACTGGCGCTCAGTCAGCTGTAATCGCGGATTCACGCGGTGTTACAGTTGAAGCAATTACTACTTTGCGTAAACAAGCACGTGAAAATGGTGTATGGATGAAAGTTATCCGTAACACATTAGCACGTCGCGCATTAGAAGGTTCAGCTTTTGAATGTGTTACTGACACTTTAAAAGGCCCTTCATTAATTGCATTTTCAAACGAGCATCCGGGTGCAGCAGCGCGTTTATTCACAGATTTCGCTAAAACTAACGAAAACTTTGAATTAAAAGCCGCCGCATTTGAAGGTGACTTAGTTGATGTTCAGGTACTTGCAAAACTACCTACATACGACGAAGCAATTGCACGTTTAATGAGCGCTATGAAAGAAGCATCTGCAGGCAAACTTGCCCGCACACTTGCTGCAGTACGCGATCAGAAAGAGCAAGAAGCTGCTTAATAATTGTTTACCTCTGCACTTACTTAATGAAACGCAGAGCACAATTCGCACTTTTTGTATTTATAGTTATTTATAACAGTACCTTTTATTTGAAAAAAGGCTGTTAATTAAAACAGGAAATTTAAAATGTCTATTTCTAAAGACGATATCCTAAACGCAATTGCTGAAATGTCAGTAATGGACGTTGTAGAATTAGTAGAAGCAATGGAAGAGAAATTCGGCGTATCTGCTGCTGCAGCTGTTGCTGTTGCTGGTGGTGACGCTGGTGGTTCTGCTGAAGAGCAAACTGAATTCGACGTAATCTTAACTGGTTTCGGTGAGAAGAAAGTTGCAGTAATCAAAGCAGTTCGTGGCGCTACAGGTCTTGGCTTAAAAGAAGCTAAAGACTTAGTTGAATCAGCTCCTAAAGCACTTAAAGAAGGTGTTGAAAAAGCTGAAGCTGAAGAACTTAAGAAAGCTCTTGAAGAAGCAGGTGCTTCTGTTGAGATCAAATAATCTGTTTTTAAACAGATTATTTGCCTGAAAAGGCAATGGCTGGTGATTTAAACGTCACCGGCCTTTTTGCGCTAAAGAAAGTGGTTTTTTTTTAAACCAAAACAGTGCATTATTTGATGCTTAAAGAAAAAAAGTATCACAGCAATACCCTGTCTGATACCAATTGGATTAGATAAGTGGTCAAAATAGTCAAATATTATGATCAATTACTTAGTCCAATTGGTATTTTTAGGCAGATTCGGCCATAACCAGCAAGCTGAGGAACCCCATGGTTTACTCTTACTCTGAAAAGAAACGTATTCGAAAGGACTTTGGTAAAAGTGTGCAAGTAATGGATTATCCGTTCTTGTTATCTATCCAACTCGAATCTTTCCGTAAGTTTATTGATATTGATCCGACAGGTGAAACAGGCTTAGAAGCCGCGTTTCGTTCTATTTTTCCAATTAAAGCCTATTCTGGTAGTTCAGAATTACAATTTGTAAGCTATCGCTTAGGTGAACCATTGTTTGACGTGAAAGAATGTCAAATCCGTGGTGTTACCTATTCTGCGCCACTTCGCGTTAAATTACGTTTAGTAGTTTATGATAAAGAAGCTGCTGCAGGTACAGTAAAAGATATCAAAGAACAAGAAGTATATATGGGTGAAATCCCATTGATGACAGACAACGGTACGTTTGTTATTAATGGTACAGAGCGTGTTATTGTTTCACAATTACACCGTTCCCCAGGTGTGTTTTTCGATCATGATAAAGGTAAAACACATTCTTCAGGTAAAGTGTTATATAACGCACGCGTTATTCCTTACCGTGGTTCATGGTTAGACTTCGAATTTGATCCTAAAGATAACTTATTTGTACGTATTGACCGTCGTCGTAAATTACCGGCATCAATCATTTTACGTGCATTAGAATATTCTACAGAAGAAATTCTAGATATTTTCTACGATACTACTGATTTCACGATTAAAGGCGATAAGTTGATCATGGATTTAATCCCTGAACGCTTACGTGGTGAAACAGCAACATTTGATATTAAATTAGCAAATGGTGACGTATTAGTAGAGCAAGGTCGTCGTATTACTGCTCGTCATATCCGCACACTTGAAAAAGAGAAAGTGGATAAGTTAGAAGTACCAGCAGAATATATTATCGGTAAAGTATTATCGAAAGCTTATGTTGATGAATCAACCGGTGAAGTCATTGCCGAAGCGAACGCTGAGTTAACGTTAGAATTGCTTGCTGAATTAAGCCAAGCAGGCCATAAAGTACTTTCTACTTTATATATGAACGAATTTGATGTTGGTTCATACATGTCTGACACAGTACGTGTTGATAGTTCAACTAACCGTTTAGAAGCGTTAGTTGAAATTTATCGTATGATGCGTCCAGGCGAGCCACCAACAAAAGATGCGGCAGAAACGTTATTCAATAACTTATTCTTCTCTCTAGAGCGTTATGACTTATCAACAGTAGGTCGTATGAAGTTCAACCGTCGTGTTGGTCGTGATGTTGAAGTAGGTGAAGGTACTTTATCTAAAGAAGATATCATCGCAGTAATGAGAACGCTTATCGGCATTCGTGACGGTAAAGGCGATGTGGATGATATTGATCATTTAGGTAACCGTCGTATTCGTTCGGTTGGCGAAATGGCTGAAAACCAATTCCGTGTTGGTCTTGTTCGTGTTGAACGTGCTGTTCGTGAACGTTTAAGTCTTGGTGACTTAGATGCGATCATGCCGCAAGATTTAATTAACGCTAAGCCAATTTCTGCGGCAGTGAAAGAATTCTTTGGTTCTTCGCAATTGTCACAGTTTATGGATCAAAATAACCCGTTATCTGAAGTAACGCATAAGCGTCGTATTTCTGCATTAGGCCCAGGTGGTTTAACGCGTGAACGTGCTGGTTTTGAAGTACGTGATGTACATCCAACGCATTATGGTCGTGTTTGTCCAATCGAAACGCCGGAAGGTCCAAACATTGGTTTGATCAACTCGCTTTCATGTTACGCACGTACTAACGATTACGGTTTCTTGGAAACGCCATATCGTAAAATTGTTGACGGTAAAGTAACAGATGACGTTGATTACTTATCAGCGATTGAAGAGGGTAACTTTGTTATCGCTCAAACAACTGCTGAAGTTGACGAAGCTGGCAAGCTTGTTGAAGGTTTAGTACCTTGTCGCCATAGAAATGAATTTACATTGATGTCTGCTGAACAAGTTCAGTACATGGATGTTTCTCCACAACAAATCGTTTCTGTTGCTGCGTCATTAATTCCATTCCTAGAGCATGATGATGCTAACCGTGCCTTAATGGGCTCGAACATGCAACGTCAAGCAGTTCCAACACTTAAAGTGGATAAGCCGCTTGTTGGTACTGGTATGGAAAAAATTGTTGCTGTTGACTCTGGTGTAACAGCCGTAGCTAAACGTGGTGGTGTTGTCTCTTATGTAGATGCTTCACGTATCGTTGTTAAAGTGAATGAAAATGAAATGCATGCGGGTGAAGCAGGTATTGATATTTATAACTTAACAAAATACACACGTTCAAACCAAAACACTTGTATTAACCAACGTCCACAGTGTCGTATGGGTGAGCCAGTGGTTCGTGGTGATGTATTAGCTGATGGTCCTTCAACAGATATGGGTGAATTAGCACTAGGGCAAAACATGCGTATCGCATTTATGCCTTGGAATGGTTACAACTTTGAGGATTCAATGTTGTTATCTGAGCGTGTAGCTCAGGAAGACCGTTTCACTACTATTCACATTCAAGAATTAAGCTGTATTGCTCGTGATACCAAATTAGGCTCTGAAGAAATTACTTCAGATATTCCTAATGTTGGTGAGTCAGCATTAAGCAAACTTGATGAATCTGGTGTTGTTTACATTGGTGCTGAAGTTAACGGCGGTGACATCTTAGTGGGTAAAGTTACTCCTAAAGGTGAAACACAGTTAACGCCTGAAGAAAAACTTTTACGTGCGATTTTCGGTGAGAAAGCTGCAGACGTTAAAGACAGTTCTTTACGTGTACCAAATTCAGTATCAGGTACGATTATCGATGTTCAAATCTTCACTCGTGACGGTGTTGAAAAAGATAAACGTGCAGAAGAAATTGAAGAATTACAATTAAAAGAAGTTAAGAAAGATTTAGGCGATGAATTCAGCATCTTAGAAGATGGTATTTATGCTCGTGCTAAGAAACTTCTTTTAACAGCCGGCTTAAATGATGCAGACCTTAACGGTATGTCTCGTGATAAGTGGTTAGTTCAAAACTTAGCTGATGAAGCACAACAATCAGAGCTTGAACAAATCGCTGAACAATACGACAACATCAAAGCTGATTTTGATAAAAAATACGAAGTTAAACGTCGTAAGATCACACAAGGTGCTGATTTAGCGCCAGGCGTGTTAAAAATTATCAAAGTTTATCTTGCGGTTAAACGTCGTATTCAGCCTGGTGATAAAATGGCTGGTCGTCATGGTAACAAAGGTGTTATCTCAAATGTTGTACCAGTTGAAGATATGCCTTATGACGAACACGGTGTTCCGGTAGATATCGTATTGAACCCGTTAGGTGTTCCATCACGTATGAACATTGGTCAAATCTTAGAAACACATCTAGGTATGGCTGCTCGTGGTATCGGTGAAAAAATTAACCGTATGCTAGAAGAGCAACGTGAAATTGCTAAACTTCGTGGCTTCTTAAAAGAAGTGTATGAACTAGGTGAATCTCGTCAAGAAGTGGATATTGAAAGCTTTACTGATGACGAAATCATGCGTTTAGCGAACAACTTACGTGCAGGTCTTCCAATCGCTACACCAGTATTTGATGGTGCAAGTGAGCGAGAAATTAAAGACTTATTCAAATTAGCAGATATGCCTGAAAGTGGTCAGTTTACCTTAACTGATGGCCGTACAGGTCGTGAATTTGAACGTCCTGTTACTGTAGGTTACATGTATATGCTGAAACTAAACCATTTAGTTGATGACAAAATGCATGCACGTTCTACTGGTTCTTACTCACTGGTTACACAACAACCTCTTGGCGGTAAAGCGCAATTTGGTGGTCAACGTTTCGGTGAGATGGAAGTATGGGCATTAGAAGCATACGGTGCTGCTTATACGCTACAAGAAATGTTAACGGTTAAGTCTGATGATGTTAACGGTCGTACTAAGATGTATAAAAACTTAGTTGACGGTGATCACAGAATGGAACCAGGCATTCCTGAGTCATTCAACGTATTGTTGAAAGAAATTCGTTCGTTAGGTATTAACATCGAATTAGATCAGGACTAGCTGATAAAACGGTATTGCTGAGTTTTATCGGATAAAACTCAGTACGCGGAGAAAGTCAGAAATTGACTTTCTCTTCAAAGTTTAACTCCGACAGGAGAAGAGTGTGAAAGATTTACTTAAGTTTCTTAAGCAACAAAATCAAACAGAAGAGTTCGATGGTATACGTATCGGACTAGCATCACCAGACCAGATCCGTTCTTGGTCGTTTGGTGAAGTTAAAAAACCTGAAACGATTAACTATCGTACGTTCAAACCAGAACGTGATGGTTTATTTTGTGCGCGTATTTTCGGTCCAGTAAAAGATTACGAATGTCTTTGTGGTAAGTACAAGCGTTTAAAGCATCGTGGTGTTATTTGTGAAAAATGTGGCGTTGAAGTTACATTAACAAAAGTTCGTCGTGACCGTATGGGTCATATCGAATTAGCAAGCCCAGTTGCGCATATTTGGTTCTTAAAATCATTACCATCTCGTATTGGTTTATTACTTGATATGACCTTACGTGATATTGAACGCGTATTATATTTTGAATCTTATGTTGTTACCGAACCGGGTATGACGACATTAGAGAAAAGCCAAATTCTAACTGAAGAAGAATATCTTGATGCGTTAGAAGAACATGGCGATGAATTTGATGCACTGATGGGTGCCGAAGCGGTTTTAGCTTTACTACAACAAATTGACCTTGACGGTGAAGTTGCGCAGATGCGTGAAGAATTACCAGAAATCGGTAGTGAAACTAAACGTAAAAAAATTACTAAGCGTTTAAAATTAATGGAAGCATTCGCCGCTTCAGGTAACAAGCCTGAGTGGATGATCATGAACGTACTACCAATTTTACCACCGGATTTACGTCCGTTAGTACCATTGGATGGTGGCCGTTTTGCAACTTCTGATTTGAACGATTTGTACCGTCGTGTTATTAACCGTAACAACCGTCTAAAACGTCTTCTAGACCTAGTTGCTCCAGACATTATCGTACGTAACGAAAAACGTATGTTACAAGAGTCTGTTGATGCACTTTTAGATAACGGTCGTCGTGGTCGTGCAATTACCGGTTCTAACAAACCTCCTCTTAAATCACTTGCCGATATGATCAAAGGTAAGCAAGGTCGTTTCCGTCAAAACTTACTTGGTAAGCGTGTTGATTACTCTGGTCGTTCTGTAATCACGGTTGGTCCAACGTTACGTTTACACCAGTGTGGTTTACCGAAGAAAATGGCTCTTGAATTATTTAAGCCATTTATCTATGGAAAATTAGAAGCACGTGGTTTAGCGACTACGATAAAAGCCGCTAAAAAATTAGTGGAACGTGAAGGCGCTGAAGTTTGGGATGTACTTGATGAAGTGATCCGTGAACATCCAGTTATGCTTAACCGTGCACCAACACTTCATAGATTAGGTATCCAAGCATTTGAACCTGTTCTTATTGAAGGTAAAGCCATTCATTTACACCCATTAGTTTGTGCGGCATATAACGCCGATTTCGATGGTGACCAAATGGCGGTACACGTACCGTTGACAATCGAAGCACAAATGGAAGCTCGTACGTTGATGATGTCAACGAATAACGTTCTTTCTCCTGCGAACGGTGATCCAATCATAGTACCATCACAAGATGTTGTATTAGGTTTATATTACTTAACGCGTGATCGTGTAAATGGTTTAGGTGAAGGCATGGTATTTGCTGACACTAAAGAAGCCGAAAAAGCTTACCGTACCGGCGCTGCTGAATTGCATGCCCGTGTTAAAATTCGTATTACTGAACATATTCGTAATGCTGAAGGTGAATTAGTAGCTCACACTAACTTACGTGATACAACGGTTGGTCGTGCGATTTTGTGGCAAGTATGTCCAAAAGGTATGCCTTATGAATTGATTGATCAGCCTTTAGGTAAAAAACCTATTTCAAAACTGATTAACCATGCTTACCGTAATCTTGGCTTAAAAGACACAGTAATTTTTGCCGATCACATCATGTATACCGGTTTCCACTACGCGATGATCGCGGGTGCGTCAGTTGGTATTGATGATATGGTTATCCCTGATGCTAAATACACTATCATTGATGAGTCTGAAGAAGAAGTTTCTGAAATTCAGTCTCAATTTGAGCAAGGTTTAGTGACTCAAGGTGAGAAATACAACAAGGTTATTGATATTTGGTCATCTGCCAACGAGAAGATCTCGAAAGCGATGATGGATAACTTATCTAAAGAATCTATTTTAAACCGTGACGGTGAGATGGAAGAGCAAGACTCATTCAACTCAATCTACATGATGGCTGACTCGGGTGCTCGTGGTAGTGCCGCTCAGATCCGTCAGTTAGCAGGTATGCGTGGTTTGATGGCTAAACCAGATGGTTCAATCATCGAAACACCAATCACCGCTAACTTCCGTGAAGGTTTGAACGTTTTACAATACTTCATCTCTACTCACGGTGCGCGTAAAGGTTTGGCCGATACGGCACTTAAAACAGCTAACTCGGGTTACTTAACTCGTCGTTTAGTTGATGTTGCGCAAGATTTGGTTGTTACAGAGCATGATTGTGGTACTCACGATGGTCTATTAATGACACCATTGATTGAAGGTGGTGATGTTGTTGAACCATTACGTGAACGTGTACTTGGTCGTGTAGTTGCTGAAGATGTATTAAAAGCAGGCACCGAAGAAGTATTATTAGCACGTAATACCTTAATTGATGAAGCCTTATGTGATTTCATTGAAGAAAATTCAATCGATCAAATGAAAGTGCGTTCAATTATTACTTGTCAAACTGACTTTGGTATTTGTGCACACTGTTACGGTCGTGATTTGGCTCGTGGTCATATGATCAACCAAGGTGAAGCGATTGGTGTTGTGGCTGCACAATCAATCGGTGAACCAGGTACACAGTTAACCATGCGTACGTTCCATATCGGTGGTGCGGCATCTCGTGCATCAGCGGAGAACAGCGTACAAGTTAAAAACACCGGTCACTTAAAATTACAAAATGCTAAATCTGTAACGAATTCAGATGGACACTTAGTGATTACTTCTCGTTCATCAGAGCTAACCGTTATTGATGAACTAGGTCGTGAGAAAGAGCGTTATAAAGTTCCTTACGGTTCAATCATCTCTAAGAAAGATGGTGGCGAAATCACTGCTGGTGACACGATTGCTAACTGGGACCCACATACGCATCCAATTATTACGGAAGTGGCGGGTAAAGTTCAGTTCGTTGATCTAGTAGATGGCGTAACTATGGTTCGTCAAACAGATGAGCTTACTGGTTTATCAAGTATCATTGTTACTGATGTTGGTCAACGTAACGCTGCAGGTAAAGAAATGCGCCCAGCGGTTAAATTGATTGATGCTAAAGGTAATGATGTAAATATTGCTGGTACTGATATTCCTGCCTTGTACTACTTACCAGGTAATGCAATTGTAAACTTAGAAGATGGTGTGCAAGTTAACATTGGTGATGCGTTAGCACGTATTCCTCAAGAATCTTCTAAAACGCGCGATATTACCGGTGGTCTGCCACGTGTTGCTGATTTATTTGAAGCACGTAAGCCTAAATTACCTGCAATTCTTGCAGAGAAAACTGGTGTAGTTGGCTTTGGTAAAGAAACGAAAGGTAAAGTTCGTTTATTAATCACTCAACCGAGTGGTGAAGTTTACGAAGAGATGATTCCTAAAACGCGTCAATTAAACATCTATGAAGGTGAGCAAGTGATTAAAGGTGAAGTTATCGCCGATGGTCCTGAATCACCACATGACATTTTACGCTTACGTGGTGTAGCTCCAGTAGCAAACTACATAGTTAACGAAGTACAAGAAGTATATCGTTTACAAGGTGTAAAAATTAACGATAAGCATATCGAAGTTATCGTTCGTCAAATGATTCGTAAGTGTGAAATTCTTGATGCTGGTGATAGTGAGTTCCTCAAAGGTGAACAACTTGAAGTGGCAAATGTCAATATTGCAAACCGTGAATTAGAAGCTGAAGGTAAACGTCCAGCTGTTTATGAAATGCAAATGATGGGTATCACGAAAGCTTCACTTTCAACGGATTCATTTATTTCTGCGGCGTCGTTCCAAGAAACAACGCGTGTACTTACTGAAGCGGCAGTTGCTGGTAAGAAAGATAAGTTACGCGGCTTGAAAGAAAACGTTATTGTTGGTCGTTTGATTCCAGCAGGTACAGGTTATGCTTACCACCAAGAGCGTGCGCGTCAACGCAATGCTGAAGTGGAAGAAGAAATCACAGTATCAGCTGACGAAGCAGCGCAAGCTTTAACAGACGCTTTGAATGCAGACTTGACCTCTGGTGTGGATGAATAACCGCTAAAGAGAGAAAAAAGTCAATTTTAGCCTGTCTTCTGCTAGTAAAGCTTGACAGGTTAAAGCTTGACCATTAGAATTCCGCGACCTTTTATTCTGTGCTTTGAGTACTTAATAAATAAGGTCGCGGTTTTTCACGTTTATAAGCGGGTGATTTTGGCAAACTTAGTCAATAAAAATTACCCATAGTTTTAATTAATCAGGAGCTATAATGGCAACTATTAACCAATTGGTACGTAAACCACGTGTCAGACAGGTACAAAAAAGTAACGTTCCAGCGTTACAAGCTTGTCCTCAACGTCGTGGCGTATGTACTCGTGTGTATACTACTACACCAAAGAAACCAAACTCAGCACTTCGTAAAGTTGCTCGTGTTCGTTTAACTAACGGCTACGAAGTAACTTCATACATCGGTGGTGAAGGTCACAACTTACAAGAGCATAGTGTTATCTTGATTCGTGGTGGTCGTGTTAAAGATTTACCGGGTGTGCGTTATCACACCGTTCGTGGTGCACTTGATTGTTCAGGTGTTAACGACAGAAGACAAGGCCGTTCTAAGTACGGTGCTAAGCGACCTAAATCTTAAGTTTCCCATTGTCTTTCTTAGATAATGAGGAAGAGATTAGAAACGTTAAGTAAGGCCAAATAGATAATACATTTTGGGTTATTCCTGAATACAACGGAGAATTAAGATGCCAAGAAGACGCGTCGTTGGGCAACGTAAAATATTGCCAGATCCTAAGTTCCATAATGAACTTTTAGCAAAATTCATCAACATCCTTATGGTTGATGGTAAAAAATCTACTGCAGAAAAAATTGTATACGGTGCATTAGACATTTTAACTGAAAAAAATACCGAAAAAACTCACTTAGAGCTTTTCGAAATTGCCCTTGAAAACATCCGTCCACAAGTCGAAGTTAAATCTCGTCGTGTTGGTGGTTCTACTTATCAAGTACCAGTTGAAGTTCGTCCTGTTCGTCGTAATGCTCTAGCCATGCGTTGGTTAGTTGAAGCAGCTCGTAAACGTGGTGAAAAATCAATGGCTCAGCGCCTTGCTAACGAAATGCTTGATGCATCAGATAGTAAAGGTAGCGCGGTTAAGAAACGTGAAGACGTTCACCGTATGGCCGAAGCGAACAAAGCGTTCGCTCACTATCGCTGGTAAACACGATAGTAAAAAATTGAACAGCGCAGTTGATTGTTTTAGAACAGCAACTGCGCTTTTCTACTCTAGATATATTTAAAATTAGAATATAGTTAAATGGTTCTTATGAATGCAATGAAACTATTTAATTATATCTCTTACAACCAAAGGAAAAATTAGTGGCTCGTACTACCCCGATTGAGCGTTATCGAAATATTGGTATTTGTGCTCATGTTGATGCTGGTAAAACAACAACAACAGAACGTGTACTTTTTTATACAGGTCTTTCTCATAAGATCGGTGAAGTACATGATGGTGCTGCGACTATGGACTGGATGGAACAAGAGCAAGAGCGCGGTATTACCATAACGTCTGCGGCAACTACTTGTTTTTGGAAAGGGATGACAGGTCAATTTGAAGATCATCGAATTAACATTATCGATACTCCTGGCCATGTTGATTTTACGATTGAAGTTGAACGTTCTTTACGTGTTTTAGATGGTGCTGTATTAGTACTTTGTGCTTCTTCCGGCGTACAACCGCAAACTGAAACAGTTTGGCGCCAAATGGAAAAGTATTCAGTACCGCGCATTGTTTTTGTCAATAAAATGGACAGAACGGGTGCGAGCTTTTTAAATGTTGTTAAACAATTAAAAGAGCGATTAGGGGCTAATGCTGTTCCTATTCATCTAGCTATCGGATCTGAAGAAGACTTTTCAGGTATCGTTGATTTAATCAAAATGAAAGCGATCAATTGGAATGAAGCCGATCAAGGGATGACCTTCACTTATGAAGATATTCCTGCTGATATGCAAGAAGAAGCTGAAGAATGGCGTGAAAATCTAATATCAGAAGCTGCTGAGGCGAATGACGAATTAATGGATAAATACCTTGAAGAAGGGGAATTATCCGAGGAAGAAATTAAGTCTGGCTTACGTCAACGTACTATCAACAATGAGATTATCTTGTGTTCTTGCGGTTCAGCTTTCAAAAATAAAGGTGTGCAAGCGGTTCTTGATTCAGTGATAGAATATTTACCTTCGCCTACAGAAGTAGATGCTATTCATGGGGTACTTAATGATAAAGCTGAAACAGAAGCAGTAAGAGAAGCGGACGATAACGCTCCTTTTGCAGCACTTGCTTTTAAAATTGCGACAGACCCGTTTGTTGGCACATTAACTTTCTTTAGAGTGTATTCAGGTGTCGTTAAAACCGGTGATATGGTATTTAACCCACTTAAAGGGAAAAAAGAGCGTTTAGGGCGCATTGTTCAAATGCATGCCAATGACCGTCAAGAAATTAAAGAAGTTCGCGCAGGTGATATTGCTGCGGCAATAGGGCTTAAAGATGTTACCACAGGTGAAACTTTGTGTGATCCAACGAGTGTGATTACCTTAGACAAAATGGAATTCCCTGAGCCGGTTATTTCAGTAGCGGTAGAACCAAAAACGCAAGTAGATCAAGAAAAGTTAGCCAATGCACTAACAAAGCTTGCGGCTGAAGATCCCTCGTTTCATGTGGTAATTGACGAAGAAACTGGTCAAACGATTATTTCTGGTATGGGTGAACTTCATCTCGATATTATTACTGATCGTATGATGCGTGAATTTAAAGTGGATTGTAACGTAGGTAACCCTCAGGTTTCTTATCGTGAAACTATCACTAAAGCTGCACAAGCTGAAGGTAAATTTGAGCGTCAAATGGGCACTAAAGGTCAATATGGCCACGTTTGTTTAACGATAGAACCTGCCGGTGAAGGCGAAGGTTTTGTCTATGAAAATGCGATCATTGATGGTACAGAAATTCCAAAAGAATTCTTCCCTGCTATTGAAAAAGGCTTTCAAGAACAAATGGATTCAGGGGTATTAGCGTCATACCCAATGTTAGATATTAAAGTAACCTTAACTGGCGGTTCATTTCATGAAACAGATTCGAATGAAATCGCGTTTAAAGTTGCAGCTTCAATGGGCTTTAAAAATGGTGTGATGGCAGCATCACCGGCATTATTAGAGCCAGTGATGAAGGTAGAGGTAACAACACCTGAAGAAAATATGGGTGATGTCGTAGGTGATTTAAATCGTCGCCGCGGCATGATTGACGGTATGGATGAAGGACCAAGCAATAGCAAAATTGTTAATGCTACTGTGCCATTGTCTGAAATGTTTGGTTATGCGACTGCGCTTCGTAGTGCAACGCAAGGACGAGCATCATACTCAATGGAGTTTAAGCAATATAGCGAAACTCCTAGGGCTGTGGCAACTGCTATTGTAGAAGGCCGTGGTGGCGTAATATAACTTTCTACGAGAAAGAAATATTACTAAGGATTTTGAGTAGTTGAATCGAGAGTATTTGGCTATTCAATATAAGACAAACTCCCAGTGAGTTTGTTTGAGGATAAAGATTTAACAGTCATTTTGACAAGGGTACTTCCCTTATCTAGAATAGACGGTTATCTCCTTATCTTTTTAACTCTCGCTGAGAGAAAAAACATTTAATTTAACGTATATCTTTTTAAGGTAATTGAAAAATGGCTAAAGAAAAATTTGAACGTTCGAAACCACACGTAAACGTTGGTACAATCGGACACGTAGATCACGGTAAAACAACGTTAACAGCTGCTATCTCTGCGGTATTAACAAAAGCTTTCGGTGGTGATGTAAAAGACTTCGCACAAATTGATAA
>NZ_JAUOPE010000023.1 GCF_030546755.1 Colwellia sp. 1_MG-2023
GGAGTGGACGGGACTCGAACCCGCGACCCCCGGCGTGACAGGCCGGTATTCTAACCAACTGAACTACCACTCCGCATATTAATCGCTGCTTTCAACAACAAGTCGTTGAATGCGGCGGGAATAATACGGTTAACAATCGAATGCGTCAACCACTTTTTTATATTCATTTACCTATATGAACAATTGATGACCAATAAGCAGAAAAACTCGACAAATATAAGTAGTTTTTCGTTTAAAACGTCAAATTATTGCTTTTTCTTTCGGATAAAAACAAAAACTCCAGCAGCAATTAACATGATCACTAGATTTGAAATGCCAATAATTATCAAGGTTTGCTGTTGCGCTGCTTCTTGCTCTGCTTTAGCTTGTGCTATTTCCATTTCAAGTTGTGCTTTATCTTCGGCAATTTTAGCTGCTAAGGCTTCAGCAGCTTGCTCAGCTTGACTGATTGCATCATCTTCAAGTGTAGGAACAAGCGGACCATTTAATCGATCAACATTAAATGAAAAATCTGGCACTACTAATCGAAATTCTCTCCCATTTATAGTTTCACCAAAGGCATTTAAACTAATACGATGAATACCTGGCTCTGTATAACCTACTTGTTTCACCCGAGTTATACCACTCCCTTGCATAATGGCAAATGGTTCAGTTTGTTTATCAGGAAACGTTATTTTCCCTTGAAAGACCATACTGTCTGGATCTATAAAAGTATCATCAAGGTTTAAAGTAACAATATGAAACTCTAGTGGATCGGTAGTTGTTTCAACAGTAATGGTAACGGGGTTTGCTTGTAAAATAATTGGTTTTTGTCGTAGCTCGCGTGTTGCCATTGGCATAATGACTTTATAGATGGGTAACCATTCACCTGGTGAAAAATCTAAATTAAATTCTGCGGTAAAGATTCCATCTTTGGCATATTCATCTAAATCATAGCCATCATCTCTAAATGAGCCTATTTGAATGGGTTGAGCACCAAAATTATCGTAACTAGTATTGTTGGTACTAAAAAAATCAACGTCAAGTTTCACTACATCATCAAACAAAGGATCATCAACGACTTGCTCCCGATTAAATATTTGCCCTTTTATTTTTAACGTCTCGCCTGATAAAGCAATTTCTGGGATCGGATCAACTTTTAACGTTACTTCAGAAACCAACATGATTTTGCTATTAGGTAAAATATCACCAATCGCTTGCCAAGGCCCAGGCATAGGTTGCTTAATCGTAATTAAATCAAAGGTTCTATCGTCATACCATTCAACTTTATCTTTCGGAAAGTTATTCACTTTCAATTTACTGCCATCTGGACGTACTAAAATGATAGGTGGTGAACCGTTTTTTCGATAAAAAAGTAACGTAATTTCATCCAGTTGCGCATCAATATGAAATCGATTATCAAAATATGGAATTTGATTGGTTATATCATCTTGTTCATAATATTTTACATCGGGCATTTGATCTTGTGCAGTCAAATCAGCAGGTAAAAAGATAATTACCACTAATGCCCAAATTTTTAACCAACTCAATTTTTCCATATGGGTTCGCTCCCCTTTTCAGCAACAATGGCTAATCTTTTTTGATGTTCTATTACTTCATCGGCCGTTGCATAGATAATCTTTAATTTTTCACGGTTTACCGGTAAACGTTTAATGGCATTAGCGTCTTCACCTTCTGAGCTTCCTTCACCAACCGTTAAATTTAATGCCGATTGTTTACGCGTCATTTCAATGTAAACAAAGCCTAGCAACTGAGCATCAATCAAAGCGCCGTGATAAGTTCGATCAACTAATTTATCAACTCGATAATGCCTTGCCAAAAAGTCTAAGGTTTTAGGGGAGCCAAATTCATCTTTTGACACTTTTAAAGTATCTGTCACAGTACAGATATCATGCGTCATGGGTAAATTTGCTTTTGCCATTGAAAACTCATGATCCATAAAACCAACATCAAATTTAGCATTATGAATAACAAGTTCAGCACCTTTGATAAAATCAATAAACTCTTGTGCTACCTGATCAAATTGGGGTTTATCACTGAGAAATTCATCCGTTAAACCATGAACATTGATAACTTCTTGATCCATGATCATTTGCATACCATGCTGCATAGGTTTGATATAAGCGTGATAAGTTCTCCCGGTAAGTTGTCGATTGATCATTTCTACACAACCAATTTCAACAATTCGGTGCCCTTCTCTTGGGTTAATCCCGGTTGTTTCGGTATCAAGAATAACGAGGCGTTGTTCTTTATTATCTTCTTTTGTCAAAATATAACCTATCTGTGTATTGCACTAATTAACGATGATTGCTTGCTGATATTATTCCGGTAACTTTTCTGGAAATTCAGCGATATTGATTTGAATTCGATTATTTTTAAATAACAAAAAACCAAACAAAATAACTACACTGGCATTTACTATTACCCAAGTTAATGTTTGAATTTGCCAGTAAAAATACCCGATGAGATTGACCGCTAAATCAAAGATCAGTGCTGACATCAAAATAACACGAATATATCGCCAACTATTTTTTATCCAAAGCTTAGCTTCTGGCCTTCTTAAACTTAGAATAACTAATACAAACAATCCTAAACTGCCGGATAATAAACTTAAATAAAAAAGACTAGGCTCTGGATAAATCCACTGTATCACCCCAACTTTATCTCTTAAATTTGATACCGACATTAACCAAACGATATAGCCTCGTAGAACAAAGACCACAATAAGATAAATAAGCTTTGATATTTTTAAACAATCAAAGTTATCAAAGTCAGATGTTGAGTATTGTGCATAACTATGACTCATTTTTCTTAAGGGTTTCAACGGGTGGAAATCTAGTGTTACGTTCAATATCTAAAAATTCTTGGCCAGCTGTGATTGCTTTAACCGTTTTCGATTTAAATTCTCGAATAAATAAGGTGTAAACAACAAAAAGGCTAGCAAAAATAAAGAGTAATGGATGAAAGAACCAGCAGATAGCCGCCATAGAAAAATAATATGAACGTAAACCATAATTATATGAATGTGCCGCTTGGTCTTGCACTATAGCCATTTGTTTTGCATAACTGCGTAAATTTTCATTCGTGCCTGACTCATCAATCGGCGCAGCCCCTATCATCACATTGATAAAACCATATTGACGCATTGACCAAGTAAATTGAAAAAAGGCCAGCACAAAAATAAACGCTAATAAGCCGAGTTTAAATTGCACAACCGAATGTGAAGACAGTTCGGCATAAGGAATAGATTGTATCACTGCTTCTAGTTTTTCAACTTGAGAGAATAGTGTTAATACACCCGCTAAAACCAGTAATGTAGAAGAGGCAAAGAAGGCAATATTTCTTTCTAGATTAGCAAGCAATGCTGCTTCACCTACCCTTATATCTCGTGTGATCACTTCATACATCCAGTGAATTCTGTGCTGATGTAAGCATTTTGCAATACAATTAGTATCTTTCGCTTTTCTTTTAGCGAAAACTGTATAGCCAAACCAACACATTAAAAAGCAAGCTAATGCAAAAACATTTAAAATTGAAATAAACATAATATTAGTAACTATTTAAACTTATTAAGATTATGCAGTAGTTATTCTTAATATTCGACTACTAAATAATAATTCACTCTGAAAATTCAATATAGAAAGTATAATCCTCTCTATCATTAAATTTGTAATTAAGAAGACAAGCAAATATTAACAAATTATTAATTTTCATTGTATTACCACACTATATTTGTAAAAATCTATGTCAAAGGATGTACTGTAATAAAGCAGTCAAAAAAATAATAATAATTGGGAGTGCTCCATGCAGTTAATCAGTCGTTACTGCTTATTGACTATTTGTTCAGTTGTGTTGTTTATCAACAACCCTATACAAACATTCGCGCAAGAAATCGTCCCCCCCATTAATATGCCCTCAGTTAAGCTTTCAGCAAAAATTGATGGCGAGTTGCATGATGAAATTTGGCAACACGCGAAAACCTTTGATTTATCCATCGTCAATTATCCATGGAATAACAAAGCCAGTCCGGTTAAAACAACCGCTAAAATCATCGAAAATGGTGAATATATTTATGTCAGCTTTATCGCCGAAGATCCTCAGCCTGAAAAAATTCAAGCGTTTTTAGGAGACCGAGATACCCGTTGGGGTGATGATATAGTTGGGATTAAATTTGATACTTTTAATAACCGCCGTTTAAATTACGAATTTTTTGTCAATCCATTCGGCGTTCAGCTTGATAGTATTAAAAACGAAATGACCGGAAGCAGTAACGATTCTTGGAATGGCATTTGGGATTCGTACGGTAAAATTACTCCTGAAGGCTATCAAGTAGAAATAGCGATCCCATATCGCATACTCAATTTTGAAGATAACAACGATGTTAAAACGTGGGCATTTGAATTAATTCGCTCATATCCAAGAGATACTCGTTTACGTATTTCTCATATTCCCTTAGATCGAAATAACGATTGTTGGTTGTGTCAGTATCCTGAAATTCATGGTTTCAAAGAAGCTAAAACCGGAAAAAACCTAATGGTTACTCCGGCAATTGTTGCCAATAAAAATGAAACAAAAGATATTTATAACCCTGATGACAAGTGGCAAAGCGATAATGATTTAGATGCCGGTATTGATATGCGTTGGGGCATCAATGCAAATACCTTATTAAATGTTACCCTTAATCCTGACTTTTCAACAGTAGAAGTGGATTCAGGCCAATTAAGCATAAATAAAACCTATTCCTTATTTTATGATGAAAAACGCCCTTTTTTCCTTGAAAACGCTGATTACTTCTCCAGCAATTATGATCTGGTTTACACACGAAATATTGCGGATCCTGATTACGGAGCTAAAATAACCGGCACCGAACAATCTCATAGCTATGGTTTTTTTATCACGAACGATACTGAAACTAACTTTTTCGTTCCTGGTAATACCGGCTCTGATTTAGCGACATTAAATAGAGAAAGTCATTCGGCTGCGTTCAAATATCGCTACGACTTTACCGATGATCTTTCTGTAGGCGCTATTAGTACATTGAGAACCGCAGATGATTATCATAACTATGTATTTGGTATTGATAGTAAATACCGCTTTGATGACTCAAATACCTTTTCAGGACAATTACTTAATTCGAATACTCAATATCCAACAGATCTGTATCAAAGTTTTTGCTATGGCGACAATGATAGCGACTGTGATCAAGCAAAGGATGTCGATTGTATCTTTGGAAATTGTCAATTCTCAGAACAAGTACATCGGACAAAGTTTGACAATGAGATCACAGATTTAGCTTATAAAGCGAGCTTTGAGCATAATTCTGAATACTGGAATATCACTGCAGAACACCAAAATATTGGCAAAAAATTTAGAGCTGATTTAGGTTACATGCCTAGAGCTGATTATCAATCAGATAAAATATTACTCGATCGCCTCTTTTATGGTGAAGATAATACGTTTTGGCAAGAAGCAAAAATATCTGGGCTTTGGCAAATAAAACACAATGAAAAAGGTGAGTTATTAGATAAAACACTCGCAACAAGCTTCACCATTGATGGCCCCATGTTATCAACCTTTGATGCTATGTTTACTTATGCTGATAAAATTGGCTTGCGTGAAAATGAGTCGAGCTTAGCCATAGATGGAAACACTACTCGATTTACGGAGAAATTAGCTACCTTCTATGCAAATGTTCAACCTAATTCTCAATTATACCTAGAAACAGAATTCATCGTCGGTGATAAAATTGATTATCGTAATAACCGTTTAGGTGATTATCGAGAGCTATACGCGAACCTTTCCTATAATTTTACACGCCATTTAGAAGCTGAACTTTATTATACCAATAGTAAATTAGATGCAAATGACGCAAATGTTTATCAAGCCAGTTTAACGGAGTTGCGTATTTCATATCAGTTTGATGTTCATAGTTATTTAAAGTTAAATTTAGTGCATAGTGATATTGATAGAACCCCAGATAATAACCCTTATCTTAATGTTTCAAAAAGAAATAAGAATTTATCAAGCCAATTAATTTATGCTTACAAACTGAACCCACAAACGGTGTTTTACTTAGGCTATTCTGATAATAGTTATCAAGATGATTATTTGAATCATTTAGAGCGAGAGCAACGAACCTTTTTCACTAAAATTAGCTATGCTTGGATGCCTTAAATTTTTCTAAACTTAAACCTAAACCTGAATTCGATCAAGACCCAGAAAAATCAATTTAAAGGCCATTAATAAAATCAAATAATTTAATAAATTGCTAATAAGAAAAGTTAACTCGTTTGCTCTCTCTTATTAGCTTTTTTCACATCAATAACTATGGTTGCTGAAATTTTGTCATGAATAGCTTGTCGATTGGGATCCCAATAAATCTGTAAAAAGCCTAGTAAACCTGTTGCTAACCCTGCGCCATATCCTCCGTAACGCCCAAAACTATCCCAAATTGACAAAGGAGAACCATCAAGCTGAATGACCCGAATTTTCAGGAGTTTTTTTCCTGGTGTTTGGCCATTCCATAAAGCTGTTAACACGGTAAAATAAAAAACTGCCCAACCAAAACTCAAGCCGAGATCATTTATCACACCTTTGCCCCATTCAACGCCTTTATATACAAATGATTGTGTATCTTGTGGCCCTATCGTGGTGTTTGAATCTGGTTTTGCAATATTTTTTGCTAGTTCAACCGTATTGTTTGAAGAATGCTCAGCGTTAATTTTCTCACTGCTGACTTCCTCGTTTACTAGCTCTGTATTAGCTGTTTCGTTTTTAGTCAAAGAATCAAACAGGTTTGGCACCGTTGAAGCTAATATACTTAATAAGATAATCGTCCCTAAGATTCTGAGTAAGAATTTACGCAATCCTCTTCTTTTACCTAATTGTTGCGCTCTTTTTTTACTGCCGATACGAAAAAATGTTAAGCCCACAACAAAGGCTAAAACTTCACTAGGTGTTTCAGCTAACAAGAAGATAAGCATAAAATCGATACACAAAGCAGCGCCTCTCTTCCATGGGGTTGCTAAAGGTAAACCAAATAACGACTTATCAATTTCAAAAGCAAAAGGCGTTAAGATTTGCTTTGTTTCTTGCACCGTTAACACATGGGCTTTTTGTGTGTTTGTTTTTAAACTATTCTCTGAAGTCATCATCTTTCCTTCGGATTTTCATCAAAATAACGAACGTATTAACATCTATTTATTACGACACTTATCAACAATAACAACCAGTACCACATAAGATAAGCTTATTCCATTTTAGAATATAAGATATAACGAATCGTCACTTCTTTTTAACTAAATAAACGCTAATATTACCCTTAATAGATAGCAACCTACTAAATTAGTTAATTGCTGTCTTAAAAACTAATAAATAACTAATGTTCCAAAGGAATAGCAAATGCCTAATATATTTGAAGATAACTCAACAGCAATTGGTAAAACACCACTTGTTAAACTAAATAGAGTCACTGGTGGTAACGTTTTTGCTAAGGTAGAGTCAAGAAATCCAAGCTTTAGTGTTAAATGCCGCATCGGCGCAAATATGATTTGGGATGCAGAAAAGCGTGGTGAGTTAGTGGCAGGCAAAGAAATTGTAGAACCAACTAGTGGCAATACAGGGATTGCTTTAGCTTTTGTTGCTGCTGCTAGAGGCTATGGTATTACATTAACTATGCCGGCAACGATGAGTTTAGAACGCAGAAAATTATTATCCGCTTTAGGCGCAAAACTAGAATTAACTGATGGCGCAAAAGGTATGGGTGGTGCTATTGCTAAAGCTCAAGAAATAAAAGATTCAGATCCTGAGAAATTTGTTTTATTAGGTCAATTTGAAAACCCAGCTAACCCTGAAATTCATGAGAAAACTACCGGTCCTGAAATTTGGGAAGATACTGATGGCAACATTGATATTTTTGTAGCGGGTGTTGGTACAGGCGGTACAATTACTGGTGTAAGTCGTTACATAAAAAATGTTGCGGGTAAAAATATCACTTCTGTTGCTGTTGAACCTGTTGACTCTCCTGTTATTTCGCAAAAATTAGCGGGTGAAGAATTAAAACCTGGACCGCATAAAATTCAAGGGATCGGAGCTGGTTTTATTCCAGGAAACTTAGATCTTGATGTGATCGATGCCGTTGAACAAGTATCAAATGAAGATGCAATGGAAATGGCCCACAAACTAATGAAAGAAGAAGGTATTTTAGCCGGTATTTCTTCTGGGGCGGCTGTTGTTGCAGCAAAACGTTTAGCAGAGAAACCAGAAAATGCCGATAAAAACATTGTGGTAATATTGCCAAGTTCTGCTGAGCGTTATTTATCAAGTGCTTTATTCACTGATACTTTTTCAGATAAAGAACTTGTTCAATAATATAGTGATTTAACAATGTAAATGAAACGATCAGTTTCAATTCAATAACTAAAAGGTGCCTCGGCACCTTTTTTTATTTTTAGACTATAATACAATTCATATAAACTGATAAATATCTATTACTTAGCTTCTTTAAGCGTAGAACTTAGACTTTACTTTATTGTATGATATTACTATTAACAGGTTAAAAACTTCTCATTATGTATAAATATTTTAAAACATCTCTTTTTTTACTGCTTTTCACGTTAGTTGGGTGTAATGATGGTGAGGAGCCTATTAGTGAAATAGATAATCCAGAATTAGTAACTGTTGCTTTTTTTAATGCCCTATATAATGAAAAAGATATTACAAAAGCGGCTTCAGTTTGCTCCCCTAAATTGGCACGTATTATTCTTCACTATAAATCAGCGAAAGCCGTAGGCAGACATCTCTTTAATATGTCGTATGACAAGGTCGAAATTACCCCTGACGATACCGGCGTAAAAGTACGAGAACAATTTAAAAACAAGGCAGTAATTACCGTTTATTTTAATGGTGTTTATCATGACGATAATCTTAAAGATGTAAAACGCGTATCGTTACTGCAAGTAGATGATAAATGGGTGATAGATAAAATATTAAAAGATCCTTTTTAGCTATCAGCACAACTCCTAAATTAACAAAATTTAAATTTAAAAAAATGGCCTTAAATGGCCATTTTTTTATGTCTTATCGTTAACAATTACAGTAAAAATTATTTCCCCATCACTTTTCCCTCTCTGCGAGGGTCTGCACCACCTATCAAACCACTATTTCTCACTTCAATAGCATGAATACCACTGTTTAAATCTCTGACCACAATGTTATGCCCTTTTGCCTCTAAACCTGATTTTAATTTAAGAATTGAAGTGTTCTTTTCTAAGGTTGTGACTTTATTTCTGTTAGTAATTTTAGGTAAATTTATCGCTTGTTGAGGGTCAAGTTGCCAATCAAGTATGGCTAAAATCGTTTGTGTTACATAATTAATAATTCGACTGCCGCCAGGAGAGCCCACCACCAATTTTAGTTTTTCACCTTCAAACACCATCATTGGCGCCATTGAACTGCGCGGTCTTTTTAATGGCTCTAAACGGTTTGCTACAAGTTTACCGTTTACTTTCGGTGATAATGAAAAATCAGTTAATTGATTATTTAGAATAAAACCTTCAACCATCACTGCTGAACCAAATGCCATTTCAATACTGGTAGTCATAGAAACAGCGTTCCCCTGATCATCAACAATAGAAATATGACTGGTAGATGGTAATTCTAAAGCTAAATCATCTGCTAAGGCGACACTGCCAACAGGTTCACCTGGTTGAGCTGGTCCCATATCTTGATGAATGTTAATTAACTTTGAACGTTGTGCTAAATACTCTTTTGATAACAAACCTGATACTGGCACATCAACAAAATCACTATCTGCAATATATCGATTGCGATCAGCAAAGGCTAAACGTGAACTTTGTGTATACAAATGGGAAGTTTGCACATCTTCAAGTTCACGTTTGTGTAATTGAAACGGCTCTAATTGCGCCATAATTTGGATAACCGCAATTCCCCCTGAACTTGGCGGAGCCATACCACAGACTTTATAGAATCGATAAGGCCCACAAACTGGCTCTCTTTCTATAGCCTGATAGTTTTTCATATCATTTAACGATAATAATCCTGGTGCGATTGATGAGTTTTGTACTGCTGAAACAATTTTTTCAGCAATCCAACCTTGATAGAAAGGTTTTATCCCCTCTTTTGCAAGACTTCGGTAGACCTTACCAAGTTTTGGATTTCTTAGTTTATCTCCAGCTTTAATCGCTCGACCATTAGGAAATAAATAACGACGAATATTGGGTAACTCAGTAATACCAGGGTTATATTGCATTTCAACTAACTTCGCTAATCGAGGAGAAACAGTAAAGCCTCTCTCTGCTAGATTAATTGCATCTTTAAATAATGCCTGCCAAGGAAGTTTGCCATATTGTTGATGCGCTTTATGTAATGAAGCTAAAACACCAGGAACTCCCACAGAGCGACCACCAACAACAGCTTTGATCCACGGAATTGCTTTTCCTTTCTCATCAAGAAACAAACCGGATGTAGCTAACCCAGGAGCTGTTTCTCTGCCGTCAAAAGTTGTCAGTTTATTGTTATTATTATCCCAATGAAGAATAAACGCCCCACCACCGATACCAGAAGATTGAGGTTCAACTAAGGTTAATGCTAATTGCACAGCAATAGCGGCATCAATAGCACTTCCCCCTTGTGCTAAAATATTGTTACCAATCTTACTTGCATAAGGATTGGCAGCAGCAACCATATACGTTTTTGTTTTAACTGCCTTTTTTTCAATAATCCCCGTCGCTGCTTCTGGCTCTCTATCTTCCTGTATCAACGACTGACTATTCAGTGGCTCAGCGTTTACCGATCCAATGCTATAAACCAACAGCGCACTAATACATATACTTTGATAAAACTTTACAAACATATCTTACCTTTGAAATTTAATATTATCGTTTTACCACAAACGATAATTGCATTTGATTAAAGTTAATAAACTGATTAAGCAAGCCAGAATACTTGTCTTTATCATTTTCCATCAGCGCCAAACCATAACAACAAGCTTCTAACGTTGATAACGCTCCTGGTTTTTGTGTTTTTCTTATCTGATATTGACCAAGTATATTATCGGGTAATACTCGTTGAGGTATTTTCTGTAATACTTCATTTATCATATAGATACGATACGCTTTTTTCCATGTACCATCGAGTAAAATAATACACTTTATATCGTTTGCTAAATGATTATTAGCGTTTTCCTTTATGATTTCAGCCTGTTCAGAAGGGTAAACTAAAGCAATATGGCCTTTATATTGTTTTAAGACGGCTAAAAATGCTTCATGTTCAGTAAAGTCTTCCGCAATAAATACCTGACATGAAGCTAATGACTGAGATAAAAGTGTCACTGTCCCTTTACTTTGTTTTTCTTCACTGGGGTGCTGTAAAACAACCACATGAATATCATTATTTGTCGGGTAAATTAAATGACAAATACAGCTAACTTGTGGTCGTTGACATACGTTACAATAAGGTCGAGACATATAATAAAAACACTACACGATTAAATATAAGACTATGTTCCAGTTAAAAAAACTTCCAATACAAACAACTCATGTAATTGCGCCGTTTATATTACTCATCGTCGCGATGGCTTGCTTTATATTTAACAGTCAAATCAGTGAATTATTTATTTATAATCGCTCACTGGTCATTGACCACCAATATTGGCGTTTATTAACTGGTCACGTTTTTCACACTAATTATGCCCATTTATTATTAAATACGCTCGCAATAATTTTACTATGGGCACTTCATGGGCAGTTTTATTCTACGAGACAATATTGTTTACTTGTAATATTTAGCAGTATTGTGATCAGCATCGCCATTTTTATATTAACCCCTGAAATGACAAAATATGTCGGTTTATCTGGTGTATTACATGCCTTATTTATTTGGGGAGCACTTAAAGATATCGCACACAAAGATAAAACCGGTTATCTGTTATTAATAGGTGCAATCATTAAAATAACTCACGAACAAATATATGGTCCAAGTGAAGATATAACCAAACTTATTCATGCAGATGTTGCGATAGATGCTCATTTATGGGGAGCCATCGCTGGTCTATTATTTTATTTATTGGCTTGTTTATTCAGTACAATAATCAAAAAAACCTCACAAGCTTGAGCCAATGAAAATAAACCGTACGTTAATTCTGACACAAAAAAGCCTAACTTAATTAAGTTAGGCTTTTTAAAAACGAATGATTCAACGGCTCAAGTTTTTAGCTAACGCTATGGCTTATCCATTCTTATCACTACACGTCTATTTTTAGCGCGACCTAACACAGTATCATTGGCAGCAATATGGCGTTTTTCACCATAACCTTTTGCTTCAATACGGCTTGCATCAATACCGTTTTGAACAAAATATTCTCTGATTTTATTGGCGCGTTTTTCAGAAGTTTTTTGGTTAATATTACGAGCACCATAACTATCCGAAAAACCATCGATTAATACTAACTCTAGATCCGTATCTAAGCTTAAGTATTCTTTGATCATGGAGATTCTTTTTTGCGATGATTTAGTAAATTTATCACTGCCAAATTCAAAGTTAAGCACTGTATAGGCGATATCATCAAAACTATAATTTAATAAATTGCCAACACAACCAACAAAATCTTGATAAGCTTTATGGAAGCGTGATGTGGATAATCCAACGGCGATTTTATCGTTATCGTTATACCAATCATCGTAATAAAACGTAGGACTCATACCTTGTTCAAGCTCAGATAACATAGTCCAAGCGACCTTTTTAGGTAGGTCAGGAGCAAATTGTTTATGTAGTTTCATATCGGCCAAAGTTCTACTCGCAACACCTGGACGCCAATTAGGAGCAACCGCTCTAACTTGTGCTAATGAATAATTATCAGGAAGGCGCAACATGTCTAGTTCAAATTCCATATTAGTTTTTCTATTAGCCGTACTGTAAAATTTGGCTTCGCCATAATTAGGAATTTGATGCGATAAAGTACATTTTAGTCGAGAATCTTTTGTCAGTTGCCACTGCGAACTACCCAGATCAGCATGATACTGTCTGATGCCGGCATTGGTCTGACTAACAAATATACTCAAACTTATGGCTATTAACGTTTTTTTCATAACTATTTTATCTGATTACTAAGCTTCTTAAATTTTATCGACACAAAACTAAATAACTTTAACGACTATTTACTTATTCTGGCTGATCTTTACAAATATTTCTAGAAAGACTTTAGTTAAACGGTGGTTTTCTGCGATAATGCCCTTTGCATTAACATAAGTATTTGAATTAGGCATATGACTGAAGAAACAAAAATAATAAATAACTCACCAGAAAAGAGTAAAGAAAAATCAGCTTATGCGGCACGTTTTAGAGGATACTACCCTGTTGTGGTAGATGTAGAAACCGCGGGTTTCAACGCTACTACCGATGCCTTATTGGAAATAGCGGCAAGTACATTACGCTTAGATGAAGAATCTGGACTTTTCAGTTTAGACGAAACGATACATTTTAATGTTGAGCCTTTTGAAGGGGCAAATTTAGAGCCAGCTGCCCTTGAATTTACGGGAATAGATCCAACCAATCCATTACGAGGTGCAGTAAGTGAGGAAGAAGCGCTAAAAGCCATTTTCAAACTAATTCGTAAAAAAATGAAAGCGGCTGGTTGTCAACGCGCGATTATGGTTGCCCATAATGCTGCGTTCGATTTAGGTTTTGTTAATGCCGCAACAGAGCGATGCAATATTAAGCGCTCACCTTTTCACCCTTTTGTCAGTTTCGATACGACAACTTTGTCTGGGCTCGCCTTAGGTCAAACTGTGCTAGCAAAAGCGTGTAAAACAGCAAAGATTGATTTTGATAACAAAGAAGCACATTCAGCATTATATGACACAGAAAAAACCGCTGAATTATTTTGTTTTATTGTGAATAAATGGCAAACACTTGGTGGTTGGCCGCTTATTAATGATGATGAACCACAAGGTTCTTAGAAAGTAATCCGTTTAAATATTTTCCTGAGCTAAATTTTCCTGTGCAAAATTACTGAACTAAATTACTGAACTAAATTGCTGAGCTAAATTACTGAGTAATTGTTTACATTTTTCAAAATAAAGAGGGCGATTTAGCGCGATTATTTTTTCGACAAAGTAAATTTCGCAACGCTAAAACCAATAACGTAAAAGCGGCAAATTGATACAGTGGATTCACGGTACTCATCAAAACAAATATGCCAATAGCCACATAAGTGTATGGTAAGTATTCATATACAAGCTCAGGGAAAAGGTATTTAATCGAATGCGTTTTATGTTTATCTAAACGTCGATGAGCTGAACGAGACACTAACACAATACAAGCAACGGCATAAAATATTCCTGCTGAAAAAATTAATGCCCACCCGTCACCAAGCGCCAGCAAACCACCGCTCGCTAAAAAATATAGATAAGGTAAATTTTCATAGACTGTTTTAGGTAACACCATGATATTTCTCTCCTTGTAATATATATTTAGTGTAGCGCTAAAAAAGAGAATCGCTAATTTGAGCAATTAGGGGCTGTTGATCTTTTTGCCAATATAATCGTCTTTGTTAAACATTTTCATCTTGTAGCCACTCTACGTAACTAATAAAAAACCCTTTCCAAAAGTCGGTGTTCTCACTGATATTGGCAAGCTGCATTCCAAAGGTTTCAAGTTTTTCCAAATCAAAAATAGCCGTACTATCTGGAACAAATTTCGGTTCATTTTGTTCAGTAAAATGAAAAAGCAAATCAATACATTCAATAAACCCCGTTAACCTTGTGGCTACAAGTGTTGTTTGCCATTGCTCGGTTGTTTCGTTGAAAACAGCCGTATATACGGGCAAATGAGCACTATTTACCTCAACAAAATATGGGTCAGCTAACTCAGTGTCTTTCGCGATAACCAACCAATTTCGTTGCCATGAACCTTGTTGACTACTGGTAATATTCGCACCATTTTTATCAATCGAATAACCAATTTGAGCCTTTTGAATCGCTCTTTCATCGGTAATAAACTTTATCCCTTGCGGACCTAAATAAGCTTCAGGTTGCGCCGATTTTAGTAGTGATAATATTTCTGTAGTATCCATTATATGACTCTTTAATTTCACCCATTTACAAAGAAATAATTAGGGCGTGTTGATCTTTCGCGATGATTTTTGCAACTGTTTGTTTGGTATTTATACAAAGCATTGCGATTGTTATGTGGTTATTCCACCTCAATGAGCAAAAATGCAGTAGAAATGACAAACAAACGTTGCCCGAAGGGTTCAATTAAAAGCCATTTTTTATTCGTTGTTCGCTATTTACATGGAACAACCATGCTACTTAACTCACGCCTTGAATAAATGGCTTTTATTTTGAACAAAATTTAACCTCGAAAGATCAACACGCCCTAGGCTAAAAAAACAAAAGCCAATGTCTTAAAAAGAACATTGGCTTTTTAATGATAATTCAACAAATTAACTATTTGCGATTCTAGCTTCTACAACCGCTAATGCTTGGTCGATTCTTGCCAGCACTTTGTTTTGATCAAGTAAAGCTAAAGTAATATCGAGCGAAGGCGAATTACCACCACCAGTCGCCGCAACACGCAATGGCATACCGACTTTACCCATACCAACTTCTAACTCGGTAGCAGTATCATTAATTGCTGCATGAATAAGCTCTGGCGACCACGACGTTAATTCGGCTAACTTTTGTTTTACTAAAATGAGTGGCTCTTTTACCACGGGACGTAAATGCTTTTTAACAGCTGTTGCATCTAATTCAGTAAAATCTTCATAAAAATAACGAGAAATTTCTGCCATCTCTTTTAAAGTTTTTACGCGATCAGCCTGAACTTTAACAATTTCTTCTAAAGCTGGGCCATTATCCGTATTGATACCTTGATCTGCCATGTGCCAAGCTAAATGTTTTGCTACATACTCAGGAGCCAAAGTTTTCATATAATGCTGATTTACCCAAATAAGTTTATCAGTATTAAAGCCTGATGGCGCACGGTTACAATCTTTCAAATCAAATAATTCGATCATTTCTTCACGAGAGAATATTTCTTGATCGCCATGTGACCAACCTAAACGTACTAAATAGTTTAATAATGCTTCAGGTAAGTAACCGTCATCACGGTATTGCATCACACTCACGGCGCCATGACGTTTAGATAAACGTTTACCGTCATCACCCAAAATCATCGGAATATGCGCATACTCAGGGATTTCAGCACCAAGGGCTTTTAAAATATTAATTTGCTTAGGGGTATTACTAATATGATCATCACCACGAACCACATGTGATACCTTCATATCCCAGTCATCGACAACAACGGTTAAATTGTATGTTGGTGTACCGTCGGTACGAGCAAGAATTAAATCATCTAATTGCTCATTACTTATCGTAATATCACCTTTTACCATATCTTTAATAACCACATCACCGTCTAATGGATTTTTAAAGCGAATAACATAAGGCTGATCTTCAGGGTGATCAGTGCGGTCACGCCACATGCCATTGTATTTTTCAATTTCACCTTTTGCTTTAGCTTCTTCACGCATGGCGTCAACTTCTTCTGCTGTACAGTAACAACGGTAAGCATGACCAGATGCTAATAATTGCTCAATAACTTCTTTATAGCGATCGAAACGTTTAGTTTGGAAATAAGGACCATGTGTCCATGCTAGGTTTAGCCAGTTCATACCATCCATAATGGCATCAACTGACGCTTGCGTAGAACGCTCTAGATCAGTGTCTTCAATACGAAGAATAAAGTCACCGCCATTTTTCTTAGCGTATAACCAACTGTAAAGTGCGGTACGCGCGCCACCAACATGTAAATATCCCGTAGGGCTTGGTGCAAATCGAGTTGTTAAGCTCATAAAAGTCTCACTATAATATTCAGACTTAAGGAAGTCCTGAAGTCGTAAAATGATGTCGATAAAAATTGGCGACATTTTAACAGGCAATGAAACTGAATACATCTATTGTCTAAAACAAACCAACAAAAAGAGTACAAAATAATCAAGATGTTGATTATTACAGCAGTTAAATTAAATTAATGAAAAAAAGCAAAAAAATGCTTTAGTTTTAGTTGACAGAAATTACGATCTCCCTATAATACGCCACCACAGAGATGGACGATTAGCTCAGTTGGGAGAGCACCGCCCTTACAAGGCGGGGGTCACTGGTTCAAGCCCAGTATCGTCCACCA
>NZ_JAUOPE010000024.1 GCF_030546755.1 Colwellia sp. 1_MG-2023
CAGTATCGCTGTGTGAATACATAGCACAGCGAGGCGAACCGGGAGAACTGAAACATCTAAGTACCCCGAGGAAAAGAAATCAACCGAGATTTCGTTAGTAGCGGCGAGCGAACGCGAATCAGCCCTTAAGCTTATTGGGCGTTAGTGGAATCTACTGGAAAGTAGAGCGATACAGGGTGATAGCCCCGTACACAAAAACAACCTTTAAGTGAAATCGAGTAGGACGGAGCACGTGAAACTTTGTCTGAATATGGGGGGACCATCCTCCAAGGCTAAATACTCCTAACTGACCGATAGTGAACCAGTACCGTGAGGGAAAGGCGAAAAGAACCCCTGTGAGGGGAGTGAAATAGAACCTGAAACCGCATACGTACAAGCAGTGGAAGCCTTCGGGTGACTGCGTACCTTTTGTATAATGGGTCAGCGACTTATATTCTGTAGCAAGGTTAACCGATTAGGGGAGCCGTAGCGAAAGCGAGTGTTAACTGCGCGTTTAGTTGCAGGGTATAGACCCGAAACCCGGCGATCTACCCATGGGCAGGTTGAAGGTTGAGTAACATCAACTGGAGGACCGAACACACGTATGTTGAAAAATGCGGTGATGACTTGTGGGTCGGAGTGAAAGGCTAATCAAGCCGGGAGATAGCTGGTTCTCCCCGAAATCTATTTAGGTAGAGCCTCGCACGAACACCATTGGGGGTAGAGCACTGTTAAGGCTAGGGGGTCATCCCGACTTACCAACCCTTTGCAAACTCCGAATACCAATGAGTGATATGCGGGAGACACACTGCGGGTGCTAACGTCCGTTGTGAAGAGGGAAACAACCCAGACCGCCAGCTAAGGTCCCAAAGTACTAGTTAAGTGGGAAACGATGTGGAAAGGCATAGACAGCTAGGAGGTTGGCTTAGAAGCAGCCATCCTTTAAAGAAAGCGTAATAGCTCACTAGTCGAGTCGGTCTGCGCGGAAGATGTAACGGGGCTAAACTAGTCACCGAAGCTGCGGATTTGAACTTAGGTTCAAGTGGTAGGGGAGCGTTGTGTAAGCCGTTGAAGGTGTGTTGTAAGGCATGCTGGAGGTATCACAAGTGCGAATGCTGACATGAGTAACGATAAGGGGAGTGAAAAACTCCCCCGCCGAAAGACCAAGGTTTCCTGTCCCATGTTAATCAGGGCAGGGTAAGTCGGCCCCTAAGGCGAGGCGGAAACGCGTAGTCGATGGGAAACAGATTAATATTTCTGTACTTCTATATATTGCGAAGGAGGGACGGAGTAGGCTAGGTGAGCACGGCGTTGGTAGTCCGTGTGAAAGTATGTAGGCTGGAAACTTAGGTAAATCCGGGTTTCCTTAAGGCTGAGATACGAGACGAGTGTCCAAGGACACGAAGTCATTGATGCCATGCTTCCAGGAAAAGCTTCTAAGCTTCAGATATATAGGAACCGTACCCCAAACCGACACAGGTGGTTAGGTAGAGAATACTAAGGCGCTTGAGAGAACTCGGGTGAAGGAACTAGGCAAAATAGTACCGTAACTTCGGGAGAAGGTACGCTGCATATGGGTGATGGAACTTGCTTCCTAAGCTCAGAGCAGTCGAAGTAACCAGGTGGCTGGAACTGTTTATTAAAAACACAGCACTGTGCAAAATCGAAAGATGACGTATACGGTGTGACGCCTGCCCGGTGCCGGAAGGTTAATTGATTGGGTTAGCTCTGCGAAGCTCATGATCGAAGCCCCGGTAAACGGCGGCCGTAACTATAACGGTCCTAAGGTAGCGAAATTCCTTGTCGGGTAAGTTCCGACCTGCACGAATGGCGTAATCATGGCCACACTGTCTCCACCCGAGACTCAGTGAAATTGAAATTGCGGTTAAGATGCCGTATACCCGCGGCTAGACGGAAAGACCCCGTGAACCTTTACTATAGCTTGACAGTGAACATTGCTCCTACATGTGTAGGATAGGTGGGAGGCTTTGAAACTGCGTCGCCAGATGCAGTGGAGCCAACCTTGAAATACCACCCTTGTATGCGTGATGTTCTAACCTAGGGCCCTTATCGGGCTTGGGGACACTGTCTGGTGGGTAGTTTGACTGGGGCGGTCTCCTCCTAAAGAGTAACGGAGGAGCACGAAGGTTGGCTAAGTATGGTCGGACATCATACGGTTAGTGCAATGGCATAAGCCAGCTTAACTGCGAGACAGACACGTCGAGCAGGTACGAAAGTAGGTCATAGTGATCCGGTGGTTCTGTATGGAAGGGCCATCGCTCAACGGATAAAAGGTACTCCGGGGATAACAGGCTGATACCGCCCAAGAGTTCATATCGACGGCGGTGTTTGGCACCTCGATGTCGGCTCATCACATCCTGGGGCTGAAGTCGGTCCCAAGGGTATGGCTGTTCGCCATTTAAAGTGGTACGCGAGCTGGGTTTAGAACGTCGTGAGACAGTTCGGTCCCTATCTGCCGTGGGCGTTTGAGAATTGAAGAGGGCTGCTCCTAGTACGAGAGGACCGGAGTGGACGAACCGCTGGTGTTCGGGTTGTTATGCCAATAGCATTGCCCGGTAGCTACGTTCGGAACTGATAACCGCTGAAAGCATCTAAGCGGGAAGCAGGCTTTGAGATGAGTTCTCACTGGGAATTTAATTCCCCTAAAGGGTCGTTGGAGACTACAACGTTGATAGGTCAGGTGTGTAAGGGTTGTGAGGCCTTGAGCTAACTGATACTAATTGCCCGTGAGGCTTAACCATACAACACCCAAGTGGTTTTGTAT
>NZ_JAUOPE010000025.1 GCF_030546755.1 Colwellia sp. 1_MG-2023
ACGTTAACAGCTGCTATCTCTGCGGTATTAACAAAAGCTTTCGGTGGTGATGTAAAAGACTTCGCACAAATTGATAATGCTCCAGAAGAGCGTGAGCGTGGTATTACAATCAATACTTCTCACATCGAGTACGATACAGAAACACGTCACTACGCACACGTAGATTGTCCAGGTCACGCCGATTACATCAAAAACATGATCACAGGTGCAGCCCAAATGGATGGTGCTATCTTAGTAGTAGCAGCTACAGATGGTCCAATGCCACAAACACGTGAGCACATCTTATTATCACGTCAGGTTGGTGTACCTTACATCATCGTATTCATGAACAAATGTGACATGGTAGATGACGAAGAATTATTAGAATTAGTAGAAATGGAAGTTCGTGAGTTACTTAACGAATACGAATTCCCAGGTGATGACTTACCAGTAATTCAAGGTTCAGCATTAGGTGCATTGAACGGCGAAGCGCAGTGGGAAGAGAAAGTATTAGAACTTGCTAACCACTTAGACACATACATTCCAGAGCCAGAGCGTGCGATTGACGGTGCATTCATCATGCCGATTGAAGACGTATTCTCAATCTCAGGTCGTGGTACTGTTGTTACAGGTCGTGTAGAGCGCGGTATCATCACAGTAGGTGACGAAGTAGAAGTAGTAGGTATCCGTGATACACAAAAATCAACGTGTACTGGTGTAGAAATGTTCCGTAAGCTTCTTGACGAAGGTCGTGCTGGTGAGAACTGTGGTATCTTATTACGTGGTCTTAAGCGTGAAGACGTAGAGCGTGGTCAAGTATTATGTCAACCAGGTTCAATTGCACCTCACACTAAGTTTGAGTCAGAAGTATACGTATTAAGTAAAGATGAAGGTGGTCGTCATACACCATTCTTCAAAGGATACCGTCCACAGTTTTACTTCCGTACAACAGATATCACAGGTGCAGTAGAGTTACCTGAAGGTGTTGAAATGGTAATGCCAGGCGACAACCTTAAGTTTGTTGTAGAGCTAATCAACCCAGTAGCGATGGACGAAGGTTTACGCTTCGCAATTCGTGAAGGTGGTCGTACAGTTGGTGCTGGTGTTGTATCTAAAATCATGGATTAATTCCCGATTTAGATTCACATCTGAACTGATTAAAAAAGGCGCTTAGGCGCCTTTTTTGTTGTCTAGA
>NZ_JAUOPE010000027.1 GCF_030546755.1 Colwellia sp. 1_MG-2023
ACTTTAACTGGCGCTGATACTAATTCCGCTACCTTTACAGCACCACTAGTTACTCAGGATGAGACTCTAACCTTTGAGCTGACTGTAACGGATAATGATAGTGATTCTACAACCAGTTCTACAACGGTTACAGTTCTTAATATAAACCAACCACCAACAGCGAATGCTGGCACTGACCAGTCTGTTGATGAAAATACCGTAGTTACACTTACTGGCACAGGGAGTGATCTTGATGGCACTATCACGGCTTATAATTGGGTTCAGACATCTGGTACAATAGTAACTTTAACTGGCGCTGATACTAATTCCGCTACCTTTACAGCACCACTAGTTACTCAGGATGAGACTCTAACCTTTGAATTAGTCGTTACAGATGACAACGATTCAACGAATTCAGACTCAGTTACCATTTCGGTAGAATTAGCACAGTGGAAAGTAGATATTGAAAACCGATGGTTAATACCAATTGAACAGTTAAATAATACATGCTTCATTGAAAATGTAATTTGTAACTGGGACACCACAACAGAGGAATTTGATATAACACTCAACGGCAAAGGTTATTCAACTGATGCACACTCCTCATTAACATTTTCTGTTTCTCAGGAACGACTCGATTACATGAACTTAGAACCATCTTCTTCTTATAGTTATAAAGATATTGAAGGTATAGAGTTTTCGCTTGGAGAGGGAAACTTTTCTTCATGGTATGAGTGCTTAAATGATAGTTGTACAATCGAGAATCGAAAAAATACTCTGCTAGATGCAACGCCAACTGAGGATGGCTTTATAAGCAAAGGAGAGTTCATTGATACCCGTTCAGATTATTCAGATCGCCTCACAATGGACGGAATTTTTCGTTTAAGTTATTTCATCAACGGCCCTAATTACTATGTCGATGGTGAATATGTCGGTAGTATGCATTCCAGATTTTTTAATGATGCCTTTTATCAAGAAGTTTATAATGCTTTTAAGTATGTTTATGGCTATGCTTCTGACGACCCTGTTCATTTAGATGGCCCAACAGTCAGTGATATATCGGTATCCCCCGATGAAATCAATGTAACCAATGATAACCAAGAAGTAATTGCTACAGTTTCTGTCAGC
>NZ_JAUOPE010000028.1 GCF_030546755.1 Colwellia sp. 1_MG-2023
CATGGATTAATTCCCGATTTAGATTCACATCTGAACTGATTAAAAAAGGCGCTTAGGCGCCTTTTTTGTTGTCTAGATTTTAATAATGAATAGTCGGTGAAAATAACATTTGTCCTAAAGACTGATGTGAGCGAGAATCGGACGTTGTTCATTAAGCTTTTGATGGCAAAAACTAAGCATAAGCCGACATAAAGCCTTTGCAAATTCAGGAGCATATTTAGAAGAATATTAGTCAGAATTCACTAACAACGGATAAAACTCCGTTAATACGCATATATTAGATTTTATTATCTTGTTTCATTCGAAATTCATTAAGATAAGGTATTTTTACTTATTGAATGAAAATAGAAGGTTAGATGTGAATAGGTATCAACTGATGCCATATTCAGCTAACTGATTACAAGTCAGTTGCTCTGTGGTGAAAAGGTGTTGAATTTAATGGCTTGTAGTGGTGTTACTGTGTTGAAATACAATAATTAGCACCACTGAGTTTTAATCAATTACACAACTGAAATGGTTGTTTTAGGTAGTTTACAGTTAATTATTATAACTATTAACACTTGGTTGAAGGTGAAATTCAATCATCTAATGAGGTTTTTATTCTAGCACCTATTTAAACTACAGTTTGGTAATATTATTCTATAAATTCAACTGGTTGATGAGTTGTTTTGTGTCAGAGTATTTTACAGTGTTACATTATTAAAAATTGTGTGAATTATCATCATATTGAAATTGTTTGATGTTTTCAGATTGGTATAGTTTTTGTATCAAAGTGCTAAAATTAATCAATTACTATTTTAACCATTACCTAGCAAAATTAATTGAAAGGGATGAAAAAGGAAATTCGAATGAAATTTAAATTTTTAAATACTGCATTGGCAGGCATGGTATTGTCTGCAAGTATTTTATTTAGTATTGCAAATGCTGGAGTTATTACTACTCAATATCGAATCGATTCCTATGGTAATGTAAACATCTCAGGCTCTTCTGATTTCACCTATTACAATGCATTTAATGGAG
>NZ_JAUOPE010000029.1 GCF_030546755.1 Colwellia sp. 1_MG-2023
AATGGTGTACTAAGATGTTGTTTGATTTTCTTTGCTTTAATGCTTTAGCGTAAGCGAGCTTAACCGAGTTTGTTTTCATATTGTCATCAACATGATAACCAACGATTTTTCTTGAAAAAGCATCGGTGACTAGGCTCAAGTAAGTATTCCCCGTAGTTGTTGGCAAATAGGTAATGTCTGCCACCCAGAGTTGCTCAGGCTTTTCAGGCACTAAACCTGCTTTGATTAGGTTTGGATGACAAGTAAAATGATGATGGCTGTTCGTTGTTTTATGATAAGCACGTTGCCGTGATACGAGCATTTGATGGGATGCAAGTAAGCTAAATAATCTGTCTCGACCAATGAACAACTGCTGTAATGACAATAAATATTTAAGCTTACGCGTACCAATCCTTGGTTGATTCATACGTTCAACCATTATAAAACTGAGTACTCGTTGCTCATGTATGTCACGCTTTACTTGAGCTATACATTGTTTGTAATAGGCTTGGCGAGTAATACCAATAAAGTGACATGCCTTAATAACCGATAGCGTCGCTATGGTTTTTTGTTCGATAACTGCTCTTTTTGCTTTTTTGTGATGCGTACACCGTAGTCAGTTTCTAGTACATTAACAACCGCTTCGAAGAATTGAGCTTTAAGCTGACTATCCGCTAATTCTTTTTCTAATGCTTTAATACGCTGCTCAGGTGTTTGAGGTAATTGAGACTTAGCCATAGCAAAACCTTGGGTTAAGAAAATAGGGGTTCCTTTAGACCAATCTAGTCGACCATGCTTGCGAAGCCAAGTTAATACGGTAGAACAACCTTGTATTCCATATTTATCTTGCGCTTGCTTATAGGTTAACTCACCTCGTTCTACTTGCTCTACAACACCTAATTTAAAAGCGATTGAATAATCTTTTTGAGTACGTTTAGTGGTTGATTTCATGACTCTCTCCAATTTGTTGCTGGAAAAGTGTCAACCTTATTTAGGACGGGTCAG
>NZ_JAUOPE010000003.1 GCF_030546755.1 Colwellia sp. 1_MG-2023
AGAATTTAGCTCAAATTTAAACTGACAGTCACCGATTAAAAAACGGGTAACTGTCAGATCAAGTCTGAGCTAGTACACTTTATTGTGCCAAACAGTATTATTCGGCAGGGTTTGACATAATACTTGTTGGTGATGTTTTAGCCATTTCAGCTAAATCTTTATCGACAAAAAATAATGCATGACCGTCATGGCCAACCAAATTAATTTTATCTAGCACGCTTTTAAATAACGTTTCTTCTTCATGCTGTTCAGCCACATACCATTGCAAGAAATTAAAGGTAGAATAATCTTGGTTAGTAAATGCTTGATGTGCCAATGTATTAATTTGTTCTGTTATTTCACACTCATGTTGATAGGTCTTTTCGAAAACATCCGCTAACGACTCATATTCATGAGGAGGAGCATCAATCGCTCCCAAAATAGGCAAAGCGCCGGTTTCACTGACGTAAGTAAATAAACGTGTCATGTGATCCATTTCTTCAAGCGCATGTTTACGCATAAATTCAGCAGCACCCTCAAACCCTTGTTCTTCACACCAAGCACTCATTTGTAAGTATAAATTTGACGAGTAAAACTCTAAATTTATTTGCTGGTTTAATTGTTTTACCATTTCAGGTTTTAGCATGTTTTTTCCTACTAATCTTTCGCGCACTAACGCTGTGAATATGTGAGGATTTTGCCTTAGTTAGCCAATAAATTCAAGGATAGTAAGTAAAAAACCTAATAAAAACAATGTATTACTAATGCAAATTGTTTTCGTTTCTATTTCATTAAAGCGAATTTAAAATCACTTCAGCTTTACTGACTTCAAATTCTTTTGGTTTTTCAATATGTAAGCTTTTTACTTCGCCATTTTCAATGATCATGGCATAACGTTGAGAGCGAAAGCCACCAAAACCAGCCGTTTCCATGCCTAGCCCTAATGCTTTGGTATAACTGCCATCACCATCTGCAAGCATCATAATGTTTTCAGCATTTTGTGCTTCACCCCATGCATTCATCACAAAAGCATCGTTTACTGATAAACAGATAATTTTATCTACGCCTTTTGCAACAAATTCATCATATGAAACGACATAACCCGGTAAGTGAGCAGCAGAACAGGTTGGGGTAAAAGCGCCAGGCACTGCAAACAGAGCCACTTTTTTATTGGCGAATAATTCATCGCTATTGTGGCAGATCATCTCGCCATTTTGTAATTGTTGTAATTCGCCGGTAGGCATTTTCATGTTTTCTTGAATCATAATTAAACCTTAAGATGGGTGTGATAGTGGTAATTTTATAGCTTTACATAAAAAGCCTTTGTCATGTGCACTGCGCGCACAATCTTTGCAGATATATCGGGGTTTGTCGACAATATGGGCGAGTTCGTGCAAACCCTTTTCAATTTCTTTTTTCTTCCACTTGCACAAAGATTTAGCCATTAACTAATCTCCCCCAAAAAAATACTACTTATAATTTTAGAGTAATGATCGGCTTTGCGCACGACTTAGTTATCAATACTTGTTATTTTTGCCAGAAAAAATACGGCAATCTACCTTGTATTAGCTTTAGCTAGTTGATTGAAAGCATTATTGCGTGACTAAATGTAAAGTTTGATTTATGTCGTTTACTTGTTCACTGACATCTTTAGAAATATTGGCGGCAAGCTCACGCGATTGATTCACCTCTGTTGTGACGCTATTCATCGCTTGCTCAAAATCAGAAAAATGTAAACGTTGTTGGGTTATTTGCGCTAAGGTATTTTCGGCAATATTTGCAGAATTAATGGCTTGTTCAACCACGTTGGCAGCGTTACCTTTTAGTAAAACGGCAATGTCTTTTTGTTTATCAGACGCTTTTTCAATACCATAAATATTACTGGTAAGGGCGGCGCTAGCTTGATTAAGTTGTTCTAGACGTTGACTGACTTGTTTTAATGAATCTTGGGTTTTACCTGCAAGTTGCCTAACTTCATCTGCAACCACTGAAAATCCACGACCATGTTCTCCTGCTCTCGCTGCTTCAATGGCGGCATTCAGTGCTAGCAAGTTAGTTTGATCGGCTATTGAACTAATAACGTCAACAATGGTACCAACGCTTTCAACGGACTGGCGTAATGATTCTATTGATGTTTTCCCTGCGCTGGCAGCCGAGTTTGTTTCATCACTAGCAAACAGTACTTCGCTGACTTGAGTTTGGCTATCATTCATTGCCATTTGTGTGGCTTTTGCACTATCAACGACTTGTTGAGAAAGTGTATTAACGTGTTCAGTAACATTAGAAAGCGCGAGCATGATATCGCCCACTTCTACTAAATGTTCACTGGTAGTTGATGATGAATTTAAAATATTTTGTGCTTGGCTTTCCATGGTTTGCATAGCTTTGGAAACAAGCTTTAATTGTGTTGCTTTTTGTTTATCTTCTTGGGCAAGTTTTGAAACCATTTGGTTGAAACTATTTGATATTTCACCGAGTTCAGTTTTAGGAGAAATGCCAGTGATATTGTCGACTCTGCCTTCATTAACTAAAGTGACAAAACTATCGCGTAATTTACGTAGAGGATTAAGAATAACACTGCGCATTAACCAATAATTTGCGGTTAGAAAGATAACTAAAAATGTTAATAAGCCGAATACCACTTTCGTTAATGTTTCATTTATTTTGCGCTGCTCTTCGGTTACGGTAACTTCTCTAGCCACTATGATTGTTTCCAATTTATCAACTTGAGCGGCTAAATCTTGTAGTCCTTGTGAGCGTTGTTGTTGAAGGCTTAAGGTATTGTTTAATTCATTTTGGTAGCGGTGAAGCAGTGACGTTAATTCAGACAATGCTTCAATGCTTAAATCTTCTAGATCATCTTCATCATCAAAAAAGTCATCTTCGTCTTCGTCTCTTTCTGGAAAAATTTCGAGTGACGGAAAAGTGGCAATTTGATCCGTTAAATTGATCAGCTCGTCTAATGCTATTGTGACAGATTGGTTGCTCAGCTGATTTTCACTAAACATTGTTTCGCGCCCTTTTACTAAGTCGTAAAGTGCTTTTAAGCTTTCATTCGTCAGCTTTAAATAAGCAGACTTTTGTTGGGGGTTGAGCGTCGTGGTTTGAAAGGCGTATTTTGCTAAGTCTAATATAATTGCTGCGATAGTTTGTTCACTATTACGAATCAAAGCGAAGGGATCGCCACTTAACTTCCCTAGCGCTCGATATTTTGTTGTTATATCGGATTTCAGTAGATTCGCTTGTTCATTGATATCGTCGGTTAAGGTTTTAATGCCTAAACGTTTAGTAATGGCGATGATTTCGTCAAGTTGTGCCTCGGTATCATTTAACAAACTCGCATCACCATTTTGTAAGTATTGATTGATCGTACGATTGAACTTGATCGTGGTATGAGACTTTAGTGTTTGATAGCTAGTATATTGAATTTGGCTTTGTGTTAATGAATTAGCGACATGATACATAGTGGCTAAAAAAATGATGGCAAAGATACTAATTGCGATCACTGAAATTTTGGAAAAACTCGAAACCCGCACAAACATTACTCGGTAGGACAAAAGAGTTGAAATTTTATGTGAGTTTTATGAAGGTTTTACGACAGGGTTGTTACACTTTTATGACAGCGGTAAATTGATGTACTTAATTTGAAGGCTTAGGTATTGCTTGGTTGACATAAACGTCAAAACGATTTTTCTTCATTTTGATACTCGTTGATGGCGCTTTATTGTTGAGAGGTTCTGCATAGGTTGGACGTTTTACCACTACTCTATATTTTGCGAGTTTAAGAGCAGGAGTTAATAAATTATCAGCATCTAGATCTTCGCCAACCAAAGATTGAAAGACCCGCATTTCTTTTTTTACGGCGGCGGACTTTTCACGATGTGGATACATAGGATCGAGATAAATCACATCGGGGGCGTTTGCCAGTGGCATATCATCGATAGAAGATGCATAAATCAAGTTCATACGATGTGCAATTTCGGCTACTTCCTGATTGATTTTTGCTCGATCTAGGCCGTTTTCAAGTAATGCCGCGACAATTGGCATGCGTTCCATCATAGTAACTTGGCAACCTAAAGATGCCAGCACGAAAGAATCTCTTCCTAAGCCTGCGGTTGCATCTAAAACATGGGGAGTAAAGCCGTGTTTCAAGCCGATAGCTTTGGCAATATCTTGTCCTCTGCCACCCCCAAACTTCCGGCGATGGGCAACAGCCCCTTCAACAAAATCTACTTTAATCGCGCCAAGCTTAGGTTCATCTAACTTAATAAGTTCTACTTGTTGAAAATGTACTTGCAGTAAAAATAGTAAACCTGACTGCTGGTTTACAGAAGCAACATCGCCAATGTATTCAAGTTGCCATTGCTGAGCGACTTTTTTAGCTAAATCAATGTCTGTTTTATCTTTATAACCAACCGCTATTTGTGTCATTAAGTTATTACCTGTTGATAAGTTGCATACATTAGCATGGCGATTTCATCTTATTTATTGTGATGAACTCCTGCGTTGATTGTAAAACATTTAAAGTGATTTAAATATCTTTGTGATGCAAAGCATCTATAAATCCGACATTGGAATTTTATTATGATATATCAATGAAGAACGTAATGATTTTCAAAAAAAGTGTTCGACTTGCTGCTTTACCTTTATTTCGATGTGCTTCCCCAATTTAGTGCCGCAATGTTTTTTTACGCTACTTGCACGTTATTATCGCCGGTGGCGAAAGCAATCAATCGACTCAACTGGCTAAGGGATAGATCCGATTCTTGTTGCCATTGATTAAAGCACTTTTGAATAGTAGCTAAGCTTGATTTTGTTTGAATACCGCCACTAATTAAATCATGAGTGCGGAAATATCCTTCAACATCACGAGACAGAATAAAGGTATCTTTGCCTAATGCACGAAGCGCGTACGGACCAGTATTTCCTCCTAAACGTTGACCATGCTTTTTCAGATACGTCCATAAGCCGATAATATCTTCAGTTGGCCAATCGGCAATAAAGGCTGAAAAACTTGGATGGCTATTGTCATCACTATTTTGTTGTTCAAACATCATTTGCGCGTTGGCTTTTATGGTTTTTACTTTATTGAAATTTCGGATGATTTTAGGATCTGCCGCTTTTCTTTCAAGCATTTCTTCTGGCATCATTAATATTTTTTCAATGTCGAAATTAAAAAAGCTTTCTTCAAAATTTGGCCATTTGTTTTCGACAACGCGCCAGACAAAGCCACTTTGGAATATTTTTTTGGTAAACGCAGATAAGATACGATCGTCAGATAAGTGCTTTAACAACGGATCTTGATTTCCTTCACCTAGTAATAGTGCTAATGCTTGCTCACCGCCTTTACGTTCACAGGCACGTTCATAAATTTTTTGGTATGATTCCATGAAATACTCTTATTATTGTTTTTTATTTATTTTGTTATTGATTAGTTCATTGCTGAATTTTAGGTGGAAATATTAGCGACTATAGGCGATAACTTTATTGCGCCCACTGCGCTTTGCTTCATATAAGGCGATATCGGCATGATTGATATTATCATCAATACTTTTCGTAATATCTACCTGCACTACACCAAAACTGGCGGATATTTGAATGCTCTCTTCACCAATATCCATGGACGCTTCATTAATGGCTTTACGCAATCGTTCTGCGGTGAACATGGCTTTTTCAATATCGTTATAAGGTAATAAAATAATAAATTCCTCACCACCAATACGGATCAAGATATCTTCAGTTCGTAATGATGATTCTATAACATGAGAAAAGCTCACTAATACTTTATCGCCAGCAGAATGCCCGAAATTGTCATTAATGTTCTTAAACCAATCTATGTCACATAATATGACAGAAAGTGGCTCATCTCGTCTTTTTGAGAGTGAATACATTTTTTGTGCGACATCGTTTAGGTAATTGCGATTTTTTGCCCCAGTTAGCTTATCGGTAATAATTTCTTTTCTTAACTTCCCAACTAACGAGTAAATAATACTTAAAGCAAAGCCAAAAAATAGAATACAGATAAAGCTTAAGAGGGCAGTAAAATATAACGAAAGCGGAATATGTTGTTCATCTGAGAAAAATAATGCATAAATAACCACATATGCGACAAAGATAAGTAAAGTGAGTAATAACGAGCCGTATAAAATTCGATCGCCAACCCGATGCATTTTAAATTGTTGATTGCATTTTCTAAGTGTTAACGCATATGGAATGAATACATTCATTAACACCAAGGCAGATCTTAAATAACCCGCACTGAGATATAGTTGTGCGAGATAAATTAAGCCGGTAAAAAACACACAATGTAAGGCACAAAATAAATAATGTTTTAGTGTTATTTCACAATCGTACCGAGTATAAATGGCGAACATCAACAAGTATGAAATCAATAAAATAAATAAATTAGTCACAATCGCAGATGCGATCAGCATATACTCAAAACGTAATAAAATGGCTTCGAAGGCTGCAATGGTAAATAACAGTAACAATCTAAAGTAAAAAGTAGAGCGGGCTTTGTTCTGATTTTCAGGCGTAGGAAGAAAATAAGTAAAGGCATAAAGCACAATACACACGATTGAAAGTGCAGAAAAATATGACATGCTGACTAGATATTCGTGCAATGCTCACTTCCAGGATGATGAATGGTTGAATTGAGTAAATTAACCTTATTATATCCTAAATAGAACTTTTTTGAGAATGGCAGTTAGATAAAACCCATTTATGTGAGATGGGTTTTATCTAAATCAAAGGCTTTTGGCGCTTAACCGTTTATGCCGCAATGACGTAATAGCGCGTCTATTTTAGGGTCGCGTCCTCTAAAGGCTTTAAAAAGCACACTTGGTTCTTGTGAACCGCCTTTTTCAAGAATATTTTCTAAAAAGTCTTTACCTACGGCGCGACTAAATATTCCCTCTTCTTCAAAGCGACTAAAGGCATCGGCAGATAATACTTCTGCCCATTTGTAGCTGTAATATCCGGCAGCATAACCTCCACCAAAAATATGACTAAAACTATGTTGAAAGCGGTTAAAGTCAGTGGCGGTGATCACGGCATATTTGTCGCGCACTTTGTTTAATATTTCCTGGATATATGCGTCGTTGTTTTTGTTCGGGTTATATTCAGCATGCATAGTGAAATCAAAGATACTGAACTCAAGTTGTCGAAGCATTTGCATTGCCGATTGATAGTTTTTCGCCGCAAGCATCTTATCAAGCATCGCTTGAGGTAAAGGCTCATTGGTTTCAAAATGGCCAGAAATAAAGGCTAATGCTTCAGGCTGCCAACACCAGTTCTCCAAAAATTGACTCGGTAATTCAACGGCATCCCATGGCACACCATCGATACCCGACACACCGCTGGCGTTTATTTGCGTCAACATGTGATGAATTCCATGACCAAATTCATGAAATAAGGTCACTACTTCATCGTGAGTAAATAATGCCGGTTTATCACCAACAGGTTTATTAAAGTTACAAGTTAGGTAAGCAACAGGATATTGAATATCGCCATTAGCTAATGCACGACGACCTACACAATCATCCATCCAAGCACCGCCACGCTTTTTAGCGCGCGCGTATAAATCTAAATAAAAACTGCCGCGTAATTGTTGATTTTCATCGAACACATCATAAAATTTGACATCTTTGTGCCAAGTATCAATACCTGATTTTTCTTGAATGGTTAAACCAAACAAACGGTGCACTACTTCAAATAATCCTGATACTACTTTGCTTTCAGGAAAATACGGACGTAATTCTTCATCAGAAATTGCGTATCGGTTTTGTTTTAATTTTTCACTGTAATAAGGAAGATCCCACGCTTGCAGATCTGTTTGTCCAAATTCAGCTTGGGCAAATGCTTTTACTTCATCAAGGTCTTGCTGGCCTTGTTTTTTAGATTTTTCCGCTAAGTTTTCTAAAAATCCTAGCACCTCATCAGTTGAGGTTGCCATTTTGGTGGCAATCGATTTTTCAGCAAAATTATTAAAACCGAGCAATTGCGATAATTCATGACGCAGTGCTAATAGTTCATTCATAATTGCACTGTTATCAAATTCACCAGCATTAGGTCCTTGGTCTGAAGCGCGTGTGACATAACCGCGATAGAGTTTTTCTCGCAATGTGGCATTATCGCAATACATCATGACGGGCAGGTAACTTGGAATGTCTAAAGTAAATAACCAGCCTTGCTTTTCTTGTTCTACAGCTAAGGCTGCTGCCGCTTCTTTTGCGCTATCGGGTAAACCGGCAAGCTCTGCTTCATCGGTTATATTGACACTATAGGCGTGTGTTGCATCTAACAGGTTATTGCCAAATTTAGAGCTTAATTCTGATAAGCGAGTAACAATGTCGCCGTATCGCTTTTTGTCCTCATCGTTTAGGGCAATGCCTGATAATTTAAAATCACGTAAGGCATTATCAATGACTTTTTTCTGAGCAGTATCTAAGGTTGAATATTCTTGGCTATTAGCAAGACTTTGATAAGCTTCGAAAAGTCCTTGGTGTTGACCAACGAAGGTGCTGTATTCAGACAGTAGCGGTAAACAAGATTCATAGGCTTCACGTAATTCGTCACTATTAACCACAGAATTCATATGAGAAACCGGCGACCATAACTTGCCAAGTACATCATCCACTTCATCAATCGGCGCGACTAAATTATCCCAAGTATGTGTTTCTTGAGTTAACACGTCAGCAATGGTTTTTTGACAATCAGCAATCGCTTTTTCGACGGCTGGTTTTACGTGCTCAGGTTTGATTAATGAGAATGATGGAAGGGTATCTTGTGCTAAAAGTGGATTGCTCATATTTTTCTTCATTTTTGAATATCTTGGTTATAGATGTAAGTACATTTGCTTAGATATTCAAGTGAAGGGTAAAAGTAATCTGCTAATTTAAGGTTTTTTTGTGTTTTGCCAATATTAACCGTGTAGATATATTAAAAGAGTAATGCCTTAACGCATACGTTATTGGTAATATCAGCGAATGAAAGCATCTTATGATAAATGATTTTTCCTTTTTTCGTCATACAGATGAACTTGAATCTTGTTTGATTGAGTCTTATATATTAAATGACACTTATTTAGGAACTTACCTATGACACAACATTTTGATTTTCTCGCCATTGGCGCTGGTAGTGGCGGAATTGCTTCGGCAAACCGTGCAGCAAAACTTGGTAAAAAAGCAGCCGTAATTGAAGCTAAACACATTGGTGGTACCTGTGTAAATGTGGGTTGTGTACCTAAAAAGGCGATGTGGTATGCAGGACAAATTGCCGATGCTTTACATTATGCAGCCGACTACGGTTTTAAAGCACCTCTACAAAACTTTGATTGGGCAAAATTAGTTAAAAATAGAGAGGCGTATATAGTACGAATTCATGCGGCTTATGCGCGCGGCTTTGCGAGTAATGATGTTACTGTGATCAATGGTTTTGCCAAATTCATCAATAAAAATACCGTAGAAGTTAACGGCGAGAAAATTACCGCAGATCATATTGTTATTGCTACAGGTGGTCGCCCTAGTATTCCAAAAATTAAAGGTGCTGAATTTGGTATTGATTCAGATGGTTTTTTTGCCTTAACGGAACAACCTAAAAGTGTTGCGGTAGTCGGTGCAGGTTATATTGCCGTTGAACTTGCCGGCGTGCTTCATGCGCTTGGCTCGGAAGCTCATTTATTAGTGCGTAAAGAAAAACCCCTACGCGGTTTTGACGACATGCTCAGTGATACCTTAGTTGAGCAGATGGCAAAGCATGGCCCGACGCTTCATAACCACAGTACGCCTAGTCACATTGAGAAACACGATAATGGTCAATTAACGGTGCACCTTGAAGGCGGAAAAACTGTTGGACCGGTAGATACTTTAATTTGGGCAATTGGTCGTGAACCCGCGACTGATAATATTAACCTGCAATCGACGGGCATCGAATTAGATGAACGTGGTTTTATTCCTACGGATAAATATCAAAATACTAATGTAAAAGGTATTTATGCGGTGGGTGACAATACCGGACGCGCACAATTAACCCCCGTTGCAGTAGCGGCTGGTCGTAGATTATGCGAACGTTTATTTAATGATAAACCTTATGAATGTCTTGATTATTCAAATATCGCCACGGTAGTTTTTAGTCATCCGGTTATTGGCACCGTTGGTTTATCTGAAAAAGAAGCCATTGCCGAATATGGTGAAGAGCAAGTAAAAGTATACAACTCACAATTTACGGCTTTATATCAAGCGATCACTGAAGAGTATCGTGATCCGACGCGCATGAAACTAATTTGTATTGGCAAAGAAGAAAAAATTGTCGGTATTCATTCTATTGGTTTTGGTAGTGATGAATTATTACAAGGCTTTGCGGTTGCGATGAAAATGGGCGCGACAAAAGCTGACTTTGATAATACCGTTGCAATACATCCCACATCTGCCGAAGAGTTTGTCACATTAACCTAGTAAACATCGTTACTTTTAGCTAAATTAAAAAATAAGCACTATAGTTATTAGGAGCCTAAATAATTGGATGTTTAGGCTTTTTTATAAGCTTAATAGGGGATCTCCTTGGAAACGGAAGCAAATAAATTTAATCCTGATGAGTATCGAAAAAAACGCATAATTCAAGTGACATGGCTAGCACAATCGGCAACGTTATTGGCTTCATTTTTTCCGATGATGAGTAAAAATTGGATTAATTTAACCATACTTATTATTTTTTTTATTAGCTTATCTGTTAGTCGATATTGGGTAAAAAAGAATAAGTTAGATCATGGTTCAAATTTAGTTACCTTGTCAGTAACTGTCATTATTTTAGTGCTTTGTGTGATGAATCAGGGAATAAGAGATGAAGTATTATTAGTTTTTCCGGCATTAATTAGCTTTGCAGTACTAACAGGAACGGATAGATTTTTGTGGTCTATTTATGCGTTAATTGCTTGTAGTGTCATGTCTATGGGGCTAGTGAATGAACTAGCTATTTACCATCATTCAGTTGCAGGAACCGGATTAGAGTCAGCGATTCTAATCATCATTATTTTATCCGTCGTGACCTACAGTATTAAGTTATTAGGATCCGACCTCACCTCTGCCAATAAAAAGCTTTTAGAATATCAAGAAGAATTAGAGCAAAAAGTTGAAAACAGAACTCAAGAGCTTCAACAAACCATTAATAGTCTAACCGAAGCTAAAACCAATTTAGTAGAAGCTGAGAAAATGGCCTCTCTTGGCCGTTTGGTTGCTGGTGTTGCTCATGAAATTAATACGCCACTAGGCATTGCGATTACCGCCTCATCACTTATTCATGAAAGTACCTCAGAGTTAAAATCAACATTAACCAATAATACGGTGACTAAGTCAGGCTTAACAACTTATGTGAACGATATCGAACAAAGTATTGATATGGTACAAGGCAATTTAAAAAGAGCTGCCAGTTTAATTTCTGATTTTAAGCAAGCGGCGGTTATTCAAAGTGACGAGCGCGCTAAAACATTTAATTTATATGAAATACTGCAAACAATCGTTGCTCATAATAAAACTTTACATACCCAAGTAACCGCGAATGTTTATGGCGATAAAGCCATTTATATTACTCAAGATCCCGATGCGATTACCCGTATATTTACTAATTTATATAGTAACTCATGTATTCATGGTTTTTCAGACATAGAGAAAGGTCATATAGATATTGAAATATCACAAGTTGGTGAATTAGTTTCTATTAAATATTCTGATAATGGTAAAGGAATAAAAAAAGAAAATATTGAGCATATTTTCGAACCTTTTTTTACCACTAAAAGAGGTAAAGGAGGAACGGGACTTGGCATGCACATTGTTTATAATTTAGTCACACAATCTTTAAAAGGTCAGATCCATTATAATCCTGACTATTGTGTCGGTGCCTGTTTCGAAATATCGTTTAATTTGGCTTAATAACTGTAAGACAATAAACCTTGCAGTGCCTGAGTCTTTTCTGCCGTAATATTGTATTCAATTACGTTACATTTTCTGTGAGCGCACTTGTGATCACTGAGCTTAGGTCAGTGATGTCAAACTGATCATTATCTTTAATGTTGATACACCCCTTACCTGTTTTAATTTTTGGGTGCATTTTTTGAAAAGCGACTAAATGATCGGCGCTGCAGGTATAAAGTGATAGATAACTTTTCTGGTTAGCAAGAGCAATCCAATGTTTTCCCAATGAAAAAGTAGGCATTTTATATTTCATCGATTGTTCTACGTCAGGATACATATTTAAAATTAACGAGTGAATAGCGTTAAAGCGCGCCCTTCTCTGTTCTGGAATATTTTTAAGATAAGTTGTTAGGTTCATATAAATTCTCAATAGGTGATTTTTATCTTCAATAATATTGGTTAGCAATTAGCGAGATATTTGATATTAACAATAGCCTTTTTTAAAATAATTATTACATTAAAAATAATTAAAGTAAGCGCTGTCACCTGTCATTTCTCACTTATATTTTTTTGTTATTTGCATGTGTCATATTTCTTTAAAAATAATTTAATAATAGGCTGGTAATGACAGAAAATTCTGGTAATCTCTTATTCCCTTGGTAAGGATAGTTGGTTGCTTTTCAAGCAATCGCCAAGTTATAAAAAATACTTATCCACATTTATAAAATAATAATAATAATATAGATAAAAGGATTTTTTCTTACCTTTTTCCATATAAAACATAAACTTAACTTCTTAATGCCCATTTTGATGATTTATCTCTATGGTATTTTTTGCTGCTTTTCAACAAAGTTATCCACATTTATGTTCATTTTTTTCTAACATTCATGGTTAATTGCTAGAGAGTCTTCAGGCTTTATGGCATGCTTAGCCAAATTTCATTCTAGCGATACAAATCATCATGTCCAAATCTTCATTATCTCCGCTCATTTTAGTTGATGGTTCTTCATATTTATTTCGTGCTTATCATGTGCCTTATTTACAAGCCTTATCAACCAAAGATGGTCAATCTACAGGAGCAATTACCGGTGTACTAAATATGCTCAATAGCCTGAAAAAAGATTACCCTAATGGCAATGTAGTGGTGGTTTTTGATGCGAAAGGTAAAACGTTTCGAAATGATATGTATCCTGAATATAAAGCCAATCGTCCTCCAATGCCTGATGATTTACGTACGCAAATTGCCCCTCTTCACGAAATTGTTGAAGCAATGGGCTTGCCTTTATTAGTGATAGAAGGTGTTGAAGCCGATGATGTCATTGGTACGTTAGCTGACCAAGCCAGTAAAGCCGGCATTGAAACCGTTATTTCAACCGGCGATAAAGATATGGCGCAGTTGGTGAATGACCATGTCACACTTTATAACACCATGACCAATGTAAAAATGGATCAAGCCGGTGTCTTAGAAAAGTTTGGCGTACGTGCTGATCAAATTATCGATTATCTTGCCTTGATGGGTGACAAAGTTGATAACATTCCAGGGGTTAATAAGTGTGGTCCAAAAACTGCCGTTAAATGGTTAACTGAACATGAAACGCTAGAAAATGTTATCGCAAATGCTGATAGCGTAAAAGGAAAAATTGGTGAGAATCTTCGTGAAGCAATCGAGTTCCTGCCTCTTTCGTATGAGCTAGCGACCATTAAATTAGACGTTGAATTAGAAAAGTCAGTTGAGCAATTACAACCGACAGAGCCCAATATCCCTAAATTAACTGAGCTGTATACCAAATTTGAATTACGTCGTTTATTGGCCGATTTAACAAAAGGCGAAAATACAACAGCTCCGGCAGTTGTTAGTGAAGAAGAAAATGAAGAAGAGTCAGTCGTTGTAGATGATATAGAAACAGATTACGACATTATTCTAAATAAAGATGATTTTGCTATTTGGCTAAAAAAATTAATCGCTGCAGATCTTTTTGCTTTTGATACCGAAACCACCAGCGTTGATTATATGAAGGCCGAGTTAGTTGGCTTATCGTTTTCTGTTGAAGTTGGCAAAGCCGCGTATGTGCCTGTTGCTCATGATTATATTGACGCACCTGAGCAATTAGATAGAGAGTGGGTAATTGCTCAGCTTAAACCTTTACTTGAAGATAGCGACCGTAAAAAAGTGGGTCAAAATTTAAAGTATGACGCTAATGTGCTTTCTCATTATGGGGTTCACATGCAAGGTATTACTTTTGATACTATGATTGAATCTTACTGTTTAAATAGCGTTGCCACTCGCCATAATATGGACGCGTTAGCGGAAAAATATTTGGGCTATAAAACCGTGCACTTTGAAGATATTGCCGGAAAAGGTGCTAAACAGTTAACGTTTAATCAAATTGATATTGAAAAAGCGGGCCATTATGCCGCTGAAGATGCTGATATTACTTTGCGTTTACATCAGGCTATTTATCCAAAACTTGAGAAAAGCAAAACACAACTTGCCGTATTTCGTGAGATTGAAATGCCTTTAGTGCCGGTGCTTGCACGTATGGAGCAACATGGAGTACTGATTGACAGTGATTTATTGAACGAACAGAGCCATTCTATTGGTATGAGGCTACAAGAATTAGAAGTTGAAGCCCATAACATTGCTGGACAAACCTTTAACTTATCATCGCCTAAACAATTACAGAAAATATTGTTTGAAGAGCTAAAGATTCCGGTCATTAAAAAAACGCCAAAAGGTGCGCCTTCAACAGCAGAAGAAGTGTTACAAGAGTTAGCGCTTGATTATCCATTGCCGAAAGTTATTTTAGAAAATCGTGGTTTGAGTAAACTTAAATCTACCTACACAGATAAATTACCGTTACTTGTCAGTAATACAGGACGAGTGCATACGTCATATCAACAAGCGGTTGCTGCAACAGGGCGTTTATCTTCAACGGATCCTAATTTACAAAACATCCCTATTCGAAGTGAAGAAGGACGAAAAATTCGTCTTGCTTTTATTGCGCCAAAAGATCATAAAATTGTTGCGATAGATTATTCACAAATAGAACTGCGAATTATGGCGCATTTATCTGATGATCCTGGATTAGTTGCTGCTTTTTCAGAAGGTCGTGATGTGCATAAAGCTACAGCAGCAGAAATTTTTGATGTTGATTTAGCTGATGTAACTAGCGATCAACGTCGCAGCGCTAAAGCGGTAAACTTTGGTTTAATTTATGGTATGTCTGCCTTTGGTTTAGCAAAACAATTAGATATTCCTCGCCACCGTGCCCAAGAATACATGGACAAATACTTTGAACGTTACCCTAATGTGCTTGCCTATATGGAAGATACTCGCCAACAAGCAACAGAGCAAGGTTACGTTGAAACGTTATTTGGTCGCCGTTTGTATTTGCCTGAAATAAAATCGAAAAATGCTATGCGCAGAAAAGGTGCTGAACGAGCAGCCATTAATGCGCCAATGCAAGGTACGGCTGCCGATATCATTAAAAAAGCTATGTTGACGGTTGATCAGTGGATATGTGAACAAAATGATGACCGTATTAAAATGACTATGCAGGTTCACGATGAATTAGTTTTTGAAATTCATCAAGATATTCTTTCAAGCACCACAGCGAAGTTAGTTGAAATTATGAATGCAGCGGTTGAATTGAAAGTGCCATTAATTGCGGAAGCTGGCGAAGGGGATAATTGGGAGCAAGCACATTAATCACCTTAACAAAACGGGTGTTTTATTACATTTTTGTAATTTTATTACAAAAAGTGCTTTACAAAGAATATAGACTTATTCTATACTTCTTTTCGTTCCTTAACGGACGCTTGTTGTAATAATTTGTATATTCTAGCTTCCTCATAGCTAACAAGCCGATAACAGTGTTATCGGCTTTTTTTATGCCAAAAATATGAGAATGACAATATGGGTTTAGTGATAAATTCGTAACTAAATTTCATTTGTGAAATTGAATATCTTTATGTGCGGTATTATTCATCAATAGGATCAATAATTGGCTCAATAGGGCGTGGTTTACTTCGCCCTGCTTTTCGTAACGCATCGCGTAAAACATATTCAATTTGTGCATTTAAACTACGTAACTCATCGTCAGACCATTGCTGCATGGCATTAAGAATTTCTTCGTTAATTCTCAACGGATAGGCTTTTTTAGCCACGATTACCTCTGCTCTAATTTAAAATTAAGGACTGATAAGTAATTAATACAAGGTTCCTGTGTTTACAATAGGTTGTGCGGCTTCATCACTACATAATACCACTAGTAAATTACTCACCATTGCAGCTTTTCGTTCAGCATCAAGCTCAACAATTTCTCGCTCTTCTAATTTATGTAACGCCATTTCAACCATGCCTACAGCCCCTTCTACTATGGTTCTTCGTGCAGATATTATTGCCATCGCTTGTTGACGACGTAACATGGCATTGGCGATTTCTGGAGCGTAAGCTAAATGACTAATTCTTGATTCAATTACTCGCACACCGGCTTTTTCAAGGCGTTCTTGTACTTCGGTTTTTAAGGCGTTCGATATTTCATTGGGATTACTGCGCAGCGAAATGTCTTCTTCTTCATGATGATCATAAGCATAACTTGTCGCAAGGTTTCTTAGGGCAGACTCACTTTGAATAGAAACAAAGTCTTCATAATCATCGACTTGAAAAACTGCTTCGGCAGTATCAACCACTTCCCAAACAATAACTGCGGCAATTTCAATAGGGTTACCATTTTTATCATTGACTTTAAGTTTGCCACTTTCAAAATTTCTCACCCTCATCGAAACACGTGCTTTGGTATAAAAAGGGTTTGCCCAGCGAAGACCTGAGCTGTGAACCGTGCCTGAGTATTTTCCAAATAATTGTAAAACTCTCGCTTCTTTTGGATTAACCATAAAAAAGCCAAACCAGCAGATAAACACTAAAATTGCAGCGACTAACCCAAGAATAGCTTGGCCTGCCGACTGATTCATTAAACCATTAACAACAATCGCAATGGTACCAATTTGTAAAGCCAGTAATACAAAGATGAACATAATACCGTTTGGTGCTTTTATTTCTTTTTCTGTGATCATGTTATTCTCCATGAATATTTAAACAAGATGATATCATTATGATATCACTTTGTTGTTTTGGCAAATAAATATCAGGAGGTCTTTGTAACAACAAGTTACGTTAACATTATCTATGTAAAAGAAAATTTAAATTAACTTTAATTTTCAAAGTATTAAGCGGTTAATTTAGGTGCAGGTTTACTGACGATATTTTTGATTATAGCTGAATAGTTCTTTTTTCATCATGGGAGCCAACATATATAAACCAACAATATTGGCTATCGCCATCGAAAAAAACATCGAATCAGAAATCGCGATAACTGAATTTAAACTAATGGAAGCACCAATCACGGTACAGGTACAAAAAATACATTTATATAATAGGTCTAAATACTTATTGGTACCCATGATATATTGCCAGGCTATCGAGCCGTAATAGGCCCATGAAATCATCGTTGATATGGCAAAAAGCAACACGGCGATACTTAATAAATAAGGGAACCACCAAATAACACTGGCAAAAGCTCTTGACGTTAACGCTACGCCATCAACCCCGTCAACTGAAGTGTAAGCACCGGTAATAACAATCACTAAAGCTGTGATAGTACAAATAACCACAGTATCAATAAAAGGTTCTAGTAGGGCAACATAGCCTTCTCGTATAGGTTCATTTGTTCTTGCGGTTGCATGCGCAATGGCAGCAGCCCCTACACCTGCTTCGCTGGAAAAAGTCGCACGTTTAAAGCCTTGTATCATTACGCCAATTAAGCCGCCAACAACACCTTGTGGATTAAACGCTTCAGTGAAAATTAAATAAAATGCTGAAGGGACTTTTTCAAAGTGATAAAAAATAATAAAGAGAGCGGAAATGAGGTAGATTGTCGCCATTAACGGCACTATTTTTGAGGTTACCTTGGCAATGTTTTTTATGCCGCCAATAATGACAACAGCGATAATCGTGGCAAGAATTAAACCAAATAACCAACCTCGGTTTTGCCAAAAACTACTGTCTTGGGCAAAGGCAACCATAAACTGGCTATATGCTTGATTAGCTTGGAGCATATTGCTGCCGCATAATGATGCTGTCATACAGCAAATAGCAAAAAATATCGCCAAACCTTTACCAAGTTTTTTATGTCCTAAATCCGATAATCCCGCACTTAAGTAATACATTGGGCCACCGCGAACGATGCCCTTATTATCTATTTGACGGTACTTTACCCCTAAAGCGCATTCTAAAAACTTGGCTGACATGCCCATTAAACCAGCTAACATCATCCAAAATGTAGCTCCAGGTCCACCAATTGATATTGCAATGGCAACACCAGCAATATTACCTAAACCAACGGTACCTGAAAGCGCTGTTGTGAGTGCTTGAAAGTGACTCACTTCACCTTGGTCGTGTGGCGAAGAGTAATCCCCTTTAATAATTTTAACGCTATGTTTTAACCCCGTAATATTGAGAAAGCCGAAATAACAAGTAAAGCTAAACGCGGCAATAATTAGCCATAAAACAATTAAGGGAATATCAATTGAGTTAATCGAAATAGAATAAAAAATAATTTGAGTAAAGAGGTCTGCAACCGGGGCTAATACAGTGTCAATATGTTGATCTATCGTTGTAGTCGATACCGAACTCATTGATTATCGCCTTATATGTCGGTTAGTAAATATTTGGGTTATTGACAGTTTCATTTATTCATAATCTGCTTTAGTGGTATCAAAAATATAAAGGTGTTAAATCGCTTTAATTGGCCAAACTTCATAAACACCGTCACTACTGATAGTGGCGATTTCAGTCGGCTTAATTAATTTAATGGTTAAAACAGAAGCACGATATTTATCCTGATGCTTAAAGGCGTGCCATTCACCAAGTAAGGCGCCGTCTTTCACTTGCCATAATTGTAATTTTTGCTTGGGAGAAGCGCTTAATAACCATTGATTATTGTGAGTGAACAATGAATCATTAAACTCGATAAATTTTATACTACTGGCTAATTCAGAAAATTTCTTACCTATTTTTAATAACCAAAAAGAACGATCTTTGATGGCGTCTAAGGTAAAAGCAACTTTTGCATCAGCACTCATCACAACATGATTAACTCTAGAGGCATGTGTAAATGTCTGCAGTTCCTTTCCGTTTGCTGTTTGCCAAAGTACTGCGGTTTTGTCACTTGAACCAGTAAATGCTTTAGTGCCATCAGCAGAAATACTGACGCTGTTAATGTCGAGCCTATGGGGTGAATACGTCGTGATATTATTATTTTTCATGGAAACGATACTGGCTTGGCCACTTCGAAAACCGAAAATCAAAGTACTTTCATCGTCTGACATCGCGATATCATTGATAATATTATCACCGGCTGTCCACACTGTAATTAATCGACCACTGGCTAAATCATATAAATGTACATTGATGCGGTTTGACGTGTAAAAATAACGTTTAGTTTTTGATATGCCTAGTAATTCGATTAACTGAGCTTCTAACCCCTGTAAGCAGTTGTATTTTTTAGTATTTGTTTGATTATCCCATAAACATACTTGTTGATTATCACTGATCAATGAATAGTGGCCATCATCAGATATGTCAGCCGCTTTGATTAATGTATCGCTGTACATTTGTTGTTTACTTGCTAATGAGGTTTGAATGTTACTGTCTGAGCATGCAGAAAGGATTAATACACTTAACAATAAGTAGATAATTTGCATAGATATTCTCTACAACCACCGACGTACAGACGTGCAATAGTCGATAAACTCTTGTTGAAACATATCGGTAAGAATTTTTTCTTCGGGCTTAATTTGAAAACGATTGATGTAAAGAATAAAGCCAAGAATAAAAACAAGTGCATTGGGATTGCTAAGGTAAAATCCCCAACCAATTAAACAACATGCCATTCCTAAATACATAGGGTTACGGGTGAAATGATAGATGCCCATTTTTACTAATGAAGATGTTGTTTCAGGTTTTGTTGGGTTAACGGTCGTTTCGGCTTTTTTAAAGGCTAAAGCCCCCATCAAGATAATTAATCCACCCACACACTCAAAAAAAATGAACAATGCTTGAGCAACAAGCGGGTCGTAAACCTTTATTTGAAAAAAGGGCTGAAAAAGCCACATTAATGTAGCGAAAATTAAGACTAATAAAAGTGGTGGAACTTTTAATTCAAGTTTGGTCATCATCAATTACATTTCTTTTTTAATATTAAGCATAACTGAAATCAAAAAATGCTGCTATTTTCCACGATAAATTTTATCACTGAGAAGTTAATTATTATCTCGATATCAATTTATTTTATGGTTTATTTTTTACGACTTAATGGGCTACTGATTGCACTTGATTTCGACCTGATTCTTTCGCTTTGTACAAACACTTATCCGCGCTATTGATGATATCGTCAATATTGGAGCTTTTTTCAAATTGTGCAACGCCAACGCTAATAGTGACGTTAATTTTATTATTTTTGAAAATAATCGTATGACTCTCAACTCTTTGACGAATTTTTTCAGCAATGATCGCGGCGTTTTTGGCACATGTTTGCGGAAGAATAAATAAGAATTCTTCTCCTCCCCAACGGGCAACACAATCTTGCTCTCTTACTTGTTCATTAAAGATTTTTGCTAACTCAATTAAAACGCTATCCCCAGCGCTATGACCAAATTGATCATTAATCCGTTTAAAATAATCAACATCACTAATCAGAATGGATAAGGTTTCTTGGTTTCTACTTAAGTGAGATTGCTCTTGTTTTAAAATATTATAAGCGATACGACGATTAGATAAATTGGTCAACGGATCGAAATTCGCGAGTAATTGATATTTATGACTTAATTCTAATGTTTTCTTTAATGCATGATCTCTCGTATATTCGTATAACGCAGATAAAAACGTGACGGTTAGAAAGGAATAAATTAATCGTAACTTAAATTCTGTAGGGTAAATAGCATGACTACCGTATTCTATGGGCAAAAACATAATGGCAATAATTAAGGCAATAAAGACAGCGATATCGAATAGACCTCGCTTTAAACCATGAAGTGATAATGAAACCGGAGCAACAATATAAATCCATAAAGGCCCCGTATTATCAACTCCACCCGTAAAAACTAAATAAAACATCAATAGATATAGCGAATAAAGAACGATTACAGAACTAAGACCAATTTTGTTGTGATTTTTACAGATATAAAAGGCTAGAAAATAAATAAAACTAGCTAAAAACAACGTCGCTGCAAGTACATAGTTTTCTTGATATACGCCCCAAAGCCCCATACTGGCGCAAATTGTTATACCAATAAGTGAAAATAGTAAGATAATTGACGGCTTATAAGGGACTTCACTATATATATTATGTTTTATTTCTTTCAGCAAAGTATCAAGCCTTTATGGTCTTTAAAGATATATAACATCATGTAAAGTTTAATGTTTTCAAATTTGTTGTTATTTTATATTTGTTTTTACTTTCATACATATTGTTCAGATTGCATGAAAGCATGAATTAAGTATGGTTTGCCAAGCTTAATAATTCAACTTAACAGCAAATTAAGGCACACATACTTAAGTAGGTTGAAAGGCCTGATTAGCGTTTAAATTAATTTGCCCATAATTTTAAAGGGCTTTGGCTAATATTTTGATATTGATTATTAGCGATAAGCGTGGCAATTTCGGCTGCAACATTTGGCAAAGGTGGAATATTCGCTGATTTTTTATGTGTTAGCCAATACGTTATTTGTTCGAAAGTGAACGTTTCTATAACGGTTGCATAGTCTAATTGTTTCAATGCTAAGGCATTTGAGTGTTGCTCCATTTGTCCATTTAATGCTTTAGTTAACACTGGAATTCCAATATGTAGACATTCACTGATTAATTCAAATCCCGCATTACAGATCACACCATTGGCATGCATGAGATCATGTTTAAATTGGGTGTGACTGGTTTTGCGTAAACTGACATTATTTGTTTTTCCATCGTTTAAATCAGGTGAATATTGAATAAATTGAGTGTTAGGAAATTGCTGTAATAGTTGCGTGATACTCTCTTGGTTTTCAAAAGGTAAATACACCAAAATGTGTTGCTTATTCTCTCGACGAGCTAATTCAATATCGACAATAGGCGGAAAAACACACTCGTCGTATGGATACCAATGTAAACCAATACGATACGTAGCAGGAGCAAAGTATTTCATGATGTTTCGTGTTAGCCAGGAGTCTTTTGATTTGGGCGTATTTGAGCCAAAAGCATATTGATGACCAATACCAATAATTGGCACTCCCTTAATTTTTGCAGCCCATGCAGTAACAGGTTCGAAGTCGGTAATTATCAAGTCATATTTTGATAAGTCTAATTGGATAATATCAGCAAGAAATTTAAAAATATTATTTTTTAACCCTGTTTTCAGGTAGTTTACTTCGCCATTTTCTGTGATAAATGTCAGGCCTCTTCGATGTTCAAATTGGCCAAACACCTCCATATCAAAAAACTTTTCTTTCGCCCTACCTGATAATAAAAAATCAACCATGATCCCTTGTTTTTTTAATTCTTTTGCTAAGATTCGAGAGCGAGAAATATGTCCATTTCCAGTGCCTTGAATTCCATATAATATTTTCATAACCATCCACTTGCGATATAACCAATGAGGGTACCTAAACTAGCCCCAGCTAAAATATCTGTCGGAAAATGTACGCCCAAAATTATTCTTGAAAGTCCAACGCATACTGCCCAAATAACAATTGGAAAAGCTGCACTGCCAATGTAAGCCACGACTAATGTCGCCAAAAGAAATGACGCCATAGAATGCCCTGACGGAAAACTGAATTGGTCTGCTGGCGAAACCATGGCTAAAAAGTAAGGAATAACGGCAGGAGGGCGAGGTCGTTTTAAGGTGTTTTTAATGGAAAAATATATACTTCGCTCAAAAGCAAAGGCGGCGAGAGCGACCATGAAAAAGTCGTACCCTGCTTGTCCATCCTTGATGAGAAAAATCAACGGAATCACAAGCTGCATATAACCATCACCTGATCGTGAAAGCCATTTAATTGCCATAATAAAACGGCGATAACTATGTGACTTCACACACCAGAGTAGCATTCGGCAGTCATGCCGATAAACATTATTTATTATGTTCATATGTTCACAGTAGAGCGAAGATATGACAAACATGTGACAGAAGTGTGCCAATTAAATTAAAAAGCTATAACCGATGAAAATAACCGTGAAAGCTGAAACGTTTAATTTTTTAATGAATTGCAAATAGCCAGTTTAAATAATTCTGCCAAATCTTTTCAATTACCAACCTTTGGTAACGCGATTAATAAGCTTATGCGATCAAAAATCGTTTTAATAACTTATTGGTATTAGAACTTTGTTGTTGAAAATTGACCGAATTAGATCGCCTTACTATATTTTTCTAGATAGTAAGCGCTTTCATAAATAGCCTTATTGCAAATAATAATTTGCACAATCAAGCAAATAGTTAATGAATTAAATAACCGATAAGGTCAAAATCATCATGTTTAAATTTAATACGTTGAAAAATAAATTTACGTCAGCGTTTATTTTATTGGGTTTAATTCCTGCGATTGTTATCAGTATTATCTCAACCTTAAATAGCTCCGATGATGTTTCAAATAAGGTATATAGCCAGTTAACAGCAATAAACCAGATAAAAAAGCAAACCATCACAAATTACTTTGATGAACGTAAAGGTGATATGGGAGTACTGGTCAATATTGCTGACACCATGAAAACTCAAGCATTTAACCAATTAACGGCTATTACTACACTTAAGAAAACGCAAGTGGAAGATTACTTTGCAAATAATACCGTTCAACTAGAAATGCTCGCGAACAATCGAGAACTTCAAAATTCCATAAATGTGTTAACTGAAAACTTTGCAAATAAACCTAAGTGGCGAGCATTGCTAGATCAATATGATGAGGATTATAAATCGTTACTGACTAACTTTGGTTGGTATGATTTTTTTATCATCAGTCAACGGGGCACCATTATATATTCCGTGACAAGAGAAAGTGATTTAGGCCAAAAAATTACCCTTGATTTATCAGGTACTTCTTTTGAAAAAGCGTTCAATTTGGCGAGTAACGCTGATACCAATGACAGTCACTTTGGTGACTTTCTTCCTTATCCGCCTAGCAATAATGATCCGGCTGCTTTTGCGGTTAAGCCTGTTTCAGTTAAGGGTAAACGTATTGGTTATATTGCCTACCAACAACCTATCGATAAGCTGAATGCCATTTTAGGTAATAGAGAAGGAATGGGAGAAACTGGTGAGTCATATTTGGTGGGCCAAGACAAACTAATGCGATCAAACTCTTATTTAAATCCCACCGAATACTCTGTAACAGCATCTTTTTCAGCAGGTAATACTGTAGACACTCAAGCGGCAAACAGCGCACTGAATGGGGAAAAAGGCACGCAAGTTATTATGGATTATAACGATAATCCTGTCGTAAGTAGTTGGGACTATATTCAACTTGATAACGGCGTTCGATGGGCGATTATTTCTGAGATTGATGTCGCTGAAGCGTTTAATCCTATGACGTCCAGTAATGAAGAGTTTTACAAAACTTATATTGAAAAATACGGGTATTACGATTTATTTCTGATTAATCCCAATGGCCATATTTTCTATACTGTTACTAAAGAAGCTGATTTCAATACCAATATATTAAGTGGCACTTATGCAAGCTCAAATCTAGGCACACTAATTAAGAAAGTTAGTCAAACGAAACAATACGACCTCATCGATTTTGCCCCATACGCCCCCAGTAATGATGAACCTGCCGCTTTTATTGCCCAGCCACTGCTTGGCGTGAATGGCGAAGTTTCATTATTTGTCGCTTTGCAATTACCACTAGAAGGCATACAAACCATCATGGGTGTTAGGGAAGGTATGGGGCAAACCGGTGAAAGTTACTTAGTTGGTAGCGATTTTAAGATGCGAAGCAATTCATTTCTCGACCCTAAAGGTCACTCAGTAAAAGCGAGTTTTGCTGGCACTGTGGCAAAAAATGGTGTTAATACTGAGGCGGTTAAGCGGGCATTACAAGGCGAAAAAAATACCAATATTATTGACGATTATAATGGTAACCCAGTGTTATCTTCGTTTGACCGCATTGAGTTTGGCGCCTTTAATTGGGCGATTATTTCAGAAATTGATGAGCCAGAAGCTTTTGCTTCTATCCGAAGTAATACCTATTTCATGATGGGATTAATGTTTATATTCACCCTTATTATTGGGGTAACCGGTTTCTGGTTTGCGAAACGAATTTCAACTCCTATCATCGAAGTAGCCGCTGTTGCAGAACGGGTGGCAAGTGGCGATTTAACTATGTCGATTGAGCAAACATCAAATGATGAAGTGGGCCAATTACAAAAAGCCATACAACTGATGGTGGCAAACCTTTCTAGCATGGTGAGTACAATTTCAGGTATTTCCTTACAACAAGCATCTACCTCTGAGGAATTAGCGGCAATAACCACTCAAACCAACAGAACCGTCGCTGAACAACAATCTATTTCAGAACAGTTGGCTACGGCGATGCAAGAAATGGGATCAACAGTGAACGAAATAGCCCAAAGTACAGCAACCACGTCAACAGCAGTAGATAGTATTCAAGGAAAAGTACTCGAGGGTTCAAATAAACTGAATGAGACTTATCAATCAATTATGAACATGGCGACTCAAATTCAAGAATCAGAGCAAAGTGTCAAACGCGTTAGAAGTGATTTTGATCAAGTTGTTAATATACTAGGCGTGATAAAAGGTATTGCCGATCAAACTAACTTATTAGCATTAAATGCGGCTATTGAAGCGGCGAGAGCCGGAGAGCAAGGGCGAGGTTTTGCTGTGGTAGCTGATGAAGTAAGACAATTAGCACAGCGCACGCAAGACTCAACCAAAGAAATAGATAATATGATCAACACTATTGTGAATGGCGCAAACTCATCGGTTGAAATTATGTCAAGTAGTGTGACTCATGCCACAAATGTACAGGAACACGCTAAAGAAGTGATGGAGCTAAATAAAGTGGTTGAAGGTGAAATGCATCAAATCACTGATTTAAGTGCACATATTGCGACTGCAGCAGAAGAACAAGCGGTTGTTGTTGAAGAAATTTTACAAAACGTTGAAACCTTAAATACAGGCGTCACAGAAACAAGTCATGCTACTGACAATATTGCAGAATCAAGTGTCGAACTTGCTAGATTAGCCACTGAATTAGAAAAAGAGTCATCAGCGTTTACTACAAAATAAAGCTAAGGATTGATTTCGGTAAATTGGGCAAGATAAATATTTTGTAAGAAAATGGGGTGGCTAATGGGACTTGAACCCACGACAACCGGAATCACAATCCGGGGCTCTACCAACTGAGCTATAGCCACCACTGAACTTACTTAAAACGCCTTGTGATAAGGCGCGGAGAGTATATTGCATTTATGTGTAGATTGACAAGAAAAATCTTCGCTTTTTCGAATTGAGCGTCCGGTTGCTAAGATTTATTTATTTTGTGGTATTTTATTGTCTTGAATAAACTTCATGTCTTCACATTGAATATGAATGACAAGCCAATCTAGTAACAATTCAAGTAAATCTTGGCTAACATGATCATCATTTTGCTTTTTCAACAGATGTAACTGTTCCATAAAATGCTTATGTTGTAACTGATGTAAACGGAGATCTTTTAAGTTTAATTGAGAGAAGTAGCGTTCTTCACTAGCAAAATGGTTTTGGGTATATTGAATGAGTTGCTCAAACAACAAGGTTAATTTTTCTTTAGCAAGGTTGTTTTCTAGGCATGCAGATAGCTCATTAATATAATTAAGTAATGCTTTGTGTTCATTATCAATATGTTTAATGCCAACGCTTAGGGTTGCATCATCCCATTCAATTAAAGACATCGACTTTAAGTATTCTCCTTAGCATTAGCGATTAATACACTATTATTAAAGATAATCGATATTGTCTTAATTGCAAAAGTGGTCAAAAGAGTGAATATTTGACTTTGCTTTTCAAACAATCTCATCGTTTGTTACTATAATTGACCGCTTACTTTTGTTAGGTGAAATCATGTCTTTAGATAAGTTATCAGAACAACTTAAATCCAGCGCCACCCAAAAAATGCCACCTGTTGAGCTATGGAACCCTCCTTATTGTGGCGAAATAGATCTGCAAATAAAAGCTGATGGCCAATGGTTTTATAATGGCACTGCTTTTAAACGAATGTCACTTGTGAAATTATTTGCTTCGGTCTTAAAAAAAGAAGCCGATGAATATTTTCTCGTTACCCCAGTAGAAAAAGTCAAAATCACTGTTGAAGATGCTCCTTTGTTAATCACGCAATGGTCTTGGTTAGATGATAAACAAACAATCATGCAACTGAATACTAACTTAGAAGATACGTTTATCTTGTCTCAAGAACACCCCTTAATTATTTCTGAACAAGGCGGCCTTTATGTCAACGTTCGTCGAAATTTAATGGCAAAAGTACATCGAAATGTTTATTACCAGTGGGTAAATTTTGCCAAAGAAGTGATTCAAGAAAACAGAGTTGCTTTAGCAATTGAAAGCGCAGGAGACCAGTTTACTTTAGGGTACCTTGAATAAACAAGCGGATATCACTTTTACTTTGTTGAATGATATCCGTTGAATTTAACCATTATTTAGATCACCCGTGAAAAGCGTTGCTGGTTGATATGTTGTTTCATATAAGCGTCAAAACTCATACAAATAATACGTATCAATAAACGTGCTTTTTGTTCGACATGAATGGCATCTGGCGTTAATTCGATAAGACCATCATTAATGAAAGGTGTTAATAGCAGTAAGTCTTCTGCAAAATATTCATCAAATTGAATATTGTACTTTTCATTAATAACATTTTTATCTAAGTGAAGATTACACATTAGTTCACGGATAACTTCACCGCGGATCACATCATCTTGGTTTAGCTCTACGCCTTTAACTTGAGCGTTTTTTCTCGTTTCAATCGCTTTATAATAGTCTTGAAGCTCTTTAATATTTTGGCTAAAAGAATGTCCGATATTACTAATTGATGAAACACCTAGTCCTAATAGGTCACAACTTCCTTGGGTGGTATATCCTTGGAAGTTTCGATGTAAGGTGCCATTTTTTTGTGCGATAGACAGTTCATCATTCGGTTTAGCAAAATGATCCATGCCGATAAAGTCGTAACCAAAGCCGCAAAGTTTCTCTATAGCGAGTTTCATTAACGCAAATTTTTGTTGTACGTTTGGTAGCCATTCATCACGTAATTTACGCTGTGCAGCAAAGCGGCTCGGTAAATGGGCATAGCTAAATAATGAAATACGATCTACATCCATTTCATGTGCTTTGTTTAAAGTTCTGGTAAAGGTGTCGATAGTTTGATGAGGCAAGCCGTAAATTAAATCTATATTGATGGACTTGAAGCCGACTTTCTTGGCATGAGCAATAAAGTCACTGATAAATTCGGTAGATTGCACTCGGTTAATGGTTTCTTGCACTTTTTGGTCGATATCTTGTACACCAATACTGATACGATTAAACCCTAAATCATATAAATGCTCAGCCAAGTTCATTTCAATTTCACGCGGATCTATCTCAATGCTCATTTCCACTTGTTCAGCAAAATGAAATTTCGTTTTTAATAAGGTCACTAGTTTTGTAATTTGTTCATGCGTTAAAAAGCTAGGTGTGCCGCCGCCCCAGTGTAATTGCTTTACTGTATATTCAGTGAATAACTCTGCCCGAGCACTAATTTCTTCCGCGAGATACTCTAAATAAGTATCAGCTTTGCTGCGATGGCGCGTAATCACTTTATTACAGCCACAGTAATAGCAAAGGCTATGACAAAACGGTATGTGTACATATAAAGATAATTCACGATTAGGGGAATTTTTTATAGCGTTGATAAAGTTTTGATCTGAAAATTCATTATGAAATTCCAAAGCCGTTGGATACGAGGTATAGCGCGGACCACTCGTGTTGTATTTGCTTAACAGTGTGCTGTCGAAAAATTGATTGGCTTGCATGAGCGTTCACTAAACTAAAAACTGTGAGGTTATTATAATGAAGTGACAGCTTAGGTTATTGATCACGCTCAAGCTTCAGGTGAGTTTTACATTAAAAAACCAGCCTAAAAAGACTGGTTTGATAAATTAATTGATTTGCCGTCTTAACTTACTGAGAAGTAATTGTCATTTCAGCAATTATGTTCGCCTCAATATCTTCCTCAGTATAACGTAATGGACGTAACTGAGGTTGGGCAGAATAGAGCTCTGATTGGTCAGTATTCTGTTCTTCACCGTAAGTATGAGACTGTGAATAACTGAGTAAACCTTTAGCTACGGGGCCATCTTCTGTGAAGTTGACTACGCTCATCCAGCTACTTCCGTAAGCAATATGATAACCTTTTGCTAAATCACTTAATATCGACGTAGCATCTTGAGCGGGGTAAATATGGCGTGGCAGTAATGTACCATCGTTGCCCGTTCTAGTATTAAATACGTTAAATCCACCCTCAATATTGTGTGCACCAGCCCATGGTATTTTAACGCCTGACGCAGTGCCATCTGGCTTGCTACGTTCAACAAACTGAACATTTCCTAGGCTTTCATCTAGTGCGATCCCCGCCATTTCTACTTTCTGAATAGCTTGAGCAAATTGTGCTAAGGTTATTTCGTTATTGATTAAACCTGACGGAGTATGCAATGGGTTACTTGGATCGTACGGCGTTTCCCATTGTGGATTGGTACTAAATTGAAACGCAAATTCACGAAATAAGTGAGCGGCTACACTATTTATATTCATGGTTCCATCCCATAAAGCCAGTGCAGAACAACCGTGGCTAATATCTATACCATTAACTAATTCAGTCCCTTGTGCGCTACAAGCACTTAATAGATCATTATGAATTGCTTCACCGAGGTAATTACGATTTCCCATTAAGGCATGTTCAACTTCAGCAATTGAAAACAAATTATCAGCACCTGCTTCATCATTTAACAATGTATGTGCCATACGAGAGCGTAAAGATTGCTGATTATCAACCTTGCCATAGAGCGGTGAAACACCGGTAATTGGGTTTTCAGCATTAGTTAGCCAGAAACTGTCGTTCGAGTTTTGAACATAATCGGTGCCAGCATATTTTGGTGCTTTTTCATAAGGTACAGCATTATCATAAATAAATGCTGAAAGGTGGCCTGGTAAAATAGTAAAACCAGCCGCTTGTTTTGCACCAATTAATAATGGGTTTGTTGTAAGGTTCGTAATAGCAACATCAGATAAATTTGGTACGGTAGAATCATCAATATAGAATACATCCCCATTTTTATCGGCTGACATCGTATTGTTGAAGATTACCCCATCGTAATCTTTAAATGCTTGTTTAAACTCATCAATATTATTGGCTAAATTCATTGCTAACCAATGATCAACAATATCAAGGTTTTCTGTATTCGCATCTTTAATCGCATATGCCCCCGTTGATGTCCATTCGAAATTGCCAGGAACAACAATCATAGGGCCTTGTAATGTCGAGTAACTTTTCTTAGCAAGCTTGATGGTGACACCTGGAGCTACGGCGACATCAATCATTATTTCTTTACTTTCTATCGGGCGAGCTACCCCATCAACTGACTGATTCAACGAACCTAGTACACTGTTATCTATTGCTAATTGATAGACAACAAAATGCTCAGCGGTAGAAAAAGTATGCGTCCACGCAACATTCTCATTAAAACCAATGTTAACAACGCCAGGCATTCCCATGAGAGAGCCACCCATAACATTTAAATGTCCTGGAATCGTGGTGTGAAATTGCCAGAAGCGTAAATTACCCGTATGTGGGAAATGAGGATTAGCTAAAACCATGCCCATGCCATTTTCTGTTTTGTCTTTTCCTAAGCCCCAGCCATTTGACCCTAAGTCATTTGGATTTTTTTCAGGGAGTGGAATTTTAGGCTGCATTTTTAGCTGAGTTGCTTGGTTAGTCGCCACAGAATAAGGTAAAAAACTTTCGCCAGGAGGAGCGGCTAAAAACATGGCGCCAAGGAAATTTGATGCGCCAGGTAGTAATGCCACACCTAATGAGTAGGTAAGCATGTCTACATCCGTAATTGGTTGCACCCAAGGTTGGCCGGCACATGCAGGATCTATATTCGCAGAGCCGGTATCGGCTAAATATTTATTATACCCTTGTGCATAACCTGAAAGTAATGCTTGGCTATTCGTTGACATAAAGTGAATGTTTTTCTCGGCTTGCTCACGAATTTCTAAGGTGAGATAGCCAAAATCATTGATTAAATGTTCGGAATCGCCAGAACCTGGCGTTAAATCTGGACCATAATACTTTGCACGTTGAGAGTTATATTTAAGAATTTGATCGGCGAGGACACAAATATTGTCTTTGGCAAAAGCGTAGCCTACCCCGTAAGACATGCTTTCAAGATTATCCGCAGTAACATGAGGTACCCCATAATCTGTCCATCGAATATTGGCACTTAGAATACCATCACTATCAAATGCTGGCACAGGTACAGCTTGTGCGGGAGGTGTTGTTGGCTCAGTTGGTTGAGCTGGCTCGAAGGTTGAGGTGTTATTATATTTGTAATCTCCGCCACAGGCAGCAAGTAAGCAGGAGAGGCTTAAAACCGTCATAGGTTTGATGAGTTGCTTTAATGATTCTTTCAAAATTTATTCCCCAATTAACTAATTATTATATTTTATAGTGCACTATCTTATTACTGGTAGATGCTCTTACCAGTTGTAACACAATATTGTATATTTGTATAATTTCATGAATGCAATGACACATTAACAAGAACGAAAAATTGATAGTTATATTAACAATTATTTACTGTAGCACTTTTGCTGAATATTGCAGGGTATGCTTTCGTTTTGACTAAGTATGGGGGCTTGCGTGTGTTGGTTTTATTTAGATGACACTGCGTTTGCGATGATCAGTGGAGTAAGGAATTACTCCACTGTTTGCATGAGTTCGTTTATTCTTTCGTTAGCGTATTGATGCAAGTTGTTAACATCTTCTTTTACGCCGTCTGTTAATTTTGCTTCTACTTTTATTCGTTCTAAGTCCAGCTTCATGCGCTCACGTTTTGCTAGTTTTTTGCGTGCTTCCAAAATTGGCATATGTTTGATTGCTTGATAAAGCTCAAAAATTGCCGGGAATTGCTGAGGATGATTTTCACTAGTTTTCAGTGATTCTAGCAGTACTGACAATCGCCAACAGCCTTCCGAAATGTCACATTGCTCTTCTTTCATTGCTCTGACGATAATAACAATACTGTCGAGGATTTTTTTATCATGTTGATTAAGCGCCTGCTGACGTTCTTGCTCTGCTTGCGCTTGTTGGGACGTTTGTACTTTTAATTGATTTAAGAGTTTGATCGCGTAAAACGCCAAAGATGCAACAATAATCACAGCGATAACGATTAAGTAACTCCAAGGATTTTCTAACATGGAAATATCCTACTCGAAGTCTGAAAATTTATTGTTGTCTAACTTATCCCATAAGGCGTCTTCATCAACTTCAGACTGAGGTTGCTCTGATGTTTCCATATCATCATCGTCGTCAGTTAAGCCTAATTTTTCTCTTAATGTGCTGTGACGATCCATTGTTAAATTAAAGTAGTCAATTTCTTCTTCGCTAAGCGTAATATCTTCATCTTGTTTTTGTAAAATTTGTTGAATACGAGGATCCGCTTCAATTTCGTATAACTCTTCTTCATAAGCTTGCTGATTATCGATCATTCTAATAGCGGCAATCGGCGACGATTTAACTTTTTTCGGCGTAGATTGCTTTTCCGCTGGGGTTGTTTTCGTTAGAACAATAGGCGTTTTATTGCCAATTCTAGGATCTTTATTTGTACTTGAAGTAATATTTTTATTTTGTTTAATTTGTGCTTCTTGTTGACGGTTACCTGGTGCTTTACCGTGCTTTTTCTTTACTCTTTTATTGCTCACCTCAATAGTTTTTTTTCTATCTTCTTTGTTGGCGCTAATTGGAGCAATACCAGGCTTTCTTGATTTTTTCTTACGTGACATAATTTTTGAAGTTTGTTTATCGAGCAATAACGCTATTTTACGTTAGTTTGCTAAGAAAAGGTAAGTTCAGTGAAAAATATATATATATTTTATGATAGAAAAGAAAAAACGACGGCAAAGCCGTCGTTCAGGAGATTATAATTTTGACTTAACTTGCAAAATTTATAGTCCAATTCTTAAATGGTTATCCTAACCTATTAGCACAGTCCCTGTTATTTTTAGCAATTATTACAATGTTCCAGTATTGTTATTTAGCTTCCATATTTATTTGTTTTTCTTGGTCATCCTAACACTTTTTTGGGCTATCCTTACTGTCCCCCTGGACAATTAAATAAACGATCTTCCTGATTTTAGGCAATCATCCTTATTCGAATTTAACATATTCTTTGAATATATATCACTGTCCTTGCGACATCATCCTTTTTATTATTGCTACTTTGTAGCTAGAAATACTTTACCTAAGTGAGAAAATGGAGCAAGTAATAAATAAATATTATTTTAAAAGGTATAGTTTTTTATGAACTATCTTTCTGTTTTATAAAGTTAAACTTGATTTAAATCATTTTAAAGATTTGAATGAATACATAAAAAATGGTCAATGTCTTACAAAAAAAATAGCCAATATCTTAGGTGTGATTTGTTTGAATATTGTACGAAAATATTCGTTGTAACGTGTTCATTAGCTTCCTTGTGGTTTTTAGTAACAATAATTGAAAGAGTTAACTTGATAAGAAAAGTAAGAATTCAGGATATAAAAAAACCCATATCGACAATATGGGCTTTCATAATAATGAGTATTGATTAATCGTGCTCGTGTAACCAAGCAGCATGTTTAGGGGCACGTTTTGTGACGGCCCATTCGTCTATCATGGCATGCGCAACTTCATTTAATTGTTTATATTGCTCTGGCGTACCAATATCAGCCGCTAGCTCTAAACGATGACCACTAGGATCGAAAAAATAAATAGACTTAAATACACCATGGTGTACAGGCCCTAACACATCGACGCCCTTTTCAACCAAGGAATTTTTCGCAGCAATTAATGCGTCAACATCAGCAACCTTTAAGGCTAAATGTTGCACCCAAGCAGGCGTGTTATGATCGCGATCCATATCATCAGAGTTTGGTAATTCAAAAAAAGCTAACACATTGCCCATACCTGCATCTAAAAAAATATGCATGTAAGGATCTGGTGCTTTGGTTGATGGTACTTCATCTTCAGCGATGGCGAGAACTAAGTCCATGTTTAGCTTATCTTTATACCACTCAACCGTTTCTTTAGCGTCTTTACAACGATAAGCAACGTGATGCACTTTTTCAATGTTAATCATTTTAGTATCTCTGCTGTGATTGTCATGTTTTGGCTAAGTGTATAATAAAGTAACTTTTGTTACTAATTTACACTTAGCTCAACGGCAAACGATATAGACGATATTGTGCGTTAATATTTACACTTAGTGTCAAGGTAGAATTGTCATCTTTAAATAATTACCTGCCATTTTTGACTAAGTGTTTTGTCTGTTTCAGTTAAAGTGACGCCAGTTAACGGTGAATCTGTAAACTGTAATTTGCTTGATAGTAACTGATCATCACGCAAATAATGGCAGTCTACTTCACTATTTTCAGGTAAATAATTCGCTAACTTTTGTAATGACTTCTCAGTAGCATGCATATTATCGACAGCAATAATGACATCATTCACCGCTAAACCTGCCTGGGCAGCTGGTGAATTTTCAATCACTTGGCTGACCTTTAAACCAATAGGCTGCGGCTTATATTGCGCGCCGATATAAGGTACATAGTCGGTAGTTGCAATGGTCTCAATTTTATTGAGTTCTTTGAATTTACTGGTGCTAAATGTAACGCCAACCTTGTTTAATAATTCAGATAATTCAACGCGCTTTGCAGTGTTCAGCAAGTTTTTAAAATCGTCGCTGATGTCTTCATTACACAAAATATTCACGATATTGATAAAATCTTCTTGCTGCGTGCCAACATTAGGGCGACCAAAATGTATCCATAACTCTTTCATTAAATTATCTAAACTGTATTGACCGGCCGACTTTTCACGTATGGTTAAATCTAGCCATAGAGCTATTAAAGAGCCTTTTACGTAATAACTAACTATATTATTAACGGCGTCAGGCCCTTGTTGGTAAAACTTGGTCCAGGTATAAAAACTTGATTGGGTGACACTTTGTTTAAGCTCGCCTTTACCACGAAATACACGTGTTGCAGCTTTACTTAATATCGCTAAATAGGCTTCAAAAGTAATGATCCCCGCACGAAATAGTGAAAAATCATCATAATAAGAAGTAATACCTTCATACGCCCATAACTGTTCAGTGTAAGACTCTTTATCTAGTTGATAAGGAATAAAAGCTTTAGGCTTAATGCGACAAACATTCCAAGCATGAAAATATTCATGAGAACATAATGATAAAAAGGCTTGGTAGTCTTCTGATAGCTCATTTGGCTGATTAGGATTTGGCAGGTCAAAACGACTCGCTTGCAAAATGGTGGAGTTTTTATGTTCAAGGCCGCCAAAACCATCGGCTAATAAATGGGTAATAAACCAATATTCTTTAAAAGGAGCTTCACCAAATAAGTTAATGTGGTGTTGACAAAGTTTACTAACATCGGCCGAAATTCGTGCACGGTCACCATAATGTTTACTGGTAAAAACCATATGGTGAATCACGCCTTCCACTTCAAATTCAAAACTGTCAAAGTCACCAATGGCAACTGGACAGTCGATAAGATGTGCATAATCATCACTATGATATTCGCCAAAGGCATATTTAGGGGTGTTCTTGCCGCGAGTTAACCCCGTAGCTACACGCCAATGAGTTTGATCAACTGGCGCAGATATTTCTACAGAGCACGCATGGTCTTTGAGCTCTTCAATGGCTAAAAACGTTGAACTACCATTGAAAAAACCACGCTGGTTATCTAAATAGGCCGTTCTCACAGATAAATCGAAAGCAAACACTTGATAATGAATATTGATTTGCTTGTTTGTTGCGGTTACTTGCCAAGTTTGTTTGTCGATGGCTTGTAGCTCAAGTTGATCATTGTGTTCATCTGTTGCTGTGATAGTAATAATGTTCTTCGCAAAATCACGGATCATATAGCTACCGGGTAACCATGCCGGAAGTGAAAGTGTATAGGTTTTATCTGACTCACTTTGAAAGTGAATACTTACATCAAACAAGTGACTATTGAGATTTGAAGGAGAAATTTTATATTGAACGGTCATAATGGCTGAACTCTCATTGTACATTAGGGCTTTTATACCCTAATGCCAGGTAAATTCATAACGCCAAAATGAGAAAACCTAAAATTATTTTAACGCCCTAAGTTAGAATAATCGTTTTATCGCCATTTAAACAAATTCGTTGTTCAGCGTGCATTTTCACGGCATGACACAAGGCAACTGCTTCTAAATCATGTCCTAAATGTACCATTTGCTCGATAGTAAATGCGTGGTTAATAGGTTTGACTTCTTGCACAATAATAGGCCCTTCATCAAGATCAGCCGTAACATAATGAGCGGTAGCACCAATGACTTTTACGCCACGTTTATGTGCTTGATGATAAGGACGTGCCCCTTTAAAACTGGGTAAAAAGGAGTGATGAATATTAATGGCATGACCGCGTAACTTATCACACATATCATCTGAGAGTATTTGCATATAGCGCGCTAATACCAGTAAGTCTGCTTGCGTTTCTTCAATGATGGCCAGCATTTGTGCTTCTTGTTGCGCTTTTTGTCCTTGTTTCATTGGTAAATAATGAAAAGGAATATCATGCCAATCAACGAGTGGCTGACAATCACGATGATTTGAAACTACAGCAACAATATTTACCGGCAAAACATTGGCTTTCCATTTCGTTAATAGTGACACTAAGCAATGGTCATCTTTTGAAACGGCAATAACAATATTCGGTACATCTTCAACATTGCGTAATTGGTATTGCATATTTAATGGCGTTGCTAGCTCTTCAATACCGCGACTAAACTCTGTCATTGGCACTGTCATGTTGCGATCATCAAAGGCGATACGTGAAAAAAAAGTATCGGTATCTGGATCACTGTACTGTGCCGTTTCAGTAATAAAGGCGCCATGCTCAAATAAGTTTTGTGCTACTTTTGCTAATACCCCTGAGGTATCGGGGCATTGCCAAGTTAATATGTAATGATTGATTTCACTCATGTGAAGTTAAATTTTTAGGGATGATGAAAAGAGTTTGCCAGTTTTAAAGGGATTAACAATCAAATTTATCATTTTAATTAGAAAACTAATGAATAAGCATATTCATTTTTTACCAAGGTAAGGTTACTTGCTTTGGAGCTTTTGCTTATTTTTGATATAAAAAGCTTCTACTTTTTCTCTCGCCCAAGGCGTTTTTCTTAGAAAAGTTAATGATGACTTAATGCTTGGATCATGAGTAAAGCATTTGATCTTAATTTCTTTACCTAAAGTATCAAAGCCAAAATATTCAACTAACTCAGTGACTAATACTTTTAAAGTAATGCCATGTAACGGGTTATAAGGCTGATTATTCAAATTTTTTGCTCATTCTAGTACTTGAAAATATATTTTATCAGTTAAGAGTTGTTAATACTTTACAAAAATTCATCCATGAAATTTCTACCGATTATTGGAACTTAACAATGGCGATGATATGGTAGAAGTTGATTAATAATAATAAGTGAGTTGTGAGTGTTTCAATTTAAATTTGCCCATAAAATCATAGCAGTAAGCGTAATACTTCTAATTTTAGCTTTGTCAGTGTCGACAACAATTAATTACATATCAATAAAAAATGATACGCAAGCGAATCTCAATAGAGCCATCGACGAAATCGGTTATTCTGTCACGGGGAATATCGCTAACTGGTTAAATGGAAAGCTACGTATAGTTGACTCTATTGCCCAAAGTACCTCAGAAAACCTAGAAACAGCCACAGTTCTAAAAGTCGTTCAACAAGCGGCTAAAGCTGGCGCATTTAAAAATGCTTATGTTGGCGTTGAACGCAGTGGTAAATTTATTTTAGATGATGAATCACTGGTTTTACCGGCGGATTTTGATGCAAGACAACGCCCGTGGTATACGCAAGTTAAACAAGCGAGACAGTCTTCTTTTACCGAACCATATTTAGATGTCACCATTAATAAATTAGTGATTTCTCCGGTAGCTCCGGTTATGCCTAATGGTGAATTTGTTGGTGTGGCGGGTGGCGATATTGTGCTTGATGATATCTCTGAAATATTAAATCAAATTGACTTTCTAGACTTAGGTTACGCCTATTTGCTTACTTCAGAGGGGAAAATACTCAGCCATCCCAATAGCAAAATGGTGAATAAAAATGTCAGCGATTTATTAGGTAGTAAACCCGCTTTTACTTCCACTTTAAATGAACTGGACGATAAAAATATTGTGTCGTTTGTTCCTATTAAAGGCATCGCGTCCGTTAATTGGTATGTTGGTGTCATTCTTGACAAAGATAAAGCCTATCAATCACTTGTTTCAGCAAGAAATACGGCTGTTTTAGTTGGATTGGTGAGTTTATTAGTGACGATAGTTTTACTACATTTTCTCTTCGGGCATTTAATGAAACCTATTTATCATTTAAATGATGCTATTAAGGATATTTCAGAAGGGGATGGCGATTTAACACAGCGCTTATCTGTTGATACTAAAGATGAAATTGGTCAACTATCGTTAAATTTTAATGGATTTATAGAAACGATTCATCACTCTATGCAGCAAGTAAAAGCATCTACCGACACACTTAATCAACAAATTGAACAAGTACGTCAAAGTGCGCATCACGGTATTGAGATGACTGAGCAGCAGCTAAATAGAGGGGCAAATGTTTCAAATGCGATTACACAACTAAATGATTCTTCAGGTGTTATTTCTAATAATGCTGCTACAGCCTCAGAATTAACCAGTAATATGCAAGAGCAGTCACAGGCAGGTATGCAGGCACTAAATGATAATATTGAATCAATACATCAATTATCAGGCACGATGGCAAACTCCAGTGATGATATTGAGAAGTTAAATGCGGAAACCCAAAATATAGCGAGCATTTTAGATGTTATTAAAGGCGTAAGCTCTCAAACAAATTTATTAGCGTTAAATGCTGCTATTGAAGCTGCTCGTGCTGGTGAAGCAGGCCGTGGTTTTGCTGTTGTTGCCGATGAAGTAAGACATTTAGCACAACGCACTCAAGAAGCCGCGGTTGAAATTGAGAAAATGATCGAAAACCTTCAGCAAGGCACTATTTCTGTGGTCAATACCATGGAAGAAAGTCAACGAAATAGCGCGGAAAGTGTTGAAAAAGCCACTATTGCCGATGATAAAATGCAAGCAATTATTCAAGCCTTACAGCAAGTTGATCATGAAAACCATGCAGTTGCTAATGCTACTCTGCAACAAAGTGATGTAATTAAATCAATCGATGAAGATATTTTACATTTAATGGAATTAAATCAAAAAGGTGTTGAGAATTTACAACAAACGGATCAGGCTTGTGATAGCTTACAAGCGGAATTTAGTGATTTAAACAGCTTGATAGGGAAGTTTAAAGTGTAGCCTAAACACTGAGTTTTTTTAATGTGGTGAAAGTTTGCATATCGATTAACTTTCGTTTGCTTGGTTTCGCCAAGTTAATATTTCAAGATAAAATAGGTCGAGTTTATTATATATATTTAAAGTCGCCGCTTTAATTAACGATGTTTCAGCATTATTTAAAACAAGTAATACGTTATTAATTAATGCCGAAATGTCTGAGTGATTTAAAGTCTCTACTTGTTTGAGAATGGTATTTAAACGTGCAGATAATGAGGCGATATCTAACTGATCTAACGCCGAAAGTATTAAGCATTTTTCATTTTCCCAAGTATTGATAAAGGCTTGTATCTCTCGCTCGGCTTGTTCGCGATCATGGTTATGTTTTACGAGAATTGCTGCCTCATTAAATAATGAATGCTGCTTGTTGTCATGATGTAAGCTTTTTAACAATTGCTTTTTTTGAATTTCTCGATAAGCGTGATTAATTTTATTGGCTATTTCTTCTTGAGGGCAAGGTTTCGCCATATAATCATCAAAACCAGCCAGTAAACATTTTTCCGCCGCGCCGCTTAGCGCATCAGCAGTAACTGCAATTAACCAAATAGGTTCAAGGGCTAATGCCTTTATTTTTTGTGCTAACTCAAAACCGTCCATATTAGGCATATGACAATCTGAAATGATCAACTGATACGACTTAGATTGATACATAGCGAACGCTTCAACACCGTCATAGGCGATATCAGCTTCAATCCCTAATCGTGATAATTGCGCGGTTAACACTTTGACATTGACTAAATTATCTTCCGCGATTAATACCTGTATATCTTTAAAACGATCATCTTGTGAAGTAGTTTCATGACGACTATGCTTTCTTCTATCTTCGGTATCTTTTTCAAAACCGGCTTGCTTGTACTTCAGGTCAAAATAAAATTCACTGCCTTTGTTTTCAATCGAATTAATATGAATTTTTCCACCCATCGCCATTACAATTTCCTGACAAATACTTAAACCTAAGCCAGTGCCGCCAAACTTACGGGTTATATCATCATCCGCTTGAATAAATGGAGTAAAAAGTTGTAATTGTTTTTGTGTTGATATGCCTATTCCGGTATCGAGAACCGAAATTCTAATGGCGTCATAAATACCATCATTTTCGATAAATGTTTCTTTATGTTTTATCGATAACGTTATTGAGCCTTGCTCGGTAAATTTTATGGCATTACTCACTAAATTATTGAGTATTTGGTTTAGTCTGGTTGGATCGGTAAAATAACTATGCGTGATGTCATTATCAACGTCGCATAATAATTGAATATTTTTCTGATCATTGACCATTTCAAAACTTTTTAGCACGTTTTTAGCTAACAAATGAAAATTAACCGGTACAGATTCTAGGGTCAGTTTTCCAGCATCCATTTTAGAGAAATCTAACACATCATTTAATAAGGCAAGCAAGTGTCGGGCAGAGCCGCCAAGTGTATCAAGAAGTTCCTTTTGATCATGGTTTAAAGGAGTAAAATTAAGCGCCTCAGCCATACCCAAAATACCATTCATTGGTGTTCTTATTTCATGACTCATACGCGCTAAAAATGTTATTTTTGCTTGTGCTGACCTTTCGGCTTCATTTCTAGCAGATTCAGCGATCGCAAGGGCATGTTCAACTTTTGCTTGTGCTATTTTTCTGACTTGTAGTTGACGGTAGTAAATCCAAAAAATAATTAATGCGATCAATAAAATTGCAAAGAACACATAACTGGCTTGTCGATAAACTACATTAACCTGTGCCTGCACATTAGCTTCTGGAAACGAAGCTTGGCTCCATTTTGCATATAAGTTTTCAAATTGATCAGCAGATAGCGCATTAATGGTTCTATTTAATAATGACACCAAAGTTTGTTCGGCTTTAGTGGTGGCGAAAGTGAACCGTGCATCGCTGTGAAAGTCGGGTAAAGGTTGTGAAGTTAAATTAGATAATTGATTTTTTTTAATTAAATAAGACGTTGCTAAAGATCTGCCAATAAACACGTCAGCATTTCCTTGAGAAACAGCCGTTAGTGCCAATTCAAGGGTATCGAACAAAATAAAGGTCGCTTTTGGGTAAGCTTGTTGCAGTAATTTTGTCGCTTTAAAATTATTAATGGCGGAAATAGTGCGGTTATTTAAATTTGAAAATTGTTGGTTTTGTGGAATAGAAGGGTTGTAAACAATACTATAGCGAGCTTGTAAGTATGGAATACTATAGCTAAATTGCTGCTCAAGCGTTTTGTCATATTCAATATTAACTAATAATTCCGCGTTTCCTTTTGTCACTTCTTCAATAATATTATTAAAATTATCGACATAGACAGGTTTAAAAATGATACCGAGCTTTTCCGACGCATAATGTAATAAATCGATAGCGAAACCTCGTTCAATAATATTACTCTGGTTTTGGGTGATAATATAAGGAGGAAAGCCCTCATGAGTAATTGGGTATTGAACAATATTGTGATCAATAACATATTGTTTTTCTTGCTCGGTAAGTTCTTGCGTATAATTGCCGAGTGATAATTGAAAGTTACTTTCCTCACTGGATAAATACTTTTCTTGCCATAGTTTGACTTGAGCCTTTTTTACGTGCCGTAAATTATCATTAATTAATGCGAGTAAATCGCGATCATTTTTACGGGTAGTAAAGTGTAAATTAATATCCTCCATCGCATCTTTATTAATATAAAATTGATTACTCATCGATAATTCTTCTAGTGCTTTTTTTATCAGCCAAGGTTTTGAAGAATAAATAGCATCAAAGTTTTCAATATTATTTAGTAGCTCTGAAAGGTCTGTAAAATATTGTCGAGAAACTTTATCGGATAAAAATCTCAGGGTATTTTTATCCTCAGCATGAATCGCTAATTGAAAGCCGTCAGATTCATTTTGATTAATACGTTGAAAAAGCGTTTGTTTAAATTTGGCATACGGTATGCTGTAAAGAACATTGGAATATTCTGGTAGGTAAATATTTATTGCGACCACATCAACAGTATTTTCTTGAAGTTGTTTTAACGCTTCAATAGTGGGTAAATAAACGAATTGCACATCTACTTCATTATCTATCGCCCAAATTTGCCAATATTCTTTTAGAAAATTAACCACTTGTTGTACGCGTTCTGGTGCCGCTGCTTCTATACTGGCTTGATCAGGAAATGAAATGCGAATAACGCGATCTTTGTTAACAATGTTATTTTCTTGAACTGGACTGGCAGACGAACGAGCAAAAGCAATAGTTACGTTAAACGAAGCAATAAAAATAACGATAAGCGGTAAAATATGTAACCACTTTTTTTGGGAAAAAAAATTCAAATATCTTAATATTTGCCCGACTTGGTTATTCTGCATAAAGTTAAGTATTTTTAATTAGTTAATCCCTTAAACTAACCATATTAGATAACCGTTAATCCAGCAAATATATTTTGCGCGATAAATAATATTGCTTGGATGCTAGCTGACATGGTAAATTAACAGCAACAAAGTTGTATATACAATTTAAGGAAGGTTATGTCATCAAGTTATCAACTAATCAAAGGTCGCGTACCATTACTGATTAGCATGCCGCATAACGGTCAAGAAATTCCTGCCGATATCGCTAGTAAAATGAGCGAGAAAGCACAACAGGTACCGGATACCGATTGGTATAAAGATAAGCTCTATGATTTTGCTGTTGAATTAGGCGCTTATATTTTAATCCCTAAATATAATCGTTATGTTATTGATTTAAATCGTGATCCAAACGGAATTGATTTATATCCAGGTGCTAACTCAACGGAGCTTTGTCCGACTACCGCTTTTGACTTGTCAGCATTATATGTAGATGGATATACCCCTGATAAACAAGAAATTAAGCGTAGAATCATGCAATATTGGCAACCTTATCATCAGGCTATTAGTAACACCTTAGCTGAAATAAAACAGCAGTTTGGCCAAGCGGTTTTGTTAGAAGCGCATTCTATCCTATCTCATGTGCCACGATTTTTTGAAGGTCGATTACCCGATTTTAATTTTGGCAATGCCGATGGAAAAAGCTGCAGCGAAACTATGCTACAAAAAGTACAATCATTAGACTTTTCACCATATAGCATGACTAGTAATGGACGATTTAAAGGTGGCTTTATTACTCGTGAATATGGTCAACCTGACAATAATATTCATGCATTGCAACTCGAACTATCGCAGATCACCTACATGAATGAAGCAACGTTAGCATACAATGAAACGCTTGCTGCCCAAGTGAAACCTAAATTAAAAGCATTAGTAGAATGTTTAATTGAATTTGCACAAGAAACAAGAGATGAGCCATGAAGATATTTGCAGAGCGTATTTTATTAGCCGAAGGTTGGGCAAAGCAGCAAACACTTACTATTGAGCACGGCATAATAAAAGCGATTGAATCAGGCGAGCAAACTGGCGCTGAAAAAGTTGATACGGTTATACCTGGTATGGTGAATTGTCATTCTCATGCTTTTCAGCGGGCATTCGCTGGTTTTAGTGAACAAGGCAGTGAAGGGCAAGACAGTTTTTGGACGTGGCGCAATGTCATGTACAAGTTTTTAGCGCAATTAACTCCTGAAAATGCGCAGGTGATCGCAACGCAACTGTATATTGAAATGCTTAAAATGGGCTACACCCGCGTGGCTGAGTTTCATTATTTACATCATGATTTAAACGGCGAGCCTTACGCGGAGTTGGCGACGATGGCGAATGCTATTTTTGAGGCCGCGAAAGATTCAGGCATAGGGCTGACATTATTACCGGTATTATATCGATATAGTGGTTTTGGACAGCAAGCGCCTACCGAAGGTCAAAAACGTTTTATTAACGACGCTGAGCAATTTAATCAACTTGTTAGCGATTGTTTTAGGCTAAGTGAAAGCTATGAAAATACTAATGTTGGTATAGCTCCACACTCATTGCGTGCTGTTGATTTAGCTTTATTAACGGATGCGGTTGAACATGTGCGCGCCTTAGATGCTAATGCGCCAATTCATATTCATATCGCAGAGCAGCAAAAAGAAGTGGATGATTGTTTCGCTCACTATGGTAAAAGACCCGTACAATGGTTATTAGACAATATGTCATTAGATAAACACTGGTGTTTAATTCATGCCACACATATTAATGAGCAAGAGCGACAAGGGATGATCGCTTCGCAAGGTATTGCCGGTATTTGCCCAACAACAGAAGCGAATTTAGGCGATGGTATTTTTCCAACGACTGAATTTTTAGCAGAACAAGGCACATTCGCTATTGGCTCAGACAGTCATATTTCAGTGAATCCAATTGAAGAGTTACGTTGGCTTGAATACGCGCAACGGTTAATTAAACAACAACGAGCTATTCTTGCTAATGAAAAACAACTATCGGTTGGGCAAAACCTCTGGCAAAGCGCCGCATTAGGTGGCGCACAAAGTACCCATAGTAATACCGGTGAATTAGCGATTGGTAAGCAAGCAGACCTATTAGTGTTAAACGATCAAACGTTAGCGTTATTTGCTAATGATGAACAACATTTATTAGATAGTGTTATTTTTGCCACGCAAACCAATGTAGTAAAAGATGTCATGGTCAATGGGTGTTGGGTTGTCAAAGCTGGCTCGCATGCGAAAGAGCAAAGTGCAGCCAAAGCGTTTGCTGACATGTTGGCGAGAATTTCAGCTTAGCATTGGTGATAACAAGCATTGATTGAAGAATATGTCGGTTGACTTCAATCAATGCGATTTTGTGTGGCAAGCAACTATGAAAAGCCTTTTGGCTTAAAACAGCGACTGATAATTGCTGATTTTAGTACAAAGTAATTGTTGATTTTTCTGATGAAGTTTAGGTGTAGGGCGTTTTTCTTTACAATAATTCTTGAAAAACTCTTTAACAGATTCTCTAGAGCTTGTGACATTCTTAACAAATGCGAGTTCATCAGTATTAAATTGTTCAATATTGGGTTGTAAATCCTTATAAATTTTATCAGGATTCAGTCGGACCTTAGTGTCCGTTGCGTTTGAAAACTCTGAAAGTACCATAGTTTTTTGTTCTTCAAACCAACTTTCTAATTCAGGTTGAGGATAAAAGTGCAAATAAATTGCAATCGCTACGATTAAGATCAATAAATTCTTCATAGTATGTCGTATAATGTTAACTTATTAATAGAATAATCAATTTTGCGTCAACAATACATCTTCTTTAAATATTAACCATGCATTGGTCGTTAATTTAAGGACGCAGCTCGATTTTTCACGGGTTTTATTGCACAGGATTCACAGTGAAATCAGAAAAAGAACAAAGCAAGCAACACGTTAAAATACCGATTAAAAACATCAAAATTCATCAGCCTAATCAGGTTGAGCACTATAAACCTCGCGATCAAATTTATGTCAGAAAAGTAAAAGGATTTTTTCAAGCGTTACGCCGCAAAATGAACTTTTTCTTTTTAACCTTATTCGCGGTGTTACCTTGGTTACAATATAACGGCAATCAAGCGATTCTATTTGATATTGTCGAACAGCGATTTACCCTTTGGGGATTAACGCTTTGGCCACAAGACTTAACCTTACTCGCTTGGTTATTTATTCTTAGTGCTTTTTTACTCTTTTTTGTCACGACCTTTTTAGGCAGAGTGTGGTGTGGGTATTTATGCCCTCAAACGGTGTGGACGTTCATTTTTATTTGGTTTGAAGAAAAAATTGAAGGCACGGCAAATCAGCGTAAAAAGCTAGACTCTCAAAAACTCGATGTTAATAAGTTTTGGCGAAAAACACTTAAACATACTTGTTGGCTGTTTTTTTCATTATTAACCGCATTAACTTTTGTCGGATACTTTGTGCCTGTTCAGGCGGTATTTCTAGATTTCTTTACTTTTAATAGTTCATTTGCCATTGCGGCAACTGTGTGGTTTTTTGCACTTTGTACCTATGGAAATGCTGGTTGGATGCGTGAAATTATGTGTTTGCATATGTGTCCTTATGCGCGTTTTCAGTCGGCTATGTTTGATAAAGATACTTATACCGTTTCTTATGATGCGAATCGCGGTGAAAATCGAGGCGCACGCTCAAGAAAACAAGACCCGAAAGAACTTGGTTTAGGTGATTGCATTGACTGTAATTTATGTGTGCAAGTGTGCCCAACTGGTATAGATATACGTAATGGTTTGCAATACGAATGTATAAACTGCGGAGCCTGTGTTGATGCTTGTGATGGCGTCATGGAGCGAATGAAATATGATAAAGGGCTAATTCGCTATACAACAGAGCATGAATTAGAAGGTAAAAAAGTTCATCTCATACGATCTAAACTTTTGGGTTATGCGGCTGTTTTATTGATTATGAGCAGTTTACTGATACTTGAAATTGTTAATCGTGTACCAGTTTCCTTGGATATTATTCGTGATAGAACTGAACTTGCTAAAGAGAATTTTAACGGTGAAATTGAAAATGTTTATACATTGAAAATTCTTAATAAGTCACAAACGGATAACCGCTATCGTTTATCCGTTATCGGCATTGAAAATACCCAATGGCATGGCGAACAAGAAGTATTTGTTAAAGCCGCTTCTGTGCGTACGTTACCTATGAGTATTTCGGTTGACCCTTATGAGCTTGGTGGCGCTTATATGAGTGATATCTCATTTGTGCTTGAATTAATCTCTGATGAAGACGAAGTAAAGCTTGAAAAAGAAAGTCGATTTTTTAATAAGCGTTAAGCTGAACTAAATTTATAGATGCGTGATAATTAATTACTCACGCGTCTATTTTTTTATGACGCAGACATGCTTTTTGTGAATTATTTGAAGTGGTTTTGGCTTTCCGCCTTTTATCAACTCCTGTATCCTAGGGCATCACGTTATTAAATTGTAATAACGACTTTACTCGTTGAGAACTTATGTCCGTATTTGATTTTACCTCGTTATCGCCTGATTTAATTCTTGATGGCATAGAAAGTATCGGCTTGCAGGTTGATAGTGGCTTACTGGCATTAAATAGTTATGAAAATCGTGTTTATCAATTTCATGATGAAGATAAAGTCAAATATGTCACTAAAATTTATCGTCCACAACGTTGGTCAAAAGCCCAAATACAAGAAGAGCACGACTTTGCTTTTGAACTTGCTGACGAAGAGTTACCTATAGTTGCGCCGTTAAAGTTTTCTGGTCAATCATTATTTGAGCATCAAGGTTATTACTTTGCCATTTATCCATGTCGAGGTGGTCGCATATTTGAAGTGGATAATTTAGATCATTTAGAATGGATGGGCAGGTTTATTGGCAGAATACATGCCGTTGCTGGCAAATCTCCTTTTCAAACACGACCAATCTACAGTAAAGAAGAATCTCTGATACAAGCTCGAGACATTATCAAAGCATCTGCTTTTGTCCCGCAATATATTGAAAATGCTTTTTACACGATTTTAGAACAAGTAATTGAGTTGGCGTGTCAGCAATACCAACCAAAAGATGAAATTAGGCTACACGGTGATTGTCATGCAGGCAATATTTTATGGACAGATGACGGTCCTCATTTTGTTGATTTAGACGATTGTCGTATGGGGCCAGCGATTCAAGATTTATGGATGATGTTATCGGGTGACAGACAACAGCAAACCTTGCAACTTGATACCCTGTTAATGGGCTATGAAGAGTTTTATGAATTTGATACAAAACAGTTTGCCTTGATAGAATCTTTGCGTACTATGCGGGTAGTAAATTATATGGCTTGGTTATGCAAACGATGGCAAGATCCGGCGTTTCCGCATAGTTTTCCATGGTTTAATACTCAAAGGTATTGGGAAGAGCAAGTGTTGATGCTGAAAGAGCAAATGTCAGCCTTACAACAACCGCCGCTCACATTAATGCCATAAATCGAAGCAATCATATAAAATTTATCATTAAAAAATTAATAAGGGTTTATTGAATGAACAAGTTATTGAGTCTACTCGTTGTTGCAACGCTATCTTTTTTTACCCATGCCAGTGATTATCAAGAAGGCAAGCATTACGTTAAAGTACACGAGTTACCTGTAGATTCTCCTGAAGTGAGAGAGTATTTTTCTTTTTATTGCGGCCATTGTTATAAATTTGAAGTGATGGCGAAATCTATCAAGAAAAACCTACCTGAGAATGTAACATTTGTTAAAAATCACGTTGATTTCTTACCGGGTGCTTCTCAAAAAATGCAATCGTTATTATCAAGAGCCTTGATCACTGCCCAAGAGTTAAATGTAGCAGAAAGCCAAATAGCGGCTATCTTCAAATACATTCATGTGCATAGAGCAGTATTTACTTCAGTTAAAGATGTACGTAATGTTTTTATTCTCAATGGTATAGACGGCGATAAGTTTGACCAAGTTCTCAACAGCGAAAAAGTGACTAAGAAAGTTGAAGAGATGAAAAACAACCAAGACACTTTAGCTAAAAGTGGCGATTTGAGAAGTGTACCTAGCATTGTTGTTAATGGGAAATATATGGTTGTTGGGCACGGTCATTCTCATGATCATGGTTCGAGTGAAGAAAATGTTGAGCAAGAATATAATGATTTAGTGAAGTATTTGTTGACCTTGAAGTAATCGAATATAGCAACGATTAACCTTGAATGAGGTTAATCGTTTTGGGTGAGATTATTTAATACTTTTGCTTTTGCTTGATTAAACTCTTCTTCGGTGAGTAGTCCTTGTTGCTTAAGCTTGCCTAATTTATCTAACGCATTGATCAGTGATATATCTTTAAGTTCGACGCTTTCATCTACCTCTGCTGTATTATGATCGGTAGGGGTAGTTGATAAACTTTTTGGCTCCTGTGGTTTTGCGTTGTTTGCTCCAGTGACATTGTGGTTTTTATTCAATGATTGAGCATCTGTAGTTTCACTTTTATTCGTTTTATTCATATTGGGCGTATTTGGCACAACAGGTTTTAAAATAATGCGCTCTTCTGTTAATGCAGGGAATATTGTTTGGGATAATAACCAACACCAATCAATTAGCTGTTTACAGATTTCTTCATATTTACCACTTGTAAGTCTTTGATTGCCTTTTCGTAGATAAACACATATAGGGTAAGTGTGTGACGTTTGGTCAGTGAGCACCATTTCTATTTTACGCACTTTATCATCGATCATTTTTCCTCTTTTTTCTGTAGAAAAAGAGAGATTGAGCATTTGTTCTTTTTCGTTTGAAAAACAACTTTGTGCCTCACTGCTATTAAATGAATAGATTAAGTTATTATTGAGGAAGATTTCGCATCGTTTAATCTCGGAAATATTAACTTCGGTGCTTGCTATTTCTTCATGGCGTTTATAAATAGTGAGGTGCTTTTTATTTTCATGAACTTCATATTTTGCAAACTGCTTCCGTAATAATGCTTTCGGTAAGTTAGACTTTTTCATGCGACGCAATATAACTATGCTAGCTATAAATAAAGGTATTAAAATTATCCAAGAAAAATTTACATAATCCTGCTGTGCAGGGGTCTTATTAACCGTTTGTTTTTTGTTTGGATGACTTGATTCTGTGGGTGAATTAACGGTGAAAATGACATTCGATGATTTATCGACAACAAGCAATTCATCATGTTCATCTGTCAGCAAGGCCAACTTACTGCTTTTGGAAAAATCATTATTTTTGATAGTTAGTAGGGTTGAAACTTCAAAAGGATGTTCATTATCTATCGCGATTAATTTCCAGTGGTTATCCCAGGTTAAATAAATAATATTATTTCTAAATTTCGCGAATTTCATACCTCGATAAATAACACTATTACTTTGCTGAGGCAGCGGTGCTTGTATGTAGGTAAGCTCAGTCTTATTTTTACGGAAATCCTCACCGTACTTGATAGTTGCGGCACTAAACGTTTGAGGATTACTCTGCGTAACTAGAAGTTGTTGCTTGCCATCTTTTGACCAATGAATTTCGAAAAGTGACGTTAATCCGGTGGCAATAATTTCATTATTAATATCTTCTGTATTAATGAACGGGTTTCTCTCTGGAATTGAATAGTTTTTTAATCCAAATCGTTTGGGGTTGATTCTAAGAATACTGCCTGAATATAATGCTGAATCAGGTTTATTAGGATCAGCCTTTAATGTGAAGTAGAGATTGCCATAATTATCGTTCCAAGACTTCATATAAGGGTTAAACCCTAGTTGGGTAATGCCATTATCAATTGAAAACGTTGGAATTCTGAGTACTTCTCTTGGTCGGTTTTTAGTCGTTTTAAACGACGTAAATTTATCATTATCAAATTGCCATTCACTAATCACTATTTCAAACTTGTGCTCGTTTTGTTGGTTGTTGTCATGGATTCGTAAGGCGGATTTACTATTATCCGGTGGTTCTATATGTGCCGTATATAAAGTTAAATAACCGTAATCTTGTTGAAGTTTAAAACTTGGATGAAGTGAAATATCATTTAATAAATGTGCTTGAGGGAAGTGCTTCTTTAAATGAATAATTGGTTCTGCGTTAATCTCATTGTCTTTAACTAGGTGAATATTTCCAACATCATCATGTACAAAGTAACTTTGCTTTGTCGAAGGGTTTTTGTTAATTGCTTGCCATTTTATGTTCGACTGATTTTGAAAATGATGATAAACCTTTAAAGATGAATTTAACGCTTCAGCGTGAACTTTTCCTAAAAAAGTTAGCAGAATTATTAGCGTGTAATAGGCCTTGAAGGCGATTTTATTACTAAAATTATAAATTAAATAGTGCATATAAAATGGCTAAAACCTTCTTTGGTTTTATAAATTCCCTAACTAGTCAGTTTTATTATATATACCTTAATTGGTTTTTTGTAAAATAATGTCTTGTGCATCAATCAATTGAGATTTTGTCGCGTCTTTTAAATAACTTAATCTACCATTAATAATTAACTCGTCATCTATCGTGGCATTATCTTTTAAGTAAGCGGCTTGTTTGCCCCAAACATGCACTGTTCGTTCAACGCTAATGCTGCGTAATTCTTGTGTAATGGGTGAAAAACTATAAAAATTTATTGCCAATTGCAGTTCAGCTAATTGTTTGTTGTTTTCTGTGTTTACCAGTTTTATTTCGCTAGATACTTTTCCACTGCACTGTAATTGATTGATCGAACGAGAATAACCTTTTGGGTAACGATGGGCATAGGTCGCGTGAATAATTTCACGGTTGGTTTTCTTACTGTTGACCAAATGGCCTTGTACTAAAATTACATCGCCTTTTTCTGCATGTAATAACGAGCGTTCAACGACATCACCAATCATCTTTATCGTGTGGTAATGCGTCCACTCCTTAAATTGATTTGTTTTTTTATCGAACCACTTTGAATGGGTTGCAACCACAAACTCCGCAATAGCTATGACAGGGTTTATTTGATAACGGATTTCAGGTTTGTTCACTAAATTACCCAATAAGGTGATACTACATAAGTGATTTTGTGGGAGTGATGATGACATTTAGTTTAGTTATTTAATAAATTGAATTGTTTTGAACATTACGTCAGCCTTGTACATTGTTCAAGTGCCTAGAGTTAATTATCGTCACTTATGCGACATAAAAAAACCATCATAAATATGATGGTTTTTTTTCGACATTAATTAGGTTAAATATGTTTTCTTCTGATTGCGATTAGCACTAATGATAATCCAAAAAGTGCAATGGTTGACGGCTCTGGAATCGTTGTCGTTGAATCCCCTATTGGGTCTCTTGCCCAAACAGTCAAATGAGAAAGGCCTGCACTAAAATCACCAGGCTTAACATCAATAGAGCCTGCTAGTGAATATGCAGTTTCAAAATTAAAAGCACCTGGAGCTTCGCTGCCAAAAATTTCATAAAAGTTAAAGTCATAAACTGCCCAACCTTTATCGTCTTGGTTACCTTGCCCGTTTTGGTTGCCACTACCTGCTTTGGTAACAAAAGCTAAATGATCAAATGTCGAGCGATTTAAAACTTGGCCAACTGTTTCAGCAATATCCTTATCTGTAGTTAAAGTCCAATTAATTGAAGAGCAGTCTCCACCTACATTTACACATTCAAAAGTGAATTCTAGTACGTCCGAAATTAATAGCGAGATAGTCTCATCGTAATTGGTAATGGATTTATAAGTCGTAGAATTATTGTCAACATCAAATTTTGCTAAGTTAATCCAACCAGGGTCAGTTGCATTACCATTATTATCGATATCTATTTTGTCACCATCAAACCAAGGGTTAGCTACACCATCAACTAGTCCGTCGATAAATTCGTTACCAGTTAAAGGACCGCCACCATTAAGTAATCCATCTCCCAATTGACCTATATTCAAATGAGGTGTTAAGTGGCTCTCTAGCTGACTGTCATTACCAGCATAAATACCAATACATTCTGAAGCGTTATAAGGGCCGTTTTGTAATAAATTGGCGCCAGTAGAACCGCCGGTATTATTGTTAATATCTAAATCAGATAGTTGAACTGTTGTTAAAGTAGCATTTTGTACATTGCAATCTCCCGTGACAATCAATTGTCCGAAAGAGAAATGAGAAACTAAGAAAAGTGATAAACTTAATAACTTAATAATATTATTCATTTTTTTATCCATATTTAGCTTAGTTGCTAATAATTATAAATATCTATGCATATCAAGTGCCTTTGTGTTAGCTCTTTGTATTTTAACGTAAAAAAATACAAAGAATTATTCTTGGTTATGAGAGTGTAAAAATAACTGACAGAATTGCTAAAACCTATGAAAATGGCGTTTTTTACTGTTCCTGATAAGATCATCATTTATATTCATTATTAAGAAATACTTAATTTGTTAGAGCATCGCCGCATTAATCTTGCATTATTACTAATTATTATCACTTTATTTCTTCTGTTTTTTATCGGGGGGCCTTCTTACTACTCGCCGATTGAAAGTAAATTATTCTGGAATAATGGTCATATCATTTTCTATTGTATGACCAGTTTTATGATCATGAAATATTTGCTTAAACGTTCGTATTCATTATTTTCCGTGATCATTCTGACCTTACTGTACACCTTGATTCTTGGCGTGCTGGTAGAAGTGGTGCAATCCAATCTTAACAGAGAAATGGACTATGCAGATCTGTATCGAAATTTTCTAGGTAGTTTGCTAGGTATTTTGTGCTATCAAGTTTTTAGCCGGCAAAAAAATAAAATAACGATGACAGTGTTAGCATTTATCACAGTGCTTATTGTTATTGAGCAATTTGCACTATTTTCAGTACTTTCACTTAAATATCAACAGTATAAAAAATTACCTATTCTTGCGGACTTTTCGCTAAAAGGTGAAGTAATGTTTTGGTCTGAGGGGGAGTTAATGACGAATGAGAGCGAAAATCATCGGCAATCATTGAAATTTACCTTGGCAACCGGTGAAAAATATTCTGGCTTTACTTTTAATGAAGTTTATCAAGATTGGCGCAATTATCGTTTTATTGAATTTCACCTACGCAGTGAATCCCAAAAAGCAGAAAAGCTGTGTATTAAAATCACAGACTTAAGTCATGACGAGGGTAGTCATGAATATAGTGATCGTTTTAATTATTGCTCTACTTTGGCATACGGTAAGAATGTTATTGAAATCCCACTCGACAAGATTCGCAATGCGCCGAAGACACGAACATTGAATCTAGCCGAAATTAGCCGAATAGGCTTTTTTATGATTGATTTAACAGAAGAAAAAACACTTTATATCGATAAGATAACCCTAAAATAAAGCGGTTAGTTAAGGTGAAATTCATTGAAGCAACAAATAATGGCGAGAAGTTAAGAATTGAAAACGATGTTTTTCACATTTTTCATGAAATTTTATTGGCTACTACTAGTAAAGAGACAGTGATTTGACTAGAATCGCAACCTCTTAATGCAGCTCTCGTGGTGAAGTGGATATCACGTGGACCTCCGGAGTCTAAGTCGCAGGTTCGATTCCTGCCGAGAGCGCCATTAACGACTACTTCTTACTTAAATATATTGAATATTCATTCAAAGCTTTGTCCCACAATTGAAACACATTGAAAAAAATGTACATTTAATCCATACAATATTAAAGTAGAGCCTATAATAATGTTAGTTACATCAACAAGGTAGTTTCATTGTAATTATATGAAATCAATATTTACTTATATATTCATCGCAAGTGTTTTTCTTAGCCAGATGGTGACTGCTCAAAATTATGAGCTTGCACAAGTTTCGGTTACTCCTTTTGAAAAATCAGTTAAGCGAGCAGGAAAAGTTGCGTTTAAACGGACAATAAAATTGTCTTTTAAAAGCAGTGGTTATTTAAAAACGCTTTCTGTAGACGAAGGGGATTTCTTTTCAGCTAACCGATTACTTGCTTCTTTAAATACGGAAGAACTCATCGCAGAAAAAAACTCTCGTTACGCACAATTATTGCAAGCTAAGCGAGAAGTCAATCGTACGAAAAAATTACTGGCGCAAGAATTAAGCTCTGAGCAGGCGTTAGAATTAGCACAAACCAATGTTGAAACCACGCGTGAAGCTTATCAAGTTTCCTACTACAACCTTGAAAAAGCTGAAATTTACGCCCCTTTTGATGGCGTTGTTTTAGCAAGATACACTGAATTAGCTGAATTTCAGGCTCCTGGTCAAGAAGTATTAGAAGTCGCGGCGATTAATAAAAATTTAGTGGTAAAAGTAAAACTAACCGATAAAGAAATCAGCTTTGTTAAATTAGGCCAAAAGGTCGCTGTCGATTTGCCGAATATTGGCCGAGTTAACGGAGTGATTTCAAAAATACCAGTTACCAGTAATGCCGAAGGCGCTTTATATTTAATTGAAGTGTTACTTGAAGATATTCAAGCGGGGCAAGGCGTAGTGGCAGGTCAATTAGCGCAAGTTACTATTCATTTTGCCACTGAAAATTCAGTATATCAGGTGCCAATTAGTGCTCTAATCGAAATCGATGAACAAGGCTCTGCAGTGTTGTTTACTAAAGCGAGCAGTGGAAAGTTAATGCGTCAATCGTTTGATGTGTTAAATATTGATACACAATCAATATATTTACGTGCGCAAAGTCATAATGATGCAATTGAGTTTGTAGTGAATGGTTGGCAACAACTGAACATAAGTGAGTTATAACGCATGAAGTTAGCGCGCTCCGCGATTAAAAATGCCCAATTTACGCTGACGATTGTTATTTTAATGGTGCTAGTAGGAATTGTCTCTTACTTCACTATGCCTCGTTCAGAAGATCCTCAATTTGATATCCCAATCACCTTAATCGAAGTTATTTATCCCGGCGCCTCTTCTCATGATATTGAAACTTCTATTATTACCCCTTTAGAGCAAGAATTCTCTAATATTGAAGGGATCAAACGTATTGAAGCGCAAATTAAAAATGATGGCGCCAGAATAGAAATTAAATTTTTATATGGCAGCGATCCGCAAACAGCCTTTAATGAAATTAAACAAGCGCTTGCATCCATAGAGCCAAATCTACCTGATGGTGTACAAGATATTTTAGTACTTAAGGCAACCCCGACAAGTGTTGCTGTGGCTCAGCTCGCGTTATGGACTGAACCTACCGATTATAAAACCATGGAGTTTTATGCCAAAAAGTTAGAGAAAAGATTAGAAGCGATCTCTAGCGTTAAAAAAGCAGATATTTGGGGTTACCCTCAACAAGTTGTCGCTATTGACCTTAATCTGGATTTATTACAGCACTACGGCATTACCGTTAATTCTGTGAATCAAATCTTACAAAGACGAGCGTTAAATATCACGCCGGGCTTTGTTGATGCTAGTACCCGTCGCTTTAACGTTAAAGCCAGTGGTAACTTTCAGGAAATTGAGCAATTAAAAGAAACAGTGGTTTATGCCAATGATGCGTTGGTGATCAAATTAAAAGATATTGCCAGCATTGCGTTTTCTGATGGCAAGCCCTCTTATTTGGCTTATTTTAATGAACATCCCGTCATTTTTATCACGCTTGAGCAACGCAAAGGCACAAATATTTTTGATTTAACGAACCAATTAAACGCAGAAGTTGCTGATTTTAAAAAGCAATTACCTGAGCAAATCAAATTAGATGTGTTATTTGAACAAGCGGAAAGTGTAGAAACAAGAGTAAATGGTTTTTTTAATAATTTGTGGCAAGGCCTTATTTTAGTCGGCGTTATGTCATTATTATTTTTAGGGCTGCGTGAAGCGCTAGTGGTTATTGCGGTAATTCCTTTATCTTTTTTAATCGCCATTGGTTGGTTAGATTTTGCGGGTTTTGGCTTGCAGCAAATGTCGATTGTCGGCTTAATTATTGCCCTTGGGTTATTGGTTGATAACGCTATTGTGGTGACAGAAAGTATCCATCGAGAGAAAGGCAAGTTTGCTAGTTTAAAAGAAGCTGCAGCTTCAGGTACTAGTAAAGTAGGTTGGGCAATCACAAGTGGTACGGTAACGACCTTATTCGCCTTTCTTCCAATGTTAATGATTGCTTCAGACACGGGTGATTTTATTCGTTCAATGCCGGTAACGGTTGTCTTTGTTTTATTAGCTTCATTGATATTAGCTTTAGCTTTTACGCCATTACTTGCGAGTAAGTTGTTTACAGTTAAACCTAGTAAAATTAAAACATTACAACACTACGTTAATCAATTTGCTGGCAATAGTTATCTTCGTTTTTTAAAAGTATTAATGAATCGAAAAATGATTGTCGTGATGGTTTTTGTTGCAGCACTTGTTTTTATGTTTTCACTGTTTGGTAAAGTCGGCTTAAGTTTATTTCCAAAAGCTGAAAAACCAATGATTTTGATTGATGTTGAAGCTCCTGCTAACTCATCACTTAATTATACAAACCAAGTAATGCAAGACATTGCTAAAAGCTTGAAAAAGTATTCATTGATTAAAGAAGTCGCGCTAAATGTTGGTAACTCAAACCCAAGAATTTACTACAATGAAATTCCCAAACGTGGAGTTGCACATTACGGCCAACTATTAATTGTGTTAAATGAGTTTGATGAGCAGAAATCTACGGATTTAGTCACCGCGCTTAGAAAAGATTTTTCAACTTGGCACCAAGCCCACATCACCATTAAAGAGTTTACTCAGGGTCCTGTTACTGATAAGCCTATAACAGTACGCTTGATGAGCGAATCACTCAGTGATTTAGAACAAGTTTCAAATGATCTTGAGCAGCAGATGATGAAAATCAACGGGGTGATTAATATTGAAAACCCTATTGGTCAAGCAAACAGTGAAGTGGCACTTGAAATTGATTATGAAAAAGCAGGTATGAACGGCATTGACATTAATCAATTAGACTTGACGTTGCAGACTGTTTTAACCGGTAGTTATGTCGGTAATTTTAGTGATAAAAATGGTGAAAGTTATCCGATTGTCGTGCGAGGGAAAAAGGCTGATTTAGATATTTTTGATGATATTTATATTGCCAATAATGCCGGTAAGTTGGTGCCGTTGAATCAAGTGGTTTCACTTAAGCTTGCTAAAGGGCATACCGAGTTTTTCCATTACCAAAAACAACGAATGGCGAAAGTGTCTGCTGATGCTGATAAAGGCTATTCTGTTACGGCTTTAACGGAACAAATTGTTACTTATTTAGATAATTATCAATTTCCACAAGGTATGTATTACACGCTTGGCGGCGAAGAAGAATCGCGACAAGAGAATTTTGCTGGTTTATCGCAAATTATGATCATCACAGCCGTAGGTATTTTTGCGGTATTGGTGTTGCAGTTTAGATCGTTTATGCAGCCTTTAGTTATTTTTACTTCTATTCCATTTGCTATTGCCGGCTCGGTAATTGGTTTATATCTCTTTAACTTATCTTTTTCGATGATGGCGTTTATTGGCCTGATTAGCTTGTTTGGCATTGTTGTTAATAACGCGATTATTTTAATTGATACTGCCAATCACAATTTTTCAGAATGTAAAGATATGCGGTTATCAATCTTAAATGCCAGTAAAACGCGTTTTACTCCTATCTTATTAACCACATTAACCACGATAGGTGGTTTGTTGCCATTAACATTACTCGGTGGTGGTTTATGGCAGCCGTTAGGAGTGGTTATCATTTCAGGGCTTTGCGTTTCTGCTATCGCAAGTTTTGTTTTAGTGCCTGTGTTAACAGAGCTATTTTCTCGTTCAAAAACGCAGTAATTGGTAAAAGGGAAGTAAGCACTTATGGAATTTGTAGGACAAATTGGCTTTTCTTTAAGTTTTATTGCTTACCTTGTTTTTACCTTATTGATAGTAGCGGCAAGAAATAAATCAGTTTTAGCAAAATGGACCATAGTTTCAGCATTAAGTACCACATTTGCTAGCGGTTTATCATTTCTACAAATCAAAATGGGCTTTAGTTTACAATGGGTAATGCTAGCCGACGGCTTTAAAATAGCTTGCTGGTCGGTCATGGTGCTTATCTGTAATACAGAACTAACATCCGTGCGGAAGCTGTTTTCAAATTATCATATTCGTCAATATGTTGTGATCAGTACACTGTTGATGGTTTCTTGCTGGGTAGCTACTTACTTTTTAAATTTCTCTTATGAATATTTATTTTTACTGTTCATCGTTTTAAATCTTTGGATTTTGGTGTTAATTGAGCAGCTTTATCGAAGTGCCGATGATCAAATTCGTTGGGCTATTTGGCCTTTAATTATTGCGCTAGCTAGTGTGTCAATTTTTGACTTTGTACTTTACGCTCAAGCGACAATGGTGGGCGGTATAGACTTCAACTTTTGGTACAGCAGGGGCTTTATCGCACTCGCCATTGTGCCATTATTGTTAATTAGCACACGTCGTGTGAAAAACGGCTCTGTGCGAATTTTTGTATCACGCCAAGTGGTTTTTTATAGCTCCATCTTAATGATTGCAGGCATTTACTTATTGGTGATGGCACTTGCAGGTTATGTCATTAATTATATTGGTGGTGAGTGGGGCAGTTTTGTCAGTATAGGCTTTTTAATTTTTAGCGGTATTGTATTAGTTACCTTATTAATTACAGACACTTTACGTAAAAAATTGAAAGTGTTTATAGCAAAAAACTTTTTTGCAAATCGATATGAATACCGCGATGAATGGTTAGATTTAATCGAAAAAATAGAAACCACTAGTGCTGAAAGTTATTATCAAATGGCGACACAAATTATGATGTCAAAACTCGGTGCAACGGGTGGAGCCATCATTAAAAAACGCAGTGAAATGCAGTTTGACGTAAAATACTCTAAAAGCTTAGCTTTATCTGAAGCGTTTGATTTGCAACTAACCTTGATTAGTCAATTTTGTCAAAATAAGGGTTGGATTATTGATGTTGATGAATATGAATTAACACCTTCAATGTATCCAGAACTTAATTTAGATATTGATTTATGTCGTAGCTTTAATATTGAAACTATAGTGCCTATTTTTATCGGTAAAGCGTTTTACGGCTTATTTGTTGTTGGTGATATTACAGAAAAAAAACAGCTTAACTGGGAAGATAGAGATTTGCTTTTTGCCGTATCAAAACAGTTAGGTAATTTTATCTCATTACATGAAGCGAACGACGAACTGGCTGAATCAAAACAGTTTGATGCGTTTAATCGGATGTCGGCGTTTCTAGTTCACGATTTAAAAAATGTGCAAGCGCAACTTGCTTTAATTACCACTAATGCTGAAAAACATCGCGATAACCCAGAGTTTATTGATGATGTTTTTGAAACCGTAGAATCCGCGACAGACAGATTAGCTAAAGTATTAACACAATTGCGAAATAAACAAGTCGCGCAATCAAAGAAAAAAGAAACAGACATTGCTGAGTTAGTAAATAAAGTTGTTGAGCAGCGAAATGTAATTAAACCTAAAGTGCAAATTGAAAAACTACAACCTTGTTTAATCGAAGTTGATAAAGATACTTTGTATTCTGTGCTAAACCATCTTATTCAAAATGCACAAGAAGCGACAAATGAAGACGGATGGGTTAAAGTAAATGTGCTTGCCAATGCTGATATCATTCAAGTTACCATAGAAGATAACGGCAGTGGTATGTCTGCTGAATTTATTAAAACCCGCTTATTTAAACCTTTTGACACGACAAAAGGTAATGCTGGTATGGGCATTGGCGTTTACGAAGCAAAACAATTTATTGAAAGTATTGCCGGAACTATTAAAGTGACAAGTAGAGAAGAGCATGGCTCTATATTTGATATCCGTTTACCGATAAAACCTCAGTATCAATAATAATGTATGAAAGGATTTTAAATTAATGGAAAAGTTACTCATTGTAGATGACGATAAAGGTATCCAAAAACAATTAAAATGGAGTTTATCTGATTATGAGGCCGTTTTAGCAGCAGACAGAGAAAGTGCAATTGCTGCCGTTCGTCGCCATGAGCCTAAAGTGGTGACTTTAGATTTAGGTTTACCACCTGACTCAGCCAATGCCTCTGAAGGCTTAGCCGCACTTGAAGAAATTCTGAAAATATCTCCTCATACTAAAGTCATTGTTATCACCGGTAATGATGATCGAACCAATGCCTTAAAAGCTATTTCTTTAGGCGCTTACGACTTTTACCAAAAGCCAATTGATTCAGAAGTGATTAACGTTATTGTTGCTCGAGCGTTTAGTGTTGCGGCTATCGAACAAGAAAACCGTCAAATGCGTACAGTTGGTGGAAATGATATTGGCATTATCGGTAACAGTGAAACGATAGAGCGTTGTCGTATGATGGTAAAACGCATTGCGCCTACTCAAATAACCGCCTTGTTATTAGGAGAAAGTGGTACCGGTAAAGAAGTGACCGCCAATGCGATACATATTGCCAGTGATCGTAGTAAAAAACCTTTTATCGCCATTAATTGTGCGTCAATTCCGGAAACATTGTTAGAAAGTGAGTTATTCGGCTTTGAAAAAGGCGCTTTTACTGGTGCGGTTCGCACGACAAAAGGTAAAATTGAATGCGCCGAAGGTGGAACGTTATTTCTTGATGAAATTGGAGATATGCCATTTAACCTACAAGCTAAATTATTGCGTTTTCTTCAAGAGAAAAAAATTGAGCGTTTAGGGGGTAGACAAGAAATTGAAGTGGATGTTCGAGTGGTTTGTGCGACTAATCAAAATCTTGAAGAAATGGTCGCCAATAAAGAATTTCGTGAAGACTTATTTTATCGAGTTAGTGAAATTACCTTAAATATACCGCCGTTAAGAGAACGAGAAGAAGATGTGCTTATTTTGGCGCAATTCTTTTTACAGCGCTATGCGCTTGAATATAAAAGCAATGTTAAAAGCTTCTCTGAAGATGGCTTATGTGCAATTAAGGCGCATAAATGGCCTGGTAATATACGTGAGTTACAAAACAAAGTGAAAAGCTCTGTAATCATGTCTACGGGCACGCAAGTAACTGCGATGGATTTAGGTTTTTTTGATCATGAAGATAATAACTTAGAGCTTAATTTAAACCTGCGTCAAGTACGAGAACAAGCGGAATCTATTGCTATTCAAAAAGCCTATGCCTTGTCAGAAGGTAATATGTCCAAATGTTCAAATTTACTCGGCATCACCAGACCGACACTTTACACCTTGATTGAAAAATATGGCTTGGCGATTAATTCAGAAAAAGATTAAACAAGAGTATTAAAAACCATTAACAGAACAAGGAAGTAAAAATTCTTTGTTCTGTTAAATAATAACTAAATATACTAAGGAGTTTGTGGAATTATTAAACTTCTTTAGTGGCAGAAGTTAATGATATGTTTAATGATTTTTTCTTAATTAAAATATATTCTAACAGTGTATAAATAAATAAAGCTACTCCAAGCATCTCTAAAAGTTCTTCGAAAGTATAAAATATTGCGTATAAAAGTCCTCTATTTCCATTTTGCTCCGCTTGCCAACCACCGAGCATTTCAAACCCTATTGCACCTAACACAAACGTACTACCCGATAAAATAAATAACCACATAATCCTTTTTGGTAGTACTAATAAAAACTTAAGGTATGAAACTGCAAAGGCAATTAAAGCTAAACCATAAGGAATAACCCAGGCAAAATAAAACAACCCTGTGGCATCTACTGTGTTTTTAATCGGAGTATTTAACTTTTCGTGAATAGAAGATATTTCATCAATAGATAAAAATAAAAAGATAAACGATAAAATTCCCCATAAGATAAAAGGTAAGTTTTCATTTTTTTGAATACTAGTAATAAAGAGCAATAATAAACTAGCGATAATTAAAGCAATAGAAGAGTAAAATGTTGGAATGTTTTTTTCAGTATTAAAATCGAATAAACCAATGATGCCAAAAACATAATCGTGATCAAAAACAAACCTAGAAACTAAGCCTAGAATATTAGCGCATAGCAATATAGCAATAATACTGAGAAAGATTGTTAAGATTTTTTTTGGTGTCAAACTTATGGTCATATATAGCTCCAGTTGGCGGTGATTTCAGTATTATTATTATTTTATGAAAAGCAATGTTAGTGCTGTATGTTAGAATTTGATTCGCTTAAATGAAATTTTACACACCATATTGAAAAATAGGATTTATGACTTGCTATCAAACCTATCTTTTATATAACCCTAAATATTTTCAAATCAACATTAACAGCGCAATGTTATTTTTCGATCTGTTCTTCAGCGTATAGCTTACTTTTATGTTTCAATAATTTATCAACATAACGAGCCATTTTTACTTTTTGCTTAATGGAAGATTCAAGAATTTCTTCGACGTCTCTTAAGACTTCTTTGATGTGTTCAACATTCTCGGTTGAATTAACCACCACTTGTTGATTCGTTTTACTAGGCTCTTGACTGGCTAATTCTGAAGAATTTAAAGAGCCTGTTAATTCAATTTCCATTTCTTCAGCAACTGTCATAATAGTTTCTGAATTGATAACATCTAATTCTTCTAAAAAACCAAATAATAATAAGCGGTCAACAAAGATATTGATTTTACGTGGTACACCTAAGGTTTTTTCGTGAATAAGCTCAAAGGCATTTTCTGAAAACAGTTCATCTTTGTCACAACCTGCTTGGTGTATACGGTGAATAATATATTCTTTTACTTCCGCGACACTCAGTGGTTTTAAATGAGCAGAAGCGATTATACGTTGCCTAAATTGCTCCATATTCGGTGCTTGAATAATCGGCTTTAATTCTTCTTGGCCAAGTAAAAAACTTTGAATCAACGGTTTGTTTTCTAATTGAAAATTAGACAACATGCGTAATTCTTCAACGGTTTCAGACGGTAAGTTTTGTGCTTCATCGACAATTAATAAAGCACGTTTACCTTGTTGATTCAGCTGAATAAGGAATTTTTCAATAGCTTGTAATAAGTCAGCTTTGCTGTCGCCTTTAGATTCAATATTAAATTCAGAAACAACCAGCGCTAACAATTCTTGAGGGTCAAGTTTGGTTGTTACCAACTGGGCTGCAACAATACTTTCATCACCTAATTGACTTAACAAATTACGGGCGATCGTAGTTTTACCAGTACCAATTGGGCCAGTTATAACGATAAATCCTTCACCTTGATCTAAGCCATATTGAAGATAAGAAAGCGCGCGCTGATGATGATCAGAAGCGAAAAAGAAGCGCGGATCTGGGCTTAGTTGAAATGGCTTTTCCGTAAAACCATAATAATTTTCATACATAATTAAAAATCTTTTGTAATTTTGAAGGTCACTCGACCTTCTTCGTAATTAAATTCTCGTGCTTGCGAGCTTCGATTTAAATGCGCTAAGCCAAAATTTAAGTGAAGTTTACTGCTTAATGATTTTTGATAACCAATTGAAATAGCTCTATATCTATCTTGTCTATAAGTTTCAGTTTCAATGCTAAATTGGTTGTAATTATAGGTAACATTCAAATTCAGATTAGAACGACCACTGACTTTTCTCGTGATATCAAATCCTAAAGTGTCTCTTTGATCGGCTATATTCGTATCTAAGTTTTCTATGTTTAATGAAGTTACGCTAAAGTTAAACGTTGTCCTAGGTAACGTTAAGACAGTACTCCAAGATAACGATTTATTTAAAGTGTAGGAACTACCTTCAACCAATTCGTAATCAACTAAATTAATCAGGTCAAAATTGTCAAAATTGATTTCAGTATTATCAGAGCTGAAACAATTATTTAAATCTATGGTATCACCTCTAGGACAAAAAAAGCTCCCTAAAGGAATAACGTTGTAATTATTTCGCGAAAAGCTTTCAACAGTTTCTTGGTAACTAATGCTATTTGAAAGACGTTTATTGGCGTGAGAGAGACTTAATCCATAACTATCACCGTAAAAACGTTGTGAAAGATTTGCTTTTACCGTGGTTCTAGTCGTCGGTTGCCAATCAATATTTGCAGCAATATATTTCTCTTGTTCTTTTCCATCAAGATCTAAAGTATTGCCAATAGGGTTGTTATAAGAGATATCGAATTGTAAGCGTGGAGAAATATTCCATCTTACCCCTATACCGTATGAGTTGGACTCTGTCGATTGACCTCGATTGAGTGAGCCTTTATTGTCTTCATCGTAATACCTTAAAAAAGGATTAATTTTCCAGTCGGTAATCAACCCTAACTTGACCTCTCCTCGATAGAGTCTGCTCGTACTATCACCATTTTTAAGGTCATAATAATTTCCGTCAATATCCCAAAATACGATTTTAGCTTGTCTGCCATTCTTCATTAGTACAGAAGAATAAAAACCTTTTTGATTACCAATACCATCTTCTACTTCTATTAAGCTATACATTAAAGAAGAATTTATTAGGAAATCACTATTATTTACATTATAAGTAAATCCACTCGAGTAGGACTCTTTGCGTATAGTGTCAGAAAATATAATATTTGCTAATGAGTTTTGTGCTTCATTTTGAACTTGGTTCTCAACTTTTGCACTACCAACTAAAGCTAAACCTTGCTCGCCCATTTTCAGTGCGAAATTGCTACCTAGTGTATGGTAATCATCATCTAAATCATGGTCATGAGAATAAGTGGCGTAAACACTATTAGAATGAAAATCAAACGTTAAAAGTTGTGACTCATATGATGTACTTAAATTTATACCTGTTTGGCTTACCAGACTGGAGACTTTATCAGTATCTGTTAGTTCGATGTTGTCAGAAAAAGTCTCGTCCAATAATAAACTTGGGTTGAACTGCCATTCGCCAGCACTCACAACATGTGAAAAAACTGAGGCAATGCAAAAAGTTGCTATTTTAGTCTTTTTCGCCGTATCCATAGCCATAATAGCCATACAAGTCCTCATGAGATTTTATTGCTTTATTTAACACAATACCAATGGCTAAATCTTCACTCAATGGTTCGGTTGCCGTCTTGATGCTATCAATAGTCGTTTTAGACTCTTCAACCACCACTAGTGCTTGGCCTACTAAATTTGCTAATACTAAGGTTTCAGTCACACCAATCAGCGGAGGGCTATCAAAAATAACAACACGATCTGGATAGCGATTCGCTAATTCAAAGGCTAACTTCGCCATTTTTTCACTGGCCAATAATTCATTCGATAAATGGTGAGGCTTCCCAGCTGGAATTAACTTTAGCTTTTCGATATTTGTATCGTACATAATATCGCTAACTTGTTTTTCTGAATCTAATAAATATTCAATTAAACCATCAGGCTCATCAATTCCTAACTCTCTATTTAAGCTAGGTCTTAATACATCTGAATCGATAAGTAGTACGGTTTTATCTTGCTCTAAAGCAATACTTAACGCCAAATTAATAGAAACGAACGTTTTACCTTCATTTGGCTTGGCACTACTTACCATGATTAAATTTGGATTAGACAGCGTTTTTGCTGCAGCGCCAAAGGCATTATTGAGTAATTTTCGTTTAATTTGGCGAAACTCATCTTTGATATTTTTTCGTTCACCATTGTTAATTAAATAACCACGTTCAGCTAAGCTTTCCTTATCTATAATGAGGGTACGATCTAAACCAGAGGTTACAACTTTCGTAGCTTCTACACTGCTAGTTTCAGCGTTGTTAGACTGAGTTGCCGCTATTTCATTTTCTACTTGATTAGATTTGTCTTGGCTTACTTTCTGTTTAGCTAATGCTTTTTCAATAGTACTCATAATTAAAGCATTCCTTTAAATGGCGCTAAAAACTTTTCAGGATTATTTGAATATACGATAAAACAAACAAGTAAAGTAATTAGAAGTGTATTTGAAATAATAAAAATTAGTCTTTTTCTTTTATGCCATTGCTGCAAACCAAGATTTTCAGTGGCAGAAATTACCCCAAAAACAGGAATGCCCGTTTCTTTAGTTACTTGGTTTCTAGACGTGACAACCGGGTTTATTTGGCTAATCAATAAAGATAAACCTATGCCCGCACCAAAACCTAAGAAAGTAACTCCTAAAGTAAGTAGCAATCTTTTCGGCCCTATTGGTGCTGTCGGTGTTCTAGGAGGGTCAATCACCCGAAAGTTTATATTTGATGTGTTTTTATCAGCTTGTTGAGCAATTTGAGCGGTTTCATTTCTACTTAAGAGTGCTTCATATTTTGCTTTAGTAATATTGTACCCTCTATTAAGTGCCGTTAGTTCAGCTTCAATTTCTGGGATGATATGAATTTTATTTTCTAATAACTCTACTCGTTTACTGTAATTACTCACTCTAACTCTTAAAGAGGCAGCTTGAGCATTCAGTTCGTTAACTCTTATTCTCATTTCTTGATAAACAGGGTTAGAATTTAAAGCACTTAAATTATTACCACTACCATCGTTATTCTTACTTAGCGATTCATAGTAAGCGTCTAATTCCGCTTTTCTTGAATCATATAAACTCGCTAACAAACGTTGAGCTTCCGTAACATCAGGATGTTTTTCTGTAAATCGTAATAATAAACTATCTAAGTTTGCTTCAAGTACTTTAATACGTTCATCAAAAGAAGAAGAAACAGTGGAGTTTTCACTAATAATATCACTGCCGTTCTGTGCATTTTGTGCACTTAAATTTAGCTGTTTTTGGGATTGAGCAATACTATTTTCGACTTCCTCTAATTCTAACTGTGCTTGGCTCAGATTTGCCTTTTCTTTTTGCAATTGATTATAGTAACCACCAGATTCATTAGGCAGAACATCACGATATTTTTGTTTGAATTCAGTTAAGCGAGCTTCATCGGTTGTTAAACGGTTTTCATATTCTCTGATTTGTGAAAGTAGAAATTTTTGAGCACTGTCGGCATCTGTTCTATTATCGCCGAGCGTATTTTCGATAAAAACAGTCAGCACTGAATTAACAACGGCTCTTGCGACTTCTGGGTCGTGATCTTCAAACGAAATAATAAAGATATTATCTTTACGAGAGGTTCTGTTAATAATTATATTATTTCGTAATCGAGAAATTAGCGCTTCATATTGCGCAGGTGTAGTTGCATGAACATCTAAATCTGTCATACGAGTAATACGCTCTAAATTGGTTCTATTGAGTAGCGTATTGACCATAGTCGTTATTTGACTTTCTGAATTTTGTTCAACCGTAAGCCCCTTTAATAAAGGTCCTAAAATAGATTGCGTATCAGCAAATACTCGAGCATTTGCTTCATATACGTCATCCATTTGTGATATAGCGTACCAACCTATTGGACATATTAACCAACTCATTATGATGATATAGCGGCGCTTTATCCATATAGCTTTTAAGTAATCGATTACTTGTTCAATTAAATCTTGCATTCCTGACCTCTATAACAGGTTAAACAATTATACATTTTTAGCCTTAAAACCACGTTTCAGGAATAACGATAATATCGCCAGGTAACATATCAACATTTGCATTTATTTCACCGTTGCGAATTAAATCGTCGATGTAAACTTCATACTGTTTTTGTTCGCCGTTTTCAATTCTAACTAAAATAGCACCATTACCATTGGCAAATTCTGTTAAGCCGCCTACTTGAATCATGACATCAAGCAAGGTCATGTTTTGAGTATAATTAATTGATCTTGGCTGTGCTGCTTCACCAACCACTCGTATTTGCTCACTAAAAGGTCCAACGAAACTATTAACCGTAACAGTAACCACTGGATCTCTTAAATAGGTTGATAATATTTCTTCGATGGCTCTTGCTAATTCTGTGGGCGTTTTACCAGATACTTGGATATCTTCAACTAATGAGGTAGTAATCATGCCGTCTGGTCTTACGACAAAAGTGCCTGATACTTCAGGGTTACGCCAAACAAAAATATTTAATGTATCTCCCGCACCTATAAGATATTTATAGCTATTTATATCTACTGTGTTTGATTGGTGTATTGTTGCCGGTGGAAGTGTTGGAGTACTACAACCAGCTAAAATGTACATTAAAACTAAAGAAATAGTGATTCTGACTTTATTAATTAAGTGGTTTTCCATGGCTTCAACCTTCAGTTGTTATTGACTTAAATATTTAATAAACGAATAGATTCTATTAGATTTTTCTAATTGATGCACTTAATTTAATTACTGTTAAAAAAATATTATGTTTGTTACTATTTATCGGCGCATTTTTGCGGTTTGCTCAGCTTTAATAATTAACATCTCTCAGTAATTATTATTTTTGTTTATTTGTGATCGTTTGTAAGGGAATCTACACTTTTTATGTCTAGCCCAAAATTTCGTGACTTGTCTTCAGGAAGTAAGTCATTAGTTATTATCGAATTGTTACTTTTAGTCAGTGCTTTTTTTATTGTCTTTTACGGTAATAGCTTTTTAGGCCTCATTGAACATACGGTAATACCTTCCAATATTCTCTTTGTATATTCATTTGTGTTTGCTTTGATAATTCAATTATCATCATTGGCTCTCGGCTTATATAATTCTAAGCTTCGAGAAAGTTACCGAGGTTTAATTAGACGAATATTGATGGCGGTTGCTATCGGTTTCTTCATCGTTTCATTGATCAATCCTTTTTATACTATTAATTCCTTACCCATTGAATTGCTTGCCTCTGCGGGACTGACGAGTTTCTTCCTCTTAAGTATTTTCCGATATTTTACCTTGAAGTTAGATGTTTTTGGCTTAAACAAAAGAAAGGTGTTGGTATTAGGTGCTGGTGATCGAGCCTCTATTATTGAAAAACGCATGAGACGTGGCGTTGATAGACAAGGTTTCATTATGCATGGTTTTATTGTGATGGAAGGTGATGCAGATAATGGCATTGTTAATGAAAATAAAATTGAGATAGACGGCTCTTTGGTAAATTATGCGTTAGAGCATGATATTGATGAAATTGTGGTTGCCAGTGATGAACGCCGTAACAATTTACCTGTTGATGAATTATTTGCCTGTAAAATTCGTGGCGTTGAAATCACTGAAATTTTAGATTTTATTGAAAGAGAAACAGGGCAAATTGCCGTTAATTTGATTTACCCAAGTTGGGTGATTTATTCAAATGGCTTCGCTTCATCTAATCATCTGCGAAACACGTTAGATTGGGTGTTTAATGCCTGTATTGCTTTCTTCTTATTTTTAATTACCTGGCCGGTGATGTTAATTACCGCCATTCTTATAAAATTAGATGAAGGATTAAAAGCGCCTATTTTTTATTTACAAGAAAGGGTGGGGCTTGATGGTCAAGCATTTAATATTTATAAATTTAGAAGTATGCGCATTGATGCTGAAAAAAATGGCGCGCAGATGGCTTCGGAAAATGATGACCGAACAACAAAAATAGGTAAGTTCATTCGTAAATATCGTGTTGATGAATTACCCCAAATTTATAATGTGATGCGCGGCGATATGGGATTTGTTGGTCCACGTCCTGAACGTCCGCAATTTGTGCAGCAATTAATAAAAACCATTCCTTATTATAACGAGCGACATAACGTTAAACCGGGCTTAACAGGATGGGCGCAGCTTAAATACCCTTATGGATCAACGGAAGAAGACTCGTTAGAAAAATTAAAATATGATCTTTATTACATTAAGCATCGAAGCTTTATGCTTGATTTGCTTATTTTAATTCGAACCGTTGAAATCGTATTATTTGGTAAAGGGCGATAAACAATGATATTAATTTTTTGGCTTTCAATCTTAACATTGTTTTATATTTATATTGGTTACCCTCTGATATTAAAACTTTTACCAAAAAACCACATCAAGACTCACGAGTTAGAAGAGTTTCCTTCTATTACTGTGTGTATACCGGCTTTTAACGAAGAAAGTGTTATTGAAGAAACGATTCTGAATAAGTTATCTCAAGATTACCCAAAAGATAAAGTGAACATCATTGTTATTTCTGATGAGTCAGAAGATGAAACCGATGCTATTGTCACCAGACTGGCAAGTGAACATAAAAATATTGAATTAATTCGTCAAATTCCCCGTAACGGTAAAACCTCAGGACTTAATTTAGCTTTTGAAAAAATCACTTCAGATCTGATCATTTTTTCTGATGCAAACAGCATTTATGATGAAAATGTATTTCACGAAATCGCAAAAACGTTTACTGATGAAAGTGTTGGCTATGTCACCGGAAAAATGGTCTATGTTAACGAAGATGGTTCTATGGTAGGTGACGGCTGTAGTGCATACATGAAATATGAAAACAACATGAGGTCGCTGGAAAGTGCAATTGGTTCAGTCGTTGGCGTAGATGGCGGTGTTGATGCCATTCGCACAGAGCTTTATTCGATATTAAATGCCGACCAATTACCTGATTTTGTACAACCTTTAAAAGTAGTGGAACAAAATAAACGCGTTGTTTATCAGCCTTCGGCCATTTTAAAGGAAGAGTCACTTTCAGATAACGCGTCTGAATTCAAAATGCGTGTCAGAGTTTCACTTAGGGCTTTATGGGCACTTTACGATATGCGAGTTTTATTTAACCCTGCAAAATTTGGCTTATTTTCATTTCAATTATTCAGCCATAAATTAATTCGCTATTTAGCTTTTGTCCCTATGATGTTGGCGTTATTAGCTAACGTAGCCTTAATTGGGCACTCGCCATTATTTAATTTAATGATGTTTGGCCAAGTGATTTTTTATGGTTTAGCCTATATTGGTCATACTCAACCTGAAAACACTAATAAATTTGTCGGGTTAGCTCATTATTTTTGTCTAATAAATTTAGCTGCAGCAATCGCCAGTATTAAATTTATCAAAGGTGAAAAAATTGTCATTTGGAAGCCTAGACAAGGGTAACCAATATATTAGTCATGAATTTATGGAAGGATATTTATTATGATGACATGGTGTAATTTAGCGGAAAGCTTCCCAATGAAGTTTGACGTTGAAAAAATGCGTAAAGAATACGACCAAATAAAAGATGAAAATTGGTTAGGTCATTATGACCCTACTTTATCAAGAGAATGGAAGGCTATTCTTTTGGTTTCGTTAGATGGAAAATCGGTTGATGAAGAATCTCAAAGAGGTTCATATGAAATGGAGCGTATGCAACGAACGGATATTGTTAAAAAGCTTCCATATTTTGAAGAAATTTTAAACAACTTTAAATGCCCCCATGGCAGAATCAGAATTTTAAAATTATCCCCAGGTGCAGGAATAAATCTTCATAGAGATATTCGACATGAAGCAGCCAATTTGGCACTAAGAAAAGTCAGATTACATATTCCAATTTATACCAATGATGATGTTACTTTTTTTGTTGGTGGCGAAAAAATTAAAATGCTACCCGGCAACTTATATTATGTGAACTTTTCAAAAAAACATTATGTTAGAAATGATGGTACAGAAGATAGAATACATCTAGTGCTTGATCTTGATGTTAATGATTGGCTGATGAATTACTTTCCAAAGTTAAGTGCTTTTGAAAAAGTTGAGCATATGTTTATGAGAGTCGCTTTACCTTTGCATTGGAAATTACTTTATTTTAAAGAAAAATTAGGTATGGCTTTTTGGGCCTGGTACAACCAATCGTTTGTCAGAAAAATTCGTCATAAACTTTTTCCAAAAAAGTAAGGCATGATTAAACTTTGGCAATAAACCACCATAGTTTAATGACAGAAAGTAGAGTGATTTGAGAATAATAAATGAATAATGTAATTGGTAAAGCTATTTATACCTTATGGGATACGAAAGAAGGATCTGTCAGGCTTAACGAAATGAAAAGTCTGAAACGATTACAATATGAAACGCCAGAAAAATTAAAAGAATATCAACTTGGCAGATTAGTCAAACTACTTGAACATGCAGAAAAACATAGCCCATGGTATAAAAAAGTCTTTACTGATTCAGGCATTAAGTATTCCGACATAAACTCTGTTGCAGACCTTTCGCGTTTACCTATTACTAAAAAAGCAGACATTCGTAATAATGCTGATGATTTTATCAGTACTATTCATAATAAAGATGAACTTGTTATTGCCAAAACTGGCGGCTCTACAGGCGTTTCATTGAATCTGTACTTTGATGAACATTGTCAAAAGTTACGTAATGGCGCCCAAGGTTATGCAGATAATTTAGCCGGTTGGGTACCAGGGGATAAAATTGGCGCACTTTGGGGTAACCCTCCTGTTGCGAAAACGTTTAAGCAAAAACTTCGTTCTTCTCTGTTAGAAAGAACTAAATACTTAGATACCATGGATCTCAATCCATCTAGTATGGGGGTATTTGTCGAAACGTGGAAAACATTCGCGCCAGACGTTATTTTCGGTCATGCTCACTCTATTTATATCTTTGCTAAATATGTTACCGAGAACAATATTTCTTTATCAAGCCCTAAAGGCGTTGTTGCTACTTCGATGATGTTACTTGACCATGAGCGTGTTGTGATTGAAAAAGCAATGGGCGTAAAGGTGACTAATAGATACGGTTGTGAAGAGGTCGGCTTAATCGCTTGTGAATGCGAAGTGCATCAAGGCATGCATATTAATACCCCTCATATCATTTTAGAATGTGTGGATGATGAAGGAAAAACTGTTTTACCAGGACAATCAGGTAAATTAGTCGTCACTGATCTAAATAACTACGCCATGCCGTTAATTCGTTATCAAATTGAAGATGTCGGTGTTTTGTCTGATCAGCCATGTTCTTGTGGGAGAACATTACCAATACTTGAAAAACTTGAAGGTAGAGTTGCTGACTTTTTAAAGAAAGCCGATGGCGGTTTAGTCGGAGGAGTGTCTTTGGTTGAGCGCACTTTAACCTTGATCCCAGGCATAGAACAAATGCAACTTGTGCAAAAAAGTATCGACCAATTAATAGTGAACCGAGTTAAAGGTCATGAATTTAATAAAGATACCGATGCGCTATTACTAAAAGAATTACAGGTTGTGTTCGGAGAAACGGTAACTATTCAAATCAACGATATTGAGAAAATGCCACAAGAGGCATCTGGTAAATATCGCTTTTCAATTTGTGAGGCTTAAAAATTGAGTAATCCTTTAGTAAGTATTGTAATTGCTTCTTATAACATGGGGCAATATTTAGGCACAGCAATAGACTCTTTGCTTAAGCAGACTTGGTCGAATATTGAAATTATTGTTGTTGATGATGGCTCTACGGATAATACCGAAGAAATGATGGCGGTATATTCAGACAACGAAAAAGTTAATTATATAAAGACTGAAAACCGTGGTCAGCCCAAAGCAAAAAATAGAGGTGTGAAAGAAGCTAAAGGTGACTTCATTGGCTTTTGTGATGCAGATGACTTTTGGACGATAGATAAACTCGAAAAACAAATGCCCTATTTTACTCATGACAAAGTTGGCATTGTTTATAGTGAAGTTTCGTATGTCGATGAAAATGATAAACCTTACGATAAAAAAGCTCCTTATGAACGCTATAGTGGCAAGGTGACAGAGCAATTGTTATTGAAGAACTTTGTACCTTTTGGCACATCAATTATCCGTAGAGAATGCGTAGAGCAAGATGGTGCATTTGATGAACAATTTCGTATGGGAATTGATTGGGATTTATGGCTTAGGTATTCGTTAAATTGGGAGTTTAATTATTGCCCAGATAAAACTTATATTTATCGTGAATGGTCCGGACAAATGTCAAACAATTATCAAGGACGTTATGATTTTGCTTTTAAGATTCTGAATCACTTTCTAAACAAGCATGGCGCTAAAATTTCTTCCAAAGCGGTTCGTAAAGCCTGGGCAGATATGTATGTTAGCCGAGGAATAGTCTATGCAAGGGCAGAAGGCACCTTTTTGAGTCCACTTAAAGATATAATAAAAGGAATTTCGATGGATATCTTTGAAATAAAAGGTTGGCTTGCGTTAGCTAGACTGGTATTACGAAGATTCTAACTATGCGTACTTTAAAGGTTTCCGCAAAAGGCTGGATTAAAGGGATATTATTCAACGTTGCTACAAGATGTGGCATGTGGAAATTTTTTACTCGAAAAGTAAAGCCTCCCAAAATCTTGATGTATCATCGCTTAGCAGACAGTAAAATTATTCCTGGAATATCTTCTGCGAACTTTGAAGCTCATCTGCAACATTTAATTAAATATTATCAAGTGGTGCCAGTTGAGGAAATTATTGCAGGAGCTAACAGTAAAGGTGAATACGCTAACAAAGTAGCGTTAACTTTTGACGATGGTTACGTTGATTTTTATGAAAAAGCATGGCCATTGTTAAGAAAGTACAATGTCCCCGCAACGGTTTATATTACAACTGAGTTCGTTGAACAAAAACAATGGATGTGGCCTGATAAAGTACGAGTGATGTTAAATGCAACGTCTCTCACTAAAGTTAATATACCTCATGTAGGCACGCTTCACTTAAGTGAAGAAAATTTTGAGAAAAATTGGCATTGTATTTCTGATCATTGTTTAACTTTGCAAGAATCTGAAAGAGATAGCTTTTTACAAGACTTAATTGTTTTACTTGACGTTACGATCTCGGATTTTCCTATCTCCGATTTTTCAGCGTTAACGTGGCAACAATTGCATGAGATGGAAAAAGAAGGTTTAGACATTGGCAGTCATACCGTTACACATCCTATTTTAACGCGTATTGACGATAAACAATTAAAAAATGAATTATTGGAATCGAAACGTGTTATTGAAAGTCATATAGCTACTGAAATTCATGGTATTTGTTATCCAAATGGTATGCCGAATGATGTTTCTGATGCAGTCACTAAAGTTGCTAAAGAATGCGGTTATCAGTACGGACTCATTGCTTATACAGACAATGTCGATAAAAACAATAAACTTAAAACTAATCGTATCCCTGCCGCTGAGAATACCGCCGCATTTGCTTTTAGTTTGTTAGCATAAATTTAAATAAAAATAATAAGATAAAGAAGGATTACTTGTGCAGCTAGATCAGTTAAATATCAATAAGAATATAGCTTATGGCCTTTTCTTTGTCTGCCTGGTCATTTCTCTGGTTTTAAAACTAAACGTTTTAGAAGTAGGCGCTCCTTTTGTTACCATTGATGATAATACCACTTACGAAGGTGGTTTTTTGGTTTGGTTTGGGCAAGCACCGCCGCAAAGAATGTATTTAGAGAGTTGGATAAATGGTCTTAGCTCAATTGTTACTTATGTAATATATCAAATAACCAATGGAGGCTCTTTAGGGGTTAATTTAGTTGCTGATGCCTATAATCATTATTTAACTGCACCTGACCTTTATGTTAAATCATACAGAATCGTTTCACTTTTTATTGATTTGCTCACTGCTTATTTTGTTTTTTTAACGGCTAAAATTTTATTACCTAATCGTCATCATATTCCTGCATTATTGGTTACGGCTCTTTATCTCTTAAGCTACAACACCATTTGGTGTTATGTTGTTGCTCGCCCTGATACCCCTATGGTTTTACTTTCAACTATAGGATTATATTTTTATTATCGTTCAGATTTTGGAAAGCATTTTAATAGTTTCTTGTTGTCAGCGCTATTTTTAGGGATTGCAACAGGCATGAAGCTTCACGGAGCTTTTTTTGTAATATTCATCATCATTGATTTATATAGAGTGCATAGGTTTAAAACCATAATTTCTCATATTTTACCGTTCGGTTTTCTTTCTGTTATGGCATTTGCTGTGGCCACTGGCTCAGTGTTATTTGACCCATTAACTTATATTAAACTTCGTGTTTTAAATGCTAAAGATGATGCCTCGCCATGGATTGTTTGGGGTGAGCAGTTTCTTGAAATTTTTCAAGGTACGGGCATTTTTACTGTGCCATTAATTATTTTTGCCATTGTACTGTTATTAAAAAATGAAAAAGTAAGACAAAATAATCGATTCGTTAGTGTACTTTTACTGAGTGTTTGTTGGTTAATGCTGTTTGCTTCTATCAGGCAACTTAGAGCATATTGGATGCTACCTGCTCTACCGCTTTTCTATATACTTGCTACGTATGTATTGTGCGAATTAAAAAGTAAGTGGTTGGCAATAGCCACAACACTATTAATGTTAGGTGTTATGTCTTTTCAAAGTTTTCAGCAATCATATGACTTTAAAAAAACGCCGTTTGATGAATTTAGAACTTGGGTAGAAACAAACGTCAAACAAGATGAAAAGCTTTTTATTTTTGGTTATGACGCGCTTTTTCTGCCTTTATCACTAGAGGCTGCCAATGTTATCGCGAGTGGTTATCAATCAATGATGGTCGAAGCAAAACAAGCCGGTGAAAGTTATACCGAAAGACACGTCAGGTTTTGGGAAGAGCGCACTAAGTTGAAGCTCATTGATATGTATAATCTGAAAAATAAAGGATTTACCTATTACAGTTACCATAAAGCACCTTTAAAAAGTTTTGCTGAACGAATTGATTTTGAAAATATGGATTATATCGCTGTATTAGATGGTTTTATTAGCGAGACGATTAATATTGATTATTTGGTAAAACATAAATATAGCAAAGTGGCTTCTGTAATAGGCCCAGGTGGTGGTGGCTCCGGCTTAACCTACACTATTTATCAGAAGGTAGATAACTTTGAATAGTAAGCAAAAAAACAGAGTACTGCATTTTATTGCCAGTGATGGCTTGTATGGTGCCGAACGCGTCATTTTAAACTTATCTGAACAAATGAAAAATGGTTATGAACAAACCTCTGTGATTGGTTGTATTGTTTCAAATTTGCATGAAGAAAATGCATTATATGAAAGAGCCATTAGTTTAGGTATTGAAGCGGTTAAAATAGTGATTTCAAACAAAGGAGTGTTGTTTGAAATTCCTAAAGCAGCTCGCCAAATTGCTGATTTAAATATCGATATCATTCATTCGCATGGATATAAACCTTCGGTTTATGGCTTTATCATTTCTAAATTAAAATCTATTCCTATTATGGCGACATGCCATTTGTGGTTTGAACTCAATAATTATCCTATTAAAACTAAGTTTCTTATCACATTAGAGTTATTTTTTTATCGATGGTTTGCACGTTTAGTAGGAGTATCTGAACCAATAAAGCAGATATTGATGGATAATGGCCTGAAGGAAAGCAATATTGACGTGGTTGCCAACGGCGTTGAAGTTGAACCTTTAACGGATAAATTAGCAATTCGTCAAAAAATTAGAGATGAATTAGCTGTTGAAGATGACACTTTTGTCATAGTCAATTCTGGTCGGTTAACAAAGCAAAAAGCACAATGGGTATTGATTGAAGCTGCGATAGAGCTTAAAAAGTCGACGGAAAAATTCGTTATTATTATTGTCGGCGAAGGTGAACTACAAGCAGAACTAGCAGAAAAAATTACTGCCAATAAATTAGAAAAGCATGTCAAAATGTTAGGCTTTTATGCTGAAATGGAACAATTACTGGCTGCCGCAGATTGCTTTGCTTTGCCTTCTATCGATGAAGGCATGCCGATGAGTTTATTAGAAGCGGTTTCGTCTGAATTGCCAGTTATTTGTACTCATGTTGGCGATATATACAAGTTAATTACAGATCATGAAAGCGGCTTTGTTATTCCGTTAGATAATCCAAAAGCGCTTAGTGAAAAAACAATTCAACTGATGAACGATAAAACACTTTCAACAACTTTAGCTAAATCAGCAAAAGAAAAAATGATTAAGTTATATTCGAGTGAAGCTATGGCAAATAGTTATAGTGATATTTATCGCTCAATTTTACTGGCGAAACAGTAATATGTTTACTGCTATTAGGTATATTTCATTATGAAGCCACGTAAAATATTATTTTGTATTGATTGTTTAGTACGAGGTGGTACTGAATTACAATTAATCGGGTTAATTGAACGCTTAGACCGCGAGAAATATCAACCCTACCTTTTAACGATCAAAGATACCGATAATTCTTTAGTTCCTGAAGATTGTCACCATTTGCAATGGTCGGTGCCTAAATTATTGTCGTTCTCCGGTATTATTCAACTAGTTAAATTAACGCGTTGGTTAAGAAAAGAAAACGTTTCTATAGTGCAATGTTATTTTCAAGATTCAACTTTACTGGCGGGTGTAGCTGCTTGGCTTGCTAGAGTGCCAGTACGTATCGCTTGTTTTCGTGATATGGCTTTTTGGAAGAACAATAAACTTGAAATGGTGATAGGCAAAGTATACCAAATGATGACGGGGTATATTTCTAATGCAAATGCGGTAAGTAAACACTTTGTTGAGCACTTTAAGTTACAACCCAATAAAATGACTGTTTTGCCAAATGGTATTGATGTAGAAAAACTTACTTTTATTGAACATCAACCGACTATTACCGACATAGGTATTGTTGGCAATATGACGCGGCATGTAAAAAGAACCGACTTATTTATTGCTGCTGCGGCAATTGTTGCTGAAAAATATCCTGATATTAACTGGCATATTGTTGGTGATGGACATTTAAAAGCAGGGTTAAAAAAGCAAGCAGAACAATTAGATATCGCCGATAAAGTTATTTTTGCTGGCCGGGTTGCTAATGTCGATCAATATATCGAAAAAATGCAAATTGGTGTGATTAGCTCTGACTCGGAAGGGCTAAGCAACGCAATTTTAGAATACATGCTAAAAGGTTCTGTCTGTATTGCGACAAATGTGGGGGGTAATCCTGAGCTCATCCATGATGAGATTAGCGGTTGTATTGTGCCTGCGGATAATGCGGCAATGATTGCTAAAAAAGTGATTTACCTTATCGAAAATCCTGAAAAATATACAGAATTAGCATTGAACGCCCGTAAAAAAATTGAAAGTCAATATAACTGGCAAACCTGTGTAGATGAACATATGCAGTATTATCATCATGCATTAGAAGATAATTAGTTGAATGTTAAATTAATGAAAAATATTAAGCTTACTATTTTGAATTTAGGAGTAAATTGGTAAATGTGTGGGATTGTTGGTGTTTTTGCCCCAAACTCTGAAGGGCTAAGAAATAAAATTGAAATTATGGCTGATTCAATTACACGCCGAGGTCCTGATGAATCAGGTTTTTATAAAGACGAATTTTTATCTATTGGGATGAGGCGTTTAAGTATTATTGATCTGTCTGGTGGCACTCAGCCCATTTTTAATGAAGATGGGAGTATTGTAGTCGTATTTAATGGAGAGATTTATAATCATAAAATATTGAAAAGCCAATTAGAAGCTTTAGGACATCAATTTAAAACACATTCAGATACCGAGGTTTTAGTTCACCTTTACGAAGAATATGGCGAAAAGATGTTCTCTCATCTTAGAGGAATGTTTGCTTTTTGTATTTGGGATAAAAACCAGAAAGTTGGCATTATCGCACGAGATCATTTTGGCATTAAACCGTTATATTACTCATTAGAGAATGAACAAATAGCATTTGGTTCAGAACTAAAAACAATAATTACTTCGCAGGTCACTAAGAAAGAAATTAATTATCAGGCGCTCGATATGTATTTGGCTTTAAATTACATTCCTGCACCACACACCATTTATCAAGGCGTAAATAAACTTAAACCCGCTCATTATATTAAGTTTGGAGAAGGGCGGAATACGGAAGTGCATCAATATTGGGATGCTAATGATGTAAAAGCAAATAAATGTAATAAAGTTGAAGAAAATATTAAGGACGAAATTGAAGCGTCTGTTTGTGCACATATGGAATCAGACGTCGATGTCGCCTCGTTTCTTTCTGGGGGGATTGATAGTTCTTTGGTAACAGCAATGGCAGCCAAAGATTCTAAATTTAAAAGTAGTTTTACGATAAAGTTTAATAATAAAGGAAATTTATATGATGAAACTCCTTTAGCTAAAAGTGTTGCTGAACGGTATGGCATTGAATTTAAAACTGTTACTCCACATACTGAACTTGAAGCACTACTGCGGGATTCTATTAAAGCATTTGATGAGCCATTTTCAGATGATTCAATTATCCCTACTTATACTATTTGTGAGGAAGTATCTAAAAATTATAAAGTAGCTTTGTCAGGATTGGGGGGGGATGAATTATTTGGTGGTTATGTTAGATATTCAGGACTTTATATAAGTACTCTATTCGACAAAGTGCCAAAAATTTTAAGAAAATCAATTGCGAATGTTATAAATAGAATTCCAACCAAAGGGCGTTTTTCTAGAAAGATTGAACATGCGAAAAGGTTCTTAAAAGCAAGTGAAATGCCTTTATCAGAAAGGTATATGTCATATGTTACCTCTATTTCTGAAGATAAACGAAAGGCGTTATATAGTGACGAAACGAAAAATAAAATAAATTTAAACGCTTCTAAAGAGCCTATTGTTAGCGCTTTTAAGCAATGTAAATCTTCTCATGTTATTGATAAAGCAGCTTATACTGACCTTAAAAATTATGTGCCGGAACAAATACTTACTTTGTCTGATAGATTAAGTATGTGGCATTCTCTCGAATTGAGAGTTCCTTTAATGGATATTAAATTATTTTCACAAGTTTATGGTTTGCCAGGAAAAGTTAAATATTCGTTGTGGACTAAAAAAGCTATGTTAAGAAAAATTGCAAGAAATTTCTTACCTCAAAAGTTATTTAAAGCTAAGAAACAGGGATTTGAAAGTCCTTTAAGTTCAATGTTAAATAGAGAGCTTAAAGCATTAAAACGTGACTTACTGTCAAAAGATAAAATTAAAAAGCACAACATATTTAATGCAGAAAAAATAAGTAAACTTATTCAAGAGCAAGAGCAAGGTATAGATGATCATAATAAAATTATCTTTTCATTGATCATGTTTCAATTATGGTACGAGGAATGTTTTGATGAAAAACATTAGTATTATTGTACCTGCATACAATGAAGGTGTGTATATCGCTAGATGCTTAAAAAAATTAATTAAGGTCTGTGAAAACTACGCAGCAAAAACTGAAATTATAGTAGTAGATAATAACTCAACTGATAATACCGGAGATATAGCCAATTCTTTTGATATTAAATATATGCTTTCTAATGGTAGATCACCAGGTGAGGTAAGAAATGATGGCTCCAAGGAAGCTAAATTTGAAATTCTCGCATTTTTGGACGGTGACTGTGTAGTGCCAGATAATTGGTTGAATAAAATAGATGAAGCTTATGATGATCCTATTGTGGGAGCGTATGGTGGAGAGCATATTGCACCCATAGAAGATAACTGGGTCGTTACTGTTTGGAATCCTACCGAATTGAAAGAAGCATATGAAAAAAAAGCAAAATTACCTGGGGGAAACCTAAGTATTAGGTCTAGTGTATTCAAGTTAATTGGTGGTTTTGATGAAAATTTGATAAGCGCCGAAGATGATAAATTATCGCTTGATGTTATAGCAAAAGGCTACGATTGTGTGTTAGATAATCATTGTGCAGTTGTTCATTTAGGTTATCCTAAAACTTTAAAGGATGTTTATCTAAAGCAGGTGTGGCATGGTTTTACGCAAATGAAAGCACATGGTGCATTTGGTGACAAGGTTGTTCTTGTCACACAGTCATGGATTCTAAGCTGGTTGTTTTTACTTAACTCCATAGTATTTAGTTTTCCAAATGTTTTTGTATTGAGCCTAATTGGCATCTTAATTTTCCCAACTTTGATAGCAGTTAATCGACTTAAATACCATAAATATATAAAACTAAAAAACTGCTTATTATCAATTATTATATCAATATTTTATATTTCCGGGAGAAGTGTTGGTTTAATAAAAGAAGTTAAGGGTTTTATCTTGAAAGTAATGAAGTTTGAGTAATATTGTGACAAAGAATAAAAGTGAAAAAGCGTCCGTTTTAAGCTATTTAACAGGTATTTATTTATTCTTTTTTTATATGCAAGCATCTTTACGGTGGCCTGCCTTTGAAGCTATACGTTTTCATTTTGTTTTTGGTTTAATCTTAACGATTCTTTGCGGTTTTAAGCTGCTATCTGCAAAAAAAGAAATACCGACTAGAAAATTCAAAAGATTCAATGTCGAAATTAATCCATCAAAACCGTTAATCAATTGTGTATTTTTGTTTCTTTTCATCTTAGGGATCTATTCGGTTGTTTCTTATGCTCAAGCGATTTCATTGGATGTATACAATAGAAGGGTTATAAAATTTGCACTCATTTCTTTTTTTATCGTTGTTTCTGTTGATAAAGTTAAAGATTTAGAAATTATATTAATTGGTTTGTTATTAGCTTGGTTTAAAATTGGTTCTGAAGGTTTTATTGGTTGGGCAACAGGGAGTTTAATGTGGGAAAATCAGGGAGTACAAAGATTACACGGTGCGAGTGCTTTTGTTGGTCATCCCAATTCGTTTAGTGCCTTTGGGGTTGGTTGTTTAGCTTTTGCTTTATATTTATATAAAGGCTTTGAAAGTAAATGGCTGAAATTAATGATGCTAGGTATTATTGTTTTTTCTTTCATAATCATTGTTTTCACCGGCTCTCGCTCTGGTTATGTTGCGGTTTTATTAGCCGCAATTTATTTGTTTTTTCAAATGAAAAGAGGAAAATTGAAAGTATTTTTTTCTACGCTTGTTCTGTTGATTGCTTTAGCGCCATTAATACCCGAACAGTATTATGAACGGTTTGAATCGATTTATACCGGTAAAGAAGCTGAAGGTAACTCTAGTAATACACGAATGATAATTATGACGGATGCCTTAAAGATTTATACTAAATACCCATTAGGGATAGGTGTTCAAGCGTTTTCAACTGTTAGGATGGATATGTTTGGTCGGTTTCAAAATATACATATGTTATATCTTGAAGTATTAACCAATATTGGCCCAATAGGGTTTATAGTCTTTTGTGTTTTTATTTTGCGGCTAATGCGGCTAAATCGGCTGAATATCGAGAAAACAGCGTTATTAGACACTAGCCAACCAAACTATAATAAAATGCTCTTTTTGAATATGCTAAGTAAAGGCATATTAGCTTATCTGATAATGAGATTGATTTTTGGGTTGTTTGCTATGGACTTATATGAACCTCATTGGTGGTTATTATTAGGTTTGGTTTTAGCCGTGAATAAATTAATACCAACGTGTATTTCGAAGGAAACATCTTGAGAATTGTTGCTTTAGACTTAGTTCGCTTTATTGCGGCAATGGCAGTTGTGCTATACCACTACACTGCAAGAGAAGGTTTTACCAGCTTTGAACTTTTGGCTGAAGTAACAAAGTTTGGTTATTTAGGTGTACCATTATTTTTCATGATTAGTGGTTATGTTATTGCACTATCAGCAAAAAACAGAACGCCTACCGAGTTTGCCATATCAAGATTTGTCAGGTTATACCCGGCGTTTTGGTGTGGTATATTATTTACTCTCAGTATTGGCGCTATTTTTGGTAGTTACTCACCTTCAATTGAAATTATTTTAGCCAATGCAACCATGTTAAACGACTATTTTGATATAGAAAATATTGATGGTGTCTATTGGACATTACAAGCGGAATTAAAATTTTATGGTTGCTTATTTTTATTATTGCTTACAGGAGTTTTTGATAAACACAAAATATGGTTAAGTATTTGGTTGGCTTTAACAGCACTGTTTTTGTTTACTGAACAACCTTTCTTTTTGAGTTGGTTTATTTCACCTGACTATTCTCCTTATTTTATTGCTGGTGTGGCTTTTTATTTTATCCATCGAGAAGGAGGTAATTCCTTTAATTTATCTATTTTATTCGGGGCTTTATTACTTTCTTCAATTGTATCGTTCCAACAAACCACATCATTTTTAAGAGCACCCGCTGATCAAGATAAATTCGTTGCTGTCGCTTTAGTTTGGTTATTCTTTTTACTTTTCTATCGTTTGGTACATGGCAAAATTAATTTAAAACCACGTAAAATTTATTTAGTTATGGGTGGAATGACTTATCCGCTGTATTTAATACATGGTTTTGCGGGGAAAACTATTATTGATTACTTTAGGTATTCATACTCTGATATATTTATTGTTTGTTCGACAATCGTGTTTATGTTATTTGCCTCTTGGTTAATACATGTTTTTTTTGAGAGAAAAGTTGCCACTCCATTAAAGTTATTTTTAATGGCTCGGTTTACTAAAACAAAGGTTAATTAAAGTGCTTAATTAATCTTTCAAATGGGATTTGTGAAATTATGAATAAAACAAATATAGGCGAATATTTATATACGAAGGGCACGGTTGGGAACTACTTTTTCGGTGTATTTAAAACATTAATAAATATTTTTAAATATAATAAATTTACAGATACATTGTTCACTAAAAAACACTTTGAAAAAAAGTTTGGTTTTGAATTAAATTTGAAATCTCCTCAAACCTTAAATGAAAAAATTCAATGGTTAAAACTCAATGACATGGATGACTTTAAAGCCATGTGTTCTGATAAATATTTAGTGAGAGAGTTTATAAAAAGTGAAATAGGTGAAGAACATTTGATCCCTCTGGTATATCAAACATATTCATTTAAAGATATTAATGCAGAAAGCTTACCTGATTTTCCAGTAATTATAAAAACGAACCATGCAAGTGGAAAAGTTTACATAATTAAAGATAAGTCAGTTCAAAATTTTAGTGAGATACAAGAAAGCTTAAAATACCAGCTTCGGAAAAATTTTTATCATTCGTTCAGAGAGAAACAATATAAAAATATTAAACCTTGCATTATTGTGGAAAAATTTATGCAAGACGAAAATGGAGATATTCCTAAAGATTTTAAAATACATTGTTTTAATGGCCAACCAACATATATTCAAGTGGATACGGGGCGGTATGTCGATCAAAAACGAGTTATATACGATATAGAATGGAACTATGTAGATATTAAATGGAAAGAAAATAAAGGCGACGAATTAGAAAGACCACTTACATTAGATAAAATGGTTGAGAAGGCTAGTTTATTATCTAAAAAGTTTCTTTATGTTCGAGTCGACTTCTATGAAGTGGATGGCCATTTATATTTTGGTGAGCTAACGTTTACGCCAGGAGGTGGGAGTCAAATGTTCGAAAATATAGAAGTGGATAAGTTGTGGGGAAGCAAATTAAAGTTGCCAATTGATTAAATGCGGTTGATTTAGCATGAAACAAGTCAAGGTTGTAAAATTATCCTTAACTGAATTTATTGGCATGGAAGACGAATGGACAAAGTGTTTACTCGATTCTGAGGCTAATCCATTATTTTCAAGTTGGATTTGGCAAAAATCATGGTGGGATATTTGGCAAGCAAGACTCAGTTTAGATCTTTTATTGTTAGGTATTTACCAAGAGAACACCCTAATAGGTATTGCTCCTTGTTATACTTATTCTGTAAAGCGGTTAGGCTTTATTAACACCCAAAGATGTGAATTTATCGGGAATTTCTCTCACAATGATGATTCAATTCGGTCAGAATATTTAAATTTCATTCTACCTAAAGGAAGGTATGACGAATTACTACCCGTAATATTAACGTATATACAGGCACAACAGATTGATGAAATCGTTTTAACTGATATAAATGCTAATTCGAGTACTGTTGATTTTCTAATAAGAAATTATCCTTCTTGCGAAAAAAAACAAGAAGAAGGTGTTTGTATTAACACAAATAAGCAATTTACGACTTATCTATCAAGCTTAGGGAAAAATACGCGATTAAAATTGTTTAATAGAAGAAAGTTGCTGAATAAGCCAAAACTTATCACCATCACACAAACTGATGAAATAAATTATTTTTTTGAAAGCTTGAATAAAATGCATATAACTCGGTGGGGAAAAGTGTGTTTTTCTTCCCATAGTGAAAAATTTCATCAAATTATTTCAAAATACTTTTTGAAGCAAGATTGTTTAGCGTTATCAGTTTTATACGATGACAATAACTTATTGGCTGTTTGTTATGATATAAGCATAGAGAATACACGTTATAATATTCAACTTGGTTTTACTGAGTATCCTAACAATAAGGTTTCGCTTGGCACCTTAATGTTAGGATATTCAATAGAGAAAGCACATGAAGACCCGGTAGTTGAAAAGTATGATTTGTTAGCCGGTAGCGGAAAAAACACTTTTTATAAAAAGCATTTTCAAGGGGAAACTCACCTGTTTATGACATTATCAATCCCGGTTACTTATAAAATAAAGTGTTTACATCAACTAAAAGCAACATATAGAACACTTAAGGCATTATTGATAAGTAAGTCTTAATTAAAAAGAACATTGAATTATATTTATGGATTTTAGAATAGCTTTTGATATCCAATACTTAACTTTACATTTTCATATTAAACCTCAAGGAATGTATGAGTTTGTTAATTTTATTTTGTGAAATTGTGAATGAAAAATAAAAAAGAAAGAAAGACCTCGTCAGCATTATTAAAAGGCTCTTCATTTAGAGTTATTCAAACAGTTATAAGTATCGGTATTGGTTTTTGGATGCTGCCTTTTCTTATTTCTCATTTAGGAAGCGAAGATTATGCCTTGTGGGTGTTAATTGGCAGTATCATTTCTTCCTATTATTTAATGGATTTAGGATTAAACCATACAGTAACTCGTTATGTCGCTCGTTATATTTATACCGAGGAATACGATCGAGCGAATCAGATAATCAATACAGCGCTGTTAATTTATAGTGTATTAGGTGTTGTTTTATTTACTCTTACTGTTTTAGCGGTATTTTTTATCGCGCCTGAAATTGTTAATGATCCTGAAGATCTCAGAACTGCACAAGCCATCTTATTAATATCAGGTTTGTCTTTGAGTTTAGAATTTCCATCTAAAGCATTTCCTGGTGTTATCAGTGCATATTTACGGTTTGATACCATAGCTCTAGTGAGAACTTTAGGTTCAGTTTTATCTGCTTTGGCTATTTTTCTGTTTATATCAAATGGTTCAGGTGTTGTTACTTTAGCGATAATTTCATTTGTATCAAATATCACTATTACAATCTTTTTTATATATTATTCTTATAATCTTTTTTCTTCGCTTGATATTGCTAAAAAACATGTTTCGAAGAAAGATATGATTGAGATTTTTCATTTTAGCAAATGGACGTTTATTGTTGATGTAACCAACCTTCTAAAAAATAAAATGGATATTTGGATGATCGCATCTTTTCTTTCAAGTGTTGGTATTACTACATATTTTATTGCTGCCAGGTTAATTGAATATGCCACCCAAATTGTTGGTCAAGCTTTAGGCTTTACAGTACCGGTTTTTACAAAATACTATGCACAAGACCAGTTAGATAAAATGGCTGAGGCATTAGTGTTTTTTGTTAAATTATATGTGCTTTTATTGGTTTTATTTGTTGCGGGCTTTATCGTACTTGGTGAGCAATTTATACGATTATGGATTGGTGATGAAATAAATATAGAGGTTGCTTATCAATGCTTAATAATTCTTGCCGTAGGTAGGTTGTTAGTATTGATTACCAATCCGTTCGTAAGTGTATTAATGACAATTAAAAAGCATAAATACGTAACTTATCTTTCGCTTGTTGATACCATAGCAGTAACTTTATCCGCAATTTATTTAATTCCAAATTATGGCTTAATTGGAGCTGCAATTGCGTTTTCTTTAGTTGTAGGGGTGTTAAGAGTGACTTATTTACCTTTTATTGTTTCACAGTTAACGGGCATCAAATTAATTCCTTTAATTTTTAATAGTTTATTTTTTATTGTTTATTCGTCAGGTGTTACCTATCTCTTTATGAGTTTCATTGGGGGTATTGATGATTGGCTTAAATTGATCTTGTATGCTTTTATCGTGGGATTTAGTATTTTGCCTGGAACTATATTATTGTTTTCAAAAAATGAGAAATACGAAATAAAACAATGGGTCATTAGTAAATTTAAAAAACAAGTTGGGGCAATTGATGAGTCAAATTGATTTATTTCCTTTGTATGGGGAAAACCTATTCAATAATACATACGGATATGTGAAATGATAGAAGTTGATAACAATAAATCGCCTACTAACTTCAAATATGGAATATCCATTATTATTCCTGTATATAATGCCGAAAATTTTATAGTAGAAACAATTAATTCAATTATTAATCAAAGTTTTAATGATTATGAAATTATTTTCATCGATGATTGTTCCACTGATGGCAGTAAAGCTAAAATAGCACCATACCTTACTGATAATATTCACTATTTTTGCGAAGAACAAAATACGGGTGGCCCATCAAAACCTAGAAACACTGGGATTAAAAAGTCTCAAGGTAAATATATTATGTTCTTTGATTCTGATGACCTAATGTTGCCTAATAAATTGGTAGAAACATTTAATGCATTAGAAGAAAATAAATATGCGGGTTTATTATGTACAAACTTTCAGTCGATTGATAAAGACTCTAATATAATATCTTCTGATTTTTTATCAGAGTATCAATCATTTAGAGGTGGGTTGGTGCCGTTGAAAGGTAACTTATTTTCATTAAAGAGTAACTTTGCTTATTCTTCTTTATTGAAAGCAAACTTTATTGGAACTTCTAGTGTTACTATTCCTAAAACAGTTCTAGATGGTCTGAATGGTTTTGACGAAACTTTGACTAATGGAGATGATTTAGATATGTGGTATCAGATCACTCATAAATTAGATATTTTATTTATTTCGCATCCGTTACATCAATATAGAATTCAACCAAATAGTATTTCATTTAGGGGAGGAGTCAAAAACTCCTTAAATAGAATTGTAGTATTGAAAAAACAGTTAGCGTTAGTACAAAGTAAAAGTAATGTATTGCAAATAAATAAACGTTTAGCGAAAAACTTCAATGAAGCCGGAATGGTTGAGTTTCGAAATTATCAAATGGATAGCGCTAGAAAATATTTTATTCAGTCTATTCGTTATCGTTTTAATTTTATAGCAGTCAAATATTACTTTGCATCATTTTTGAATAAAGCATTAATTAATTTTTTTAAAAAATTCAAATGTTAATATATTTGTAATATTAACACTAAATAATCTCGTTCTACCCTATAAAATTTGTCAAAAATATTCATTGGGGAGTATAAGCCAATTATAGAATTTTTGCTTGCATTTATGCTGTGTTAGCTGAGCTCTTCTACGCCTAAAGTTTTTGTCAGAAAGTTTGTTTTTATAGGTTGCTTTATTAAGTACCTGCTAATGACTTAATGGGATTTAGCAGCAAAAGCTGTGCAATTTTTAGATGTAAATAGGATTGGGAACTTATTATAATGGGCTGAGATAAAATCAACACCTACAAAGCAAAAGTGGATTTTGGATTATATATTTGGGCGATATAAACCTTCACGTAAAGATTAAGTAATCTTTAATGACATTAAATGGTTATTAACAGATCAAAGAATTTGAAATACGTGGCGGCATCATTTTGCAAGTTTTTAATTGGAAAAGTGAAATGGATCATCAAACACAAGAAAATATTTATTTATCAATAGTAATACCTTTATATAACGAGGAAGATAATGTAGATGTATTGATTGATACAATCATACAAAATGTACTCCCTTTAAAGGTAAGCTATGAAATTATTTTAGTTGATGATGGAAGTAGTGATAATACTTGGAATAAAATCCGCCAATATTCGGCACCGGTTAAGGGCGTTAAGTTGGCGAGAAATTTTGGTCACCAACATGCATTGCTCGCAGGACTAAGTGAAAGTAAGGGAGATGCTATTATTTCTATGGATGGTGATATGCAACATCCACCATCCCTGATTGAGAAGCTGGTTGAAAAACATAAAGAGGGGTATTTAGTTGTTAATACTTATAGAAATGATGCTCACGTAGCTTCATATTTCAAAAGAAAGACGTCTTCAATGTTTTACAAGTGTTTTTCTTTCTTAACTGATGTATCAATGGCTCCAGGAACATCTGATTTTCGTTTACTAGACAAAATAGTATTAAAAGAACTTCTTAAACTAAAAGCTCAAGACTTATTTTTACGCGGCGCTGTTGAGTGGTTAGGGTTTGAATCTGTCACCATACCTTATGTTGCAGGTGAAAGGTTCTCGGGGGTATCTAAATACCCGTTATCAAAAATGCTAAACTTCGCAAAGGGCTCAATAATCTCATTTTCTACTAAACCTCTTGCGATAGGGGTTTGGCTAGGCGTATTCACAAGTGCTTTAGCATTTTTGGAAATAATTTATATAATATATCAGGTATTGATTGGTGAAACTGTTGCTGGTTGGGCATCTACAGTCGGTATTATTTCATTCCTATTCGGCGTACTATTTATTATGTTAGGGATCATAGGTAGTTATTTAGCTCGGATACATGTTGCTCTTCAAAATAGACCTAGGTTTATAGTAGAAGAAATTACAGAGAAAAAAGATGTTTGATAAAGATTTTGTCAAACAGCTAACAAAATTTTTGATTGTCGGAGCATCTAATACAGCCCTTAGCTATATTGTATTTTTTATCAGTTATAATTATTTCTTATCTAAAGATGCTTTTTACTCTCAATGCTTAAGTTATAGCGCAGGAATTATCTGGAGCTTTTTTTGGAATAATAAATGGACTTTTTCTAAGGCTAACAAAAGTTGGTCTGCATTTTATCCATTTTTAATTTTACAATTATTCCTACTTTTGATTAGTGCTTTTCTATTAGATATTGCTAAGGCGCAATTAAATTTGAGTATAAATTTAATTTGGCTGGGTGTAATGGTTGTTATTACCATTCTGAATTTTTTCTTAACCAAACATTTGGTATTCAAAAGATGAGTAATAATATCAATCAATTCGCACTGTATATACTCATATTTATTACATCGTTAGTTTTTGGTTTGAGCTATGGGAGCGACAATCAGAATACGTATTTAATTCATGGTTTAACTCAGATTTACCCTGACTTTTTATCTGTTGATTGGTTTGCTCATAATACAAAGCATTATCACGAAAAGTTTTCAAATATCATTGTGTTTGTAAATTATCTGAATTTACCTATAGATTTAAGTTTGGCCATTATAGACGTTATTTTAAGGGTTATAGCGTTAATTGGTGTTTATCAAATTATCATACTGCTTACTAAAAACCATACCTTAAGTTCATTTATAATCGTTTTGACTCTTATTGTTTTAGAAAAAACTAATAGTGTCGCAGGTACTTACATTTTTACTTCTATGTTGCAGCCATCATCATTTGGTAGTGCTTTTTCGATCGTTGGAATACTGTTTTTCTTACGTGGTAAGTTTTTTATTTCAGGCGTATTTATAGCCCTAGCCGGTTATATGCATACCAATTTTTTATTATTGGGTTTTGTATATTTAGGTATTGCACATCTCTTTATTGGTACCGAAAGAATAATAAAGCGTTGTGTAATTCAGTTTTTACCTATGTTCGTTATTTTAGCAATGGAGCTTCCATTTTTATTAAGTATGCTTTCTGCTGAAAATGGTAAAATGGCTACCTATATTTTTCAGTTTATTCGTTCTCCACATCATTATGTTCCAAGTAATTACCTCTTTGATTTTGTGCTATTCATAGGTTGGTCAATAGTTGGTGTAGCTAGTATATTGTTTATTGATTTTGAAACTGAACTCAAGAAAAGGCTTTTTGGATTATATGCTTCACTTTTAGCTATTATTGTAATATCAACGATATTAACTACTGTTGTATTTGTTCCCTTCATCTCGAAATTATTTTTTTGGAGAATGGCTCCATTTAGCGTTCTTTTATCACAAATTATATTTTCGATAGCGGTTATCAATTTGGGAGTTCATAGTAAAGCTGAGATAACCACTCGCTTTTTAGGCAAGTGTTTTTTACTTCTAGTCGGTTTCTTATTTATTTTAAGGTGGTATTCATATACTCACGGAATGTTTTCGACTGAAATGTTCCTTATTATGATTGTTTTTTTAATTCCTAGCTTTCTAATACTAAGGTACAGACTCTTTTCAAAAGTCGATTCTTTAATTTTTAGAAAAAATACCATACTTATTTATTGTATTTTAACGTTTTCTTTAATATTTGTTTATCAATTTAGTCACTCTTTCTATCAATCCTCTACCTTATTTAACAGTTTTCCAGAAGAGTCAGAATCAGAACTATACCTATGGGTGAAGACAACTGATAAAACAGATAAGTTCTTGATTCCGCCTGATATGAATAATTTTAGATTACACGGTGAAAGGGCAATCATTGTTGATTGGAAGTCTACCCCTGTAGATCCAGATGGTTTGATGGAATGGTATGAGCGCATGCAAGCCATCACAGGCCTAGATGATATTAGTTCATTTACTGAAGCTAAAGAGGCTTATTTGAATATGAACATGGAACGATTACTTTTTCTAAAGAAGCAATATAACGTTCATTATGCAGTAATTTATAACAATAAAAATAAACTTAACATAAAGTTAACTGAAGTTTTTAAGAATGAGAAATATACTGTTTTATCATTAGATGAACTATAAAATATACTTGAGGTCTTTATCTTTTCATTCCAATATAGAAATATTTAGCCTTTAGACTTTCTATATTTCACTAAGCAGTTTTTAGTTCATAAAAATAAAATTTATTTAGAAGTAATTAGACGGGGACTTATATGGATGTGAATCAACAAATAGAGTTTTTAAAATTTGATAGTGAGTTATTTAAATTACCAATTGCTAGTCATCAAATAACAAAAGAAACGAATTATGATTTAATATCGAATGAAATCAGAAACTCTAAAATTGAATTGTTATATCTATTCTCCGAAAAGCAACAAGATATTAAAGAGATTGAAAGTAATATAGAGCTCTCTGTAACGTATGCCGATGAAAAGGTCATTTTCGAAAAATGTCTTGAAGGGCGAACTAAAGTAACATCTAGTGATAAAATTAGCTTAAATCAATGGAATAAAAGTGATTTAACAAAACTAGAGTCATTAGCAATTGCAAGTGGCGAATACTCTCGATTTAAGCTTGATCAGAATTTGTCTAATGATGAAAATGAAAAATTATATTACAAATGGTTACACAAATCGTTAAGCTTTGAATTAGCAGATAATATTTACATATATGATAAGGAAAAAATTGCAGGGCTACTCACGGTCAAGTTCGATGTTGATAAAGCTGTTGTTGGGTTATTATCAGTTGACGAAGTATATAGAGGCCAAGGCATTGCAGGAAAACTACTAACAGCGTTAGAGAATGACTGTATATCAAGGGGTATTAAAATAATTTCAATTCCTACACAGCGAATAAATCAGAATGCTTGCAAATTTTATTTAAAGCAAGGGTATTCAGAAATACATTCATCTCATATTTATCATTGTTGGAATCGATAATAAAGTATTGTAAATTTTATACTCAAATATAATTATGCGTGTTAAATATCTTAATTAAATATGCAATACCTGCTAGAAAGTGTAATAAAAATGCACCTAAAATGACTTTATTCTTCAATGGTTTTAGCCCTGAAAATGCTACTTTTTCAACAAATAATAAAGTTGTAACCAAAAATAAAATATAGCTACAAATGGTACTCTGCCAAAAAAAGTTGCCATGATATTCTCGGGCACCTGTTTCAGATAATAGCGCGGTTAAAGAAATGGCGACTAAATATGAAATTGTTGCATATTGTAGTAGTAAGTTTTTAAAAACATCACGCCAGTAAAAACCAATATAAATAATCGGAAATACTAATGAAGCTACTAATGAATATAATATATTTGGTGTGAAATATGACCAAACTGAAAATGGTTTAATAATAATACTTGCTTTATCAGCGTATTGATTACCATATGATAGAGAGTAAATTAAGTAATATAAAATTAACGTAGTTAAAGTACCAATAAACACAGGTATTAAGTTACGCCACATGGCATTGTTAAATTTAAATGTTTTTAAGAGTAATAACGGAAATACCATAGCGAAAACAAAAAAGTAGCTTGGTTTTATTAAAATATTTAATAAACATAAAATCACTAATGTAGATATACGTTTATTTGATGGTTTTATTAACTGTAAATAGGATAAGAAAAATAATGCTAATGAGAAAGGCATTACCAGTATTGTTGTTGAATTGTGCCATACATTAGGTGGAATTTGACCAAGGTAATAATTGCTTGCGGGCAAACTGAAAACGAAAAGTAACAAGATGCTTGGTAGGAGTATAAATACGTATGAATTTTTTCTTATTTCTTTATTGTTTTGATTGTAATATTGGAATATTTTACGAGTTAGAATAAATTTTGCTGTTAAAGCTATAGTTAATGTAAAAATAGAAGAAAAAAGTAAATTATCTATATTTGTTTCAAAAAAAGAAAAAAAATATACGGTTAAATAGTATAGGAAATTAGCTGGAGGCAAGATTGTCTTATCAGATATTTTACGGATCATTTCAGCATGTAAATTTATATCTGTAGACACATTAAATGAAATCCAACTGAAAATTAATAGCGATAAAATAAAAATAACTAAATCGATAATTAATATTTTTTTAAAATAATTATTCACTTGCTTCCTTAAGATTATTAATAAGTTAAAATTTTTTGTAATAATATAGTAATCATAACTAATAATTTTAGCTTGGTTAAAGTTAATACGACTTATTAAGTTTTTTTAGGGACGAAAATGTAATTCTTACTTAAAATTACAGTAGAATAAAGTACAATATGAATTGTAATTACCCTTATGGATGGTTTATGGATAAAATTGCAGTGGTGATTCCTATTTATGGAAGCCCAAATTCCCTTAATGAACTAGTGGAGCGCTTAATTGCTACATTAGGAGAGTTGACAAAAAATTATGAAGTTATACTTGTTGAGGATCATTGTCCTAAAAACTCTTGGGAAGCAGTTGAAAATTTATGCTTAACCTATAAAGAAGTTAAAGGAATTAAGTTTTCTAAGAACTTTGGTCAGCACTATGCCATTTTAGCTGGTTTAAGAAAAACGGATGCAGATTATGTTGTAGTAATGGATTGTGACTTACAAGATCATCCGGAAGATATCCCCGCATTGTATAAAAAAATTAAGCAAGGATTTGATAAAGTCTTTGTTAAACGTATTAATCGCAAACATTCTCTTTTAGAAAGGTTCACATCCAAGATTTTTTATAAATTTTTAAGTTATATGACGGATACTCAGCAAGATGCCTCCATTGGAAATTTTGGTATATACAGCCGTTCAGTGACTAAAGAAATTTCTCAATTAACTGAAACCGCCCGTTTATTTCCAGTTCATGCTCGCTGGGTTGGGTTTAATGATGCTCATATTGAAATAATACATAAAGAAAGACATGATGAAGGCGTATCCTCATATACTTTTAGAAAAAGACTAGCATTGGCAATTGATATAGCCTTATCTTTTAGCGAAAAACCTTTATGGTTAGTCATAAAATTTGGTTTTTCTATATCTGCGTTATCATTTTTCTATGCTTTATACACCTTGACTAACTGGTTATTTGGCGGAGTAACCGTTGAGGGTTGGACTAGTTTAATTATATCGGTCTGGCTTTTAAGTGGAATCATTATTGCTATTCTTGGTGTTGTAGGCGTATACGTTGCAAAGACTTTTGATGAAACTAAATCTCGTCCATTATATATTATTGAAAAAGAAATAAATATGGAGGGTATGTGATAGGTTACTTATATATAGCAGGTTGTGTTTTGTTTACTGTATATGGCCAATTGATTTTAAAGTGGCGCATGAATCTGCAGGAGACTTTGCCTGAAACTACCACGGAAAAAATAATTCATCTAATTAAACTTGTTATATTTGATCCTTTTATATTAAGTGGATTTGTTGCTGCCTTTATTGCTTCTCTTTTTTGGATGGCAGCAATGACTAAATTTTCTCTAAGCTTTGCTTACCCTTTTATGAGCTCTGCATTTATTATTGTTATGTTTTTATCTGCTTTATTGTTCGGAGAGGTTTTAAATACTCATAAACTTATTGGAACTGCTTGTATTGTTGTTGGCATCGTTGTTTTAAGTCAAGGTTATAAAGCGTAATTAGCTTAAGGAAAGGGTATATGCAAAAAATTATTATTACTGGTGGGGCTGGGTTTATTGGTTCAGCACTTATTCGTTATTTAATTAATGAAACCAATCATCATGTTCTAAACCTAGATAAACTAACTTATGCAGGCAATTTAGAGTCGTTAGCTTCAGTTTCTTCATCTGATCGTTATAGTTTCATTCAATTAGATATTTGTGATCAACAAGGCTTAGATAAAGTACTCAATGAATATCAACCAGACCTGATCATGCATTTAGCAGCAGAAAGTCATGTTGATCGTTCAATAGATGGGCCAGCTGAATTTATACAAACTAATATTGTTGGAACATTTACTTTATTAAGTGCCGCTCGCCAATACTGGGAAGGTTTACCCGTTACTAAAAAAGATGCATTTAGGTTTCACCATATTTCTACAGATGAGGTTTATGGTGATCTAAATGAAACGGATTTATTTACTGAAGAAACTCCTTATGCGCCAAGTTCTCCTTATTCAGCAAGCAAGGCATCATCGGATCATTTAGTTAGAGCGTGGCATCGAACATACGGACTTCCAGTCATATTAACGAACTGTTCTAATAATTATGGCCCTTATCATTTCCCAGAAAAATTGATCCCTTTGGTGATATTAAATGCCTTAGAAGGTAAGCCTTTACCGGTTTATGGAAATGGGCAACAAATACGCGATTGGTTATATGTTGAAGATCATGCCCGGGCTTTATTTAAAGTGGTCTCAGAAGGCAAGGTTGGCGAAACATATAATATTGGAGGTTTTAATGAGAAAGCTAATATTGATGTTGTTTACGCCATTTGTGACTTATTAGAAGAACTTGTTCCAGATAAACCTAGGAAAATTGAGTCGTACAGAGATTTAGTTACTTTCGTTAAAGACCGTCCAGGTCATGATGTGCGTTATGCTATCGATGCTCGAAAAATTGAAAAAGAACTTAATTGGCGGCCTATTGAATCTTTTGATTCAGGGATTAGAAAAACGGTTCAATGGTATATAGATAATAAAGATTGGTGTATTAGAGTTCAAGACGGTAGTTATCAAAGAGAAAGACTAGGTCATTAAACTATTATTCAAAATGATTTTTATTTTTTATAAGTAGTAATATTTAATAGTTTTGAAATTAGTTAAGTAAACATTTTTATAATTGAAATTAAATTGAGGTCAAAAATGAAAGGGATTATTCTCGCAGGTGGAACTGGATCAAGGTTATATCCAATAACGGTTGGAGTTTCTAAACAACTGTTGCCCGTGTATGACAAGCCAATGATTTATTATCCATTGTCTGTACTTATGCTTGCTGGTATTCGTGATATTCTTATTATTTCAACGCCTCAAGATTTGCCTCGATTTAAAGAAATGTTAGGCAACGGAAATAATATGGGGGTAAGGTTTAGTTACCAGCTCCAAGAAAAACCAGAGGGAATTGCCCAAGCTTTTATTTTAGCGGAAGAATTTATTGGTGATGATTCGGTAAGCTTAATTTTAGGTGACAATATTTATTATGGTCAGGGCTTCTCAGAGAAGCTTAAAGAAGCGGTTGAGGTAAAAACTGGAGCAACCGTATTTGGCTACAATGTTAGCGACCCTGAAAGGTTTGGTGTTGTTGAATTTGATGAACATAAAAAGGCCATTTCAATCGAAGAAAAGCCAGAAATCCCTAAGTCAAATTGGGCAGTTACTGGACTTTATTTTTACGATAATGATGTTGTTGAAATTGCTAAAAATATTAAGCCTTCAGCCCGTGGTGAATTGGAAATTACCGATGTTAATAAAGCTTATCTAGAGCGAGGCGATTTGAATGTAGGGTTGTTAGGACGGGGTTTTGCTTGGCTCGATACCGGCACGCAAGATAGTTTATTAGAGGCAAGTCATTTTGTTCAAACCGTTGAGAAACGACAGGGCTTTAAAATAGCGTGCCCTGAGGAAATAGCATTTCGTAAAGGGTGGCTATCAAAAGATGAGTTATTACAAGCAGGTGAACGTTTGAAAAAATCACCTTATGGTATGTATTTGCTCAATATTGTTAATAGAGATTATTAAATTTTAGGATAACTTGTGACTTCTGAAGTAATTAAATTTAACCAACCTTGGCTATCAGGGCAAGAATTAGAATATGTCAAACAATCCTTAGCTTCTGGGCAGTTATCTGGTGACAAGACATTTTCGAAAAAATGTCAATCTTTCATGGAATCAAGGTTTGGTGCTCAAAAAGTGCTGTTAACTACGTCATGCACTTCAGCTTTAGAAATGGCTGCGCTTTTATGCGATATAAAACCAGGTGATGAAGTCATTATGCCTAGCTTTACTTTCGTTTCTACGGCTAATGCTTTTCTACTTCGAGGGGCAAAAATAAAGTTTGTTGATATAAGAAATGATACGTTTAACATTGATGAGAATTTGATCGAACAAGCTATTACCAGTAAAACGAAAGCGATAGTTCCTGTTCATTACGCAAGTATTGCTTGTGAAATGGACCAAATTAACAAAATTGCAAAAAATCATGGTTTGTATGTTATTGAGGATGCAGCTCAAGCAGTAGATACTCAATATAAAAATAAATATATGGGGACGATTGGAGATGCAGGTGCATTTAGTTTCCACGATACAAAAAACTTCGTTGCTGGTGAAGGTGGCGCATTAATAATAAATAATCCTGAGTGGATTGAACGTGCGGAAATTATTCGTGAAAAAGGTACTAATCGTAGTCAATTCATTAAAGGCCAAGTAGATAAATATACATGGGTTGATACGGGATCATCTTATGTACCTTCAGATATGCTAGCAGCTGTTTTGCTCGCTCAATTAGAGTCTATGGATATTATTAATGACAAAAGACAAAGTATTGCTGACAAATACAGAGATAACTTACAACCACTAGAAGACAATGGCTTCTTTAAGATGCCGATGATTCCTTCAGACTGCACGTCAAATAATCATATGTTTTCTTTATATTGCCAAACACCAGAGCTTCGTAACGCACTATTAGACGCATTGAATGTAGCAAACATTCAGGCTGTTTTTCACTATATACCATTGCATAGCTCTCCTTTTGCTAAAGAAAATGGTTTTTATGAATGCTCATTGCCTGTTACAGAAAACGTGTCAGATTGTTTGTTGAGGTTGCCAATGCACCCATGTTTAAGTGATATAGAAATAGAGCGTATATGTAGTGTCATTCATCAATCACTTATGTGATCGTTTGTAGATATTGTTGTTTAGGGTTTCTTTTAAGCTTATTGCTCGTTGATGTGTTTAATTATATGAATAAAGATCTAAAAAACAAAACTTATACATCCTTGGTAAGTTATTTTAAAGCTCGCCCCTTAGAGTGTTTAGTGTTTCTTATATCTTCTATTCTTAGTTTTTATTTAGTCGCACAACTCAACCTAGAAGACAATTTAATTATTGGCAATGCGGATCAAGGCAATATGGCGAATTTAGCGCGTAATATTGCAGAAGGAAATGGCGCCGTTGTTGATAATGTTTGGCTTATGACCGATGGTGGTTTACCTGGTAATAGTGTTACTCATGCGGAACCATATTGGTCTGTTTATGTTGCTGCTATAATCGCTCCATTTTTTAAAGTATTTGGTGTATCACGGTTTGTATTTATTTTACCGGCTCTATTGATCAATATAGCTATTGCCGGATTAGTCGCATGGATAGTTGCTAAGAGCGCTCCTACCAATAGAATCCCGGTAATATTAGGGTTTGTTATATCTATCTTTTCAATTCCTATGCTTAATGCTATCAATGGTTTTTCTGATATTTATTTAACGTTATTTATGTTGCTAACAGGGCTAGCGTTAGTTTATGCAATATCCATGAATAAATGGTTGTTATTTTTTATCGCAGGCGTTTTTGCAGGTATTGCTGTTGCTATTAAACCATCAGGTCTTTTATTGCTAGGCATTTGGCCAGTCTACTTAGTTTTCATCAATGATCGGATTGCAATCTTACGAAATTTAGTGATCTTTTTGTTTGGAATGATGGTTGGTCTTACACCATATTTCACATACAACAAGGCTAATTTTGATACCTTCTTATCCCCAGGCCTCCATTTAGTTAGTAAAGCATTAACGATACGTGATTCAATAAGAAAGGCTGAAAAAGATAATAATGTCGAAAGAATCGGTGAAAATAAGTGGGATCATGCACATAGAACAGCTTTATATGACCCTGATGCAATTCCTGTGCATTCTGCTTCAAGTGATACTTTAGTTTCAAAATTGAGTAAATATGTTATTAGATTAAAAACGTTTATTCAAAAATCATTTATATGGGGAATGTTGATTCCTTTATGGTTAATGCCTTTTGTCCTTTTAGGGATTGTAGAGGCTGTGCTGAAACTTAAATCAAAAGAATCTATTACAAATCGTCCATTTGACCTTTTTTTAGTTTTTTGCGTTTTAATGTTGATTTCAGGGTTTGTTTTAGGAAGCTATGTAAGTTTCGAAGTAAGGTATTGGAATTATATGGTGCCATTATCAATTGTATTAGCAGTTGTTGGGACAACAAAAGTACCTAAATTAGTTACTATATCATTGCTTATTTTTAGCCTCTATTCGGGGGGAGATTACTTGATAAACCATGCAGGTTTGAAAAAGTCTACTCCTGCTTATGCCAAAGCAATAGATATACTTCCTGAAGGTGCGAAAGTATTTACTTCAAGTCCATGGCAATTTGTTTTTCACACTAAAATTCCATCGGTAATATTGCCATACTCTGAAGTTCCCGAAACAATTAAAAATACTGCTATTAGATATGGCGTTGAATATATTGCTATAGTAGATAATGATACTAAGCACGCTTACTATAAACCTCTAGAAAAAGGACAAACGTTTGATTATCTTGATTTGATTTATCGTGATGAGCATCTTATTTTATATAAGTTTATAAACTAACTTTAATACATATTTTAAAGTGACAATAAAAGGTAAAAACTAAAGCTTTTACCTTTTGAAATTAGCAAAAAGTAAAATTGGTTAATAAGGTTTATTAGTACGACTTAAGCTAGCACCAGCACTATTAAAGTTTATAATCCCCATAGCACTACTTATTACTTTATTTTTTTCGTGTCCTGATAGTGCTAAGTCTATTGACCAATTTAAGCCGATTTCTTTATAGGTAATATAATACTCAGTATTTGCTCTTAAATTAGTCATGATAACGTCCTCAATTTTGCCTTCTCCTTCTAACTTTAAGGAAGTTAAATTAATACGATCTTTAGCAAATACTACTAAGGTATTGTCAATAATAGCACCGTAAGCTTGTTCGCTTTCAATTAGTTTTGATTTCGGCTTGCTTGTTCCCGGATCTCTTAAAGAAATGATATTAAGGAAATTATCTAAAAGCTTTGGTTCTGTTGCTTCAATTTCTAACGTCCATCGTCCAAGATCTTTTCTGTTATGATAATTATCGTCTTTAAAATCAGTATGGGGAGAGAAAGAATGTAGCCTGCCTTGTGCATCAACAGTATCAAAGTAATGTGGTACAGATATAGTCATATTATCAATATCTAAATCAACATTTTTGATAGATTTAATTTGTTTCCAGTGTTTATAACTATTAGCAATAGCTTTGTTAATAATATATCGACGATTGGTTAACTCGGGAAAGTTTCCAAATAAGGTGTTTTCAATATTCCCTTCGATAGGGTAATTGACTTTTGTACTGCCATCTATGATGGTCACTTGATAGCCAACCCATTGATCTATTTGCCATGTTGCTTCTTTGTCCGTTAAAGTCCCTTTGGAAATCTTTTCTGCGGTTCCATTGTAAAACTCTTGGGACCTACCATCGAAAACTATTTCTTCTGAATCATTAGACTGATCTTTTGTTTCACCTGAAATAATTAATGTACCTTTTGTGTTGTTACCGGTAACAAAAACTTCCAACCAGCGTGGTATATCTAATGTAATTAATGGAGTATTTTCTACATTATTTGTATTGGCTAAAACAGTATCGCCACCACGAATAATAATGTTATTTTTTTTCGGTAAAAGTGTATCGATATACGTATTATTCTTAGGATTTTCTATTGAGGTTTCGTACTGATTATTATACGTATTCATTCCTAATGATTGAAAAGACGGCTCCGCTTCAACAACAGGTTGGTCAACCGTATGAATAGTCCAAATTTTCTTAAAATTTGGGTTTACCGATTTAACTCGATCAAAAATGACAAATACATCTGGCCTAATATACAGAAATTCTCGTTCAAAAAAGTCAATTTTTTTCGTATAGGCTGCAGTTGCATCTCCTACCGAGTAGGTGTATTGATCTGGAACATGTTCATACTTGATGATATTTGCTGTTTCGTAAATACCTAGAGGGAATGCGGTTCCAGTTCTTTGTTTATTTGAATCACAAGATTGGTAGGTATTGTAGCATTGATCGATATTAGAAGGGGGGAGTTCATGTATTTGACCGCCTAGATTATCTGAGTCAACAAGTGTCACGCCTGAGTGTAACTCACCCGTAGTTCCGTCAGCGTTAATATCAAAACTTTCGTCTGGATCCATGATCTTCATGGTATTTTTTGATGCTGAGCGAATAGCATACCAAAAATGTTTATTATTATCGGCATTAAACCTGATTCGAGCACCAGCATTAACAATTACATCCACTTTTCTACTTAAAAGAAAAGAATTTGCATCTTCATAGCGCCTACTTATGCCTTCACCCGCCATAAAAACAGCAAAGCTAGCCTCATCGCTCCAATCAGAGCGCATTGACACTAAGCCTGGGCCATTAAAATAGGTGGCAGTATCATTTTCACTTGGCGGTGACACTACTAGCGTGTCATCATAATAAATCAAATCCCAATACATGCCACTATAAGGAGCACCACAAAATTCTCTTTGAACACCATTATTAGCATAATATTGCATTTTTGGGTCTTTATATAAAAAAGTATTTGCTGTAACAGTATTGTGTGCAGGCTGCTTTGTGTAAGAGGTTTGCGTGTCCCAAATATTTACCATTAAATGTGACTCAGTATTCGCCTTTCTACACCATTGCTGATTAGTATATTTATTTACTTTGTGTGGAACACTCATATTTTGATAAAAATGTGCTCGATATTTATCATGTAAGGCTTGGGTATAATTTGTTTCACCCGTTAAGTTAAAGTGCTGTAAAAAAAGGTATAGGCTATAGGACTCTTCACCGGCATCATAGCCAAAATTATCATACATACCGCCGAAGTCACCCGGTAATGCATCATTATATGTGCTATCGCCTGCAATTCTATTTTCTATGTTAAAAAAATACCCAGAAGCAGATAGTTGCTCATCAACCACTTTAAGGAAATTATTGGTATCAAAGGGATATATCTCTGAATCTATATCAGAAAAAATAGCACTGTATGCATAGGCAGGCGCCACACCGTAAGCATCATGATAACCCCAGGTCGCTTTTAAGGTACCTTGAGATTGTTTAAGCGAACCCCAATACCAAGGATTTTCGCTTTCAGCAACTCGCTGCATGACATTTGCTTTAATATCATCACTTAGTTCATCAAACATAATATCGATAGCATAAAGCTCTCCCAAGGAAGGGACTCCTGTGCTTGGAATACGCTTAATAAACTTTTCTTTATAAATGGGATCTTTCGTGGCTTTATAAATTAACGATAAATCTACTAGGCTGACAGGCTTAATATTGTCTTCTGAATCCTTAATTAATTTAAACCATCGTGAGTAAGGCTCTCTTTGATTTGGGCCATACATCCTGTTGATAACAAGTTCTAATCTTTCTTTATCTAATAATGTTCTGGGGTGTGATTGTCGATACCAAGTAGCCATCGGATCTTCTAGATTTTCAGTAGTTGATGGTGGGGGATTTACTTGGTGAATATTTGTTGAATTTACACTAGAGGAGTCGCCACAGGCAGAAACCATATAGCTGAATAGAAAAATTATTAAAAAGCTGATTAAATGCTTCATTTTGACCCTATCGTGGAACTGTAGAAAACTATAATACTTGTACTATTTATTCTGAACATTGAACTGCACGCAATTTCATGGTTGCCTCAGTTTTTAATAAATAACTAATTTCAAATATTTTGGCGATGTATTTATTGGTGGTATAAAAATTATTATATTCATACCAGAAATATAACTCGGTTTTTTTTCTTTTAAGCTTGTTTATCAATGATAAATGCATAACAGCAACATTCGAGTTGTTAAAATTAATTGTTGTTGAGTTTGACTCTAATTGAGAATAGAGTTCTTGGTTATACACCATGTCATAAGGTAGAACATTATCCCCAGGTGAAATAAATCTATAATCTCTTGTAATTAAAGTACACTCTTGCGCTTTTACCTTAAAGTCCTTTTCGTTTTCAGTAAATGAGCCAAACGTTGAAAGCACATTAAACTGTGACTGGTTACTAATGTTATTTTCAATACCTACCTTTAATGTAGATTCGATATTCTGAAAAGTAAAATAAGATGTTGATGCTATTATAACCAATGTTGTAAGCGACTTAATGCCGATATTATGAGAAGTTAAACTACCCGTCTCCGATGTAGCTTTAGTGTCTACATTCGTATTAGGAAGGGTGTACCGTTTGCTTAACCAATTAACCTGAAATATCACGGCACTGATAACTATAAAAAATAATAAAAACCCATAATTGTCATGTTCACTCATTAAAGGGCTTTTCATTTCAGACCAATAGCCAATATAAATTAACCCTAATACTCTGATCCAATTGGTGATAATGCCTAAAATAATACCTGTAAGAATTACTAGGAGCTTTAATTTCCAAGAAAGCCTTTCACCATGAACTGCGTACACAGCAAGTGCAAAACCTATTTCAAAATAACGAATCCCTGAGCAACCTTCGGCGACTTCAATAATGCCAAAAGGAGTTTCTATGAAGTTATCATAGATAAAGACAGTTAAGTCAGTGAAGTTCAAGAAAATAGTGACGGCTAAAGTGGTTAAATCAACAAAGAAAGTGTTTGAGAACTCCCAAAAAGGAACTGCAAACAAAAAGAAAAGAAATGGGAAAAGCATTTGTTTAAAGCTTTTATAACCCAAAATATAAATAATTGCTAAGCCCCAAATCGCGTATAAGCTAAATTGTTGGAATATTAAAATTCCCCAGAAGGTGGCTACTTCATGAAATAGTGTTGTTAGTAAAATTACAACTAATAATAAATGGTTATGTTTTTCTTTGGTTGGCTGATAAGTTTTAAATGAGCGAAATGTTTCAAATATAACAATTCCAACAATTAAAAAACCATGGCCTAATGACTCATCAAATTTACTCCACTTATCTAAGTAAGAATTAACCGTATCAGGAAAAAAAATTGAAAAAGAACATGCAATAAGCAATACAATTAATGGATAAAGATATTTTGTTTGGAATAAAAAAAATGAATTCATGCTTAATCACTATTCCCTGATGCAATGCTTTGCCAATTCCCTAGTGAAGGATAAGTATTGTTTAAATGTACATTTGCTAAAGTATCAAAATTGTATTGTTCACAAAGTTTTCCAAGCTTTGTTAATGCACTATGTTGATTGATATTGTGCCTGAAATTTGATTTGAAGTTACTCTTTATTTTCGGTTGCTGTGGATCGTATTCCCAAGGGTGAGTGTAGAAGTTGATAAATCCAAGCTGCTTTGATGAGGCCTTTAGCATTTTATTATAAATAAAATAAGGCAATAATCTAAAAAAACCACCGCCGCCAGCAGGCAAGGTTTTATTGCGAAACTTACATGTAGATACAGGAATTTCTAACAAGCCATTTTGTAGATAATATGGTGTTCTTGGTGCTTTTGGTACACCATAAAAATCATGGGCAATTGGATAAGTGCTTGAACTATATAAATAGCCAGCTTCTTTGATTTCATTATGTGCCCATTCATTATCAGGGGCTATGGAAAAACAAGGCGCTCTATAACCCGTCACTTGCACGGAAGCTATGTCTTCTAATAGCTGTTTAGCTTGATTAATATCATCTGAAAAAGTTTGTCGGCTTTGTTTGGATATATGTTGATGATTATAACCGTGACTTGCTAATTCATGACCGCAGCTGACAATCTTTTTAATAATGTTAGGGTGCTTTTCTGCAATGATACCTAAGACAAAAAAAGTAGCATGGACATTTTTTTCTGATAACAAATCAAGAAGTAGGTCCATTTGATATACTATTCTGCTTTCAAATGTTTCCCAATCTTGCTTTTTAACGTCATTGGCAAAAGCTTCCACTTGAAAATACTCTTCAACATCGATCGTCAAAGAGTTTGTTCTTAATTGATTATTCAGCACTCATTTACTTCCTTAAAGTAAAATATAGAATACACTTAAGTTGAATTAATTTTTCAACGCTTCGCTAATTTGATTAAAAGTATCGATTATATCTGGATTCTCTGGCGAGTATTGAAGAGCCTTATCAATATACTTTTTAGCTTCTTGTAGTTTACCTTTTTCAAATAATAACCATGCAATATTATTTAAAACAATTATGTTTTTCATATCTTTATTTAGAATATACTCGTACTGTTCAATGGCTTTTTCTTTATTTTGTTTGACTAATTCATTTGCAAAATAGACTCTATTTACTAAATCATTAGGATATTTCTCTATATGAGCACCCATGTGCTTTATCGCATCTTGACTGTTATTTAATTTGATATAACTATCAAAAATATATCGAATGGTAGCACTATCGGGTAATTGCTCATAACTGATCAACAGCTCATCAAGCGCATCTTGAAATTGATTGATGGCATATAAAGCTTTACCTTTTATACCTCGAACAATTGGACTTGTTTGCTGCTCTGGTGATAGTGAATTGATAAAGGTTAGTGAGCGATTTTTCTTGCTTGTGTAAATATAAACACTAGCTAATGAAAGTCCCACTTGTAAATCGTTTGGATATTTTTGATTAAGCGCTTCAAAAGTTTCGACCGCACCATTTAGATCGTTCGATTTTTTATAAGCCGATAGAATTTTTTCCATTGCAACAATATTTGTCACGTCATTATTTAACATTTCTTTATAAAGCTGTATCGCTTTGGTAAATTGTTTTGACTGCAACAATGCCTCACCAATGATCAAGTTGACTTCGTCTTTATTGATTTTATTATCAAGTTTAGCGTTTTCTAAAAGTGTAATAGCTTGTTCAGGTTTGCTTGATAATAAATAAAATTGAGCTAGCACTAATCGTTGTTGATGATTGCTTTGAAAATCGCTTAACGCTGAAGCAACTATTTTTTCAATATCATCTGGCGTATTTATATTGCTATTAGCTATATAGAATCCTTTAAGTGCACTGATGTTAGTCGGGCTTGTCGTAAATGCAGTTTGATAATGTTGCTTTGCTAAATCATATTTTTGATTCTGCAATGCTGTTGCACCAAAATATATATTAGCGTTTGTATTGTTTTTGTCTTTCGACAGAATCAAGGTGTATATTTCGTCGAGTTTGGAGATACTTACCGGCTCTTTTTGTTTTTCTATTTCAGCTAATAATTGATAGTTTTCGACATTATTGGGACTATCTTTAATCCAAGCATCAACATATTTCTCTGCTTTTAAATTATCTTTGAGAGCGATTAAAGACGAGATTAATAATAATTTATTGTTATTAATTTCTTTAGGGGAAGCTTGGGCATTGATAGCGTTTTGTAAAGCTTGTTCTAAATCATTGATGCCGCTTGCATCACCAGACTTTAATTTCATTAAACTGATATTACGTAATATTTGTTGATTTTCAATGAGGCTTGTATCAATTGTTTTTAATACACTTTTAGACTTTTCTTCTTCGCCCAAATTTAAAAGCTCTAAACTTAGGTTTACAAATAACTCTGAATTATCTTCTGAAGTATCTACTTGATCAATAAGGGAGTACATCGCCTCACTATTGCCAAGTTTTAATTGTGTTGCTATGTATAGCTTTGTCACTACAGGGTTGTTTTGATAGTTACTTATTAACCCTCTCAATTGACTGTTTGCCTGTTCAAAATTTTCTAATTGATAATGAATTACGCCGGCAATTAATCTTGCTTGAGGGCTTTTATAATTTTGATTTAGGGTAGTATTGATGTGCTCTAACGCACGAGAATAGTTCCCTTTATTCATAGCTATGGTTGCTGATAATAAGTTTACATAAGGTTGTTTCGGATATGTTTTTAATAAAGAGGAAATAAATGGTTCAGCGTCGTCATAATTTTTAGCACGCACATGACTATCTGCTAGTTTGAATACTAACTGATTAAAATTAGGCTTGTTTTGTAATATTGTTTCATAAACGATGGCGGCTTCTGAAAAACGTTTTTCTGTATAAAGTGAATTAGCAAGTAAATTACACATAATCCACTCTTGTGGGTAAGCGTCACAAACAGTCGATAATTGATTGATTTTATCTGTTAGATCGGTTGATTTATCAAATGTACTGGCATATGCCATATTCACTTCTATCAGTTTATTATTATTAGTTTCTTTCGCAAATAGCTTACCTTGATTTGCGGTATCGAAACTTTTTTGAAAATCTTTTTGATTTAAATAGGCAATAGAAAGTACAGGACTTATTTCCGCTTTGCTTTGCAATGTAAGCTCAGTTGAGTGCTGTGTCCAAAAGTCAATAATGCCAATAAAATCATCAATGCCATACAGTGAATTCATGTAGTTTGTTGCAAATTCATTTAAATCTACACCCAGGCTTTGTGCTTTTAAATATTCTTTTTCAGCATCAACAAATAAGCCAACAGAATAGTTACTATGAGCGAGTAACAAACGAGCATTTTTATTTTCAGGTTGCTCTTTTATAATGTTTTTCATTTGAATAATGACAGTATTGTAATTATTGTTATTAAATTCTGCTTCGGCATTCTTCATCTGTTCTTCTATAGATAATTTTCCACATCCAATCGTAAATATTATCGGAATCAGTATGCTCAATCTGTAATTAATAAGTCTCATTGTAATCCTTTAAGAGGTTGGAAGTTTAAGAAGAACGCTAAAAAGATAATACAGTAAAAGTGTTTAACGACAAATACAAAAAAGCCAATTGAATGAACAATTGGCTTTTTATATTTAATACACTTATAAAAGTTGTATTAACATAAGTATCTAGCTTTTAATTAAGCTTGACGCTTTTTTCTTGAAGCAGCTAAGCCTAAAAGACCTAAACCTAAAATCGCAATAGATGCTGGCTCTGGTACTCTTGCTAAACGTGCAAATGTATAAACGCTAGTATTTTGATCTTCTTCAGTCCAAAAACGGTTTGAAGTAATAACGTCATTACCTGCAACATCAGTTGCTGCAAAAATAGTTAAGTAGTAATCAAGACCTGCAATTGATACTGGGATATAGAATGGAAAGCTTCCACCGTCTACCGTATAATCAAATCTGTCATCACACTTCGTACCATGATCATGTACAGGTCCACCAGCAATACCATCTTCATCATTATCGCCAGTATTACAATGCTCTAATTCCACTAAATTTCTTGTTTCTTCGAATTTAATATCAAATAATGTTGGAATTGAAGGTGCTGGCACATCAAATCCTGAATCTAAGAAATCACCGGTCATATTTAACACACCAGTAATTGTTGCGGCAGCTAAGTATGTGGAAGCACCACCATCAATGGCATTATTATAATGTGTTAATGTTGATAATAAGTAGTTTTGACCTAAAACATCAATGCTTTGCATAGGCTCATCTACTAATTCTAGGCTACTTACACCGTAACCTATATCCGTTCCCCAAGAAATTGTAGAAGTCGATCCACCATCTACAACTGTAATATTGTCGCCACCGGCAGTTTCTGCAGCAGTAAAACCACCAGCACCACCAATTGTCATAAAACCAGCATTAGCAGCTACAGACATTGTTGTTGCTAATAAGCCGATTGAAAGTTTTTTCATTAAGTTCATTTTATTCACCTTTACTTTCCTTGATATTAAAATAAGTAATTTATCTCTGCTCGTAATAAAGCATCAAGTGTGCCAATTATTTTTTTCTTTTTATTTTCAGTGCTTTACCTTGTTTGGGTTTAGAGGCGCTACGGAAAGTGTAAAAAAATCTGACATTACTTTTTTCTAAACATTTACTATTTTTTCAGTTTAACTTTCAACGACCTTCTTAGCTATTGTAAACATGATTCTAGGCATTAAGCCTTTATTACCAAAAGGGCGCCAGGTTTTAACGAATTTATTTCTATATGCATCGAAGTGCAGTCCATAAGGAGCACAGAGTATCTCGCCTCTATTTAGTAATATTTTTAATGCATAAGTTTCAGCTATACCTGCGCACAGGTTTACTGCCATTGGTGTTGAAGGCCCTCGCTTTTCTTTAAAATTAACGCGTGTCTCATCTACTAAATATGGTCGTTGTAACATTGCAGGAGATAAACCAATAAGAAACTGGATTAGTTGTTCGTGTTCTGTTTCTTTGTCTTCAAAGCGAAAATATTCTTCGTAAGACATTTTATTCGGCATAAAACATAATAAAGCACAGCCCATACCTAAAGGGGCGGCAGTAATTACAGGAATGTTTTTCTCGTAACATTTTTTAAAAACAGTTTTACGTGCTTCTAGTGCAAAAAAATCAAGTGCATCCACATATAAGTCGACATTGTCGAGAAATTCATCGACGTTATGAGCAAAAATACCTTCAGGAAACGATTTAATATCGGCTTCAGGGTTAATATCTCTGGCCATTCTCTCCATTACATCGACTTTTTGCTCACCTAACGTCGAAATAAATGCGCCTGATTGGCGATTAAAGTTATGTACTTCAAAGTCATCAAAGTCGGAAATATTAAAATTTTCAATCCCTAAACGAGCAAGTGTTAATAAATGTATTCCACCAACACCTCCGGCACCGGCAATAGCAACACGCTTTTTGCGTAAAACCTGTTGTTCTTCATTTGTTACCCAGCCAATATTTCGAGAGAATGCCATATCGTAATCAAACATGAGAAAGAGCCATTTGTTTTTTATTTAGGTATAAGTGCGTTAAGTATAATGCAATTATTTGAAAATAAAGCTGTAAAAATAAAAAAGGTCAATAAATATTATTGACCTTTTTGGTATTTGTTCGGGTTACTTTAATAAGCCACAAGCGTCGAAGAGTTTGTTGCGTGGTTGGATGTTCTTATATTCGTTGTGAGCGGTAATTAACACTTGGTAATCAGCCCATTTATTCATTTCTTCAAGTGTATTAACTCGAGGACAATCCCATTGTTTAAAATGAGGATCGTGATAGCGAATATCGTTAAGTGATTGATATAAAGCTTAAATACGTTTGATGATAGGGGGAGAGGGTGAATTATCGCAATAGTTGGCGTGAGCTACAACTATTCTTTATGCGAATTATTGTTATCGGGTAACTGGGATGTAATGTCTTCTCTAATCGACTGATAAAGAGAGATAAATCCTGGGGATAAATTTTCTAAAAAAATGTGCGGATTAATATAATAAGGTGCTCTTTTACCATGGTATTCGATAGCCTCACCAATTTGAATGAATTGAATACCAACAAACTTCATGCTTCGTGCTAATCTCGGTTCCATCATGACATATACATGATTAATGCCGGTTTCTATCGCCATTGTAGCTGCGGCCATATACAGCCCTATCGCAATAAATGGAAAACATCGTAATTCAGTTTCAGAATAAGTACTTTCTGAAATAGCACCAACTGCAGAGCCTTTAAATTTATCAGAAGCACGACGACGGAAGTCGGCTTTGACTGCTAGTCGTGATATTTCACAAATTTCATTGCGCTTAAAGTTTTTAGGATGGAGCTCTTCATTTTGAATCGAGTATTCACAATATTTTTCTAAGGGAAGTAACTCGTTTGGGTTTATTGTTCGAACAACCCTGACACAACTTGTGTATACATTAGAAGGCTTATGTTTAATCATGGTAAAGATTGATTGATCGTCAAATTCGTCTTTTTCTTTACCTTCTTCTTTTATTTCTTCAAAAGCTAGTTCTTCACAATATACATTGTGACGAATTTTAAATACTTGATCTCTTAATGCTTGAGTATTAGCAAATTCGGGCTGTAAAAATTTTGTGAAATGTTCAGCAATACTCTTAGCGTCGTGATTAACTTTCATCGACACTAGTTTCTTGGTGACATCGCCAACTACCGGGGTATTCAATAACTTCTTTGTCCAGCCCATATTAATAACTCTTTAATTAATCACTTAAGTTTTAATGAATCCATTCTATATTACTATGATTCTAAACAAGAAATATTAATCTAGAATATATTGTGTAGTTAAAGTATAGGCTAGATTATTTTTTATTTATAATGAAACTTATTTTTTTCTTGGCTATTGAACATTTTTCAAATACCAAGGCATAGCTTCTAATATCCCTGCTTGAATACGGTGGCTTGGTGCGTAGCCTAAATTATTGATCGCTTTTGAAACATCGGCTTGTGAATGACGAACATCTCCGGCACGAAAATCACGGTATTCTGCGTTTTTCTCTACCTCAACATTGCTAGCAATTAAGGCTGATTTTATAGAGTTAAATAAATCATTTAATGTCGTTCTATCGCCCACTGCGACATTATACACATGCGATTTTGCATCATCTTGAGCGGTGGCTGCTAAAATATTCATTTGTACGGTATTTTCGATATAGCAAAAGTCTCGACTCGTTAAACCATCACCATTAATGAATACTTGTTCGCCTTTAATCATTGATGCTGTCCATTTTGGTATTACTGCTGCGTAAGCACCATCAGGATCTTGGCGACGTCCGAAAACATTAAAATAACGAAGTCCAATACACTTAAAGCCATAAGTTCTTGAATAAACATCAGCATATAATTCATTAACATATTTTGTTACGGCGTATGGCGATAACGGATTACCAATATTTTCTTCTACTTTTGGCAATGCAGGATGATCACCATAAGTGGAACTGCTAGCGGCATAAACAAAACTCGAGACATTATTTTGTTTCGCAGCTTCAAGCATGTTTAAAAAGCCTGTAATATTTGCTGAGTTTGTCGTGATAGGATCTGCAATTGAACGCGGTACTGAACCTAATGCTGCTTGATGTAAAACATAGTCAACACCTTTGCTAGCTTTTAAGCAAGTATCTACGTCACGAATATCACCTTCTATAAAAGTAAAGCCCTGCCATTGTTCTGCGGTGACTAAGCTTTTTACTTCATCAAGATTCTTTTGATAGCCAGTAGCAAAGTTATCTAAACCAACCACGGTTTGATTAAGTTTCAATAACATTTCTAATAGGTTAGAGCCAATAAAACCGGCAACACCTGTTACTAACCAAGTTTTAGGGCTATGGATTAACTCTTCTTTTATTTGTACAAATTTTGACACGAAATTGTTCCTGTATATTCGTTATTCATTTAGCTGAATTATAAACGCATGTCGACATCGTTTTTGTCGAGCACACATTTTAAGTCATATAAAACATGGCTATTTTTACCATAACCTTTGATGGCATCAATGCCTAAGGCTTTAAATTGATCGTGAGCAACGGCTAAAATTATTGCATCGTAATGATCGTTTTTCGGCTCATCAATAAGTGAAACGCCATATTCATGCATGGCTTCTTCACTTGCACATAATGGGTCAACAATATCGACGTTAATATTATATTCTTTTAATTCATGCACGATATCGATAACTTTGGTATTTCGTAAATCAGGGCAGTTTTCCTTAAAGGTGAGTCCCATCACTAATACATTTGCTTGATCAACTTGAATGCGTTTTTGCAACATACCTTTAACCAGTTGTGAGACAACATATTGTCCCATACCATCATTTAAGCGACGGCCAGCTAAAATCATTTCAGGGTGATACCCAACAGACTGGGCTTTATGCGTTAAATAATACGGGTCAACGCCAATACAGTGACCGCCAACTAAACCAGGGCGAAATGGTAAGAAATTCCATTTTGTTCCAGCAGCTTCTAATACTTCAATCGTATCAATGTTAAGGCGATTAAAGATAATAGAAAGCTCGTTAATCAGTGCAATATTGACATCGCGTTGAGTATTTTCAATAACTTTAGCTGCTTCTGCTACTTTAATGGAAGACGCTTTGTAAGTACCAGCAGTAATAATGGAACGATATAGCGCATCTACTTTTTCAGCAATTTCAGGTGTTGAGCCAGAAGTGACTTTTAAAATGGTTGGTAAACGGTGGGTTTTATCACCAGGGTTAATACGCTCAGGAGAATAACCAACGAAAAAATCTTGGTTAAATTTAAGGCCAGAAACTTGTTCTAAAATAGGGACACATGCTTCTTCTGTTGCGCCTGGGTAGACCGTTGATTCGTAAATGACGATAGAATCTTTAGTGATGACTTTGCCGAGTAATTCTGACGCTTTTCTTAATGGGGTTAAATCAGGTTGTTTATGTTCATCAATAGGCGTTGGAACGGTAACAATATAGTAATCACAACCAGTAATATCAGCAGGTTCGCTTGAGCAGCTCAATTGAGTGGCTTCTTTTAATTCAGCGGCGTCAACTTCTAAAGTTCGATCAAAACCATCATTAAGTTCCGCCACTCTTGATTGGTTTATATCAAAACCAATTGTTTGAAATTTTTTGCCAAACTCAACCGCTAACGGTAATCCCACATATCCAAGGCCAATCACCGCAACCTTTGCATTTAATAACTGTTCCATAACCCGATTCCAAATCAATTTTTAGTTAAACTATTATTGTTTCGCTAATTTTTCTTTCGACAATTCAAAATATTAACATTGCTTTCATTGTATCGATAATACAGAAAATTAACTAGATATAACTGTTAATAGATTATTAAATTAAAGGTTTGAGGTTTCATGAGAATTAAAACAGAGTAAATTAATGATTTATCTAAACTTTGGTTGTTGATAATGCTTTTACTTTCAAGGGCAAAATTTTACTAGCGGTATGATAACCTTTAAAATACAGCGCCTCTTTTTGCTCAACATTCATGGTGAAATCTACGGCAGATGAAAGGCCTGTATTTACAACTACCGTGTTATGCCAAAAGGCGTCATTAATATATTCTCTTGAAATTGTTGTCATAAAGGTTCTGATCAATAAGCTAATATATTGAACGATGGGAAACATGCCTTTGATTTTTATTTCATCGTATTCGTAATCTCCTTTTAGTCGAAAACAAATAACTGGTGTGCCGTCTTCTGCCCAATCTCGGTGTAAGGCATCTTCTGATAAAATACTGCCGTCAACCATTAAGTGCTTTCCGAATTTTTTGAAGCTAAATACTAAAGGGATCGACATAGAAAATCGCACGGCTACAGAAACCTTTAAATCGGGCGTATTTTTTTTATTAAAGATAACGGGTTTGCCATGAGCTACATCAGTAGCGACAACATGTAAGTTGTAATCCATTTCTTTAAAGGTTTTACCTTCTAATAAACGATCTACCCAACGTTCGAAAACATCTCCTGAACTTAATCCACCATTGCGGATAAGTTTAATTAATGAAAATTCTCGAAACTGATTGTAGTCAGTATTTAAGGCAATATGTTTAACTTCTGGGAGTGTTAATCCAGAAGCGAAGAGGCTGGCGATGATACTTCCGCCTGATACGCCAACGATATCATCAAATTCAATATCAAATTCGCCAAGCGCTTGTAAAATTCCTGCGTGGGCTGGTAGGCGAGTGCCACCACCGGCTAGAATTGGAACAATTTTTTGTTTATTCATGTACTATCCGAAAGTGAAAAATACTTTTTATAGGTAATTCTATTTATTAACCTATTGTTATTATGATAGATAATTCTATTTATGCTAATTTTTAAATAAATCCTTTACCTACGCCCTTTGTTTTAAGGAAAAATCAATGTTTCGGTTCTATATAATTCTGCTAAGTTTTTTTATTTCATACTCAGCTTTTTCCGCTCAATTAGTTGAAACTATAGCGAAAATTAAACCTTCGGTTGTTGGTATTGGTGTTTATACGCCAACAGGTAAGCCTAGAAACAAACTACAAGGTTCAGGTTTTGTCGTGGGAAATGGTCAATATGTTGTAACAAATCATCATGTTGTGCCTGAAATGTTAGATGAAAACTTATTACAATCTTTGGTGGTTTTTGTTGGTTCAGGGAAAGCGGCCAAGGTTCGTAAGGCAACCTTATTAGATTCATCAAAAAGGTATGATTTAGCTATTTTGAAAATTGAAGGTAAGCCTTTACCTGCGATGCAGTTAGCTGATGAACCTTTATACCCAGAAGGCAGTTACGTAGCTTTTACCGGTTTTCCCATTGGCGGAGTATTGGGGCTATATCCTGTTACTCATCGCGGCATTATTGCCAATGTTTCACCGACCATTACCCCTGTGCAAAACGCCGGAAATATTAACCTAGCCATGTTAAAGCGATTACGTGATCCTTATTTAATTTATCAACTAGATGCCACGGCTTATCCCGGTAATAGCGGTAGTGCCTTATACGACATTGAAACAGGAAAAGTGATTGGCGTGATTAATAAAGTATTTGTGCAGCAGAGTAAAGAAGGGGTGATTAGTAATCCAAGTGGTATTACTTATGCTATTCCAGTTAAACATGTTATTGAATTATTAACTAAGCATAAAATTAAGTATTAATACTTCTGCGTGATAGTAAAAAAGTAAAACAGATTTGAATGACAAAACGAAAATCTAAGTAAGTGGAACAACAAAATAGATTTAAGCGCAGAGTTTAACGGGCTTAAATCTATTTTAGTTTTATGATTCACCGTTTTTAGATTTGATAAAAATCTTTATACCAATCAACAAAATTACTCACACCTTGTGGGACAGATATCGAAGGTTTGTAATTAGTTATTTTGTATAAGTCTTCAACGTCGGCATAGGTTTGATAAACATCGCCCGCTTGCATCGGCATAAAGTTCTTTTGTGCTGTCATACCTAAAGATGTTTCAAGCGATTCAACAAAATCGAGTAATTTTACAGGGTTACCATTACCAATATTAAATACTTTATAAGGTGCTGAGCTCATTGAGGCAGAGCCTGTTTCAACACGCCAATCGTTATTTTTTTCTGGAATAATGGCTTGTATTCTTAAAATACCTTCAACAATATCATCAATATAGGTAAAGTCTCGACGCATATCACCATGATTGTAGATATCGATAGGATTTCCTTCAACAATCGCTTTGGTAAACTTAAACAGCGCCATATCGGGACGACCCCAAGGACCATAAACGGTAAAAAATCTTAATCCTGTGGTAGGAATGTCGTATAAATGAGAATAGGTATGCGACATTAATTCATTGGATTTTTTAGTAGCGGCATACAATGAAATAGGGTGGTCGATGCTGTCAGAGGTTGAAAATGGCGTTTTATTATTTAAACCGTACACTGAACTTGAAGACGCATATACTAGATGTTCAACATTGTTATGACGACAACCTTCTAGAATCGTTAAATGGCCTATCAAGTTTGAATCGGCGTAAGCCATTGGGTTGTCAATTGAATAACGAACCCCTGCCTGTGCAGCTAAGTGGATTACTCGATCAAACTTTTCTTGCGCAAATAACTTTGCGATACCTTCACGATCAGCAAGGTCTAATTGAATAAAATGAAACGTATCAAAGGGGGCTAGTTCCTTTAAGCGTGCATGTTTTAGTGTAACATCATAATAATCGTTGAGATTATCAATACCGATAACTTGATGACCCTGTTCACAAAGTTTTTGCGAAACATGAAATCCAATAAAACCAGCAGCCCCAGTGACTAAGTATTTCATGCTATGCGTTTACCTTTTTGACGCTATCACCACGACCAATTGCGTAATAAGCAAAACCGCGATTATTTAATAACTGTGGATCATATAAGTTACGGCCATCAACAATTACTTTGGTGCTTAAAGAGTTACCAATAAGGTCAAAATCAGGGGCTCTGAACTGACTCCATTCGGTACACACCACTAAAGCATCAGCGCCTTTTAAGGCTGACTCTTTAGTGCCCATTAAGGCTAAATTGTCATTATCACCAAAAATTCGCTGACATTCTTCCATGGCTTCAGGGTCGTAAGCTTGCACGGTTGCGCCTGCTTCCCATAAGGCTTTCATTAAAACGATTGAAGAAGCTTCGCGCATATCGTCTGTTTGTGGTTTAAATGATAACCCCCATATTGCAATCGTTTTTCCGGCAAGTTCACCTTTAAAGTGATTGTTTAAATGCGTAAATAGTTTCTGTTTTTGTGCGTAGTTTACAGATTCTACCGCTTCTAATAATGCAGGTTTGTAATCAATCTCATTCGCGGTACGTACGAGTGCCTGTACGTCTTTCGGGAAACAAGAGCCACCGTAACCACAGCCAGGATAAATAAACTGATAACCAATACGAGAATCTGAACCAATTCCGTGACGAACTGCTTCTATATCTGCGCCCAATAATTCAGCAAGGTTAGACATTTCATTCATAAATGAAATTTTTGTCGCGAGCATACAGTTTGCGGCATATTTAGTTAATTCAGCTGATCTTACGTCCATAAATATCATACGGTCGTGATTACGATTAAATGGCGCATAAAGCTCACGCATTGCTACACGAGATTTTTCATTTTCTGTGCCGACGACAATACGATCAGGTTTCATACAATCGCTAACCGCAGCACCTTCTTTTAGAAACTCTGGGTTTGAAACAACATCAAATGCGACATCTTGACCTTTCGCGGCTAACACTTCAGCAATTTTTGCTGATACTTTGTCTGCTGTGCCAACCGGTACGGTTGATTTGTCGATGATGATTTTTTCATCGGTCATATAGGTAGCGATAGTTTCTGCAACGGCTAAAACATATTTTAAGTCAGCTGAACCGTCTTCATCAGGTGGTGTACCTACGGCAATAAACTGAATGCTACCGTGTGAAACGCCTTTCTCAGCATCAGTGGTAAAGTTTAGTAAGCCGTTTTGATAAGTTTCTTCAACAAGAGGAGTTAAGCCAGGTTCATAAATAGGGATGATGCCTTTTTTTAAGTTTTCAATCTTTTGCTCGTCGATATCAACACACATCACATCGTGACCAACAGAGGCTAAAATAGCTGCTTGTACAAGGCCTACATAACCTATTCCAAATACGGTAACTTTCATAATATCCCTAAAATATTGCTTATATACGCATTATGTTAATTTTAAATGGCTTTGGTATCAATAACAAAGCATTTAAAAATTCATCGCTTGCTTATATAGGATTAAATAATTTGATTACTCTGAAACCAGACGCTTATTATTTGCGGATAATTGAGGTAATAATTCTGATATTCCCACTAATTGGATATCATGCTCGGCAAGCTGAGGAATTAAATACTGCAATGCGGTCATTGTTTCAGGATGAGGGTGAGCGATGGCTACGACTCGTTTGTATTTTTTAGCTTGATTAATTAACTGTGCAAACTGGCCGCTGATGTAACTTTGGCTGAGCTCATTATCAAGAAATAAGTGTCGGCTTAAATTTGGCACACCGAAATGTCGAGCTAGTTTACGTGCTTTGCTGTTTTCAGTTGTCACACTATCGATAAAAATTAATCCATTGTCTTTGAGAAATCGCATCGTCCATGCCATAGGGGAATATAGCTTGGTTAATTTACTACCCATATGATTGTTAATGCCAATAGCAAACGGAATTTCAGCAAATGAGTCAGCTAAACTATTTCTGATAGAAGTTTCATCCATTTCAACGGTGAGAGCCCCTGGTCCTAAGGTTTTACCGTTTTCAGCTTCCATAGGAATATGTAATATAACGTCTTTGTGTTTGGCATTGGCTTTTTCTGCTAATTTTTTGCCAAAAGGGGTATGAGGTAAAATAGCGTAAGTGATTTCACCGGGGAGGTTTAAACTCGCATTGTCAGTTTTACGATAACCAATATCGTCAATAATTATCGCAACTTTGGCTTGTTGTGCGAAAGAGGTATTGGTTAACAACAGTAGAAATAAAGGAATTAAATAACGCACATTTAGTTTAACAAAAGTTTCAGTGGTATCAGAGTAGCAGGTAAGTTTTTTCAAATCGAGCATTAGCATAATATAGTCGTGTAAAAAGATCTGACAGTGAATTAATTTTCATTTAAATCAATGGTTTTTAATTAACGGCACCAAAGCTTAGGGTTAACTGCTTGGCCGTTATATCGAATTTCAAAATATAACGCGGGTTGTGATTGTCCACCACTTTGACCGACCAAGGCAATGGGTTCACCGGTTTCAACACGTTCTCCTACTGATTTTAAAAGCGCTTGGTTGTGGCCATATAAACTCATATAACCTTCACCGTGATCGATAACCGTGACTAAACCATAACCCTTTAACCAGTCGGCAAATAAAACCGTGCCGTTATGAATGGTTTTTACTTGCCTGCCTAAAGGCGCAGCCATTAATACCCCCTTCCATTTGAGGTAATCTTGTTTTCTTGAGCCAAAGCTTCGATTGATTCTGCCTTTCACTGGCCAAGATAACTTACGTTTGAGTTTACTTAAGCCGGTTAAATCAACTTCTTGTCTACTTAATTCTGCGACTCTTGCTAAAGCTGCGACTAAATCTGCTTCTTCTTCTTCGAGTTTGGCTAGCATTTGTTTTGAGCTCAACAATTGCTGACTCAGTTGGGCAACGGTTTCTTGTCGTTTTTCTTTATTGCTCTCTAGTGAAACTTTTTGTTGTTTTTGTGTTTTTTCAAGGTGTTGCAATTGTTCAGCTTGTTGTTTCTGTTGCTCGGTAATTTCAACTAACTGCGCAATGGTTGTTTTGTATTGCTCGATTTCTTTGATACGAGCTTTATTTAAATATTGATAATAAGTGACGGTTCGTTGCACGCTGCTCGGATCTTGCTGATTTAAAATCAGTTTTAAGTAGTCATGATGGCCTGTCGAATAAGCGGTGCGTAATTGTTTTGCCAGTACCGTTTCTTGTTGTTTTTTTGCTTGGTTGATTTGACTTTTTTCTTTGACTAACTCGTTCAAACGTTTCTTCGTTTGTTTTAGGGAAGCATCGGTTTTATTGAGTGCGTTGATAATCTTTGCAATTGCCAGGTCATCGTTTTTCAGTTGTGATAAAAGCTTTTGTCTTTTGCTATCAACTTGTTTAATGGTTGTTTTTTGTTTGTTGATGGCGTCTTTAACGTTAGAGAGTTTTTCGTCTGTACTTTCTTGAGCCAAAGGTTGGACGAATGGTTGTGCGTAACTTTTTTGCTTGAAACTAGCTAATAATAACAAACATAAAAACAGCACGAGGCTAAATGCGACTCGTGCTGAAAATTTTTGACTGTTATCTAGCATGTTCATTTTTATCGAAAGACTTTTATTCTAAATAAGTAAATTCGATATTATTATGAATCAAGCTCCATCAAATTAGTACCAGTCATTTCTTCGGGTTGTTCCATGGCCATTAAATTAAGAATGGTTGGTGATATATCACTCAGTGCTCCCGTTGAAGCTGGTGTGGCTTTTCTGCCGACATAAATTAGTGGTACTGGCTCACAAGTATGGGCGGTATGCGCTTGACCAGATGAGTTATCTACCATTTGTTCAGCGTTACCATGATCTGCGGTAATTAAACATTCGCTACCTGTTTTTTCTAGTGCTTTTAATACTCGACCAATACTGGTATCAACCGCTTCACACGCTTTTACTGCGGCATCAAATTTACCTGTGTGACCAACCATATCGCCATTAGGGTAATTACACACAATAAAATCATGTTCACCACTTTCAATTGCTGCAACGAGCTTGTCTGTTAGTAAAGTTGAATTCATTTCAGGCTGTAAATCATAAGTCGCCACTTGTGGAGAAGGGATTAAGATGCGCTCTTCACCTTTAAACGTATCTTCTTTACCACCACTGAAAAAGAACGTGACATGCGCATACTTTTCAGTTTCAGAAATGCGTAACTGAGTTTTGTTGTGTTTTTCTAACCATTCACCTAATACATTATTTAACGGCGCTGGCGGGAAGGCACAACTGGTTTTTATGTCAGCCGCATATTGCGTTAACATCACAAAATCAGCAAGAGCTGGCGTTTTTTGGCGAGTAAAACCGTCAAAATCAGCATCAACAAATGAGCGAGTAAACTGGCGAGCACGGTCGGCTCTGAAATTCATAAAGATAACACTGTCGCCGTCATTAATACCGATGACTTCCCCTTGTGGGTTAGTGATGGCACTTGCTTTAACAAATTCGTCATTTTCATCACGTTGATAGGCGGCTTCTAGGGCATCAACAGCGTTTGAAAATTGATATTCGCTTTTTCCTTGGGTCATTAAATTATAAGAAGTTTCTACGCGATCCCAACGTTGATCTCTATCCATTGCATAATAGCGACCAATAATAGATGCCACTTGACCACAACCAAGTTCAGCAAATTTTGCTTGGGCTTTTTCTAAAGACGCTTTGGCACTTCTTGGCGGCGTATCTCGACCATCTAGAAAAGCATGTAAATATATTTTCTCAGCGCCACGAGCTTTTGCTAAGTCGATCATAGCAAGTATGTGATCTTCATGGCTATGCACACCACCTGGTGACATTAAGCCACAAATATGCACAGCATTGTTTTTTTCTACGGCTTTATCGACTGCCTGACAAAGTGCTGGAGTCTGTTGAAATTCATTATCTTCAATTGATTTAGTGATTCGGGTAAAGTCTTGATAAACAATACGTCCCGCGCCTAAATTAACATGACCGACTTCTGAGTTACCCATTTGACCGTCGGGCAAACCAACAGCCATACCTGATGTTTGAATAAGCATGTTAGGGTAATTTGCCATCAAGTTATCAATAACAGGAGTTTTGGCATGAAAAATAGCATTAGACTGTTCATTTTCACGATAGCCCCAGCCATCTAGAATGATAAGTACGGTAGATTTTTTGTTCGACATACTGTTTCCGAAGTTCAAATAAGTGAAAATTAGATAATAGATGAACCGTATTATATCAATGTGAAACAGGAATTTCTCTAACTGCTCTAGACAAAATTGTTCTATTGCATATCGAGAGTTAAACAATAATTATCTCAAAATTGATAAAAATGTCGTTTTTACGCTATAAAAAATGCTAGTAATCTGTATACTGTCGAGAAATTTTTTGTAGATAAATATTAGATCATTTATGGAACAATTTAGTTCATTTTTAGCCAGTCACCCGATGTTAAGTGCTGCTTGGGTGGGTATCTTTATCGCGATTATTGTTACTACCATTCGTATTAAAATGTCGCCTATCAAGCAATTAAGTCCGCAAGAAGTCACATTTACTATGAATCGTGAAGACGGCATTGTATTAGATATTCGTGCGGAGAAAGATTTTAAAAACAATCACATTATCGATTCGAAACATATTAGTGCTGAAAAACTAAAGAATAATGATTTTTCAGCCCTTGAAAAATTTAAAGATAAACCCATTATTGTAGTATGCGCAGCCGGGATAACTGCAACTAAAGCGGCCGATCAACTTTTAAAAGCGGGCTTTACTAAAGTAAGTTTACTGAAAGGTGGTTTGAACGCATGGACAGGTGCCGGTTTACCGGTAGTTAAAAAGTAAATAACGTTAAGTCTCTTAATTTTAAGGTTTATCATGGCAGTTGAAATTTACACTAAAGTAACTTGTGGCTTTTGTATGAGAGCAAAAATGCTTCTCGATCATAAACAAGTGAACTACACAGAAATTAAAATTGATAATGATGCTGATTTAAGAGAAAAAATGATTCAACGCAGTCATGGCGCATTTACCGTCCCACAAATTTTTATTAACGATCACCATGTTGGTGGTTGTGATGAATTATATGCGTTACACGCACAAAATAAATTAGATACTTTATTGCAAGGTGAAGTATAAAACGGCATAAGCAAAGTAAAAAAGATAACTTTTTTACTTTTTCATTAATTTTTAAACATGCATATTGCATGAAGCATAGGAAGTACACTCATGGCTGATGAAAACCAAACAAACGCTGAAGGCGCAACAGAGCAGAAACAAGAAGCACCACAATTTGCAATTCAACGTGTTTACACAAAAGACATTTCTTTTGAAACACCTAATTCTCCAGCTATTTTTCAAAAAGAATGGAAGCCTGAGTTACAGTTAGATTTAGACACTCGTTCGGCAAAATTATCAGATGATACATATGAAGTAATTTTAGCGTTAACCGTTACGGCAACAGTTGAAGGTCAAACAGCCTTTTTAGCGGAAGTACAACAAGCAGGTATTTTCACTATTGGCAATTTACCAGAAGCACAATTAGCTCATACTATTGGTGCATTCTGTCCTACCACTTTATTCCCATATGCGCGTGAATCAGTGGCAAACTTAGTGAACCGTGGTTCTTTCCCACAAATCAATTTAGCACCGGTAAACTTTGACGCTTTATTCGCTTCATATGTACAAAAAGCGAAAGAGCAAGCGGCTCAAGCACCAGCAAGTGCTGAAACACACTAATTAGTTAACCTAACTAGTGAGTACATCGGCTAAAATAAGTGTTATTGGGGCGGGTTCGTATGGAACCGCCCTAGCTATTTGTTTTGCGCGCAATGGTCATGACACCTTATTGTGGGGAAGAGATTCTCAGCACATCAGCAATATGACTGCTTCACGCAGTAATGAAAAATATCTACCGGGCAGCAAATTTCCTGAATCGTTATCTTTGTCTGCTGATTTAGCGGCTACTATTCAAGCCAGTGACAATATTTTGGTGGTTGTACCTAGCCATGTTTTTGGTGACATGCTTAAACAAATCAAACCTTTTTTACGGGCTAATGCAAAAATTGCCTGGGCGACAAAAGGCTTAGATCCACAATCAGGTAATTTATTGCAAGACGTTGCCCGAGACATTCTTGGTGAAGATATTTCGTTAGCAGTACTTTCTGGCCCTACGTTTGCCAAAGAAATGGCGGCAGGTTTGCCAACTGCTATTTCGTTATCTTCTACCGATGATGCTTTTGTTTCTGAATTATCAGATTTACTGCATTGCGAAAAAACCTTTCGTGTTTACTCGAATAACGATTTTATTGGTGTGCAATTAGGTGGTGCCGTTAAAAACGTTATTGCTATTGGTGCAGGCATGGCAGATGGCATAGGTTTTGGTGCTAATGCCCGTACAGCATTAATCACTCGCGGTTTGGTAGAAATGACTCGTTTAGGTGAAGCCCTTAATGCGCAACCGACTACCTTTATGGGCATGGCGGGTTTAGGCGATTTAGTGCTAACTTGTACTGATAATCAATCTCGTAATCGTCGTTTTGGCTTAGCCTTAGGGCAAGGAACCAGTGTTGAACAAGCGATGGCAGAGATAGGCCAAGTGGTCGAAGGCTATCGTAATACTAAAGAAGTTTATATGTTAGCTGAACGTATGAACGTTGAGATGCCAATTGTTGAGCAAGTTTACCAAGTCTTGTACTGTGGTAAAAATGCGAAATTAGCCGCCTCTGATTTATTATCAAGAGAACGCACTTACGAATAATATTTCGCTCTGAAATATCTTATAAATAACCCTATATTTACCCTTTAATTGCCGTTTAATTCAATTTCTATTATAGATAATCCGTGTAGATTTTTTGATATTAAACGGAATTTTTAAAGCCCAATTGTCGCCAAGCTTCATAAATAATTACTGAGGTAGCATTTGATAAATTCATGCTGCGGCTATCTTTGATCATTGGGATACGAATTTTGTCTTGATCAGGAATTTGTTGTCTTACTTCTTCAGGCAGACCGGCAGTTTCAGAACCAAATAATAAATAGTCACCGGCAGTAAAACTAACATCACCATAATAATTGGTAGCTTTAGTCGTTATCGCAAGAATACGTTTGGGTTGTTCACTCTCAACAAAGGTAGCAAAGTTTTTATGGCGTTTCGTGGCAGCAAACTCATGGTAGTCTAAACCGGCGCGACGTAATTTTTTATCATCAAAATCAAAACCTAACGGTTCTATTAAATGCAGCCTAAAGCCAGTATTTGCACATAAGCGAATGATATTTCCCGTATTGGGTGGGATTTGAGGCTGAAATAACACCACATCTAACATAAGTATTCTCAATAATGAATTTGCCGTTTAATTATACCTTGAGCTTAGGTTATGGTTAAAGTCTTGCTATCATTTATATTAGGTTATTTTACTCATTAAGTGTTGTATGACATCAACTAAACAAAACTATAATTTTTTAGTGCGACTGGCGGCAATATGCGCAACGATAACGGCACTCATATTAGTGGTCATTAAGCTTTATGCCTGGTTCGCAACAGATGCCAGTGCCATGTTAGCGTCAGCTACTGATTCAATGTTAGATTTATTTGCTTCAGTGATGAATGTTGTTATTTTACGGTTTGCTTTAGCGCCAGCCGATCAAGAGCATAAGTTTGGTCATGGTAAAGCTGAAAGTTTAGCGGGTTTAGTGCAAGCCGCTTTTGTTTTAGGTTCTGCTTTTCTATTAATGATCAATGGCGTAGAACGGGTGATTACACCAAAAGCAATTGTACAAACTGAAGTTGGGGTATGGGTTAGTGTTATCGCTATTTTTTTCACGTTAGCGTTAGTGTTTATCCAAAAATATGTTATTGCTAAAACTCAATCTTTAGCAATTAGTGCTGACTCTTTGCACTATCAATCAGACTTAATTTTGAATTTAGGTGTGTTGGCTGCTTTATTGTTGAGTCATGATTATTGGCCAAAAGCTGATGGTGTTTTTACATTGTTTGTGGGTGTTTACTTACTATATGGCGCTATAAAAATAATATGGCTTAGTGTACAGCATTTAATGGATCATGAATTGTCTGAAGAAGAGGTCAGTAAAATTAAGGCAATTGTTGATGCACATGATAACGCTTTAGGGCTGCATGATTTAAGAACACGACAAGCAGGGCATCAGCGCTTTATTCAGTTTCATTTAGAATTGGACGATACATTAACCCTGTTGGCAGCTCATAGTATTGGTGAGGCTATTGAACGAGAAATTGAACAGGCATTAGCACCCTGCGAAGTTTTTATTCATCATGATCCAAGCTCTGTTGTCACTACTGACACTAAAATAAGTCATGACGCTGCACACTAATTGAAACCTTATTGAGTGTAATTCACAATCCATTTTTCGATGAAAGTGAGGGCTTGATTACGGTATTTATCGCTTTCAAATATCAGCTCATGTTTTGCGCCTTCAATGACATGCGGCTGTGATTGTTGGCACAGGTTTGGTTTGTACTGGTTGAGTTGTTGACAAAAATTATCCTGAGCACTGTTATCAACAATAGTGTCATTACCAGCTTGCATAATAGCGATTGGCGTTGAAATATTATCGAGTTCGGCAAATATTTTCTGTTGAGTGAGCACCGCTTGTTTTAACCAGTTAAAGGTAACGCCGCCAAGTTGCAGCTGTGGTTGCGCTTGATATAAGTCGATGAATGCTTGATATCGTATTTGAGAATGCATTAAATGATTACTGGCGAAATCTTTTGCTTGATAATCGCCTTGACCAATAAAATACCAGGCTTGGTCGGACAATAAATGATTAAGCATATTGCCGGTACTGATCAACATTTTAGCTAACCATTCGGGTAGCCCACCTTTATTAATGGCGATCATGGGAGAAGATAATAATACGGCTTTTACTGATTGAGGGTATTTTTGCACTAAACGAGTCGCAATAGCACCTCCCATTGAATGGGAAAGTAATAGCGGTTGCTCGTTAGCTACACAATGGGGTTTAACAATAGTATCAATTAAGGTCTGTAGATCGTCAGCGTAATCGTCAAACTCGTTGACATAGCCTTTATGAGGGTTATCAAGTAAGCGCTCTGACAGCCCTTGGCCTCTGTGATCAATGATAAAAATATTAATATTTAGCGCGGATAAATCAAAAACAAATTCTTGGTATTTTAAATAACTTTCAGAACGACCGGGTGATATGACTAAACAATTTTTAGGATTATCTACAATAAAGCTAGCGTAATTAATACGTTTGTTGTCAACGCCTTGAAAAGAAGCAAATTGCCCTGTTTGCCAATAATCAGCAATATCTGTTGATAGTAATTTAGTTAACTTATCTTCTTGGGTGAAAGCGAAAGCGTTTGTCATAAATATACTATTGAAACCTATTGTGATAAAAGCAAATAGCAGCCACGTTTTAGTTGTCATGCTCTATACATTTTTAGTCTTATTTATCGGTAATTCTATGGTAATAGTTAAGCCTCCGCTATGGTTATTTTCTGCCGAAATTGTCCCTTGGTGGATCGCTACGGCTTGTTTGGCAATCGCCAGTCCTAGTCCTGTGCCGCCTGTTTCTCTATCTCTTGCTGTTGATACGCGATAAAACGCATTGAAAAGTAAGGGGAGTTGTTCTTCCGGAACGCCTGTGGCTGAGTCAGCAATAGCAATGTGTAAGTATCCAGAGGAGGTTTTGGCCGATACCTCAATCTCACCGTTTTCTTCGCTGTGTTTGATAGCATTAATTAAAATGTTATTTAACGCACTTAGTAAATGCGTTTCATCAAGTAACAACTGACAGCTGATCTCAGTATTATTGATAATATTAATGTTTTTTTCATTCGCTAGATATTGTGCGTCTTCAATGGCGGTTGCCAGAATTGACGTGACTTCTAACATGACAAAATTGGCTTCTTGGAAGGTATTTTCCATACGTGATAATGACAATACGTTACTGATCATTTGGTCAAGCTGGCCTATTTCACGTTCACATCGAGCAATATGTTTATCTACCGGTTTACCTTGCTCTGCTGAGCTTTCAATTAAACCTATCGCAATTTGTAAACGAGTCATGGGCGACCGTAATTCATGAGAGACATCCGCTAATAGTCGCTGATGAGCGTTGATATTAGTGGTTAATTTTTCTGCCATTTGATTAAAGCTTTTGGCCATTTCTCCTAATTCATCATTACGAGTTTCCCCGTCAATTACGCGTGCTTGATAGTTGCCTTTACCAATTTCTGTGGCCGCATGTTTAATGGCGATTATTGGACGCGTTAATGTTTTTGCTAATAGCCAACAAAAGCTAAGGCTAATCAAAAGGGGAATGATGATTCGAACCCAGAATGGCAATTGCATGAACAAGGAGCCAAAGTGCGGGTGCTTAGACTTTACCACGAGATATACTTGATAATTTTTTTCGTTTATTTGAATGTCTTCCGGCCCTGTCATACGAGCAAAAGGAAACTGCACAGTGGTTAAATTACTAAAGCTATTCTTACTAAGAAATGAAGCGGTAGTTTGAGCATCACGTTTATTATTATGGAAAACTTCTTGTGTTTGCGTGTCTTTAATCAATATAGATAAACCAGGAGGAAAAGGCGCGCGTTGAAGAATGGCTTGTGGGGTTTTATGGGATCTTTTAATGATTCGCTTTGCGTATTTTTTTAGTTTATATGTGTCTTCTTTGACCGTTGGAATAATAATGCTTTGATGCTCAATTTGGGTAAAGACCAAACGTGTAATGACAATTGATGCTAGTGTAATTAACCAAAATGATAAAAATAATTTTACTCCTATCGAAGAGAGTGTTTTCTTCATTTTAATAAACATCTATTTATCCCTCTCCAGTTAGGAAAATATATCCCGAACCACGAACAGTTTTGAGTTTATCACTAGGACTAAATGGCAGTAATTTACGGCGAATGTTACTGACATGCATATCAATACTTCTGTCGAATGGACTGAGTTTTCTTTTTAAAATTTGTTCAGAAATTTCAGCTTTACTAATAATAGTGCTAGCAGATTTCATCAATAATTCTAAAATTTGATATTCAGTGCCTGTTAATTCAACTAAATGACCATGACAATGTACTTCGCGAGTGGCGTGATTTAAGGAAACAGAATTCACGTCTTGAAGAGAAGATGGTTGTTGCTGATTTTTAGTAATATCAATACGCCTTAATATTGCTTTTATTCTCGCAAGTAATTCTCGGTGTTGAAAAGGCTTAGCTAAATAATCATCGGCACCTAGTTCTAAGCCAAGTATTTTATCTGCTTCATCGCCTTTTGCCGTTAGCATCAAAATAGGAGTGGTATGTTTACCTCCTAATGCCTTTAATACTTCAAAGCCGGTTAGTTTTGGCATCATTACGTCAAGCAATATTAAAGAGTATTCATCACTTCTTGCTTGCTCGAGCCCGCTTAACCCGTCATGACAACAAAATAATTGATAACCCGCTAAGGCTAAATATTCAGACAAAAGGCTGGTTAATTCTTTATCGTCATCAATAATCAATAATTTTACTGGTGTTGTCATTTGAGTGTCACGTCTTATGTTATCTACTGTTACTTATATATCATAACTGACAATAATTTACTTCTGAGAAACTTTACATAACCTTTACACTGCTTTGCGTTTCTTTTCGTTAGGTTTTGTATATTAACCATGAAGTTAATTTTTAAATATCAATAAGGATATATTATGAATATCAAACCAATGTTATTAATCGGCACGATTTTAGTAAGCAGCTTAGCCATTCTTCCTGTTCAAGAAGTTATTGCTAAAGAAAGTCAAACGGTGCAAACCGAGCGTATGAAAAAGGGTAAAAAACACCCAATGATGCGTCAATTTAAGAAAATGGCAAAACATTTAGCATTAACAGATGAACAAAAAACACAGGTCAAAGCGATTTTTGAACAAACTAAGCAGAGTTCAAAAGAGCATAGAGCTGCGATGAAAGATTTTAAGGAACAAGTGAAATCATTAATGGCAGCGCCGGTATTTGATGAAAAAGCCTTTACTGAATTACATAGTCAATATCAAACAAACTTCACCGAAATGGCTTTGCAAAAAGCAAAAAGCAAACATGCTATTATGCAAGTATTAACGGCGGAACAGCGTGAAAAGTATATGAAGTTTAGCAAAAAACATAGAAGATAATTGTTCTGATACGTTTAATGGGGCTAGAGTATTTGTGGTAGTTATACAACAGTATTGGCGTGTTGAATACTAACAGAAACTGCTATGCCCCTTTAATTAACCTGAACTCGGCTTAATAAACCCTTTTCTAGCAGCTATTTTTACTAACTTCAGTGTATTTGCCTTGTATTAAGCAAAACTATCAAGCTAGAGATAAACTAGAAATATAAGCTATATATTTCAATAAATTAAGAAACTCTTAACTTGAGTTAAGGTTAATTGGCTAAGCTAAATGAGAAGATTTTTGTCATTTTACTTTCAACCGGTTGCCCATTTACTTGAGCAGGTAAAAAGCGCCATTTCGCCATAGCATTTCTAATGGCACTTCTGAAATAGCTGACACGATTTTTTTGTTCAAAAGTTATATCTTTTACCACACCATCTGTATCAATAACAAAATTTACCGTTACATCCATCTCAATACCTCTGCGCGTTGCCGTTGATGGATATTTGGGATCGGGTGATCTTAAAATTTCAGCACTTTTTCTTGTTGGGGTGCTAGGTGCTTCTTTGGCTGTTTTTGCGGTTGAAATTGTATATATAGGTCGAGGTTTCAAAATGTTATCGCTTGATGTTTCAGCAATATTCAAATTTACTTCTTCTAATAAAGGCTTCTCGTTCAAAGCTGCAACCTGTGACGAATAAGGATTACTCATTTTTGATTGCTTATTTGAAGAGTCAGTGCGATCGAAGGCTAATTCTGATATGGATTTTTCATGTTGAGTCGTTAATAACGACTCTGTTTTAGACTCACTACTTACTTGTTTAGTGACGTGTGCAGTTGACTGAGTAATGATAGCGTTCGCTTGTTGTTTTTGTTTGTTCAATGAAACATTTTGTTTGCTTGTACTCTTGGCGTCAAAAGTTTGATTTGCTTTATTGTTAATGGTTTTAGCAAGTAATTGAGTCTTAACGTCAGCCGAGTTGCTGATAACTGTCGATGACTTCTGTGGTGCTACTATTTGCACGGTTTTGTTGTTTTCTGCTTGCTCATTATTTTTTTGCTCTTGTTTTAACAGCATTTGAGCAATAGAGGTTGACGATAAATTAGCAGCATTGGTGGGTTGTTGTTTAAAGATATCGTTAGCGGTCTTAAAGAACGAAATGCGCCCAGATGTGAAATCGATTACCGTGGTATTTAAGTATGGTTTAATGGCGACAATTAAGACAGAAAATATAATTAAAACGGAAGCTAAGAATTTGCCCGAATCATCATTTGATGAACAATGATGTTGGTCAATTAACCTAACAACGCGCTGTTTTAAATCACCACCTGAAGCCGCCATTGCCATGTTGGGTATTGCGTGATGACGATGTGTCTGACATAAATTTGCCGTATCAGCTAAGGTATGAGCATAGGCAATTGGACTGCCTGCTACATTCACGGCAATATCATCACTACAGTATTCTCTTTCATTGCGCATTTGTTTCGATATCCATAAAACCGCCGGGTGAAAAAACAGTAATGTTTCAATGATTGTTTGGAAAAAATTGACTAAATAATCGTGGCGACGAATATGTGCTAATTCGTGTAAAATTAACATGTCTAGCTGAGAAGGGGTTAAACCAGATAACATCGAAGCAGGTATTAAAATAACGGGTTTTAACCAACCAATTGCCATTGGAATATCGGTTTTCAGTGAAATCAATAAGCGTGGTGTTTTAGGTAAATTAATCTTTTTTACCAATTCTTCGAAACGTTGTTGTAAAGCCGCTTCTGCGCTTACGGTACCTTGTTTAGGTAACTGATTTACGTTGTATAATTCAATGGTTAATTTTGTTGCTAAAAAAGTAACGATAGTAAACCACAAAATAGACACGTAAGGCAGCGCTTCGAATATGTCTTGGTACCAATGGATTGCTTCATTGTTCGCTAATATTGCAGTACTCATCATGTAAGGCGTTGGGTCTGCTTGAGTCGTTAATTGAACATAATTCGGCTGATATATTGCAAAATAAGTTACGATAGGAACGATTAAGCAGGAAATCATCGCAATGGCTGATAAAGTATAGCGAGTTCTAGAGTGCTGATGAGGCGTAAGAATTAAAAGAAATTTTAATGATAGCGCAATCAAGCATCCCTGCCATAAAAAATGGATCAGGGTTAAGGCTAAATTATATAATAAGGGGCTACTTATTACGCTTTCCATTATGGTCCTTGAAATTAATATGCTAAGACTTTGTTATTGCTCTTGTTCTTGTTCTTCTATCTCATTTAATAACTGACGAATATCAGCAATTTCTTCTTTACTTGTTGAGTTATTTAACGCACGCATCACAAGTTTAGAAGTTGAGCCACCAAATGCTTTACTCACTAAATCTTTCAGTAAAGATGATTGAGTAAAGGTTTCACTGTTTGCTGCCGCATAAACATGAGCCCGATTACTTTCATCACGAATAACTAATGCTTTTTCATGCATTATTTGTAAAATTTTTAGTACTGTCGTATAACCAGTTTTTTGAGTTTCACTCACGGTTTCATGTACTTGTCTAACTGTAGCAGGGCCTAATTTCCAAAGAATATTCAGTAAGGTAAGTTCTGCTTCAGTTGGCTTGATATCATTATTATCTCGAGCCATTAAAATTCCTCAATGCATGATCTGATAAATTGCTTTATTACAATTATATTACGAACTTAATCGTATCTCGTGTTGATAAAATGAGCAACTATAAATATTAATTTATTTTATTTTTTCTTTAACGTATTAAATTTCAATAGGTTATGACTGTTGTTGAAAATAAATGTTTAATTATCGTTACAATTATTTAAGTAATTTCTTACTTTTTTTGGAAAATTAGTAAAGATTGCATCAACTTTTATTTGTTGGCAATAATCTATATCTTCTTGTCTATCTACAGTATATACCCACACTTCTAATCCTAATTGATGAGCGTTAGTCACCAGTGCTTGATCTAGGCATTCTATCGATGGATTAACGGCTGAACACTTTAATGCTTTTGCAAAACTGGCATATTCTATCGGGTTATGGGCAATTAATGCGGCGGTGACAATATCCGGCAAGATGCATTTACTTTGTTTAATGATGTGATGGTTAAAGGATGATAAAACAAATTGTTGTGCTGAAAAACCGTGTTGTTCAATCGCTTGATTAATCTGTGATTTCAGTGCAGATAATTGTGCACTTATTATCGCAGTATCACTACCATTAGACTTTATTTCAATATTAACTAGTGTACGTCCAGCAATTGTCCTGAGCGCCTGTGAAAGTGTAATTAACCTTTGTTCTTGACCTAAAGACAGCTCAGTTAATTCAGCAAGAGAGTATTGACTAAAATGGCCTTTGCTATTTGTTGTGTTATCTAAATAGCTATCGTGAAGGACGATAAATTGCTGACTGTGAGTATGAAAACGCACATCGAGCTCAATGCCATCCGCTTTTTGTAAAATGGCTTGTTCAAAGGCAAGTAATGAATTTTCTGGAAATTCACCGCTCGCCCCTCGATGAGCAATTATTTTCATTTTTCGTGTTTATCAACAATGATGTCTGCGAAATGTTCACCTAAACGCGTCACTGTTTCAGGGCCGGCAGTTTCATTGAAGTTGATCATATTAGGTGAAAAAGTAGCTACGACTGTAGAGCCTAATTTAAATCGGCCCATTTCATCACCTTTGTTTAAGCGAATCGCATCAATGCCATCAGCAGGGTACGTCCACCTAAAAATATCTTTTCCTGCTGGCGGGGTAATAGTGCCTGCCCAGGTTGTTTCGATACTAGCAACAATGGTTGCACCTACTAATACCATAGCTAATTGACCATGCTCGGTATCAAAAATGGTCACTACACGCTCATTTCGGGCAAATAATCCGGGTACATTGTTTGCCGTTAATGGGTTAACTGAAAATAGCTCTCCGGGTACATAAATCATTTCACGCAGTGTGCCACTCATTGGCATGTGAATGCGATGATAGTCTTTTGGTGCAAGATATATACAAGAAAATTTTCCACCTTGAAAAGGTGCGGCGGTAGCTGAATCACCTCCTAATAAACTGGTTAAACTATAATTGAACCCTTTCGCTTGAATTAATTGACCATCAATAATATCGCCTTGCTGACTGATCGCTCCGTCAACGGGGTAGCATAAAGTCATGTTATTATCGTCAATGGTACGCGCGCCATCATCGAGTTCGCGAGTGAAAAAGTCATTAAAAGTTTTAAAATCTTCGGCATTTTTAAGTTTAGCTTCACTCATGTTGATATCGTAAGCTTTGATAAACGAACGAATGGCTCTGGTGGTTAACCAACCCGCTTCGGCAGCAGCAAATTTTCCTACTAAGCGTGAAAGGCCGTGTTTTGGCATGATATATTGTAATGCTATTTTTAACTTATCTAATGACACTGATGTTTCCTTAAGTTACATACTTTTAATTATTGTTGGGTTTAATCGTTGAAACGAGTGGTAAGCGTGTTTTCATTTAAGCTGGCTAAAATTCGTTGAAAACTTGCTAATCGCTTAGGGTGAATTTTATTGTCTTCTACAGCTGCCACTAAAGCACAACCGGGATCTGTTTGATGTTTACAGTCTCTGAATTTACATAGACCGAGAAAATCTTTAAATTCGATAAAACCGTTGCAGACTTGTTCTGGCGTTAAATGCCATAAACCAAATTCTCGAATACCAGGAGAGTCAATTAAGTCGCCTCCATCTTCAAAATGATAAAGGCGGGCCACGGTAGTTGTATGTTGCCCTAATCCTGAGTTTTCTGACACTTCTTGGGTAACTACCGCTAATTCAGGCATTAAACTGTTAGTAAGTGTTGACTTACCAACGCCTGATTGACCTACAAAAACACTGGTGTTGGCTTTGAGCTGCTGTTTTAATTGCTCAATACCATCTTGTGTTTTGTTACTGACATAAATGATTTGATAACCAATGGCTCGATAAATATCTAATTGTTGTTCAATTTCATTTTGGTTTTCGCTGTCTAATAAATCAGTTTTATTCAGCACGATAACTGGTTTAATTTGGGTGTCTTCGGCAGCCACCAAATAACGATCGATAATGTCAGCATTAAAAGCAGGCAACACTGATGAAACAATTAAAATTTGACTAATATTGGCTGCAATAGGTTTTACGCCATCATAAACATCTGGTCTACTTAAAACCGATTCTCTTTCATGCACCGCTTCGATAACACCAGAAATGCTATGTTCGGTTGCTTTTCCTTGTCGCCAAAGCACTTTGTCACCACAGATTATTGAACCAATACTACGACGCATATTACAACGAAATATTTCGCCATCGCTTGCTTCAACATCGGCATGCTGACCAAAGCGACTGATCACAGTGCCAAGTTGCGCTTCTCCGAGTTCGTCATCTTGCCAATCAATTTGCTCAACTTTGTTGCGCAGTTTTTTAGCTTGATTGGCTTTAATGCGTCTGACTTGGCCTTTGGTTAATTTTTTAGCTTTTGCCACAAGAATTTTTCATTATTTGTAAAGTTAATTTATAGTAGTGAACGACAAAGTATTTTTATCGAGATTAATTCTCACGTATTATACTGATAAAATCATCATTCATCTAATTACTTGTCATAAAGTCGTTTTATGATCTGTAAAGTGTCATTAAGGGAAGTGTATGTCTTTGAATAAGACAAATTTAATTTGGTTAGATTTAGAAATGACAGGGTTAGAGCCTGAGCATGATGTAATTTTAGAAATCGCCAGTATTGTCACCGATAGTCAATTGAACATTCTCGCCGAAGGTCCCGTGTTTGCAATACATCAATCAGACGTGGTACTAGACAATATGAGCGAATGGTGTATTGATACGCATGGAAAATCGGGGCTCACTAAACGTTGTCGTGAAAGTAACATAGATTTAGCGACGGCTAGCGCTGAAACCATTAAGTTTATTGAGCAATATGTTCCTAAAGGTCAATCACCTATGTGTGGCAATAGTATTGGTCAAGATCGTCGTTTTATTAATAAATATATGCCTGAATTTGAAGATTATTTTCATTACCGCAACTTAGATGTCAGTACAGTGAAAGAGTTAGCACGACGTTGGAAACCAGAAGTATTAGATAAAGTAGTGAAAAAAGGTGTTCATTTAGCTTTAGATGATATTCGAGAATCTATTGCCGAATTGAAAGTGTATCGCGAACATTTTTTCTCGATTTAATTATCAATTAAATTATCAATTAAATTATCGGTTTAACTATCGAATTTTTAATTGATTGTTACTGTATCATCTACAAATACTAAAGCACTGAGGTGCTTTTTTTATAAATATCACTTGCAGGTCAGACCAGTTCGATCAACAATTTAAACAATCAATCATTAAGAGAGTGAATTATGTCTAATCGTTTTAGCCGTTTTATTAATAAAGTAAATTATGCGCCGAAGAAATTACGACCATTCATACTAACGAAATTTTTTTGCTCTACTGTGAAGTTTGCCGGAACGACCGGAATAAACATTAAATCTGTTTCTCATGAACAAGTAGAAATCACGTTAGCAAATAAGAAAAAAGTACAAAATCACATTGGTGGTGTACATGCCGTAGCGGCAGCTTTATTGGCTGAGTCAGCTACCGGAATTGTTTTTGGCATGAATGTGCCAGACGGCAGTGTTCCTTTATTGAAGTCGATGAACATTGAATATCAGCGCCGCATGCAAGGGAGTTTAACCGCGATTGCCAAGATTTCCGAAGCGCAACGACAAACCATTTTACAACAAGAAAAAGGCGATATGGTGATTGCCGTGGAGATAACGGATGAATCAAACGAACAACCAATCGTATGCAAAATGGATTGGGCTTGGGTAAAAAAACGACGTTAATCCGTTCGCTTTCAGGCAAAGTTGCTTATTCTGATAAATCCCTTTGATTCTTGCTAATAAATCCCTAAACTGGAGGACATTATTTTATTGTCATGTACGTATAAGTACGTCTAGCTATAGGTAGTTTTAGCAAGTATGGATTCTTCGACTCCTTTTTCTCAGCAATTAACACCACGCATATTTGCCATATTTGGTTTTTCCTTATTCTCGTTAATATTAGCGCTTTGGTTATTTCAGTATCGAGAACAACAAGTTGATACATTAATAAATGAGCACCTACCTGCAATTGAAAAAAGCTATTTACAACAAGCAAAATATATTGAAATTAATGATCTGCTTGCCACGATTATTAACAATACAACATCAAAAAGCTTACTTGAAAATCATCAATTATTTTTAACTAAACTAGCTGAATTGAAACGCTTATCTGTTAAGCAAGCGCGTGTTGTTGAATCAATCATACTTTCCGAAAAAGCAGAACAAGAAAACATTAAACGACTCACGAATAATCATCAGCGTAATACGTTGCTACGACAAAGCAGTGTGATTCAGTTACAACTTGTTTTAGGTGAATTAAATAAAGAGATAGCAGATAAAACAAGCCAACAAGCAAAATTATTACAACAGATTAATCAAGATAAAGTCACCGACAAAGTTACTGCCTCACGGGCAAAAGCTCACGCTAACTTAACAGAAGTAGTGAATTTATTAAGTCAGACATCGCTTGCGGTAAAAAATACCGAGGTTTTGTTTAGTCGTCTAAATTTACAATATTCATTGGATGAGTTTAATTTTTTTGCTGACGAGTTATTACAAACTCTTGCTTTGTGGGAGCCTCAATTTCAAGCATTTGATGACAATAATGAACTAACTACACCCTTATTAAATGTCTTGTATAAATTAAATCAATTATTATTTGTTGAGCAAAATGCCTTAGCAAAATGGCGTGGTCATCTTCGATTATCTCAGGCTTATTTTCAGCGATTGCAAGAGCAGCAATTACAACTTAAAAACCTTCGTAATGACCTTGCTTTGCCTGTGAATACAACTCAATTAATGCCGAGTGTTTTTGAATCGCTTGTCATTGGCGATTCAGCCATTACCGTAAAACATTTACAGCTCATAATTTTTTCTATTTTTATCTTGTTAATGATTATTTTGTGGGGGTTATTGAGCCAGCTAAAAAAACGCATTAAACAACAAAATGTAGCTTGTGTAGATCATGTTAAAAATACATTAGCGGGAGAAAAAGTCGATAAAACAAGCCTTGTTTCCGCGGAAGAAAACCAACTCGTCGCATTAGTGGAAAATGTAGTGCATCCCTTACATAGTGAAAATGACTATCAAGCATTGAGCTACGAGTTAAATAAGCTTCAAAAGAATATTTTTGAACAAGCGAAATTGGCGTTTTATGTGTTAAGTGATGATATAAATTCACAAGGTAATGCGTTCGCTCGGCAATTAATTTTTTCACAAGAGAAAACTAATAAACACTGGCAACACGCTTTTTCTTTTTCAGCATTAAAAACAATTATTAAAGCCGGCCACCAAGCAGAGCGTGATAAACGTACTGTTCAATGTGAAGTAAAAAGTCGCGCCAATCAACTCATCACGCTCACTATTTTTAAACAAAATAATGTATGGCAAGGCACTATTTGGGTAAATGACACTCAAGCAGAATTAATTGAGCAAATTGAAAGTTTACAACTACAGCTCAGTTCACAACAATTAACGCATCGACAATCATGGCTAGATAGTACTGAAAAACTGAATAACATGCTGATCAGAACTATGCTGCAAAGTCAGAATGTCTCTATTGGAACGAATGTAACTTCGTTACAAGTATATCGTCAGTTAACAAGAATTTTGGATTGGAATAGTCAATTGCAAATGAATGTTGAATTGCAAGATGAAGGAAGCGTTCAAACCTTCACTGATGTCGAGACAAAAAATGAACTGTTTGTACTGTGTCACAATATAATGGTTGAAGCCAATCAACAACGTAATATGGTGCAACTAGTGGTTGATAAACGGGTGTTGTCGCGAGCCAAAGTTAACGTAAGTTTATTTCATCGAACATTAACGGCTTTGTCACGTTTGTGCTTATTAGAGCAATTTAATGCAACTTTATGGATACGTGCCGATGTTGTCGATAAGAATTCAGGGCAGCAAATAATTTGCTTTACCTTTGACGTGATCCCACCAAAAAATATCGCTGAATTACCTGAATTAATTACCGCTTTTATTGGTTATGATGGTAGTGATAAGGTTGTACAAAAAATTCAATATTTACACACGTTATTATCGGCAACTTATTGTAAAAATGTAACGGCCAATATCACCGAACAAGGGTTTAAGTTGTCTGTTGAAATGCCAATAGCTTATGGTGAAAACGCAATTGAAATTGATAATAAAGCGAAAGAAATTGATTTAAATGGAGCGGAATTTATTCTCGTAGGCAGCGGGAATACATCTATCACTAATATTGTAAACAGTGTCGAGTCTGCCAAGGGTAGTATAGAAACTATTGAACACGTTGAACATTTGATAAAGCAATTGAATGTTAAACATTTAACAAATCATCCAATTAATGCCGTGATACTTACGTCGCAAGTGTTTAAAAGCGATGGCCATTTAATTAACCAACATTTAAATACGTTACCCAAACCTATCACGCCTAAGCTTATAGTTTTACAAGCCTCGTTTACACATGCCTTACATAGTGAAGGCTTTTTTGAATATTGTGATTCGCCATTGGAATCATTAACTTTCGTTAAATATCTTGCTGCTTTTATTGCATCAAACCAAGCCAATAATTTGCAAATTCCTGCTGAAGTTTTTAGTCAGTATCGTTTTGCTTCGAGTCAAGTTGAGGTATTACTTGCGGTTAAGTCTGCTGAAAAATATCAACACTTTGCTCGTTTATTACATTGGCTTGGTTTTCAAGTTCATTTGGTTTGCCAGGCTGATATTATGCTAAATCATTGGCAATCAGGGCGATATTTAATTTTGCTAACGGAGTTTGAATCGTCGCCTTTTGTCAAAATGGAAGTGGGAAAAAACGTTATTCGTGGCGTATTTTCATTGGGTGAAACCGTATTGAAAAAGGCAACGAAGCAAGAACTAACTTATACACAGGCTTGGCGTCAAGCGCATATCAAAAATACATTAGACGTTCAGAATTTGGTTCAATTATTTGCACCCTGGTTAAAAGAAAAGCAGTTAGCGATACCTTTGGATAAAAAAGTAAAATCTGCTAACAAACCTGTGACTGCTCCAATAGAAAGTAGCAAGACAAGCAACTTAGCGCCTGAAATTAATGGAAAGGTGAAAGATACTGACACTTCGCGTATTGATCGTTTATTAACGGCAAATGACATTGAAGAGCATCAAGCGTTTGATCTCAACCTTTATGCCATTAATCAAGGCTCCCCTGAAATAGCTGCATTTATGCTTGATGATTATATGGAAGAAATCAATGCGGCTATTTCTGCTATTTCTCAGGCGGTGAAAGAAAAAGCTTTTCAGCATGCGTTAGAACACACGGCTGAAATTAATAAGCTGACGACTATTTTAGCCGCTCAAGATCTTAAAGAAAGTGCGGAAGAATTGGCGATAGCTTTAAATAAAAAAGCACTTCCTGAAGTAAATGCTAAACTGAAGTTAATAACTCAACAATATCAAACGTTAACTGAGTTTGTGCAACATATTTAGTGTCTTTTGATTATGAAAATTGATAAAGAAAACAATATTCTTAGTCCCTGTGTACGCAATTGTTGTTTAAATGAAAAAGATATTTGCTTAGGTTGCTTTCGTCATATAAATGAAATAATTGCTTGGCAAACCTGTCATGAAGAAGAAAAACTCGCTATTTTATCAAAGAGCGAAAAACGTAAAGTTGATCACCAAAATACTATTGAGTGATTATTGGGTAAATCTAAGGCGATAATGTGGATTCGTATTAATGGAAGCAGCAGTAAAAAACTATTTTGATGATTATGAAAGTGTCAATGTTTTGGTCATCGATGATAATATTTTAGTACATGATACGATGAAAAGAGCACTTTACGATATTGGTGTTCGCGAGGTGCGATGCGCACAAAACGCATATTTTGGTTTAAAGTTGTGCCGAGAAATGAAATTTCACGTCATTGTTTGTTCTTTCAATGTTGAAAGTGATAAAGATGGCTTTCACTTATTAGAAGAACTGAAATTTAAAGGCTTTGTCACTAAAAGCACGGTGCTAATCTTTTTAAGTACTGAAACTAATGAATCATTAGTGAATTCTATTATTGAATTACAACCGGATGATTTTTGGGTAAAGCCGCTACAGCCCAAAAAAGTACAAGAGCGCCTAAAACAAACCCTAAAAATAAAAAATAAACTTTTTAATTTATATCATTCCATTGATGCACGTGAATTTTCAAAAGTTATTTATTATGCCGACCGACATCTGTTAAATAAAGAGCTTGCCCCGTTACATCCGAATATCTTACGCATGAAGGGCGATGCACTTTTGAGTTTACTTGAATTTAAAGAGGCTGAGATTTTCTTTAAAGAGTTATTGGCAAACTATAAACATTCATGGGTGTATATCGGTTACGTTAAGTCGTTACTTAAACAGGGCAGAATTGATGAAATTCATGACATGTTAACCACGTTATCTAAAAAACCAGAAACACGTTTTGCCACTCATGACATGCTTGCTCAATATCATATTGAACAAGAAAAATATGATTTGGCGTATGAAGAAATAAGAAAAGCGGCGACACTTTCTCCTAGGAATATTGAACGTAATAAAAAATCTTGGGATTTAGCCCGTTTAAACCATGATCATTACGGTCAATATCAAGCGACAAAAAACATTGCTAAAAATGCTAAAAATTCTATTCATGACTCGCCAGAAATATTATTGAATGTTATTCGTTCAGGCATAGACTTAGCTTGCACAATAACGGATGGTAGTGCGGATGCACTTTTAAAACAGTCGGAAACGTACATTAAGCAACTAGAGCGTGACTATGAAGATGCGCATTTATTTAAAGAGCAAATTACGGTCACACGAGCACGAATATTAAATGCACAAGATCAATCTGAAAAAGCCAAACGTATGGTTGAAAACCAAGTCTCAATTCGTCCTACTGAATTAATTGAAGACAATCTTGATAAAGTGAAGGTATACCATGAGTTAGGCATGCGTGAAGAAGCTATGCTATTACTTGAATCTATCAAAAACCAAATTTCTGGTGATTCATTAACGAGCCAAGTGGTCAATAAGTATGTCGAACAAGAAACGCAAGAACGCTCAGATATTCATTTTACTCCGAAACAGCTGCACGATATGGCTGTTGAGCATTTTCAAAAGAAACGACTTAAACCTGCATTAGAGGCAGTTATACAAGCGATTCAGCTTGCCCCAACGAGTATTAAGTTTTCTATAAGTCTGTTGAAAATTATCACAACAATGAAAGAAGAAGATAGTCTAGAAGATCGATATTTAGAATACGCTGATACAGCCTTAGCATTATTTGATCAATCAAAACTTGAAGGAAAAACAGCCGAAGCGGTAGAGCAAGTTAAAACTAAGTGGTTAAGCTTTTTTAGAGTAGAAGGTTAACTTCAGTATTACAGCACGACGAATGTTATGCATCTCTAGGCAACCCTTTTTCTACAGAGCGAATTAATCGTCCTGACAATCTCTCATTTTCGGTGATAAAAGGAAGGTTATTTTCTTGAGCTTTAAGTTTTTGTTTTTGCTGCTCAATTGCCCATTCAATATGTTCTGCGACCATTGGAGTTGTTTTTATTAATTGTTGTTCAAGAGCCATAACAATATCTTGATGGTAATCGGCATTGCCAAGACCTACCGCGATATTTCGTTGCCAACATTCAAACCCTATACGCCGTATTGGAGAGCCTTCAGTTTTACGTAAGAAAGCTTCTTCATCCCACGAAAATAAGGCTAATAACTCGATATTATCTAAATTTTGTCGAGGCTGAAAATCATCTTGCGCAGTAAGTTGTGCAAATTTATTCCATGGACAAATTAATTGGCAATCATCACAACCGTAAACCCGGTTACCAATGGCTGCTCTATATTCCACTGGGATGGCTTCACGTAACTCTATGGTTAAATAAGAAATACATTTTCGTGCGTCAACGACATAGGGTTCGACAATTGCTTGAGTTGGACAAATTTTAATACACGACACGCAGCTGCCGCATTGATTTTCTGCTTTTTCAGTCACAGGCAAAGGAATATCTACCAATAATTCGCCAAGAAAAAACCAAGACCCTGCGTCTTTATTGATTAATAACGTATGTTTTCCTACCCAACCTAAACCTGCTTTTTCGGCTAAAGGGCGTTCTAAAATAGGGGCAGAGTCGACAAAAGGACGATAATTAAATTGTTGACAATAATTGGTTATTTTTTCACCTAACTGTTTTAAGCGTTTTCGCATTAATTTGTGATAATCACGCCCCAACGCATAACGGCTAACATAAGCTTTATTTTTGTTTTTTAAGGTTTCAGCAAATTTTGCATCACTTGGTAAATAATCCATACGCGCACTGATCACGCTCATGGTATTGGGTACTAATTCATTAGCCCTAGCACGCATTAAACCATGCTTGGCCATGTAATCCATGTTGCCGTGGTAGTTTTTTGCTAACCAGTTGGTTAACGCTTTTTCATGGGACGATAAATCGATATCACTAAAACCAACTTGAGAAAACCCCAGCTCCTTTCCCCAAATTTTGATTTTCTCTGCTAATGCTTGATAGTTGATAATAAAAGCCGCCGTTGTAATGAGCGTTACATGCTAGTTGCAAACCTTAGTTGAAAGTTTATCACAATGTTTATATCGCGCACAAAAGCTGGAAGCGGGTAAATAAAATATTATCAGTCTATACATTTTTGTCGTTATATTCGGGTATAATCGCTTCATTATTAATGTACTATCTAACCTGAAAACTTGTTATTTACTTTGCATTTTATTCGGCGTTTTTCTTAAAAATAAAATGGCCAATACCAAGTTAAAATAGAAGAACAGCAAAATGCTATTTTTTTCATTCAACAGGTTATCTTTTGAGGTGTTTTTACTTTCATGAACAATAATGTAATCACATATCGTTGTAGTTTCCCATTAGTTGATGAGCAAGCAACAGTCACCATGGGGAAAACAATAGCGAATATTGTAAAAGGCGAACTTAATCAAGGGATTGTGGTCTATTTAAATGGCGATTTAGGCGCTGGAAAAACAACAATTACTCGTGGCTTCGTTCAAGGCATGGGGCATGATGGTCATGTGAAAAGTCCCACTTATACTTTAGTTGAGCCTTATGATTTAGCTGACTGGCAAGTTTATCACTTTGATCTTTATCGACTTGCAGATCCTGAAGAGTTAGAGTTTATGGGTATTCGTGATTATTTTAATGAAAATTGTTGTTGTTTTATTGAATGGCCAGAAAAAGGCAATGGTCTATTGGCTAATGCAGATATTACCATTAATATGGCTTACCAAGGTGAGCAAAGAGTGGTTGAATTTCAATCGCATAATATCCTAGGTAAAAACTTACTATTAGCGCTTGAACGTTCAAACATTGATACGATTGAATAAGAGGTTATACGAAATGGCGCGTGGCGTTATAAGTCGATATTTAAGTACGTTATTTTTTCTTTACTTGGCTTTAGTCAGTTCGATTTATGCTGCTCAATCTAATAATAGTATCGATGGTATTCGTGTCTGGCCGGCACCAGAAAACACTCGGCTAGTATTTGATTTAAAGGACACGCCTGATTACAGCTATTTTAGTTTAGCTAACCCGCAACGTCTTGTGATTGATTTTCAATCCACTAAAAATTTAGTCAATCTTCAAGCGCTTGCTGAAAATGATAAAAGAATTAAAACCATTCGCACCTCCACGGCAAAAAATAAAGCATCGACACGTTTAGTATTAGAGTTGCATGAAAAATATAATTTGAATGTTTTTCCTTTAGCGCCTGCAGGACAATATGGTAATCGTTTAGTGGTTGATTTATTCGATCAAGACCGTGTGACACATAGCATTCAAACTACCAATAAAAATGACAAACGAGATATTGTGATCGCTATCGTCGCGGGACATGGTGGTGAAGACCCAGGTTCTATTGGCGCAAAAGGTACCTATGAAAAACATGTCACGTTAAAAATTGCTAAAAAATTAGCCGCTTTAATCGATAAACAAAAAGGCCTAAAGTCGGCGATGATCAGAACCGGCGATTATTATGTTAATCATAATCGCAAAACAGCGTTAGCAAGAAAGCACAAAGCTGATTTATTAATATCTATTCATGCCGATGCTTTTACGTCATCAAAACCGCATGGTGCCTCTGTATTAGTACAGTCAACTCGACGGGCAAATTCTGAATTTACCCGCTGGATAGCGAATCGTCAGAAAGAGTCAGAGTTGTTGGGTGGTGCTGGTGACACCATCAAAAAGACAAAAGATAAAAATTTAGCGATTACGTTAGCGGACATGAAAAAAGAATATACCATGGCAAGTAGTTATGATTTTGCCGAACACGTTATCTCGCAATTAAAAAAGGTTACTAAACTTCATAAGAAAAAGCCCGAAGGATTGAGTTTAGCAGTATTAAAATCTTCAGATATTCCATCGGTATTAATTGAAACAGGGTTTATTTCTAATCACAAAGAAGAACGTAATTTAAATTCACCTGCTCATCAACAAAAGCTGGCCCAGGCTATTTTTAATTCGGTTGATAATTATTTTGCTAATAATGCGCCCGATGGAACTTACTATGCCTCTGTTAGCTATAAAAAGCATAAAGTCTCGCGCGGTGAGTCGTTATCTGTTGTCGCGCAACGTTATAATGTGACAGTAAGAAAGTTAAAGTCGGTCAATAATTTAAACTCTAATGTTGTTCGAATTGGACAAACATTAAAAATTCCTCGTGCAGATTAAGGCCTTTTTAAGCTTTTTATGACCATTGAAATCCTCCCCGCTCAACTTGCGAACCAAATTGCCGCAGGTGAAGTAGTAGAACGTCCCGCATCTGTTGTTAAAGAATTGGTTGAAAACAGCTTAGATGCCGGCGCGACATCGATAAAAATTGATATTGAGAAAGGCGGTGCAAAACGGATACGTATTAGTGATAACGGTAAAGGCATTGTTAAAGACGAATTAACCTTAGCGCTTAGTCGTCATGCGACGAGTAAAATTAAGAACCTAAATGATTTAGAAGGTATTAATTCATTAGGTTTTCGTGGTGAAGCGTTAGCGAGTATTAGTTCAGTTGCTCGTTTAACGTTAACGTCTAAACCTAAAGAGCAAGAGAGTGCTTGGCAAGCGTGTGCCCAAGGTCGAGATATGGACGTTGCTATCAATCCAGCCGCGCATTCAGACGGCACGACTATCGATGTCATGGACTTGTTTTTTAACACGCCAGCACGTCGAAAGTTTATGCGAACAGAAAAAACTGAATTTTCTCATATCGAAGAAGTGATCAAACGTATTGCTTTGGCTCGATTTGATGTGGCGTTTACTTTAACTCATAACCATAAAGTCGTTCGTCAGTATCGATTAGCGAACACGGCTAATCAAAAAGCAAAACGTGTTGCACAAGTCTGTGGCCAAGCCTTTATCGATAACGCCTTACAAGTCGATTGCCAACATGACGGTTTAAGTTTAACGGGTTGGATTGCTAACCCGCAGTTTAATCGTAAGCAAAATGACTTGTGCTACAGCTATGTAAATGGCCGAATGATGAGAGATAAATTGATTAATCATGCGATTCGGCAGTCTTTTCATGAAATGTTACCTGACAATACTTATCCCGCTTTTGTCTTATTTCTAACGCTTGATGTGCGTGATGTCGATGTTAATGTGCATCCGGCGAAGCATGAAGTGCGTTTTCATCAAGGGCGATATGTACATGATTTTATATATTCTGTTTGCCATCAAGCTTTAATGAATGAACTCCAATCGGCTCACCAAGAACAAGACGTTACTGGTGAAGCTGATAATTTTCTTGAAAGTCAGCTAAATCAAAGTGCTGAGCAGCACATACCGCCCGTTGAGTATTTTCATCACCAACACAATGCAGCAATAAATAGCGCGAGTGAGCAAGTTCAAGAATATGTAAAACCATTAAGTTACGACAGTAATCATCGTCAAACTTCTGCGAGACATTATGCTCCATCGACTAATGCGGCTAAGTTTCAAGGAAATGCCCAAGGTTTAGCAATTGCCAGCAAGGCTTATCAAACCTTGATGCAACCTTTAGATGAATCTAGGGCTCAAGCTCGCGAACATCAAGAAAACCATAACTTGTCTCAATTAACCTTACAGTTTATCGCGCCAAGCTTTGCGCTGTATATTGACGATAATCAGCCCAGATTAATCTCTTTAGAAAAGTTGACGGCACGAATCAACTTTCTAAATATTACCAAACAATGGCCACAAGGATTAACCAGTCAACCCTTGTTGTTACCCATTAAATTAAGTTTTTCAAAAGCTGACATTGACTTTATTGAGAGTAATGCAGAAATGTTTACTTCTTTTGGTATGGTCATACAACGACTTAGCAGCACTGCGATACAAATTAGACAATATCCAGCTATGCTGAGAGAAAAAGATGTGAATCATAGTTTTTCACTTTTCTTAGAGCATTTATTCATGGCGGATAACGAAGCATTATTATCTGTTGAGGTGTGGCAAAACAGTTTTGTAAAATGTTTAACTCCTGAGTCTTTTGACGAAAAGCAATTACATGCACTTTACATGCAACTGACTCATTTGTGTCCGCAAACAATAAATCAAGAATTGGCCTTGAATTCAACGACAATCGACCTTACATCATCAATAGAAAAGTTGAAGTGATTAACTATGTCATCTTTAGAAAGTAAAAAAGCGATTGCAACGGCCAAACAACCACCGGTTATTTGTTTAATGGGACCGACGGCATCTGGAAAAACAGCCCTTGCATTTGAGCTTTTTGAACAATTACCTTGCGATATTATTAGTGTTGATTCAGCTCTTATTTATCGTGATATGGACATAGGCACCGCTAAGCCAACGACAGAGGAATTAACAAAATATCCTCATCGTTTGATTAATATTAGAGATGCGAGCGAAAGTTATTCAGCTGCTGATTTTTGTCAAGATGCCTTACGCGAAATTGCTGAAATTCGAGCCAAAGGTCGTATTCCATTATTGGTCGGCGGCACTATGATGTATTTTAAAAGCTTAATTGAAGGTATATCGCCACTACCGCAAGCGGATAGTGAAATTAGAAAAAAGATTGAGCAAGAAGCAAAAGCAACCAGTTGGCAAGCTGTTCATCAAGTATTAACTGAGGTTGATCCTGAAGCTGGACAAAGAATTCACCCTAATGATCCACAAAGAATTACTCGGGCATTAGAAGTTTTTCGCATAACAGGAAACACTTTGTCACAATTAACGGCAATAAAAGGTGAGAAACTGTTAGGTGATGTTTTACAATTCGCCATCGCACCGAAAGAGCGAAGTGTTTTACACGAACGCATTGCTTTACGATATGAGCAAATGATTGCTCAAGGTTTTGAACAAGAGGTCGTTAAACTAATAGAACGGCAAGATTTACATGAAAATCTTCCTTCAATACGTTGTGTAGGCTATCGTCAAATGTGGCAACATCTTCATGGTGAGTTTGATCATGATGAAATGATATTTAAAGGGATTTGTGCCACCAGACAATTAGCGAAAAGACAGCTAACTTGGTTAAGAAATTGGCCAAATTTGCAATGGCTTAATATGGAAAGTAAAGATAATTTACAACAAATTTTGACAGCAGTAAGCAAACTTTAAACATTGATGTATAATTAGATTTATTAGATAGTTAATTGAATACAATTATAAAATAAAGCAGCAATGATTTACTTAATTTTCACTAACAATAAAAAAGGGGCCAAATAATGGCAAAGGGGCAATCTTTACAAGACCCATTTTTGAATGCTTTACGTCGTGATCGCATTCCAGTCGCAATATACTTAGTTAATGGCATCAAACTACAAGGACAAGTAGAGTCATTTGATCAATTCGTTATTTTGTTAAAAAATACCGTTAGTCAAATGGTTTATAAACATGCTATTTCAACGGTTGTACCTGCACGTGCAGTCAATACAGCCCCACAACCAACTCAAGCAGGCTTTAACCAATCAATGGATTCTCAAGATTAATGCACTTAACTAGTATTGTTAGGATTTGCTCATTTGTTTGATAGGTACCAAGCAGGTGAGCAGGCGATACTTGTTCATTTAGATTTTCCAGACGAAAATGCACGTGAAGATTTACAAGAATTTGAAATGCTTGTAGATTCTGCGGGCATTGAATCGTTATCTGTGATCACAGGTAAGCGCAACACACCGCATAGTAAATTTTTTGTCGGTAGTGGTAAAGCACAAGAAATCGCCGATGAAGTTAAGTTACTCGATGCGAATGTGATTTTATTCAATCACAGTTTATCTCCTTCACAAGAAAAAAATATTGAAGCACTTTGTGAGTGTCGTGTGGTTGATCGCACCACCTTAATCTTAGATATTTTTGCGCAGCGTGCCCGTACGCATGAAGGTAAGTTACAAGTAGAGCTCGCACAATTACGTCATATTAGTACTCGCCTGATTCGCGGTTGGACGCATTTAGAAAGACAAAAAGGTGGTATAGGTCTTAGAGGACCTGGTGAAACACAGCTTGAAACTGATAGACGTTTACTACGTGAACGTATGGTTAATATTCGCAAACGTTTAGAAAAAGTAGAAAAGCAGCGCCAGCAAGGGCGAAGAGCACGAGAAAGAGCCGAGTTACCGACCATTTCGTTAGTTGGTTATACCAATGCAGGTAAATCAACGTTATTTAATTGTATTACCAAAGCGAAGGTTTATGCGGCGGATCAGTTATTTGCCACGCTTGATCCAACATTAAGAAGGATTGAAGTTGAAGACGTAGGCCGTGCAATTTTAGCGGATACCGTAGGGTTTATTCGACATCTTCCTCATGACTTAGTGGCGGCCTTTAAAGCGACCCTAACGGAAACCCGAGAAGCAGAACTTTTATTACATGTTATTGATATTGCTGATGAACGACGTAGTGAAAATATCGAGCAAGTACAAGAAGTGTTGAAAGAAATCGATGCAGGTGATGTTCCTCAATTACTCATTTGTAATAAAATTGATAAGTTAGAAGATGTTGAACCACGTATTGATCGTGATGATACTGGCTTACCAATTAGAGTGTGGCTTTCTGCACAGCGAGGCATAGGTATTGAACTGCTTTTTGCCGCGTTAGCTGAACGATTAGGTAAACAAATCGTAAAACATAGCTTAAAAATTCCGCCACAATATGGAAAATTCAGAGGGACTTTTTATCAATTAAATTGCATTTCTGATGAACAATATGATGAGCAAGGTAATTGTCTATTAAAAGTGAAATTACCGGCAAGAGAGTGGAATCGTTTAGTAAAAAAAGATGAAGCGGTGATTGAAAGCTTTATCGAAAGTTAACAGACTGATATATTAGGTTTTACATAAATTTTGACTTATTATGTCAATTTATACATTTTAGATTAGACAGCGGAGAGCAGCATGGCTTGGAATGAACCGGGGAAAGACGATAAAGATCCCTGGAAAAATAAAGGTGGTAAAAATCAAGGTCCACCTGACTTAGATGATCTCTTAAAAGATTTAGGCAACAAAGTTGGCGGAATTTTTGGAGGCAAGCCTTCGGGCGGTGGCTCAGGCAAAAGCTTTTCTTCTGTAGGCTTTGGTTTAGCGTTAATTGTTTCTGTGTTGGTTTATGCATTCAGTGGTTTTTATACGATTAAAGAAGCTGAGCAAGGTATTGTATTACGCTTTGGTCAATATTCAGGCACGGTAGAACCTGGTTTACGTTGGAAATGGACGTTTATTGACCGTATTATTCCTGTTGATATCCAAACAACACGCGATCTACCCGCAGCAGGCTTTATGCTGACACAAGATGAAAATGTTGTTCGTGTAGAAATGCAAATTCAATATCGCGTCGTTGATCCAAGAAATTACGTGTTTAGTGTCACTAATGCTGATGACAGCTTGAGTCAGTCACTTGATAGCGCGTTACGTTATGTGGTTGGTCACGCGAAAATGGATGATATTTTAACCAGTGGTCGTGAACAAGTTCGACAAGATGTTTGGAAGGAACTAGACGATATTATTGAACCTTATAATCTGGGTTTGATCGTGGTTGATGTTAACTTCAAGGATGCTCGTCCTCCTGAAGAAGTAAAAGATGCCTTTGATGATGCAATAGCAGCACAAGAAGATGAAGTACGTTTCTTACGTGAGGCAGAAGCGTATGCAAGAGGCATTGAGCCTAGAGCGCGTGGCCGTGTTAAACGTATGGAGCAAGAAGCCATTGCTTATAAAGAACAAACCGTTTTAGACGCGCAAGGTGAAGTGGCGAAATTTGAAAAGCTACTACCTGAATATCAAGCTGCGCCAGAAGTTACTCGTCAACGTTTATACATATCTACTTTGGAAAAAGTGTACAGTAACACCAGTAAAGTGATGGTAGACGTAGACGGTGGTAATAACATGATTTACTTACCATTGGATAAGATTATGCAGCAACAAACGCCTGTTAATCGAGTGGTGCCAAGCTCTTCTCAGAGTGTCAATAATTCTGGTAACACTATTAATTCTACTCCTTCATCCTCTGGTCGTACTGACCGCTTTAATAATGGGAGAGATTAAGCAATGAAAAATTTTATGATTGCGATTATCGCTGCTTTGTTTGTCTTAGTAGTCTCCTCTGTTTTCGTTGTTTTTGAAGGACAACGTGGCATAGTGTTTCAGTTCTCGAAAATTAAACGAGATGCCGAAACAGGCGACATGATGGTTTATGAGCCAGGACTACAATTTAAAATACCTTTTATTGAAAGTGTTAAAAAACTTGATGCGCGTATTCAAACGTTAGATGAAGCACCTGATCGTTTTGTTACTTCTGAGAAAAAAGATTTAATGGTCGACTCATTTGTTAAATGGCGTATTGTTGATTTCTCTACGTACTATTTACGTACTTCAGGTTCCATTGAAAATGCTCGTGCTTTATTAAAGCAAAAAGTAAACAATGGCTTAAGAACTGAATTTGGTACTCGTACCATTAAAGAGATTGTTTCAGGTGATCGTGATTCTATCATGGCTAAAGCATTAGAAAGTGCTGCAAGTAGCCGTGAAGACTTAGGTATCGAAGTGATTGATGTGCGCATTAAAGCCATTAACCTTCCTACCGAAGTAAGTAATTCAATTTATGATCGAATGCGTGCTGAACGTACAGCAGTAGCCAAAGAGCATAGATCACAAGGTCAAGAGCAGTCGGAAATTATTCGTGCAACGATTGATGCTAAAGTGACGGTTATGTTAGCAACCGCACAAAAAGAAGCCTTTGAAATTCGTGGTGAAGGCGATGCCTTAGCAGCAAAAGTTTATGCTGACACTTATAAGAAAGATGCTGAATTCTTTAGTTTTTATCGTAGCCTTGAAGCCTACGAAAAAAGCTTCAGTAGCAAAAATGATATTTTGGTTGTTAAACCAGATAACGATTTCTTTCACTATTTAAAAAATAGTGACAAAGTAAAAAAATAATCGTTATTATCTAAATGCAGAAAAACCATGACATTGTCATGGTTTTTTTATGGGCTAAGTTTAATCCTAGGGACCAAAAGATGACGTTACAATTATTACTCACAGCCTTAGCGTTGGCATTGATTATTGAAGGATTAATTCCGGCATTATTTCCGAATAAATGGCGCGCATACGTAATAAAACTGGCGGAAGAAACGCCGCAGTCAATTCGTTCAATAGGGATCACCATTATTGTCATTGGTTTGATCATTCTTTGGTTATCACAATAACAATTAGCTAGGGCATGTTGATTTTTCGCGATGATTTTTGCAACAGTTTGTTTGGTATTTATACAAAGCATTACAAATGATATGTGGTTATTCCACCTCAATGAGCAAAAATGCAGGAGAAATGACAAACAAGCGTTGCCCGAAGGGTTCAAAATTTAACCTCGAAAGTTCAGCACGCCCTAATCATCTTTTTATATTTATTTGGTGGTTAACTAAGTTATTCTCTTTATTTGATATTTTTAAATCGTATTAAAATCCAACAAGAATAGCTTGGACTCATTATTATAATTTGATAGAATCCCCGCCTAATTTTCTTACCAATATGTGAACATGGGTAAAAACGTCGTAGTTCTTGGCACCCAATGGGGTGACGAAGGCAAAGGTAAAGTAGTCGACTTACTGACTGATACAGCTAAGTACGTAGTACGCTATCAAGGTGGCCATAACGCCGGTCATACACTTGTTATTAACGGTGAAAAAACAGTTTTACATCTAATACCATCAGGGGTTTTACGCGAGAACGTAAAATGCTTAATTGGTAATGGTGTTGTACTTTGTCCGAAAGCATTAATGACTGAGATGAAAATGTTAGAAGAGCGTGGTGTTCCCGTTCGCGAACGTTTATTAATCAGTGATGCTTGTCCATTAATTCTTCCTTATCATAATGCACTTGATGCTGCTCGCGAAGCTGCTCGTGGCAGTAAAGCTATTGGTACTACCGGTCGTGGTATTGGTCCAGCTTATGAAGATAAAGTTGCTCGTCGCGGTTTACGTGTTGGCGACCTATTTAATGCGGAAACTTTTGCGTCAAAATTAAAGGAAATTATGGAATACCATAATTTTGCTTTGGTGAATTATTACAAAGTAGAGCCGGTGAATTATGAAGAAGTGCTTGCTGATGTATTAGCTGTTCGCGAAGTGATCATTGGTATGGTTGCTGATATTGCAGAATTGCTTGATCAAGCCCGTATTGCTGGCGAAAAAATCATGTTTGAAGGTGCTCAAGGCACATTACTTGATATCGACCACGGTACATATCCATATGTAACTTCTTCAAATACTACTGCTGGTGGTGTTTCAACAGGTTGTGGATTTGGCCCTCGTAATATTGATTACGTTTTAGGGATCACCAAAGCGTATACGACTCGTGTTGGCTCAGGTCCATTCCCAACTGAACTAAATGACGAAATTGGTAATCATTTAGGCACAGTGGGTCATGAATTTGGTGCAACTACCGGTCGTGAACGTCGTTGTGGTTGGTTCGATGCCGTTGCTATGCATCGCGCGACTCAAGTTAACAGCGTAACGGGTTTTTGTTTAACTAAGCTTGATGTGTTAGATGGCTTAGAAGAATTGAAAATTTGTACGGGTTATCAAACGAAATCAGGTGAAATCATTACTGTTCCGCCAACAGCGGCTGAAGGTTATGAAGAAATCACCCCTGTTTATGAAACAATGCCTGGTTGGTCTGAAAAAACTTACGGCGCTACTTCAATTGAGCAATTACCGGCAAATGCCATTGCTTATATTAAACGTATTGAAGAAGTCACTGGTGTACCGATTGATTTAGTTTCAACAGGCCCAGACCGTAATGAAACTATTATTTTAGTTAACCCATTTAGCGAATAGTTTTTCATTTACATGTGTTGTCCTGAAATAGGTTGACGTTTTTAAGAGCCACTTATTGAAGTGGCTTTTTTATATCGTTTTTTCGAACGATATAGTCAATTTATTTATATAATTAATATTTTCCTACCCACTCAGTTATCTACTTTATTCACTACAGTATTTTCGCACACCAAAGTCTTTATCGCGCTAAAGTCGGTGAAGTCGGGCTAAATGGTACGTAAAAAACGATAAATATTTTGAATAAGCGTTTTTTCTAGCACTATACCTCATTACCAATAACGAATATTTATCCAATTAATGTGTAATCTGTTTTATTGGTGTTAGTGTTTATAAAGGCTCTAGAGGTATTACCACAAAAATTTAGCTTGAGTTTAAGGTAAAGAATGCAATATTATGTAAAAGAAAATGAACTAAAAAAACAATAATCTATAATATATTAATATATAACGCACTGGGACAACCTATAATGACTGATTTACGCCAACAGGCACTTGATTATCATCAATTTCCAACACCAGGAAAAATAAGTGTAGAACTTACTACTGCTGCGGAAACAAGCCTTGATCTTTCGCTTGCCTATAGCCCTGGAGTAGCCGAACCTGTTAGAGCGATCGCTGAAAATCCTGATGATGTGTATAAATATACCGGTAAAGGAAATACTGTGGCCGTCATTACTAATGGTACGGCGATTTTAGGTTTAGGTAATTTAGGCGGTATGGCGTCAAAGCCGGTGATGGAAGGTAAAGCATTATTGTTTAAACGCTTCGCTAATATCAATTCATTTGATTTAGAAGTAAAACATAAAACGGTGGAAGAATTTGTTTCAACCGTTGCCAACATTGCTGATAGCTTTGGTGGGATAAACCTTGAAGATATTAAAGCACCTGAGTGTTTTGAAATAGAAAAAGCACTCATTGAACGTTGTAAAATCCCAGTGTTTCACGATGATCAGCACGGTACGGCAATTGTTACTGCGGCAGGTATGATCAATGCGCTTGAAATTCAAGGGAAGCATATTAAAGAGGCAAATATTGTTTGTATGGGCGCAGGTGCTGCAGCGATAGCTTGTATGGAATTGCTTATTAAGTGTGGCGCACAACGTGAAAAAATCTACATGTTAGATACTAAAGGTGTCATTCATACACGTCGTGATGACTTAAACGAATATAAACGACTTTTTGCTAACAATACCGACAAACGTACCTTAGAAGATGTGATTGATGGTGCCGATGTTTTTGTTGGCGTGTCTGGCCCTAATGTTTTATCAGCAGAACATGTTAAATTAATGGCTCCAAAGCCTGTGATTTTTGCTTGTTCGAATCCTGATCCTGAAATCAAACCTGAATTAGCTCATGCAACACGTGATGATATTATTATGGCAACGGGTCGCTCTGATTACCCTAATCAGGTGAATAATGTTCTTTGCTTCCCATTTATTTTCCGCGGCGCGTTAGATGTAAGAGCAAGAACCATTAATGATGAAATGAAAGTGGCTTGTGTTCATGCCATTCGTGAATTGGCAAAAGAGCCTGTTCCTCAAGATGTGTTAGATGCCAGTTGTGAAAATACCTTAACCTTTGGTAAAGAATACATCATCCCTAAACCAATGGATTCGCGTTTGTGTGCCCGAGTAGCCAAAGCGGTAGCACAAGCGGCAGTTGATTCTGGGGTTGCTGCGTTAGAGCTGCCTGAAGATTATATGGAATAATTCATAAAAATTTTGCGTTAATATCAAAGGTTCGTGAAGCGGATACTAACTTCTTCGGAACCTTTTTATTTTCTTTTGTTAGTCAAAAAGTTGTCTTTTTAACTTGGCACTAATCTTGTAAATGCATTCGAACAACATATTTTAAGAATTTAAAGGTTCGAATCATGAATAAAATTCCCTTCTTATTATTTTTATTATCTTATAATGCAGTAGCGGATATTGCCGAATATAAAGGTAAAGTCACCGATATTTTGATTGGAAAATCTGAAGTGATCAAGGTGGGTATTGTTGAGTCAGATGATAATGTGGTTAACTGCCTAAGTGAAGAAGATCAAGATTGGAAGTTCACCTTTGAAAGAGGGCATAACTATTCTCAAGAATGGTTTGATGTACTGAATTTAGTCCGACGAACACAAGAAACTATCCGCATAGGCTATTTAGAAAATAATGACGCGGAGTGCGCTATCGAATACTTAGCATTGCTCAAAGGCGATAGTAATATTATTGGTGATGGCAATGAGCAAGTTAATGACTCACTAGAGAGAACAGGTCAATATGGTAATATTGCGCAAATATTTACAAACGGTTTAACCGAACCTAGCTATCATGCGAGTAATCATTATGGGAGTGATGAGCCAGCAGCAGCTTTTGATGGGCATATTTTTGGTGAGCAATTAGTTGATGGTGAAGGGACGTTAATTAATCGGGGTATTTGGTTAGTTAAAAAAGATCCTGAAGACGATGAAGCGGAATATTGGATACAAGTTGAGTTTGAAGAAGTGGTTAATATTTCAGGCTTTCGAATTATGTTAAATACGAAGTCGGCTGAATTAGGGCGTGGACCTCGTCATATCACTGTTTCAACATCGCTAGGCAACGGCGAATTTGAAGAGCAAGGCCAGTACACTCTTTCTAAAGCGATCGATCAACGTGCTAATTTAGCTAACAAAACTGAAGCGAAAATATTGAAAATTCAAATTAATTCAAACTTTGGCGACAGTTTTATTGAAATTGATGAGTTAGAAGTTTATGCAAATTAAGTTGTAAGTTTTGTAATCATTTAAAATAAGCCGAATTCGTCGGCTTATTTTTCTTCATCGTCAGTTTCATACTGACTAAAGTCTGTCACACCTTGTTCTTCCAATACTTTACGTACACTAGCGGGTAGTTTGTCATCATTGTCTTTGGCTAAGTCTATATCATCAGGCAAAGGTTGACCCGTAAAGGCATGCAAAAACGCTTCACATAATAATTCGCTATTCGTTGCGTGGCGAAGGTTATTTACTTGGCGTCTGGTGCGTTCATCCGTTAATACTTTGAGAACTCTTAAAGGGATAGAAACGGTAATTTTTTTCACTTGTTCGCTTTTTTTACCGTGCTCGGCGTATGGGTTAATATATTCGCCATTCCACTTTGCCATGAATTACCTCTGATTACTTTTATTATGAGTTTTATGCTTAATTTACACTGAAAACAGATAAACTATTCATCGTATAGTTTTAAATAGATTTTACTGGTTGTTAGCGTCGAGTCAATAACGAATGTGTAGAAGTTTAGATGTCTAAAGTTCTTGACCGGTCAATTTAAAAGATTTAGACTTTTGGACGTCCAAAAGTCTATTTGGTTATTTGCAGCAAATATTTCACTGAGAGTCATATGAACGATAAAAAAATTGCCACTATTGCAGTAAGAGCAGGCATTAATTCTGACGAGCATCATGGTGCTGTTATTCCTGCTATTCATTTGTCGAGTACTTATGCACTGAAAGGCTTTAATGAAAAACGTCAGTTTGATTATTCACGGACAGGCAATCCAACTCGGGCAACCTTCGCACAAGCGATTGCAGATTTAGAACAGGGCAGTGTTGGTATCGTCACCAGTACAGGTATGGCGAGTGTTCATTTGATTTGTCAGTTGTTATCTACAGAAGACACAGTGGTTATCCCTCATGATTGTTATGGTGGAAGCTACCGATTATTTACCCATTTAGCTAAACGCGGACAATTTAAATTAATTGTTGTTGATCAAAATGATGAGCAAGCACTGAATGAAGCTTTGCAAGCAAAACCTAAACTAGTGTTATTAGAAAGCCCAAGTAACCCTTTATTACGTTTAGTTGATATTGAGAAAATCACACAAGCCTGTCATCAAGTTGGCGCATTAGTGGCGGTTGATAACACATTCTTATCTCCAGCATTACAACAACCACTGCTGTTAGGTGCTGACATTGTTTTTCACTCGACGACTAAATATATCAATGGTCACAGTGATGTGGTTGGTGGCGTGTTAGTCACTAAAGATAAAGCGTTAGGTGAAGAACTGGCCTGGTGGGCAAATTGTATTGGGATAACAGGCTCTCCTTTTGACAGTTACTTAGCGTTACGTGGCCTAAAAACCTTACCAATTCGCATGAAGCAGCATCAAGAAAATGCTAATGCGGTGGCCAAGTTTCTAAAAGAACATGCAGCAGTAAAAGCGGTTTATTATCCGGGTTTTTCAGATCATCCCGGTCATGAAATTGCAAAACGTCAACAAAATGATTTTGGTGCCATGATGAGCTTTGAAGTTCAGGGTGGCGAAGAAGCGGTGAAAAAACTTTTCGCTAATTTAACCTTATTTACTTTGGCGCAATCACTTGGTGGCGTAGAAAGTTTAATTAGTCATCCGTCAACGATGACCCATGCGGGAATGGAGATCGCGGCTCAAATTGAAGCCGGTATTACACAATCATTAGTGCGCATTTCGGTAGGTATCGAAGACAGTGATGACATTATTGAAGATTTAGCTGCTGGATTAGCCGCTAGCCAATTGTAGAGCAAAAGTGAAAAGAACATGAAACAGTCTAATGCAGCAGAAAAGTTAACGGCCGATCAAAACCAATTGGCAAAACATGCGATTCAAGTTCATAAATTTGGTGGTAGTTCGTTAGCATCTGCTCAATGTATTGTTCGTGTCGTAGACATTATTCGTCAACATTGCCAACTAAATGATATTGTGGTGGTTTCTGCGAATGGTGGGACAACCGATGCCTTATTTGCGCTATATCATCAAGCCATTTCACAATCTGAAGAAATAGTAACTTTGCTTGATGACTTAAAGTCAATGCAAGCTCACCTGATTCGTGAGTTATTGTCACCAAGCAATGCAAAGCGGTTATTAAATGAATTAGCAGCCGATTGTGAACAATTATTAAATTGGTTACACCATTCACCACAGCAACATCAAGCAGATATTTTAGCTTATGGTGAATTGTGGTCTGCGCGATTATTATCTGCAGTTTTAAGCGAAAGAGTTTGTCCAAGTTTTATGGTGGATTCACGTGATTTTCTCGTGATTAATAACGACAAAGCTTGCCAAGTTAATACTGTTTTAAGTAAATCGCAGTTATATCAATTAAAACAAAGCGATAAACTCGCCGTTATTACCGGTTACATTGCGAAAAATGATCAACATGAAACCTGTACCTTAGGTCGAAATGGCAGCGATTATTCCGCTACTATTATGGCGTCATTAGTTGGGGCATTAAATGTTACCTTATGGACGGATGTTGATGGTATTTATAGTGCCGACCCTCGCGTGGTGCCATCAGCGAGAAAATTACACCGTTTGCCAAATGGTGTGGCGAAAGAACTAGGACGATTAGGAAATCCAGTATTACACGCAAAAACCCTGCAACCGCTAACAGACCATAGTACTCATTTACATGTTGCCAGTAGTTTTGACCCTTCAATTAGCGGTACAGAAATTGGTAAATTTGGTCAAATTGCCAAGCAAGAACTGTCGGTGACATTTTTAAACGACTTATTGCTCGCGCAATCTGATAGCTTTACAGGGAACTTAGGCGAGCAAGCTCAACGAGAATTTTCGGCCATATGTGGAGATCACAAAGCTGGGTTTATTGTTATTTATCAAGAACAGCAAAAGGCAGTGAGTCAATGGTTAGCGAGCCATGATACTGAAGTGAAATTTACTCCAGCCAGTATTTTAGCAACTGTCGGTCATAAGGTGATTCATCATGGTGATGTTCAAGCGCGGTTTAAACGTTCATTAAGACATAGCAAAACGTTTGCGAGAGTTAATTCACCAAATGAACATAGCATCATGGCAATACTCACCCAAGCTTGCACAACTGAGTTATTAAACCATGTTCATCATGACATGACCAAAGATGCTCGCCATATTGGGCTAGTTGTCGCAGGTTTAGGAAATATTGGTGAGCGTTTTCTTGAAATGTTACCGGCACAATTAGGCCGAGTGCCAGCGCTTGAGAATGTACATTTAGTTGGCTTAGTTACTTCTAAAAAAGCGCTCATTAATAACGATGGGATTGAAGTCAATCAGGCGTTGTCCTTGTATCAAAACGATGCGAAAGAAATTGATAAAGCAGAGTTGATGACTTGGTTAGCGAATCATCCTTATGATGAACTCGTGGTGGTTGATGTTACACCAAGTGAACAATTTAGTTTGTTATATGAAGAATTTTTCAAGCAAGGTATTCATGTTATCGGTGCAAATAAATGGGCGGCTTCATCTAGCACAGACAATTATAAATCTTTGCTTGCTAGTGCGGCTAAAAATAAAAGTTTGTGGTTTGGCAATACTACGGTAGGTGCCGGATTACCGATAAATTATGCCATCAATGATTTATTAAATAGTGGCGATAATATTACAGAAATATCAGGGATTTTTTCAGGAACGCTATCATGGATTTTCGAAACCTATGATGGCTCGTTACCGTTTTCTGAGTTAATGCTTGACGCACTTTCACAAGGGATCACGGAACCTGATCCTCGTGAAGATTTATCCGGTCGTGATGTACAAAGAAAGTTATTAATTTTAGCTAGGGCTGCGGGCTTTGAACTTTCGTTAGCTGATATCGAATGTCAAAACTTAGTACCTGATGAATTACAAACGTTATCCATTGCCGATTTTTTAGCTGCAGCAAAGCAATTAGATTCATTTTTTGCTGAACAATTAAATCAAGCAAAAGAGAAACAGTGTTGTATACGTTATATAGCGCGTTTTTCTGTCGCTAGCTCGGGTCAATTTACGGCTAAAGTTGGTCTAGAAGTATTAAGTGATAATGATGCGTTTGCAAATTTAACGCCGTGCGATAATATTTTCCAAATTAAAACTGGTTGGTATCAAGACAATCCATTAATTATCCGAGGCCCAGGTGCTGGACGAGATGTTACGGCTAGTGGCATACATTCCGATCTTGTGAATATATGTCAGCAGTTAAATACTCGTCATAGTCAAGTTAAACTCAAAGGAATTGATTAAAACAGTTCACTTAAATTGTGCGGTTATTTTAAAGAGTACAATATTTTCTTGTGACTTATAGCAATATTAACTAGCATGAAGGTTATCTGTTTTATGTTAGGTAACTTACTGTAATAAAAAACTATGTCGAATAAAGCTTATAGTGATACGCGATTTACCGCGCAAGTAAAGGTGCTACTGAATAAAATATATGGCCGAAGTATATTAAAAGATTCTTTACTTGAGCGTTCCATTAGTTTTTTTGAAAGTCAGCCGTTTAATGAAAATAAACTCGATAAATTTAAACAACGAATTGCCGAGCTAAATACGCAAAAAGATGATGATAAAGTTAAGCGTGAAATTGAAAAGATAGAACGTGATTACCGTGATTTTAAGCAAGAGCTTAAAGAGGAAAGTAATGAACGTCATAAGTTTCTTTCAACTATTTGTCACGAGATTATCAACTTAAGTGAAGGAAGCAGCTTAGCAGAGAGTAATAAAAAGTCGGCTCAATTCTTAGGTACCATTCAATTATTAAGTCCAACTGAAGGAAAAAAAATTGCTGAGGTGAATGAATGTAATAAGCCGTTATATAAAGCTATTTTATGTTTACGATTACTCGATAAATTGTGTCTTGATAAAGAAAATATAGTCAATGATGCGCAATTAAAGACCTATCTCAATGAAGAAGATTTAGCTCAATTTGAGCATTGGCAAAATGAAAATAATGAAACTTATCAACTATTTGTAGAACAGGTAAAAGTGCCGGTATTAATGGCGGCTTTACTGCAAGATATTGGTCATTTTCATCAAGATGCGCAGCGTATTGTTAAAGGAGAAGATGGCACACTTGATCCTCATCGAACCTTGCCAGTTGATGATCGCAAAGCTTTGCTGCAAATCAATTACCGTGAAACGATTCGCTTTTTGGCTGAAGGTATTGGTGCTCCTATTTATATAGGTAACTCGAAAGCAGATAGAGATAAGTTTAATGTTACAGAGCATAAAAAATTAATTTTTATAAAAAATTTATTAAAAAGTGCGATAGCTCCCAAGCAAGGAATTGGTAATCTACTGAAAGTACCTCAAATATATACGTCTATCATTCTCTCGACAAAACCGAGTTATAATTACAAATTGTTACCTAAGGTTTATCAAGCCTTAAATGCAAATGCTGAAAATGGTAGTTGTAGCAAAACGGCAGTTGATGCATTGCGCGCAATTACCGGAGATTATCCGCAAGGTTTTGGTATTACTTATATCCCGAAACTTTCAGATGGAAAATTAGGTGATCATTATGAATACGCAATTGTAAATAGTTTATATCCAGACAACCCTGAATACCCCGCTTGTCGAACGGCAACAAGAAATTTAACTTTTCTCGGGCATGGTTTAGATATAGTGATCCCTTTAGAAATGAATTTATATAATACTGAAACAGCGCAAGGTTTCGCGAGTCTCAGTAAAGAACGATTAAATGAAATATTAGAGTTACTTTCATCGAATTATCAAGAACGTAAAAATCTTGATTTATTGCCTAGGTGTTGGCACGCCGGTGAATATTTTTCTTTAAAAAACCATCAAAAGTTATGGAATAAAAATACTTAATTGATGTCGGTTTATGTATTTGTAGTTAACACGACAACATCTTTATTTGTCTAATTAATAGACAATAATGATTAGAAAGCATAAGCTGTAACAGCTGGTAGATAATAGGATGAATCTATATGGGCTCTCAGTTTGAAATAGCTTTATCGGTAATTATTGTTTCAATTGTCATGTTTATCGCGTCGCTTCTTTTTAAAGATAAAGAAGGCGATAAACCCGCTCGTTTAGCATTTCGTGCGTTTTATTTTTGTACTGTGATCTTTTTTGTCGTGATGTCTGCCAATATCCGATCCTCTACTCTATTACTCGATTTTTTTAGTGATGTTTTTTTTGCCTTAACTGGATTGTGTTTAACAATAGGTATTTTATGGCGTTGCCAAAGTAAAATACCCCTTTCATTTGTTTGTAGCTTTGCGGTGATTTATGTAATTACCGATAGATTGGTCATTGAATCTAGTGTGCAAGTTGCCTATTTTTACAGCGTTGTTAATTCGCTTCTGTGTGTCTATGCACTATTAAAGAGAACGCAAGGAAGTAATGTTGGTGATAAAGGTATGGCACTCGTTATTTTATTAAATACTATATTACTTCTCGCTAATTTAGCCAGTTTCACTGGAATTATAAGTCATGACTTTTCAACACAATTCATGGTAACGCTATTCATTTTTGCTCCAGCTTATTTAGCAGGCTTAACGATTTTCTTATTTTCAAGTTATATGTTGGATGCTCATAAAGCGCTTGAAATTGAAGCGACGACTGATCCTTTAACTGAACTTTATAATCGTCGATTTTTTTTCTCTGAATCAAAGCGAATTCTTAGCGTGGCAGAACGACATCAAGAGCCTTTGTGTATCATGATGTGTGATATCGATTTTTTTAAAAAAGTGAATGATAACTATGGTCATAAAGTGGGTGACAAAGTGCTCAAAAAATTTGCTGAAACTTTAAATAAGTCGTTACGGAGTGGTGATATTTTAGCGCGTTATGGTGGTGAAGAATTTGTCGCTTTGTTAACTCAAACAGATAAAACAAATGGGTTCTCTGTGGTAGATAGGATGCGTGAACAAATTGAAAACTTATCTATTGAGACAGAAAAAGGTTCTATTAACTTAACCGCTAGTTTTGGGTTATGCGAAGTGAAAGAGTTTCAAGATATAGAGGTTTCAATTAATCTTGCCGATAATGCCTTATATAACGCAAAATCGGCAGGACGTAACGTAGTGAAATATTATGAACACTCGCTTGCTTAATAGATATTTGCACTCACGTTAAAGACAATATTTGTTGATCATTTCTGCAAGTATCAAGTTGGTCTTATCTATTTCAGAGTAGGCTAAAAATTCATTTGGTTGATGGGCTTGATTTATCGAGCCCGGTCCAAGGACAATCGTTTGACAACCTAATTGCTGAATATAAGGTGCTTCTGTTGCATAGTTTACAGCGCAACATTGATGACCACTAATTTCTTCCGCCAAACTGACAAAATCGCTTGGTTGCTTTTGTTCAAAACTCGGCGAGCTTGGATGTAATTCATTAAAAGAGATTCGGTTGGGGTATTTTTCAGCTAATGGTTTTAAAGCGTCAGCAAGTAAGTTAATTAATTCAGCATCGGTCATGCCTGGTAGTGAGCGCATATCTAGATCAAGTTCACAGTGACCACATATTCTATTTGCATTATCACCGCCTTTAATCGCGCCTAAATTCAGTGTTGGCGCGGTAACATCAAAAGCTTGGTTATTGTAGTTATTGATGAGTTTTTCTTTTAATGCGATCAGTTCCCCAATAACTAAATACATTATTTCAATAGCGTTAACCCCTAAACTAGGTTTACTGGAATGGCCAGATTGCCCCTGAATAGTTATGCGGTGTGACATGTGCCCTTTATGCATCACAACCGGTACTAAGTTAGTTGGCTCTCCAATAATGGCGACATCTGGCTTCATTAATTGTTGTTGCGCGAAAAAACGGGCACCCGCCATGGTTGTTTCTTCATCGGCGGTGGCAAGAATATACAAAGGTTTTTTTAATTGCGTCGCGTTCAATTTCTTACATGCTTGCAAAATAAAAGCAAAGAACCCTTTCATGTCACATGTCCCTAAGCCGTAAAATTTATCATCTTTATCCACTACTTTTAACGGGTCTGATTGCCACCTATTTTCATCAAAAGGTACGGTATCACTATGGCCTGCTAATAAGAGCCCACCTTCGCCGCTTCCTAACTTAGCTAATAAATTATATTTATTGCGTGTCTCAGGCACTTTTTGAATATCGACCGCAAATCCAATTTGTTCAAACCAGGTTGCAAGTAATTGAATAATGTCTAAATTTCCTTGATCCCAACTGGCTTGTGTTGAGCTGATTGAAGGACTTGCAATGAGTTGTTTTAATGATTCTGAAAAGTTTGGTAATTGACGCATAAGGATTCACATTCATAAAAAATAAAATCAGTAGGTAGTTATGCTAATTTGTTGCATAACTACCCATTAGGTGTTAAATTCTCATTCTAGTGTAGATAACCTAATTTGATAACGCTATGGAAAAATGTTTAATCCATTATTTATTATCGAATAAATTAGAACATAACTGTTATATAGACTCAGTTATTAGGTTTAATAAATAATAACTTTTATCTTGGTTATTCATTTCACATAGAAAAAATTTAACATTAAAAATTATCATTTTAGTTGATTGAATATAGAACAATTAGCTGAATAAAATTGCAAATAGAGGTTATATGAAAGTCGCGGTTATTGGAGCAAGTGGATATGTAGGTGCTGAGCTTATTGGTTTATTGTCAGCGCACGATAAAATTTCGCTTGAATATTTAGTTGTTTCTGAAAACAGTAGCTCTGCTGATATGACATTTTCGCAATTGCATCCTCGTTACCTTGGAGTGTGTGATTTACCATTGGTTTGTTTCTCACAAACTTGGTTTGATTCAGCGATTAATAACATCGATGCGGTATTTTTTGCGACGCCACACGAATTCAGTGCCGATTGGGCACAAAGCTTTGTTGATGCAGGTATTAAAGTATTTGATTTATCTGGCGGCTTCCGCTTGAAAAATAGTCAAGATTACCCGACGTTTTATGGTTTTGAACATAAACACCTAACGGCTTTATCACAAGCAAAGTACGGTTTAGCTGAATGGGAAAGCGAAAATATTGCGGCTACTCAGCTAGTGGCTGTACCTGGTTGTTATCCAACCGCGAGTTTATTATCACTGAAGCCATTAACGGCAAATCATTTACACCTTGAAAACTCACTGATCGTGGTTAATGGCATTAGTGGCGTTAGTGGTGCAGGTAGAAAAGCGTCGTTAGCCACCAGTTTTTATGAGGTCAGTTTAACGCCTTATAATATTTTACAACACAGACATCAGCCAGAAATCAGCCAAGAAGCAAATGCTCAGGTGATATTTAATCCACACCTTGCTCCTTATAAAAGAGGCTTAATGGCAACCGTAACCCTTCAAATCAAACCATCTGTTACTAAAGAGCAGGTCGATCAAGCCTTTGAGCAAGCGTATCAAAATCAACCTTTAGTGCGGTTAACTGGTGCTTGGCCAAAAATTGATAATGTTGCTAACACACCTTTTGCTGATATTCATTGGCAAGTGGATGAAGAAAAGCAGGTGGTAGTGGTTAGTTGTGCGATTGATAATTTATTAAAAGGTGCGGCCTCTCAAGCCGTGCAATGTGCCAACATCTCACTTGGTTTGCCGAGTGAATATAGTTTACTGGCCACACAAAATAAAGGCATTAGCTAATGGCACAGTCAAGTAAGCAAAACAACAAGCCATTAGTGATCAAAATTGGCGGCGCTATTTTAGAGAAAGCTTCAGCTTTGCAATCGTTATTAAAGGTTATCGCCTCATTACAAAATCAAGCTGTTGTGCTTGTGCATGGTGGTGGCTGTGTTGTTGATGAAATGCTAAGCCAAGCGGGTTTTACCACGGAAAAAAAACACGGTTTACGGGTAACGCCACCAGAGCAAATGCAAATCATTTCTGGCGCATTAGCGGGGAGTGTTAATAAATCAATCGTCGCTGCCGCAGCTAGCTTAAATATACATGCCGTTGGGTTGTCATTATCAGATGGTAATATGGTGTCATGCACATTAAGTGAAAAAGATTTAGGCATGGTTGGTGAGCCAAGTGCGCAATGCAGCAAATTACTGGATAGCTTAATCAATGCGAAATTTTTGCCCATTATTTCTTCTATTGGTTCGTTAAATAGTGGTGAACTTGTCAATGTTAATGCCGATGACGCGGCGGTTGCTATTTGTAAATTACTTAATGCCGAATTGCTACTGTTAACCGACGTTAATGGCGTAAAAGATGGTAGCGGAGAATACATTGCTTCTTTAAATAATGAACAAGCATCGGCTTTGATTGATCAAGGTGTGATTGCTGGCGGTATGACCGCCAAAGTAAATGCCGCTTTACATGCGGCGAACCAGTTACGACGAAGTATCGCGGTGGCCAGTTGGCAATCTCCCGAGCAAATTATTCATTTGCTTAATGGTGAGAATATCGGCACCCGCATTCAACCAAGTTGCTAAGTAGCTTTAAACATAAAGAAACAAACTAGTTAGCGTAAATTATTGAAAGATACGAATTCGAAACAGGACAATAAAATGACAGATAATACTCCAGCATTGGCTAATTTTTTAGCGGATGATCAATTAAGCAAATCACAAATATTAGCGTTAATCTCACTTGCGATTGAAATTAAAAAAAATCCCGCTAACTTTAATCAAGTATTAGCAGGGAAATCTGTGGCTATGATTTTTGAAAAGCCTTCTTTGAGAACGCATGTAAGCTTTGACATGGGTATAGCAAAACTTGGTGGCCATGCGCTTTATTTAGGTCAACAAAACGGTAAGTTAGGTGAACGTGAAAGAGTAAGTGATTACGCTAAAAACCTTTCTTGTTACGCTGATGCCATTGTTGCTCGGGTTTTTGAAAACAGTGCTATTGAAGGACTAGCACAACACGCTAGTGTGCCGGTAGTAAACGCGTTATGTGATTTATATCACCCGTGTCAGTCACTTGCCGACTTTGTTACTTTAGCGGAAATTTTTGCTAAAGATAATATCGACGATTTAACCAAGGTCAAACTTGCTTATATTGGAGACGGGAATAATGTTTCTAATTCTTTAATGTTGATGGCGGCATTAGTGGGCGTTGATTTTACACTTGTTTGCCCAGAGGGTTATGGACCTTCACAAGAAATGCTAGATAAAACACAAGCTTTTGCACAAGAAAGTGGCGCACAGTTTACGTTTACCACTGATATTAATCAGCTTGGTCAACAAGACGCTATCTATACTGATACTTGGGTATCAATGGGTGATGAAGACCCAAGTAAGAAAGCGACAATATTAAAGGTGTTTGCGCCTTATCAGGTGAATCATGCCTTAATGGAAAAAGCTAAGGCAAGTGTCGTTATGCATTGCCAGCCGGCGCATTTAGAGGAAGAAATTACCACCGCACTATTTGATGATGAAGAAAAGTCAGTTGTTTTCCAAGAAGCAGAAAATAGAATGTGGGCACAATGTGCTGTGTTAACGTCGTTATTTAGCGGTGTCAGCAAATAAAAGAAATAGTCATAATTAACATAAAACCTGAAAATCGGGTTTTTTAAACAAATTTAAAATTTATAGGTAGATTGAAATGGCTTTAGCAGCAAAGAAAAAAATCAAAAAAGTAGTATTAGCATATTCAGGCGGTTTAGATACTTCAGCGATCATTCCATGGTTAAAAGAAAACTATGAAGGTTGTGAGGTTGTCGCTTTTTGTGCTGATGTTGGTCAAGGCGAAGAAGAATTAGTCGGTATTCAGGAAAAAGCGATTGCTTCGGGTGCTTCAGAATGTCATGTAGTTGATCTTAAAGAAGAATATGTAAAAGACTACATTTACCCTATTTTGAAAACCGGTGCGGTTTATGAAGGGCAATATTTGTTAGGTACTTCAATGGCACGTCCTGTTATTGCTAAGGCTCATGTTGAAGTTGCACTTAAAGTTGGTGCTGATGCTGTATGTCATGGTTGTACTGGTAAAGGGAATGATCAAGTGCGTTTTGAGTCTTGTTTTGCCGCGCTTGCTCCACAGTTAACCGTTATTGCGCCATGGCGTGAATGGGACATGGTTTCTCGTGAAGACTTATTAGATTACTTAGCAGAGCGTGATATTCCATGTTCAGCGTCATTAACGAAAATTTACAGCCGTGATGCTAATACATGGCACATTTCGCACGAAGGTGGTGAATTAGAAGATCCTTGGTGTGAGCCTTCAAAAGAAGTGTGGACCATGACGGTTGATCCAATGGACGCACCTGATGAAGCCGAGCGCGTACAACTTAGCTTTGTCGAAGGTGAGTTAGTTGCTGTTGATGGAAAAGACTTTAAAGACACAGGCTCACCTGCTCATGAAGCTCTAATGTACTTAAATGCAAAAGGTGCCGCTCATGGTGTTGGCCGTATCGATATCGTGGAAAACCGTTTAGTTGGTATGAAGTCTAGAGGTTGTTATGAAACACCAGGCGGTACTATCTTAATGGCGGCATACAAAGGTTTAGAAACCTTAATTTTAGATAAAGAGTCATTAAAATATCGTGAATCAATTGGCCTTGAGTTTTCTCATGTGATTTATGACGGTCGTTGGTTTACGCCTTTAGCGAAATCTCAACTGGCTGGTGCAGCATCACTTGCAGAAAAATTAACGGGTGATGTGGTAGTTAAACTTTATAAAGGTATGGCACAAGTTACCCAACGTCGTTCTCCTAATTCATTGTATTCAGAAGAATTTGCTACGTTTGGTGCTGATGATGTTTATGACCAAAAACATGCAGAAGGCTTTATCCGCTTATTCAGCTTATCAAGCAGAATTACAGCACTCTCTCAATCAGATCAGAAGTAAAGGATAAATTACCATGGCATTATGGGGCGGAAGATTTAAAGAAAAAGCGAGTTTACAATTTAAAAAGTTTAATGACTCGCTTCCTGTTGACTATCGTATGGCGGTACAAGACATTGTTGGTTCAATTGCATGGGCACAGGCCATTCATGAAGTTGGCGTAATCAATGATGACGAGTTAACACGTTTAACGGCAGCATTAGAAGAATTAAAAGCATCGGTTGAAGAAAACCCTAAACAAATCTTGGCATCTGATGCAGAAGATATTCATAGCTGGGTTGAAATTCAGTTAATCGAGAAAACGGGTGATTTAGGTAAAAAGCTTCATACCGGCCGTAGCCGTAATGACCAAGTGGCAACTGATTTAAAATTGTGGTGTAAAGAAACGGGTGGAGATTTATTGTTTGCCTTAGTGAATTTACAGCAATCAATGATGAATCTTGCTGAACGTGAAAAAGACACAGTGTTACCGGGTTATACCCATTTACAACGTGCGCAACCTGTTACTTTTGGTCATTGGTGTTTAGCCTATGTTGAAATGTTTAACCGTGATATTGGGCGTTTAAAAGATGCACTTTATCGGTTAGATGTGTCACCGCTTGGCTCTGGCGCCCTTGCAGGAACCGCTTATCCAATCGATCGTAACGCACTCGCCAATCGTTTAGGGTTTAGAACCGCAACGATGAATAGTTTAGACGCTGTTTCAGATAGAGATCACGTCATTGAATTATTAGCATCTGCGAGTATTTCAATGATGCATTTATCACGTTTTGCAGAAGATCTGATTTTCTACAACTCTGGCGAAGCCGGTTTTGTTGAGATGAGCGATCTTGTTAGCTCTGGTTCATCATTAATGCCGCAAAAGAAAAACCCTGATGCCTGTGAATTAATTCGTGGTAAAGCGGGTCGAGTTTTTGGCTCGTTAACCGGTATGTTAACAACAATGAAAGCGCTGGCGCTTGCGTATAACAAAGATATGCAAGAAGACAAAGAAGGCCTTTTTGATGCAATGGATACTTGGCAAGAGTGCATGGAAATGGCAGTGCTTGTAGCTGACGGATTGAAAGTCAATCGTTCACGTACGCTTGCCGCTGCGCAGCAAGGCTACGCTAATGCGACTGAACTTGCTGATTACTTAGTCGGTAAAGATATTCCATTTCGAGAAGCGCACCATATAGTGGGTGAGGTAGTGCTTGCCGCAATTGATAAAGGTGTGCCGCTTGAAGATCTAACCATTACTCAATTGCAGGAATACTCGGAAAAAATTGAGCAAGATGTTTATCAACATTTATCGATTGAATCTACCCTAGATAAGCGTGAAGCACTTGGTGGTACCTCGCGTTCACAAGTTGAAAAAGCATTAGCGACTGGCAATGAAGAAATACTCAACGAGCAAGTGGTTGGTGCTCCAGGTAAGCAACGAACTGAAGTTGCATTAAAGCAAGTAAAACAACGTTTAAATGCACAAAAAGCGGCGGCAATGTCGGTGCGTCGTGCAAGAATGTCAGATGTTGATAAAATTTATCAACAAGTTAACTTTTGGGCGGACAAAGGTGAAATATTACCGCGTTCACGTGACAACATCATTCACGATATCCAAAATTTCGTGGTGGCTGAATTAGATGGCAATGTGGTTGGTTGTGCCTCGTTATATATTTATCAAACAGGATTGGCAGAAATTCGTTCCGTTGTTGTGGCTGAAAGTGCCCAGAAACAAGGGCAAGGTGAAGCATTAGTGCAATATTTATTGGAATTTGCTCATCAAATGGAATTAGAGCAAATTATTGTACTGACTTATATTCCACAGTATTTCAGTCAATTAGGCTTTACTACCATAGATAAATCGACACTGGCTGACAATATCATCGAAGACAGTGAACCTAGCCCTCATAAAGACCCTGCTGACGAAGTCGCAATGCAATATATTGTTGGTCAAAGTAAGTAATAAAAAGTAGATGTTAACGAATGGATGATATGAATAATAGCGATCAAAATTACGTAAAATGGTTTAGAAACGCTGCTCCCTATATTAATGCACATCGCGGTAAAACTGTGGTGTTGATGTTCGGAGGTGAGGCAGTGTCTCACCCTAATTTTGCTAACATTATTCATGATATTTCATTATTAAGAAGTTTAGGGGTGAAACTTGTGGTTGTGCATGGTGCTAGACCACAAATTGAAAACAGTATTAAGCAACGCGGCATTGAACGTAATATTGAAAATAATGTTCGAGTGACAGACGCTGAAACACTTGTAGCGGTAAAAGATGCTACAGGTTCATTGCGCCTACATATTGAAGCATTATTAAGTACTGGTTTGGTTAATTCTCCTATGCACGGCTCACAAATTAGGGTTAGTACCGGTAATTTTGTTATTGCTAAGCCTATGGGCGTTCGTGAAGGTATTGATTATAAGTATACAGGCTCGGTACGTAGAATTGATTCTGATGGCATTAATATGCAGCTCGACTACGGCTCAATCGTACTTCTTTCGCCAATTGGATATTCGCCAACAGGTGAAGTGTTTAATTTGGCTTTAGAAGATGTTGCTACGCAAACAGCAATTGCGCTTAAAGCTGATAAGTTAATTGCTTTAACCGATGATGAAGGCCTAATTGATCAATCAGGTAAACTGATCCGCAGTTGTAGTGTTCGTACCGTTAAAACCTTACTGGATGATAAAGATTGTCATGTGCGTCAATTGCTGCTGCGTTCTATTATTCAATGTGGTGAAAATGGTGTTGAACGTTGTCATTGTGTCAGTTATCAAAGTGATACCGCGTTATTACAAGAATTATTTACACGAGATGGTGCCGGAACCTTAATTGCAAAAGATCATAAAGAAGAATTATCAACGGCTACAATCGATGATGTTGCTGGTATTTTAGAGCTCATTCAGCCTCTTGAAGAAGAGGGGGTCTTAGTAAAGCGATCGAGAGAATTACTTGAAGTAGAAATTGACCGTTTTACCGTACTTAAGAAAGAAGATGTTATCATCGCTTGTATTGCATTGTATCCTTATACCGAAGCAAATACAGGAGAAATCGCTTGTGTGGTTATTCATCCTGATTATCGAAAAGGTAATCGTGGAGAACGATTAATGGCGGCAGTGGAAGAAAATGCCAAGAAACAAGGGTTTGATTCTGTTTTTGTCTTAACTACGGTGAGTGGACATTGGTTTTTAGAACAAGGGTTCACAGAGCAGCCTATTGAAAAACTTCCTGAAGGTAAAAAACAAATGTATAACTTTCAGCGTAAATCGAAAATTTATAGCAAAAATATTGCGTAATATTATTCGCGGCTGATGCTTTATAGTCGGTAATTCATTTTATTCGTGTTCATAAGAACCAACAGTCAAGCTAAAGTTTGCAGCTAAAAAAGCCCTAATAATATTATTTATTAGGGCTTTTTATTTTTAACTTGATGGATGGTTAAAGTTCAGGACCAGCCTTTACTAGCGCTTTACCGTTGTCGGTGTCAGTGAACTTTTCAAAGTTATTAACAAAACGGGTGGCTAAATCTTGTGCTTTTGATTGCCATTCTGCGGCATTTGCATAAGTATCACGTGGATCAAGAATATCGGTATTCACACCCGGTAATGCCGTAGGTACATTCAGATTGAACAGCGGTAACGTACGAGTATCAGCACTATCGATTGAACCATCTAAGATAGAGTCAATGATGGCGCGAGTATCTTTAATTGAAATACGTTTGCCTGTGCCATTCCAGCCAGTATTTACTAAATAAGCTTCAGCGCCAACCGCTTGCATTCGTTTACGTAAAACTTCAGCATATTGGGTAGGGTGTAAACTTAAGAAGGCCGCACCAAAACAACTTGAAAATGTTGGCGTTGGCTCAGTAATACCACGTTCGGTTCCTGCTAATTTAGCAGTAAATCCTGATAAAAAGTAATATTCAGTTTGTGCCGGCGTCAACTTTGAAACCGGTGGTAACACACCAAAAGCATCAGCGGTTAAGAAAATAACCTTTTTAGCATGACCTGCGCGAGAAACTGGTTTAACAATGTTATCGATATGATGAATTGGGTAAGAAACACGGGTGTTTTCAGTTTTTGAATTATCATCGAAATCAACTTTACCGTTGGCATCAACAGTGACATTTTCTAATAAGGCATCACGACGAATCGCATTGTAAATGTCAGGTTCATTTTCTTTGCTTAAATTGATGGTTTTAGCATAACAACCACCTTCAAAGTTAAATACGCCATTGTCATCCCAACCGTGCTCATCATCACCAATTAATTCACGTTTTGGATCAGTAGAAAGCGTTGTTTTACCTGTACCTGATAAGCCAAAAAATATTGCCACATCACCTGCTTTACCTACGTTGGCACTACAGTGCATAGACGCAATACCTTTTAAAGGTAATAGGTAGTTCATCATTGAGAACATACCTTTTTTCATTTCGCCGCCGTACCAGGTACCACCGATTAATTGAATTTTTTCTGTTAAATTGAAAGCAACAAAGTTTTCTGAGTTCAAGCCTTGTTCTTGCCATTTGTCATTGGTGGTTTTAGCACCATTCATTACCACGAAATCTGGTTCGTAATCTTTCAGCTCTTCATCCGAAGGGCGAATAAACATGTTTTTAACAAAGTGTGCTTGCCATGCAACTTGGGTAATAAAACGTACTTTCAAACGAGTATCTTCATTGGCGCCACAATAAGTATCAACTACGAATAAACGTTGATCTGAAAGTTGTGTTGTTACTAATGATTTTAAATGATCCCACGTTTCTTGAGTCATTGGTTTATTATCATTTTTACCTTGATCAGACCACCACACAGTGTCTCGTGAAGTATCGTCACGCACGATGTATTTGTCTTTAGGAGAGCGGCCAGTAAAAATACCAGTATCAACATTGACTGCTCCAAGCTCAGTGACTACGCCTTTTTCATAGCCCTCAAGATCAGATTTAGTTTCTTCAGCAAACAACAAATCATAAGACGGGTTGTAAACAACCTCGGTCGCATTATTAATGCCGTATTGAGATAAATCGATAGTTTTTGGCAAAGCAGTCATAACAAATAAGCTCCTAAAGTATGACGATATTGTGAATTTTTAAGTTCAAGGTAATGTTGAGGGCGCAATTTTAGGTGATTTTTAATTAAAACGAAAGAAAAATTTGTTTCGATGTGAAAGTTTTCATTATAAGTTACATTTATAGCGAAAATTTAATGAGGTTATCTGCACATTATTAATAAGGCATTAAGGCAGGCTAGAAAAAATGGAGTGAGAGGGAAATAAGAGTATTTATTCAAAAATGTAGGAATATACACAAAAAAGCGGAATATATTTTACATATTCCGCTTTTTTAGGGATAAATACATTCGAAACGAAAGAAGTTTTCATCAAATAAAACTTGACCAATTAGTTAGAAAATTTCTTCAGATTCTACTTTATTGTCAAAAATATCATGACTGTTATCTTTGGTCACATATTCAGTTGGCGCACTACCGACTTTAAAATATTCGAAGATACTGCTTTTATCGGTACGTTGAGTTAATTTACCGGTTTGTTTATCTATACGTACAGACACTATCCCTTCGGGTTGCATAAAAGGTTCAACTGGTAAATCTTCTAATGCGGTCTGCATAAATGAGATCCAAGCAGGTTGGGCTGATTTAGCGCCAAACTCTTTACCGGTAATTTGGTTTTTATCAAGGTTATTGTTATACGAGGAACTGCCAAGATTACGAGAAGGATCATCAAAGCCAATCCAAGAAGTTGTGACAATTCTGCGACTAAAACCTGAGAACCATGCATCTTTAGCTTCGTTGGTTGTACCTGTTTTGCCAGCAATGTCTCGTCTGTTTAGTTTGCGCCCTCTAAAGCCTGTGCCTTGCCAACCTGGATTTAAAGACCAATCCGCACCCCATATGGCTTCATTTAATGCCTGAGTAATTAAAAAAGCATTTTGTGGCGAAATAACACGCTCTGCTTTTACCAATGGATGCTCTTTAGTAATTGTTTGTTGTTGTAACGTCTCAGTATTTGCAAATGATTCGGAACTTGGGTCTAATTCAGCCGCTAATTGCGTATTATTTTCAAATTGACTGCAATCATCGCACGCAATAGCAGGGTTAGCTTGATAAACAATATTGCCAAAAGAATCTTCAATGCGTTCGATAATATATGGTTCAATTAAAAAACCGTTATTGGCAAATGTTGCAAACCCAGTAGCAACTTCTAATGGGGTTAAAGAAGCAGAGCCTAGCGATAGTGACTCGTCTCGTGGTAACTCGTCAGGAGCAAAGCCAAAGGAAGCTAAGTGAGGAATGATTTTATTCAAACCTACTTCTCGAAATAGTCTGACTGCAACCACGTTTTTAGATTCAGCTAACGCTCTTTTTACTCTGATCTCTCCTGAGTAAACTGGCGGAGAATTTTTTGGGCGCCAAACTACCCCCGTAATATCATTAGATTGATTTATCGGGGCATCATTAACTAATGAAGCAAGTGTAAAACCATTGTCCAATGCAGCAGAATAAACAAATGGCTTAATATTAGAGCCTACTTGGCGTTTAGCCTGTGTAACACGATTAAATTGTGATTGTTTATAGTTGAAACCACCTACTACCGCTTTTATTGCGCCATTATCTGGTGATAAGGAAACTAAAGCAGAGCTTGCAGAAGGAAACTGACTTAACGCGAATTCTTCATTATTTTCTCTGATATACACGACATCAGCATATTGAACAATTTCGTTAGCAAGTTTAGGTGCAGGCCCTTGTTTATCGTCATTTATATATTCTCGTGCCCATGATAAGCCCTGCCAATCGATAATAATTGTTTGATTATTCACAAGTGTTACTTCTATTGATTGCTCAAGAACTTTAGTAACAACAGCAGGAATAAGAGGAGGATAGCTTTCTATGGCTGTTAACGCTGCATTAATTTCATTCACGTTTAAAGGATCAATTTCTGCTATTTTAATATCATCATTTCTATTTGCTTGAGGACGAAGAGACTTAATAGCGCCTCTATAGCCATGACGTAAATCGTAATTAAGCAAATTTGAAATCACCGCATGCTCCGCGGATTTTTGCAACTTTGAAGTTACCGTAGTGAAAACTTTATAACCGCCAGTATAGGCCTGTTCCTTACCATATCGGTCAATCATTTCTTGATGCGCCATTTCTGCGGCGTAAGGCGCATTTAATTCAATAATAGCACCATGCTTTTCTGCCGTGATTGGTGCATTGATCGCTTGTTCAAATTCATCTCTAGTGATGTAATTAGTCACTAACATACGTTGTAAAACAACGGCACGTCTAGATAAAGCTCTATCTGGTCTACTAATAGGATTTAAAGTGGAAGGTGCTTTAGGGAGACCTGCCAAAACAGCTATTTGTGCGAGCGTTAAGTCTTTAACGTCTTTATTATAATACACTTGTGCTGCTGCCCCGAAACCAAAAGAACGATGACCCAAAGGTATTTTATTCATATATAACGCTAAAATTTCATCTTTGGTTAATAGGTACTCGATATGAAATGCGGTGAATATTTCACGGATTTTACGGATATAGGTTTGTTCTCGGGTTAAAAAGAAGTTACGCGCCACTTGCATGGTGATTGTACTTGCGCCTCCTTTATTTTGACCAATAAGTTGACCAATTACAGCTCGGGTCATACCTATTGGATCAACACCAAAATGTAAATAAAAGCGATCATCTTCTGTGGCTAAAATGGCATTGATGAGTTGTTTTGGCATTTCATCAAGCGTTAAAGGGATCCTTTTTTTCTCACCAAACTGATTCATTAGTTTGCCATCAGCACTATATATTTTCATTGGTGTTTGCCATTGTAGGTTTTTTAAAGACTCAACGCTGGGTAAATCACTTCTAAGAGAAAAGTACGTAATAACTAGGGCTACAAGGCCGAAAAGTGATAAAAATAGACCAATTTTTAGGAGTTTTTTGAATGAAAACAAAATTAAGTGCTCAATAAAATTTAAAAAAATTGCTGATTACTACTAGTATATCCTTTAAAAGCATGTAATAAATGTATTTATCTGGAAAATATAGCTATATTATTACAATAAAATGATCTAGTAGGAAGTTATGCTGAAAAATCTTTGGAAAAAGAAAACTTCTTTGGTTGTAGGGATAGATATTGGATCTCATTCTGCGAAAGCGGTATTAATCAATCAGGGCGCCGAGGGATATGTGTTAGAAGCAATAGCAACTGAGCTAATGCCCAGAGGTGCTATTATCGACAGAGAAATTCAAGATATTGAAGCCGTTGGCAACGTTATCGCAAAACTACGAAGCAAAATTACTGCTTCTGCTACCCAAGCAGCCGCCGCTGTTTCTGGTCAAACCGTTATCACTAAAGTTATTTATATGGATGTCTCGCTCAATGAGCAAGAATTAGCGAGTCAAATAGAAATTGAAGCCGACAGTTTAATTCCATACCCACTTGATGAAGTTAGTTTAGATTTTGAACCATTAGATGTGAATGAATCTGATCCTACCAAAATAAATGTTTTATTGAGTGCCGCTCGAACTGAGTCGGTTGAAGCAAGAGTGTCAGCTTTAGAAGCCGGTGGTTTCACTACGAAAGTTGTTGATGTTGAATCATACGCGGTAAGTCGATCGTATGATTTGATTTTACCTTTACTCCCTGATGACGCGATCGATAAAACCGTTGCCATTGTTGATATTGGCGCAATGATGACACTTTTTTCAGTGTCTCATGCGGGTGAGCACTTATATAGTCGCGATCAAATGTTTGGAGGTGAACAATATACTCGCTCCATCGTCTCTTATTATAATAAATCCTTTGAAGATGCTGAAGCGGCTAAAGTCAGCAATGATTTGCCACCTAATTACACTTTTGAAGTATTGGCACCTTTTCATACGGTTTTGGTGCAACAGATACGACGTGCTATTCAAATGTTTTTAACTTCAAGTGGCAAAAATAAAATCGACTATTTAGTGATATCTGGTGGATGTGCTCAAGTAGAAGGCATTCATGAATTACTGAATGAAGAATTAGGTATACATACGGTTATCGCTAATCCGTTTTCTCATATGGCGCTTTCTTCATCAATTAATGAACAAGAATTAAATCAAACTGCATCACAGTATATGGTGGCCGCGGGTTTAGCTTTAAGGAGTTTTTCTACATGGCACATATAAATTTATTACCATGGCGAGAAGAAGCCGAAAAAGCGAAGCAACGAGAATTTTTTACGATATTAACTGCTATTGCTTTAGGGGCGTTCGCCGTTGTTTTTTTAGTCAGTCAAGTTTATCAAATGCGTATTGATGGGCAAAATAGTCGTAATCAATTTATAAAAAATGAGATTGCAGTTTTAGACGCTCGTATCAGCCAAATTAAAACGTTAAATGAAAAGAAAAATGAATTGCAAAAGCGCACTGCGGTTGTTGAACAACTTCAACGCAGTCGTAACGTTGGTACACAAGTGCTTGATGAAATAGCGAAAGTTGTACCGACGGGAATATATCTGATTAAAATGGAAAAACAAGGAAGTAGCTTACAATTAATCGGTAAGAGTGAATCGAATAACCATTTAGCGAATATGATTAGAAAAATTGAAAGTTCAGATTTATTCACGGACGCGGTTTTAGAATCGATAACTGCTAACGATGCGCAAAGTAAATTATTAAGTGATTTTAAAATGCGGGTTCGAATTAAAGGGTTAACAGATGTTGCTAACACTCAAGGAGCAAGCAAGTGAATATAGATTTTTCACAATTCGATAACCTTGAATTAGACAACCTTGCCCAGTGGCCACCTTTGGCAAAAGGCGTCTTTTCTGTCTTTATTGCTATTGTCGTGCTTGGTTTAGGTTACATGTTTTTGATCAGCGATAAAATTGATACCTTGAATCGAGTGGTTGCCGAAGAAACAACATTAAAGCAGCAGTATCAGGCTAAGTATCATATTTCAGCTAATTTAGAACTCTTTAAACAGCAAATGATAGAAGCCGAAGAGCTTTTTGCAACACAATTGAAAAGTTTACCGGAAAGTCATGAAACTCCTGGTTTACTTGATGATATTACTTTTGTAGGTACTACGAGTGGTCTTAATTTTGTTAAATTAAATTGGCAACCAGAGATCACTCAAGAAATATATATCGAATTACCAATAGATATTGAAGTTATTGGTACTTACCATGAGTTTGGCAGCTTCGTTAGTAAAATAGCGGGTTTACCAAGAATTGTAACTCTTCATGATTTTGATATTGATATTAATAAAGAAGCAAACGGACAATTGAATTTAAAATTACAAGCCAAAACTTATCGTTATTCGGAGGCTAAAGTAGAATGAAAAAATTAGCCATTTTAATCCCTCTATTTTTTATTGCTGGGTGTTTTGATGATACAAGTGATTTAAAAGCGCATATTGCAGAGGTTCAAGCGAATACACCTAAACAAATTGATCCTATGCCGTCTGTACCGGTTTTTCATCATTTCGATTATTCAGTGAGTTCGCTTCGTAGTCCATTTGATATACCTAGGCCTGAAGCTATTCAAGAAAAAATTCAACAAATGTCAGGGTGTTTAAGTCCTGATCCTCGTCGAAGAAAACAACCCTTAGAAAAGTTTTCTTTAAGCGATTTGACGATGCGTGGAACCTTAGGTGAATTAGGAATAACCTGGGCATTAGTTGAAGCATCAGATGCGACCTTGCATCGTGTTGCGGTAGGTAATTATCTTGGTTTATACCATGGTAAAATTACCGAAGTCAGTCAAAATAATGTTAAAGTGATCGAATTAATTCCAGATGGTGCAGGGTGTTGGGTTGAACGCGAAACTGTTGTCGCTATGGTTGAGTCAGGTTCAGAGGGGCAAAGGAAGTGATGTTGCAATTTATTAGAATAATTAGAAAATTAAAGATAACTATGTTTAAAAAAATTGCCACTACGTTGGCACTTACTCTTTTTTCATATACCGCGATAGCTGCTGAAATTACTGGTGTTAGCTATAACACAATGCAAAATGATGAAATAGAATTAGTGTTTATTTTATCAGAAAACATTGTTTCGCAACCTACTATTAAAACGTCAGTAAACCCTGCACGTATTGATATTACATTTGAGGCAGACAGTTATGACGAACAATTAGCAAAGACTATTGTGGCTCATGCCGGTGTTAAAGAAGTCACCATTCAAAAATTATCTGGAAAGATTGTCGCTTCTGTTCATTTAGATCAATTATCTATCTTTGATGTCAGTCAAAGTGAGAATCAATTTAATTTATTATTAAATAAAGGCAATGTCGCATCGTTAGGTAATTTAACACCAGTCAAATCAGAATTTATTAATAATATTGCGTCAATAGATTTTAAACGTGGTCAAGGAAATGAAGGTCAGTTACTTGTGTACTTAGACGACAGCATGGTTGCTGTTGATGTAAGTGATCGTTTAGGTAAAGTGTATGTTGAATTTCATAACACGAAAATTTTAGATGACTTGCTTTATACCTTAGATGTTACCGATTTCGGTACGTTAGTAAAAGGTATTGAAACGTTTAGAGAAGGTAAAAATGCACGTTTAGTGGTTGATATTGCAGATAACTTTACTTTTAAGCATCAGCAGTTAAATAATGTGTTTTCTTTAACAGTCACAGAGAAAGTGAAAGTACCTGGTTATTTAGGTGACTCTGAAGATTTCTCTGGCCGCGCAATTTCTTTAAATTTCCAAGACATTCCTGTTCGAACCGTACTTCAAATTATTGCTGACTATAATGGATTCAATTTAGTCACTAGTGATACGGTAAATGGCAATATAACATTACGACTAGACGGTGTTCCTTGGGATCAAGCGTTAGATATTATCTTAAAAGTAAAAGGTTTAGATAAACGTATGCAGGGCAACATTTTAATGGTTGCCCCAAGTGATGAATTGGCTGCGCGAGAAGCTAGGGAATTGCAAGCTAAACAACAAGTGGCGGAATTAGCGCCATTATATTCTGAATATGTCCAAGTCAATTATGCGAAAGCGATTGAGTTTGCGGCCTTGATTAAAAGTGAAGACAATTCAATTTTATCTCCTCGTGGTAGTGTCAGTGTTGATGAAAGAACCAATACCTTACTTATTCGTGATACAGCAAAGAGTATCGAAGACATTAAACGTATGGTTAGTGTGTTAGATATACCTGTACGCCAAGTGGTTATTGAATCAAGAATGGTGACAGTTAAAGATAACATCAATGAAGAGTTGGGTATTCGTTGGGGAGTTACTGATACTGATGGAGAGTTTGCTTCTTCCGGAGGAATAGGTGGTGCCGACTCTGCAAATGGTGGCGTTGTACCAGCACTTGCTGATAGGTTGAATGTTAATTTACCGGTTGCTAATCCTGCGGGTAGTATTGCTTTCCAAGTAGCGCGACTTGCCGATGGTACTATCTTAGATCTTGAATTAAGTGCCATGGAAAAAGAAAACAAAGGTGAAATCATTGCTAGCCCGCGTATTACTACGGCAAATCAAAAAGAAGCGTATATTGAGCAAGGGGTTGAAATTCCTTATCAAGAAGCAGCATCAAGTGGCGCTACCGCAACGCAATTTAAGAAAGCAGTGCTTAGTTTAACGGTTACCCCACATATCACGCCTGATGATAGAATTATTCTTGATTTAGTGGTTACACAAGATACCGTTTCAGACGTGCAAAGTGGTTCGGCCCCTGCGATAGATACTCAAAGAATAGGGACACAAGTATTAGTCAACAATGGCGAAACTATAGTGCTCGGTGGTATTTATCAACAATCAATCATCAGCAGCGTTTCAAAAGTACCTGTATTAGGTGATATTCCATATTTTGGCTGGATGTTTAGAAATAGTAATAACTTTAATGAGAAAAAAGAACTACTTATTTTTGTTACACCACGCATAGTTACTGAAAGATTTTAAATTATTTGCAAGTAAGCTGTACTTTTGTACATTGCTTACTTGCAATTCATACCCAACAATTGCGATAATTACGCCCTTAAAATTTTCGAGGGAGGTTCCCTCTTACCTGTAAACGCAATTTAAACGAGTATTAAGTTAGTCTCATGGCAGAAAAACGTAACATTTTCCTAGTAGGACCTATGGGTGCAGGCAAAAGCACAATAGGTAGAGAATTAGCTGATAAGCTTCATTTAGAATTTTTTGACTCTGATCAGGAAATAGAGCGCCGTACTGGTGCAGACATCGCTTGGGTTTTTGATCTTGAAGGCGAAGAAGGTTTCCGTAAAAGAGAAGAAACCGTGATTGATGATTTATCAGAAATGCAAGGCATTGTCTTGGCTACGGGTGGTGGCTCAGTGATAAGCGATATCGTTCGTAATCGCTTATCAGCACGTGGTATTGTGGTTTATCTTGAAACCACTATTGATAAGCAAGTGGCTAGAACTCAGCGTGATCGTCGACGTCCGTTATTACAAACGTCAGAAGACCCTCGTACCGTATTAGAAAACTTAGCAGTTGAACGCAATCCTCTTTATGAAGAAATTGCTGATGTTATCGTTCAAACCGATGACCAAAGCGCTAAAGTTGTTGCTAATAAAATTGTTGAGCGACTAGATTTCTAAACTATGGCAACCCTAAAGCTTGACTTAGGTGAGCGCAGTTATCCAATCTATATAGAGAGTAATTTATTTAACCAAGATAATTTACTCTCTCAACATATTCGCGCAAAGCGGGTGTGTATTGTCACGAATACTGTTGTAGCACCACTTTATCTTGAAACTCTCAAAGCTAAATTACTTGACTATCAAGTTGACGAAGTGATCCTTGATGATGGTGAAGCAGAGAAAAATTTAGCCAATTTCGACAAGATAATGTCGCACTTATTAGCGAATACTCATGGTAGAGATTCTACCTTGATTGCATTAGGCGGTGGTGTTATCGGTGATATCACTGGCTTTGCTGCAGCTTGTTATCAACGCGGTATCGACTTTATTCAAATTCCAACTACATTATTATCTCAGGTAGATTCTTCAGTTGGTGGGAAAACCGCGGTTAATCATCCTTTAGGAAAAAATATGATCGGGGCTTTCTATCAACCGAAAGCCGTGATAATTGATATTGATAGTTTAACAACCTTACCTAAAAGAGAGTTTTCAGCAGGAATGGCTGAAGTGATCAAGTATGGCATTTTAGGTGACGGTGAATTTTTTGCTTGGTTAGAAGCTAATACCGAGGCGATTAAAGCCGGTGAACAACCTGTTTTAATTCAAATGATTGAAAAATGTTGTCAGTGTAAGGCCGATATTGTTTCGGCTGATGAAACTGAAGCAGGCGTTCGAGCATTACTGAATTTAGGGCATACTTTTGGTCATGCGATTGAAGCTGAACAAGGTTACGGAAACTGGTTGCATGGTGAAGCTGTAGCCACTGGCATGGTACTTGCTGCAAAGCTTTCAGTAGCAATGAATTTGCTAGAAGTGTCAGAACTTCGTCGTATTGAAAAACTATTAACAGATTTTGAATTGCCATTAATAGCGCCAGAAAACATGGGCTTTAATGAATTTATTAAACATATGCGCCGCGATAAGAAAAACATTGGTGGTAAATTACGTTTAATTATCCCAACTGCAATTGGTAAATCAGTCATGCGTGACGATATCAACGAGGACATGCTTCAGCAAATTCTGTAAAAATTTACAGATAGGTGAAATATGTCTTCGTTAGCGCAAGCTCTTGAAACTCCAACACAACCAGAAAGCGTCACAACTATTAGTGCAACCGCACGTGTTGATTATATTTTACGATTTTCAAAACAAGCCGTTATGGTGGTGGATGAACAAATAGCTCTTTGTTCAAGTGTTGGTAGCCAATTTCTCAGTAACCTTTCGCCAGATCATAATGCCGCATATATTACTATGTCGGCAAAATTAAATAACCTACAAGTACGTTGCCGTATCATTGAACAACTATTTGGTAATACCCTTTTTGATCCAGAGCAATCGGTTGCTGTAAGCTTAATTAATCTTGTTAAAAAGCATCAGCAGCCAGTGAGTATAGTTATTGATAATGCCCATTTATTGTCATTACAATTAACTCATGAATTGTGTCAATTGGCAGAAATTGCCAAAAAATCAGATCATCACATTAGTATTTTAATGTTATCAACGCCGCAAGGTGGATTAAAAATTTGTGAGAACCAATCTTTATTCCATAAAAAATTAGCGATAATTTCGGCTCAAACAGGCCAGTTGATTTCACATAATGCTAAACAGTTTAAACCACCTAAAAATTATTTAGCCATCACTCCAATGAAAAAGTGGTTAGCATTTTTTGTTGTATTGTCTTTAATCGCAGCAGGAAGTGTTTATGTATTATTTAAACGAGACGTTTTTGGTTTTAGTACCACAATTGCTCATTTAACGGGAACGGAAAACATCACGAAAAGTGAAGCGGGACAAACTAAGGATACATTTGTTCAAGTGACGGATAAGGTTGTTATATCGGCTCCTTCACAAGCTACAGCATCGGATATTTTTAGCTCTTTAATGGAGCAACCATCCGTAAATGCTATTATCGGGGAAAAGATCCCTCAAGCCGCTCAACCCGTTGATATTATTAATGCGATTGAAGCTTATCATCAAAACCTTGATGAAAAAATTACAAATGAAGCTGTATTAACCCGTGATGAGAATAATGAAATCACGCAAGCATCAATAGCACCAAATAAAGATGTTGTTACAGAGGTAGAAAAACAACCAAAATTAATGGCTGAAATTAGTGTTGAGAATATCGAAGCTTCTGTGGAACCTCTGACTAATGATCAAATTGGCGAAAATCAACACTTACCCATAACAGAACCTGCGAAGATCAATGGTCAATACCAAGGTCAGGAGCAAGGTTTTGTGATTCAAATAGCAGGATTTACCCAACAAAATGTTTTGAATGAATTTTTGGCGGAATATCAAGGCTTGTCCTTTTATCAATACCAACGTTTAGTTAATGATGAGACGATGACCATAGTGACGAGTCAATATTTTCAAGACCGCCAACAAGCAGAACTAGCAATTACTCAGCTTCCACAAACGATCAAAGATAGATCGCCATGGATCAAAGCTATAACCACGATTAATGATGAAATCAATCGCTTTCAACGCTCCCAATCAGTAGAGAATCAAGTTACAATTCCCGCATCTTAGCCTTTGAAGGCTAATCTGTCGTATTAGGGTGTTGAGCTAAATGGTAAAAAAACATCGAGCGTTTTTAAAGTGGGCTGGTGGAAAATACAGTCTTAGCGATGTTATTAATAAAATGCTACCACCGGGAGATAGGCTAATTGAGCCTTTTGTCGGTGCTGGCTCAGTTTTTTTAAATAGCGATCATCAAAGTTATATCTTAAACGATATCAATAAAGATTTGATTAACTTATATCAGATCATTCAAAGTAAACCTCAGCAATTTATTGAGGACGCTAAAAAGATTTTCTGTCCAGAAAATAATCAAGCCGAAGCTTATTATCATTTACGGACCGAGTTTAACGCGACGGTTGATAAATATTATCGTTCGCTACTTTTTTTATATATGAACCGCCATGGTTATAACGGCTTATGTCGATATAATAAATCTGGAGGTTACAATGTCCCTTTTGGAAAATATAAGAAACCCTACTTTCCGGAAGATGAATTGTGGTTTTTTGCTGAAAAAGCTCAAAATGCCATCTTTATTTGTGAGAGCTATCGACAAACATTTGCGAGAGCTGAAAATGGCGATGTTATTTATTGTGATCCACCCTATGTGCCGTTAAGTAAAACTGCCAGTTTTACCAGTTATGCAGGAAATGGTTTTGGTTTAGATGAGCAAGCAGACTTAGCGAATGCGGCAGAAGAAATCGTCGAAAATAAAGATGTTAGTGTGTTAATTAGTAATCATGACACAATATGGACTCGCAAGATTTATCAGGGCGCCAATAAAAAGAAATCGATTCAAGTGGCGAGAACCATTAGTCAAAAGGGGGGAGGACGAAAAAAAGTGGCTGAGTTAATGGTACTTTATAATGCTAAAAAATAATGACAATAAGCTGAAAAATTGCTTAGTTTAGCACGATAGAAACTATGCTGATCAAAGCACCTATAAAGATAATTACGCCAAGCAATCCAATAATAACAAAGTGGCTGAACTTGCCTTCAGTAAAATCTTTTTCCCTGTTTTTATCACTTTGGACGCCTAAAAATGCTGAAGCAACACTTTTAATGGTGTTTCGTATCTTCTGAGTCATTCTTTTCCCTAATACTGTTATGCATCACTTTGATAGTAAACTAAAGACGTAATCTAAATGCAAGTATTTAAACACTTTTTATTTGTTAGCTCGTACTATGGTTATGTAGAAAATTTGTGTATATTCAGCCACTAAAAATACTTATTAAAAGGATTTTCAATGACATTGATAAATAAGCCGAATAATTTTAGAAAAATAATGTGGCGAGTTTCTCATGTTTTATCGCTGATTTTTCTAGTAGTTATTGTGCTAACTTGGCTGCATGTCGATAACCATTATCAGCCGAATATCGATCAGCTTATATCCACAGAAGCTGCTCAAAAGAGTCTTACTGATAAATTACAAAATACACCTGGGTTTAGTAAACAAGAGGTGACCTTCATTCCTACCGGTTTTTTTATTCAATCTCTCGCGTTCAAAAGTTCAAATGACGTTAACGTAACAGGTTATGTATGGCAAACACTGCCAACTGAAGATAACAATAGTCAAACGTTGCAACCCAGTTTTATATTTCCTGAACAAGTAGCAGGTTCTGAATTGGAGTTGAAATATCAGCAAACAGTTGAGGGTGGCACGGTTTATGGCTGGTTTTTCAATGTTGTGTTAAGACAAAACTTTAACTATTTAGATTATCCATTAGATCATAAGACAGTGTGGATCAGAATTTCTCCTAAAATTTCAGAACGGAATTTGATTTTTACGCCAGCGTTAGATAACTATAAATCAACCCAATTGGGTCAATCATTTGGCATTGAACAAGATTTAGTGTTGGGTGATTGGCAAGTTGATGAGACTTTTTTCGACTTTAAAACGATTCATTATGATACCGATTTTGGGACAAGTTTTAATTTGCAAAAATATGAATACCCAGAACTTTACTTTAATGTAGTAATGAAAAGAAAATTCTTAAATGCCTTTATTATTAACTTAGTACCTTTATTAACGGTAGCAACCTTGTTATTTGCTTTATTAATGACGGTAACAGCAGAGCCTAAAAAAAGAGAGTCGTTAGGGTTTAATTTTACCGGTGTTATTTCAATTGTTTCTGCGTTGTTTTTTGTCGTATTAATTTCGCATATTCAATTACGCGAGCAATTTTCTGAAGATGGCATCGTCTATATCGAATATTTCTTTTTATTGATGTACTTCTTAATGGTGATGCTAATTATTAATACTTATTTCTTTTCACAAGGAAAAGCGGTTACGTCAAAATGGATAATGGTGGAAGATAATTTATTGCCTAAGCTGTGCTTTTGGCCTTTTACTTTAGGTGTTATGGCATTGATAACCTTGATTAAATTTGTACTTTGAAAAAGTATCTATATGCAATAGCTCAATAAAAAACGCATAGTTAATATTAGGGGCTGTTGATCTTTCGATATTGTTTTTGCAGCATTTTGTTGGGTATTTATACAAGGCAGAGCTTTTGTAATATGGTTATTCCACATAAAAAGGCGATAAAGACTTTATGCTCCTGCAAAGTCACCTTACCTCACATCCTTGTGGGGCAACGCCGTAAAAATGACCAACAAACGCTGTCCGAAGGATTCGGCTAAAATCGTTTTACTCTTTGTTGAGTAGTATTTGCTTAGAATGACTAGGCTACACACAACTCGCCGCGATTAAAACGATTTTATCTCGAACAAAATTTAACCTCGAAAGAGCAACAGCCCCTATGCGTTTTTTAATATTTAGCGTCGAAATACGTTAAAAATATTTTCTTAGAAAGAGGCGCCGATACTTAATACTAATGATTCTTCGCCTTTGCCTGTTTCAACATCTAACTCTTCTGAATTAGAAATTAATGCAACACCAATATCAAAACCAGAAATTGACGTGCCGTAACCAAGCTCTACGTATTCACCGTCAAAATCTTTACCCCATGAACCAAGCGTTGCGTATAAACCTGACTCACCTTCTACAGTTAATGAAACAAAATCGTAGTCAGATTCATCAATACCTAAGTCTTTGTCTTCTTCGTGAGTACCAACATTGTATGAAAGTGAAAACATACCATAAGCAGCGCTTAAGTTAATTTCGTTATACGCTGAATCAAAATCACCTGTGTATTGATACGTAGTGAAACCAGCACTTAAGCTAATACCGCTATCTGTTTCTATTCCGTAACCCGCATAAAAATCAATTTCGATGCCGTCTTGTACATCTGCAGCCCAAGTTCCAGCGTAAAAGCCACCTTTTTCAAGGTCTAAGCCACCGCTTGCTGAAGCTGTAGTGGTTTGTGCAATACCACGGAAAAAGTATTGTGATACAACGCCAACGTTGCCACTTAATCCTTCAATACCACCAAGGCCTTCTTCGGCACTAGCGTTAAATGAAGCGATTGAAGCTGTTAAAAGAGTTGAAGAGAGTGCGATATTTAATAGTGTTTTTTTCATGTGATTCTCATTTAGTTTATTTTTGTTACTTTAAGATTGCAAAGAGAGTGCCTGAATAACAAAAAATATATTTCATATAAAAATCAATTAATTAAGTGTTTTTTATAAAAAATGACTAATTTGCGATGATCAATAATAGTGCGCGTGTTTCAACAATGCTCAAAAAAGGTGCATTATTATTGATGACTAATCATAGGATAACTTTTATCTTTTCGTTAAATTATTCAAGAAATACGTTAAAGATGAAATGTGAAAAAATGACTTAAAATATTGAGTTTAAACAAGCAAGAGCAAGCATTTTTATCATTAAGGGTAAATGTATAGCCTGCAAAAATAAAATAGCCAAAATTGTCTTTATGCTTCATTTTTAGTCGTGTTTTAGGTAAAGTAGCGCTGTTTTTTAAAGGGGAAAATAATGTCTTCATATTTAATTGCGCCATCCATACTTTCAGCTGATTTCGCTCGTTTAGGCGAGGATGTGGCAAATGTTCTTGCAGCGGGGGCTGATGTTGTACATTTTGATGTCATGGATAACCACTTTGTCCCTAATTTAACTTTTGGTCCAATGATCTGTCAGTCTTTACGAGACTATGGCATTACAGCTCCAATTGATGTGCATTTGATGGTTAAACCTGTAGATAGTCTTATTCCTGGTTTTGCAAAAGCAGGAGCTGATATTATTACTTTTCATCCTGAAGGCAGTGATCATATCGATAGGACATTACAATTAATTAAAGATCATGGCTGTAAAGCCGGCTTAGTATTAAACCCTGCGACCCCTTTGCATTGTTTAGATTTCGTCATGGATAAGCTCGACGTCATTTTATTAATGTCTGTGAACCCAGGCTTTGGCGGACAGTCTTTTATTCCGACAACTTTAGAGAAAATAAAGTTAGTTCGCGAAAAAATTACTGCTAGTGGTCGAGATATTCGATTAGAAGTAGATGGTGGTGTTAAAGCTGATAATATTGCTGAAATAGCCGCCGCGGGTGCGGATATGTTTGTTGCTGGTTCGGCTATATTTTCAAAACCCAATTACCAACAGGCAATTGATGAAATGCGAGCTCAACTCGCGACAGTGAAAAAATAATCTAAAATTGATCAAGTAAATCAATTTTTATCAAAAATCGTTATTTAGGTATAGAAATCTCATGAGCAAACCTGTTGTATTAAGTGGCTGTCAGCCATCGGGCGAATTAACTATTGGTAATTATTTAGGTGCACTTAAGCAGTGGGTAAATATGCAAGATTCGCATCATTGTTATTACATGTTAGTAAATCAACATGCTATTACTGTTCGCCCTGATCCTGCTGCCCTACGCAAAGCAACGCTTGATGGTTTAGCTTTATACTTAGCATGTGGGGTTGATCCTGAGAAAAGCACAATATTTATACAGTCTCATGTGCCTGAGCATGCTCAACTGAGTTGGGTTTTAAGTTGTTACACCCAAATGGGTGAGTTAAATCGAATGACTCAATATAAAGATAAGTCACAAAAATCTGAAGCGAATATGAATTCGGGATTGTTCACTTATCCGGTATTAATGGCAGCGGATATATTATTATATCGTGCGGATCGTGTGCCTGTTGGCGATGATCAAAAGCAACATTTAGAGTTAGCGCGTGATATTGCTACCCGTTTTAACAATATATATGGTGATGTTTTTGTGGTGCCTGACCCATATATCCCTGAGCATGGGGCTCGTGTGATGAGTTTACTTGAGCCGACTAAGAAAATGTCAAAGTCGGATACCAACCCAGGTAATTTTATTGGCTTGTTAGAAGATCCAAAGAAAATCGCTAAAAAGATTAAACGAGCAGTAACTGATTCCGATGAGCAAGCCCGTATCTATTTTGATATTGAAGAAAAACCAGGTGTATCTAATTTATTATCGCTTTTATCCTGTGCTACAGGACAAAGTGTTGAGCAATTGCTGCCACAATACGAAGATAAAATGTATGGTCATTTAAAAGGTGATGTAGCAGACGCGGTTGTAGCAATGCTAGAGCCTATACAAGAAAAGTATCATCAGTATCGTAATGACCAAGCATTAATGGAACAAGTCATGCGTAACGGCGCTGAAAAAGCCTCTGTGCGTGCCAGTAAAATTTTGACCTCAGTTTATGATGCCGTTGGTTTTATTGCTAAACCTTAACGTTTGCGATAAACGTCTATACTTAATAGGTATTTCTGCATATAGCAAATAAAAGGATAAAGTATTGAAAACACTAAACCGTTATCATGTAATGTCTGTTTTCTATATTTTATCCTTATCGATTGGATCTGACGTATTTGCCAGAGCATTTGAACAAGCGGTTCAAAACAATGACAAAAAACCGCTTATTTGGTTAGTGGAAGACAAAAAAGAAAATCTTAACCTGCTCACTATGAGTGCGCCAACGACGTCAGTTGCTACCTATATCGAAAGTCGTGTTATCGGCCAATTAAAGCAATATGATATTGTTGTTCAACGCATGTCGATAAAGCGTATTGAGCAAGTCCTTCAAACCACACCGAATGCATGTGTGGCAAACCGAGCAAAACTTGAATCGCGTCAAAAGTATTCTTTATTTTCAACACCACAAGCATTTTATTTAACCCATAAACTTTTTCGTTATAACCAGCGCACGCCACTCGATGAACAACTATTTAATGCTGATGGAGAAATCACCAGCCTTAAAGCAGTATTTGATTACACACCTAATGAAATTATAGGACTTGCTAGCGGGGTTTCTTTTGGACCATTTCTAGATATTGAAGTGGGTAAATTAGCAAAGAAAAATATTTATTTTCGCGGTGGAGTAAACCGAGTTACCGCACTTGAAGCTATGCTATATGCTAACCGAGTAGATTATTTATTGGCATTGCCTATTGATATGAAGCCTAATCAAGCTCAAAAAGCTTTATTAGAACAACATGCCATAGCGGGCGCGCCACCGTATTTGATTGCTCATATTAGTTGCTCAAAAAGTCAGGAAGGGGCTGCAGCTATTAATGCCATAAATGATATTTTAGATAAAATGTATCGCGGTGAAGATTACTATTTAGCCCATAAAAAATGGTTTCCAGAGCAGGACTTAATTAAATTACAGCGTTATTTAAAAGAAAAGTTTGTCAAAACCCCTTAGTTAAATACCCCAATCTATGAGTACATTCTATGCGTATCTCATTGAGATTTTATCGTATTTTTTATCATGAAAATTAGAGCAATTAGCGTTATTGTGCCAATAAAAAAGCTCAAATATCTGCTAAATATTTGAGCTTGAATCATACTTAAAAGATGATTAAATTGATTTATTCATCTTTATTTTTTGTCGCTTGCACGTGTTTAAACAGGTCATTACTGTTTTCAATAAATTCATCGACATTATTGCTTGGCGCTAACATAAAGTTTGGCGTTAACAAGGTTGAATTAAATTGTGGTCTGACACTAAACTCAGGCTTTTTACTCAGTTGGATCAGGAAGGTACCGCCAAATAATAACGTTGTTAGAGAAGCTGCAACGACTACTCTTCTCACTTTACTCATATGGAAACCTATATGGCAATTTAGCCAAAATAAACAAAAAGCTAAAGCTATAGGCAGTACGATGATCAAATGAGGCATGAAAGATTGGCTTGATGTATTGAAATTTACCAATGCTTCAAGAAAATCAATTACCCAACTTAAATTATAAAAAACAAAACAAATACCTAATTGCGTAAAAACTCGCGCGTCATGCTTGGTTAAATGCGACACTAAGGCAACGGCTGCTGGCCAAATGGCAAACATTAAAGTTATACCGACCGCCGGTACAAATAATTGGGTAAAGTTTACTTCTTTAGGGTTATTTAAAAAGAACATCCAACCGGTTAACAGTGCAAATATCACGACGTTAATAGTCAACACTAGTGGCTGTTTAGTTAAGTTGATTAAGTTTTCAAATGGACTCAGCGTGATACTGTCAACAACAGGATGATGAGGGAAAACAATTCGGATCTGGCTTTTACCTATGGTGACAACATCACCAGAATGAATAATATGGCCATTGGCGGGTTTTTTTCCTTCCCCCAAAAAACAGCCATTTATACTATTTAAATCAACCACTCGCCAATTTTCACCGTCAAATTCTATTGATAAGTGCTCAGCACAAACATGGGGGTCGGATAAAATAATATCGCTATGATAGCCACGACCAATGCTAATGCTATTCTTATTGAATTTATGACGGCCTAATAATTTTTGACCTCGGCTGATCTCTTCGATAATTATTTCCATGAGACAGACTCCATAAATTTCTTAGTAAACGCTTGCGCACTTTTTTGTGAAATACCTGCGAAGGTGAAGTGACTTAACAGAGCTTGGTCATGTCTGTCTATTGAAACTCCTAGATAAATAACATCGTATAAGTCGGAAAAGCCTTTATAGGCTCGTGTACAAAAAACGGCTTTATTATTAATTTTTTGGTGCTCGGGCATGATAATGTCATGTTGACATTCAAACTCTGAAACATCATCTTTGCCAGCTTTATTGCCTGGCATTACACGGGCAATCTGGCGTTGAAATAATTGATAAAACTTAGTGTCTGTTAACTTTTTCGCTTGCATGAAACGGTATTCCATTTCTAAAGAACCAGTGAAAAAATTACTAGCGATATAAGTGTTTTCATCTAACGAACAGTTGGCGACTGCAAGCATAATAAGCGCGTCATCTTTATCAGCGTTTGATTCTCCCCAGCAACGAATAAAAGGTACATCAATAGTAGGTATCAAACCTTCACCCAGCTTTTTCAATTGCCAGTCACTTTTTAATAAGGTTTCAACCAATTCTTTTTGATTGGCAAGCAGTTGGCTCTCCATTTGTTCATCGATGGTTAACAAGTCTCCTTGCTGATATTGAGAAATTAATGCTAATAATTTGTCATGAGGAACTAAGAAGCCGATTTGATTGCCTGATGTGGCAACATTGACACCTACTACTTGAGTATCTTTGTTGACAACAGGGCCACCACTCATGCCTGAGTTGACCGAGCCAGTAAAATGGATGCGGTCGTTAAAAGATTCTTTTTTAAGTCCGTTATAAGTACCCGGAACGACTATCATGCCTAGATCATGAGGATTTCCTAACGAATAAAGTTCTTCACCTTTTACGGGAATACTTTGCGAGATTTCAAAAAACGGCATTTCACCATCTACTTCTCGTTTAACTAGTGCTAAGTCATTGATAACATCAATGCTTTTTAACGTAAGCAGTGCTTTATTACCTTTATTATCTAAATACTCAATACGGTATTTTTCAGGATGTCGAGCAAAGCTAGAAATAACATGATAATTCGTCGCAATTAATCCATCACTGCTAATTTGAAAACCTGAACCAATGGACGATTTTTCTCCACTGGCTTTATCAATTAACCTTATTTGATAAAGCGATGGCGCAAGTTGTTTGAAAATGGTTTCTGCTTGTTCAACAGCAACACTGATCTGGCTGACCAGTATTAGAAACAAACCTATTAAGCCTTTCATTTACTATCCTTTTTATTTACCACAAGACTATTGTGCCATTGTTGCAGTAATTGTCATTAATTATCGGCACAAATTAGTCGATGAAATAGTATAACAAAGTACATTAGTACAAAAATGATTAATGTTTACTAGGGCGTGTTGATCTTTCGCGATGATTTTTGCAACTGTTTGTTTGGTATTTATACAAAGCATTGCGAATGATATGTGGTTATTCCACCTCAATGAGCAAAAATGCAGTAGAAATGACAAACAAACGTTGCCCGAAGGGTTCAATTAAAAGCCATTTTTTATTCGTTGTTCGCTATTTACATGGAACAACCATGCTACTTAACTCACGCCTTGAATAAATGGCTTTTATTTTGAACAAAATTTAACCTCGAAAGGTCAACACGCCCTAGTGTTAGCTGATAAAAAGTGGGGTTATATTCTCATAAATAGGTGTTAAATTTAATCTAGATTCACACTTATATGTAACAATTTTATAGGCTATTAATCTTTTATAAATCAGCGGGTTTGATGTATATCAAGTTTGTAGTTGATTATCTGCGACATTATGTCGCACTTTCTCATGTTCTCTTTGTTTTCATATTTATTTACTTACAAAATAACCCTAATTAAAACAGCTAAGTGATTTATTGATGAAATATCCCCAAAAATTTTTCCGAATTAAAGCAAGTGCATTTGCCGTTAAAACGGTATTGCTTACCGCGTCTATTTTTTCTAACCAAAGTTGGGCTGAAGAACTTAAAGTTATTGAAAAAGAGAAACTAAAAAATATCGAAGTGATCACTATAACCAATCAACGTCATCATCTTGGATTAGAAAATAACGAAAGTTACGCCCAAGGTAAAACTACGGAGCCTGATTTAGCTAATTGGTTAACCTCTGTGCCGGGAGCTAATGTAAATTCGAATGGGCCGGTCACGGGGATTGCTCAATATCGTGGTCTTTATGGCGATAGAATATCTGCAACTTTAAATGGGCATACGATAATCGGTGCAGGTCCAAATGCCATGGATACTCCGTTAAGTTATTCAACGCCATTAATTGTTGATGCTATGACTGTATATCGAGGTATTGCACCTGTTTCCGTAGGAATGAACACCTTAGGTGGCGCTATTGATATTACAATGCGCAAAGCAGAGGCAACTCATAACCATAATTGGCAAACCACGGGCGATATTCAAACCGGTATTCGAAGCAATAATAACGCGGGCACGTTATCTTCTGTCGTCAATCTTGCTAAGGGAGATTTTGCTGGTTTGTTTTATGGCAATTGGCAAGCAGGCGATAGTATGGAAAGTGGCAAAGGAGATGAAATATCGCCAACAGATTTTGAAAAACGCCAATTTGGCACCGACTTACGCTTTTTTGGCAACGCAAGTGAAGCGGGATTTACTTACCACTATACCGATACTCAAGATTCAGGCACGCCAGCTTTGCCCATGGATATTGAATATATTTTTAGTCATCGCTTGAACTTAGATGGTCAGTTGATGCTAGGGGCTTGGCAAGCTAATTGGTTATTAGGTTACATTGATGCTGATCATGGCATGACAAACTTTTTGATGCGAACCAATGATGACCCTACGAAATACCGACGCAATAACGCCAGTGCAACAACAACCGATTTTAAGTTAACGCTTGAACAAACGTTTTCATATGGCGATTTACGTATCGGTGTTGATGGATACTTAGCTGAGCATGATTCAGTGATCACAAATCCCAATAATATGATGTTCGAGGTCGTTAACTTTAATGGTGTTGAAGACAATCGTTTTGGGGCTTTCATTGAGTGGCACCAACAATATGATGCTACCCAAGTTCAATTAGGACTTCGTTATAAACGTGCCGAAGCCAATGCTGACGAAGTTGCTACTTCAATGGCAATGATGATGCAGATGCCAAACGATATGGATATGGATATGGGCATGGGTAATGACATGGACATGGATAGTGGTATGGGCATGGATGACAACATGGACATAAATGATGGTATGGATATGGATGGCGCTATGCCAATGCCGACTATGTCAGAACTTGCAATTGATTTACGTGATGGATTTAATCATGCCGATAGAAGTGTTACTGACAACAATGTTGATATTGCTTTAAGTATCGATACCCAATTAAGTGACATGTTGTCACTGTACATTGGCTTAGGTTTAAAAAATAGAGCACCTTCTTATCAAGAAAGATATTTATGGACTCCAATGGAAGCTACCGGAGGTCTGGCTGACGGTAATACTTATATTGGTAATATTAATCTTAAATCTGAAACGGCCCAACAATTAGATTTAGGTTTAACCTATCAATCAAAAAGTGCTCGTTTTGCCCCACATATTTTCTATCAAAAAATTGATGATTACATTCAAGGTATCCCTTTAGGGATGAATGATATGTCGGCAAGTATGATGGCGAATATGATGTCTGGCGATGACAACCCGCTACAGTTTAATAACGTTGATGCCAAATTATACGGTGTCGATCTAGATGGGTATGTTCAAGTTGATGAGCATTTTCGTATTTCGGCGATTGTAAGCTATGTAAGGGGCGAACGTCGTGATATTAGTGATAACTTGTACCGTATTGCACCGTTAAACGGTCAAGTGAATGCGAGCTTTTCAAATGAAAACTGGTCAACGAATCTTGCATTTGTCTTTGCTGACTCTACGGATAATGTTTCTGTGACAAATGATGAACAAACGAGTGCTGGCTACGGGTTAATTAATGTTGACTTACAGTATTATGTTAATAATCAAATCACCTTAAGAGCAGGCGTAGATAATGTCTTTGACAAAGAATATCGGAATCATTTAGGTGGTTACAATCGGGTTAAAGGAACGGATATTTCTGTAATGGACAGACTTCCGTCTGAAGGAATAAGTGGTTGGGCTGAGTTGACCTATACTTTTTAACTAGCCGCTTGTTGCTCAGTTTACTTGCTTGCGATGCTGACACTAACATCGCAAGCATTTTTAGGGTTAACCATATTAAAAATTACGTCGACGCCCCTGATTTTAATTAAGCAAAAACGATCTTTTATTGCTCAACTTTTTATTTTCAAGTAATATGAATGATAATCATTATTATTAATATGTTAGGCTGATATGACGCTTTCACAATTAGCACGCGCTCAACGTGCTGTCATTCGTAAACTTCCTGAAAACTTTGACTTAACAACTAAGTTGATAGAGCAAGGTTTTGCCCTTAAAACGGAAGTGACGCTTGCACATAAAGCCCCATTTAATGGCCCGATTGCCTATAATCTTCACGGTACCAAAATTTGCATTGCCCCGAGTGTTGCCCAGCAAATAGGGATCGAAATCGTCTAATGTCTCATCAATTACATATTGCTTTAGTTGGCTTTGCTAATTCAGGAAAAAGTACTTTCTTTAATGCCTTAAGTGGTGCAAAACAAAAAACAGGAAATTGGTCGGGTGTAACGGTTGCGACAAAGCAGCAGACGTTTTTATTCAATGGTCAAGAAACCTTGTTAACTGATTTACCAGGTATTAGTTCATTATCAGCACGCACCAATCAAGGAAAAGATTTATCTATAACGCAAAATTTTCTCAAAGAAGAAAAAATTGATTGCTTAATTAATATTGTCGACGCAACTCAATTAAAACGTCAGCTGTACCTAACCACTCAATTGTTGGAGTTAGGTTTACCCGTTTTAGTCGTACTTAATAAAATTGACAGAAAAGAAGCTGCAAATGTTGATACGGCATTGATGTCAAAAGCGCTTGGTTGTCCTGTGATTATCGGCAATAGCTTAAAGCGAAATATTACGGAAAAAGTTGCGGAGGTATTGCAATCTACCCCTACTAAATCGACACAAATAAAAGCTCTTAATTTACCTGAAGATGTTATCGTTTCGCAAAAAGCAGACAATGTTCACTTACATCAATTAGAGCAGGGTGATTGTAACTCTGCAGGCTGTAATGCAAAAAATGATAATGCGCTTGCGATCATGCAGGCACGTTATGAATTTATTCAACAGTTATTAACTCAGGTGCAAAATCCTAGCGAAAGTACGACTCGTTTTAGCGATAAATTAGATCAGGTTATTTTACACCCTTGGCTTGGTGTACCGGTATTTCTTGGCATGATGTATTTATTGTTTATGTTTGCCATCAACGTAGGTAGTGCCTTTATCGATTTTTTTGATATTTTAGCGGGCGCGATATTTGTTGATTATCCACAGCAATGGCTAGCAGAACTTGGTACACCACAATGGATATTAACCATTATCGAAGGCGCGGGCTTGGGCTTGCAAACAGTCGCCACTTTTATTCCGGTAATTGCCTGTTTGTTTATTGGTTTATCGATATTAGAAAGTAGTGGTTATTTAGCACGGGCGGCATTTGTTGTTGATTCTGCCATGCAAAGAATTGGCTTGCCTGGTAAAGCGTTTGTGCCATTAATTGTTGGTTTTGGTTGTACTGTGCCAGCCGTTATGTCGGCGCGTATTCTCGATAGTGAACGAGAACGCATTACTACGATTATGATGTCTCCTTTTATGTCTTGTGGAGCAAGGTTACCGGTTTATGCGCTCTTTGCCGCCGCTTTTTTTCCTGAGTCAGGTCAAAATTTAGTATTTTTGCTTTATTTAATTGGTATCGCAGCAGCGTTATTTACCGGACTTCTACTTAAACATACCGTATTAATGGGCACTAACTCCGTTAATATTATGGAATTACCTTTATATGAAATACCTAAGCTTTCTTATTTAATTCAACGAGTGACACAACGAACACGCTCGTTTATTGTTGGTGCCGGAAAAACAATCGTTATTGTGGTGTGTGTTTTAAACTTTTTTAACTCGTTGGGCACTGATGGCAAGTTTGGGCATCATGACTCTCAAGACTCCTTATTAAGTCAAAGTGCGCAAGTGGTTACTCCGCTTTTAGCGCCTATGGGCATTAAAGAAGATAACTGGCAAGCGAGTGTTGGGATTATCACCGGTATTTTTGCCAAAGAAGCGTTAGTGGCAACGTTTAATAGTTTATATGCCGTACCATCACAAGAAGAAGAAGCGTTATCTTCATTGAGTGATTTATGGTCAGCTGCGACAGGTTCTATTAAAGAAAACTTGTTAGGCATTGAAGCGGATGATCCTTTAGGCACTGATATTGGTGATGTTTCAACGATTGAAATTGCCGCAGAGGAACAAGGAGTAGATGAAACTACTTTTACTGTGATGCAAGCAGCATTTGTTGGAAAAATTGGTGCCTTTAGTTATTTATTGTTTATTCTACTTTATACACCGTGTGCCGCGGCAATGGGCGCGATTAAAAGTGAAGTGGGTACACGCTGGGCAAGTTTTGCTGCTTTATGGAGTATTACCTTAGCTTATTTAGTGGCTACTTTTGTATATCAGCTTGCTACTTTTACTGAAGCTCCACTTATTGCAGGTACCATTTTACTTATGGTGATTAGTGTTTTTGTGGCAATTTATAGTTGGCTAAAACGCTTCGGAAAAAATATTTTAACCATACCGACACAAGTGTCTTATCATTAATTTAAATAGATGCTAGCAACTACAAAAAAAGCAGGACTTAGTTCTGCTTTTTTTGTCGCTAAAATTGGTTTTCCTTGCCAAGACAAACCTTAGCTTATACTTTAAACGATTGGATAAATTCTTAACAATAAGGAAGGCTAATGGTTGAGCAAATTGCTGAAAAGTACTTACTATCAAAACCCGAAACCTCCATGTATTATCCGTTTGGAGATGGCGTGAAAGTCTTTCGTGTGAAAGAAAAAATGTTCGCGACGTTAGCCCTTGGTACCGGAAAAGAAAAAGGTACTAACGGGAAAATGGCAGGTCATTATTGTATCAATTTAAAATGTGATCCAGATGAAGCGATTATGTTGCGTGATATCTTTCCATCAGTAATCCCCGGTTATCATATGAATAAAGCGCAATGGAACACGATAATTTTAGATGGTTCAATCCCAGAAGGTGAAGTTGAGCGGATGATTGATAATTCCTATATGTTAGTGGTTAGTAAAATGACCAAGAAGGATCAAGCATCGATCTTATTGCATGTATAAAGTAAGTCTGAGGTAAATATTTTTTCTATGGATAATTGTTATTGATTACATTGGCTAAAAACTAATCTATAGTAAGCTTGGTGTTGTCGTCATCCTATTAACAATAAAAAGAAATCCATTATGAAAAAATTGCTCAATTATTTGCTCGTTTTGTCACTGTTTATTCCTGCATTTTCTTTTGCAAAAGATACTCGATTATTACGGCAACCTGATATTAGTGATAAAAACATCGCTTTTGTTTATGGTGGAGACATTTGGACGTCAAATTTGAATGGCCAAGATGTGCGACGTATTACCAGCACGCCAGCTGTTGAAAGTGATCCTCATTTTTCGCCTGACGGTAAAACCATCGCGTTTACTTCAAATCGCTCTGGTACTGCGTCGGTTTATACAGTTTCGCTTCTAGGTGAAAATCTTAAACGGTTAACCTGGCATGCTAGTTCAGCTTATGTTCGAGGGTGGACACCTGATGGAGAATCAGTGCTATATGCTTCCTCAAGGGAAACGGCACCTAAAAGCTACTTACGCTTGTGGAGAATTCCACATGAGGGGGGAGTCTCAAAGCTTGTAAGCAAACAATGGGCATATAATGGCGCTTTTTCGAATGACGGTAAAACATTAGTGATTGACCGTATGTCACGCTGGGATGTCGAATGGCGAAACTATCGAGGTGGACAAAATACGTCATTAGTCTTGCTTGATGTAAAAAGTAAGGCAGAAACTAATATTCCAAATGAATCAACCATAGATATTGAGCCTGTATGGTTAGGCGATACCGTATATTTTTTATCAGACCGAGACTGGATCTCTAATATTTGGTCTTACTCGCCAAAAAGTAAACAACTGAAGCAAATCACGCATTTTAAGCAAAACGATGTTAAGCAACTCTCTTCTAACGGCAAATTATTAGCTTTTGAACAAAATGGTTATATCCATACCTTTGACGTTAGTAAGAAAGAGCCAAAGCAATTAAATATAGCTGTATATGGTGATTTTCCTTGGGCAGAAACTGTTTGGCAAGATGTCAGTAAATCAGCCGGCTCAGGCTCATTATCTCCGTCTGGCAAAAGAGCGTTATTTTCATCGCGCGGTGAAGTATTTACTGTGCCTGTTGAACATGGCTCTACGCGCAATATTACGCGAAGTTCTAACGCTGCCGACCGCGCGCCCATATGGTCGCCAAAAGGTGATCAAATCGCATGGTTTTCAGATAAAGACGAAAAAGGCTACCGCTTGATGTTGCAAAACCAAGACGGTTTAACGCCAGCAAAAGCTATTTCAATCGGTGAGTCGAAAATGGCGTGGGAACCCACTTGGTCGCCCGATGGGAAATTTATTGCCTTTGTTGATGATGATGTGCGTTTTCGCTTGCTTGATTTACGTTCAGAAAAAATAACGACGATTGATGTAGGCGGTAATAACCTTGAACGTGGTGATAGTGGCTTGGTCTGGTCGCCTGATTCAAAATGGTTGGCCTATTCAAAAACAGCATCGAATAGTTTTCGACAAATTATGATTTGGTCAGCACATGACAACAGTGTAAAGCCGTTAACGAATAAGTTTGCTGATTCAAATTCACCCTCTTGGGATCAAAACGGTAAATATATTTACTTTCTTGCGAGTACTGATTTCGGACTACAAAGTAGTTGGGCAAATACAAGCTCAATGTCAGCAAGTTCAGAGTATGTGCCTTATATAGTCAATTTAACGAAAGAAGAAGACTCACCATTCACCCCGCGAAGTGATGAAGAAGAAGCGGCTTCAACAGATGAAAAATCACCTGATGAGAAAAAGAGGGATGAAAAATCTGATGACAAGGCTAAAGACAAAGATAAAAAAGATGATGAAAAACCTGTCGTAATTGATTTTGACAATATAGAAAGGCGTATCGTGGCATTGCCAATGCCTGCGGCAGATTATCGCTTTACCCTTCATGGCGCCGCAGGAGAAGTTTTTATTGCGCAGCGTAAACCTAATGCTAAAACGATGGAACTTCATAAATTCACGTTAAAAAGTCGTGAAAGCAAACCCTATATTAGCGGTGTTAATTCAGCCGTAATTTCAGCCGACAATAAAAAATTGCTCGTGCAGGCAAAAGATAACTGGCATGTACTCGATGCGAGTAAAGAAGAAGAAAAACTCGCTAAGCCTTTAAATGTTAGCTTAAAAATGAAGCTTGATAGAGTCGCTGAATGGCGCCAAATGTTTGTCGAAGCATGGCGTTATCAACGTGACTATTTCTATGATCCCAATATGCATGGTCGAGACTGGCTGGAGGTATTTAAACGATACGAGCCACTTGTTGCATATATCAAGCATCGCACTGATTTAACCTATGTATTAGATCAAGTAAATGGTGAACTTTCTGTAGGGCATAGCTTCGTTTTTGGTGGCGATTATCCAGAGGTTGAAACCTCATCAGCTGGCTTATTAGGCGCCGATTTAAAACAAGGCAACACGCATTGGCAAATTGAGCGGATTTTTACGACGGAAAGTTGGAACCCCAAATTAAAAGGCCCACTTGACCAACCAGGTTTGAAAGTCGAGGAAGGCAATTATTTAGTTGGTATTAATGGTCAAGAAATAACTCAACAAGAGAATATTTATCAATACCTTGATGGCACTGTGTCTCAGCAAACCGTTTTACATATCAATAATAAAGAGACATTCAAAGGGGCATGGCAAGTTACTGTAGAGCCAATTGCTAGTGAAAATTCTTTGCGTCAACGCGCATGGGTAGAAGATAACCGTGCGTTGGTAGACAAACTATCGGATGGTAAGCTCGCCTATGTTTGGGTGCCTAATACATCAACTCAAGGTTTCGTGTCATTTAATCGTTATTATTTTGCACAGCAAGATAAATTAGGTGCTGTGATTGATGAGCGATTTAATGGCGGCGGTTTACTCGATGATTATATGGTTGATTTAATTGGGAGGAAATTACGTGCTGCACTGACCAATGAAGTGCCTAACGGTCAGCCTTTGCAATTACCTGCTGGTATAAAAGGTCCTAAAGTATTATTAATTAATGAACTTTCTGGCTCAGGTGGCGACTTTTTCCCATGGGCATTTCGCCAACAAAAGCTCGGCAAGTTAATCGGTACCACAACATGGGGTGGGTTAGTTAAATCATCGGTGCATTATAGGCTTGTTGATGGGGGGGCATTAACTGCTCCAGATAACGCCGTTTTTGATCCCATCGCCAATGAATGGGTTGCTGAAAACAAAGGTGTTGTACCTGATATTGAAGTGTATCAAGATGCTAAATCGTTAGATGTTGGCAAAGACCCTCAACTAGAACGAGCCGTTGTAGAATTATTGATTGAGCTCGAAGGTAAACCCGTAAGAGCAATTCAACCACCTAAATTCTCAACACCTGCTATTAAAAAGTAGTATTGCTATCACCCCTAAACGTTTTCAACGTTTAGGGGTGATAGGTATCAAAAAAGTATCTCAAAAGAGTAGATATGAATAAAGCGCAATGGAACACGATAATTTTAGATGGCTCAATCCCACAAGGTGAAATTGAGCGGATGATTGATAATTCCTATATGTTGGTAGTCAGTAAAATGACTAAGAAAGATCAAAAATCAATCTTGATTCATTTATAAACTATATTACCAAGCTTTATATTTTAATTTTATTAGGCGTATTATCTATGTAGGTTTTAACCTTTTCAAATCGTATAGCGAGATCTTCTCGTACTTGAGAAAACAACGAATGAGTATGTTGACTATTAGTCAGTATGATTAATAGGCTGCCATCTTTCAATAAACGCTCGAAATCGACATGAACAGTTGTGCCAGTTTTATCTATTTTAGGTTTTAATGTTATTAATCCCCTCGAATAATCAAGGTCGCTAATGTTTATTTGACGAAAATAGTCGATATAGCTTTTTTCAGCTTCAACCGCCGCTTCGACGGAGAATAGAAGTGCCTTTAATTCTGGGTCATTAATGAGTGCGATATCCCCTGTTGCTACTAAAGAATGATAAGTGCTCATTGAAATTCTAAGAGGTGGCAACTGAAACATAGTAATTATTGGGTCTTTAGCCTTACTTGAACTCGGTTCAATTGTACCGTCAATTATTCCTTTAACGACATAATCAAGTCCCGCTACTCGTTTTTTATGTGCATTCACGAGTAGTTTTATGTGCTCAATATTGCTTGATACTTCATTGTAGAGTTGGTTAAGAATAACTTTTTCTTTCTGGTTATTTATTCTTTCTTCATTCCAGCCATTGACCTGAATCGCGACAAATATGCCTAACACAACTACAAGGAAATCTATAAATGCAGCCCCCCAGTTCTGATGTTTTATCTTTTTAAATATACTAGAGGTAAGCATTGAATAATTTCCATTTATTTTTTAAGTGAAATTAGTATAACGTAATTGTTTGAATTTTTTACTTGAGGGAATTCATCATAGTAGTACTAACGATTACCTGAACAATGCGAAGTAGAATACGGTAATTTTAGCTGGCTCAATCTCACAAGATGAAATTGAGCGGGTGATTGACAATTTATATATGTTAGTGCTCAGAAAATGACTAGGTAAATTCAGCAATTAATTATGCGCCATTTTTGAATGTTAAAGCGTGCAGATTTCACCATTAAGTCTCAGTAAAAGTATATGATTATGATTAACTTTTTCGATTAAACCACTTATTTTCAAGGTAGAAGTACTCTCAGATAGGTGTCATCTTTACCTGTCTTCTATACAATTATTGATATTCTCCATTTATATGTAAATGTGAGAGCACTAAAACTTACTTTTTAAAGGTTTACTATGTATTTAATATCACGTTTTATTTTGCTCTTAGCTTTATTGAGTTCATCAATTGCTGTTTCAGCGAATGAATTATTTACTGCCGAAGATATTTTTTCATTGGAATATGCGAGTGATCCACAAATATCACCGGATGGTAGTCAAGTTGTCTATATTAGAAATTCACATGACATTATGACCGACGGTAAAAACACCAATTTGTGGTTGATTGATGTTAAATCTCAACAGCAGATCCCCTTGTTTTCTGATGACAAAAAATATTCGCAACCTCGTTGGTCTGCTGATGGTAAAAAAATTGCTTTTATCAGTAACATAACGGGTAGTTACCAAATTCATGTTCATTATCTTGAAGAAAATAAAACTGCTTTAGTCAGCCAATTACAGTCAAGAGTGTCAAACTTAACTTGGTCGCCAAATGGTAAGTGGCTAGCATTTACCCAAAAAGTACAAGAAGCCCCAACGGTTATCGCTAAAATGCCGAAAAAACCAAAGGGCGCAAAATGGAATAAACCTGTTATTGTGATTGATAAAGCTTATTATCAAGCCGATGGTAGTGGGTTAATTAAGCCGGGTTTTCAGCAAATATTTGTACTGCCAAGTGAAGGTGGCACCCCTCGTCAATTAACGCATGATAGCTTCCATCATCGAGGTACATTAGCATGGAGTAAAGATAATAATTCTATCGTTTTTTCAGCGAATAGATTGAAAGACTGGGAATATAAAAGGTTAGAAGGAAATTTATATCAAGTAGACGTTGCTAGTGGGGAATTAGTTGAACTTACCTCGTCTCCAGGCAAAGAGTACAACCCGGTATTTTCTGAAAATGGTAAGAAATTAGCGTTTTTATCTGGTTCAAATGCGTTAAACCCTTATCGAAATGCCAAACTGAATATTATGGACTGGAAGTCGAAAAAGGTTTCTACCATAGCTCAAGATTTTGATCGCTCGATTCGTGATCAGCAGTGGTTATCTAATTCTCGTTTAGCCTTTAGTTATGATGATTTTGGTAAGCGAAAGCTGGCAACTATTACGACGAAAGGTAAAATCGAAGATTTAACCGATACGCTTTCTGGCACAACATTAGGTCGTCCTTACATTAGCGGCAGTTTTACCGCTTCTACCAGTGGTAAAATGGCTTATACCCATGGAAATACTGCAAGCCCTTCTGATGTCGCTGTGATCACCACGTCGAAAAAATCATCGGTGTTAACGTCATTAAATGCAGATCTACTGGCACACAAAACCTTAGGCAAGGTTCATGAAGTAAATTACAAGTCTTCATTTGACGGCGAAAATATTCAAGGTTGGTATATTACGCCGCCAAACTTTGATCCGAAGAAAAAGTATCCCCTTATTTTAGAAATTCATGGTGGCCCACACTTAGCGTATGGTCCTAATTTTTCAGCAGAATTACAGCGTTTTGCCGCGCAAGGGTATGTTGTATTTTATAATAATCATCGTGGTAGTAGCTCTTACGGTGAACGTTTTGCGATGTTATTGAAGTATAAATATAGTTCGACAGAAGACTTCGCTGATCATGACTCTGGTGTTAATGCGATGATTGATTTAGGTTTTGTGGATGAGAACAATTTATTTATCGCTGGTGGCTCTGCTGGTGGTATAGCAACTGCGTACGCAATTGGCTTAACTGATCGCTTCTCTGCGGCGGTTGTTGCAAAACCTGTCATTAATTGGTTAAGTAAAGTGTTAACAGCAGATAGTGGTTTAGGACAAATACCAACCCAGTTTCCTGGCATGCCGTGGGATCACGTAGAGCATTATTGGCAACGTTCGCCGATGTCGTTAGTAGGTAATGTAACAACACCAACCATGTTAATTACCGGAGAAAAAGATCTACGAACGCCAATGGCGCAAACTGAACAATTTTACCAAGCGTTGAAACTACGAAAAATTGATACTGTGTTGGTAAAAGTTCCTGAGTCATACCATGGTATTGCAGCAAGACCCTCACGTATGATCACTAAGATAGAACATACCTTAGCATGGTTTGAAAAATATCGAACAAGCGAGAAGTAAAGGAACCGACAGGTAAATTAATGATAAAGCCATATTCTGAGAATATGGCTTTAATTTTATAAGAAAGGTATTTTGCTAGTCAGGGAAGTGCAAAGTTAGATATTTCTTGAATCATAACTCCAATGTAATAAGGCTTGACGTTGCTTTTTACGGCAACTAAAGTCATAAAGCTCACAAAACTTAGCCACCGCACTATAGTGTCTCTTAAAGGCTCGCCAGCGTTTAATTTGCCTAAGATCTTCTTCTTCGGTTCTGCGACCTAAATAATATCGGCAATACCATTGAAACCAGCCTCGAGGATCTTGAGGGTGTATCCAGCCATTTGCTTGCCATTGCGACAAACTTTGTGACGCATCGACAGAAAAATAATTCAAATTGATGTCTTTTTTAAACGGGCTTAATTTCGCGTCGATAAACCAATCGGCAGGAAACTCATTTTGGCAATCTGTTAAGTATTTCCCCCCAAAAACACCTAGGTTTAGCATTTCCTTTGGCGTGAGTTGCGGCATAAACAAATGATGAAAATTTTCACCTTCTTTTTCAGCTAACTCATACGAATAATTCTGCTGCATTTTATCGTTTACTTGAATAATGGTCATAAGCTATTTAGTAACATGAGTTCGCCCGGATGTGGGCTTAAGTAAAATGAATCCCCGATATAATCATTAGGGTACTTTCTAAAATGATGACGTAATAAGGTAATAGGTACAATAAGCGGTAAAAAACCTTTGCGATATTGCGCAATGGTTTCGTTAAGCTCTTGCTTATCATCAGCACTGATAAAGTTTTTTAGGTAGCCTTGAATATGCTGCAAAGTATTTGAATGATTTTGCTTAGTGGCTTTATTTTTTAAGAGCAGCATCACTTGAGTAAGATACTCGTTGGCCAATAAATCAATATCACTGTGTTGCTCGGCCAGTAACCTACCTAACGCTTTTAAGCCGAGCTGGTCATGGCTCATATAGATGTATTTGTGTTGTGCATGAAATTTTTGAATATCCGCCATGCTAATAGTTGATGCAGTCAGTTGTTGCCAACGATGGTAAATATAGACCCGTTGAATAAAGTTTTCTCTGATAATTAAATCATTTAAACGGCCTTCTTCTTCAACCGGTAAATTGGGAAAATTAGTCATTAATTGTCGTGCGTAAATCCCGACGCCGTTTCTTTCAGGCATCGAAGACTTATACACTTTTACTCTTTCCATTCCACAGCTAGGGGAGTCTTTTTTTAAGATATAGCCCGATAACGCTTGTTGCCAATGTTGTTGTTCGTCGGCAACATCGGCCAATTGTTCTGTGACATCAATTTCAGCATTTTTGGTCCCTACGCACTTGATCACATCGTTGTCATTGACTAATCGAATAGGCTCTCGTGGAATACCTAAACCTATGGCGACTTCGGGACAAAAAGGTGAAAATTCAAAATAATGACTCAGCACATTCACTAAATAATTATTTTTTTTATGTCCGGAATCAAAACGAACATTCTCTCCTAATAAGCAGCTACTAACGCCAATTTTTATTTTTATCAGTTCGTTATTCATGGTGATACATTAGCCTAAGCTAGCCTCTAGTAAGTCATTGCTATCAATAATACTAAACAACTATTTTTATAAAGCCATGTTTTTATAACGTTATATATTGAGAGAATGAAAGTATTGATAAACATTTGCAATCGTAAAAGCTATGGTGTGTATAGCCTGAACCAAGTTTATTGAGCTTGTTGGAGTACCTTGTTAATAAACTTTTGCCACGTTTCATCGGGTTGCCAAATCGTTAGCATGTCTGCTTTCGCAATTACTTCATCTTCATTTAAATGAGTAACACGATAAAGGTAAGTAAATACGGCTCCGCGCCAATTTAAACGGCAATGTGTGAGCACTTTCCCTTTTTCTTGGGTAAATTCATTCATTTTCGATGCATATTCATTGAAGTTATCAACCGTGGGGTTTTTCCATTCCACTTGAATATTATGATAATGTAACGCTAATTCATCCATCAAATGGTCTTCTTCGCTTCTATCTCCAGGGATTAAGTCAATAACGTGGGTTACTCCCATACCTTTTAATGTTGCGAAGTGAAGTTTTGTTGGCAGTCCCGAGCTGATCATTGAAGGGGTGTTCACTTGGTAGTTTTTTAAACCAACTAATGATGCCTCTTTGGCATGAGAAAATGTTGGTAAAAATAAAGCGATGATGAGTAAAAAGTTAATATATTTCATGATGATTAGGTTGCCGATTTAAATACACACGAACACATTAACGAAAAACACAGGTTTTTCAAAGCGGTGAAAAGTGATTAGCAATGTTAATCATGGATAAATAGCATCATTATGTGATGCTATTATTATTGATGCTAATGTTGAAATTGATAAACAGAGCCTAATGATAATAGTTGCGTTAATTCATCTAAGGCGGTTCGCGATTCCAACAATAATTGCGGATCGCTCAAATCTTTAAGGGTTAATGTATCGCGGTAATGCTTATTTACCCATGCAACTAATTGTAAATATAACGAATCTGTTAATAAGCAATCAGGGTTAACCGCAGCTAATTCTTGTTCTGTTAAAGCAACTCTTAATCGTAAACATGCGGGACCTCCGCCATTTTTCATACTTTCATTCACATCAAAAAACTCAACATGATTGATAGGATTCTTACCCGCAAGTAATGATTGTAAATATTCATACACGTTCGAATTTTCACGACAATGCATTGGCGCAATTATCGCCATAGAATTATCGGTAAGGGTAATTATTTGGGTATTAAACAAATAAGTATTAACGGCCTCTTCAATAGATACTTGTTCGGTTGAAACTTCAATTAAGTGTATGTCTTCACTTGAAAATTTACGCCTTACTTCTTCTTTAAAGGCACCTGTGTTTAAGTAAGCTTGCTCATGATACAGCAAGACATTTTGATTGCCGACAGCGATAACGTCATTATGAAAAACACCTTGATCGATAACATTCGGGTTTTGTTGAACAAAAATGGAATTTTCAGTAGATAAACCGTGTAACCTTGCTATGGCTTGACTAGCTTCTAACGTTTGTCGAGCAGGATATTTCATCGGTTTTGGTGTACTACGATTAAATGCGACTCGACCATAAGTGAATATTTCAAGTCCTTTATTGCCATATTTTTCGCATAAGCGGGTATGATTAGCTGCACCTTCATCGCCAAAGTGTTCGTTATCATTTAAATGCTGATGATGTTGAAAATAATGGTCGTTATTGAAAATTGACTTAAGGATATTAGTTGTCGTTTCAGGCTCTAATGAGCGATGAAATTTATTCGCTAAATTTGCGGCAGTAAAATGTACTTTTTGATTATTAGTATCTGCTGAAGGTGAGACAGTTGCCGCATTGGCTGTCCACATAGTTGATGCCGAGCAACATGAGGCAAGTAAAGTGGGTGATGTTTTATAAGCAGCATTTAAAATTTGAGCGTCTGAGCCTTGAAACCCTAAACGTTTGAGCGTGTAAATATCTGGTCGTTCTTGGGGGGCAAAGACCCCTTGCGTTAATCCCATATCATGCAAAGCTTTCATTTTTTTCAAGCCTTGTAATGCTGCGTTTTTAGGATTCGAGCTTTCATTCGCATTAGATAATGAAGCAACATTTCCTTCCGATAATCCAGCATAATTATGGGTTGGTCCAACTAAACCATCAAAATTTACTTCAACACTTGCCATTCTATTTCTCTTAAATATTTACTTTAAGTAAAAATAAGCAATATATACACCATTTAAAAAATTCTTTTATATCAGTTAAATAGCTTTTGGTTGTTTATAGAAAATCGAATGCTTTGCACCATTTTGGTACAAAGCATCGTTTTAATGAGGGTAACTTAAGAGTAGAAAACTGTATGAATTAGAATAAGACTAAATCGTATCAATAATAATAATTTCACAGTCTGTTGTTGCTCGAATTCGTACCGAATTTTCATCGGTGATTTCTGCGCCATCGCCTTTATTCATTGTTAAATTCATGTTTATGCCTTCAAGCTTAAACATGCCTTCTGACGCTAAAACATAAGCTTGGTGACTGATGTCATGTTCAATTATCGTACCTTTTGCTAATTTTCCACCATAGATTCGCGCTTCTTGATTAATGAAAAGTGCATCCTTGTTATCTTCAGGATAACCCGATGCCAACAAGGTCAGCTCTGATGCCAGCTGGGACGGAAATTTTTTCGTTTCCCAGCGCGGTTTAATATTAAGCTTATTAGACTCAATCCAAATCTGAAACAAGGTTAATGGTTGTTTAGTGAGGTTATATTCCGAATGGGAAATACCTGAGCCTGCGCTCATTACTTGAACCTCTCCAGCTTTTGTAACTCCTTTATTACCAACATTATCTTGATGGGTAATTGCGCCGGTTCTAAGAATACTGATAATTTCCATATTCTTATGTGGGTGCAGTGGAAAGCCCGTTTCAGGGGCTATCCAATCGTCATTGATCACTCGTAACTTGCCAAAGTTCATTCGTGCTGGATTGTAATAGTGAGCAAAACTAAAATGAAATTTAGATTTTAGCCAACCATGGTTTGCACTACCTAATTGGTTATAGGGATAATGTTTAATCATAATTTTTCCTTACTTTTCAATATCGGTGAAGAGTCAATCTTGGTGAAGAGTGAACCGCGACCATGAGTAAAAATTAGCTGGTGGTATTGGAAAGTTTCTTCTTGAATAATTGATTATCCAATGAATATTTTCCACCACCTTGAATCAATAAAGCTAGTGATATCGCTAATAGTGTTAAGCCAAATTCGTAGCCGTTATTACTCATAAATAACCCATTTTGGAAATGAACGCTAAAAATAGCTACAACCATGGTAACTGCTAGCGCTAAGCTTGTTGGTCTAGTAAGTAAACCTACGATGAGCAGTAAACCACCAAAAAACTCGACACCGCCTGCCATTAAAGCCATTAAGTAACCTGGGGTAAGACCGATAGACTCCATCCATTGGCCTGTGCCATCTAAGCCATAACCACCAAACCAAGCAAAAAGTTTTTGTGCGCCATGAGCCGTAAAAATTATGCCAGCTATTAATCGTAACGGTAATGCTGATAGAGTTTGTTCAGTTTTAATGATGTTTTTAAATGTATCGATAATTGTCATGTTAAATGCCTTAATTAATTTAGATGTTTAAGATGAAGCTATTCTATATTTTGATTAGCGGATGAATAAGTACTAAAATTTGTTTAGTTTATTCAAAAATATTGAACATTTAAGGCAGCCATTAAAAATGAACTCTCCAGCGATCACCATTGAAGCGTTATTAGTATTAGATGCGATTGAACATCGAGGGAGTTATGCCGCTGCTGCTGAGCAATTGAATAAAGTGCCATCAGCGTTATCTTATATCGTGCAAAAGTTAGAAGAACAATTGAACGTGACGATATTTCAACGGCAAGGTCGTCGAGCTGTGCTTACACCCGCGGGTAAGCATTTATTGCATGAAGGTCGTAAAATGTTACATGCCATGAACTCATTATCAGAGCAAACGCAAACTATCGCTAATGGTTGGGAGCCTAAAATTAGAATTGCCTGTGATGCCATTATGGATATCAACCCAATCTTTGACAGTATTCAAGGCTTTTTGTTGGAGCATGAAAATATTGAAATAGATATCAGTGAAGAAGTGATGAATGGTACATGGGAAGCTCTGGTAAATGATCAGGTTGATTTAGTGATTGGCGCTCCTGCTCCTGTACCAAATCAGAAAGGGATCCGCGCAATTAAAATTGCATCTATGAATAGTGTTTTATTGATAGGAAACGCACATAAACTCGTTAATGAATTACTCAGCGTTGGCCAACCGATCCAACCCAGTGAGTTAGCTCGATTTCGTAATGTTGTCGTTCATGACTCATCTCAACATGAAATTCCTTGGACAATTAATATGATAGAAGGTAGTCAGCAGTTTTATGTCAGTACCATTACGCAAAAAATAGCCGCGATAAAAGCAGGTATTGGTATTGGTTATTTACCGCAAGACTTGATACAAACCTATATTGATTCAGGCGAAATGTTGGTTCTTGACACATTAATAAAGCCTGCCGAACAAGATTTATTGATGGCGTGGAAAATCGCTAATAAAGGAAAGGGCTTAAGCAAACTAGTTAAGTTTTTATCGTAAAATTTCCATTTTTCGCTATTCATTTTATGAGAATTTCTGATGTTTTTTAACAAAAGAAAACACTGGTTTTCTATGATAATAATGTTAAATTCAATCACAGAAATAATTAAAGGACATCCCTGTGCAGAAATTCCTCGCTGGCTTTATTGTTTTCATCTCTCTATTTAATGTGCAACTTGTTAAGGCAGACTCGGCAGTTGCCATGCCTGATAACTACAGTGCTCAAGTGGCAAAAGACGTGCTACTTAGCGGTGGTAATGCGATTGATGCAGCAATTGCTGCGCAGTTTGTTTTAGCCGTTACTTTACCTGAAGCTGGTAATGTTGGCGGAGGTGGTTTTATGACCATTTATAAAGATGGTAAAACGGATTTTTTAGATTATCGAGAAGTTGCACCTATAGCTGCCCATCGTGATATGTATCTCGATAGTGATAAAAATGTTATTCCTCATTTGTCTACCTTTAGTATTTTATCTACAGGCGTACCCGGTACCGTTGAAGGTATGTGGCAAGCGCATCAAAAGTATGGTTCAAAGCCTTGGAAAACATTACTTGCGCCTGCGATTAAATTGGCTTCCAAAGGCTTTATTGTCCATCCCACTTTGGCAAATTCAATCGATTGGCGTGTGAAAAGCTTTAATGACAAGAATATTAAGGTCAACTTTTCAAACTACTTTGGTGGTCTAAAGGCCGGTGATACTTTTAAACAACCCGAACTTGCCGAAACACTGAAACGTATCTCTACACAGGGTAAAGACGGTTTTTATAAAGGTAAAACAGCGAAATTAATCAGTGATTTCATGGCAAAAAATGGCGGTATTATTACCGAAAAAGATTTAGCAAGTTATCAATCAAAATGGCGAACACCATTACAAAAGCAGTGGCGAGGGTACGATGTAGTGACAGCGCCACCACCAAGCTCAGGGGGGATCGCTATTCTTCAATGGCTAACGATGTTTGATTTAGTGAATAAAGATGAAAAAATTTCACATAATTCAAAGGATTATATGCATATTTTGTCTGAAATTGGTAAGCGAGTGTTTGCTGATAGGGCAGAGTATTTAGGGGATCCTGATTTTTACCAAGTGCCGGTTGATCAACTATTAACGAATCAATACTTAACCAAACGTGCAAATGGAATTTCACTAACCAAGATCTCGACGACTGAAGATATTGCGCCTGGTTTGATTGAAAGTAGAGATACGACGCATTTTTCTATTGTTGACCAATGGGGAAATGCCATTTCAAACACGACGACTATTAATTATACCTTTGGCAGTGGCGTCGTTGTTGAAGGCGCCGGCTTTATTTTAAATGATGAAATGGACGACTTTAGTGCCAAACCCGGAGTTGCCAATATTTTTGGAGCTGTCGGCGGTGTTGCCAATGAAATTCAGCCGAATAAACGGATGCTTTCTTCAATGTCTCCTACTATTTTAATAAAAAATAATGAAGTGAAATTAGTAACAGGTTCACCTGGCGGCACAACAATCATCTCATCTGTTTATCAATCGATACTCAATGCGATAGCATTTAATATGTCGGCAAAAGAGGCCGCGAATTCGCCAAGATTTCATCATCAGTTACTGCCTAAAAATGAAATTTGGTATTACCCTGGCATCGACGAGTCGGTGTTAACGTCATTACAAAAGATGGGTTATATAACCAAAGAAGATGTGTTTGGTGATGTCCAAATGATTATTAAGAATGACGGTAAACTGAGTGCGGCCTCTGAACAAGGCGAATTTAGCCGAGGAGTTTCGCTAGTTTTTTAAATAACTTTTAATTAGGTCAGGATAATAATTAAGGCGCGGACTTATTAAGTTTTTTGCGCCTTAAATTGAGAAAACAATAAATTTAGCGAGAGTTACTCTCGCCAATCTGGCATATCACCGAATTTCTCTGAAAAATAATCAATGAAAGCTCTCACTTTAGGCGCAAGCTGCCTAGAACTTGGGTATACCGCCCAAATTGCGGTATTTGATATTAAGGGATAATCTTTGAGAACCTGAACTAATTCGCCATTGTTAATATGTTGATAAGCACTCCATCTAGAATTAATGGTTATGCCTAAGCCATTAATACAAGCATCACGAACGGCTTCACCATTATCTGTGCTCAGTACTCCTTTCACTTTAATGTTTTGCTGACCGTTTTTTGTTTTAAATACCCAATTATCAAGCCCCATAAGGGTAATACATTGGTGACTTTTTAAATCTTCTGGAGATTTAGGTTCTCCGTATTTTGCTAAATAATCAGGCGATGCACATACAAGTCGCTTATCTTGAGCTAATTTTCGGGCAATTAAACTTGAATCTTTAAGTTCAGAATTACGTATTGCTATATCAAACCCACCTTCGACTAAATCAATAATGCTATCTGAAAGTTTTAAATCAACAGTTAATTCTGGATAAAGTGTGAAAAATTCATTCAGTGCAGGTAGTAAATGCATTCGGCCAAAAGAGGCTGGTGCAGCAACGCGTAGTGTTCCCCTTGGCGAAGAACTTCCTGCTCCCACGGATGCTCGTGCAGCTTCAACACTCGCAATAACATCCTCAGCATGAGGTAAAAAACCTATGCCTTCTTCAGTTAACGAAACTTTACGCGTAGTGCGATGAATTAGGCGCACACCCAAACCACTTTCTAACTTATTAATATGTGAACTCGCAACCGCCGGCGACAAGCCTAACGATTGTCCTGCCATACTTATGTTATGGGTTGCCGCAATTCTAATAAACAACTGTAAGTGCTCAATATTCATTATTATCAACAAAAACTATAAAGTGATTCATCATTTTACCCTATTATCAAAACTATTACAGGGTAATATACTTTCTTCCATCAACTACTGGAGAGAAATTACAATGAAAGCAATGATAGTAAACCGTTACGGTAACGAAGATGTATTTGAAGCTGCCGAGATAGCGAAACCAAACGTTAAGCCCGGCCATATATTAATTAAAATTGCAGCAACAAGCGTAAATACAGTGGATACCATGATTCGCTCAATGGGAGAAGATTTACCGCTTTCGCCAGCATTACCTGCAGTATTAGGGATGGATTTTGCTGGCACTATCGAAGCCATTGGCGAAGGTGTTACTCATTATAATGTGGGTGATGAGGTATATGGCTGTGCAGGTGGCTTAGCCGATCTTCAAGGAACATTAACTGAATACATTGTCGCTGACGCTAAGTTGGTCGCCTTCAAGCCCAAAAATTTATCAATGAGAGAAGCTGCTGCATTACCTTTAGTTGCCATTACTGCTTATGAAGGCTTAATGAGAGCAGGAATTACTGAGAAAACAGAAGACGCTAAAAAGGTATTAGTTCACGGCGGTTCTGGTGGTGTCGGTCATGTTGCTTTACAACTTGCTAAATATTTTGGCGCTGAGGTTTATTCTACTGGCGGTGGGGATAAACAACTTGCCTTAATTGAGCAGTTAGGTGCACATGGCATTAATTATAAAACTGAAACCGTCGCCGATTATGTCGCTAAACATACTAATGGCAAAGGCTTTGATATAGTTTTTGATTCTGTCGGTGGTGAAAATATGGTGAGTTCATTTGAAGCGGCTGCATTAAATGGTCAAGTTGCTTCAACGGTTGCAATGGTAAACATTGATTTATCCGTTGCACACTTTAAAGGCTTATCGCTGCATGTAGTATTTATGCTGATCCCAATGCTTCACAATCAAAAACGAGAACAACATGCTCATATATTAACTGAACTCACCAAAATTGTAGAAGCCGGTGGCTTAACGCCAGTTTTAGATGAGCAGCACTTTTCATTAGCAGAGATAGGTAAAGCACATCAACGTTTATCAAGTGGCGCAGCAATGGGCAAAGTTGTTGTAGATGTTTAATTTACAGTGATTTATCCAAGGAAGTTGTTTATTGCTTAGTATTGAGCAACTTGCTAATTGCATTAGTTTATTAAGAACAAAAGTAGGAAAACCCATGAAAAAAACAATTATGATCACAGGCGCTACCGACGGTATAGGTTTAGCCTCGGCTATTAAATTTGCTTCACAAGGTCATCACTTGTTAATTCATGGGCGTAACCCTGAAAAATTGAAAACAGTTGCGGCGCAATTATCAGCATTATCTACCAATGGTAAAGTTGAGAGTTATTTAGCTGATTTATCGAAATTATCTGAGGCCATCGCTTTAGCTAAGCAAGTAAAAGAAGGATCTAGCTTTGAGCACATAGATGTGCTCATCAACAATGCCGGTGTTTTGAAAGTATCTCAAGCCATGACAACAGATAATTTAGATGTCCGTTTTAGTGTTAATACCATTGCTCCATATATTTTAACCAAAGCGCTCACCTCTAAACTCAGTGGTTTTGGCAGAGTGCTGAACCTTTCGTCTGCGGCTCAAGCGCCAGTGGATATCGATGCTCTTTTAGGCAAAAAGCAGCTTAACGATATGGCTGCTTATTCGCAAAGTAAATTAGCCATCACCCAGTGGACTTTAGGTATAGCAAAGACTAATAATGCGCTGACTTATCTCGCGATAAATCCTGGTTCATTACTTGCGAGTAAAATGGTCAAAGAAGGCTTTGGTATTGCAGGAAATGATTTAAACATTGGTGCGGATATACTGGTACGATTGTCTATTGAAGACGGTGTACATAAATACTCTGGTCAATATTTTGATAATGATAAAGGCGGCTTTTCATCACCGCATCCTGATGGAATGAACATACAAAAATCTAAAGAAATCATTAAGACTATTGAAAGTATTCTAAGTGCGAAGACGTGATGTTGAAATTGCAGATAGTAAATGAATATGAGCAATTCATGTAACTTATTTAGTTAAAGTCAGACTTCCTCATAAATCTAAACGATGGACACTAGCGGATAAGCTATGATAAAGCCGTTTACCCTGATGACAGCTCCTCACTCATAACTGCCTATCAGGTGAATGTTAAGTTCATTTTTAGTTAATCGCCTTAGACAATTGTTATTTATTGTTAAAGTTAACTGTTACTCAAGCTTGAACCGAGTCACAGAATTACTTAATGCCGTTGCTAGTTGCATGGTAGTTTCTGAAGAGTGACTATTTTTATCAGCCACGTCATGATTCACTTTGGTTTGATCTGACATCACGGTTAAGTTTTTACTCACGTCATCAGATACTTGGCTTTGCTCTTCTGTGGCAGTGGCGGTTTGTGCCGCTACATCGGATACTCTATGAGATGCTTCTGATATTTTCTCAAGGGCTTCTAATGTTTTTTGCGATAATTCTACACTGGTTTTTGTCGCGGCATTTCCTTTACCGATTGCGGTAACAGCATTATCAACCCCTGTTTTTAACGCTTCTATCATCACTTGAATATCTTCTGTTGATTGCTGGGTTCTACTGGCTAAAGTACGTACTTCGTCGGCAACAACCGCAAAACCTCTGCCTTGTTCGCCAGCCCTTGCCGCTTCAATTGCAGCATTTAATGCTAATAAATTTGTTTGTTCGGCGATGCCTCGAATAACATCTAACACTGACGCAATATTTTGTGAATTTTCAGATAATTTTAATATAACGGCGGTTGCTTCTTCCACCGTTACAGACAAACCTTGAATTTCATTAACTGCTTCATTAGTAATGTCTGTGCCTTCGTTCGCTAAATTATTTACTTCCATGATTTCTGTTGAAGTTAATTGAGCATTTTTTGCAACTTCGGCAATGGCATAGGACATTTCGTTGACAGCGGTGACGATCATTTCTACCGATAATAATTGTTGTTCACTTGTTTCTTTTATTTCTTTTGCGCCAGAATCTAATTCGCCAACCCCAGTGATCACTTGAGAAGACTGATCGACGATTGATTTAATTAAATTTGCTAGGGAATCAATAAAGTCGTCTAAATCATTGGCTACTTGGCCAATTTCATCTTTTCTTTTAGAATGAATTCTTCGGGTTAAATCACCATCGCCACTATTAATAGCTCTTAATTTATCAGATAAATTATGTAGTGCGTCAGCCATAGCTTTAGGGGCTGCAATACCAACGGCAAAGGTTAAAATGACGATAATACCACTGACAATCGACAAGATAACAATTCGATTATCTACTGTCGAAATAGTCTCTTTACTGACAGAAGTACTTTTTATATCGGCTAGTTCACCGGCAAGGTTATAGAATTCGCGTAGTTCATTAAATGTTGCATCTGATACACCATTAGAATGATTCTTAGCTTCAGTAATTTGATTGTTTCTTATCAAGGTAAATACTTTTGTCGATTCAGCCAACCAAAGGTTATAGCTTTGATCAAAGCCTTTTAATTTATTGATTACGTCGGGGTAATCAGACATTAATTGTTTATAGGCAACAAATCGATCAAATGCTTGTTTAGCGTTTTCTTGATAATCAGCGAAATGGTCATCTATTTGTGCAGATGATATACCTTGATCAAAAACTTTCAGTTCAGCAACCTTAGCTTGATATAAGTCTCTATCGGCATTAATAACAGAGGAAATAGCGGGATTAAAATTACTACCAAATCGTACTAAACTGGCTTCAGTTGTAGAAACTAGGCTGTTATTCATCAATACTAAAATAGTAAAACATATGCCTAACGTGCAAAATAATGCCGTATAACGGACTCGAATAGTATGTATGTTCATTTAATATTTCCTAAATATAACCTTACTTAAAAGGTTAGCAGTTGATTTGAGATTTTGCTTTCTATATTAAAATCATCCATAAGTTTGGTTTGCCAAAGTGTAGATATTTGTTTCAATTTGCCATTTTTTTTAATTTTTTCAAAAGCTCGTTGCCACGTTTTAAATGTTTTTAAAGACGTTTTTTTAGAGACTGCTATGTAAACAGGAGCTTCATTAATGGTGAAAATAGATTCGATCATTGAGCTATCAATTTCCATTTCATTCATTAATTGCGTTAGTCCCGATTTTTCGTAAACAATTGCCGATACTCTTCCCATTAATAGGCGTTGAAAATTTTGCTGGTGATGGGTCACTGAATGTAAGTTAGTTAATTTTTTATTGATTAACCATTCCTCTCTTACATCACCTCTCACTAAGCCAATAACAGGTAATGTTTTGAGGTCTTCAACGTCGTTAACCTTAAAGTTGGACGTTTTTAGCGTATACACTTCCCATTTTTTCGTAAAAACAGGACCTATCCAGCGATAATCTTTCTCTCGAAAAGGTGTTCTAGAAATACTAAACAGTAAGATATTAGGTTGCGTTCTGATTAAATTGATAGCTCTTGCTTCTGGAGTAAACTCAATCTCAGTTGTAGAGCCAACTTCCTTTTTTAAGGCGTTAATAATATCAACGGCATAACCTTCCGGTTCATTCTTTTCATTAAGATAATTAGCCGGTGGTTCATCAACCGATAAAATTCTAATTTTATTTGCCAAGCTTATCGTTGAGTAAAAACATAAACCCAATAAGCATATCCATCGCATCATAACTTTCTCCTAAAATATAAATGTGAATTTATATTTTGGTACATTTAGATGTACACAAGATCCATTCTATAGAGGATAGTATAATGAATGGTTATTCGCGAAAATGACGGTAATGATTAAGGTTATGAGGAAATTATATAAAGGCAGACATATCATTGGTAAACTAAACCCGCGAATGAAATACATGTAAATCTTATACGTACTTAGGCTTTGCTAAGATTTAGTTATGACTTAACTCTGGCTTAGTTATGACTTAGCTATGACTTAGTTATGACAGGCGCTTTTCAGTGCTGTTTTTTGAGTAATTTGTGGGTACTTTCTAAAACTAACCGCATTCTAGGTAAAACTCTTGGTGTTCCGAAAATGTCGCCGTGAACTTCGTCGATCTTGGTTGCGCCATAATGTCTATAAAAATTCTCTGCATTTGGATCTGCGAGCAGTTCTATTGTTGAGTAGCCGCGGTTAAGGGCTTCTTTGTATGCCTTTGCTAATAATAGTTTCCCGAACCCGCTGCCAATATGAAGCGGTTCCACCCACAAATGGTCTAGGTATGCAAAGTTGTCTTTGAGTTCTAGGCCAAAAAAGCCAATCGCCTTTTTGTCGGACTCTAGAATTACCACGATGTTTGAAGCAATGTAACTTGGCGAGATGGTTAATTCCTCTTTCCATTCATCCAACCATTCTTGTGGGTAACCCCAATGGGCTTTAGCTCTTCTCATTAAAGAGGTGAGTAAATCAGATTCGTCAATGGTTGCTTTTTTATAAGTGTACATATTAGACCGTGTTGAATGCTCAGTTATAACTCTTCTTATTTTTCTGCTTGAAAGTAATAAACGCGAGTTATTAATCCTTCTGAAAATTCGTAAACAGAAACAGCACTTTGTGACATTGGGCCGCTTTTACCTTGCCAACTAGCAACCTCAACAGCACTTACTCTGCTTTTGGTAGAGACAATTTTAGAAAGTTTTGACTTACAGGTTAAACAAGACTGAAAGTAATTGTTCATGCTCTCAATTAAATTATTTTTACCTTTAACCTCTACGATCACTTTATTACCAACAATACTTAACCACTCAATATCATCAACAACTAGACTTGCCATCGCGTCACTATCTTGTGCATTAAAAGCAGCAACAAACTGCTCGACTGTATTAACGTTATCAGGCGTTTGTTCGTTAGATTGAACATTGGGCGCGAATATCAGTAAAAACACTAATATTAAAGCGCTAAAATTATACATACATTAACCTATGGTTTTTTGTTGCTACAAGCCCTAGAGTTGAAATATTGATATAAAACCACCCCAATTGATATACCTGCGCCTGCGCCAATAGAGATGCCAACAGGGATATTATTAAAAGCTACGCCAAGTGAGATCCCTAGCCCTGTGCCTACCGATATACCCCAACTTAGCATTAAGATTGGAATGTTTTTATTTTTATTAACTTTTGAATCTGCATCCATTGTAATTTCTCCAGTTGATAATCATACATATTATAGACAATAAACCTAACGCCCCAATAAGGGAAAATGTGTAGTTTACTAAAATTGTGAAGCGAAGCGGAACCGAGAAAATCGTTAGCAGTCCCACTTAATCTTATTGTGATGTGTGTTGTTAGCACTTTATTTTATTGAGTAATTTTAATAGTTGTAATACTTCATGTTCTTCTAATAATGAAAAAGCTGAATTACAACTATGCTCAAAAGAGTTTAAAGCATTCACATATAGCTCTTTGCCTGCACTTGTAAGGCCAACTAGACTTTGGCGAGCATCCTTTGGGTTTACAATTTTAACCGTTATATTGTTTTTGGTCATAGGAGCTAATAAACGTGTAACGCCTGACGCAGTTAAACCAACAGAATCGGCTAGAGCTATACGGCTTTGTGAGCCACCTTCAGAGTTATATAGTTTATGAATTATGACGAATTCTGTGAAACTTAATCCATGTACACTCAGACAAGAATCCATTTTTTTATTGAGTAAAGTGCTTATGTAAGCTTGTTCTAACATCAAAGATGCCAAGTTTTTTGAGTCCATAATTATTTCTTGAGTAATTGTTGATTACTCAAGTATTAATCAAGTATAAATGTAAGTCAAGAGATTAAAACACATAACGGCTAAATAAGGGGGGAGTGTTTAGTTTGTTAGAGTGTGGAACGAAATGAAAACGAGCAAGCTGTTAGCAGTCCCATTACTGTAATGGCTTGTTATGTTTTAAATACACTCAACTTGCCCATAACTATCTATGATTAGAATTTTGTTAAAATCATGCTGAATATTCAATTTGCTATATGCAAACCTGTATGATTCTATATCGGCTACCCAATAATCGTTATATAAAGCTAGCCAATAATCACCGTCATATGCCTTAGCTTTACACTTTTTTAATTTAGAAGTTATACGATCACTAAGTAGATTCACGATATTACTAAGTAAATTAGCATCAGAATATCTATTGGCAATAGCGCTAATAACCTTTTTCCCAGTTTTTCTAGTACCATCATGGATGCAAATTGAAATTTTATTCTTTTCAATGATTAGATCTTGCTTGACTAATCCAGAATTTAGCTGGCTTATGATTTCTTTTTTAAGTTCGCTTTTCGTTTTTCTTATATTATTTATTGGAGCCCCTAAAATAAGAAAAACATATTTATCATCTGGAATATCATGTTTCAATAGGTTATCTAAATGATCAGATAGCGTCATAGCTGGTTGGTCGTGAGCAAGTCTAGAAATCATCACACCTTTATCGTTTTGAACCTGCTGAACCAATCGAGTTACCTCGACCGCAATTTTTTTATTGCCTAAATGAAAATATGAATCTGGTGGATTTTCACCTTCTGTGAATCTCCCGCCAAACTTTTCTACGATCGAGCTCATCACAAAGCCTTCGTTTGGACTCATATTTCCCTTAAACATAATTCCTCGTTAAGAGGCAAAAAATTGTTGGCTAAAATTAGCGATGAAGGAGCAAACTAACAGTTTATTGTCCTTTTTCTCAGTTTGTTAGGCATCGATAGCAACATCATACCCAACATTCCTAAGCTCATTTATTTTATCTGAACTTGTGTAGCCGAGAAACCCATCTTTACTGATTTCAACAAGGCTTGTAGTCCAACTTTCATAACATATTTTATAAATAGATTAAACAATTTAACTCCAAACTTGATAGATGCTTAATAACTTAATATGTAGACATCTCATTAATGTTCGCCTACTTACTACCACTTAAATTACCAGAAAAGTAATAAAATTCAATTTATTAAAAGTGAAGGTGTACAGAATATGTTATTTGGTTTGAATATTACTGAGCGTGCTCAGTAATATTCAAATGCTGGTAGGTTGAGAATTTAGTGAAATATGAATGTTAAAATCAGTTTTGCTTATTTGAGATCCATACCGTTTGATACGGTTCAAGAAGTAGCTCTTCGGTTAAATCCGTAATTTCAGCTCCGCTAATTAATTCTGTCCAAGATTCCGTGATCACCAAATTTAGCTCACTTAACGGTAATACCATGGGTTGATTTGAAATATTGCTGATGCAAAAAATACTTTGTTTTCTGTTAAGACTTTGTCGCCAAAAACCAAACAATTGTAAACCCAAATGTAATGTGAATTGGGTGGCATTGGGGTGAAAAGCGGGTTGATTGATTCTGATTTCTAATAATGAACTTAACGATGACAACACTTTATTATGATGTAGGTTATTGTCTGCAAGTGCTTGGCTGAGTAAATCTTTATCCCATCTGTGGCGATTGATAGAGCGATTATGATGGGTATGTTCTAGTTTTTTATAGTCATTTTGTGTGCCTAACATGCTATGAATATACACTCCCGGGATGCCCTCAAGTGCAAACATAATGGCGTGAGCACAGATAAAACGCGCAAAATTCCACTCGTCTTTCCCCTCAGTGGTACCTTGCATGGCATCATATAGCGAAATATTCATCTCGTAGGCTTTTTGCTCGCCATTGTCCGATGTTCGCCACGATATTTTTCCGCCAAATCCTTCTATTGTTTGCACCAGGGTGCCTAATTCGTCTTCGTTTAATAAGCCCTCAGCAGGCCTTAAACCAATGCCGTCGTGTGAAGCAAGGAAGTTGAAATACATAGTGCCATCTTGCGACGGTGGCATGCTCATTAGCCAACGTTTTAAATACAAGCAATTTCCGGTGAGTAAAGTATTTAATAATAATGGCGGCAATGAAAAGTTATATATGCCATGCGCTTCGTTGGCATTACCAAAATACGTTAAGTTTTGCGTATTAGGTATATTGGTTTCGGTGATGATAATGGCATTTGGCTCAGCCGATTCGATTAAACTGCGTAATAATCGTACGATTTCATGGGTTTGTGGCAAGTTAATGCTGGTACTTCCGCTCACTTTCCAGAGAAAAGCAATGGCATCAAAACGAAATATTTTAACGCCCATATCTAAATATTGTCTGATAATAGTGATAAAAGCGATTAAAACCTCAGGATTACGGAAGTCAAAATCAACTTGGTCGTGACTGAAAGTACACCAAACATATTTCTTTCCTTTGCCGGTTTCTACTTCTTTTAATAGAGGTGAAGTGCGAGGCCGTACAACGGCAGATAAATCTTCATCGGGCATCGCGGTAAAGAAAAAATCGTGGCCTATACCTTCACCTTTAATAAAGTTATCAAACCACACGCTGCGACTAGAACAGTGATTGATCACTAAGTCAGACATTAAATGGTAGTCATTACTAATGGCTTGAATATCTTGCCATGAGCCAAGTGATTCGTTGACTGAAGAATAGTCAATAACAGCAAAACCATCATCAGAGCTGTATGGAAAAAAAGGCAAAATGTGCACGCTATTTATCGTTTTACTAATCGTGTCATCTAAAAAAGTTTTTAACGTTTTTAATGGAGCTTTGCCATTTTCGATAACACTATCGCCGTAAGTAATTAAAATAACGTCTTTTTCTGACCAATGATTGGTAAAAGGCTCAGCAATAGTAAAGTCACTTTTTAATCGCATTATGGCGATCAATGAACGCGCAATTTCGTCAAATGGTTGTTCGAGAGTTATCTCTTTATAAATAAAACTAAGCTGCTGAATTAACTTTTGCTCAAGTGAATTAACCGGCTCTTGTATCATCAATATTTTCCTTTTACTTCATTTATATTTAACGGTTAAAGATTGGTTTGGTTAAATTCTTGATTATCCAATTCAACGGCTTCTTTTAGCTGCGTTAATATATCGGGAATTGCACTGACTACGCGGTTCCATGATGGAATAAAAGGCGTTTCCATTGGCTGTTCTAAGAAAGTATTACCAGCGGTTAAAATATTTTCAGCAAACATTTCTACCGCTTTTTCTTCGGTATGAATGTCGAGACTAAGACCATTCATCATGGCATCGTTACGGTAAGTTTCTACATAATCTAAGGCGATACGGAAGTAGGTTGCTTTTAACGTTCTAAATTTTTCTGGCGTAAACGTTTCGCCTTGAGTAGCAAGCTTACGAATAAAGGCCTTGCTAATATCTATCGACATTTTAGATAAACCGCCTGCGGTATTTTCTAATGATAAATCTTGATGTTTATGATCGTATGTTGAAGCAATATCTACTTGGCATAATCTATTTGGCGAGTAATTACGATACATCTCAGATAATACGCCAATTTCTAAACCCCAATCACTCGGAATACGAATATCGCTTAATACGTCACGCCTAAACGAAAATTCACCTGCTAATGGGTATAAAAAACTGTCCATATATTCAAGGTAATCACAATGACCAACGGTTTTCTTTAACGCTTTAATTAACGGGGTAACCAGTAATCGCGATACGCGGCCATTAATTTTTCCGCCGGCGACACGGGCATAAAAACCTTTTGAAAACTCATAATTAAACATTGGATTTGCAACGGGATATAACAACCTATCCAGTAATTCACGCTCATACGTTAAAATATCGCAATCATGAAGGGCGATAGATTCTGCTTTGCCTGAAGCCAAAATATAGCCCATGCAATACCAAACATTGCGGCCTTTGCCTAATTCTTTTGGCGCTAAACCTAGCGCTTGTAGTTTTTTATCGATAGCTTGCAGTCTGGGGCCATCATTCCATAACACGCGGTGATGTTGTGGTAGTTGACCAAAAAAGGATAGGGCGTGTTTGTATTGTTCAAGATCAGCTCGATCTAAACCAATAACAATTTCAGATAAGTATTTTACTTCTTTTATTTTGTTAATAATGTCAGGTAATGCTTTGCCTTCTAGCTCGGAAAATAACGAAGGTAAAATAAGGCCTAATGAGCGAGTTTTAGAGAAGGTTAATAATTCATCGGCCATGTCTGCCGGCTCGCGTTGCGCTAAATTATGTAATGTGGTTACCGTACCATTTTGATAGAAATCAGCCATGATTTACCCCTTTTGGGTTTGTTGAGAAGTTGATGATGAAAAGAGCAGTGCTTGTATTGCTTCAGCCCAGCCAGATGGACCACATAACTCTGTTTGAATGGTGTGTCTGTTTTGTCGATACAATGTTGGAAAATCATGTACCGGCGATCGAATTTGTACCGCGATTTCTGCTGCCTCTAACATTGCTATGTCATTTTCACCATCGCCTAGCGCAATGGTGTAAACAGTTTCTTGAGGATAATGTTCACGATATTGTTCAGTTAACCAAATCAGCGCTTGGCCTTTGTCGCAATAGCCATTTATATGTAAAAACCGTCCGCCTTGAACAACGTTGGCGCCGTAATCGACTAACTGCTCAATAAATAACTGTTTACTTTTTTCGTCACCAAGCCAGTGAATGGGTTCGCCATATTGACGCTGTTTTGCTTGTGCTGCTTTTTCTGGTGTAAGCCCAGTTAGTTCCGTTAGTTGCTCAACGGTTAATGTTGAAAAGCCCTGATATAAATGTTTAAAGTCGGCACAAACCGTTTCAAGTAACTCTAACCAATACTTTCTTGATGAAGCAAAAGACTTCACCCAGTAATTATCAACTTCGGTTGTGTCAGCGGGTTGTATCGCAAAGGTCGTTTTAGGCATATAAACAGCCGCACCATTTTCTATAATAAATGGTGTATCTAGTGCTAATTCTGTTTGAATATTCGCTAATTCAGCCCTTGTTTTACTGGTATTTAAAATAATTGGGATATCAGCTTCTTTTAGTTTGCTGATAGTGTCGTAGGCATCGTTTGCTTGATACGTATAATGGTCAAGTAACGTGCCATCTAAATCACTAAATATCAGAACTTTATCAGTGCGCATTATTGCTCCTTAAGACTCAATTGACGAATATGTCGATTGTTCTCTAGGTAAAAAATGGCATCGGCTGACTTAGAAATTGTATTGCAGGCTTGTACACTAAGTCTTTGAAAATATTGCGTGAAATTTAATATCTCTTCTGGAGACATAATTTTTGAATCGGTTAAGTTTTCATGTCTCGCCTTTAATTTTTCCTCTTGTTCTAAACGCCATTTATATACACAATCAAAAGATGGCGCTTGTAAAGACAACCAAAAATCCATCTTTTCATACAAAGGTTCATAGGTGGTTTTTAGTTGCTGATTGACGTAATTTCGCCAAATACCATTGGTGTCATGTTGTAATTCAAGTTCATTGATCGGAGATTTTAATTGCTCATCAGTTTGAGATTCTACGCCCCAACACCAACCTTCTAATAAGATAATATCTACGGGCTTGTCTATGTGCTGCCATTTCGTTTCAGGATAAGGTTCGTCTGTTGCTTTATTAAATCGAGGAATTTTAAAGCCTGTTTTTTGCTCACTTAACTGACTTATTACTTGTTTTAATGCCGTAATGTCATGAGTGCCTGGCACGCCGCGTGTTGCCAACAAAGGATGTACGTTATCTGCAAGTGTTTTACGTTTTTGACGAGTTAGATAAAAATCATCTAACGACATCACGATAACATTAAGTTTATAGGTGGTTGCTAAATACTCTGCAATGTAGTCAGTAAACGTTGATTTTCCACTACCTTGGCAACCATTAATACCAACAAAGTAGGCGCCATCGCTTGCTTTAAATTGCTTAAAGATACTATCTGCGAGTGGTTGGTAATATTCTTCAACAGTTTGTTCGAATTCTTCGGGTAAACGGTGTTGCTTTATAAAAGTCGTTAGCATAATTCCCACATCAATTAGTATGATTTAGTTTTATGATTTCAACTATTGTGCCATTTTATTAAGAGTTGTAATTTATTGTTTATCTCATTGTTTTTATTGTAATTAATTATTTTAGAAGAGAAAAAGCAATGGTTTAGTTAATAGTGTTAATTTGCACAATGAATTATATTTTGCACTATTTTGGTGCGTTTTTCTTGGGGATATAGGGGGTAACGTGGTTATAAGGGGAGGGTTTTGTTAATAATTGTCATGACCAAATAACTATCTTGCTTTGGTCATGACATAAACAATAGTAAATAACTTTTATTAATTGTTTGAATTATTTAAATATTTTAAGTCGGGTATTGATCAAATTGTGCCGCAGCTTGGCCGGCTTCAAACCATACAGGTTTTTCTTCACAGAAAATGTTTGCTTGAGGAGTAATTTTTGGATCTCCTTCAAGATAACCAGCAGGTATGACTAATGCACTGCCATCTCGACTTAAATAAGGAACTTGTGAGCCACATTCAGTACAAAAGCAATTACTAAACCTAACCGCATTGGGGAGATCAAAGCGTTTGATCAGCGCTTGGCCTTGGTGCCATTCAATTTTATCAGGTGCGGTAAAAATAAGTGATGCAAAGGCCGAGCCTGTTTTCTTTTGACAGCGATCACAATAGCATTGGTAGAATTTTTGAAAAGGCCCTTCAACCGTACTTTTAACTTTGCCGCATAAACAGCTTCCTGAAACTTTATTACTCATTTTGATCCCTTTTAGCTATTACAAAAATTATGTTTGGTGAATACATCTATATAAGTTGATATCACAGGCTACGTCAATCTATTTAAATGGCAAAAAATTGATTTAATCACTTACAAAGATACTTTACTCGAGTAGCAAGATATTCAAATATCGGTATGATAATTGGCACTCTCTTTCACAGTAATGCTTATGAACTTATTTAACTTTAAATCAATGGCGGTCATTCAACGGCTATTTTTACTTCGCAGCTTAGCTATAGTAATACAGTTGACGACGGTATTGATTGTGTATTTTGTAATGTCTTTGCAAATATCACTCATGTCTTTATTGAGTGTTATTGCCATTGAAAGTCTGTTTCATTTTATTAGCATCTATGTTTTTAGAAATCGGCAAGCGGGCAATTGGGCAATCGTTTGTCAATTATTAGCGGATATCTTTTTTCTCAGTATTTTACTTTCATTAAGTGGCGGCGCTACTAATGCGTTTGTCTCTTTATTATTATTGCCGATTATTATTGCAGCGGTCAGTTTGCCATCCCGTTATTTGTCTATCATTTCATTGTCTGCCATCAGTTCTTACAGCATTCTATTATTTAGAATGCCTGAACATACCATGCATCAAATGGACATGAGTAATCATTTTTTTGCTATGTGGGCTAACTTTTTATTATCCGTTGTTGTGGTGACTATTGTTGTAGGAGCTATGGCTCGAATTATTACTAATAGAGAACAAGCGATTGCTAAACAACGAGAAGAACAATTAAAAAGTGAGCAATTACTGTCGTTAGGGGTTGCATCAGCTCAGGTGACTCATCAACTTGCTACGCCACTTGCTAATATTCAGTTGTTGTTTGATGAATTATTAGAAGATCATCCTGAACACCTTGCTGTGCAATCAATGCGTCATCCCTTAGAGCAATGTCGCGAGCAATTAGGGTATTTTCGTAATTTAGCGGCATCGATTCGAGAAGAGAACACCGAAATAATCAGTGTTACTGAATTACTTTGTCAGTTCAATGATAGTTTGCACTTACATTTTCCTGAGCAAGTAGTTGATATTATTCAAGATGAAGAAATAAACGCATATGTTCAATCTGACGATATGTTGATATCTGCATTACTGAATTTAATTCAAAATGCTATTCGCGCAAATAAAGAACAAAATGAAAGTAAAATAACCTTAACGGTTTATACAAGTAAAAGTGCTTTGCATTTAGTGATCAGAGATTTTGGTGCCGGCATTGAAGCAAATCTCAATAAAGATCAGGCAGATTTATTAGGTGAAAAGCTAGTTGAAAGTAGTAATGGCTTAGGAATGGCAATATTATTATCAAATACGACAATAAATCGTTTGCAAGGCAGTTTGAAGTTAGCGAATCATTCAGAAAAAGGCTGTGTTGCTCATGTTAAATTAACGTTAGTACAGAGAAAATAATCAATAGATGAAGTTATTAATAATAGAAGATGATGAGGCGTTTGCCGCGACGCTATTAAGGCGATTAACTAAGCAAGGTTTTGAGTGTCAAGTGACTCATCAGGCTGATGAAGCGTTACATGTTTGCCATTTATTTCGACCAGAATATTTAATTTTAGATATGAAGCTTGCTAAAGAAAACGGTTTATTACTGATTAAGCCAATTCGTGCGTTGCTGCCGAATATTCGTATCGTTTTATTAACTGGTTTTGCCAGTATCGCCACTGCGGTTGAGGCAATTCAAATGGGCGCTGACGATTATTTAGCCAAACCGGTTGATACCAAAATGCTGTTAAAGGCGCTAAATGGGCATGAAAGTAAAGAGGTGAGCACCTTAGATTCGACATTAAATGAAAACAAACCCATGTCGCCTGAACGCTTAGAGTGGGAACATATTAATCAAGTATTAAGTAGTAATAATGGCAATGTCTCTGAAACGGCTCGTCAATTAGGTATGCATCGACGAACGTTACAACGAAAACTTCAACGAAAACCAGTGGTTAGTTAAATTTCAGGACTGAAAATATATTGTGCTGGTAACAAGTATTTGATGAAGAATTACAGAGTATTACATGTATCCATAATTATGGTAAAGTTGATAGTACTTATGTGTAAATTACGGTTTGCTTGTTTAAATTTGGCAATGAAAAAGGAACTTATGAAACATTTTATTTATCTATTAATGGTTGGCTTGCTATTTTCATGTAGCAAACAATCTAGTGAAGATCACATTGCAGCGGCGAAAAAAAGTATCGCATCCGAAGATTACAACGCAGCGACTATTGAACTAAAAAATGCCATTAAAGCTTCGCCGACATTAGCTGAAGCACGATTTTTACTGGGTAAGATGCATTTAAAAAATCAAGATTATCAAAGTGCTGAAAAAGAATTAAATAAAGCGTTAGAGTTAAATTATCCTGTTAACGAAGTACTGCCGTTATTATCTCAAGCTTATCAAAAAACACGTTCTGATGTCGCGTTAATCGGTCTTTCTCATCAAGAAGATGGTCTAACACCAAATGAAAGAGCAGAGATTGCCTTTTATAAAATTCAAGCCATGTTTCGTTTAGATCAATCAGAAAAAGCACAAGCGCTTATTGATGAAGTACAAAAAACTGATACAGACTCGGTTTTTAAAACCTTAGCCTTAGTTTATTCGCTACTGATTGATGAGAAAATTGAAGCAGCGCAAATGCAATTAGAAGCTATTATCAAAAGTGAGCCAAAACAAGCCGACGCTTTGAAATTACAAGCATTAATTGCTTTAAAAAGAGGTGACCAAACATTAGCTGCAGATACCTATGGGGCTTATTTATCGTACTACCCTAATGATTTAGAGATAGCGTTTATTAATGCTCGTTTGCTCGTAGAATTGAATCGCACAAAAGAAGCTGAACCTATCATAGATAAATTATTGGCAATTAATGAAGATAATGGCTTGTTAAATCAATTAAAAGGCATTGCAAGATTTAACGAAAAAGATAATGAAAAAGCATTGTTCCATACAGAAAAAGCGATTACTGCAATGCCATCAGACCCAGCATTAAGGTTGTTAGCTGCTTATAGCGCCTATCGTTTAAAAAATTACGAAGTCACTCACCAACATTTATCAATTATTGCTGAACAATTGCCACCAAATCATGAAGCATTGAGGTTATTGGCAGCGAGTCAATTACATTTAGGTTTTACTAAAGAAGCTGGCGAAACAGTTAACTCTCTTGGCGAGTTGTCAGAAAAAGACAACTCGTTAGTTTCCAGTGTTGGTCTGGCACTTGTTAATAGTGGTGAAGTAAAACAAGCTAGAAATATACTAAGTAAATCTACCGAAATAGGAGCTGAAACAGCAGAAGATCTTACGCGTTTAGGATTATTGAAACTTTCATTAAATGATGTTGAAGGTATCGCTAATCTAGAAACAGCCTTAGATAAAAAACCCGACCAAGAAATTACGCGCCATACTTTAGCCACCGCTTATTTAACAACACAGCAATTTGATAAAGCAATGAAATTGGCTCAACGGTGGAAGTCAGCCGACAACGAAGATGAACAAGCGTATTTATTAACAGCGAGTGTTTATTTTCAACAAGAAAAATTTGACCGTGCAAAAGCTGAATATCAACAGATATTATCGTTTAATCCAGAGCATATAGGTGCAAGACTCGCATTGGTTGATTTAGCTGCACGAGAAAAAGATTACCCAACAGCAAAGCGAGAAATTGATGCTTTATTAGCAATAGAACCGTCAAATGTTGCTGCTTTAGTGAAGCTTTATCAATATCAATCTAATCAAGGGGAGTCTGATAAAGCGGTTAACGTCATCGAACAGCATTTCAAAGAGTCTCCTGATAATCAAGCCATGCGGTTATTGTTAGCCAAAGTATATTTACAAGAAAACAAACCGGAAAAAACCGCTGAATTATTAGGTGATTTTGATGATAAAAATGCGCCAAAAATTTATTGGCAGTCTTTAGGCCAAGCTTATTTCAAGATGAAAGACTTTCAAAAAGTTCAAAACCATTATCAGCGTTGGTTAGAAAAAGAGCCGGCAGATCGTGATGCGATCTTGAGTAATTTATTATTATTAGATAATCAACGTAAGTACGAACAAGCGTTAACGCTGAGTGCTCAATATATTGCTAATTTTCCAAATGATGTTGAGATAGCATTGCTACATATTCATTTTCTATTAATTTCAGGAGATTTTGCCACAGCGGATACACAATTAACGTTAATTCCTGAACAAGCGAAAGGTTTGCCATTTACTAAAGGGTTAATCGGGCAACTACAACTAAATAAAAAGCAATATAGTCAAGCATTAGTTAATTTAACGGCAGCCTATAATGCGCAGCCAACCTCTCGAAATGTAAATTTAGTTTATTTCTGTTTAATTAATTCGGGTCAAAAAGAGCAAGGCTATGATTTTTTACAACAGCATGTGACTAACAATGAAAATGATGTAGCAAGTTTGATGCATTTAGCGCAACTACAAATTACTAAAGATACCGAAGCTGCAATTAAAAGTTATGAACGTGTACTGACAATTACTGATGATAATTTTATCGCCTTGAATAATTTAGCTTACTTTTATTTAGAACGTAATCAATTAGATAAAGCTCAACAGCATGCAGAAAAAGCGCTGGCGTTAAAACCAAATATGGCTGATGTATTAGACACGGTTGGCCGTATTCATTTAGCGAAAAAAGAATATGAACCTGCGGTTAAGTACTTAACTAAGGCCGTTACTGAAAATGGTGATAATGAAGAAATATATTTAAATTACGTTGAAGCCTTGTTATTGAATAATAATAAAGTGCTGGCGCAAAGAAAAATAACGCAAAAAACGTTTAAAAATTCGGTGTCAATTAAACGTGCTGCAGAATTAAAACAAGCTTATCAACTTGATTAAATACTCAGGTTAACCAAATAAATTATTAGGGGCTGTTGATCTTTCGCGGTTAAATTTTGTTCGAGATAAAATCGTTTTAATCGCGGCGAGTAGTGTGTAACCTAGTCATTCTAAGTAAATACTACTCAACAAAGCGTAAAACGATTTTAGCCGAATCCTTCGGACAGCGTTTGTTGGTCATTTTTATGGCGTTGCCCCACAAGGATGTGGGGTAAGGTGACTTTGCAGGAGCATAAAGTCTTTATCGCCTTTGTATGTGGAACAACCCTATTACAAAGGCTCTGCCTTATATAAATACCCAACAAAATGCGGCAAAAACAATCTCGAAAGTTCAACAGTCCCTAGGTATTATGACTTAAACCATCGTTCATTTATGTTCGATGGTTTTTTATTTTAATGAGTATTTATTTGCCGCTGATTAACTCTTTTGTGCTGATCTGACTTAATGTTAGTGCCGAGTTATGAGGCAATACATGGTGCTCTGCTAATAGGTAGATGACTTTATTTCCCGCCTCAGCCAGTTCTATCGCATGTTGATAATTTATTAACATTGTTGAAGGAATACTTTGTGGAAACTTGTCTGCATCACGGCGAATATATTCTATTAAATCAAGATTAACTTTTTCATCATAAAAAACAGCATCCGCAAATTGCATATCTCGGTGGGCTGCTAAAGTTAAGTGATCTGGATCGCCATCTAAGGTATGAATAAAGGTAATTTCACCTTGAGGTGGCGGTACTTCTTCATTCAAACTGAGGATTAGTTGTTGTTCTGCTTGTTGGTCGTTACCTTGCAAAATAGCATTGCCAATAGCACCACGCAAGGTTGCTTCCCAAAATGAACGACGATTTCGTAGACCTTTTATTCTTGCTTTTACGTGATCTCTAAACTTTAGCGAAAAATCGGCAAGTTTACCGTAGCCAGCAGGTAATGTTTTTTCAATCTGTTCGCGCAACATTCTGAGTAAAATGGGTGCACTTCCTGAACTCGACATTGCTATTAATATCGGTGAACGATCAATAATGGCGGGGGTTATATAACTACAAAGTGCTGGCTGATCAACCACATTAACGAGTATTTTAAGAGCTTCGGCTTCTTGAGATATCGCTTGATTAACTAAGGCATCATCAGTTGCTGCAATTACTAAATTAAAGCAAGAAAGTTCACCCTGTTGATAATTATGCCTTATCCATTGCAGGTTATTGTCGTTAACTAATCGTTCAACACTTGCATTAACCTGCTCGCTCATCACGGTAATGTTGCTAGTAGTTTTTAACAATAATTCTATTTTACGAGCAGCGACATCCCCGCCGCCAATAATGATAGCCTTGATTTTATCTGAGGTTAAAAAAATAGGAAAATAATTCATACTAAGCGGTAAACTTTTAATTTGTTAATGTTTGTATTTGCAATGAGTTTGATTGACTTGTGGCTCATTATGAATGCGGAGGCGTTAATTGCCATTTTGTCATAATTTGCTGATATCGACCATCAGCTTTTATCACTTCAAAACTGTTTTTTACTTTTTCAATAATGGCTTTGTCGGTGGCTAAATTTGCAGCTAGATAAAGATCCGAAGCAAAATCGTTAATTTCATAAACAAGTTCTACTTCGTCAGGATCAAAAGATGCTTTCATTATTTCATGTCGCCAAATAATACTATTAGTAAAGACTAAATCTGTTTTACCCGTAAAGAGTTGGTTCCAAAGTGCGGGGTATTTATTGCTTACATAAAGGTTTTTTTTGTGGGTAAAGCCTTTGTTTAAAAGGTAATTTTCTGCTAAATCGTGTCTGATTGCCCCAACAGCATATTGCTTGGCTTGTTCGATGCTATCTAAGTGAATATTTGCATTGCTCCTTAAAGCTGCAAAATATGATTGTATGGTAAATAATTTTCCAAGCCAGATAAACTTTGCTTCTCTTTCTTCGCTTCTCAGCATTGAAAAAATAAAGGTATTTGGTTTTTTTATTGCCAACTCGTAACTTCTAGCCCATGGAAAAATCGAAATTTTTGCATCAATGCCAGAGTCTTCAATTATTAAGTTTACTAGCTCAATTAGAGCTCCTGACGGGGGCTGGTTGGCGGCATCAATTTGTAAAGGAGGGAGATCTTCGGTAACAAATTGAATTTTTATACTTTTGTGGTTTTCATTAGCGAGTCTTTCATCCGCAAGGTTTTCATCCGCAAGACAATGAAAAGTTAAGGAAACAATGGCTAAAGAACCTATGAGAGTTAACAATCGTGATAGCACCGTATTGTTTTCCTTCGTCGATGAAATTCAATCCTTTTATATTGTCTTGCGATAAATCAAATAGCAATCAATTTTTATAACGATAAGTGATAAACTGTTACTAATATTAATGAATAGAGTAAAGAAATGCCTTGGATACAGCTTCGATTAAGTGCAGATGAAGAAACAGCTGAGAAATACAGTGATTGGTTAATGGCATGTGGCGCACAAGCGGTCACTTTTATTGATGCGAAAGATACCCCTATTTATGAACCTTTACCGGGCGACGAAGTAGTTTATTGGTCAAATACGGTCGTCATGGGGTTATATGATGCCAGTGCTGATATGGATAAAGCCATTGCTTATTTACAAGAGATTCATCCTGATAAACAAGCCATGCGTTATAAACTTGAACAATTAGAAGATAAAGACTGGGAACGTGAATGGATGGATAATTTTCATCCAATGAAATTTGGTCAACGTTTATGGATTTGTCCAAGCTGGCGTGATGTGCCAGAGCCCGATGCAATTAACGTGATGTTAGATCCCGGCTTAGCTTTTGGTACGGGTACACACCCGACTACCGCATTATGTTTAACCTGGCTAGATGGTTTAGATCTTACCGATAAAATCGTGGTTGATTTTGGTTGTGGCTCAGGCATTTTATCATTAGCAGCATTAAAACTTGGTGCTAAAAAAGTAATTGGTATTGATATCGACCCACAAGCGCTTCAAGCGAGCCGAGAAAACGCCAAACGAAATAAAGTGGAAGATAGGCTCGAGTTATATTTACCTGAAGATCAGCCTTTATATAAAGCAGATGTTGTTGTCGCGAATATTTTAGCTGGACCGTTACGTGAATTAGCACCAATCATTATTGAGTTTGTTGGTGAAAAAGGGCTTTTAGCGCTGTCAGGGGTATTAGAAGAACAAGCACAAGAATTACAGCGAATTTATGGGCAATGGTGTCAAATGGATCCTGTTGCGATTCAAGAAGAGTGGGTAAGACTTTCTGGAAGAAGAAAGTAACGCCAATATCCTCCGTTTATTTTTTGTAAAACGTGTGCAGATTTTGTTAACTATTTGTACAAAATCTGCACACATCAATGGTTTGCAAAATGTCAATATTAAAATGACGAAAAAAAGTCATTTTTGTTCAATTTATATGCTTTTCAATCTGAAAAAAAACGCGTAAACTTAGCGCCCTTTTGAAAGGTAGCTCAAAAAAACAACAGCGTGAAGATAGGTTCATATTCTTTAGCGAGTAATACAATGCTCGCACCCATGGCAGGAATTACTGACCAACCGTTTCGACAATTATGTTGTCAAATGGGGGCAGGGCTTGCAGTATCAGAAATGGTATCTGCCAATCCTAAAGTTTGGAAAACTGAAAAATCAAAACGACGTTTAATTCATGGTAATGAAGCAGGTATTTGTTCTGTACAAATTGCTGGTTCTGATCCTGATGAGTTAGCTCTTGCTGCACAAGTTAATGTTGATAATGGTGCTCAAATCATTGATATCAACATGGGTTGTCCAGCAAAAAAGGTAAATAAGAAATTAGCGGGTTCGGCGTTACTGAAAGAGCCAACTTTGGTTGAACAGATTATTAAATCTGTTGTTGATAAAGTAGCTGTGCCAGTCACGTTAAAAATTCGCACTGGATGGTGTGAAAATACCCGCAATGGTATCGAAATAGCAAAAATTGCTGAACATAATGGTATTCAATCGTTAGCTGTTCATGGTCGTACTCGCAACGACTTTTATAAAGGTGAAGCTGAATACGAAACCATTAAAGCAATTAAAAAAGCTGTTTCAATTCCTGTGGTAGCAAATGGTGATATCACCAGTGCTATAAAAGCATCGCAAGTGCTTGATTACACAGGAGCCGATGCCATTATGGTTGGTCGAGGTGCTCAAGGGCGTCCATGGATTTTCAGAGAAATTAATCATTTCTTTGCAACAGGCCAACAATTAGCACCACCCTCATTGGAAGAGGTACGCTCAATCATGATTGAGCATGTAAAAGGATTACACACGTTTTATGGTGACTTTATGGGTGTAAGATTTGCCCGTAAGCACGTTTCTTGGTACATGCAAACGCTTGACCCAGAAAAACAGTTTCGTTCTATTTTTAATGCTTTAGAGTCTGAACAAGAACAACTCGAAGCATTAACTAGATATTTTGATAATTTAATTTAAGAAAGAGTCTGAACTTTATGTTTGAACAAAATATTTCATCTCCATTCGTTACCGGTAACATGCAAACTCAAGCAGAAGCATCACCATTACGCAGCCAAGCCAAAATTGCTATTAGCAACTACTTATCTCAATTAAACGGTAATGATGTTGACGATATGTATGACCTTGTACTTTCAGAAATTGAAGCGCCAATGCTTGAAGAAGTGATGAAGTATACTCGCGGTAATCAAACTCGCGCCGCTAATTTATTAGGTATTAACCGTGGTACTTTACGCAAGAAGCTTAAAAAATACGGTATGAACTAAAAACTCGCAGGTTAGCCTGCATTGAAAAAGCACCTTAGGGTGCTTTTTTAGTTAATAAAGGTTGATTATGTTAGCGCATAAGAAAACTTTCACTAAACTGTACACAAACAATCACGGATGAAATACCTATTAAGGTATAAATGCCAAGGACATATGTCAAAGGCCAGACCAACTCTTATTTAAAGGTTAATGAAAACAGCAATGGATACTCCACGCCCAATCAAACGTGCACTTTTAAGTGTATCTGACAAAACTGGTATTGTAGATTTCGCACGTCATCTTGCTCAAAAAGGTGTTGATATTTTATCAACCGGTGGCACCGCTAAATTATTAGCAGATAACGGTATTAAAGTGACTGAAGTTTCAGAGCACACTGGTCACCCAGAAATTATGGATGGTCGTGTAAAAACATTACATCCAAAAATTCATGGTGGTATTTTAGCGCGTCGTGGTACTGATGAAGCAGTGATGAATGAAAACAACATTGATGCCATTGATATGGTGGTTGTCAACTTATACCCATTTGCGAATACGGTAGCAAAAGCAGGTTGTTCATTAGAAGATGCGGTTGAAAACATCGATATTGGTGGTCCTACAATGGTGCGTGCTGCGGCAAAAAACCATAAAGATGTGACTATTATCGTTAATGCTACAGATTATGATCGTGTAATCGCTGAAATGAACAGCAATGATGATTCATTAACTTATAAGACTCGTTTTGATTTAGCGATTGCAGCTTACGAGCATACTGCTTCATATGACGGCATGATTGCTAACTATTTTGGTCAAATGTTATCGGCGCATGGCGAAGAAGCGAGTGAAGTTAATTTTGAAGAAAAAAATAAATTTCCACGTACCTTTAATAGCCAGTTTATTAAATCACAAGATTTACGCTACGGTGAAAACTCTCACCAAGATGCGGCGTTTTATGTTGAAGCCAACCCTGAAGAAGCATCAGTGTCCACGGCTAAACAAATACAAGGTAAAGCACTTTCTTATAACAACATCGCTGATACTGACGCGGCATTAGAGTGTGTTAAAGAATTTGATGAAGCAGCCTGTGTTATCGTAAAACATGCTAATCCTTGTGGTGTAGCTATTGGCGACAACATTTTAGCGGCATACGAACAAGCCTTTAAAACTGACCCAACTTCTGCTTTCGGTGGCATTATTGCGTTTAACCGTGAATTAGACGCAGATACCGCTGAAGCTATCGTTTCTCGTCAATTTGTTGAAGTGATTATTGCGCCAAGCATTTCTGAAGCGGCGGCACAAATTGTTGCTGCTAAGCCAAATGTGCGCTTGTTAGAATGTGGTCAATGGACAACACAAACAACAGGCTTAGACTATAAACGCGTGAATGGCGGCTTATTGGTTCAAGATAGAGATCAAGGAAAAGTTGCAGCAAGTGATTTAAAAGTGGTTACTAAGCGTCAACCGACAGAAGATGAAATGCGCGACTTACAATTTTGCTGGAAAGTAGCAAAATATGTTAAATCAAACGCGATTGTTTATGTGAAAAATAGCATGACCATTGGTGTTGGTGCCGGGCAAATGAGTCGGGTTTATTCTGCTAAAGTAGCAGGTATTAAAGCTGCCGATGAAAGCCTTGAAGTAAAAGGTTCGGTTATGGCTTCTGATGCATTCTTCCCGTTCCGCGATGGTTTAGATGCCGCAGCTGAAGCAGGCATTACCGCGGTTATTCAACCGGGCGGTTCTATGCGTGATGACGAAGTTATTGCCGCTGCTGATGAGCACAACATTGCCATGGTGTTCACCGGAATGCGTCATTTCCGTCACTAATTAACCTTTGTTTTTGGCGATTCTTGCAATTTCGTTATCAACAGTACTCAAGTATATTTATACATTGCGTGCTGTTTCCTAGAAATTGCTTCAATCGCCTTTAACAAACATTAATGACGAAGAAAACTAGGCTCTGCGCTTCCGCCATGACATTAGTTCATTTAACTTAAACAGTTAATAAATTAATAATATTGAAATGAAAGCTAAGCTTAGCAAAATAAAAGTACACACTTTGTTTGCGATGAAGACGTTATTTTTGTCGGTGGGTGAATGAATATCATTCTGTTCTTGGTCTCATAATCTGTTATAAATAGTTTAGTTATATATTCACATTAATCATTTATGGAAGATCACATGAAAACAATAAAAACCCTTATCGCAGCTTCACTTGTTAGTTTATCAATGGCATCAGTTAGTTATGTTCAAGCAGGCAGTGATCAACTGACACAAGCAATAGCCGGAGATCATCGTTCTGCAGAAAACAAAGCACGTGATCAATATCGTCACCCTAAGGAAACGCTAGAATTTTTAGGGTTTAAGTCAAACATGACGGTGGTTGAAATTACTCCTGGCGGTGGTTGGTACACTGAAATTTTAGCTCCCGCATTAAAAGGATCGGGTAAGTTAATTGGTGCTCACTATCCTGATACGGGTGAAGATAATTATTATAGTAACTCCCGTAAACGATTAGAAAAAAAACTTGCTGGAAATGATGTTTTCAGTGAAGTAGAACTGTCGAACTTTGTGCCGAAAAAAGCCAGTGAATTAGCTCCAGCAGGCACAGCAGATATGGTGTTAACCTTCCGTAATTTGCATAACTGGGGAGATGAAGGCGTTCAGCAAGTATTTATGGATGCGCATAATGCTTTAAAATCTGGTGGCATCCTAGGTGTTGTTGAACATCGTCTACCTAAAGGCGTTGAAGAAAACGACATGAATCGCGGTTATGTTTCTGTGGATAAAACTGTCGCTCAAGCAAAAGCAGCGGGTTTTAAACTTGTTGGTTCAAGTGAAGTCAATGCTAATGCAAAAGATAAAGCTAGCTATGAAAAAGGTGTGTGGACTTTACCGCCACGTCTTGCATTAGGTGATAAAGATAAAGAGAAGTATTTAGCCATCGGTGAAAGTGACCGAATGACTTTAAAATTTGTTAAAAGTGCTAAATAACTTTTTTACAAATAATAGCGCGATTATATTGCCGCGCTAATCAATAATGGCTCAATGTTTTAAGCGAATAAAATGTTGAGCCAGTTTTTTACATCAATTTTAGGAAAATAGTTAAATGAATGTTTTGGTAATTGGTAGTGGTGGTCGTGAACATGCATTAGCATGGAAAGCAGCACAATCGTCTCAAGTAGATAAAGTGTTTGTTGCACCAGGAAATGCGGGCACTGCGACTGAAGATAAATTAGAGAATGTTGCCATCGCTGTTGGTGATATTGCAGCATTAGTTGATTTTGCTAAAACACAAAACATTACTTTAACCATTGTCGGTCCAGAACAACCATTAGTAGATGGTGTTGTTGATGCGTTTCAAGCGCAAGGGTTAACTATTTTTGGTCCTAGTGCTAAAGCTGCTCAACTTGAAGGTTCAAAAGCATTCACAAAAGATTTTCTTGCACGAAATAATATTCCTACGGGTTGGTATCAAAATTTCACCGAAATAGAACCTGCGTTAGCATATGTCCGTGAAAAGGGCGCTCCTATTGTGATTAAGGCTGATGGTTTAGCGGCAGGGAAAGGCGTTATTGTCGCCATGACTTTAACTGAAGCTGAAGATGCGATTAAAGATATGTTAGCGGGCAACGCTTTTGGTGATGCTGGACATCGTGTTGTTATTGAAGAGTTTTTAGCTGGTGAAGAAGCAAGCTTTATCGTGATGGTTGACGGTAAAAATGTTCTGGCTATGGCGACGAGTCAAGATCATAAACGTGCTTTCGATAATGATGAAGGTCCAAATACAGGTGGTATGGGAGCCTATTCTCCAGCGCCAGTGGTTACTCCTGAAATTCATCAACGAATTATGGATGAAGTTATTTATCCTACTGTTGAAGGCATGGCAAAAGAAGATGCTCCTTATACGGGCTTTTTATATGCCGGTTTAATGATTGATGCCGATGGTACGCCAAAAGTTATCGAATATAATTGTCGATTTGGCGATCCAGAAACACAGCCAATTATGATGCGATTAAATTCAGACATCGTTGAACTTTGTTTATCTGCTTGTAAAGGTGAACTTGATCAAGCGACAATCGACTTTGATCCTCGTCCAGCTGTTGGTGTTGTATTAGCTGCAGGTGGGTATCCAGGTAGCTATGCAAAAGGTAAAGTGATCAGTGGTTTAGACACTAATTCAAAATCAGATAGAAAAACCTTCCATGCGGGCACGGCCAATAATAATGGTGACATTGTGACAGCAGGTGGTCGAGTTCTGTGTGCTACAGCATTAGGGCAAAGTGTTACTGATGCACAAAAAGCTGCATATGAATTATTACATGAAATTAGTTGGGAAGACGTGCAGTTTAGAACAGACATTGCATATCGAGCAATAGCACGTGAGCAAAGTTAATATTGTTTTATTGCGAAATAGTTAATCCTAAAATCCGATGCTAACGTATCGGATTTTTTTTGCGTGGTTCAATAGTTAACGTTAAATAAACCAGTGATTTCTTGTTTTAAAAGATGGAGGTATTTCTTCTCGGGATTATCGGCGATCAATTGTGCTAATTCAGTACCGATTGGTGTGAATTTATAAAAAGTGAGTAAACTGCTATTTTTACTTGCCGTCAAAGATAAGTTGATGCCATTGAAACTAAATGTAATATTCTCTCCAGAAGCAATAGGAGGTGTTTCTGTTTCTTGAATAAAAATTAAGTGGTTGTCTGCTAACGTTAGTAATTCAGCATAGGATAGTCCAAAAGGGCTTAAGTTTATTCGGTGCTCTCTATTTTTGCTAAAAAAGTTAAATAATCCTGGAGTCTGTGAAGCACCAGAAATAATTCGCATACTTTTTTTTGATTGATCTTTTATCGCGATAGCACAAGCTTTAGCGAGAAGTTTAGCTTCATTAATACTCAGAGTTTTGAATGCTTGTAATGACTTTAAAGAAAAACTACCGGGGGATGATATTTCGCCCGCTAGGATCTTCGCCCATAAATCTTGCATGGTTTTATTACTGACATCTTCAGCTAAATTAATAAAATTATTAAACCAATCTTGATCTGCTCTATCAGCGACTTCATCATCCGAGCAATACCGAATCGCTCGTTGAATAATATGCTCGAGGTTTTGTTGTTTTCTTAAATGCGTGATGCGTTCACGCTTTTTTGACCTTTCTTCGATAGGGGGTTGTTTCTCAAGCGGGAGCAAAGCGCCATCAATGACAAATTGTTTAGCTAAACCCATCAGTTGCATTTGTGTAGAAGGATTAGCAGCACTTTGAGTGTTACTTTTACCCGTATTCTTTTCTGATGACGCAATGACGGTATTATCATTTTCAACTGGCAAAATGCTTGAGCTTGTATTGGAAGTTTTGCTAATTTTCATTCTACCGTCCTACGATGTACCAATAGTGAGATTGTTATTTTAGTATCACTGCGATAATTAAATTTGTCTATCACTAAAATTTTAATAGGCAATTATTGATAATTCACCTAATATTTACTTGTTAATGGCAATCAATAAAAAATTAATCATTAATTATGAATGATTTGTTGAATATTCTGTCACTCACTTTTATTATGTTAATATGGGTTTTAAAACCAACAATAAAAAACTAGTTAAAAGTCACTGAATTTAAAATGGTTTAATTGCCATTTCTTGAGGATTATATGCAGGCTTCTGAGGAAACTAACGACGATTTTTTGTTTATCGATGATAGTGATGAAGATGAAATACTAGAAAGTTCAACTGGTAATGCCTGGAAGGTATTAATTGTTGATGACGACCCCGAAATACATTCGGTGACTCAGCTTGCCTTATCAGACCTAGTCGTACTAGGCCAACGTTTAGAATATATTCACGCCTATTCAGGTAAAGATGCTTGTCAACTTATTGAGCAGCATAGCGATATTGTTTTAGTGTTATTAGATGTTGTTATGGAAACCGATGATGCCGGTTTAAATGTCGTGAAACACATTCGTGAAAATTTATCTCGTCAAGATATTCGTATTGTTTTACGTACTGGTCAGCCGGGTTATGCTCCCGAAGAAAGTGTCATTAAAGATTATGATATCAATGACTACAAAACAAAGACTGAATTAACCCGCCGAAAATTAGTCACTACTGTTTATGCCGCTATTCGTTCCTACCAACAAATTGAAACCGTCACGCAAAACCGTATCGGTTTAGAAAAAATTATTGGCGCTGCCGCTGAACTACTCGAATTACATTCAGTGAATGAATATGCTGATGGTGTGTTATCACAATTACAATTATTGAGTGATAGTGCTTACAGCGTTTTTTGTGCGCGAGGTCAGGGAATTGTTGATGGTGCTGATGATTTAAGTTTGTATATCTTAGGTCAGCAGGGATTGTCTATAGGCAAACAAAACCAAAAGCTAGAATCGTTAAATAATAATCTTGTACAGAAACAAATCACTAGTTGCTTCCAACAAAAACAGCACTTGTTTACCGACGACAGTGTTAGTTTATATCTTGCGAGTGGTGGTTTTAGAGCCGTTATTTATATTGAATTAAATAGCCCAATCAATGATATAGAAAAGCAATTGATTGAAGTTTTTCTGACTAATATTTCGATTGGTTATGAGAATGTTCACCTTTTTCAGAAATTGAGAGACGCTGCATATAAAGATTGGCTAACAGAACTGCCTAATCGTTTAGAGTTTGTTAATTTACTCGACGATTTTGCTCAAAGTGACGACAAAAATCTTGTTGCTGGTTTAATTGATATTAATCACTTTAGCGATATTAATGACGGTTTAGGTCAAGATTTAGGTAATCAATTACTGTTAGCTGTAACAGCACGAATGAAAGCTATGGGGGGGAATTGTAAATTTGCCCGTGTTGGTGCTGATGTTTTTGGAATTGTCGGACCTTCAGATCATCTTACGCCTGAAAACTTAAATAATTTATTCAAAAAAGCATTCTCAGCGGGCGAACAATACTTACCTATAAACGCTAGTTTTGGTTTATGCCATAAAAATGATGCAGGCTCACGTGGCGTAAAGGTTTTAAATCAAATTAACATTGCTTTAAATCTTGCAAAGAAAAGTAATCAAGAGCACTTTGTTTACTATAAGCAAGAAATGGAAGATAAAACGTTATGGCGTTTAGGAATGATCCGCCAATTGCGGACAGACTTTGCTGAAAATCGTTTAGAACTTTGGTATCAACCACAATTAAACTTAAATACTGGCAAAGTTATTGGTGCGGAAGCGTTATTACGTTGGCGTACTGCTGATGGTCAGTTTATTTCACCTGCCGTTTTTATTCCTTTAGCTGAATATTCTGGCCTTATTATTGAAATCGGTGATTGGGTTATCAAGCAAGCGTGTAAACAAATTAAAAGTTTAGAAGAACAATCGTTTTCTGATGTAAGTATTTCGGTAAACGTTTCTATCCCTCAATTTAAACGTGAAAACTTTGTTAGTAGTATTATTGATGCCATTAAGCATTATCAGGTCAACCCAAGTAAATTAGAGCTCGAAATTACTGAAAACATTTTGATGGATGAACCTCAAATTGTTATTGATGCGTTAAACCAAGTGAAAGCTGAAGGCATTAGTATCGCTTTAGATGACTTTGGTACGGGTTACTCTTCATTAAGTTATTTACAAAAGCTTCCGTTAGACCGCTTAAAAGTAGATCGCTCCTTTGTGATTGATATTGCCAAGCCTGGTCAATCAATTATTGCTGATACCATTATTAATTTAGGTAAACAAATGGATCTAAAAGTCATTGCAGAAGGGATAGAAGATAAAGACCAGGAAGCCCATTTGAAATCTCAAGCCTGCGATGAAGTTCAAGGTTTCTTTTATGCTAAACCGATGCCCGCAGATGAGTTTTTGGCGTTTTTACAGAATAACTCTTAACTTTCTCTAACTATTTAACACAAAGGTTGTGTCATATGAATTGCATATGACTCAACCTTTTTTATTGTTGGCAGCTAACTTTCTTGAAACTTGAGCTCAATACCTTGTTTTGGGTTTGTTGGTATTAAATGCGCTAAGCATAACGAACAAAAGGCAAAACCAGCGCCAACATAAAACACCCACGATGAATTAATAATCCACACTATACCCAATAATGCAGGGATAACGACTGCGGCAATATGATTAATTGAAAAGCTCACGCCAGCACTGGACGCTATATCTTCAGGCTTAGCAATTTTTTGAAAATAGGTTTTTATTGCTATCGCTAATGCGAAAAATAAATGATCAATCACATAAAGCGCTGCTGCGACGGTTGAGTTTTCGACTAAGCCATAAGCGATAAAGAGCGTGATCAAACCTATGTACTCAAATTTTAAAATTCTTCGTTCACCAATAATCCCGATTAATTTGCCAATGCGAGCGGCAAATAACCAATTGAAAATGTAGTTTATTAAAAATAGAGCACTAATATCAGCGACACTATAACCAAATTTTTCAACCATTAAAAAGCCGGCGAACACGACAAATATTTGTCTGCGAGCACCACTGAAAAATGTTAACGCGTAAAATAACCAGTATCGTTTTCTCAGGATCAGTTTTTTATCTTGTTCAACATGAACGGGAAACTGTTTAAAAGTCATGGCTAAGAATAAGGTAAATATTATCGCGATACCGCCAAATAAAGTGTAGGTAGCTAGATAAGACCAAGTAAATTTCTCCATTAATAGCCAAATACTACTAAAGGCCAATAAAGAGGCTGCTGATTTTGCTGATAACATTTTTCCCATGAAATGTGCGGTATTGTCTTTATTAATCCATTGCAGAGTTAGGGATTGGTTCACCGTTTCAAAGTAGTGAAATCCTACCGACATAATAACCGTGGTAATATATAAGCCGTAAACACTCGGAAAATAACCTGTTGCTGCGACGCCAAAGGCGGTAATAAACAAAGAGATAATTGCCAATTTTTGCTCTTTTACAAACAGTAAAAGATAAATAACGGTAAAAGCCAAAAAGCCGGGTATTTCACGTAAACTTTGTAAAATACCAATTTCTTTGCCAGTAAAATGTGCTTTTTCTATGACAAAATTATTAAGTAGTGCCATCCATACCGAAAAAACCAGCGGCATAATAAATGCCATGGCAAGGAGCAGGTTTTCAGGTCTTTGAGTGATTTTGGATAAATTCATATTAATATTTTGAGAAAAATAAAATATATTTTACGGTAATTAACACGTATTACCTATTTATATTGCTGTTTATTCATACTTAAATTTCACCATATTTAATTTGAACATCGTTTTTTAATCAACAAATCAGATAGTTGGGTTGTTTGTGTTTATTTTAATGCTTATCCAAATGTATTTTTTCATACGTATATTTAAAACGCTTGTTTAAATTTATTGCTTTTAGTTTTCTTTCAAGGCACACTCAATCGACTATTATTAAAAGCACAACGATTAACCCCTAATTTAAGTTAATGAAAAGTGAGGAGACTAGGCATGTTATTTCAAGGCAAAAGCCTTTCTGCCGAGTTACTGGAAAATGGCATTGTTGAATTTAAATTTGACGCCGAAGGTTCAGTAAACAAATTCGATCAGGCTACATTTGAAGAATATAAAGCAGTTATTGCAGCAATTAATAACTGCAATGAAGCAAAAGGGGTATTAATTACCTCAGGTAAAGCTAACTTTATTGTTGGTGCAGATATTACCGAGTTTTTAGAAATATTTAAAAAGCCAGAAGATGAACTTATTCCTTGGATCAAGCAAGGCTCAGATGTTTTTGATGCCTTTGAAGATATTGAACTGCCAAAGGTTGTTGCGCTTAATGGCTTTGCGTTAGGTGGCGGCTGTGAATTTAGTTTAGCGTGTGAATATCGAATTGCCGATACCACATGTTCTATTGGTTTACCTGAAGTGAAATTAGGCTTAATGCCAGGCTTTGGCGGAACCGTACGTTTGCCACGCGTAATTGGTGCTGATAATGCGATTGAATGGATGTCGACTGGTAAAGCTCATAAAGCAGAACAGGCGTTAGCTGTCGGTGTATTAGATGCTGTTGTCGCTCCTGAGCATTTACGTGAAGCTGCGTTAACAACGTTACAACAAGCGATTGATGGCAAATTAGATTGGCGAGCAAAACGTCAACCAAAACTTGAACCATTAAATTTATCACCTACTGAAAGTATCATGACATTTACTACCTGTAAGGGGATGATAGCAGCCAAAGCGGGTAAACATTATCCTGCGCCAATGGCGACAGTGAAAACTATTGAAGCTGCTGCTGGCTTAGGTCGAGAAGGCGCAATGGCACTTGAAAATAAAGGTTTTGCCTTGCTTGCTAAAACTGATGCCGCAACTGCACAAATTGGTTTGTTTATGGCCGACCAAGTAGTGAAAGGTAAAGCTAAAAAAGCTGGGAAATTAGCCACTAAATCAGTTGAACGTGCAGCTGTGTTAGGTGCAGGTATTATGGGTGGCGGTATTGCTTACCAGTCAGCTTATAAAGGCACACCGATTGTCATGAAAGACATTAACAATCAAGCGCTTGATTTAGGTTTAACCACAGCAGCAGGTATTTTATCAAAGCTTGCTGATCGAGGCAGAATCGATGCTAAGAAAATGGCCGGAGTCCTAAATAATATTACACCAACGTTAAGTTACGATAGCGTCAAAGACGTTGATATTGTGGTTGAAGCGGTTGTTGAAAACCCGAAAGTAAAAGCGGCAGTGTTAGCTGAAGTTGAAACTTATGTTGATGAAGATGCAATTATTACTTCAAACACTTCAACTATTTCAATCGATTTACTTGCTCAAAGCGTTAAACGCAAAGACAAATTTTGTGGTATGCACTTTTTCAACCCAGTAAATAAAATGCCCCTAGTTGAAATTATTCGTGGTAAAGAAACCTCTGATGAAACTATCGCAACTGTGGTTGCTTATGCGGCTAAAATGGGTAAATCACCTATTGTTGTTAATGATTGTCCAGGTTTTTATATCAATCGAGTGCTATTTCCTTATTTCGCAGGCTTCAGTCAATTAGTGCTTGAAGGTGCTGACTTTACAGCCGTTGATAAAGTCATGGAAAAACAATTTGGTTGGCCAATGGGACCTGCATACCTACTTGATGTTGTTGGTATTGATACCGCAGATCATTGTACTGGTGTGATGTCGGCAGGTTTCCCAACTCGTATGGCTAAAATTGCTAATGACCCTGTTAGCGCACTTTATAATGCTAACCGTTTAGGTCAGAAAAACGGTGGTGGCTTTTTCGATTACGGTAAAGATAAACGTGGTAAACCGACTAAAGTTGCTGCGCAAGCAGCTTATGATTTACTAAATGTTGATACGAAAGCTTTTGAAGCTGATGAAATCATCGCACGCCTAATGATTCCTATGGTGAATGAAGTTGTCCGTTGTTTAGAGGAAGGTGTTGTTGATACCGCCGCAGAAGCAGATATGGGCTTAATTTACGGTTTAGGTTTCCCTCCATTTAGAGGCGGCCCAATTCGTTATTTAGAAACAGTTGGTTTAACTAACTTTATCGAAATGGCAGATAAATTTGCTCACTTAGGTGAAATTTATCAAGTAACTGATGGTATGCGTGACATGGCAGCCTCAGGTAAATCTTACTTCAACACTGACGTTAAAACAGCTTAGGAGACCATCATGAAAGAAGTCGTAATTGTCGATTGTATTCGTACACCAATGGGGCGCTCTAAAGCGGGTGTTTTTCGTAACGTTCGTGCTGAAGGGTTATCTGCACATTTAATGCAACAACTGTTGGTGAGAAATCCTAATTTAGATCCTGCATTAATTGAAGATATTATTTGGGGTAACGTTAAGCAAACTAAAGAGCAAGGGTTTAACATTGCCCGTAATGCGCAATTATTAACAAGCATTCCAAAATCTGTCGGCGCAGTAACTGTGAACCGTTTATGTGGCTCATCGATGCAAGCATTACATGATGCCACAACCAATATTATGGCTGGTCAAGGCGATGTATTTATTGTTGGTGGTGTTGAGCACATGGGGCATGTTCCTATGATGTACGATGTAGATTTTGATCCAGCTCTAAGCAAATACATCTCACGTGCCGCGGGAAACATGGGCTTAACGGCTGAATTACTGGGTAAACAACATGGTATTACTCGTGAACAGCAAGATGCCTTTGCTGCTCGATCACATCAACGTGCGCACCAAGCGACACTTGATGGACGTTGGGCAAATGAAATTGTCGCCACTCAAGGTCATGATGCTATGGGCGCTTTAACGTTAGTTGAGCATGATGAAGTGATCCGTCCTGAAACAACCGTTGAAACGTTAGCGGGTTTACGTCCGGTATTTGATCCGGTTAACGGTACGGTGACAGCAGGTACCTCTTCTGCACTTTCTGATGGTGCTTCTGCGATGTTAGTGATGTCAGCAGATAGAGCGAAAGAATTAGGGTTAACGCCGCGTGCGAAAATCCGTGGTATGGGGGTTGCAGGTTGTGATCCTTCTACGATGGGGTTTGGTCCAGTGCCTGCCACGAAAAAAGCCTTGAAGCGAGCAGGCTTAACCCTTGCTGATATTGAGCTTGCCGAGTTTAATGAAGCTTTTGCTGCGCAAGCATTATCTTGTATTCGCGCCTTAGGTTTAGAAGAAAGAGCGGATGATATGATCAACCTGAACGGTGGTGCTATCGCATTAGGACACCCATTAGGTTGTTCTGGCTCTCGTATTACTGGAACATTATTGAACTTGATGGAAGGGCAAGATGTAAATATTGGCCTTGCGACTATGTGTATTGGTTTAGGCCAAGGTATTGCAACGGTAATTGAACGCGTGTAGTTGTATTTCTCGCGCAGTAAAAAGCTCACTTCGGTGAGCTTTTGTGTTTCCATATTATCAACCTAACTAGTTTCAATAGTTTAATACTTGGCTAAATGCGTATAACCTACCAATAAATTCAATCAAAGATTGCCATTAATGAGAACGTGGAAGTTTCAACCTATAGATCAAACGGTTGCTAAATTTATCAATTGTTATTGGTGTATAGAAAAAGAAAGCTCAGATATTACACTTGATAATCCTATTTTAAATCCTGATCCTTCCGCTACTTTAATCATTGCGCCAGATGAACAACACTATTGTTACCAAAATAGTCATCAAATTTTTTCTGGGGTGGGTTGTCATTGGCTCTTTCCAAATAGCCAATCATTACAACTCGATCACTCCAAGCCGTTTCACATTATAGGAATAAAATTTCACGTGGGGGCGCTGTATTCGCTCCATAAAAAGCCAGCAACACCAAAACTAGATTTAGTAGAAGAAGTTAATTTTATGTCTCTATTCAATAACGACAATATTGTGCAATCAAACATATTAGACTTGTCTAAAAATAATGAGCAATTGTGCATAGAATTAATGGATGAGCTAATACTCTCCTGGGTTAAAAATAGCAAGCTAGATAAACAAAGTGAACTCGTGAGAAAAGCAATTCCACTATTATCAACTACCCCAGTTTCAAACATAGGAAGTCAACTTAATTGCTCGCAGCGGACTATAGAGCGTAACTTTTCTCGGGTTACGGGGTTAACATTAAAGCAATGCCAATCAATGAATCGTTTTGAAGAGGTTTTAAGTCGGTTATATCAATTAGAAAATCAGCCGGTTAACTGGCTAGATATTGTCGATGAATTTGGCTTTAGTGATCAACCTCATTTGATTAATTATATTAAAAACATCATTGGTAAAACACCTAATGAATACCTCAAGAAAAGAGATATTACTATTGATATTTATGGAGATTTTGAAAGTAAAACTTAGGGAATTTAGCGCTTTCAATATAACCACTCATTCTATACTTTTACTTGTTTCAGCTTTTCAACACCCCAGCAATTAAAACTGAAAAGTCATAGCTTCTAATGAATACGTTAGAAAACATAAAAAATGTGTCGTATTTTTACAATCTATGCAGAGAAATTAACGATATTATTTTCATCAACATCAGCAAATACTTAACACTAAAATGCTTTAAGTAAATGAGAAGAGAATGACAATTAATATTAGAAAGTATCAAACCCATGACCTGAAAGGATTACTGATTGTTTGGGAAAAATCGTCAAGGCTTGCGCACCCTTTTATGGCAAATTCATTTTTTGAACAAGAACGAGATAATATTCCTAACATATATATTCCGAATACGGATACTCAAGTGATCACCGTCGACGGAGTTGTAGTCGGTTTTATTGCGCTTATTGAAGGCGAAAATTCAGGTGTCAAAAATTGTGAAATAGGTGGGTTGTTTGTAGATCCAAACTATCATGGACAAAAACTAGGTAAAGCGCTTGTCGATTTTGCTGTAGATAAATACGGACCATTAACCGTTAAAGTATTAAAAGAAAATCATTTAGGCAGGTCGTTTTATAACAAATATGGTTTTGCTTTCATGCGTGAAATTACGTGGGAACCGACAGGCGATATTTTAATTGAACTGAAATGCTAAGCCGTTTTTTTCGAGGATCTTCGACGCTTTTTATAGGCTGGCTTTTGCGTTGATTTTATTCCTTTTAATGACGTGGGTAATTGTTGGCTTGCCAGATTTATTAGCTCGGTTAATGTGCTGGTTAATGGTTGCATAAAGTTCTGATAATTAGATTTTTTTTCACTGATGTTATTTAGCATCGCTTCCCATTGTGCGGTCATATCGGGAGTCGTACATTGTTGAGGTAAGGCATTAATTAACCCTTTGCCAGCATCTGTAGCATGAATTAATTTTCCTTGTCGCTTTAAAAACCCTCGCTTAAATAATAACTCGATAATATTTGCTCGCGTAGCTTCCGTGCCTAAACCATCGGTTTCCTTTAGTATTGATTTAAGTTGTTTATCGTTTACAAAACGGCTGATGCCGGTCATTGCCGCTAATAATGTGGCATCAGTGAAGGCCTTAGGTGCTTGGGTCATTTTTTCCAGTAAATTACCTTGTTGACACTGTAAAACGTCCCCTTTTTTTACCTCTGGTAAGTATTGTACGGTATCAACATCTGAGTTTTTATTTTCCTGTTTATACAAACTCTTCCAGCCGATTTGAGTTGGAATATTTGCGCTTGCGGTAAATAAACCGCCGGCTATATCAAGGTCAATTTTAGTATGATCATATAAATAAGCCGGATAGAATTGAGCAATGTATTGTCGTGCTATTAATTGATAAATATTCTTTTCAAAACTGTTTAACGTAATGTTTTGTGATGATTTTTCTGTAGGGATAATCGCGTGGTGAGCGGTTATTTTCTTACTATTCCACGCCTTACTTTTTAATGATGAATTGGCCTTATTCGCCGCTTCTCTTAAAGGGCCATCTATTTGCGATAAATGTTTTAAAATTGGAGTTGCTTGTTGATGCTGTTCTGCCGGTAAATATCGGCAATCAGATCTAGGGTAAGTGATTAATTTATGTTTTTCATAAAGCGTTTGGCAAACGTCTAACACCAACTTAGCATTCATTGAATATTGATTTGCAGCTGCAATTTGTAAGGCGGAAAGGTTAAAAGGCAAGGGGGGCTGTTGCTGCTTTTGCTCTTTTTTTACATTACTAACCGTCGCGGGTTGATTGGTAATACGTTGGATAACATTTTCTGCGAGGCTTTTGACGAGCACGCGACCTTCATCGTCCATATATGGTTGGCAAGCATCACTTGGTTGCCATTTCGCGGCAAAGTTTTCGTTATTGTTAGTGAGAATATTTGCCGTTACTTGATAGAAAGGCTTGGCAACAAAATGCTTAATTTCATCGTCTCTGTTGACCACTAATCCTAAAACTGGAGTTTGTACCCGACCGACAGATAATACGCCCTGATACCCTACTTTTCCGCCTTGGATAGTGTACGCTCGGGTTAAATTAATACCGTATAACCAATCGGCTCTACTTCTGGCTAAAGCAGAAACAGATAAAGGCATGAACGCGTTGTTCGATTGCAATTTTTTTAGCGCACGTTGAACAGCTGAACGATTTAAGTCACTGATTAATAAGCGTTGAGTGTGCTTTTTTTTATGCTCATCAACGTTAAGGTAATCGATAACTTCATCAATTAATAATTGCCCTTCGCGATCAGGGTCTCCGGCATGAATTATTTGCTCGGCTTGTTTGACTAACTTTCGGATGACGCTAAGCTGACTTTTGGTTTTATATTTAGGCTTCAGTTGCCACTTTTCGGGAATAATCGGGAGGTGGTCTAATTGCCACTTTTTATACTTATCATCATAACTGTCAGGATCTGCTTGTTCTAAGATATGGCCAATACACCATGAAACGACATCGCCATTTCCCACCTCAATAAATCCCTGCTGCTTTTTATGTGGTTTGGGTAAAGCATCAGCAATGGCACGACCTAAACTGGGTTTTTCAGCAAGATAAAGCTTCATGAATTATTTAAGTATAGTGAAATAAGCATAGTGTAATTTAATACTGTCTATATATCCAGTTGCTTGGTTAATCTTTATGGCAAATGAGTTTTCACTTTTAACGACTTTACTTGTTAGTGATTTTTAAAGTTGATAAGAGACAAACTTAACGATAGGTTAGTGGTATCTGTTTTTTCTTCGGACTGTTTATCACATGATATTCAAATATTTATCATTTATTTGCTCACTCTTGATTACTTTGCTTATTTCTGTCAATTCGTTTGCTAACTCAGCGACAAGCAAAATGTGGCCAGGTAGCCAATATCGCGATGCTATCCCTACTTTTGAGCAAGTATTGGGGTACGAGGTTGGTGATCGTATTACAAATCACCATGATATGCTGCGTTATTTTGAAGCATTAGAAAGTGCTGAACCAGACAAAATAAAACTGTTTGAATATGGCCGAACGTGGGAAGGGCGAAAGCTAATATATGTAGCTATTGGGAGTGCTGACAATATTGCCGATCTCGAGGGCTTTGCTAATAAAATGCAGCAGTTGTCTGATCCGAGAAAAACCGATAAACAAACCGCTAAAAAATTAATCGCTCAATTACCCGTTTCGGTTTGGCTCGGTTATGGTGTTCATGGTAATGAAATCAGTAGTACAGATGCGGCAATGATGATGGCTTATCATTTATTAGCCGCCCCAGATGAACCGACCAATCAAAAGATTTTAGCCAACACCATAGTATTTATCGATCCACTGCAAAACCCTGATGGCCGTACCCGGTTTACCAGTCGTTATTATTCAACGGTTGGTATGGAGCACAGTGACGATCGTTTAAGTGCCGAGCACAATGAACCTTGGCCAAGTGGTCGCTCTAATCATTACCTATTTGATATGAACAGAGACTGGTTAGCTATAACGCAACCTGAAACGGCCGGTAGAATTAAAACAATCAATCATTATCGTCCTTTAGTGGTGATTGATTTACATGAAATGGGAGGTGATCAAAGTTATTACTTTTCGCCTTCTGCTCAACCGTTTAATCCGCATATGACCAAAACGCAAATAGATAATATTGCGATTGTAGGAAGAAATAACGGTAAACACTTTGACCGTTTAGGTTTTGACTTTTTCACCCGTGAAATTTTTGATGCTTTTTATCCAGGCTATGGTGATAGTTGGCCAACGTTTTATGGTGCGTCGGCTTCAACTTATGAAGTTTCTTCATCAAGAGGTGAGATATTTAAAAAAGCTACTGGTGAAATTTTAACGTATTTTAATACCGTGCATCGTCATTTTGTTGCGTCTGTTTCTACCGCTGAAGCGGTCTCAGATAATCATAAAAAATTATTGAATGATTATTATCAGTATCAAGTGAACGCTATTTCGGCTGGCGAAGATAAAAAAGAGCGTGTTTATATCTTACCTAATCAGCTAAATAAAGCGGGTACTCATCGACTAGCTACATTAATGGCACAACATGATATTGATGTACACCGAGCAAAAGAAGCCTTTAAAAGTTGCGGGAAAAAATACCAAGCAGGAACTTACTTTATCGATTCAGCCCAACCAAAAGGGCGATTTGTCACCACAACCTTCAGTAAACAAGTCGATATGGACAGTAAGTTCATCAAAGAACAAGAACGTCGCCGTAGTCGAAAACTTCATGATGAAATATACGACACAACCGGCTGGTCATTACCATTAATGTTTGATGTTGATGTAGAACATTGTAGTAAGCCGATATCAATAGCAACCGAACGAGTAAACGCTGATGATCAGCTCATCGGTGATGTCAGTAATATTGACGCCACTGTTGGTTATGTTGTTAATTGGGGAGATATGGCAGCCGGTCGTTTTTTAACGGCAGCCTTATTAAAAGGCATCGCCGTGAAAAGTGCTGATAAAGCTTTTGTTTTAGACAATAAACATCAATTTTCAGCAGGTTCGTTAATTATTGAAAAACGTGCTAATGACGAAAACTTAGCAAGTGAAATAGCAAAAATTGCTACCCAAACTGGGGCAATTGTCACCGGAGTAAATACTAGCTGGGTTACCGAAGGACCTAGTTTTGGTAGTGATAATTCCGTCAAAATGGTAGCGCCTAAAATAGCAATGGCGTGGGATGAACCGGTAAGTTCGCTTAGTGCAGGAAATTCAAGGTTTGTCATTGAACGACAATTTAACTACCCGGTTACCGCTATTCGTACGCCTATGCTTAAAAGGGCTGATTTATCGCATTACCACGTGCTTATTTTACCTTCTGGCAATTATATGGATGCGCTAGGTGAAACGGGCGCAGATAATATTAAGCAATGGATAAAACGTGGTGGGGTGTTAATTACGTTTGGTCAAGCCACGAAGTTTGCCGCAGATCAAACCATTGGTTTATTGGATGTGAAAAGGGAAAGAGCATTCAAAGATGAATCAGATGAAAAGAAACCTACCAAAGAGTCTGAAAAAGAGTCTGAAGTAGATGGACAATTATTTACCTCAAAAGAAAGCTTAATCAAGGCGAGTGAAAATATTAAGGAAAAGCCTGATTTTGTTGCGGGGGTATTAGCCAATATAGAAGTCGATCAAGAGCATTGGTTGACTGCTGGCGTGAATCAACAGTTAGCCGCAATTGCATACGGAAATGACATTTATACCCCGATAAAGCTCGCCTCGGGCAAGAATGTCGCTTGGTTTAGTGGGCCAGAAAATGTGCTAGCGAGTGGCTATCTTTGGGAAGAAAATAAAAAGCAATTAGCGTATAAACCTTATTTGATTCACCAACCTATGGCTAAAGGTATGGTTATCAGTTTTACTCAAGAGCCTACCACAAGAGCTTATCTTGATGGTTTAAATGTTATGCTCTTAAATACTATCTTTAGATCGGCGGCACATGCGGCACCGTTACGTTGATAAGTAATATTTAGTTAATTAATCAAGCCAGCGTTTGCTGGCTTTTTAGTACTTGAAAAGATGGCTCGCTAGTTGTTAGCTATTTGATAGTACGCAACATCACATTCAAATAACGGGTCAATATGACGGTAGGTTTTTAAATATGTCATACCGATGTTTTTCATCACGCCAATTGATCCTAAATTTTCCTCGTCAGCAATTGCACTAAAAGCCCGATAATTTTTATTACCCGCGAAAGCGTCTTTGATTTGTTGAGCGGCTTCACTGGCGTAGCCTTTGCCCCATGACGATTGAAAAAATCGCCAACCGAGTTCAAGGTTGTCAAATTCAGGATTATCTGAAAAGAAATACATTGGCCTGACAAGCACCCAGCCAATATATTCATTGCTTCCTTTTAGGGAAACTTGCCATAAGCCGAAGCCTTTTTCCGCATCGCGATATGCCTGCATACGGGGAATAAATACGTCGTTAATTTTTTCTCGAGATGATACTTCACCGTTACTAATGTATTTCATTACTTCGGGATCTTGATCAAGCTGGAAGAGAAGTTCACCGTCGTTTTTGTCCATTAATCGGTAAGTTAATCGAGCAGAGTTTTCAATTTTAATCATTTTAACATTCCCCAATTTACAAGACTTTATAGTCTAAAGCTTAAACCCTGTACATACACGAAATTATGCTCCAGCAATTTCGACATACCGTACATCGACGTGCATGGATGCACTAATGCCTAGAAAGGCAGGATGCCTAAAAAAGGCCTGAACATCCTCGCTCCTTGCCATCCATGGCATCACGACATACCGTTCATCCTGAACATAAAAAGCTCTGTAACATTTTTTGTCACAGAGCTTTATCTATACTTCTTTCAAGTTAAAGAATAACGTAGGAGCGTTTATGCCAAAGACTCTTGTAAAGGTGGCACAACTTGCTTCTTACGTGAAAGTACCCCGTCTAACCACACTTTGCCATCTACCGTTGCTTTACCATAGGCTTTTTCGGTTAAATCGGCGTTGTCACTTACTACTAACATTTCTGAACCTTCTTTCATGATGTCAGTTAACAATAAGATAACGCTGTGACGATTACCTTCAGCTTTTAATGCCGCAATATCAGCTTCAAGATCTGCTTTCATGTCGTCAAAAATAGCTAAATCGATCACTTCAAGTTGACCGATCCCGACAAGTTTACCGTTCATGTCGAAATCTTTAAAATCACGCAATACTAAGTCACGAACTGGTGTTCCTTCAACAGCTGATTTCACTTTAAACATTTCCATGCCTAATGCTTGTGGATCTTCAATACCTGCAATTTCAGCTAACGCTTCCACACATTTAATATCGGCAGTAGTACAAGTTGGCGATTTAAAGACAACCGTGTCAGATAAAATCGCACACATCATCGCACCGGCAATGTTTTTAGGAATTTCAACGTTATGAAAGTCATACATCATTTTAATAATGGTGTTAGTACAACCCACTGGGCGAACCCAGATTTCTAACGGCGTAGAAGTTGTAATATCACCTAATTTATGATGATCAATAATACCTAAAATGGTTGCGTCATCAATATCATCAGGACCTTGGGTACGTTCTGAGTGATCAACTATATATAAGCTTTCACCGGCATAGCTCATTTTTAGTTCCGGCTGTTCAAAACCAAACTTATCCAAAATAAATAATGTTTCAGGTGAAAGTTCACCTAAACGTGCAGGTACTGTTTCTTCACCTAAGGTTGTTTTTAGGTATGAAAGGGCAATAGCTGAACAAATAGAATCTGAGTCAGGAATTTTGTGTCCGACAACATAATTAGGCATGGTAAATCTCTCTTTCGTAATTTGGCGCTATTCTAGCAAAAACTCATCGAGAAGGTAAAAATTTACCCTGTGTTTTTATGCTTTTTTCGTTTAATTTATAAACTGCTTATTCCTGATACGAAACTTCACGAGGTAATTAAGCTCAGTAAACCCATTTAATAATTTAACTTAGTGGTTTTCCCCCAAAATACCCGATAAGAAAAAATGGTGTAAGCAATGATAGTCGGTAACACAATAACGGCACCAACAAAGATAAACATCAATGAATTACGGGCACTTGCCGCTTCCCAAATCGTTATTTTTTGCCACACGATATAAGGATAAAAACTATAGGCTAAGCCAATAAAACATAAAATAAAGATTAACGTGGCACAGAAAAAAGGATACCAACAACCGACATCATTTTTCATCGGCACTTTCGTTAAGTACAAATGTACGGTGCCAAATAAACAAGCAAATAGCACGGTAATGGGCACCATGATTAATATTTGTGGGAAGGTTAACCATTTATCCATTATCGCTTGGTTAAAAGTTAGGTTAGTGACACATACCGCGAAAATACCAATGGCCATTAATAGATTACATTTTTTTGCCCACGCCGCGGCTTTGATTTGCAACTCACCCTCGGTGCGCATAACTAACCAAGCGGCGCCGATAAAACAATAACCGGCTGTGACACAAATACTGGCGAGCATCGAGAAACTATAGCCAAAAAGCGTATCTTCAAAACCGGTAACATAACGCCCCAACATATATCCTTGGCTTAACGTGGCGAGTAATGACCCAGCTTTGAAAGTGAAGTCCCATTTGGTCTTATTTTTACTCGGTGCTTTAGTTCTAAAGTCAAAAGAAATACCGCGTAAAATCAAGCCAACTAACATAAGTGATGTGGGTAAATATAACGTTTGTAAAATAATGGAGTGGGCACTGGGAAACGCAATTAATAACAGTCCTATCGCCATAACTAACCAAGTTTCATTTGCGTCCCAAAACGGCCCGATAGAATATATCATGGTATCGCGTTGTGTCTGATAATTATGCTCGTTGGTATCAAGGGGTAACAACACACCAACACCTAAATCGTAACCGTCTAAAATGGCATACACTAAAAAAGAGAGCGCCATTAGGCCCAGAAATACCGCAGGTAACCAATCATTTTCTGGCATTATCATAAGGCACTCCCTGTTGAAGCGTTATTGGGATCTTCGAGTAGTTTTTCGTTTTGCATATCTGACAGTGTTAACTCTTTTTGTTCTAAATTAATCGCTCTATGCGCCATAACAAATAAGGTGCTGATATAGGCAAAAAGCACAAAAGCATACACGATGGCGTATATGGTTAAGGTGATCATAATATTTTCGGGTGGCGTATCGGTTACTGCATCACGGGTTCTTAGTAATCCGCTCACCAGATAAGGTTGTCGACCAATTTCAGTGACATACCAACCGGCAATCGTGGCAACCCAACCTGAAAAGGTCATTACTATGGTGCTTTTTAATAACCAAGTAGGGAATTGCTTTTTATAGATAAAAAAGTAACAACCTAGCCACGAAGCAAGTAGCATTAATAGTCCAACAGCAATCATAATACGAAAGCTGAAAAATACCGGTGCAACAGGTGGATGCTCTCCTATAAACTCATTTAAACCTTTAACCTCGCCATTAATATCATGAGTTAAAATCAAACTCGCTAAATTAGGTATGGCAATTTCAACATGATTTTCACGAGCTTTTTCATCTGGAATGGCAAATAGCAATAGAGGTAAGCCTTTTTCTGTTTGCCAAGCTCCTTCCATTGCCGCTATTTTTGCTGGTTGATGTTTTAGGGTATTTAAACCGTGTAAATCACCAACAAAAATTTGAATGGGAATGGTGATCGCCGCCACGGCCATGGCAAATTTAAGGGCGACTTTCGCCGAAGATTTATTATCTCCTTGATAAATACGATAGGCAGAAATTCCAGCAACAAAAAAGGCCGCCGTTAGTCCTGAAGCGAGTAACATATGTGTGACACGATAAGGCATAGAAGGGTTAAATATTACCTCCGTCCAGCTTGTGACATAAGCAACGCCATCGATCATTTCATAGCCCTGAGGTGTTTGCATCCAGGAATCGAGTGCGATAATCCAAAAGGCTGACATCGTTGTACCAATGGCAACTAATAAAGTCGCAATGGTATGAACGCGAGCCGAAACTCGCTCACTGCCAAATAGCATAATGGATAAAAAAGAAGCTTCTAAAAAGAAGGCCGTTAATACCTCATAACCCAGGAGAGGGCCGGCAACATTGCCAACCGTTTCCATATAACCAGGCCAATTTGTGCCAAATTGAAACGACATCGCGATACCGGTAACCACACCAATAGCAAAGGTAAGTGCAAAAATACGCACCCAAAATCGATAAATACGTTGCCATGTTTCATCTTGTGTTTGGTTAAAGCGCACTTTGAAAAATAACAACATCCAACAAAGGGCGATGTTGATAGTGGGAAAAAGAATATGAAAACTAATGTTCAATGCAAACTGAATGCGAGACAGCATAAAGCTTAGTTCATTTGGATCCGCAGCAATATCTAGCATGACGGTACAACTCCGTTATTTACTTAAAAATCTGTCTTTGGCATCTAAAATTTTACCTACTCCTGAACCTAGCTTAAGTAGCGTAGATAATTTATCAGAAGACATGTTTTGCAATTCTGTGCTCCAAATCGTGACCATTTCCATTAAGTCATGCATGTCTTGCACACGTTGTTGGGTGTATTTATCTGCTTCATTGGCAGGGTCTTGTAAAAGTGCATCTCTGAAGGTTGATAGTGTTGGGTCTAGTTCACGCTTTCTTCGTTCAATAATCAAGGTGCGGGCAATTTCCCAAATATCTTTAGGTGCTGAAAAATATTCTTTGCGATCACCCGGAATATGTTGAAGCTTAATTAAATTCCAAGACTTTAATTCTTTAATCCCCATGCTGACATTAGAGCGAGAAATTAAAAGCGCATCGCTAATTTGATCGGCATTGAGTGGTTGCTCAGTTAATACAATAAGGGCGTACATTTGACCTAAAGTACGATTTAAGCCCCAGCGAGAACCCATTTCACCAAAATGGGAAATAAGTGATTGTTGCATTGGTGTGATGATCATAGCTATCTCCCAAAAATAAGTTTTAGTTATTTTTGAATTTTCAGTAATTTCTGAAAATTGTAAACCTTTATTGATTTATGTCAATTAATAAAAAGTTTTTTATGAGAAAATGTGTGTTTTGATTGGCACCTTAAGCACGATTTTTCATGATGCTATTAGGTTTTTTGAAGGTTATATTATAATAAAACCTGCCTGCACAATTAGTAATACAGTGTGCAGACAGGCTGAACTTGATTGAATAATAATTTATTGGTAATAAGCTAAGCAGGCTTCTACTTCATTCTTAGAGCCCATGATCACTTCTACACGTTGATGAATACTGTCAGGTTCAATATCCATAATACGTTCCTTAGAAGTCATGGCTAAACCACCCGCTTGTTCAATAAGGTAACTCATTGGATTGGCTTCATACATTAAACGTAATTTATAAGGCTGCTCTGGATTTTTGCTATCAGCAGGATAAGTAAAAATGCCACCACGTTGTAAAACACGATGAATATCACCCACCATAGCGGCAATCCAGCGCATGTTAAAGTTTTTACCGCGCGGACCGGTATCACCTGCCAATAAATCGTTAATATAGTTTTGCATAGGCGCTTGCCAAAAGCGTTGATTTGACATATTCACGGCAAATTCTTTAGTGTCTTGAGGAACTTGTACATTGCGTTCAACTAACAAGAAACCACCATGGGTTCTATCTAACACGTAAAAGTGCGTGCCTTTACCTGTGGTCATCACTAACATGGTTGATGGGCCGTATAATACATAACCTGCGCAAACTTGTTTGTGACCGGCTTGTTTAAATTGCGCTGGATCATCAGCAGCCATGCCTGGTATTGCTTCGTGAATCGAGAAAATAGTACCGATCAATGAATTAATATCAATATTTGAACTACCATCAAGTGGGTCAAACGAAACTAAAAATTTGCCATTTTCATCACCGGCAACGGAATCATCTTCTTCTTCAGACGAAATCGCTTTAACAAAGCCTGATTCTAATAAAATGTCTTTAATTAATTCATTGGCGACAACGTCGAGTTTCTTTTGCACTTCACCTTGAATATTTTCATCTAAGGTTGAACCTAATAATCCGCCTAAGTGCGCTTGACTTACACGAAAGGAAATTTCTTTTGTTGCCGCTAATATGGTTTTTATTAGGGAAATTAAATCTAATGAGACATTATCTTCACGTAAAGCTGGGGCAAGTCGTTGCATTGTTTTACCTAATTTTAAGATTTTTACTCGTTATTGAGTAAATTGTATATTATATTTATTTGGCTTTATTGAACCTTAGCTGTTCAAATAAAGCGGGTGCGTTAAATCGTCAGGTGTGAAAATTCTATTTCTCTTGAATAGCATATAACTGAAAATTAACTATTTTCATTTTGACGTTCATCTTAATTATAACAATAAATTGCCGGTTAATCAGTAGCCATTTTCTCTATTTACCGGTGAAAAATTTCTCTGTATCGCGCAATAGACAAGGAAAATATATGAAATTGCTTAAAAATATTCTTTTATTACTCACCTGTAGTATTTTTTCACTGCACGCGTCAACGAGCTTTGGTGACTTTATAAAAGGAAAAACCTTACAAGAAGGCTACTTTTCTTTTTATTTAGATGATGACGCGGGCAAAGTGTACTTAGCTATTGATAAATTTGATCAAGAATTTCTTTTTCAAAGCTCTATGCCACATGGTATTGGTTCAAATGACATTGGACTTGATCGTGGCCAATTAGGCGATACGCGTTTAGTGCAATTTGAACGAGTCGGCAATAAAGTATTTCTTCGTCAAAAGAATAGTTATTATCGAGCAAACAGTGACAATGTTTTAGAAAAAAAAGCCGTTGATGAAGCGTTTGCCAGTTCTATTATTTGGGGTTTTAACGTTGAATCTACTTCTGAAGATAAAGCGGTTGTTTTAATTGATTACACCCCATTTTTACTTTCAGACATTCATAATATTTCAGATAGATTGAAAAAACGAAAAGAAGGTAATTTTAACATAGACACTAGCCGCAGCGGCTTATATACAAAACGAACAAAAGCATTTCCAAACAATACCGAATTAGAAGCAATTGTGACTTATAAAGGCAGCGGTGCAGGGAAATACTTACGTTCAGTCACGCCTGACAATAGTGCGATGACTGTGAATCTTCATCATTCATTGATTAAATTACCAGATGATAACTATCAAACCCGTGCTTTTCATCCGTACAGTGGCTTTTGGTCACAATCGTATGCTGATTATGCAAGTGCTATCGATCAGCCATTAATTAAGCGCGTGATCCCTCGCCATCGTTTAGCGAAAAAAAATCCATCGGCGAAAGTCAGCGAAGCCGTTGAACCCATTATTTATTATTTAGATGCCGGCGTGCCAGAGCCGGTTAAAAGTGCTTTGTTAGACGGTGCTCGTTGGTGGAATCAAGCGTATGAAGCGATAGGGTATAAAGACGCTTTTCAAGTGAAAATGCTACCTGCTGATGCCGACCCAATGGATGTACGTTACAACGTTATTCAATGGGTACATAGAGCAACAAGAGGTTGGTCATACGGTTCGTCGGTTATTGATCCACGTACCGGTGAAATAATGAAAGGCCATGTAACTCTAGGCTCATTAAGAGTAAGACAAGATTATTTAATTGCTCTTGGTTTAACCTCTCCTTTTGAAACGACAAACACTGACACTTCCGCAATGAAAGAAATGGCATTAGCTCGAATTCGCCAATTATCAGCACATGAAGTTGGGCATACACTAGGTATCGCGCATAACTTTGCCGCTAGCACTAACGATCGAGCCTCAGTCATGGATTACCCACATCCGTTTATTACGCTTAACGATGGTGAAATTGATTTATCAAAGGCTTACGACGATAAGATTGGTGTTTGGGATAAACATGTTATTGCCTATGGTTATAGTGATGTAACCGCAGAAGATGAGCCGACGTTTTTAGCCAATACCATTAAATCTGCTCAAGAAAAAGGCTTGTTGTATGTGTCTGATGCTGATGCTCGTCCTCATTCAGGAGCTCATAACACCGGACATTTATGGGACAATGGTAAAAATGCTAGCCAAGAATTATTAAGAATGCTGGCGGTAAGAGAAAAAGCGCTTGCTGACTTTGGTATCAATAGTATTCCGGTTGGTACACCTCTATCTGAAATTGAGCCAGTGTTAGTGCCAATATATAATTTTCATCGTTTTCAGGTTGAAGCGACGGCTAAATTAATTGCTGGCGTGGATTATCGTTATCAAGTGCGTGAAGAACATCAAAACGTTGAATTGTCTGCTGTTGATGGTAAAACGCAAACCGCAGCATTTGAAGCTTTACTAAAAACGCTTTCACCCGAGGTGTTAACGTTACCTGAACATATCATTAAGTTAATTCCACCAAAAGCTTATGGTTATTATCGTGATCGTGAAAGTTTTATCAGTAATACCGGTTTAACTTTTGATCCTGTCTCTGCTGCACAAGCTAGTGCAAAACATACACTTACTTTATTATTAAACGCGGGACGTTTAGCACGATTACAACAACAAACAATGTTAAATGAAGATATTTTCTCAATCGAAGACCTGCTAGATAAATTACTGAAAGCCACGATTAAAAGTAAGCCTGAAAAAGGTTTGCACGTATTGACCCAGCAGCGTGTTAATCAGCAAGTAGTGGAACATTTATTAGTGCTATGGCATCAAAATGACTTAGTGAGCGAAGTGAGATCTGAAGTGTTTTATTGCTTAACTCAACTGAAACATTGGTTGGCAGAAAATAAAAAATCGAGAAAATATAAAGCCATGACTGCACAGTTTTCATTACTTGAAAATCAGATTGAATATAGCTTAGGGCAGGGGAAATTAATGACGCCTAAATCAACGATTAAAATGCCACCGGGCTCGCCAATTGGGAGTGAATATTAGTTCAGTCTATCTGTTTAAAACGTTAAAAAATGAACCGTTAAGCTAACGGTTCTTTTTTGTATAAAAAACGGCTTGAAGAGGAAGGAATCGACAAGCCGAAGTGCAATATCACTTAATGATAAATAAGTGGGTTGCAAAAATTCAAAAGTCTTAACGCGTGTGATTTTTAAGACTGTTAATATCGTTAGTTTTCACAACACTTTTCAGTTTGATCTTTAACTATTTTCGCTATACGAACCGAGTTTAATGGTGCTTCAATAGTGGCCAAACTTTCAAAAAAATTACTTTTAAAACCTGCACTGAACCATTGACTGAACAATGAATAGTTTGATTTGATTAAACGCATATAAACTCCTTAGTTTTGATCTCATAAAAGTGATGAGATATGAATGATTGATAGACAGTTTACGGAAAATTTGATGTAATAACATACACAAAAAAATAGAAATGAAACCTATACAGTTTTGCGATTAAAGATTAGGTAAATGGACATAACGTTATTATGCGATTACTCGATAAATCATCTTCAGAATTTCTCTATCAACAAGTGATCGATTTTATCGATCGTCAAGTTGAAAGTGGCGTATTGCGAGCAGGAGATAAACTGCCGAGTTTACGAAAGCTCAGCCGCCAATTTGATATCAGCGTGCCAACGGTAAAGCAAGCTTATATTGAACTTGAACGACAAGGCTGTATTTCTGCTCGCCCTCAATCTGGCTATTATCTTAAAGCAAAGCAAGCGAGAACGTTATTACCGATGCGGGCTAAATGGGCTTGCTGTCAACCAGTAGAAGTTTCGTGTCGAAGTTTAATCGAACAAGTGTACGATGCCGTTCATTTACCTGATACTGTTGCATTAGGGATATCTAATCCGGTAAATGCTCATCCGCCAGATAAAGCTTTAGCGCGTTTAATGCGATCTGTGTTAAGTCGAGTCGCTGAAAAAGCGGTGAGTTATGGGCCTATCAATGGTGATGCTAAATTACGATTAACCTTAGCGTTACGCTATCAAGAATTAGGGATTGATGTGAACCATCAAGACATGGTGATCACGAGCGGTGCTCAAGAAGCGCTATCTATCGCCTTACAATGTGTGGCAAAACGAGGTGATATAATTGCTGTTGAGTCCCCCTGTTTTTTTGGCTTAATTGAACTGATTGAAAGTTTAGGGATGAAAGCGCTGGAAGTATACACTTGTACTGAAGAAGGCGTGTGTGTCAGCGAATTAGCTAAGGTTCTCGATCAACATAAGGTATCAGCCTGTTTATTTTCAACGGCAATTAATAATCCGCTTGGCTCTTTGATGACGAACGAACAACGTCAAGCCTTAGTTAAGTTGCTAGAGTCTCGTGATATTCCTCTTATTGAAGACGATGTTTATAGCGATATTTATTTTACTGAAAATAGACCTGTGCCAGCGCAGCTATATTCTGAAAAAGGCTTAGTGATGACGTGTTCATCTTTTTCAAAAACTGCTGCACCTGGATATCGAATAGGCTGGTTAATTCCCGGTAAATTTGAAGAAACGGCGAAAAGAATTAAACGTGCTCAATCTTGTTCTACCGCTATGCTTCAGCAATGGACATTAACGGATTATTTATTAAGTGGTGAATATGATCGTCATTTACAAGTACTGAGGAAAACTTTACGTTATAACCTTGAGCGAATGAGAGAACTCGTTGCGGAACATTTTCCTCATGAAGTTTGTATTTCAAAACCACAAGGAGGTAGCGTGCTTTGGATACGCTGTCGCTCTCATGTTGATACTAGTAAAATTTTCTTAAAAGCGATTGAGCAAGGAGTAAGTTTTGCTCCAGGAGAAATTTTTTCACCTTCAGGACAATACAAAAATTATATGCGTTTAAGTTTTGGAATTAAATGGAGTGAAAAAATCGATCATGCTTTGGCAACGTTAGGTAAACTTGTTTATGAGTATTCGAAAAAATAATGACAAATTCTGATCAAACTACTCATCAAGTCTCGTTAAAGCTCTTATTGCCCTTATTAGCTTCAATCATTGCACTTTCTCCTTTAGCGATTGACATGTATTTACCTGCCATGCCAATTATCGCCGAGCAACTTTCTACCAATATGTCATCTGTTCAAAATAGTCTCAGCATTTATTTGTTAGGTTATGCATTAGGGTTATTATTTTTTGGACCATTGGCAGATAAATATCGCCGAAGAACATTAGTCATGATTGGCATTTCGGGCTTTACCTTGGTGAGTCTAGCTATTCCATTTACAACGTCAATTGAACAATTTTTAATCTTGCGATTTGCACAAGCGTTTATCAGTAGTGCTGCAACAGTGGTTGTCCCTGGGACAATCAAAGAACGTTATGGCAATAATACCGCGAAAGGTTTTTCTTATGTTTCAATGATTATGATGGTTGCACCAATGATTGCACCAAGTATCGGTAGTGTTTTATTGCTACATAGTTGGCAGGCGATATTTACGGTATTAGGAGTGTATAGCCTATTCATTTTGACTCTCGCTTATCGCTTTTTACCTGAAAAGAAACAAGCTGTCGAGGTAGGAAGCGTTAACTTTTTAGCGCGATATAAAGTGGTATTGGGTCATAGAAAGTCACGATTAGATCTCTTAAGTTCTATGGTTATTTCATTAGCTTTTTTTGCGTTTATTACCGCTATTCCCTTTGTTTACTTAACGGTTTTTAAAGTGTCTGAATTTACTTTCAGTTTCCTCTTTGGCATTAATGTACTTACGTTAATAACCGCCCATTTTATCAATACTCGTTTAGTGACAAGAAAGGGCTCTAGAACTATGCAGTCTTACGGCTTAGTGGTTGCAATATTAGCTTCCAGCGGGTTAGTCGTAGTGCAGTATTTTCAGTTTTCGCTTATTTATACGGTCGTGGCGCTTTTACCTTTGATGGGCAGTATTTCAATGATTGCTGTAAACACTGACGCCTTAATTTTGTTAGAGTTTAATCGAGAGTCAGGTACTGCAACGGCTGTTATAGGAACATTACGTTTTGGTATTGGTTCACTGGCAGGGCCAATTCTTGCGTATTTTTATGATGGCAGCGCATTACCTTTTGCGATGTTAATGTGGGGTTCGGTTATTGTAGTTTTACTATGCCAATTGTCACATTGGGTGAGAAACAGCGCGAAAAGTTAAATACCAGTTTATCGGTATGTAGTATCTATTTTTTGTAATGGATTTTGAGTAGATTCGACTATGATTTCAGGGTTTTCTGGGCTTTCAGTTTGTTGTTGCCACTTTTTTAAGTCAGCATAATGTTGGTCCCATACACAAGGAGAGCAAGCACCGCCGCCACAACAATCATCATCGGCAGGCGGCACGGGTTTAGTCGATAAGGGTGAAATTATAATTGGTTTAGTCATGATCAGATTAAACTAATCGTCATCTTTTTGATTGGCTGCTTTTTCTTGCAATTCAACTTGCTGTAAACGCCACTTTTTACGCTCTGCATAGTAAAGATCCCATACACAAGGTGTACAGGCTCTATCGCAACATTCTCCATCTGCGGGCGGTTGTGGTTTTTCTAATAATTCAGACATAGGATGAATTTGCTCTAATAATTTTTCTACTAACGTTTGTAAAGTGCCTTAGATTAATCTTGATATCCCCAAGGAGCAGCAGGTGTTTTCACTGGTTTTGTTAAATCAAAATCTACGCGAAATTCTCTGCCTTGTCTGATCAATCGATAAGTAAATTTTTCAGGGTAAATATACATTTGCCAAGTATTGCCTATCGATTGAGGAATACCGCCTTGAACAAATGTTTCTTTTGAGTATTGATCTGCAGGAAAAGATTGTACTTGTGGCCAGCCTGCGTCAACGGTATGCCCACCATACATAGTTAATTCATCATTACTGCCGTCTTTGTGGCGATGATCATGCTTTAACGATAAACCAGAGCCGGTTTTAGTAATTATCCATGTTCTTGATGCATCTTCACCAACATGAAACGGAATATGCAGAGTGCTATCACTACAACTTCTCACATGCATAATTAATTCTTTGTTAGCAAATCCATCACTTTTGGCATTATCTACGGTAACGGTTCCTGTAAATGCTTTACCACAATGCTGCTTGATGTTATTGAAAAATTGTTCATGACTATCAATCGACACTAAGGGCGCATCGGCCAAGGCGTTTAAGGAAATAAGAGCAATAAATATTGTAGTTATTAGTTTTTTCATGGCGTGGTTACCTGTAATTAATTCACGGGTAGTGTAAACAAAAAAGCCTGCATAAGCAGGCTTTTTATCGACGAGAATAATGATTATTCGTTTTCAGAAAGTTTCTTTTCTAAATAATGGATATTTGCTCCGCCATTGACAAAACCTTGATCATTTAAAATATCTTTGTGTAAGGCAATGTTGGTTTTAATCCCATCTATGACTAATTCATTTAAAGCATTGCGCATACGAGCAATAGCTACATCACGGTTATCACCGTAAGTAATTAGCTTACCGATCATCGAATCATAATGTGGTGGCACTGAATAATCAGCATAAATATGAGAATCCCAACGCACACCCATACCACCAGGAGGATGGAAGCGGGTTATTTTACCCGGTGAAGGGATAAAAGTTCGTGGATCTTCAGCATTAATACGACACTCAATTGAATGGCCTGCAATTTTTATATCTTCTTGGGTATAAGATAAAGGCTGACCAGCGGCCACTCGTAATTGCTCTTTAATTAAATCAACGCCAGTGATCATTTCAGTCACAGGATGTTCCACTTGAATACGGGTGTTCATTTCAATGAAATAGAACTCTCCGTTTTCATACAAAAACTCAAACGTTCCTGCGCCACGGTAGTTAATGTCGATACAAGCTTTACAACATCTTTCGCCAATCTTAGCGCGCATTTCAGGTGTAATACCTGGCGCTGGAGCTTCTTCAACTACTTTTTGATGACGACGTTGCATAGAACAATCACGCTCACCTAAGTGAATAGCGCCACCTTGCCCATCAGCAATAATTTGAATTTCAACATGACGTGGGTTTTCAAGGAATTTCTCCATGTACACCATATCATTTTTGAAAATTGTCCCTGCTTCTCTTTTTGTGAGTGCGATCGCTTCGAGTAATTCTTCTTCAGTGCGAACAACACGCATACCTCGACCACCGCCGCCACCAGCTGCTTTAACAATTACTGGATAACCAATACGCTTACCGTGAGCGATATTGAGTGCATCATCGTCTGTTAATGGTCCATCAGAACCAGGAACACAAGGAACACCAGCTTCTTTCATGGCCTTAATTGCTGCAACTTTATCCCCCATAATACGGATGCTTTCTGCTTTAGGGCCGATAAAAGCAAAGCCTGATTTTTCTACTTGCTCAGCAAAATCAGCATTTTCAGCTAAAAAACCATAACCAGGATGAATGGCAACAGAGTTAGTAACTTCTGCTGCTGTAATAATGGCTGGTATATTTAAGTAACTATCAGGTGCCGGCGCTTTACCTATACAAATAGTTTCATCTGCTAATAATACGTGCTTGAGGTTTTTATCTGCTGTGGAATGTATCGCAACAGTTTTAATACCTAGCTCTTTACAAGCACGCAGTATTCTCAATGCAATTTCGCCTCTATTGGCGATAAGTACTTTATCTAACATGGAATTACCCTTATTTTAGTGGGCTTATTCAATGATGAATAGCGGTTGGTCGAATTCAATAGCATCTTCGTTATTGGCTAATATCTCTTTAATTACGCCAGATTTATCCGCTTCAATTTGATTCATCATTTTCATTGCTTCTAGAATACATAAAGTATCGCCAGCATTAACATGTTGACCAACTTCAACAAATGCAGGAGCGTCAGGTGAAGCTGATGCATAGAAAGTACCAACCATTGGAGAGCGAACTACATGGCCTGATATCGCAGCTGGAGCCGCAGGCTCAGCTGTTGGAGCTACTGGAGCTGGAGCAGCAACGGGTGCCGCTTGTTGAACCATTGGTGCGGCTTGCATTACTGAACCGCCGCGGCTAATTCTTACAGACTCTTCACCTTCTGAAATTTCTAATTCATTGATTCCTGACTCTTCAACCAGTTCAATTAATTTTTTTATTTTACGAATATCCATGAGATTACCTTTTAACTGTTTATATTATGTAAGTTTATAATTGATTTATTTACATCAATTATGACAAATTCTTTGTTAAGTACTGATGAGCGCTCGTTAATGCGTAGCCATATCCAATAGGGCCTAAGCCACAAATTACGCCTTGTGAAACATCCGATAAATATGAATGTTTTCTAAAATTTTCTCTGGCATGTACATTAGATAAATGTACTTCAATAAATGGGATATTTACTGATAATAATGCATCTCTCAATGCAACGCTGGTATGCGTTAATGCTGCAGGATTAATTATTATAAAATCAATCGCTTGAAATGCTTGATGTATTTCATTTATTAATTCAGATTCAGCATTGGTTTGAAAATGAGAAAGTTCAATTTCAAGATCATTAGCACGCAGTGTTAGATCATTTATTATGTCATCAAGGGATAATGAACCGTAAATCTCAGGTTCACGTTTACCCAACATATTTAAATTCGGTCCATTTAGCACTAAAACTTTAAACTTTGCTGCCATTTTCTGAGAAACACCTAATAAAAGTCGTTATAAATAATATCATCACATAAAAAGCGTTATGATGGAATTGTTTATGACAAATTATATAAATTAAATCAATTTTCCGATTATTATAGTGTTTTCGACGAATTTAGCAGCAAAATACTGGTCTAATCTCTTTGCCTGAAAAAATATCGTAAAAGTTATTCAGATAAAGTTTTGTTATTTCATTAGTTTTGGCTAGACTTATAGTTGGTTGTTTCGTTTCTATTTGTAGGATTTTTAGAGACTTAGCATAAACGCAGTATTGAATATTACACCATACTGCTAGTGATTGTTTTGGATTAATTGATAGGGACATTGTCATCAATCGTTTTCTTTATTTTTGTTTGATACTATTTTTTATGGTGGTTGCATCGCCTATTAAGGCTATGCATGTCATTACCCATGCCTCGGTAAAAATAGAATCAATAACTCCTGCTCAATTGCGGCGAATTTATTCAATACGTCAAACGCGTTGGGCAAGTAGCACACCTATCACTGTTTTTGTTTTACCGAGTCAACACACTATTCATAAAAATTTTGCAAAAAATACTTTAAATATTTTTCCGTATAAGCTTGATCGAGTTTGGAACAAGTTAACTTTTTCTGGTTTAGGTGTTGCCCCAACGATTGTTCAATCTCAAGAAGAAATGCTTAAAGCTGTTAGTAGTACTCCTGGAGCTATCGGGTATGTTGATGATTTAAATAAGGAAGTGGATGTTAATGTTCTTAATATTTCAATATAACGTCAATTATATGATAAGGATTCGTTATGCTTTTGCATTCGTTGCTATGCTTTTTATCGGCCAAGTGAACGGGCAAGAAAGCAATAATGAAGCATGGCAAGTGCATGGTTTTGTTGCTCAAGGATTAATTGATGTTGACGGCAGTAGTTTTGTTAATAATGACGGTGCCTTATCGGCAGAGCTAACTGAGATTGGCATTAATGGCTCATATCAATTGAATGATTACGTTAGAATTACAGGCCAAGCTGTCTATTTAGATGGTGGAAATCGTTATGTGGAAGGGGCAAGAATTGATTACGCTTTATTAGATTTTGGTGTCTTTCAAGATGATAAATGGTTAGTGAATTTATATTTAGGTCGATTTAAAAATAATAATTGGCTTTATTCGAGTACTCGAGATGTACCTCATGCACGTCCGAGTATTATTTTACCACAGTCAAAATATTTTGACGGCTTTAGAGATATCGCTATGGGTAGTGATGGTATCTCAGCCAAAGTTGTTTATAGCTCTGAGAATTATGGCGACTTTGATTTTTACTTTAGCTATGGCTCATCTTCTTTAGAAACTGAAGATGTAAAATTATTATTAGGTGATTTAGTTAAAGGTAAAGGTAAACAGCGATTCGATGCACAAGCGAGTTTATATTGGCAGCCGCTCTTCTCACCTTGGCAATTGGGTGTTTCATTACTTGATTCTGACTTTTATTATGAACGAGCTAATTCTGACCTATATGCCGATGGGCTTTTTAGTTTTCAGCAGCTAAGCAGTAGTTTTCTTTATGAAGGAGAAAAATGGGAGTTTAGTGGTGAAATTACTCAATCAAAATTTACTCAAAATGGTTTTTATTTTGAGGAGTATAGCAGAGGAACTACAGGTTTAGGCGCATATGTTCAATCGAGATTTCAATATAATAATCAATTGTCATTATTAGCAAGAGTTGAAAAGTTTTATGCGGATGAAAAAGATAAAAATGGTAGTCAATTAGAAAAAAATACTGGGGGGGCTGTGCCCAGTTATTTCGGCTATCAAAATGATATCACGGTCGGAAGTTCATTCATGCTTGCAGATAATATGAGAGTTGATATAGAACACCATTGGGTTGAAGGTACGTCACGATTAACGCCGGTAATTTCTCCTAACAAGGAGTTAAATAACCAGCGAAGGTGGAGTATGTGGGCCGTTCAGTTTATGTATTGGTTTTAATTGATGAAAAAAATATTTGTTAGTGTTCCTGCCAAATTATTGATTTTGGTAGTAAGTGCTTTGTTGTTGCTCAGCGCTGGTATTTCACTGTTGTCAATTTCTCGCTTGAATAATGAGTTTAAGCAGTTTCAAGTTGAAAAAGTCGATCAAAGTAAAAGTCAGCTAGCATTACACACAGGGATTGCACGTGAAAAATTAAGCTTATGGGTTGAGTCATTTACTGATGTTGTACAAACCAATAACAATAATAACTTAACTAATCTTTCCAAGGCGTTAGCTCGACAAATTGATGCATTACAACTTAATCATAATGTTGAGCATGTTTGGTTTATTGATAATAATAATCAAGTGCTTTTTAAAACGACTCAATTAACCAAGTATATTGAAAACACCGCAAATAACGTTCTCTCTGAACAAGAGCCATTTCATCAATTGTATTGTGATAAGTTTTGTGAGCAACTCATTGCAGTACCAATATTAAGTAGCCAAGGTGATTTAGCGGTTATTGTGATGACGATGTCGCTTGTCGATGTGATTTATTCAATTAATCAAGCCTTAAATAGTGAAATAGCTGTGGTTAGCTTTGATAAAAATCATCAGGTTTTTGTATCAGATGCGGAATTTTTATCTACGTCTAACGTTGGCTTGATGCAAGGTCTTTTCGATAATATTGGCAAGAATATATTAGTTGATGAAGTGAAAGAGCTTGGTTTACAAATTGATATTCATAGTAACAGCTACTTGATGAATTTAATTCCTTTAGCGGAAGCCAATAATAAGCAATTTTATTTATCTTTAGTTGATGACGTTACTTCAATAAAAGACGAATATAAACAGTATCGATTTAAATTTTTACTTTCTACTTCATTGATTTTTATCACCCTCGCTATTTTGGTTTATCTCGTTGCTAACCCTTTTACTAATCGAATATTAACCTTATCAAATGCCTTACCTCTTTTAGCGAAAAAAGAATTTGAACAGTTTCGTAAAATACGCTTAAAAAGACGTCGATTATTAGCGGATGAGTTAGATATTGTTGCCGACTCTGCTACAGAATTAAGCTATGAACTTGAGCAACTTAACATTGAGGTAGAGCAAAAAACGAAAGAGCTCGAAAATATCGCGATGTATGATTTACTGACCGGTTTACCCAATCGTAACATGCTGAACTATCAAATTAGAAAAGCAGTGGCGAATATTTCTCGGTACAGACAAGGTGTAGCTATCTTGTTTCTTGATCTTGATGACTTTAAAAAGGTAAATGACAGTCATGGGCATGGAGAAGGTGATAAATTACTCATTGAAGCTGCAAACCGCGTCCGTTTAAGTATTCGAAATGTTGATTTGGCTTGCCGTTTTGGTGGTGATGAATTTGTTATTGTTTTAAATAATGTTAAATCTGCTGAAGAGGCAAAACCAGTTGCCCAAGAGATTTTAGATCGTTTTAAAAAGCCAATAAAAATTAATTCTAGTATCTTTTATGTTTCTACCAGTATCGGTATCGCTTTTAGTGATGATGAAACCGTTAAGGCGGAACAACTGGTTAGTCATGCTGATATTGCCATGTATGAAGCTAAAGATAATGGTGGTGATCAATATCATATTTATCATCAAGACATGTATCAGCGTGTTGCACACCGAGTCATGATGGAGTCTGAGGTACGTCAAGCATTAGCTAAAGGTCAATTCAGTTTAAGTTTACAGCCACAAATTGTCGCGAAAAGTAAGAAGCTTTATGGGTTTGAGGCATTGTTAAGATGGAAACACCCTGAAAAAGGCATGATATCTCCGGATGATTTCATTCCAATTCTTGAAAACTCTGAACACATGGTTGAATTGGGCTATTGGATCATCCGTCGTTGTTTTGAGCATTGTCATCAGCTAAGAAGCTTAGGTTTGCAAGATGTTCGTATTGCAATAAATTTATCAGCAGGTCAATTTATCGATGTTAATTTACCTAGTTTCTTACGTTCATTGTTAGAGGAATTTAACCTACCTGCTAAATGTTTTGAATTAGAGCTGACCGAACAAACATTAGTGAAAGATATCGATCGCGCTATTGAAATGATGGATTCATTAAAAGACATTGGTTTCAGTTTTGCTATTGATGATTTTGGTACGGGGTATTCATCACTCGCTTACATTAAAAAAATGCCGGTTGATGTTATTAAAATAGATAAAAGTTTTATTTTTGGTATGTTAGAAAATCATGCTGATTATCAGATCATTATCTCGACCATTGCTATGGTTAAAAATTTGGGCTTGAAAGTTGTTGCCGAAGGGGTGGAGACGGGGGCTCAACTAAGAAGTTTGGCAGAGAATGATTGTGATATTATTCAGGGATATTATTTTTCTAAACCAATACCTGAAGCGGAGCTATTTGATTTTATCGCCAATCAAATAGCGGATGGTTATTGGAAAACAACGGCTCAAGTTATCTTTGATTAAAGATAACTTGAGCCTTATTATTTAACACTTGTAAATTTGAAGTTGAAAAACTTTTCTGGCTAAAAAATAGCATTTAAATGTGCGGCAAATGGCTCCGCAGACATAAAGCCTGTAACACGCTGTGTTGTTAATTCATTTCCTTGCAAATCAAAGAATAAAATTGATGGCAAGCCAAATACTTCAAAGTGCCCCATAAACTCGACGTTTTCATCTGTGCCCATATCGGTTAAATCTATTTGAATCATTACGGTGTTCAACAATGCCTGTTGCACTGCAGCATCAGGGAAGGTGTATTCTTCAAACTCTTTACAAGCAATACACCAGTCAGCATAAAGGTCAACCATGACGGTTTTTCCGAGACTATTTGCTAAGCTTATTTGCTCTTGCAATTCAGATAAAGACGCAACTTTAATAAACGTGTTTTCTGAGTGTTCAACGGCTGTGTTTGATGTTTGAGGATGAACTAAATGGTAAGCTTTTTGAGCACCATAGAACATCATTAGGAAAATGATTAAACTTCTCACCCCAAAAGCAAAGTTGGTTTTGGTTTCCTTATTTACCACATAAAAATAAGTGGCACTTGCTAATAACAAATTTATCCATAATATTTGCGTTAATATCGCAGGAATAAAACGCTCTAATAAGAAAATAGGCACGGCTAATAACAGTAAACCAAAGATATTTTTGATGACGTTCATCCAACTACCTGCTTTAGGTAAAATTTTCCCGCCTGAACTGCCTAAAATTAATAACGGTAACCCCATACCTAGGCTCAAAGCATATAACGCAGAAGCACCTAAGGCGATGTCGCCAGATTGTGAAATGTATAACAAAGCCCCAGTCAGTGGCGCAGTTGTACAAGGCGAGGCAACTAAACCTGAAATGGCGCCCATCATTAACACTCCCCAATATGAACCGCCTTTTTGACCATTGCTGATATTGTTGAGTTTGTTTTGCCAGCTACTTGGCAGCGCTAAGTTAAATAAGCCAAACATTGAAAGCGCTAAAAAGATGAACAATATGCTTAACGCTATTAATACATAAGGGTGTTGAAACATGGCTTGAAATTTTGCACCAGCAAGGGCAACGACAATCCCTAATGCTGTATACGTAAGTGCCATACCTTGCACATAAAAGAAGGATAGGCTAAAAGCTTTTTTGGTAGATAATTTGCCTTTTTGACCGACAATAATCCCCGTTAAAATTGGGTACATTGGAAATACGCAGGGCGTAAAAGACAACAATAATCCGCCGACAAAAAAGGCTATTAATGTAAGCCAAACATTGTTGCCAGCTAACATAGCCGCTAGCTCATGTTGTTCACTGACATCAGTATCAGCGTTAGTAGCAACAGTCGAGTTAGACGAGTTCTCTGTTGATTGGGAAAGCGCAGAAAATACCGTGGAATTATTGGAATTGATGCTACTTAAGCTGATCGTTTGGCTGTTCGGTGGAAAACACAAGCCTTTCTCGGCACAACCTTGATAACGAATATGTAACTGTCCATTTGACGAAACTGAGGTTAAAGGTACGGTAAAAGCTAACTCACCTTTATATATTTGTTGTTTGCCAAAAAACTCATCTTCATGGTCAATACCAATTGGCAATTTAACTTCAGCAATTTCGCTATTTTCAGCGGTGAATTTAAATTGTTTTTTGTATAAATAGTAACCTTCGGCAATGTCGAACGTTACAACAACTTGATTATCTTTTTGGTCAAAATTAAAAACAAAGGCTTGTTCTGGTTTTAAAAATTCATCTTCATTGCTAAAAAGAGATGAGGAAGTGTCAAAAATTGATTGTTGTGCAACAGCTGTAAAGCTCATCTGAGTGAAAAATAAAAGCGCGAACACGAATAGGGCACGTGATAATTGATTCATAATGTTAATTCAATGATTCTTTGATCCAGTTTAAATAATGCGTATCGCCCTGCTGGATGTTCAGCGCGATAACTTCAGGCGTATCATAAGGATGTAAGCGTTTGATTTCACTACTCACAATGTCAAATTTAACACTCTCGGTTTTTATCAATAACTGTATTTCTTCGCTTTGTTCAATAACGTCTTGCCAACGATAAATAGACATTACATTGGGAACTATATTGATACAAGCGGCCAATTTATGTTGCACTAAATGTGTCGCTATTTCTTTAGCAGACCCCATCGTTGGGCAAGTACAAAGCACAATTTGATACATGAAAGTTATTTCCTTAATTTAAGCTAAACAGCTAACTAAACACGCCATTTTTGCTATTGAATCAACAAGCAGTTTAAATTGCAATGACCCTGCTGAAGCTTCATGCTTGAAAAAGACCTGAACAACCCCATATTTGTTTCATCTATCGAAAGAGAAATTTTATGTTTAGAGTTTTATTTTTACTTTTTATTATTGTTCCTATCATTGAAATTATGGTGCTGATGAATGTTGGCGCCATATTAGGCGCGTGGCCAACCATTGGCATAGTTATTTTTACGGCTTGGCTAGGTGCTAAAAATGTCAAACAGCAAGGCATAGCAACATTACAATCGGTGCAAACTAAAATGGCCCAAGGTGAAATGCCTTCTGATGAAATAGTGGCGGGCCTTTTATTATTGATAGCTGGTGTGTTATTGGTAACGCCAGGTTTTGTCACTGATTTTTTCGGACTATCTTTACTTGTACCACAGATACGAAAAGCATTAATCAAATCTGTTCAACAGCATATAACAACAGCTTCAGTAGCTTCAGGTCAAGGTTTTGGTTTTCATGCGCAATCTTATCAACAAAACCCTTTTACCAATGAAACGAATGATTTAGATGAACAAAAACATCAAGGTCACACTTTAGACGGTGAGTTTGAACGTAAAGATTAAAAAAATACGATTTAGGGCTTGTGAAGTATTAAATAAGCCCCATCTTATTTTCACAGGTATTTTTACAACCCAATATTTTAATAACCCTAATTTTAACCTTTAAGTTAAGTAACATCTCGGAGAGAAAATAAATGAGCATTCGTCCATTACATGATCGCGTAATCATTAAGCGTAAAGAAGTAGAGTCAAAGTCTGCTGGCGGTATTGTATTAACAGGTAGTGCTGCAGAAAAATCAACGCGCGGTGAAGTTGTAGCTGTAGGTAACGGCCGTATTTTAGAAAACGGCGAAGTACGTGCATTAGACGTTAAAGTTGGCGATCAAGTAATCTTCAATGAAGGATACGGCGTTAAAACAGAAAAAATTGACGGTGAAGAAGTATTGATTCTTAGCGAAGCAGATATTTTAGCTATCGTAGAATAATTAATCACTTAGTTTGTCGCTATTTAAGCTTTATAGCGACAAAAGTGCTCACTTACTATCGTAAGCTCAGCGCTTTTTCTTTGCTCTCTAGCTAACTAGCTTAAAGCAAAGAATTCATAAATATTTTGAATATAGGAATTTAAGACAATGGCAAAAGACGTATTATTTGGTAATGACGCACGCGTAAAAATGCTGAAAGGCGTTAACGTATTAGCTGATGCAGTAAAAGTAACCTTAGGCCCTAAAGGCCGTAATGTAGTATTAGACAAATCATTTGGTGGTCCAACGATCACTAAAGATGGTGTTTCTGTTGCGAAAGAAATCGAATTAGAAGATAAATTCGAAAACATGGGCGCTCAAATGGTGAAAGAAGTTGCTTCTAAAGCCAATGATGAAGCCGGTGACGGTACTACAACGGCAACTGTTTTAGCACAAGCAATTGTTAATGAAGGCTTAAAATCAATTGCTGCGGGTATGAATCCAATGGATCTTAAGCGTGGTATCGACAAAGCAGTAATCGCTGCTGTTGAAGCGCTTAAAGGTGCATCACAAGAATGTGCAGATAATAAAGCCATCGAACAAGTAGGTACTATTTCTGCTAACTCTGATCAAACCGTTGGTAAAATCATTGCAACAGCTATGGATAAAGTAGGCACTGAAGGTGTTATTACTGTTGAAGAAGGTCAAGCGTTAACTGACGAATTAGACGTGGTTGAAGGTATGCAATTTGACCGTGGGTACTTATCACCATATTTCATCAACAATCAAGAAAGTGGCAGTGTTGAATTAGAAAACCCATTCATTTTATTAGTAGATAAAAAAGTATCAAATATCCGTGAACTATTAACAACGCTTGAAGGTGTTGCTAAAGCGGGTAAGCCACTATTAATTATTGCTGAAGACGTTGAAGGTGAAGCACTTGCAACATTAGTCGTAAACAACATGCGTGGTATTGTGAAAGTTGCCGCTGTTAAAGCACCTGGTTTTGGTGACCGTCGTAAAGCCATGTTACAAGACATCGCAACATTAACGGCTGGTACTGTGATTTCTGAAGAAATCGGTATGGAATTAGAAAAAGCAACGTTAGAAGATTTAGGTCAAGCAAAACGTGTTGTTATTTCTAAAGACAATACTACGATTATCGACGGCATTGGTGAAGAAGCTGACATTCAAGCGCGTGTTGCACAAATTCGTGGCCAAATCGAAGAGTCTTCTTCAGATTACGACAAAGAAAAATTACAAGAGCGTCTGGCTAAATTAGCTGGCGGTGTTGCCGTAATTAAAATTGGTGCAGCTACTGAAGTTGAAATGAAAGAGAAAAAAGCACGTGTTGAAGATGCATTGCATGCAACTCGCGCAGCCGTTGAAGAAGGTGTTGTTGCCGGTGGTGGTGTTGCATTAGTTCGCGCAGCTGACGCGATTAAAGATCTTGAAGGCGATAATGAAGATCAAACACACGGTATTAATGTAGCAATTCGTGCAATGTCTGCACCTTTACGTCAAATCGCGACTAACTCAGGTGACGAAGCTTCTGTAGTATTAAACGAAGTTCGTAATGGCGGTACAGGTAACTACGGTTACAATGCTGGCAATAGCACTTATGGCGATATGTTAGATATGGGTATCTTAGACCCAACTAAAGTAACTCGCTCGGCATTACAATTTGCTGCATCGGTAGCAGGCTTAATGTTAACAACTGAAGCGATGATCACAGACGCACCAGCTCCTGACTCAGCAGCACCTGCAATGCCTGATATGGGCGGCATGGGTGGTATGGGCGGTATGGGTGGCATGATGTAGTGGGTTTTAAATCTATTACTGTAGCTCTAACCATTTAAACGAAAGCCTGAATAGTGATGTTCAGGCTTTTTTATTACTCCTTATCAATATCTAATAACATTGCTATTATGTATTAATTCGGACAAAACGATATCTCTCTTCTAGCCAAGCTTAACACCCATCTTTAAGTTTATGATAATCGTTACTATTCGATGTACGTTAACCATTAGCCTAAACTAGGTATTAAATGGACTAATTAGATTATTCATATGAAGTAACGATAAAATGTAATTGTTTTTACTATGCAAAGATGGCTGAATAAGCTTATTACGAAAATTGCTCTCTCCGTTACACTCAAAATAGAAATAAGCAAGCGCATTGCTTCAGCATTGAATTAGTCTTGTTACTTACTTCAATGCATCGTCATAAAGTTTGGTTACGAATTCCAAGAAGGCTTTAACTTTTGGTATCTTGGCTCGATTTCGAGGGTATAAAGCATAAATATCTATATTCATCATGCTCCAATCAGGTAAAAGTATGACTAGCTGTCCTGACGCAACTTCGTCTCGAGCTAGATATTCAGGTAACACGCCTATACCAACTCCATCAATTATTGTTTGTTTAAGCACTGGAAAATCATTTACTAATAAACGTGGTTTACAGTTTATCGTGTGCTCTTCATTTTTCGTAGAAACTAGTGTTAACTTCGCATCATTATTAACTGGATTCATTATGAGCAATTGGTGTTGAGTTAACAGTTCGATTGTTAAAGGTTTTCCATGTTTAGCAATATATTCAGGGCTTGCGAATAATCTTCGTGTAACGGTGCCTAATTTTTTAGCAATCAATAGAGAATCATGCAACTTTCCAATACGAATCACCACATCAAATCCTTCTTCAATGAAGTCTATTCGCTTATTAATCAAATTAAGTTGTATCGTTATGTCCGGGTATTGAAGCATAAATTTAGCCAAAGAAGGTCTTAAAATGTGTTGCCCTGTCGCAACTGAAGCCCCAACTTTTAAATTGCCTTTATAGCTATGCTGCAACTCAGAAACACAAGCTGTCGCTAGATCTAGCTCTTCATGTACACGTTTACAATGAATTAAATAACGTTTTCCTGCTTCTGTTAAATGTTGAGACCGTGTGGAGCGTTCGAGCAAGGTAATATCTAGCTTTTGCTCTAAGCGTGATACTTTACGGCTTACATTCGCTTTAGGTATGCCCAATCTTTCAGCAGCAAGGGTAAAGCTACCCATTTCTACAACAGCTAAAAAAACCATCATATCATTTAAATCATGTTCCACAGAAACAACCACTGTTGTTAAAAATGAAATTATCTTATCACTTTTTAGGTATTTATTGAACAGTAACTCAGGACTATCATTGTTTGCATAAAGCAATGAACAATTTTTAATAGTCGGAGAAAGGTATGAATGTACTAAGTAAAAAGTCTTTACCGTTGAGCGGTTTTGCAGGGCTAACAGAGCACCGTTTAGTGAGTGATCGTCGTGTGTTTGGTAGTAGAAAAGCACCTAATACATTCGATGGCATTGGTAACTTTGTATACCTTGCTGATGCGCAGTTTAATCCGAAAGGTGAAACCCATATGCATCCGCATAAAGAAATAGATGTTATATCAATCATGATGAAAGGTCAGGTAAGTCATGAAGGATCTTTAGAACACGGACAAAGTTTAAAAGCTGGTGAAGTTCAGGTTCAAAGGGCGGGTAGTGAAGGGTTCTCGCATAATGAAATTAACCCAGACAACACCAAAAATCGCATGTTGCAGCTATGGGTATTACCTGATGAGACTGGTCAACCGGCAAATTACAAACATTACACTCTAAAAGCTAATGGCGTTACTCGTATTTACGGTGGTCACAAAAATCAGAGTGAAACGTTTGATAGTAAAACACTTATAGATGTAGTCAGGTTATCAGCAGGTCAAAGCATCAAGTTTGATCACGAAATACTTGCCTATGTTAGCCAAGGAAAAGCTGAATTTTCTGACGAAAATAATACATTTAACGTTGAAGGTGGCGACTTAATACGCAGCTATAAAACTGAAATATCTACTAATAGCGATGCCGAAATCGTTGTTGTAAGCGAAGTATCATAAATTAACCAAGTAAAAGAGGATATGTAACATGAATAAATTCACAGAAACGTTAACAACTGACAATGCAGTATTAGCAATGATTGATCATCAAACAGGATTGCTAGTAAGTTGCCGTGATCAAGATCCACATTTGATGACTGAAAATATCAAAGGTTTATGTTTTCTGGCAAAAACTGTTGGTATGCCAACAATTATAACAGCAAGTATGCCAGATGGCCCTAATGGTCCAATAATGCCTGAAATTACAGAGATATTAGGCGACGACATTATTGAACGCGCTGGTGAAATAAATGCGTGGAAAAGCCCTGAATTCAAAAAAGCAATTGAAGCAACGGGTCGTAAAAAAATAATTATGGCAGGGATTGTGACCGATGTTTGTTTGATGTTCCCTGCAATTTCAGCCGTGGCGGAAGGGTATGATGTTTACGCTGTTGTTGATGCTTCTGGTACTTGGAATAAATCTGTTGCTGACGCAGCTATTCATCGAATGACGCAAGCAGGCGTGAAAGTCGCTACTTGGGCATCGGTATTAGCAGAAGTCATGGACGATTGGCGCAGTGAAAAAGGCATGGAACTTGGTGGTGTTTTAGGACAGCACACTTCTTACCGCTGGGTATATAATAGTTTTTTGCAAGCTAATCAACCACAGAGCTAGAAAATATCTACCATGTAAGGCACTAGCTTTGCATGGTACCTAATGAGGAACAATTAATGAAAGTACCAAACAAACACTTATTAGCATTAATCAATTACTTGGCCTTGGTTCCGCTAGTCTATTTTATACCTGCATGGTTGCAACCTTACCTACCAACTAACAAGCTACTAGAAGTATGCATTGTTGTGGCGGTTATCGTGCCGATAATTTCCTATGTCGTTATGCCACTAACAATGAAATTGCTTATTAAAAAATAGATTGTCAGTTATCTTTATAGGAATTTTGACATTTACCTGCTTAACAGTACCAATAGTGCTTGTCTTCAAGCGGGAATCGGGTTTTCCTTACTACTGAATATGACAAATATTTCAATCTTGAAGCAATTATTTGTATTACAATTCACCTTAATGACTGCCTTAGTGGCTAAGAAGGTAGTCATTCGCAACCAATTTAGGTTCTGTACTGGAATAATGGTGAACAAAGATACCTACTTTTAATAAGCATGTTATATCATTAAGTTTCAGATATTTAACTAAGCACCTTAATTGATAGGGGGTATAAAATGGGGTATCCCATTCTTTGTTTTATATTTTTTAATGCTTTATCAGTTGTTTAGATTGTATATGGGCAGCATGATGTAATTCATGCTTGTCTAAATCAGTGATAACTTCGTTACTTCACAACTCGTTTAAGAAACACTAAACGTCGTTGTGAAGTGCCTTGTTCTAACATGATTTATTCGGCGCATAAATAATATTAGCTACTTAACGCTTAACGATAAAAACCTGCTTCGGCAGGTTTTTTTGTTATTAAGAGGGCAAGAATATGTAAGTGATCATCTGCTGTAAATCGTTAAATACTGCGTTTCTTCACAACTCGTTTAAGAAACACTAGACGTCGTTGTGAAGTACCTTGTTCTAACATGATTTATTCGGCGCATAAATAGTATTAGCTACTTAACGCTTAACGATAAAAACCTGCTTCGGCAGGTTTTTTTGTTATTAAGAGAGCAAGAATATGTAAGAGATTATCTAGTCTAAATCGTTAAATACTGCGTTTCTTCATGACTTGTTTAAGAAACATTAAAATTCGTTATTTTTTGATCATTTTGTTTTTTTAGCTTGGGCAATAAAATCACTTAAATAATCAAGTTTTTGTTCGTCTTTACGTATACCGATGAATATTTGTTTATTAATTCCTTGCTCTCCAAAGCGAATACTTTTGATAGGCATTGATTTAGAGTATTCATCTACTAGCCAGCCGGGCAGAGCACAAATACCCCTGCCAGCGGCGACCATCTGTAGCATGATTTCCGTTGTTTCAATATATTTATGTTTCTTGACTGAACACTTTGCTGGGTTAAGAAATTGGCTAAAAATATCAAGTCTAAGTGGTTCTACAGGATAGCTAAATAGACTTTCATCGCTAAGTTGCTCCGGTAAGATAAAGTCTAGTTGTGCTAGTTTGTGAGATTGAGAAACGACGAGCCTATGCTCATATTCAAAAACGGGGATGTAATCTACTTTAGGAACAAAAAGTGGGTCAGGTGTAATAAGTACGTCTATTTCGTAACTAAGTAATGCCCCTAAAGCGCCAAACTGAAACTCTTGCTTCACATCCATATCAATGTCAGGCCAGTGCGCTAAATAAGGCTGTATTACTCTGAGTAGCCATTGATAACATGGATGACACTCCATGCCTATTCGTAATGCTCCCATCTCTCCTTTCGAAATTTGATTTAATAATAATTCCGTGTGTGAAAACTGCGGCAACACTCTGTCAGCAAGTGTTTGTATACGTTCACCTGCTGTTGTGAGACGTAAGCTTCGACCATCTTTTTTCCATAACTGAGTAGACAATTGCCCTTCTAGTTTTTTAATACTGTGACTTAACGCTGATTGAGATAAGTGTAACGAATTAGCCGCTTTAGTTAGGGTGCCATGCTCTTTAATTGCCGTGAATATTTCTAAATGAATCCTTTCTAACACCAGTAATCTCCTGTTTAATTTTTATTGATGAATTCTAATCATTAATTGATGAAGTTATATCATTTTTATTCATTGATTAAGTGTATTTATAATGAACTAAATAGTAACGAAAAATCATGAAAATAATTTCCCATTAGGTATGGCAAAAATTGTTTGCAGGTAACAATGACGTTGCCACTCTTTTAAAAGAGAGAACAACTGAGTTGCAAATTCTTGAGTACTAGAGACAAGCGGACTTTGTCGATGATTAAAACAAAAGTAGTAATGAATATCATAGAATTTATCATAAATAATTTATCATCCTTTTTGGCGATGGTTGCCACAGGAATATTTGCAGGAATTTTAGCCGGCTTGTTAGGAGTAGGAGGCGGTATTGTAATCGTCCCTGTACTATTTTTTGTCTTCCAGACCTTTGGTGTTTCACCAGATTCTGCAATGCTAATTGCTACCGCAACCTCGCTAGCCATCATCGTACCTACCTCTATTAGTTCTATTCGTTCGCACAATCAAAAAGGAAATGTTGATTTTGACCTCCTTAAGCGTTGGGCGGTATTTATTCTTATCGGTGTATTGGTTGGCAGTTGGTTAGTGACTCGTATTGAAGGCACTATGCTTACTACGTTATTTGGTATTATTGCCAGTTTATCAGCGCTTAATATGCTATTTAAAAATGGTCAATCGGCGTTATATCAACAATTGCCTGTACCAGCAGGACAAATTGTTATGGCGACATCCATTGGTTTTTTCAGTTCAATGGTAGGGATAGGCGGCGGCACTATTTCTGTACCACTGCTTACTTTATATAATTACCCCACGCATAAGGCCGTTGGTACAGCTGCAGCTATAGGATTAATCATTTCCTTACCAGGGGCGCTAACCCTGTTAGCATTTGGCAGCACACCCGTTGATGCTCCTGCGGGTACATTTGGCTTGGTTAACTTAATCGCTTTCATTTGTATTGTGCCACTAACGGTATTATTTGCACCTTTAGGAGTCTTTTTGGCAGCAAAATTAGACTCGGTTAAACTGAAAAAAATCTTTGCGCTTGTATTGTTATTTACGGGGCTAAGAATGTTGATGCAGCTTTTTTTATAAGTTTACGTCTGTTAGTTTTTGGCGTCTATGACGACGCCGATAGTTCTTTTCGGATTATCTCTGCGCCAGCACTTAACGCATTTAATTTACCATTGGCAACCTGACGAGGTAATGGAGCCATGCCACAGTTGGTGCACGGGTAGAGTTTATCCGCATCAACATACTTAAGCGCTTTTCGTAACGTATTGGCAACTTCCGCTGGGGTTTCAATATTATTGGTTGCTACATCAATCGCTCCAACCATCACTTTTTTACCTCGAACAAGTTCAAGTAGTTCAATTGGAACGTGCGAATTATGACACTCAAGCGAAATCCTATCGATAGTCGACTTTTGTAGCTTTGGCAAAATTTCTTCATATTGTCGCCATTCAGCGCCCAGCGTTTTTTTCCAATCTGTATTGGCTTTTATGCCATAGCCATAGCAAATATGGACAGCCGTTTCACATTTAAGCCCCTCAATGGCTCTCTCTAAACAAGCAATGCCCCAGTCATTAACCTCATCAAAAAACACGTTAAATGCAGGTTCATCAAATTGGATAATATTAACCCCCACTGACGCTAATTCTTTAGCTTCTTGATTGAGTATTTTAGCAAATTCCCATGCTAGCTTTTTACGACTTTTAAAATGGTCATCATAGAGAGTATCTATCATTGTCATTGGACCCGGTAACGTCCATTTAATTGGTTTATTGGTGTGTTGACGTAAAAATTTTGCCTCCTCAACAAAAACAGGTTTGGGTCGAGAAACTGCACCAACCACAGTAGGCACACTTGCATTATATCGGTCACGAATTTTAACGGTTTTTCGATTTTCAAAATCAACGCCAGTTAGGTGTTCAATAAAGGTAGTAACAAAGTGTTGGCGTGTTTGTTCACCGTCACTGACAATATCGATTCCCGCTTGATGTTGTTCATGTAATGACAGCAGTAGCGCATCTTGTTTGCCTTCTATTAATTCTTCCCCTTGCAGTTTCCAAGGCGACCAAAGGGTTTCTGGTTTTGCAAGCCACGAAGGCTTAGGTAAACTGCCTGCCGTTGAAGTAGGTAATAGTGTGTTTATAATAGGTGTGTTCATGGTAAATACTGCTTTCCCTTAGTGTTAATTAAAGTGCGTAATGAGCAGACCACTGCTCAAGCACTGTTTGATATGGCTTGATGAAGTGCTTTTCAGCAAATCTTCCTTGTTTAATCGACAACTTGTTACGCTCTTCTCGGTCATACACAATTTGAGTTATTGAGTGATCTTGGTTTTTTAAACTGGGTTGATAGCAATTTCCTGCAACCGCATTTGCATTATAAATTTCAGGTCGGTAAATTTTTTGAAACGTTTCCATCGTGCTGATAGTACTTATCAACTCAAGGTTACTGTAATCATTCAGTAAGTCGCCGAAGTAAAAGAAAGCCAAAGGCGCAACGCTATTCAGCGGCATAAAATAACGAACCTCTAAGCCCATTCTTTTGAAATATTTTTCTGTTAAAGAAGATTCGTTAGGTTGATATTCAACGCCTAATACAGGATGTTGGTTTTGAGTTCTATAATAAGTCTTGTTATCTGAAACACTTAAACAGATCACCGGTGGTTTTTTAAAATGCTGTTTATAAGTATCTGAATAAACAAAATGTTTAAAAAGCTTTCCATGAAGCACGCCAAAATTATCTGGAATGCTAAACTTGGATTGCCCTTTGTTATATTCACTAAGTAATACACTAAAATCATAATCTCGGACATACGATGAAAAATTATTGCCGACAATGCCTTCAATGCGTTCGTTTGTTTGGTGATCAACAATATTGGTTTTCAATACTTCAATTGATGGGAAAGCATGACCACTCCCCACAATATCCATATCAACTGAAATAATTTCAAGTTCAACACGATAACGATCGCCTTTGGGGTTATCCCAATACGCTAACGCATTAAAGCTATTGTCGATCATCTTTAAAGCGTTACTTAAGTTTTGTTGTCGGCATTCACCTCTGGCTAAATTAGCAAAGTTGGTGGTAATACGCGTACTTTCTGAAGGTTGATAGTTTTCATTAAGAAGCATGTTCTTAATAGTAAATGTAATATTTTTCATGGTGATCCGTTATCCAATTTTGTATAAAAAGCTCAAATCTATTTCTCTAATTAAACTTCTATTAGGGTCCTATTGATTTCACGCTAACAATTCCTCTAAGGGGGAGTGGTGATCTTGTCTAGCGTTCAGGTGTAGGTATTTTATACTTGATTAATTTTATGAATAAAAATGGTATTAATTCATCTAGCTATGAATTGTATTCATGGGTTTGTTGTTAAAAATGAACGGTTCAGTGTTTTGAAGGACGGATTGCTATGCATTGCTGTTTATTGTTTACCTATAATCGAATGTAAGTTCATAAGTAGATAAAATCAGATCGTTTAAATTAACCTTATATCAAATACACTCTATTGATAATTAAAGGTTTAGGGTGTTTTTTCACTGCTAGCCAAGAGATTTTTTCACTCAAAAAGTAATTAAATCGCTATGAAAGCAACGAATAAAACTTCCAAATTAAAGAGAAAATTATGCAATATCTAGATTTCCTGAAAACAAGGTGAGACGTTTTGATAGGGTGGCATTGGTAATAATACCAGGTTATCGATAATGAATACGTCAACATTGTAGAGCTTTAGGTAACTTTTATATCAGCATTTAACAAATGCGTTTTTAATTCATTTTATCAACTGCAGTATCATTAAGTATTAGGCGATTATTGGTATTAATAGAAACTTAAATGATTAATCGTAAATTGAAAATTTAAGTCTGAACAATAGAGTGTAATTAAATTATTCAAGCCAATTGCGTAAGGTATATTTTTCAGAGTATTAAATGGTGTACAATTAAATGGACCTTTTAGAGAGATATTCGGTCTACTAGATTAGTACTTTAGAAAAGTCATTAAAAGGAGAATAAGATGAAAAATTTGAGTGTGATCTTGATCGCAGTAAGTTCATTGTTTTTAACTTTTATATCGTCAGCAGCAACCAGTGAAGTGACGTGGTCGAATCCTGATAAATACCGAGATGTTGATGCGGGCAATGGCCACCGCGCAAAATTTAAAGCGCATGTTTTTGCTAACTTTGAAGAGCACTTTACTTCGTTAGCCCAAAAGCTACCTGAAGGACAAACATTATTCATTGATGTTCAAGATGTTGACTTAGCCGGTGATGTACATCAAAACATGCGAAGAATCCGTGTTATTAAAGATATATTTTTCCCGCGTATTAAGTTTTCGTATAAAGTGGTTGATAGTGGTAAAAACGAGCTGTCTTCAGGCGATGTTAACCTAAAAGATATGAGTTTTATGATGGGCTCAAATCTTCGTTATAATCAAGATAGTTTAGGTTATGAAAAAAGAATGTTAGATGGTTGGTTTGAAAAAACATTCTTACAATAAGCCAGTATTGCTCGACTGAGTTTGAGTCATCAATATAGCCATTAAAAGCCGAAAATAGTTTCGGCTTTTTTTATCAAAGCTGTGAAATTTTGTCGTTTTAAGCCGTATAACTTTGTTCAAAATTTCCTAAAACAGTAAAAAGCTGTTCAATTTTTTTCACCATGGCAATTAAGGTCGCTTGATCTGAGGTTTTTTGCCAAAACACTAAATCGTTTGCCACTTCTTCAACGTATGGTTGAAAGGTGTTGGCTGAGCAAGTAAAGCCAGCATCTTTTGTAAAAATAGCTTCAAAACCGGCTTGGTTCTTCTCACGTAAATCACTTAATGTCGCATCGGCGGCTAATGATTTTTTTAAGATGATAGAAACATTTTCTACCAATTGTTGACTTACTGTAGCACTCATAATTTTCAATCTTACCTAAAATATTAACTGATATTTTTAATCGCGCTATTATGCCAAATTGAACGGTGTTTTGTTAGCTTCACCTGCAATTTCTCTGACAACTTTTGGCATTAAAAAACCGGGTAAGGTTGCCATCATTTCTTTAATGATGATTTTTGCTGAGATGTCATCCGTATCAAAATGTGCAACACCTTGAACCTTATCAAATAAATGTAAATAGTAAGGTATGATGCCGTTATCAAATAATGTTTCGCTTAGTTGGCATAAATCTTTTGCATTATCGTTTACCGTTTTAAGTAAAACGCTTTGATTCAATAAAGGAATACGAGCGGCGCGAAGTGGCTCAATCGCTTTTATTACCTGTTGATCAATTTCATTTTTATGGTTGATATGAAAAACAACAGTTGGCTTTAAGCGGGTTTCACTAAGTAACCTCACTAAACCTTGAGTTATTCGCTGAGGGATAACTATCGCCATACGAGTATGAATGCGTAATCGTGTAATGTGAGGAATTTTTTCAAGTTTCTGTATTAGCCATGTTAAATGTTCATCACTGGCCATTAATGGGTCGCCACCACTAAAAATGACTTCATTAATTTCATGATGTTGCTCAATATAAGTTAACGCTTCCTGCCAACGTTGTTTGTTTGGGCTGTTATCTTGATAAGGAAAATGACGACGAAAACAGTAACGGCAATTAATAGCACATCCCGCTTTTACGATCATTAATACTCGGTGCTTGTATTTATGTAATAAACCTTCAGCGACAGAGTCATGCTCTTCTAAGGGATCATGAGTAAAACCGTCAGTAGTAATAAACTCATTAGATAATGGCATGACTTGTTTTAACAAAGGATCATTAATATCGCCTTTTTTCATGCGTGCGATAAATGGTTGAGGCACTCTAACCGGAAATAATTTTCGGGCATTAAAGTGCGCGCGGTAATTTTCTGGGCATATATTGACAGCTTCCAGTAGCTTTTCTGGATCAGTAACCACATTTGATAATTCTTTTTGCCAAGAAGTGTGCAAATTATCGTGAATTTGAGGTATTATTTGCGGCATTTCTATTTTCAACATTTAACTCTCTGCGTTAATAAAAAGAGAACACTCTTATGGCGAACTACAGTACTAATCAGTTCAAAAACGGTCTTAAACTTATGATCGATGGCGAACCATGTAACATTTTAGATAACGAAATTGTAAAACCGGGTAAAGGCCAAGCGTTTAACCGTGTAAAAATCCGTAAACTTATTTCAGGCAAAGTGCTTGAAAAAACATTTAAATCGGGCGATTCATGTGAAGGCGCCGATGTGATGGATTCTGAACTTGGTTATTTATATGCCGATGGCGAGTTTTGGCATTTTATGAATAATGACACTTTTGAGCAAGTGGCAGCTGACGAAAAAGCGATTGGTGATAATGCAAAATGGTTAGTTGAAGGAGATCTTTGTACGATTACCTTCTGGAATGGTAATCCTATTTCGGTAGATCCACCTAATTTTGTTGAAATTGAAATCACTGAAACAGATCCTGGCCTTAAAGGTGACACGGCTGGTACAGGTGGCAAACCAGCTACTTTGGCTACAGGTGCGGTTATTCGAGTTCCATTATTTGTTCAAATTGGTGAAGTAGTAAAAGTAGATACACGTACGGGTGACTACGTTTCACGCGCGAGTAAATAATATTTTTACTGGTTAAAAGCTTTGATAACTTCGTTTTTGTTGCACTCGCATAAGAAACACTATGCGTCGATTACAATGCCTTGTTCTGAAATATTTTTACTGCGTAAAAGTGCTTAATGATATTTTTTGAAAAGCTCACTCAATAGTGAGCTTTTTTGTTTTAAGTCTATTTAACTTCTTGAGGAATATTTATACACAGATTTATCTTCTGGCCAACCGCTTAAAGGGAAAGGGTAAGTGTCTGAGTTAGCGGTTAAAAACTCGTTAATTTGGTAGATGTAATTGTTTAAGTTTTTACCTAGTAATTTTAATCCTGAATTTGGTTTTCTTGTTAATAGCAACGAGAAAAATTGGAATATTGCGATAAGTGTGATGATAAAACGTGCAAAACCGCCAATAAATCCGAATAAAATCATAAATATACCGCGCATCCATACACTCGTGTTTTTCCAGTTTTTAGTTGTCGTGGAATTTATATCTCGCATTGTTACCTCTTTGCATATTTTTTCGTTTAATAAATACAGTGCAAAAACAAAACCATTTATTTTCTTTCTAATTTTCAATAGATTATGTTTTTCCTGTTCATCAAGCGATGTTAAATAAACTAATTCTCAGTACATTTGACCATTTATTTATTGTTTGTTGATGAAACTATCCGATAACTGCAGACTGAGCTTAAACGGTTATCCATAAAAAAGCCTGCAAATGCAGGCTTTCGATAACAATCATATAAAAACAAAAGTTATTGAGTTTTTCTATTTTTTAAATAGCGATCAAAGTATTCGGTTTTCATGCCTTGTAAATGAAGGGTAGTACCTTTGCCTTCCCGTAAACTGTGAGAACGATTTGGGTATGACATAAATTGAAATTGCTTATTGTGCTTCACAAGTTCATTGATCAATCTTTCTGAGCCTTGATAATGCACATTATCGTCACCGGTACCATGAATTAATAATAAGTTGCCTTGTAAGTTTTTAGCATGGGTAATTGGTGAGCCTTGCTTATAGCCTTCTTCATTATCCGCTAAAATACCAGAGTATCGTTCTTGATAAATAGTATCGTATAAGCGCTGATCAGGTACTGGCGCTAATGCAATACCAACATGATATTGTTCTGGGTAACGGAACATCATATTTAAGGTCATCGACCCACCACCTGAATGTCCCCAAATTCCGACTCTGTCGGTATCAATATACTTCCAACGTTGCGCCATGGCCTTTAATGCGTCGGATTGATCACGTGATGATAATACGCCAACTGCGCCATATACTTGTTTACGCCACTCTCTACCTTTTGGTGCGCGAGTACCGCGATTATCGATTGACGCAACGATATAGCCTTGCTCCGTCAACATTTGATCCCATAAATATGAGCTGCCACGCCATTTGTCTTGTACTGTTTGTCCCCACGCTTCACCATAAACGTAGAAGATAATAGGATATTTCTTACTCGCATCGAAGTTCGCTGGGCGCATAATATAGCCATCAAGCACTAATCCGTCTTGTGCTTCAACTTGAAAAAACTCATGTTGAGGTTGGGCTAAAGTGGCGAGTTTATCAATCAGCTGTTTGTTGTCCATCATCATATGTTTTTCTTGATGGCCTTCAAGTTTTACTAAGCGTTTTTGTGTTGGTTGCGTAAAGGTAGAATGAGAATGGATCGCCCATTGACCATCATCAGACATTTGATAACTGTTATTTCCGGCAAAGCTTTCTGGAGTTATTTGTTGATTAACAACTGATGCATCTAATTTACTTCTGAATAAATAACGTTGACCAATATCTTGTGGAGAGGCAATGTAATATAACCAGCCGCCTTTTTCATCGACTGCTTGCAAGCTAACGGTATCGAACTCACCAGGCGTTAAATCTAGTTTTGTTTTACCATCGCGAGAAATACTATAAAAGTGTCTCCAACCTGACGTTTCGCTGGTCCAAATAAAATTATCGCCGTTGTTTATCCATTTCGCGTCAGTAATGCCATCTAAGAAATGCTCATCTTTTTCAGTGTAAATTTTATTCACTTTACCCGTTGAAGCATTTGCTAAATAAAGTGCATTTCTGTCTTGCTTGCGGTTAAGGTGCTGAATAAGTATTTCTTCACTATTACCAGACCAGTTCATGCGTGGAATATACATTTCACGTGAATTGTTTGGCAGATCAGCCCAGGTTGTTTTTTGTGTGGATAAGTCAACCACGCCAATTTTAGCTAATGCATTTGTTTCGCCTACTTTAGGGTATGGAAATGTCACTAAAGTTGGGTATAACTCGTCGGTATTGTTGATCATGTGAAAGTCTTTACTGCCACTGGTATCTAACTGCCAATAAGCAATTTTTTCACCGTTAGGACTCCAACGGAAACCGTCACGAATGCCAAATTCTTCTTCATAAACCCAATCAAATAGTCCGTTAATGATACCGTTACCTGCATCATGAGTTAATTGAGTGATTTTTGTTGAGGCTAAATTTTCGAGATAAATGTTATTGTCTACCACATAAGCAACTTTTGTGGCACCAGGAGAAAACTTTGCAAACATCAATGAACTTGCTTTAACGCTTTCACCGCCTAATTGTTTTAAAGTGTGATTAGCTAAATTTAAAACCCAGTAATCACCACGGCTGTTAGAGCGCCATACTTTTTTGCTATTCGTATAGATGAGCAATTGTTTACGATCGTCTGACCAAATGTAGTTGTCAATCGATAACGGTTTTTCTGCACCTTCTGGCGTTAATTGTTCAGCACTCACTAATACTTTTCGAGCCAATGTTTCAGGATCATAAACGACAATATCTTTGCCAATACTTTGCTCTTTGCCATTATCATCAGCTTTTGTGGTTGCTGATTTTTCTATGGCAGTATAGCCACTACCATCAGCTAACCAACGAATTCTACCAATGCTTTCTGAGCTAAATTCTCTATCTTTATAAATACGTTCAAGTGTTAACGGATTAGTTAAAGCAGTATTTTCGTTGTTATTTGTATGTGTGCTTTGACAGGCGGTTAATGCTGTAAACATTACGGTTCCAACAAACCACAGTTTTATTGTTGTGCGTTGCATAGTGTTTTCCTTTTTTGAAGGACGACACTTTAAATTGTATACAATATGTTGGCAATGCTTTTTGTCGCAAAAGATTAATTATTGCCTTAAATATAATTGGATTAATATTGGCACAAGACATTGAATTTTTGAATTATCCCCCCCATTAAATGAAGATTAATTGGCTCACATGGTTTAATGGTTATTGATATGCAAAATGCGTTAGATATTTCTGGGTTGAAAAAAGTATATAAAGGCGGTTTTCAAGCCTTAAAAGGAATTGATTTAACCGTGAAACAGGGGGACTTCTTTGCGTTGTTAGGTCCCAATGGTGCAGGTAAATCTACAACTATCGGTGTTATCACCTCGTTAGTGAATAAAACTGCAGGTCAAGTGAAGGTGTATGGTCATGATATTGATCACGAACTTGAAGACGCTAAAAGTTTTATTGGTTTAGTTCCTCAAGAATTCAATTTTAATCAATTTGAATCTTTAATGAGAATCTTGGTGAATCAAGCCGGTTATTATGGCGTTGAACGTAGTGTTGCTCATGAAAGAGCGGAAAAATATTTAAAACAATTAGATCTTTGGGATAAGCGTAATGATGCAGCCAGAATGCTATCTGGTGGAATGAAACGTCGGTTAATGATCGCCCGAGCATTAATGCATGAGCCTAAAATGCTCATTCTTGACGAACCGACTGCCGGGGTTGATATTGAGCTGCGTCGCTCGATGTGGGATTTTTTACGTGAGCTCAACAGCCAAGGAATTACCATAATATTAACCACGCATTACTTAGAAGAAGCAGAAATGCTTTGTCGTAATATCGCGATAATTGATTCTGGTATTATTGTTGAAAACACCGATATGAAATCGTTATTAGCAAAACTAGACGTAGAAACCATTGTGCTTGATTTAAGTATTGGCGGCGCAGAGCCCAAATTAAACGATTTTTGTTATCGAATTATTGATGATCATACCATTGAGGTCGATATTAAAAAATCGCAGCGAATTAATGATGTATTTAGCCAGTTAACTGAGCAAAATATCAATGTATTAAGTTTACGTAACAAAAGTAATCGCCTTGAAGAATTATTTGTCAGTATCATAGGTACGGGCGCTAGTAGCGAAAAACAAACACAAGGAGCGCAATAATATGTCCTCGGCAAGAAATATGATCGCGCTAAAGAGTATCTTACATAAAGAAGTTCACCGCTTTATGCGGATTTGGGTGCAAACCTTAGTGCCGCCGGCAATCACGATCAGTTTGTATTTTGTGATTTTTGGTGAGTTAATTGGTTCTCGCATTGGTCAAATGGGCGGCTTTGATTATATGTCGTTTATTGTTCCAGGTTTGATCATGATGAGTGTGATCACTAACTCTTATTCCAATGTTGCTTCTTCGTTTTTTAGTGCTAAATGGCAACGAAATGTCGAAGAAATGCTTGTTGCACCTGTCCCAAACTGGGTGATTGTTGCGGGTTATGTTGGCGGAGGCATGTGCCGTGGCATTCTAGTGGGCTGTATTGTCACGCTGATTTCATTATTATTTACGGAAATTCAAGTGCATAATATTTGGATCATTATTGTGACCGTTGCGCTAACGTCAGCGACTTTTGCCTTAGGTGGTTTAATTAACGCTATTTTTGCCGGTAGTTTTGATGATATATCGATTATTCCTACGTTTATATTAACGCCGCTCACCTATTTAGGTGGTGTGTTTTATTCAATTACGCTGTTACCTGATTTTTGGCAAGGTGTTTCTCAAGCCAACCCCATTGTTTATATGGTAAATGCATTCAGGTATGGTTTTCTTGGTATTTCAGATGTTAGTTTAGTGGCTGCTTTTTCTGTGCTAACCGGTTTTATTATTACTCTTTTTGTTATAGCTATGACGTTAATAACAAAGGGTATTGGTTTACGAAGTTAATTACTTTAATCATTTAAGAATATATTGTGACAGATAACAACAAGCCATTAGGTGACTCAAAAGCAATTGTAACTAATCAGCCAGGCATACATGAAAAGCTAGCTGAAATAGTACAAAAACATCTTACACACCCTTCGAAAAAGCCTTTTCAGGCGCATACTTTAGAAGCGTTTGAGCTAGCTAATAGCCGAGTGTTAGCACACCAAGGTGAAGTGATTTTAGATTCTTGTTGTGGCGTTGGACAAAGTACACGATTGTTGGCGAAACAAAATCCGCAAGCGTTAGTTATTGGTGTTGATAAATCCGCACACCGAATTGAGCGTAATGACGAAGAATTAACGGCTACAACAAACACACATGGCATTGATAATTTTATGTTAGTTCGCGCTGATCTAAATGATTTTTATCGATTAGTTAAACAGGCGAAGTGGCCGGTATCTCAACATTATATTCTTTATCCTAATCCTTGGCCGAAAGCTAAACATATACAACGACGATGGCATGGCAGTGCGGTTTTTCCTGAAATTATAGCCATAGGTAAAGAAATCGTTTTAAGAAGTAATTGGCGGTTATATTTAGAAGAATTTCAGTTTTCAGCTGAAATTTCTGGAAGATCTGGCATCATCAGTCAAGTAAAGGATAATCAACCTTTAACCCCGTTTGAGGCTAAATATCAATTAAGTGGGCAAGTGTGTTGGCAGTTAACGATTAAATAAACGGCTTAACAGCTGGTTTTCCACATTTGTGCATGCCTGTAATAACCTTGCAAGAATGAATTTTGCTTTCTTTAATTCACTCAATAATTTCTTGCGAAAAATGCTAATAATTAGTGGTTATTTTCACTAAAAAGTAGTAATAAATTTCAACTGTTTATTCTTGGGATTGCTAAGGATAAATTAAAAACCAAGTTAAAACAATGGATTATGATTTTGGCTTGTTACTTGAATAGTGCTTGGTAAGTTTAATTAAAGGAAGATTCAAAATGACTTACAATATTAAAAAAAATGTATTAATGATGGCCTTAAGTAGTTTAGCAATCGTTGAGTTAGGTTTTGTTTATTTAGCGACATTGGTTGCTTAATTACCATAAAAGCCAAATGCATCGATGAAAATACAAGACATTTGACGTAAATTTTATTAAAGTGCCGCACTTATAACATTATTATCGCTTGCATTAGTTCAAGCTGTGAACAGTGAATAAGTATGACGGGTAGCAAAAGAAAAGCTCAGGCAACTCAAGAGTCTTTGCATCGAATTTTTACCATACCAGAAGCGCCAAATTCTACATTAGGGCGTATAGAAAAAGAGATCTCACAAAACTTAGCGGGTTTTCTTGGTAATCATATCGCAGCGAAAGAACAAGCGTTGTCTGAAATAGAAAAAGATTTCGATTGCTCTAAAATTCCAGAACAACCAACGTTTGTGTCTGATCACATGCACCACTTATTAGATAAATTGGTGTCGCAATCTGTTCATACTTCCAGTCCAAGTTTTATTGGTCATATGACCTCAGCCTTACCTTACTTTATTCTCCCGTTATCAAAGCTAATGGTCGGCTTAAATCAAAACCTTGTTAAAATTGAAACCTCGAAAGCTTTTACGCCATTAGAGCGTCAAGTGCTAGGTATGTTGCACCGTTTAGTGTATCAAAATGATGATAAATTTTATGATACTTGGATGCACAGCGCCAACCATTCGTTAGGTGCATTTTGTTCTGGCGGCACGGTCGCTAACATAACTGCACTTTGGGTAGCTCGTAATAACTTACTAAAACCGGATGGAAAATTTAAAGGTGTTGCTCGAGAAGGAATCTTTCAGGCACTCAAACATTATCAATATGATGGCCTTGCTATTTTAGTGTCAAGCCGTGGTCATTATTCCTTAAAGAAATCAGCAGATATCTTAGGCTTAGGTCAAGACAGCGTCATTGCGATACCTACCGACTCAAACAATAAAATTAATTGTCAAAAACTTAAAGATAAGTGTGAAGAACTTGCCGCTAAAAATATACGGGTGCTAAGTATTGTTGGTGTTGCAGGCACTACTGAAACAGGAAACATTGACCCGTTAACTGAAATGGCGCAAATTGCTCAACAGTATGACTGCCATTTCCATGTTGATGCAGCGTGGGGTGGGGCTACGTTACTTTCAGAAAAGTATCGTCCTTTATTACAAGGCATTGAACTGGCTGATTCTGTCACTATTGATGCGCATAAACAAATGTACGTTCCTATGGGAGCGGGATTAGTGGTTTTTAAAAATCCGGCATCAGTTGCCTCAATTGAACATCATGCGGAATATATTTTACGTAAAGGTTCAAAAGATTTAGGCTCTCATACCTTAGAAGGTTCTCGACCAGGAATGGCAATGTTAGTTTATGCTAGCTTACACGTTATCAGTCGCCCTGGTTATGAGCTATTAATTAACCAAAGTATTGATAAAGCTAATTATTTTGCTGGCATAATTGAACAACATCCTGACTTTGAATTGATCACAAAACCAGAGTTATGTTTACTAACTTATCGATATAACCCTAAAGTGGTTCAAGAATTTCTATCGCAAGCAGATGATGAAAGTCAAGATGCAGTGAATAGTTTATTGGATATGCTCACCAAATTTATTCAAAAGCGCCAACGTGAAAATGGTAAATCTTTTGTATCTCGTACTCGTATTGAAGTACAAAAGTATCGCGGACGAAAAACATTAGTATTTCGCGTAGTTCTTGCAAATCCTTTAACATCGAAAGATATTTTAGAGGATATTTTGATTGAACAGAGCGAACTTGCTCAAGAAAGTCACACCTTCTTACCAAAATTAATCAGTCTATCTAATAAAAAGTAACGATATTTTATTTATTTTTTAGAGAATTTTCATCGATACTCCATATAGCAATGTATGGAGTAAGTTTTTGATTTTTAAAATATTTTAGCTATCTCCCCACTGCTAGAAATGAAACTTTTGTTTTCTTTTCGCAACATAAATCTTTCGATGTTCTTTCATTGTGAAAGTTATTGTGTAATAATTCAGTTGTGGTTACATTTTTCGGGAGCAGTATGATGCATAGTGGAGAAACTAAGATGCCAGAAGTCATTGAAGAAAATAAAACTGAAGAGTCGTCAATAGAGCAGCAGTTACTTGCCGCACAGAAAGAAATAGATGATCTAAAAATTCAACTTATGTGGTTAGAACGTCCTTACGAGTAAGTTCTAAACTCAAAATACGAAAACCGAAAGTTTAATCGCTTTCGGTTTTTTTATGCGTGCGTTATTTTGAATGTACGAAAAAGCAGGGTATTATTTTTTATAAATTCACCTACTAAAAAATATTTACATCTATTTAAACCCTAAACCTGCATACTGCATCTAAGTTAATAGTTATCAATATTTTTGAGAAATCATTGTTTGGATAAGTCTAAAGTCATCGATGCCAAAGAGTTGTTCGTTGCTGATCATGAGAATGAAATAATCACTCGTGCTCAACAAGGTGATCAGCAAGCTTTTCATCAATTATATGAAATTTATCACCGTCGCATATTTGCGTTGTGTTGGCGTATGCTCGCTGATAAAGATAGTGCTGAAGATGTTTGCCAAGAAGTATTTGTACAACTTTGGCAAAAAATAAGTCATTTTCGTGGTGAGAGCAAATTTGCGACATGGCTACATAGTGTTGCTACAAATATTGTTTTAGGGCACTTACGGAAACAAAAAAATTGGTTACAACGTATTTTTAGCATTGAAGAGCAAACGGTAGTAGAAGCCAGCGTTGAGTTAATTGACGATACCATTTCCTCAGCGTTGGATGTAAAGATTCAACAATTGCCTGAACGAGCGCGATTAGTTTTTGTGTTATTTGCTGTTGAAGGATATCGACATGAAGAAATTGCCAAAATGCTAAATATGGCAGTGGGCTCTAGTAAGTCACAATATCATCGAGCAAGAAATTTATTAAGAGAATCATTAAGTGAGTCATTAGTATGAGAAAGAATATTTCAGATGCAACACTTGACGAACAAGTGGAACAATTACCTAAAGAAATGTCGCCCAAGCGTGATCTTTGGCTTGGTATTGAAAAAGCGATAGCTGTTTCACCTCAACTATCGAATGATACATACCCGTCGAAAACTAAAAGTGTTCACTTAGCTTGGGCTGCTTCAGTAGTAGCTGCTGTGTTATTGACCTGGTTTTCTTTTGCTCCTCAAATGGAACCATCGCTAAGTAATATTAATGTAGCGAGTGTGATGAAGAAAAATTTTGAACAACAAAAAAAATTAATGCTGACGAGTTTTGGTCAACCGGAATTAACAAAATTGTCTCCAGAAATGCAACTGCAACTTGAAGAGCTTTCAGCTGCCAGAGGAGCAATTGATAAAGCATTAGAAAATGATCCTAACAATAGTGAGTTATTAAACTTATTACGTTGGACACAAAAACAAGAGTTAGAGCTGATCAAACAGCTATATAGCCCCCAATGGCAAACTATCTAGTAGTAGGAAAAAATTATGCGAAATATTATAAACATGTGTGCTATCGCGTTAACCGCCTTTTCGTTACAAACTATCGCAGGGGAACAAGTCGATAAAAGCCTTGCTGTGGACGGTGCAACAAATATTAGTGTTGAAAACCTAAGAGGAAAAGTAAAAATTGTCGGTTGGAATAAAGATGAAGTTGCTGTTGTGGGTGAAATAGACGACAAAGCAGAACGCTTTATTTTTGAAAAAGATGGTGCCTTTATTAAAGTCAAAGTGGTGATGCCGCATCATATGAAAAGTAGTTGGCATGAAAAAGGCTCTAACTTAGTGATTAATGTTCCAACAAAACTACGTTTAGACTTTCAGGGAGTTTCAACGGATGTCATTGTTGAAGGATTGGCTAAAAGTACTGAAGTAAAAACGGTTAGTGGGAATATCGAATTAGACGCTTTGTCAGAGTTGATTGAAGTTTCTTCAGTAAGCGGCGATATCACAAGTAAACATTTATCAGGAAAAATAAACCTTTCATCAGTTAGTGGCGATATTGATGATGAAAAGTCGGCGGGTCGAATCTCCTTAAAAGCGGTAAGCGGTCATTTAAAAACAAGTACTCAAGCGACTGAAGTTTTTGTAAATACAGTGTCTGGAGATATAGACATGAACTTGGATAAAGTTGATGAATTGCTTATTTCAACCGTTAGCGGTGATGTTGAAGGCGAATTATCATTAAATGACAATGGATTGATTAAAATGTCGAGTGTTAGTGGCGATATCAGTTTAGGTTTTACTAATGACGTACAGGCCAGTTTTAGAATGAAATCGAATGCAGGTGGTGATTTAGTGAATAAAATTACCAATGATAAAGCCAAACACGCTAAGTATGGCCCTAGTTCGAAGCTGTATTTTTCAACAGGAAATGGCAAAGCGTCAGTAAAAGCAAGCACCGTAAGCGGCCGCCTTAAAGTCTTTAAAAAATAGTCTTATAACTTAATTTATTTTAACATTCAGACTAGCAAACAATGGCTAGCCTGAATGTTTAACCATTTAGCAATATTCACCAAACCAGCTTTACTTAACCTTCATTACTAATACATAATAAGCACTTTCATAATCCTTAGAATATTGCGGTGTATCCGTTAGTTTGATTTGGTAAACAGGTATTAAAATGGCCGACCGTAAGCCCTTCAATTTTTCAAAAGATAAAAAAAGCTTTACTCATGATGCGCAAGTTGAAGAGTTAAAAGTTCCGCCTCATTCTCTTGAAGCAGAACAATCTGTTTTAGGAGGGTTGCTCCTTGATAATGAAGCCTGGGATCGTGTTGGCGAAAAAGTTGTCGCGCAAGATTTTTATAGTCGTTCACATCGTATTGTTTACGAGACGATTGGAGCATTAATCGAACTAGGTGAACCTGTTGATTTAATTACTTTGTCGGAAGCGTTAGAAAACGACCAAAAATTAGAAGATGCCGGTGGTTTTGTTTATTTAGCTGAAATGATGAAAAACACGCCAAGTGCTGCCAATATCACTGCCTACGCTGATATTGTTCGAGAGCGTGCGGTAACGCGTGAAATGATCAGTGTCGCGAATGAAATTGCTGAAGCGGGCTTTGATACACAAGGACGAAGTAGTGCTGAATTACTTGATTTAGCAGAAACCAAAGTGTTTGCCATTGCCGAGCAAAGAGCCAATAAATCAGAAGGTCCTGAAAACCTTAATTCTGTTCTCGAAAAAACGGTAGATCGCATTGAAAAGCTCTGTGCGACACCTTCAAGCGGTGTTACTGGCGTATCGAGTGGTTTTGCTGATTTAGATAAAATGACGGCAGGATTTCAAAAGTCAGATTTAATTATTGTCGCCGCTCGTCCTTCAATGGGTAAAACTACCTTTGCAATGAACTTAGCTGAATATGCAGCGATGACCGAAGAGTATCCTGCGGTAATCTTTAGTTTAGAGATGCCGTCAGAGCAAATTATGATGAGGATGCTAGCGTCATTAGGCCGCATTGATCAAACGAAAATACGTACAGGTCAATTAGGTGATGAAGATTGGGCAAGGCTTTCATCTACCATGGGACTTTTAATTGATAAAGGCAAAATGTATATCGATGATGCGGCGGGCTTAACACCGACTGAAGTTCGTTCTCGGTGCCGAAGAATTCACCGTGATCATGGTGGAATTAGTATGATCATGATCGATTATTTGCAATTAATGAGAGCTCCTCAGTTTTCAGACAACCGTACTTTAGAAATTGCCGAAATTTCGCGTTCATTAAAAGCGCTTGCTAAAGAATTGCAAGTACCCGTTATTGCACTTTCACAGCTAAACCGTGGCCTTGAGCAACGTTCTGATAAAAGACCCATTAACTCAGATTTACGTGAATCAGGTTCAATAGAGCAAGATGCTGATTTAATTATGTTCATTTATCGTGATGAAGTTTATCACGACGACTCTGAGTTTAAAGGTATGGCAGAAATCATCATAGGTAAACAACGTAACGGTCCTATAGGTAGAGTACCTTTGACATTCCAAGGCCAATTTTCTCGTTTTGACAATTATGCTGGGTCTCACGTATTAGACGAAGATTAAACGCAAATGACTCTAAGAACGGCAACGGCAGTTATTGATTTACAAGCATTAATCAGTAATTTTTGTTACATCAAAAAAAAATCACCACAAGGTAAAGTTTTAGCTGTGTTAAAGGCAAATGCCTATGGTCATGGCTTGGCTCGTATTGCCAGCGCATTGTCAGCGTCAACATATCAAGCAGATGCTTTTGGCGTTGCACGTCTTGATGAAGCGTTAGCATTAAGAAATGCTGGTATCACAAAGCCGATTGTTTTACTCGAAGGCTTTTTTGAGCATACCGACCTTGATGTTATTGCTGAATATGATCTGCAAACGATTATTCATAACCAAGAACAACTCTCAATATTATGCTCGGCAAATGTAGCGAAACCCATCCAAGTTTGGTTGAAAATCGATACGGGGATGCATCGTTTAGGGATAGCGCCTGAGGATTTAAACACTTTTTATACTCAGTTAAATCAAAGTAAAAACGTTGACACTGATATTATTTTAATGAGTCATCTTAGTTGTGCGGATAATGCTGAGAGTCAATCAACACCCAATCAAATCGCTTTATTTAATAAAGTAACAAACGGTTTGTATAATAGTAAAAGTATGGCTAACTCTGCCGGTATTTGTTTATGGCCAGAAAGTCACTTTCAATGGATACGTCCAGGTTTAATGTTATATGGCGTTTCTCCGATACAAGAACCACGGTTAGCCAATCAGCCTGCACTACAACCTGTGATGACGCTGCAATCAAGTCTTATTTCGATAAGAAACATTGCTAAAGGAGAGAAGGTTGGTTACGGAGGGGCTTGGCAAGCTACGCATGATACTACTATTGGCGTGATTGCTATTGGCTATGGTGATGGTTATCCAAGACATGCGGAAAATGGTACGCCCGTTTTAATAAATGGTCGTATTGTGCCTTTGATTGGCCGAGTATCTATGGACATGATCTCTGTGGATCTAGGGAAGAATGCTCAAGATAATATTGGTGATATTGCGACATTATGGGGTAAAGGTCTACCGGTAGAAAAAGTTGCACAGTGTGCAACGACAATTCCTTATGAGCTATTATGTAATATTAGCCGTCGTGTTCAAGTAACGGTAAAATAACGTCCCCATTACTCACCATTAATGGTGGCGACTATGGTTCTTTTGCTTGGATGATTTCTATGTTCTCCTAAGTAAATGCCTTGCCAGATCCCTAAATTTAATTTGCCTTGGCTGATAGGCATTGATAAATGGCTTCCTAAAATACTTGATTTGATATGGGCAGGCATATCGTCAGGCCCTTCATAGGTATGCTGATAATATGGTGCGTTTTCAGGAACATAATGATTAAAATGAGATTCCATATCACTGCGTACAGTTGGATCGGCATTTTCGTTTATGGTCAGTGAAGCAGATGAATGCTTAATAAATAAGTGTAATATGCCAATATTTAAGGCTTTTATCTCGGGTAAGTTAGCTAATATTTTATCTGTAACTAAATGAAATCCCCGACTTGGAGCTGTTAAGCTCAATTCTTTTTGTAACCACATATAAAATTTTCTCTTTTTTATTAGGGCAAAAATCCAGACAATAAAAAAGCCTCATAAAGAGGCTTTGTGTGTATATCAGAAACCGTTATTTATCGAAACTAAATTCAATATAGGCTTTACCATGAGGAGAATTCAGCGGAATAATAACAATAGGTCCATCGGCTTTATGCTTAATCGTATGGTTTGAGCCTGACACTACCATAGGAGTAGCCATATCAAATTCAATGCCTTTTTCACTAAGCATTCGTTTAGCACCACCGGTTACCATATTAGTTATTTCACCAACCAAGTCGGTAATTTCCTCGTTTACTTCATCAGGACCTTCGCCGACCATTCCTTTCATGGTTGCTATTGCTAGAGGGGCATCAAAAGTAATGGATAATGAGCCTTTGGTTTGTTCGCTAACCATGCCTATGAGGCCAGAAACATCACCCATAGCCACTTCATCTTTCTTCAATTTTGGCTTTTCTGGTGTTAATTCCATTTGTGCCATGGTTGACATGACATTCAGCATTGAAGATAAAAACGGGTTAATAAACTCTACATTCATGAAGATTCTCAAAGCCTTTTTTTATACTAGTATCCTGATTTTGCACGCTAAATAGCAAAATGTAAATCAATGAATACTAATTATTGTTTTTCGATAATAGCAACGTTGTTTGATTCTGTAAAAGTTAAACTACCTTTTAATACAGAGTCTTGATAATTCACAGTATTTACTTGTTTGATGTAAGTATCGACGAGTAAATCATTTTTTACCACTATTCCGGCTAATTTATTTTTAAATGGCGCCTCTTGGTAGATAATAACCTTGCCTTTAATTAGCTCTAATCCTAACCAAGTTAATTCAATTTTCTTTTGATTAACATTGAGTTGGAAGTGATTATCGAAGTAGTTTTTTATATATAAGTCGTACTTTGGGTGCTCAGGAGAAAAATGTTCTTGCTTTTGTTCCGCAATGGCATTTTCTAGATCATGAGCTGTAAATTGGTGAATAATTTCTATTGTTTGATTTTTTGAGTTAACAGAAAGCTCTGTTAACCCAAAAAAGTATTTATGGGCAAAGGAGAATGTCCCATACCCAATTAACATCAAAACCAAGAAAGTTTGATATGTTGTTTTAAACATTTTTACTTATCTTCTTTTTTAGCATTTTTTTCTGTTTTTAGTTCAACATTATAATCGCGCATCATATCTTGTTGCTTGCGTTTGTATAATTCGAATCGAGATTTTATTGGACGAGCTGGCCAATAATTATTGTTTACGTTTACATCAGCTGTTTCCCAATTTGGATCTAAAGCGATTGCCGTAATTTCTTTATCACGAATAAATAGTTTAGATACCTTTTCTGAATTCTTGCGCCATATTTCGGCAGGAATGCGGACATGTTCTATTTCACCGTCTGCATAAGTGATATCTAATAAAATAGGCATTACAAGCCCGCCTTTATTTTTGAAATCAACAATATAGAAGTTGCGATCGTCAACAAGCAGCTCTTTTTCCCATTCTTTCAGTTTTTTCTGACTAGTGTTATAGCTATTTCGTTTCGCATTGGTAGCGGTGAACTTATCGTGTTCATTATAGAAATCTAATAACTCAGGTCGGCCATTTACACGTAAATCATGACCTTTGTTACGTAAATCAGATATGAAAGTAGGTTTTTCATTCTCTAATGCGCGTTCCCAAGCTTCTTCAACGTCAGGATTTTGGCTATTTGGTCTGTATAAATGTATATCGCCAAGTGCAAGATCAACATGATCAGTTGTGTAGAACCAACCACGCCAATACCAGTCTAAATCAATCGCTGATGCATCTTCCATGGTGCGAAAAAAGTCTGCAGGAGTAGGGCGTTTAAATTTCCATCGCTGTGCATATTCTTTAAATGCAAAGTCGAATAACTCACGACCCATAATAGTTTCACGCAAGATATTAAGGGCCGTTGCTGGTTTACCGTATGCATTATTACCAAACTGTAAAATTGATTCAGAGTTGGTCATAATTGGGACTTGATTATCACTTTTCATATAGCTAGTAATATTTGCAGCATGACCACGGCGTGAAGGATAGTTTTCTTCCCACGCTTGTTCAGCTAAAAATTGTAGAAAAGTATTTAAACCTTCATCCATCCATGTCCATTGACGCTCGTCAGAGTTTACAATCATAGGGAAATAGTTATGTCCTACTTCATGAATGATAACGCCAATTAAGCCGTATTTTGTGCGACGAGAATAGGTTTTCTCACCAGTTTCTTCATTTAAAGTAGGGCGATAGCCATTAAAGGTGATCATTGGATATTCCATACCACCAATTGGTCCATGTACTGAAATAGACACAGGGTACGGATAATCAAAAGTATATTTACTGTATTGCTCCATTGTGTGGATCACAGCTTCAGTCGAGTAGCGACCCCATAATGGATTACCTTCATTAGGGTAAAAAGACATTGCCATAGTATCTGTGCCACCTGCTTTATAGCCCTGAGCATCCCAGATAAATTTACGGCTTGATGCAAAGGCAAAATCACGTACATTTTTTGCTTTGAAGTGCCATGTTTTCGTTTTATTTGAACGTGACTTTTCGTTTTCTAGCGCTTCTTCGGGCGTAACAATCATGACTGGCTTATTTGCCGTTTCAGCTTTATCTAAACGTTTGCGCTGTGTTTTTGTTAATACTTTTTTTGAATTTTGCAAAACACCTGTTGCTGCAACAATATGATCAGCAGGAACGGTTATTTCAACATCATAATCACCGAATTCAAGTGCGAATTCTCCATTACCTAAAAACTGCTTATTTTGCCAACCCATTGCATCGTAATATGCCGCGGCGCGAGGAAACCATTGCGCAATTTCATACAGATAATTGTCATCTTTTTCAAAGTATTCATAACCTGAGCGACCACCAAGAACTTTTTGTTCGTGTAATTGGTAATCCCAATCGATATTGATTTCAACAGTATCGCCGTGTTTTAGTGGTGTAGATAAGTCGACACGCATCATCGTATTATTGATAGTGTGAGCCATTGGCTTTCCATTTGAAGCCGTAACTTTGGTGATATTATAACCGCCATCAAATGCATCTGACTCAACAACATTACGCATACCACGGTAAGTAGTTTTACTATTTGGCGCAGTGCGAGTTAAGTTAGTGTTAGAGTTTCTTTTAAGACGATTTTGATCAAGTTGAATCCATATATAACGTAACGTATCAGGAGAGTTGTTTGTATACTTGATACTTTCTGAGCCAGTAAGTCGTTGAGTTTTATCATCGATCGCAATATCGATGTTGTAATCCACCTTTTGTTGCCAGTATTGATGACCTGGAGCACCTGAGGCTGTTCTGTAAGTGTTCGGTGTTGGTAGATTCTCTTCTAATTGACGAAATTTATCATCACTTATTGAGCTTTTAGCAAACACATTACCCGAAGCGGCAACTGCTAAGCACAATAAAGCTAGTTTTATTGAGGCTTTCATATTTTTCCTAGTAAGGTTTTTTATATTGTATAATTTGAGGAACGTTTCTTTATATCATTTTTTTAAAATTGTGTTTAGAGTACATGTTCAATAACTGCGATGAATGGTATAAAAAATAAGACTAAGAGTTTAGAGGGAGGCTTGGCAGGTTTGACAAGCACCGTGAGCTTCTATTATTTGATGACTGATAGTAAAGCCTTTTTGCGTCGCCATTTCTTTTAAAGCGATATCAAAATCATTCGATTGAATTTCTTCAACATGGCCACAATCATCGCAAATGAGTAATTGTACGGGGTGATTACAATCACCAAAATGATGGCACATTACAAAGGCATTAATTGACTCTATTTTATGAACAAAGCCTTGCTGACTTAAAAAATCTAATGCTCGATATATAGTGGCGGGTTTAGCAGAAGGATCGGTAATTTTTAACTCATCGAGTAAATCATAAGCACCTATAGCATTGGTATGTTGAGATAACAGCTTAAATACCTGCTCTCTCGTTGTGGTAAATCTTACCCCGCGTTTAAGACAATAATTTTTTGCTTTTTCGAGTAGTTTGTCTTCGTTCATGATTCTAAATTTTGTCGATTTTCTTTAGTCTAACATAGTCAATAATATCAATATAGTTTCTGATTTTATGAGCGTTAAAAATTTAATGATAAGGCTCTTCATATGAAAATATTTCACGAAAGTAGCGTTTGAACTCAGCGCGTTTATCCTGGTTTATTTCACTGGAAAGTACGTTAAATAAAGTGCCACTTCTTCCTAAATTTTCAATACTTTGATTAAAGCGATTGATAAATATGTCGTTAGTTTTAGTTTTTGTACACATCATATAACCAACCGAATAAGGCTTACCTCCTTCAATAGTGTATGAATAAAGCTTTTGATTACTAATATTTGGCCAATGAAGATTCACATATTGTGGATATTCAATTAAATAGTCAAAACGGTCATGATTGAAAATGGCAAGAATACTGTTTAATTTTGCAGGGATTTCTATCACTTGTTTGCGTTTTAAATCGGCTAATTGTTGATCTATTTTTTCTCCGAAACTTCGCCCTAAAACCAGCCCTATTTTATGTTCTGGATTATCTACGAAAAGTTGACGAAGATTAACTTGATTATTGGTATTTGTTGGTAAGGGTGTTTTTGAGTATAACTGCAAGCCTAAATATATGGCAAAAGGATCACTAAACTGGAAGTGTTTTTCACGTTCTTCCGTTTTAAGCATGTCGCAATAGCATAGGTTATCTTGATTTGCGCTTTGCTCTATATTTGAGTAATCATGTACCATTTTAAATTCAAAATCGTACTCATTTAGCTGATCAAAGAGTAAATTGATATTATTGCTAAGCGTTTGATTAACTTTCTGTATTTGACTTTTTTGACCTCTAAGTAAATTGACTTCATCGGTTAAAATTATCATTTTTTCTTTGTTTTCTTGGAAGGAATCAAGTTCTGATTTTTCGTATAACCCTGCATATAATGTTTTAAGTTTTCCAGAGCTACGCAATTCAGACATTTTCTTATCATAAGTATTTGCTAATTTTTGACCATATTGATTTTTTTGAAATGCAACATACAGATGTCTAGAGGGTAATAACTCAAAATGCTTAAATTTTCGAGCAAGCGATAAAGGAACGTTACTAAGATAATCAATAAAGGTATCAATACGTTTATTGGCTAATAAGGTAAAGCCTTCTTGAGCAGAATTTACTAGATATGGGTTGGGAGTTTCAGAGATAAAACGTTCAAAGTGGAAACCTCTAACCCACGAGTTAGTTAAATTGGATAGATTATTGATATGTGCTGTTTTTTCATCTTCAGCGCGATAAAAAACAATGATAGGGTCGTCTGTATCTATGTACCATTTAGGTAAAATGGCATGTTTAACATCTTCTCTAAATATACCTACTAATATGTCTAACTTTTGATCGTTGAAAGACTTGAGACCGCGATGATAACTTTCTATGTTTATCTCAATATTTTCAGCACCATATATTTCTTTCAACACTTTGAAATAAATACCACTGCCATCATGTTCTGTTACATCAGCCCAAGCGTCAGCACCTACTCTTATTTTATCTGCATGAGCAAAAAAAATAAAAAGTGAGATAAAACTAGCAATAAATTTCAAAATGTCCATATCCCTATAAATTTAATAAACAACTACTATTAAAGTAGCTTAAAAGTAATGTCATACCAAGGAGGGGGGAATATTTTAACATGAATTTTTTTGTATTATATAAACTGCTTTACTTAGGTTAAATATGATCAAAAAATAAATGATCTGAGAACGTCTCTGATAAATACTGCGATGAAAAGGGCTGGTTGAATGCATCATCGTTGAATGTGTCAAAATTGATTCATGGAAAAAGGAAGTGCATAGTCCTTTAAAATTATTTTATGCTTAAAATAGGGCTAAATACTTTATAAAGAGTTAGGCTAGGTTTACAGCGAAAAATATCACCTTAGGTAACCAATATGAAATTTGTTATTGTACTATTTCTTTCTTTATTATTTTTAGGTTGTGGAAGTAAGCTATCTACAAATGAGATAAACAACGCTCAACCATCAGCTGTCGAACATACTAACTTTTATTCACAAGCTGAACAGCCCGTATCTTTTTCTGATGTCATATCGCTTGCTTATGAACCTTCTACAGAGAAGTTGTTCTATGGTGACTCCGAACTACAATATGTTGAGCGTTGGTCTCCAACAGATAATGAATCAGACAATGATTTACCTGTATTAATCTTTATTCATGGCGGTTGTTGGTCAAATGCATACCGTATTAACCAAAGTTATCCCATTTCAACGGCATTAGCATTAAATGGTTTTCATGTTTGGTCTGTTGAATACCGAGCTACGGGTGATCAAGGTGGCGGTTGGCCTGGTACCTACAATGACATTGAGCAGGCATTAGCATTTATTTCTACTGTCGAAGATACTTATTACTCTGAACGAAAACAAGTTGTACTTGGTCATTCAGCTGGTGGACATTTGGCTTTGTTAGCGGCCTCAAACTTTGATAGTGACTCTAAAGCTATCGGGTTAGCTGCGATTACCCAATTGGTTACATATGCAAGCGAAAGCGGAGGCTGTAATTCTCTAGCTATTAGCTTTATGAATGGTTCCCCTGATGATGTTCCTGAACAATACGCATTAGCAAATCCAAAATTGAATCAAATAGTCGATAAAGCATACTTATTTGTCGGTGAAATCGATCCTATTGTTGACACAACCCAAGCCAGAAATTCGGGTTTACCGTTTGAAATAGTAGAAGGCACAGGACATTTTGATTGGATTCATCCAGGCACACAAAGTTTTGAAAAGTTATTGCAATATTTACTCAACTTTTAAAGAATGGCTAGATGTCTTTAAATAGGGCTGCTGTAGTGGCATAGTTAATTTGGCCATCTAATTAGAGCTTAATATATTTAATTTACAACACCCATAGCAAATAGAATATTTTTTCTATTTTTATAGTTCGTTATATCTTCAATTTGAGTATTCCCGTTGCGTAGCAACATAGAGGGATATACTTAATTTGATGATAAACAAATATGTGCAATGAGTTATTTAGTCAATGAAAATTGCGGAGGGTCACACGCAGTGGGAAACCGCCATTTTACTTTACAAAATAACCATTGAAGCATTTGGAACTTTCTTTTAAGCGAAGCGACCCCCGCCTAGTAATACGGGGGTAAAGTAATTTTTAAATATCTATATTTTTTTACCACTAGTAATTAATATTAAATAGTCATATAAATTAGTTAAACAGTTTGATTTATAATTTTTAAACGGAATGATATTAATTAAAAAAGGGATATTAATGGATAACGTATCGGAACAAGATCAAAAGAAAATAGATTTAATAGAAGATTTAAAAAGTCTACGTAATGCTTTATCTATGATTGAACAGATTAAAGGTGGAAGAATCTCTAGATCTTCTTATGAAGAAGTTCAAGATATAGTAAAAGCCCTAATTTACGGCATGGTTTTTTTAAATAGAACTCCTTCCCCAGGTTTAACTTTATATCGAGGTCGCATTATTAGTGATGGCCAGCTTTTAAAAAATAAATCAGATTTCTCTTATTGTCCTGAAGAAAAAATAACTGAATTTGGTCGATGTAATTCGCCAGATAATACAGTTTTTTATGGTTCTAATAATTTAGATACAGTTCTTTCTGAATTAAAACCTGAAATTGGAGATATAGTCCAAGTAGGCGTTGCTCAATTGAAGCAAGGTTCCTCTTTTGAAATTGCAGTACTTGGTGAAGTTGATCATATAAGACGTTATGAAAGATCTTTGCTCGGTCAACCTAATATGTATGTAGAAAAAATTTTTAAAGATTTCCTTCCTAATGAACAATCAAAAATTTATCTAATTGATGCATTTTGTGCTGAAATGTTTTCATTGCCAAATAACAATCAAAAAGATTATTTTTTTACATGTGCTCTTTCTAATTTAATTTTTGATCTTCCTGCTAAAGAGAAAAAGGGTGCCGTAGATGGATTTGTTTATCCTAGCGTAGCTCACAGGGGAGGAATTAATTTGGCTATCAAACCGAAATCATTTGATTCTCACTTCGATTTTTCAGGTTTCATGTCCTTTAAAATTCATGATTATTTAGGTTTTGGATTATATGGCAGAGTACAAGAACATATAGGTATTTATAATAATAAAGAGGGGGTAATTGATTGGAAAGCTTTAGATATACCAAAGGAAATGATACCTGAACGTATCTCAATTTAATATTGAACTTATTTTAATAAAGAGCTAATTAGTTTTAATAACTTTAACATTATAAACATATTTGATCCTCTATTCATTTGTATTTATCATGCAATTTATTCGGAAATAATTAAGTATAAACCAGCCATAAAACATTAAGATTTCTGCGACCTGTAATTTGAGCTACTTCTTCAATAGTGTATCCTTGTTCAAATAATTGGCTTGCTCCTTCTCGCCTTAAATCATGATACCTTAAATCTTCAACACCTAAACAGTTACTTATGAGTTGAAATCCATGGATTATACTTCATGAATTATAGGGAATAGCACCCAACACGCGCCACTCCTTTTGGTAAAAATTAATTGCTCTTTTGTTTTCTCTGTCTCTTGTTTGGTGAATGTTCATTCATTATTGTATAATGCGCCGCCATTTATGGGGTTGCTGAATCAATGAATGGCTAGATTTTTACTCTGTAGGTTTATTGTTCTATTCAACACCTTTGAAAACTAAGAGATAGTAATATATGTACGACCATAAGCTTAGCGTTGCGCCCATGTTGGATTGGACTGATCGTCATTGTCGATATTTTTATCGCGTGATGTCTAAACGTACGGTGTTATATACCGAAATGGTGACTACCGGCGCGATACTTTTTGGTAAGTGGGATTATTTAGCGTTTAACGAACCTGAACACCCTGTGGTATTACAGCTTGGTGGTAGTGATGTTAAAGCGATGACTGAGTGCGCAAAACTAGCCGAACAGAAAGGTTATGATGAAATCAATATTAACGTTGGTTGCCCGTCAGACAGAGTACAAAATGGGATGTTCGGCGCATGTTTAATGGCGGAGCCTACGCTAGTTGCTGATTGTGTAAGTAGTATGACTAATGCGGTGAATATTCCTATTACGGTTAAATCTCGTATTGGGGTTGATGATCAAGACAGCTACGAATTTTTGCATACTTTTATTGATACGGTAAAACCCGCAGGTTGTGAGCATTTTATTATTCATGCCCGCAAAGCTTGGTTAAGTGGCTTAAGCCCTAAACAAAACAGAGAAGTGCCTCCTTTAGATTACGGTCGTGTATATCAAATTAAAAAAGACTTCCCAAAATTAGAGATTTCGATAAATGGCGGCATAAAAACGTATGAAGAAAGTCGCGAACATTTACAGCATATTGATGGCGTCATGATAGGCCGTGAAATATATCAAAATCCTTATATGTTAACCGAAGCAGACAACCAATTGTGGGGAGATAATACCGTTATTAAAACTCGCCAAGAAATTATCGATGAAATGTGTGAGTACATTGACGAATATGTTGCCACGGGTGGGCGTTCTTGGCATGTGGTTCGTCATATGTTGGGAATGTGTAACGGTTTACCTGGCGCGAAACAATTTCGTCGTTATTTAAGTGAAAACTCGGGAAGAGAAGGTGCTAATAGTCAAATATTAAGAGAAGCTTTTGCGAAAGTGGGTAGCTAATCTTTCTATTGTTTACCATCAGTTGTCTTGATTTCGGGATACTCTTTCCCGATTTTGGGAATAATGTCAGCGCTAATAAAGAAAAAATTATACATTTTTTACTAGATAGTGGTGAATTACACCAACTTACACTTCAACATTAATAAACAATGTAAATAGTTTTATTTTGTAAAAATTAAATTTACTTATTTTTCAATTGGTTATGTTTTTTGTCACTCATTGGCACAACCTTTGTAGTAGTTAGTGCGTCTTTATTATTAATAACTATGTACGGGAAGTGCTAATGATTAACTTATTAACCATATCTACTTTAATGATGTTACCGGCTGTCACAATATTAGCTTGTTCAATGCTTGTCAGTGCGTTTGAAGGAAACACGTTTAAAAAGTAAGCATGGTTTTACTTTTTAAACGTTAATACCTTGGATTCATCAACGGTATTGTAAGGGTAAGTAACCTGTTATTTATTCAGCAATTATCGTATTAGTTAAGTAACTAATTTTCTACCAACACCTCTTCACGAACCTCTTATTGTTTAGTACTCACTTAGTAAGCGTTTATATGCTTATGCTATCAATGATCAATTGTTAACTATATCTAGTTTCATGGGGATTTTTTTAAACGTTTATAAATTTTATGCATGATACCAAGACTCGTTTTTTAGATTATTAGGCTGTTTATTTTAAGTGGTTAATTTAACCAATCAATAGGTTTATTCAGCCAAATATTAGTGTGACATATTATGTCTTGCGTTGTGTTTATTATTAAATTTTATCGTAATCATTTGTTATTAAAGGTTTTATATCTATTGGCACAAAGGTTGATATAGACATTGTAGTCGTAAAGATTAATTTGTTTTCAACTGAACTGAGCTTAAAAGGAGAATTTGATGAAAACCATTAACCGAGTCTTTGTCATGATAACAATCGTTCTAGGGTTAGGAACAAATGCCAGTGCATCTGCAAATAATAGTCGTATTGAAGATTCATTACAGCAAGTAATTGTTAAACAAAGCCAACAAGTAAATGAACGTTTAACTCAACAGTTACAACACACTATTAACGTTGAATTAAATAAAATAGTTTTAAACGCTTTACCAATCATTAATCGTGATATTGCAGCAGTAAAAATTACGAATAAGCAATTAGTAAACAAAAGTCAGTTAACTCATACAACAAGTATGGTTAACGTTAACACCACAACAGAAGAAGAGTAGGGGTTTTATTATGGGTATGTTTTCACGTTTTACAGATATCGTTAATGCTAATTTAAATAGTATGTTAGATAAGGCAGAAGATCCTGAAAAAATGATCAAATTGATTATTCAGGAAATGGAAGAAACATTAGTAGAAGTTCGCTCTACCGCAGCAAAACATATTGCTGAGAAAAAAACCTTATCTCGTCAAATTAAAAGTGCGGAAAAAAATGTTGCGAATTGGCAAAACAAAGCAGAAACCGCACTTGCTAAAGGACGTGACGATCTAGCTAAATCAGCTTTAGTTGAAAAGCATAAATGTCAAACGCAAATAGAGGCTTTATTAACTGAATTGACTGAATTAGAAGAGTTTTTAGCATCAGTACAGAATGATGGCCAAAATCTACAAGATAAACTGGCTGAAGCGAAACGTCGTCAAGATGCTTATATACTGCGTCAACAATCAGCACAAGTACGTTTAAAAGTGAGAGAAAAAGCTGCGGTTTATAACATTGAAGAAGCTATCAATAAGTTTGAACGTTACCAACAGAAAATTGATGAAGTTGAAGCGCAAGTAGAAGCTTATGATATGACTAGTAATCAAGATTTAACCAGTCAAATTAATGCATTAGAAGCTGATGAAACTATTGAAAAAGAGCTTGCAGAAATGAAAAAACAAGTTGTGAATGGCTAATTGCTATGGAGGTTTAACATGGCAATCTTAACTTGGTTCGGAGTTATCGCCATGTGTATAGCTCCAGCAATTATTATGTTTGTCGCTGCTGGAGTTATCTCAATTTACAAACATGCAACAGCATGGTTTACCAATAGAAATGAGGAAGTTGATCATGAGTTATGAACGTCATTATTCAGTACATAAAACATTAACAAAAGATGTAATACATAAAAAATTATCAGGTGTTTGTGGTGGTATAGCCAATCATTATGAATTACCGCGATTAGGGGTAAGAATTGCGGCAGTAGTCGCGTTGTTTTCTTTTCCTGTTGTAACAGGTGTTGCATATATAGTTGCAGCTATGCTGTTGCCAACCCGCAAGTAAAAGTAACACATCTTTTTTTATTTTGTTTATTAAGGAGCGAGTATGTCATTTTTTAAATCGTTAATTTTAGCAATATTCGCGACCCTATTTTTAACCTATGTTTTAGGTACTAGCTTTATCGAAATGTTAGATATCGATGTCTATATGGACAATGAGTTAATTGAACCTTTAAAAGCAATTAGTATCTCAGCTGTAGTGGTAGTGATCTTAGTCTTATTAGCATTAGCTATTGTCTTGAGTGTTTTTGGCTCTTTGATTTTTATCGCTATGTTAATTTTAGGTGGGTTTGCGATGTTGATGATAGGTGTTTTTTGGCCCATTTTCTTAATTGCAGGAATTATTTGGTTAATTGCTAGAGATAAGAAATCAGTGCAATATCAATAAACCATCATATTTAAAGAATAATAAATACAGGAAGTAAAATGAATAGAAAAATAATTGCCCTTAGTTTTGCCATGACATTAAGCTTTGCCAGTTATGCTGATTTCTCCGTTGTTAATGACGCTTTAGAAGCTGGCGACCCTGTTGCTGCGGAACAAGTATTTACACAGCTTTCGAAAAAAGACAAAGCAAGTGTGCAAGGGCAAGTATTGGCTGGCCGCATAATGTTGGATAATGGTGAAAGTGAAGAGGCATTTGAACATTTCGAAGCGCTGCGTGATGATCACAGAGAAAATGTTGAGGTGAATTATTATCTTGGTTTAAGCGCTGTGATTATGGCGCAAAAAGCGAGTATTTTTTCAAAACTTGGATATGCCGAGGTCTTTCTTGAAGCCATGGAAAAAACAATTGCTTTGCAACCTGATCACATTGACGCACTTAATACGTTAATAGGTTTTCATTTGGCCGCGCCGAGTATTGCAGGCGGAGATACCGAAAAAGCCTTAACGTATGCAAATCAGTTGAAAAAAGTTGACGCCGAACAAGGTATAGAACAATTAGCCAATGTTTACTGGCAAACAGAAAAAGCAGCACTCGCTGAACAAACATTACAAAAGGGGCTTGAAAAATTTCCTGAAAGCGCATCATTATATTTTACCCGTGCAACATCTTATATGAAGAATAAAGCTTGGGGTAAAGCACGAGACGATTTAAATTTAGCGATTAAATATGCGTCAAACGATAAAGATAAAAGCAGAGCCTTATATCAACAAGGTAAAACTTCTGCGGAATCTGGTGAAGAAATTGAGTTAGGTATTCGTGCATTATCGCAAGCATTGCCTTTGGCAGAGAAAGCATATAAACCTTGGATAGAATACCGATTAACGCAGTTATATATTCAAAATAAAAACTTTACGAAAGCCAAAGATACATTGTCTATGATCAATACCAGTGAAGATGACGATTTGAAAAGCAAAGTTAAAAAGTTGAAAAAGAAACTGAAAAAATTAACGAGTTAAGCAAACTAAAAAATAGAAGCCAGCCTAGCTTGCTTCTATTTTAAATGTTAGCCAATGATTGCTAATGTTTTGAAATACGCGAGTTGAAAACAATTAATTGAAGAAAGATGCAAGAATTTTTTTACAGGTATCTGTTTTTACTAATCGGGCAAATTCGACACCTTCTTTTTCAATAGCTGATAATACTTTGATTTGCATTGCTTCTTTCATTAAAGCTCTACTTGTTTGTGTTGCATCAGCAGGTAAGCTAGCAATGTTATTAGCGGTTGCTTTGGCTGTTGACAATAGTTCATCTGCAGGACAAATGGCATTTGCAATACCGTAATTTTGCGCTTGTTGACCAGTAAATAAGTTACCTAAAACTAATAGTTCAAAGGCTTTATTGTGGCCAATGCGAAAAGGTAATAACACACTGGATGCTGCTTCTGGGCATAAACCCAGTTGAGAGAAGGGCAATTTAAATTTTGCGTCTTCTGTTGTAAATACCATATCGCAATGTAATAACATGGTTGTACCAATACCTACGGCTGGGCCTGCGACTGCTGCGACAATTGGCTTGGTAAATTTAGCTAATGTCTTAACAAAAGCAAATGCGGCTAGTTCTTCTTGGCTGTCGGCATGCTCAAGAAAATCGGCAAGGTCATTACCAGCACAAAAACAGTGCTCGTTACCTTGTATCAACACGCAATGAACAGAGGCGTTTGTTTCTGCATGATTAAAGGTTTCGCATAATGTTTGATACATCACTGTATTCAAAGCATTTTTTTTATCAAAACGATTTAAAGTGATCGTTAAAACATTATTTTCTATTTCTGAGAGAATTAAGTTATCCATTTGTTTTTAGCTTAGTTACAATACCAAGGTAACAATAATATGGATAAATATGGATGTATAGCACCGAATGAAAAAATTAACTTATCAAATAAAAAAACGCACGTCACTGCTTTCCTTAATTGGTAGTTTACTATTTAGTTTTACGGCTTTTGCGGCTGACGTGACTATCGAACAAGGCTATATTCGCGCAACTATACCAGGCACAAATGTTTCTTCTGCCTATATGGAAATAAAAAATACAACTAATGAAGATATAGTACTCATTGGCGCAACCAGTAAAGTAAGTGACCGTATTGAAATTCATGAACATGTGATGAGCGGTGAAATGATGCGTATGCAACAGCGAGAAGCTCTAACTATTGCCGCTAACGATCAAGTGGTTCTTCAGCCATCTGGTTATCATTTAATGATATTTAATTTAGCAGAGCCATTAAAAGTGAATGATAATGTTGAGTTAACGCTACAATTTTCAAATAAAAGAGACATCAGTATTTCATTACCTGTACAAAGCATTAAACGTAAAAAGCAAAAAGAAACAGCTCATCATCACCATCATTAGGAGCATATTATGAAGACGAATTTTACCATGAAGTCCGTTAGCTCAGTAGTTATCGGTATCTTCTTAGCATTATATTTATTAGGTGTTTATTGGGGATTTGAACCTGATGAATTTGATATTCACAGTGAAGTCACCAAAGCCGCAACAGCGGAAAATGTGACACCTGTTGTTGGATATACCACAACGACAGCGCTGATTTTAGTCAGTGAAACCTTATTAAATAAACCCGGCGGATATTTAGCAAATGATGCATTACCACCTTCAGTATTTCTAGATAATATTCCTTCATGGGAGTTTGGCGCCCTAGAAATGGTACGAGATATGGCACTTGTAATGCGACAAGAATTTAGTCGTTCACAATCGCAGTCTCTTGAAAATTCACATTTAAAAGTTGCACAACCGCAATTCAATATTGATCATACTTCCTGGGCAATGCCAAGCGCAGAAAGTGAATATCAAAAAGCGGTTGATGCTTTATATGCTTATCGTAAAGCACTCACTGATGTGAACAGCCAATCAGCGCAGTTTTATGCGCGTGCAGATAATTTAAGAGATTGGTTACAGGAAGTAACTAAACGCTTAGGAAGTTATTCGCAAAGGTTAAGTGCAAGTGTTGGCAGAGAACAATTGAACGTAGATTTAGCTGGCGATAATGTTGCTCAGCAATCAACGTATTCCTCGGCAAATCTGCAGCTGAAAACGAGTTGGTGGAAAATAGACAATGAGTTTTATGAGGCTCGCGGGGCATGTTGGGCGCTGTTACACTTTTTGCGTGCCATTGAAATAGACTTTAATGATGTGTTGGCCAAGAAAAATGCCAAAGTCAGTGTTCAGCAAATTATCAGAGAACTTGAAGCCAGCCAAGAAGCCATTTGGAGTCCAATAGTATTAAATGGTAGTGGTTTCGGTTTACTTGCCAACCATTCTTTAGTCATGGCTAATTATATTTCACGCGCTAATGCCGCATTAATCGATTTAAACGACTTATTAAGTCAAGGATAAACAAATGAAAAAAGCTTTACTTACCGCCAGTGTGTTCACTTTATTAAGTGGTATTGCACAAGCAGATACACTTGCTGGTTTATATATTGGTGGACAAGTTTGGGATACTGAAGCAACGGGTATTTTTGGTGAGAGCAATAATCAAGTTAATTTTAATTTGTCAGACAAACAACAAGGAAGCTACTTTATTGCCGTTGAGCATCCAATTCCTTTTATTCCCAATGCTAAAATTGCGAAAACTTCTCTCGAAACTCAAGGTAACACTACTCTTGATAGAGAAATAACCTTTGATGATAATACTTTTATTGAAGGTAGCGTGGTTGATGCGGGTTTTAATGTTAGTTATGTTGATTACACTTTATATTATGAATTATTTGATAACGGGCTTTTTTCATTTGATATAGGTTTAACCGGCCGAGATTTTAATGGCGATGTTACCGTTACCGGACCAACAATTTCTGTTGATAATGAAGATGACTGTCCTGAAACGCCTCAAGGCGATATTTGCCCATCACCAGACGGCACTTATACGCCAGAAGGGATAATCAAAACCGATGAAATTGTGCCTATGCTTTATGCTTCAACGATTGTTGGTTTACCTTTTACGGGGTTCAATATATTTGCTGAGGGTAACTTTTTGTCAATTGATGATCATACGCTTTATGATTACCAAGCAGGTTTAAGTTATGAGCTAGTTGATAACCTTGCCATTGATGTCAATATAACGTTAGGTTATCGATCAGTTAAGTTAGCGCTAGAAGATTTAAGTAATTTATATTCAGATCTTGAATTTAAAGGAGCGTTTGTTGGCGCTGTTGTGCATTTTTAGTTGCTAATATCCACTGTACACTCAATTATTTTTTATAAAGGCATGGATAAACACCATGCCTTTTTTATTCTTATTTAGTTGGTAAATCACGTCTATCATAATTAATAAATATAACTGTTAACAAAACGTGACAGTTGTTAATGCCATGTAAACTTTATCTCTGTTATCGTTTGTATTTTCTTTACATAAATGTGTATATTTAAGTAATGCTCAAAATAAATTGAGCAAATATCATCTAATAATAAATTTTATTCTAATCTAATAATGATAATAGGGACTTGTATGAATTTTAATAAATCGATAGTTGCCACTTTTGTTGGTGCAGCTATTAGTTCAGTGGCGCTTAATGCTGTTGCTGCTGACACTCATAATATGCCAATGTATAAATCTTTTGATAATGTGCTTACGAAAAAACAAGCAAATCGTTCAAATGTAGCAACAGTAAGCGGCATGCAAAATCAATTTGATGCTCAATTAGGAAAAGCAACGTTTCAATGGGCTCAGGTAAATCAAAGCAAGCCTGATTTAGGCGCTATTGCTGCAGAACAACAATTAGCGGTTGCTGCAGACTTCTACCTCAATAAATTAATCGGTCAATCATCAGTAAAAAACTCGGTGGTTCAAACGTTTCTAGCTAATCAACATGATACAGGTCGCGGTGCTAAAATTGCGAAATACAAGCAAGAAGTTGCTGGCATAGAAGTTTTTAATCGTGAATTTAATGTCATGATGGATCCACAGTTTAATTTAGTTGCTTCTTCTGGTTACCTCGCAGATAGTGCAAGTCAGCATGTATCTTCAGTAATTAAAGACCTACCTAATGCATTTGGCGATTCATCAAACGCAGTAAATGCTGCTTTTGCTGAAATGGGTGGTGATGCTAAAACAATAAAATTAGTTAAGCAGGAAACAATAGGAAGTTATGAGAAATTTACTGCTGATAACTTAGCAAACGGTAAACAATTAATAGGATCACCAAGAGCTAAAAAAGTATTCTTTGAATTGAAAGGAAATTTAATTCCTGCACATTATGTAGAACTTAAAACGGGTAATGTTGATACCGTTGAAGCTGATTATTATAGCTATATTGTTTCTGCTAAAACTGGCGAAATTTTATTCAAGAAAAATTTAACCAGTCATGCTGAAGACTTTAATTATCGTGTATACGCTGAAGAAGGTGGTCGTCCTTGGGATAGCCCTCATGGCAACAATATTCCCCAAGCTGAAGGTGCTGAATACAATGCATATTTAAGTGCTGAGTACCTAATGGCGCCGATGGTCAGTTTAAGTTCTGGCCCTATTAGTACAGGAGATGCTTGGTTAGCTGATGATGCCACTACAACGCAAGGTAATAACGTTTCTGCCTATGTTGATGCTATCGCACCAGATGGTTTAACTAATGGTGATTATACTGCTGAAACGACCAGTGATTTCACGTTTGATTATAGTTATGACAAAGAACAAGCTGAATATTCATTAGATAACAGAAAAGCCGCGATTGTAAATTTATTTTACTTAAATAATTACCTTCATGATGATTATTACGACCATGGTTTTGACGAAGCTTCAGGTAATGCTCAAAACGATAACTATGGTCGTGGCGGTGAAGAAGGTGATGCGTTAAGAGCTGAAGTTCAAGATAATTCTGGTTTTGATAATGCCAATATGAGTACGCCTGCTGATGGTAGTTCACCGCGCATGCAAATGTACCTATGGGAAACAACTCAAGCCGTTAATGGCGTTGATTTTGGTGTTACTGTGTCATCACATCCTGAGTTAGGTGTGTTGGATATTATCCAATTTGCCAGCTTTGGCCCGGATGTATTTGAAGTGTCAGGCGATCTGGTTCGTATTGAAGATGGTACGGATCCAATTAGAGATGGTTGTGAAGCAGCGGTAAATGGCGCTGAAATTGCGGGTAAAATTGCGATTATTGATCGCGGAGCTTGTAACTTTACTCAGAAAGTTAAAAACGCTCAAGACGTTGGAGCAATCGCAGTATTAATTGCCAATAATACAGATGACGGTACTCCTGCACCTATGGGCGGCGCTGATGATACTGTAACTATTCCAAGTATGGGGATTAACTTTAGCGAAGGTGCTGCTTTCTATGAGTTACTTGATGCAAATGAAACTGTTTCAATTTCAATGTTCAAAAATGACTTAACTCGTACGTTTAAAGCAAGTACTTGGGATAACGGCATTGTTGCACACGAATGGGGTCACTATATCAGTAACCGTTTAGTAGGTAATAGTTCTGGTTTAAGTAACTTCCAGGGTCGTGCAATGGGTGAAGGCTGGGGTGATTTCCACGCGTTATTATTGCTATCTGAAGAAAAAGATACAGCCGTTCTAGGTAACGAAAACTACGATGGCGCTTATTCATCGACGTCTTATGTAGCACCATTTACTTCAGGCATTCGTCGTGCTCCTTATTCTACTAACATGGAAATCAATCCATTGTCATTTAGACATATTGAGTCAGGCATGGGTGCTGATGTTGGTTTACCAGGAACAAATGTGGCTTCTCCACATGCTGCTGGTGAAGTTTGGGCAGCGACACTTTGGGATGCTTTTGTTGCTTTAGCTAATGACGATAGCCATAGTTTTGTTGAAGCTAAGAACTTAATGAAGGATTACTTAGTTGCCGGTTATAAGATGACGCCTATGGCGCCTACTTATACTGAAGCACGTGATGCTATCTTAGCGGCAGCCTATGCAAATGACGTAGCCGATTATAAATTAATTTTAGCTGCATTTGCTAAGCGTGGTATGGGTATTGGAGCTATTTCACCAGATCGTTCTTCAGTTGATAATACGGGTGTTGTTGAATCATTTGAAACTGATTTATCTGTTTTCAATGTTACCTCTCATAGCTTAAACCTAGATTATGAAGGTATGATGACAGGTTACTGTTCATTAGATGGTATTTTAGATAAAGGCGAAACTGGGACGGCTTCATTTACAGTACGTAATACTGGTAGCAAGGCTTTATCTGGTGTGACAGGTGTTATTGAAGTAGTGAGTGGTCATGATGTGACTTTTGCTAATGATGGTGTTGTCACATTTGGTGATGTTGCTATTTTAGACTCAGCAACAAGCGCACCAATTGAGTTTACTTTGAATGATGCCGGAACTGGTGATGATTTAGAGCTTAAAGTGACTTTCCCTGATCTTGAAGATGGCGCTCTAGCGAATGATTATAACTTGGGCATGATTGTAAACATTGATTTTGAAGAAATTGAATTTACTAATTCAACTCAAGTTAATTCGTTTGATACATTAGCGACATTGCATGACTTTACTGAAACAGTCATGGTTGGTGGCGCGTTCGCAAAAGATACCTTTGGTGTCAATTGGTGGGATGCTGGTCAAACTGATGGCATGATCGCGTCTTCAGCACACGCTTTTGAATCTGATGTTGCTTACCAAACCCGTACTATTAATATTGGCTTTGATGGTGAGTTCACTATTCAATGGTGGCATTTATATAACTTAGAAGCTGATTGGGATGGTGCTGCTGTTGAAATAAGTGTTAACGGTGGTGATTGGGTAGATGTTACTGAAATGGGCGGTCAGTTTTTAGGTGATGGCTATACAAATACCTTGTTAGATTACACAACGTCAGCTTTAGCTGATCGTAATGTTTTCTCAGGTATTAATTACGGCTGGGAAACGCTTAGTTTTGGTGAAACTCTAAACGGTAACCAAGTACAATTACGTTTCCGTCAATCAACTGATGGCGCATTTATACCACCTGCATTTTCTGGATTTAATGCAGGTTGGTATATCGATGATATGACCTTCACGAATACACAAAATAGTATTTTCTCTACAGTTGTAGCAGGTGATACCTTTGCTTGTGATAACCGTGCTCCAAACCTAGTAAGTATCAGTGATACCATTGCGGTTAATGAAGGTGGTGCAGTTAATTTATCAGTTGAAGGTAGCGATCCTAATGGTGATGCGTTAACTTACAGCTGGTCACAAACTGGTGGTATTGAAGTTACTATAACTGGCGCAGATATGGCAGATATGTCATTTACCGCACCTGAAGTAACTGGAAATCAATCATTAGAGTTTACAGCAACTATCAATGATGGAACTGACAGTGTTAGTGAAACCGTCACAGTTAATGTGAAAGACACTACCGTTGTAAACGCCGGGCCAGTAACGGGTAATACCGGCGGTGGTTCAACAGGTTGGTTAAGCTTATTGTTACTACCATTAGCAATGTTACGTCGTCGTAAATAAATAATTGCTAAGTTTTAATAAGGCTGGTTGATTTAACCAGCCTTTTTATTTTCTGGAGAAAATTATGAATTTAAAATTAACTGCTATTTTCGCTTCTACCTGTTGCTTACTATTAGCGTGTAATAATCAAAGAGAAGATAGTCAGGAAGTCAATAAACCTATAGTAAAAGAAGAGCAAACTCTTAGTACGGAAATAGAAAAATCAGCCGATAAATCAGTACAAAATCATAAAGTGAATTTGAAAAATAAAAGCTTTAATGCGGATAAAGAACTTACTGATAAAACCTCAAAAAAAACATTATTAATTAATGGCGAAAAATTTATTGTTCACGGCTTGGTTCTTGAAAAAGGTACAAAAGTGTTTAGCCCATCAATTCAACAAGTAGGAATTGTTAAAGGAAGCATTGTTGTCGTGACATCAACCTTTGATATTGAGCAATTAACCGCAACCTATAAGATAAGTTCAATCTCTGAAATAGCAGCAAATACTTTTCGATTAATTCCTGATGATTCAGAAGATTTATACCGTTTTTACCTTTCATTAAAAAATTCTCCTGAAATCAAGCAGGCAGAACTTTCGATAGACTACAGTAGATATCCACCTAAAGCGGCAAGCTAATAAAAATTGTGCCATTTTCCGCATACAATTGAGTTAATGAGTTTTTGAATGAAGAGACTTTATGCGGAAAATGAGGTGCTATTGATGTTTCAATGGTTATTTATCGTTGCGATTAATGACCGGTATTGTTTCTCAGGGTGACTGAATGTAAACAAGTACGTTTTCGGATAACTAGTGTAGATAAAATAAAAAGCTATAAATAATCATTGCTTGCAGGTAATTAATGATGAATTAAAGCTTGTAATGCCAATGCATATCGACATGACTTATTACATTCACATGCGTTTTTAATACAACTTTTTTTAAAATTAACGTCACTATTAAATATAACAACAGCGGTTGTTTGTCATATTTAAGATTTTAATTTTAGGAGAGTAAGCATGAATATTAAAAAAATTGTGATAGCAGCATTAGTGATTACAGGTTTTTCAGTTCAAGCAAAAGCATCAGACTTAGTGGCAGCAGATCAATCGATAGCGACAGATTTGTGCTTAACTGCAGCTTCAGGAAATCGTGCAGCAATGGCGAATCAAATTAAAGCGTCAGGTAAGTCGCTTCAATTTATTGCGAAACATATCAATTGTAATGGTGAGAATATTTTAGCCTTCGTAGAACAACACGGTAAAAAATCTCAAAATATGTTGAAAGTTTTAGATAGAGCCACGCATGAGGTTTCGATAACCGATATAGCGAAAAACACCTTAAAACAATAGAGAGTAGTATTTAGAGTGAATGAACAGGTAGATTTATTTTCAATATCCTTCATGCGTGCAACGTGGAATAAGCCCGTTAACAGGCAATACGTATTCTGTTAACGGGAAACTACTGCGATATATTGCGTAAATGATTAAGCTGCTACGTTAGTACTTTCAAATATTTTGTCTGCAGAAGCGGCAACAAAACCTGAGTATAACTCACCATTTTCTGCCGGATATCGTTTAGCAAACTCATAGAAACATGAAGGTATAGCAACAGTTTCATCTGAAAATTCAACCGTGGCTTTGTCGGCAATCGTTGAAGATTGTTCTAACTTAACTTCGCTATTTCCTTTTATCTCGCCGCCAGTGCTGTTTAAGGTGAACCCCGCAGATTTTAAGGTAATATTAATGTCTTCAAGGTGGTCATAATTCGCTAAATGGTTAATGCTAACAGTAAAGTGATTAGCGCGATAACCCCATGCAGCAAGCCATGCTGCATATTCGCTTTCAGCAAGTAAAGTTTGATAGTCAACGTAACTTAATGGCCACTTTTTACCTGAAAATAAAAAGCTTGGATCAGCTATTACCGATTCATCAAGCGAGTCGACTAAATGATGAATAATCTTTTGTACTTCTGGCGAAAATTCTTCTACTAATAATTCGCTGATAAATACTTTAGGTAAAGTGCTATCACTATGTTCAAAATGTTTGGCGTAAAGCTTTTTCGCTTCAAAATGATATTCACCACATTCTTTATAACCTAATGCAATTAAGTGTTGTGCCAGTTTGGCGATACCCACTTTTTCAATATTAAAGGTACGATAAGCAACGTGATCATTGATTAAATCGCTACCAGTACCAAGTAGTTGATGGATTTTCTCAGCTGATGGCGTAACTTCAAGGTAGTTTTGCCAAATGTTTTTAAAAAGTTCGATTACTTGAGTTTTCATTGATTGTTCCTACGACAAAAAAATAAATAATTTATTGAGTTTATTTCAAGCAATGATGAGTGCGAGCTATTTACTTAATGAGAAACAACGAGGACTAACCACTGCAAGCAATGGTTATATTTGATCTATGCTTTTAAAGAAGCTGGGTTTAATACCAGCTACCTTAAGTTTTCTTAGCTTATACATATTATTTGATGGTTAAACCTGGCGATAACGTGGCAGGCATCACCATTTTGTCAGCTTCAACGGAAGCAACAGGGTATGCACAATAATCTGCGGCATAATAAGCACTTGCTCTATGGTTACCACTATCACCAATACCACCAAATGGTGCTGCACTGCTAGCACCTGTTATTGGTTTATTCCAATTAACAATGCCGGCTCTAATGCGTTTAAAGAAATGTTGATAATCTGCTTCATCATCAGCTAACAAACCTGCTGATAATCCAAATGAGGTGTTGTTACCTTCATCAATCGCTTGATCAAAATCCGTATAACGATAAACTTTTAACAATGGCCCAAAATGTTCTTCATCAGGCATTTCAGCAATGTTAGTAACGTCAATAATACCAGGAGAAACAAAACCTGTGCCTGCTTCTTTATGCTCCAGCGCTAATAATGCTTTACCACCAAGCTCAATTAATTGCTTTTGTGCATGTACTAAACCTAATGCTGCTTTTTCTGAAATCATCGAGCCAATAAATGGTTGCTCTTCGTCATCAAAATATCCAATTTTAATCGCCTGAGTGGAAGCAACAAGTTTCGCTAAAATAGCATCACCTTGTTCGCCTGCTTCAATAAATAATCGTCTAGCGCATGTACAACGCTGCCCTGTGGTAATAAAAGCAGATTGAATAATGTCGTGAACAACCGTATCAATATCAGTAACACCTTTAACGATTAATGGGTTATTGCCACCCATTTCTAAGGCGAGAATTTTACCCGGTTGCCCACCAAATTGTTCGTGCAAAAATTTACCTGTGGTTGAACTACCGGTAAAAAATAAGCCATCAATTTGTTGATGATTAGCAAGCGCTTTACCTGTGGCAACTTCACCTTGCACCATATTAATTACACCGGCAGGTAAGCCAGCTTGCTGCCACAATTTTAACGTTTCTTGCGCAACTAACGGCGTTAATTCACTAGGCTTGAATACGAGTGTGTTACCGGCAATTAAAGCAGGGACAATGTGACCATTTGGTAAATGACCTGGGAAATTGTATGGGCCGAATACGGCAACTACGCCATGTGGTTTATGTCGAATAAAAGCTTTCGCACCCGGCATAGGATTTTCAACAGTGCCAGTTCGCTCATTATACGCTTTAATTGAAATGGCAATTTTGCCTACCATAGCGCCCACTTCGGTACGGGTTTCCCATAAAGGCTTACCAGTTTCTAATGCAATAGTTTTAGCTAAGCTTTCTTTATTTTCAGCTAACAATTCAGCAAACTTTTCAGTTAAAGCGATTCTTTCTTCTACGGGAGTTTGTGACCAGATTTCAAATGCAGTACGAGCACTTTTTACGGCGGCATCAACTTGTTCAGCAGTCGCGCTTTTACCTTGCCAAATAACCTCGTTTTTTGCTGGGTTTACCGATGAAACCTCATCGCCTTGACCATTGAGCCATTCGTTATTAATAAATTGTATAGGGTGCGTCATATTCTTTTCCTCATTACTCTTAAATAATGTTATAAATCTATGTTTATATTGATAAATAAAAGAGTTAATTATTTAATTTTTTATTAAGCGAATCCAATCACCTTCGGTGACATTAAGCGCATTTGCTGTTGCTAAGCTAATAACGGCTTGATTTGCCGTTTCTCTCAGTAATAATGACGCTTGAACCGCCCTGAAATTAGCAACTTCTGTGTTACAAATAATGTAATTATCATCAGAGTTAACTTCGCCGATAAGTACTTGGCACTTATGACTTTCACTCACTGATTTTATCGAATTAACGTTTGCTTCAACGGTTGGTCCACCGTCAAAAATATCAACATATCCTCGTCGACAAAAACCTTCAGCCTCTAATAAACGTAATGCAGGTACTGTTTTTTCATGAACTTTGTTGATCACTTGTTGCGCGTCTTTACTGAGTAAATTGACGTAAATAGGATGTTTTGGCATTAATTCTGCGATGAACACTTTTTTTCCTATTCCGGTCAAGTAATCCGCTGTAGGAAAGTCCATGGAGAAGAAATGTTCTTCAAGCCAATTCCAAAAAGGTGAACGGCCGTTTTCGTCTGACACGCCGCGCATTTCAGCAATCACGGTTTGTGAAAAGCGTGCTAAATGCTCGGCAATAAATAAAAATCGCATTCGAGATAAGAATCGACCATTATTATTTTTACGATGACTCTGCGACAAGAACAAGGTGCAAATTTCAGAGGCGCCCGTATAGTCATTACATAAAGAGAGAGTTTCTACCGTGTTATAAATATTTAATTCGCGAGAGCTATGTACGACTTTACCTAAATGATAATGGTAAAATGCATCATCTAATCCTACTGCCGCTTCAATACCACTGGTACCGACAACTTCACCGGTTTCTGTATCTTCCATGACGAAAAGGTAGCCCTCATTGCCAGGCGCTTTTACGTCTTTATTGAAAGATTCTTCTGCACGTTGAATGCGTTGTGTTAATAATTCTTCATTGACCGGTAGTGATGTAAAACCGTGTCCTGATTCTATTGCAATACGGTGTAAAGCATCGTAATCGCTAAGTTGAATAGGGCGTATAATAACCATAAAAAGTATCTCAATGATGATAAATGACGCTCAAGAATCATTTCACTTGAGCGTTACAGGAATACTACTTATTGAAAACTAGGCGTTAACAATTTTTGCAACGGCTTGCTCAAATCGAGCTAAACCTTCAGCGATATCTTTATTTGGAATAACCAGAGATGGAGCGAAGCGAACAATGCTTGCACCCGCTACTAAAGTCATTAATCCTTCCGACATAGCGGCATTTAAGAAGTCTTTCGCTTTACCCTGATATTGTTCGTTTAATACCGCACCAATTAATAAGCCTTTACCACGAATTTCGCTAAATACATTATATTTAGCGTTAATCGCATTTAAGCCATCTACGTAAAGTTTGGCTTTTTCTTTCACGCCATTTAATACTTGTGGGTCATTGACGGTATTAAAGGCTGCTTCTGCAACCGCACAAGCTAATGGATTACCACCGTAGGTGCTGCCATGAGTGCCAATTTTTAAGTGTTTAGCAATTTCAGTTGTTGTGATCATTGCACCGATAGGGAAGCCGCCGCCTAATGCTTTAGCTGTGGTTAAAATATCAGGTGTAATACCTAACCCCATATAGGCGTATAAATCACCGGTACGGCCAACACCTGTTTGTACTTCATCAAATACTAATAAAGCATTGTGTTCGTTACATAATTCACGTACACCTTGAACAAATTCATCTGTTGGTGAAACAATACCGCCTTCACCTTGTAATGGTTCCATTACAACTGCACATGTTTTATCTGAGATAAGCGCTTTAACGCTTTCTAAATTATTGTACTCAGCATGAAAGATATCGCCTGGCTTAGGACCAAAACCATCGGAATAAGCTGCTTGGCCACCTACCGTAACGGTAAAGAATGTACGGCCGTGGAAACCTTGTTTGAAAGCGATGATTTGTGTTTTATCAGCACCATGAACATCAAGTGCCCAACGACGAGCAAGCTTTAATGCCGCTTCGTTTGATTCAGCACCAGAGTTAGCAAAATAAACTTTATCAGCAAAGGTGTTATCGGTAATATTTTTTGCTAAACGTAATGCCGGCTCGTTTGTCATTACGTTTGATAGATGCCAAATTTTGTCCGCTTGATCTTTTAACGCGTTAACTAAAGCAGGGTGACAATGGCCTAAACAATTAACGGCAATACCACCAGCAAAATCGATATATTCACGACCTTCCTGATCCCAAACACGTGAACCTTCACCGCGCACAGGAATCACTGCCGAAGGTGAATAGTTTGGTACCATTACTTCATCAAATAGTTCACGGTTTACCGTATTTTGGTTGCTCATTGTCTACTCCTCTTATTTTAAACGGACGTTACTTTTATTGTTAGCCGTTTATCTATGTATGTTAATCATCACGTTCATTTTGCTGTATATAATGCTGAATGAAATATTATTGTAGCTGATTATTTGCAGCGCATTATGACAGATAAAATTAGACTTGTCTTGCTTGAAATTGCTCAAAGCCCTTGTAAAATAAGGGGTTGGAGGGTTTTATTCAATTATAGTGCATAACTATAATTTATTAAGAATTGCGATTAATTTATTCCATCACGTAGGAAAGCAGCTTGCTTGAACAATAATAGCGACTTTTCGAAAATTCATAAATACTCAAAAATAAATTGTAAATATTATGAGTAAAACCTATTTAAAGTTGAGTTTTATGTGATCAATATCTGCTTTCTTTAAAATTGCGACTTCTTTTGTCGTGACATTGGCTGCACTGAGTAGCGCTTTTGCTTCATCATTTTCAATTAAGCCTTCCTTCGCTAAACTTCTAAAGGCTACATAGGCTTTGGCTTTTACTACAATTTGGGCAACAGGTGACATTTTGTCAAAATCTGCAGTATAGGCTAAATCAAATAAAGGTTCGGTAATCGCTAAGCGATCAAAACGCATTAATTCAACTAAGTCGGCGGCAATTTGAGTATTTCTTGTGATCAATTGATCAAGTAAAAGCTGCGGCGATATTTCAAATTCAACTAACACATCATGTAAACGTTTATCACGAGCATCGTAGGCTGCCTTTAGCTCTTGCTTATATAAATCATTGTAAGTTTGCATAAAGCAACGAGTGACGGCTAATAAACCTATGTTACTGAGCATTCCAGCAGAAAACGCAGTGAATGGATCTATCTCTTGTTGTTCAGCTAATTTTTGTGAAGCTAAAGCGATAGATAAAGCGTCATTCCATAATTTTCTTTTCATTAACGCAAAGGGCGCTGTGCTGGGCGGTAGCCAATGTTTTAACATAAACGTTGGCATCACTAACTTTAAATTTTCAAGCCCGACATAGGTTAACGCAAGATTAGGATCGTTCACTTGCACATCAGCACGTTTACGATATTGTGGTTTGTTAACTAAGGTTATTAATTCGTCTGCGAGCCACGGAAGCGATTTTACTAAAGGAGAAATACGTTTTATTGAGGCAGCTCTTACCGATAAAATTTCCATAATATCTGGAGCGGCATCTTCAATGTGCAGAATATTTGCGTAAAGGTTTTCTTTATTATCAAATTCGTTATTCACTTTTGCGGTTACTTGAGCGAAAAACTTTGCCATCATTTGCGTTTTAAAATGTGACTTGCCGTGTTCTTTAATAATACGCGCTTCATTTGCTTGTTCTTCAACGTCTAAAAGTTCTCGACGACGATTTTCTTGCTCACTGTTTTGCTTGGCAATGACTGAAGTAGGATTATCTTTATTCTCTGCAAACTCTTTCCCAAGTGTGAGACAAATTGCACGGTGATAAATTGGTGAAACTGTGTCGTTATCGTCAAATATTTGCATTGGCTCTTAAGAATGGTTAGTAAAAGTTAACGTCATAGAAAGTATCGGCAAAAAAAACTTATTCATTAATTATCTTGATATTACATTAGCATACCGACAAATAAAATTTTTTAATAATTGGCTGCCTTGTTCAGTTAATACTGATTCTGGATGAAACTGAACACTCGCTATGGCAAGTTTTTTATGCTCTATCGCCATTATTTCGTCTATTTCTTTATGCTTATTTTCAGTCCAAGCGGTAATGGTTAACTCATTTGGAAAATGTTGCTGATCGACAATTAAAGAATGATAACGGGTAACGGTTAATGGATTATCTAACTTGGTAAATAAACCTTGTCCATTATGAACAATTTGGCTGATTTTACCATGCATAACTTTTCGAGCTTTTTTTATTTTAGCGCCAAAGTGTTGTGCAATACATTGATGGCCTAAACAAACACCTAAAATAGGTATATCGCCAGCAAACTTTTGGATGATTTGTAACGAAATGCCGGCATGATCAGGATCCCCAGGACCCGGTGAAATTACAATCATTTTAGGCGCTAATTTTTCAATAGCATCTAAAGTAATTTTATCATTACGGTGTACTTCAACCTGTTGTCCGAGCGCTCGAAAATAATGCACTAAATTAAAAGTGAACGAGTCATAGTTGTCGATCATTAATAACACAAAAGAACCTATTGCAGAATGCTGTGGAAAACGCGGCTATTCTAATCGCTGATTATCAACAATTCACGTTTTATTTTATGTAATGGTCATCCCTGTTGTTTTTCTTGCCGGTAAATTTTATTAAAAACGTTATTTTGACTGTTGAAACTTCAAGTGAAAAGCATGTAACTGAGCTTGGGCTTGCGATAAAGTAGCCGGCATAAATCTGACTTTTTCACCTGGGCGTTTTTGACTTAATCGAAATAAATCGGTTTGTATTACTGTGCCTAACGTTGGATAGCCACCAATGGTTTGTCGTTCTTTCATTAATACTATGGGCTGTCCATCATGTGGTAATTGTATGGTGCCATAATTTATCGGTTTTGACAGAGTGGTTGCAACGTTATCTAACTTAAGTGCATCACCAGTTAAACGATAACCCATACGATTACTCACAGGTGTAATGACATAATCTTGCGCAAGAAATTGTTGGGTAACATCTGTATTTAACAAGTGCCAAAGCTGGCTTGGCAAAAAGCGTAAGGTAAGTTGCTCTAATTGATGAAAATTATCATTGAGAAGGCTTTTTGTTAGTAAACTTTCACTGCAGGTCGTTTCATGAGGCTGAAAAGAAAGCTCACTACCTGCTTTTAATGATGCTTCGGTAAAGCCTAACGATTGCTCATTGCCTGTTTGAGAAACACTGTTAAGCCATTTTTTAGCATAAAAGCCTCCTTTAATCGCTAGGTAACTATGCAGTTGTGTTTTCGGTAATCCTAAATGCAGCTCATCACCTTGCGATAAAGTAAAAACTTGATTGTTTTTAACGACAAACTGCTCGCCATTTTTGAGTGAAACCTGCGCTTGGCAATCAGCGCCGGTAATCACTAATTGACAGCTGGCATTAGCGACTAAAGAACATTGCCCTAATGTTATTTCTAAAGCTGTTGAAGAGGGCATGTTATTGAGTGATTTATCTTTAGTTAATGTATTGCCAATAAGCATATTCGCTAATAAATAACTATATTCATCTGCTGCGCCACTGCCACTAAAGCCAAGATGTTGGGCAGTATTTCTCCCTAAATCTTGAAAAGTAGCATTGCCCTTTAATCGACTAATAGTGAGTGATGGCATTAATGCTTTTCCTCAGTAAAAGGAGGTTTTCCTGCTAACTCAAGGTAGGTTGCTTTATCAATTTCGGTAAATTTCACCTGTTGGCCAACTTGAATTAAAGGAGTAAATGCCTCCTTGTTTTGTTGATAAAGATCTACAGGCGTTTGGCCAATAATATGCCAGCCACCGGGACTTGAATTAGGGTAAACCGCTGTTTGTTGTTCGGCAATGGCGACTGCACCTTTAGGGACTTGTAACCTTGGCGTTGCTTTTCTGGGTAACACGAGTTGTTCATTTAAGGTTCCCAAATAGCAAAAACCGGGCGTGAAACCTAATGCGTAAGATCGATATACTTGTTGACTGTGTAGTGTGATAATTTCCTTTAAGGAAAGTTGACACTGTTTAGCGACGTTAGATAAATCCCACCCTGCCTCTTCACCATAATAAACCGGTATTTCAATAGTTAAAGATTTTTCTTGTACTGCTTTGTTGGTATTGATAACAAGTTCAATACAATCGCTAATGCGTTTTTTTAATTGCTGAAAACTGATTTTATTAAAGTAATAATAAATCATGATCGAGTTGTAGCTAGCAATTGACTCAAATACGACAGGGTCGCTAACGTTATTCAATTCAGTGTTTAACAGGGATAAAGTTTTTAAAATTTGCTGATGTTGATTAGGACAAATTTTTTCTGGCCACGTGATCAACACACTATTTTCACTACTAGGGTGAATAATAATATTATTCATTGAGCAAGTTTCTTAGCGCACTAATTAGGGCAAGTGCCGCGTCATTGTCACCGTGCACGCATAAGCTATCGACATGTAAGTTTAGTTTTCTGCCATCTATACTGGTTAACTGTTGATGTTTTATCAATTGTGTTATTTGAGCAATCACTGAATATTGATGATGCAAAACTGCGCCGGCTTGTGAACGTGGTACTAATAAGCCATTGGCTTGATAAGCTCTATCGGCAAACGCTTCAAATATTAGAGAAATACCATATTTCTTAGCTATTTTTTGATAATGCTTAGTATCGGGTAAAGCTTGGATCATTAAAGGGAGTTTTTCTGCACTTTGTGAAAGAGTATGACAGACGGTTTCAAAGATAGAGAACTTTTGCATCATGTCATTATATAAAGCGCCATGGGGCTTTATATAACTTAATTGGGTATTGTGTTGGTTACATATTTCACTTAGGTTATTGATTTGCTGTGTTAAACTCGATTGCAATTCGGCTGCTTCAATTGCCATCGACAGACGACCAAAGTTTTCTCGATCTGGATAACTCGGATGAGCGCCAATCATGACACGATATTTTTTGGCTAGCTTTACAGTAGTGACCATACTTTGATAATCGCCAGCATGTCCACCACACGCAATATTGGCTTGATCTATCAATGGCATAATTAACGCGTCATTATTTTCGACGCCGGTTAATTCACCTAAATCACAATTTAACTTTAACATGAAGATGCCACTTTTATTTTCAGCTTAAAGATTAACTAAATGATTAATTTGAGCTGACGACTAAATCAGACTGCGGAATACTGCTACACGCTAAGATATAGCCTTGCGCTTTTTCGTCATCGGTTAAGCCATCATCCGCCAGTTGTTTAACTGTACCGGCATTTAACTTTATTTTGCAACGGCCACACATGCCACCGCGGCATGAGTAGGGCAAAATTAATCCTGCTGCTTCCCCTTGATCTAAAATAGGCTCTTGGGTGTTTCCCTTATGATTTTTATTCCAAGAATCAAAACTTATATTCACTTTCTTAGGGATGATAGTTTCTGAAATTGCGGTTTCGTTCACTTGTTTATTCTCTTGTTTATTTTCTGGCTTATTGTCTTCTTTACTCTCTTCACTGTATATTTTCTGATTCGGAATAAAGTGAAGTGGAGCTTGGTGACTTAATATGGTGACGTTATCGCCTTGCTTGATTTGTCCTTTACTTAAGGGAATGATATTTTGCCCAAACATAACATCGCCTTTTGCAACCTGACGATAAGACTTAAGGGTTGATAAAGGCTCTTGGTTTGGGTGTTTTTCAGCATTGTTTGGATCTATAGTAGTGAAAACACAGCGGCTACAAGGTTTAACTACCTCAAATTCAATGTCACCAATACGAATGCGTTGCCAGCCATCTTCGGCAAAGGCCATTGTGTCGTTAACGACAATATTGGGTCTAAATTGTGTCATAGAGACACTAGCGTTATCGCCATAGCGCGTGGTTAATCGGTTATTCAAATCATTTAACGACGCTTGTGAAATCAATAGCAAAGGATAGCCATCGGCAAAGCCAACTTGCTTGTCACTATTGTTAACTTTGCGAGATGATTTATCAGCAAAAAAATGTAATTGGCAGGGCAAATTCAAATATTGACTAAACCATTTGTCATAATGTTGATGGCAATATAAAGCATTAATATCATCTTTCCATACAGTAACAACATGATATTGTTCGCTAAAGTTCGCGAAGGTAACTTCTAGCTCTGGCATGTTAGGTGCGGTTAATACTAATCCTTTAGGAGTTAAATAACTTTGGATTAAACACAGTTTAGGTTGAGTGCGTGCCGTGATAAATTGCCCGTTAAGATCAGTGACAACAAAACGTCGATCAAAACTAAGACCAAAGTCATCAATCCAACTTTTTGATAACGCGATTTCTGCGGTAGATTTTATCGGATAAATATGAAGCGATTGTACAATGGGAGAAGTCACAAGTTTCCTTACAGTAAAGCGTTGAATGAATAACCTAGCATAAATGAATGCTTAAAAAACAGGGAAGAATTCACGCAAAAGCTGATTTTAGCATTTTAAATGATTAACTTATGGCAACAATTGTGTTTTTTCAATGTGATTTGGGTATATTAGCGAGATAAAGGTACATCCTTAATTTTTGTACCAAGAAATTGAGCGAAAAAGTGTTTTAGGAAAGTTATGCATCTTCATATTTTAGGTATTTGTGGCACATTTATGGGCGGAATTGCTGCCATTGCAAAACAATTAGGGCATCGTGTTTCTGGTTGTGATGCGAATGTGTACCCACCAATGAGTACCCAACTAGAGCAATTAGGCATTGAATTAAAGCAAGGCTACTTAGTTGAGCATTTAGATGATGAGCCAGATTTAGTGATAGTTGGCAATGCCATGGCGCGTGGCAATGTGATGGTTGAACATGTGTTAGACCGAAATATTCCTTATATTTCTGGACCACAATGGTTGCTTGAAAATGTCTTAAAAGACCGTTGGGTGTTAGCAGTTTCTGGCACGCATGGCAAAACAACCACAAGTTCAATGCTTACTTGGATCTTAGAATATGCACACATGAAGCCAGGCTTTTTAATTGGTGGTGTTCCTCAAAACTTTGATTTTTCGGCACGATTAGGGGATGCTCCGTTTTTCGTGATTGAAGCGGACGAGTACGACACGGCGTTTTTTGATAAACGCTCTAAGTTTGTTCATTACCGGCCACGTACGTTAGTGATCAATAATATGGAATTTGATCACGCGGATATTTTTAATGATCTGAGTGATATCCAACGACAATTTCATCATTTAATCAGAATGGTGCCAAGCAATGGTTTGGTGATTTACCCACAAAGTGAGCAAGCGGTTACTGACACGTTAGCACAAGGATGCTGGACACCTGTTGAAGTGAGTACGGAGCAAAATAACTTAACGCAAGAAAATTTAGCTCAAGGTTGGCATGCTGAAAAATTAATTGCTGATGGCAGTGAATTTATCGTTCGCTTTAAAGGTGAAGTACAAGGTACAGTTAAATGGTCTTTAATTGGTGACTTTAATGTTGATAACGGTTTAATGGCTATCGCTGCGGCACGTAACGCCGGCGTTCCTGCTCATGTTGCTATTGATGCCCTTGCCGAATTTGTTAACACAAAACGACGATTAGAATTACGAGGTGAGGTGAAGGGAATTCGTGTTTTTGATGATTTTGCGCATCATCCTACCGCCATTCGGAAAACCTTAGCAGGCTTACGCGCAAATGTTGGTGTAAAGAATATCGAGCAAAGCTCAGCAAATGCTGAAGAAGTTCGTCGAATCATTGCTGTATTAGAGCCACGTTCAAACACCATGAAATCTGGCGTTCATAAAGATACGCTCGCGTCGTCTTTAAATGAAGCGGATGCTGTCTATGTTTTTCAAGGAGATAAAGTGCAATGGTCGGTTGAAGCATTAATTGCCGATTGTCAGCAACCTTGTTATGTAAGCGATAATTTTGATGAATTTATTGAGCAAATCATCCGTGACTCTCAAGCAGGTGATACCATTGTGGTGATGAGCAATGGCGGTTTTGGTGGTATTCACGATAAATTACTAACTGGATTAGCAAGTTAAAGTAGGAATTGAGCATGAATGATTTTAAAGAAAAAATAACGATTGCGATAACAGGAGCTTCAGGCTCTTTATATGCATTACGGTTAATCGAGTGCTTAGTGGCGGCTGAATTTCAACTATATATTCTTTGCTCAAGTGCTGCGCGTGTGGTGTTTGATACAGAGGTGGGCTTGAAGCTACCGAGCTCGCCAGATGCCGCCAGTAAAGTATTAACGGATAAATTTAAAGCAAAAGACGGTCAAATTACCTTTTTTGGCAAAGAACAATGGTTTTCACCGGTTGCTTCGGGATCTGCGGCACCCAAAAAAATGGTGGTGTGTCCATGCTCTACAGGTACCTTAGCGGCGATCAGTCAAGGGATGAGTGATAATTTAATAGAACGCGCGGCCGATGTGGTGATTAAAGAAAGAGGACAGCTCATTTTAGTGCCTCGTGAAACGCCTTTTTCGACTATTCATTTACAAAATATGCTGAGTTTATCGCAAATGGGCGTGACTATTATGCCAGCTGCACCCGGTTTTTATCACAACCCTGAATCTATCAATGATTTAATTGATTTTATGGTTGGCAGAATATTAGATCACCTGAATGTTGAACAAAAAATTATGCCGCGTTGGGGTTACCAAAAATAATCTAATTTCCGCAATTTAAGCATTATAAACTATGATTGATTGGTTAAGTTTTACCGATTATTGCTTTATCTTCTTTAGATAAATCTCCATCTACCCCCGAAAAAAAGTTATTTATCGAAACACACTTTATTCTCTGTTAAAAGTGTGTTTTATTATCATAATCAAAATTGTATACAATTATTGAATAGATAAAATAATAACGATAATTGCATACCTTAAACATAACTATCACAACGTTTAATGACATTATTTTTCAAACTATTAGGTACAACAAGCATGCCTCATTTTTTTAATATAAAAACAACACCCATTAAAAGCATTGCTATATCAATGGCTTTAGCGTTTTCATCGTCAAGTTCTGCTTTTTTTGAAGACGAAAACAAGTCAGAAAAATGGTCAGTAAATGATCCACAAGGTGTTTTTAAAACCGCTAATATTGACGTCACCCAAGGTACGTGGATGAATGTAGATATTAGTCCCGATGGTAAAAATATCGTTTTTGATTTATTAGGCGATATTTATACAATGCCGATCACCGGCGGAGAAGCTAAAGCATTAATGACGGATATTGCTTGGCAGATGCAACCTCGTTTTAGTCCAGATGGCAAACACATTGCTTTTACTTCCGATGAAGACGGTGGCGATAACTTATGGATAATGAAAGCGGATGGTAGTGAAGGCAAAGCCGTTAGCTCAGAAACCTTTCGTTTATTAAATAGCCCTGCTTGGTCACCTGATGGTAATTACCTTGTGGGTCGAAAGCATTATACCGGTTCGCGATCGTTAGGAGCGGGCGAAGTATGGCTTTACCATAAAACCGGCGGCAGTGGCGTAATGTTAACTAAACGGCCGAATGAGCAAAAAGATTTAGGTGAGCCGGCTTTTTCTCATGATGGAAAATATGTCTATTTTTCTCAAGATGCAACACCAGGCAAAACGTTTCATTACAGTAAAGACTCTGAAAAAGGCATTTATAAAATTAAACGTCTTGAGTTAGCGACTGGCGAGATTGATGTCATTATTTCGGGTAAAGGTGGCGCGATTCGTCCGGTACCATCACCCGATGGTAAATATCTTGCCTATGTTAGCCGTGACGATTTTCAGTCCAATTTATATTTATATGATTTAAAAAGTGGTGAAGAGCGAAAAATTTTCACCGGTTTAGACCGCGATATGCAAGAAACTTGGGCAATTCACGGAGTTTATCCCAACATGGCATGGTTACCTGAAAGCGACGGTATGGTGTTTTGGGCAGGTGGTCATATCAATAAGTTGAATATTAACACCGGTAAAAGTGCTGTGATCCCTTTTCATGTGAAAACGGCAAAGAAAATTCAAACTAATTTACGTTTTCAGCAAGACATTGACCAAGATAATGTTGATATAAAAATGTTGCGCGATGTTGAGGTTTCTCCTGACGGCAGAAAAGTGGTTTTTGAGTCGTTAGGTCACATTTATATTCAGAGTATTGCCAATGGCAAAACAACAGGTAAAGCAAAACGTTTAACAAGACAGAAAGAGCATTTTGAATTAAATCCGAGCTTTTCTCGTGATGGTAGAAACGTAGTGTTTGCTACTTGGGATGATAATAAACTTGGCTCATTGCGTGTGATATCAACGCGTGGTGGTAAAGGCAAAGTGATCACGGATGAACCAGGAAAATATGTTGAACCTAGTTTTTCGCCAGACGGTAAAACTGTGGTATATCGTAAAGTATCCGGTGGCGCTATTTTAGATCCTAAATGGGGATTAAATTCCGGCGTATATACGGTATCAACAAAAGGCGGCGAAGCACGTTTAATTACTGAATCTGGTGTTAAACCACATTTCGGTGCGAATAACGATCATATTTACTTGATCAAACAAGGTAAAAATACACAACTAGTAAAAGTGAATTTAACCGATAAAAAAGAACAAGCTTTATATCAAGGTAAATTTGCCACAGAGTACCAAGTATCTCCAGACGGAAAACACTTAGCATTTGCTGAGCGCTTTAAAGTATTTGTTACGCCGTTTATTGAACGTGGTGATGTGATTGATACTGGTCCAAGCGCTAAAAATTTACCTGTTGTGCAACTTTCAGTGAGAGCTGGCGAGGGCATAAACTGGAATGGTAACTCTGATGAGTTGTATTGGAGCTTAGGTGCTGACTTATATCAAGCCTCTGTTGATGGTTTATTTGATTTTAACGCAAAAGCTGAATCTGAAAAGCAACAGTCTGAGCCTGTGGTTACTCACTTAGGGTTTAAGAAAAAAGCTGATAAACCAGCCGGTGTAGTGGCGTTTGTTGGTGGAAAAGTGATCACTATGGAAGGCGAAAATATTATCGAAAATGGCGTTGTAGTGGTTAACGGCAATAAAATTTCTGCAATAGGCACGAAAGGTAATGTCGATATTCCAAGCAATGCCAACATAGTAGATATTACGGGTAAATCTATCATGCCTGGTATTATCGATGCTCATGCACATGGCTCGCAAGGCAGTAGCGAAATTATTCCAGAGCAAAACTGGGAAAATTATGCTGGATTAGCCTTAGGAGTGACAACGATTCATGATCCATCTAATGATACCACTGAATTTTTCGCGGCAAGTGAAATGCAAAAAACGGGTCAAATTGTTGCGCCACGTTTGTTTTCAACCGGTACTATTTTATATGGTGCAACGGTCGCAGGTTATACCGCACATGTTGATAAACTAGATGACGCTAAATTTCATGTCGAACGTTTAAAGAAAGTAGGCGCATTTAGCGTTAAAAGTTACAACCAACCACGTAGAAATCAACGTCAACAATTTATACAAGCGGCACGTGAAGCAGAAATGATGGTGGTGCCAGAAGGCGGTTCATTACTGCAACATGACTTAACCATGCTTATTGATGGCCATACTACGTTAGAACACTCTATTCCTACGGCCGCAATATATGATGATGTTAAGCAACTATGGTCGCAATCGGCAATGGCTTATACCCCGACTATGGGAGTAGCGTTTGGTGGCATTGCTGGCGAAAATTACTGGTATGACACAACAGATGTATGGAAGCATCCACGTTTAAGTAAATATGTACCGAGTGAAATTTTAGACCCTCGTTCAATGCGTCGTCCAAAAGCGCCGCATCATCATTATAACCATATCAATGTCGCCACGGTTGCTACTGAGTTACAAGACTTAGGGGTAACGATTAACGCAGGTGGTCATGGACAACGTGAAGGCTTAGCCATGCACTGGGAAATGTGGATGATGGCACAAGGCGGTATGACACCGCTGCAAGCATTAGGAACCTCTACCATTAATCCGGCTAAAACCTTAGGCTTAGATAGCCAAATTGGTTCACTTAAAGTGGGTAAATTAGCTGACATTATTGTGGTTGATGGTGATATTACCCAAGATATTCGCTTATCAGATCGCGTGATATATACCATGGTGAACGGTCGGTTATATAACAGCGAAACCATGAACGAAGAAGGAAATTATGATAATAAGCGTCATAAATTTTACTTCGAAAAATAAACGTTAACACTAAGTTAAACGTTAACACTAAGTTAAACGTTAACACTAAGTTAAACGTTAACACTAAGTTAAACGTTAACGCGTAAAAATAAGCTCGTATTTTTAGCCGTTATCAATGCTTGAAAATACGAGTTTTTTTATGGGAAAGTTTTGTTAAATTTTGGACAAAAAAAAGCATTTGCTTGAATTCAAACAAATGCATTATAAAAACATGAAATACTATGGGAGATAACACTTCTGCATAGTAAGAGCAGCGTTTTCTGAATAAGTTCAAATTAATTTAAAATAAAATGTTTAAAGTTTTATTTTTTGTTTATTAATCGTTATTTCTGGTGAATTGTAACGTTGAATTAATAGCGCACTTTTTATAATTCAGGCAATAAAAAAGCCTTACAAAAGTAAGGCTTGAAATGCTCGCTGTGTGGTCTAGTTTTACTAGCTTCTTCTTAGTTTTATCTTTTTATTATTATTCTTTTCCGTTAGCGCGGGACAATTTATAGCAAACGGATTTTGCGCTTGCAACAACTTTATTAGAGCATTTATACCACGAGTTTGTTCGTATTTCTGGTCAAAAAACAAACGTTATATTTTTGTTAAAACTAAGTTCATGATTGGTAAAGAAGTTATTTGATTAATTTCTAATTGTTAACGCGTTATTTTAGATGTTTTGATTTAGAACATAGATCAAAAAAATTCACAATGGTAGAATGCGCGCACTTGATTTAATGGAAACCATTCATGACTGAATTAAAAAACGATACTTATTTACGCGCATTATTGCGTCAGCCTGTAGATTACACTCCTGTATGGATGATGAGACAAGCAGGTCGTTATTTACCTGAATATAAAGAAGTGCGTAAAGATGCAGGTGATTTTATGGCGTTGTGCCGTAATACTGAGCTTGCCACCGAAGTAACTATTCAGCCACTTCGTCGCTTTCCATTAGATGCCGCTATTTTATTTAGTGATATTTTAACGATTCCTGATGCGATGGGATTAGGTTTATATTTTGAAACGGGTGAAGGGCCTAAGTTTGAGCGTCCTATAACCTGTAAAGCTGACGTAGATAAAATTGGCCATCCAGATCCTGAAGGTGAATTACAATATGTGATGAATGCTGTTCGCTCAATTCGTAAAGAATTAAAAGGGCAAGTGCCATTAATTGGTTTTTCAGGTAGCCCATGGACGTTAGCGACATATATGATTGAAGGCGGTAGTTCTAAAGCATTCACGAAAATTAAAAAAATGATGTTTGCAGAGCCTCAAACGCTACATTTACTATTAGATAAATTAGCAGATTCAGTGATTTCTTATTTGAATGCTCAAATAGCCGCGGGTGCTCAGTCTGTAATGGTATTTGATACATGGGGTGGCGTTTTGTCACCACGTGATTATAAAGATTTTTCATTGCAATATATGGCGAAAATCGTTGACGGTTTAACCCGTGAAAATGATGGCAGAAAAGTGCCCGTAACTTTGTTTACTAAAAATGGTGGTATGTGGTTAGAAAGCATTGCCGCAACAGGCTGTGATGGCGTTGGTCTTGATTGGACGATTAATATTGCTGATGCCAAAGCGCGTATTGGCGATAAAGTTGCCTTGCAAGGGAATATGGATCCTTCCATGTTATATGCACCGAAAGCGCGTATTGAAGAAGAAGTGGCTACTATTCTTAAAGGCTTCGGAGAAGGCGGTACAGGCCATGTCTTTAATTTAGGACATGGTATTCATCCTGATGTTAATCCAGAGCATGCAGGGCACTTTATCAAAGCGGTACACGAACAAAGTAAGCCTTACCATAAGTAAAAAATTCAAACATAAATTTATTAAAGGAGCTTATAGGCTCCTTTTTTATGTGAGTCAGTTAAATGACGTGTACACTTAGGCAAGCAATCGTCGCTTAATAATGATAAATAAACGAAGTAATAAGCAGTATTCGAAAGGAAGGTATTATGATGAAAATAACAGTAAGTCTGGTTTTATTAGCTTTATTTTTCATGGGCTGTAGCCAAGCAACTCAAAAACAATCAACTGAAAAGTCTCTTGAAAACACCACTCAAGCCGTGATTGAAAAAAGTGAAGATACATTAATGAAGGATGAAAACACCGGTGATGTGAAATATGAAACTTCAAAATGGCAGCAGGCAAAAATAAAATATGTGAATGTTGAAGGCGGTTTTTACGGCTTGATCACACATAGTGGTGATAAACTCCTACCGTTAAATTTAGACAAAGCTTTTAAACAAGATGGTGCGGTGGTGAATATTCAGGGTGAAAAAATGGAAAATATGATGACAATTCAGCAATGGGGCAAACCATTTAAAATCACCAATATTAAATTAATAAAAGCCGGCCGAGTAAAAGTACCGGTTAATCAATAAAACTTTTACTTATTGAGCAAAACTATTTATGGATGGGATTATCTTGTTTTAATTAATCTTGTTCGCAGCTTAATGGTTGTTTTAATAGCGTTAATTGAGCTTTGTCACCGGTAAATTGTACTTGATATAACATTTGGTATTCTTGTTCTGTTATTTCATTTACTAAGGTGTTGGCAATAAATGAAGTTAACTGTGGCGTGGTATTACTATGGCCAACAATCACGGTGTTTTTTTTCTCTTGTTTCACCTGCTTAGCAAAACCGGCTAAGTCTTTTGGTGAATAACTTTGCACTGGAATATTCAGTTTTTGAGCTAGTGGAGCAGCCGTTTGTTCTGTTCTAACAAATTCAGTGCTGTATATCGTTGCTATGTTTGCTTGTTCAAGCATCACTGAAAGTTGCTCTGCACGCTTAATTCCACAAGGCGTTAAAGGAGGATTTTTTTGCGTTAATACTTTTTCTGCATGTCTTACCAAATACACTGTAAATTGAGGTTCACTACTATTTTTATTGGCTTTAGCTTGAACAGTAAGCAAAAGAAAACTCATTAAACCTAATAACGCAAAAGTAATCAATTTCATGAGTTTTCCTTAATGTTTTCCAATTTTAATAGCTTACCGTTCAATTAAAATAAACGGTTAAGTCCATTTAATGCAGCTACCCTAAAGGCTTCAGCCATGGTTGGATAGTTAAAGGTAGTATTAACAAAGTACTCAATGGTATTGCCTTCACCTTTTTGTTGCATAATTGCCTGACCAATGTGAATGATTTCAGCGGCATTTTCACCAAAACAATGAATACCTAAAATTTCTTTGGTATCTCGATGAAACAATATTTTCAATGAACCTACTAAGCTATTCGCTATTTGCGCTCGAGCAAGGTGTTTAAACTGTGCTCGGCCAACTTCGTAAGGAATTTTGGCTTCGGTTAATTCTTGCTCTGTTTTACCAACGGAGCTAATTTCTGGGATGGTGTAAATACCTGTTGGGATATCAGCAATTAATTTTGCTGTACTTTGTTGATCTATCATCGCATCAGCCGCTAATCGACCTTGATCGTAAGCTGCACTAGCTAAACTTGGGTAACCAATAACATCGCCCACAGCATAAATATTTTCAACTTCCGTTTGATAGTGATCGTTAACTTTCAGCTGTCCTCTACCATCAGCTTTTAAGCCGGCGTTTTCAACTTTTAAATCCGCGGTATTGCCAGTTCTACCATTGGCAAAAAGCATACAATCTGCACGCATTTTTTTACCCGATTCTAAATGAACTACCACGGCTTCTTCTGTTTCTTCAACACGTTTAATTTGTTCACCATGGCGGATAACAACACCATTGTTCCAGAGGTGATAACTTAAAGAATCAGACATTTCATCATCTAAAAATGAAAGTAAACGATCACGCGTATTAATTAAGTCTACTTTAACGCCTAGGCCTCTAAAGATTGATGCATATTCACTACCAATAACACCAGCACCATAAATAATAATAGAACGAGGGTCATGAGTGAGAGTTAAAATGGTATCTGAGTCGTAAACACGAGAATGCTTAAAATTAATATCATCAGGACGGTAAGGACGTGAACCGGTGGCGATAACAATTTGTGCCGCAGTTATTTGTTCAACCGAGCCATCACTTTTGAGTATTTGTAAGGTGTTTTTATCAATAAATGACGCTTCACCTACTATGTGTTCCACCCTATTTCTATCGTAGAAACCACTGCGCAATTGTACTTGTTTTCTGATCACTGCGGCAGCATGTTGTAAAATGTCAGGAAAGGTTAAATGTTTGGCTTTCTCATGTTGACGAAATAATGGATTTGAATTGTATTCAATTAGTCGTCTTACACTTTGGCGTAAGGCTTTTGAAGGAATAGTGCCCCAATGTGTACAACCGCCACCAACATCTTTGTAACGTTCAACAATTGCGACTTTCTTATTTCTTTTTGAAAGCTCCATCGCCGTACCTTCGCCGCCTGGGCCGGTACCTATAATGATTGCATCAAAATCGAATGATTGTTTTTTACTTTTTTTACTTGTTGAAGATGTTTGCTTAGTCAAGACTGTAACCCCAGTTCCTACGGATATAAAAATTTTAGCAGGAAATGGGGATTAGGTAACTAATAAATTGTTTTTTAAGCGAGTTTTTCGATAAAAAATTGCCAACTTTGTTGTTGATCAATTAATCGTTGTTTTAATTCTTTATATTGTGCGACAAGTTCCGAGCATTCAACATCTGCAATGAGTTTGTCACGCTTGTTTGCGATTAAGGTTTTTTTAATATCATAGTAAGCATTAAGTTTATTAATTAATGCATCGTACTCATGCTGCAAACGTTCAAGCAACTGTTCTGCGTCAGGATGTTCACTAAGCTTTTGTTGACTACGTTTAAGTATCATAGATAACCGAGCTTTCTCAATCTTATCTTCAGGACTTTTACGTAACTTATAGGTTAAGCCAACATATTCACAGCTTTTAATTAACCATTTTGTCGGGTCAAATTGCCACCAACGAATGCCGTTACGGTAATCGTTTTCAAAGATATGATGAAAGTTATGATAGCCCTCGCCAAAGGTAAGAAAAGCTAAAAATCCGTTATCACGTGCGGTATTTTTTTCAGTGTACGTTTGTTTACCCCAAATATGAGCAAGAGAGTTGATAAAAAAAGTTGTATGGTGACTTAATACTAACCGTAAAAAACCGACTAATAATAAACTGCTGATCACATCGCCGTGCCATAAACCAAACAGCAGCGGAATACCAAAATTAAGAGATATAGTGAGTAATAAATAGTGCTTATGCTGCCACATAACAATTGGATCTTTTTGTAAATCTCGGACATTTTCGTAATTGGTGTATCTATGGGCTTGGTATTCTCTTAACATCCAACCAATATGCGAATACCAGAATCCTCTTTTTGCTGAATACGGGTCAACATCATTGTTATCTACATGTTTATGGTGAACTCGATGATCAGAAGACCAATGCAATATACTGTTTTGTAATGCAAAAGCACCACCTAAGGCGTAGATAATACGTAATGACCAATGTGCTTGATAAGTTTTATGAGACCATAAACGATGATAGCCAGCTGTAATTGACATGCCGCAGTAGATGAAGCACAACAATGCCATAATTATTTCTGCGCTATCAAAACCGTGGGTAATAGCTCTATAAGGTACAGCTATTGCTGCAAATAAGAAGGTGATGACGAAAACAGCGACATTCAACCAAATGAGTTTAGGTTTTTTCATGAATATTCCGGATAATTTTTACATAAAACTTTCAGTGTACACGTGTACGCTATTTTAGTTGTCATACCAGATGAGTCAAGTATTAATTCGACTCTTTAATGAAGTTTGAATAATTCATCGTTTTTAACCAACGTTTAATTGCTAGTAATACGCTTTAATTTCAGTATCATATTAAAGGTAAAAATAAGCCAAGGTAGAGTCATGAGCGGAATTCGAGCGCAGCAAAAAGAAAAAACACGTCGACAATTAATTGATGCCGCATTAGGCCAGTTAAGTGCTGACCGTAGTTTTTCTAGTTTGAGTTTACGAGAGGTCGCGAAAGAAGCCGGATTAGCGCCGACATCATTTTATCGTCATTTTTCAGATATGGACGAGCTAGGTCTTACTTTAGTAGATGAAGCAGGATTAACACTGCGCCAATTAATGCGCCAAGCACGCCAACGTATTGAAAAAGGGGGTTCAGTCATACAAATTTCTGTGCGTATTTTCATGGAATTTATCGAGAGTAACGGTAATATTTTTCGTTTACTTTTACGCGAACGCTCAGGTACATCACCGGCATTTCGTGCCGCGGTTAACCGAGAAATCAGTTATTTTACTTTAGAACTTTGTGATTATTTGCAGCAAGCTAACAAATTAGATGCTGAAGTGGCGGCGTTACAAGCAAATGCGGCTGTTACTATTGTTTTTAGTGCAGGTTCTGATGCATTAGATGCCGATAAAAAAGACAGAGAACAACTCGCTTATCGCACCATTCAACAATTACGTTTTATTGCACGAGGTGCGATGGAACTCGCGCAACGGATTGAAACGCCTAAACCTTAAGTGATTTGTTTTTTGATGTTCAATAACAATGTTGCTTTATCGTTTTGTTAAGATCACACCTGTTTCAATATGATGTGTGTAAGGAAACTGATCAAATAACGCCATTTTTTCTATTTTATGCGTTTTAACTAATTCGGTTAAATTGTCTTTTAATGTTTCTGGATTACATGAAATATAAATAACGTGGTTGAATCGACTGACTAACTCAATACTGTCTGGGTCTAAGCCCGCTCTTGGTGGATCCACCAAAACACTGTCGTAGTTGTAGCTTGTTAAATCAAAGCCTTCTAAACGACGAAATTTTCTTTCGCCATTCATTGCTTGGCTAAATTCTTCACTCGACATTCTAATAATATCAATATTTGAGATGTTATTTTGAGCAATATTAATTTGTGCTGACTTGACCGACGTTTTAGATATTTCAGTGCCAATTACTCGATCAAAATTTGCCGCAAGGGCGATGCTAAAATTACCGTTGCCACAATATAACTCAACTAAATCGCCACCTTTATCTTTAGTTGCCTCTTGAGCCCACGCTAACATTTTTTCATTTACTTTAGCATTGGGTTGGGTAAAGCTATTCTCAACTTGTTGATAAATCAACTCTTGCCCTGCAACATTTAGCTTCTCAGTGACAAAATCTTGTTCGATAATGATTTTTTGCTTTTTTGCTCTACCGATAATATTTATCGGACAAATATTTGCTAATTGTGATCTTAACCAGAGTGCTTGTTGCTGCCATTCATCACTTAATTGCTTATGATAAAGTAAACTAATAACCGCTTCGCCGCTTAATGTCGCTAAAAAGTCTACTTGAAATAGTCGCTCTCTTAACATTGGCTTGTCACGAACTATCGTTAATAAAGCTGACATCAATTTGTTGATCAAAGTACAGGCAACAGGAAAACTCTCTACTTTAAATTTCTTTTTCGTCACTTGATCAAACATGATGTAGTACAAGTCATCACCATCATGCCATACTCTAAATTCTGCTCTTTGACGATAATTTATCGGCTCAGAAGTAAATATATCAAACCCTTGAAAGTTGAATTCACTGAATAATTTTGTCATATCTTCTTGCTTTTTATGCAATTGATTTTCGTAATTGTTTGGATCTATATGACTAAACATGAAATTACCTTAGGTTTGTTATTAACAGTACGGTGAATAAAGAGCGCAGAGTTTAGCGTTCATCAAAATTTTGTCTAGTATAAATATAGCAAGTGAGTAACTTTCATTAAGTTTTTTCTTTTTTTGCCGATAACAAAACACAACTCTTTCCTGAGATTATGATGATGAACAAAGTAGATAATGTAGTTGAGTCGAAAATACCTCATAGAAATCATGTGCATAAAAGTCATGAGCAGCAAAGATCTAACCCTTTGGAAGCATACCGCCAAGAAATTTTAGATAATGTTGCATTAACTGGAAATGGCAAGTTAGCGATGAAAGTGGTTCAGCACTCAATATCTCTGCAATTTTCTTCAAATAGCCGCCAAGTCATAACAGACGAAGACGTTGAAGAAATAGAAGAGAAAAACAAATCTCTCTTTGATTTTACAAAAGTCGCGGAAAATGTCTTGAACTTTATTGGTGGAAGAATTCGTTTAGCGAAAGAAGAAGGTAGTTCTGATGAAGAATTAGGAAATATGTTTGCTCAAGCACGAAGTGGTGTGACTCAAGGGTTTGAACAAGCAATGGGTGAATTAGAAGAATTAGCCGTGCTTGATGATGAATTAACAGACGGAATTGATAAAAGTCGAGATCTTATATTTCAAGGGATAGATGACTTAGAACAGTCCTATTTTCCAGGCGAAAACACCACAACAGAATCTGATGATAACGCGTTAAATAACAAAAATTCAGTTTCATCAATGACTACTGAGCTTTATGCGGCATCTTCAAGAACGAGTGATATTATGATCACAACGCTCGATGGCGATAAAGTCAGTATTTCCTTTAGTGATATCCAGCAAGTTGCGCAAAACGAAAAATACCTTCGTGATAATGAACAAGGTGAGATGTTTGCATCTTCAAATTCAGCATATCGTGCGAGTAATTTTAGTTATACCATTGAAGGTGATATTAGCGAAGATGAACAAAAAGCAATTGCTGAGTTAATTAAAGATGTGAATGCCTTGCAGAAAGACTTCTTCAAAGGCGACATAGAAAAAGCGTTTAATCATGCAGTCAATTTAGGCTTTGATACGAGCCAAATATCAGAATTCTCGATGGAGCTATATCAAAGTAAGACCACAAGAGTGACCCAAACATATAACGAAGTGGCCAACTCCGAACCAGGCGAATCTCCTAGTCAGGATAAAGCATTAAGACCTTTACTTGACTTTGTGAAACAACTACAACTATTACAACATCAAAGCGACAGCCTTTTAGAAAAGCAAGACAAGCAATTTGCTAACTTGTTTAAACAGATTTTTTCTGCAGAAAATTCAGGGCGAGACGATTTTTTTGAAAACATGAAAAAATTGGATAATGTGACAAAACATTTTATTCAATAACATGTGAAATAAATTACAGTTAAAAAAACCAGCAATTTTGCTGGTTTTTTATTATCTAAGATAATCGTTATTTATTTTGAGCGAACCTTTCCGCTTTTGCTCCACCGGCAATAGCTGCATTAATGGCATCTTGTTCGTTCAACCCAGCTTGAATAGCACTATCAACAATTTTACTTGCATGTTTTTTATCGCTCGAATTAACAGCATGTGTCACTATTGCTTCACTATCAGTTGGAAAGAGTGCAATGGTGTGTTTAACAAAGGTACTAACCTTTTCAGGCACTGCTTTAATCGCACCTAGTAATACCGACAACACTTGATCAGGAAAAGAGTTAGCTGTATTCGTTACTACTGCTTGTGAAACAACAGGTTCAGTTAATATTGCAACTCTAACAATATTCTCTATATCAGCAGGACTATTTAAAGCCGCTACATTGACAATTTCTTGTGCGTATGCAGGTTCGGCTTGTACAGCAATAGATACGACTTCACTGGCGTTTGCTACATTAGCATTTAGCACAATTTCTATCACTTCACATGCTAAAACAGGCTCGGCTTCCATTGCACCTAACATGATATCTTTATATTTAGAGGGATATTCATCTAAAGCTACCTTTAGTACCACATCAACTTGTTCTGGATAAATCGTTAAAATAGAACTAATACTATTTTTTAATGATATTTGTTGGTTAACTTGTTGTTTTAATAATTTAGTGATTAAACGTTCTTGTTTATATTGAGCAAAATCCTTTGCAAATGCACCGGTACTTAAACCGCAAACTAACAACAAAACAATTAATTTGTTCATTGTTACGTCTCGATATCTTTCTAAATCAGCAAATATTGCTAAATTCATGCAGATATTATTGTTTTTAGAAAATCAATATAAGTGAAAAAACATTGTATATCTCCTGATCATTTATACAGAAAATAGTTATGTTAACTATGTATTAGTACAAAACTTAGTTATAAAGTTCAATTTTTAATCGAACAAACAAAAGATCGAAAAAAAGACTTGATCGTTTGAGATAAATCCCTAAAATGCGCTCCACTTCTTAAGGGAGACCTGAGAAGCGAGTTTTAAGTGGTTTAGTTATCCGTATTGATAGTGAAACCTTGAACATAACGTTTAAAAACTTTCTTTTGAAAAAAATGAAAATTCTTTAAATAAAATGTTGACATTAACACTCAGGTGCGTAGAATGCGCATCTCGCTTCGGGCAAGGCCTACAGCAACGAAGTTAAACGAATGAGATTTAACTTCTGACTTCTTTTTAAGAAGTTGTTCTTTAACAATTAGTTATCATGCAATTTGTGTGGGCACTCACATTACATTGATTTTACATAAGTCCATTGGACGTAA
>NZ_JAUOPE010000030.1 GCF_030546755.1 Colwellia sp. 1_MG-2023
CATTGTGTGTCTTGAATAAGAGTTGATAATTAATCCTAAGATTAATCATCGGGTTGATTAAACACTCGAGGAGAATGTTTAATCACCATTGATGTTTCCCGATAAAAGAAACAACAACAGCTTGGTATTTATATGTTTATGTATTTGAAGCGCGACACTTCAGCCACCATATAAACACCGGTATTTATATCAGCTTTCCAGATTGTTAAAGAAATAGTTCATGACACGCATTCGGTCAAAAACTTGGTTTAAAAAACCAAACTTAATTCATCTCGTAAGATACCTTAAATTTGGTCATTCATCTCTTTTGAAGAAGTTCACGTTCATTCAAGTTAGGCTAGGCGCTTTTGACCGACGTTTAGTTCACTAAACGAGGTTGAAAGCAACGACGCATAACGCAGAATTTGGTAGGTCTGGGCAGACTTGAACTGCCGACCTCACCCTTATCAGGGGTGCGCTCTAACCAGCTGAGCTACAGACCTATCGTATTTCGAAGTGTTAAACCTTGGTAGGTCTGGGCAGACTTGAAATAAACAAGCCGACCTCACCGCTAAAATAAAACGGGGTGCGCTCTAACATAATAGTAAGTGGTGGAGCTAAGCAGGATCGAACTGCTGACCTCCTGCGTGCAAGGCAGGCGCTCTCCCAGCTGAGCTATAGCCCCATTACAAACTATAAATAGCTGCTAGGGTTTTACGTTTCTTCTTCTAATGTGTTATCAATACAATTTGTGTAGACACTCGTGAAAACCGAAGTTTTCCATTCATTGTTTTACTTCAAGATAAGGAGGTGATCCAACCCCAGGTTCCCCTAGGGTTACCTTGTTACGACTTCACCCCAGTCATGAATC
>NZ_JAUOPE010000031.1 GCF_030546755.1 Colwellia sp. 1_MG-2023
GCTATTGATTACCCAGCTCATGGTCAGCACCGAACAAGCAACGAGTTGCGTAAACAAGGTGTATTTGTTTCAGGCAGTGGTGTTCGTTCAATCTGGTTACGTCATGATTTAGAAAACTTTAAAAAGCGCTTAAAAGCTCTTGAAGGAAAAATAGCTAACGAAGGTATTATCTTAACAGATAGCCAAGTCGCAGCACTTGAGAAAAAGAAAAGCGATGACGAAGCTTGCGGTGAAATTGAAACAGCACATCCGGGCTATCTAGGCTCGCAAGATACGTTCTATGTCGGCAATCTCAAAGGTGTTGGCCGTATCTACCAACAGACGTTTGTCGATACCTACAGCAAAGTAGCCTTTGCTAAGCTGTATACAACCAAAACACCAATTACCGCAGCTGACATACTCAATGACAGGGTTCTGCCTTACTTCGAGCAGCACGAGCTGCCAATGCTGCGAATTTTAACTGACCGAGGCACTGAGTATTGCGGCAAGGTTGAAAATCATGACTATCAGCTATATCTGGCGATTAATGATATCGACCATACGAAAACTAAAGCGATGTCGCCTCAAACCAATGG
>NZ_JAUOPE010000032.1 GCF_030546755.1 Colwellia sp. 1_MG-2023
GTGATATATCGGTATCCCCCGATGAAATCAATGTAACCAATGATAACCAAGAAGTAATTGCTACAGTTTCTGTCAGCGATCCAAGTGGTATTGATTTAGCTGCTCTCCCGAATCCTTACTGGTATCAAGTTGATGATGTGCAAGGTACTCGAATTGACAGTGTTTGGGAGTTAACAAGTGGTGACGAGTTTAATGCAACATTTATATCAACAGTGATCATACCTATGGGAGCTAAAGGTGGAACTTGGCGAGTTGGCTCGACAGCATTCAGAGATAACCTTGGCTATAGAAGTACAAATGGTGGGCATGAAACTACTTTTACCGTTACTAGTTCTAGCACTTTTGATACCGATGGCCCAACAGTCGGTGATATATCGGTATCCCCCGATGAAATCAATGTAACCAATGATAACCAAGAAGTAATTGCTACAGTTTCTGTCAGCGATCCAAGTGGTATTGATTTAGCTGCTCTCCCGAATCCTTACTGGTATCAAGTTGATGATGTGCAAGGTACTCGAATTGACAGTGTTTGGGAGTTAACAAGTGGTGACGAGTTTAATGCAACATTTA
>NZ_JAUOPE010000004.1 GCF_030546755.1 Colwellia sp. 1_MG-2023
GCGTTGAACTTAGATCAGTGGGGCGCAGGTAAAGTAGTTGGGTCAGTATTTAATAATGACTGTAACTGTATGCGTGTACAAAACGGTACGTTAAACGGTAACCCTGAGTTAGATCCATGGCGCTCAGAGAACTACTCACTTTCTGCTGAGTGGTATGCGGGTGATGCATCAATGTTCTTCATCTCAACTTACGGTATCGACATTGCAAGCTTTACAGAGTCTTCAACCGTATTTATTGATGAGCCTGATTCAGATGGTGTTCGTCGTGGTCCACATCCATTTACTGCGAACATTCAAGGTGTTGGTGGTGATGTATCTGGTTACGAAGTTGGCGGTAAAGTTGCTTTTAGTGACTTCTTAGGTGAAGACAGCGTATTAGCTAATGTAGGTATGGACTTAAACTATACGTATGCTGATAGCTCTCAAGAAGCTAAAGATATTAATGGTAAAGATTTACCATTTGGTGGTATGTCAAAAGACACTTACAACGCGGTTGTTTGGTATGAAAACGATACCTTCTCAGCTCGTGTAGCTTGGAACTCTCGTAGTCCTCGTTTAATGACTGCAGGTAATGGTGCGACAGGTAATCAAGCGTTATACCAAGATGATTACTCTCAACTTGATATTAATGCAACGTATGACTTCAACGAAACAGTTAGTTTCTATATTAACGGTTCGAACATTACGGAAGAAATTCAACAAACTTACATTGAATTTGAGAAGCAAAAAGCTTTCCAAAACATCTATGAAGCTCGTTGGACAGTGGGTGCTCGTGTAACTTTCTAATCCCCCTTAGATAGTTACTTTGTTGCTAAAACGCCGCATTTATTGCGGCGTTTTTTTTATCGTACTAACTCTTTGATGTCTGTTATTACTTGGCTTGTAATAATAAAATTAAAGACTCAACGTACCATAGATCTAATCCTTCAATTACCAACGAGTTCCTACCTTGTAAAACCTCAATTGCCAAGCTACTACTTATAGATTTTGGGCTGAGGTATTTTATGTTTTATTATCTTTTGATTAAGTAAATGAGCGGGGTTCATAACAAGTATGGATACATTATTTAAGAGTGTTGATATGCGTTGTAGAGCTTTAACTAAAACCTTAGTGGTAGGGCTGTATTTGATTTGAAAGCAGCGTATTCAATGTCATTTTGCCAATAACAAATCGTCAACGAAGTTTGTGAATTAGCGAGATAAAAAAGGCACGGTTATTAATATAACTGTGCCTTAAATTTTATTAGTGGCAATGATTATTTTTGTTTAAATTTACACCCTTTCAATCCGTAATGCATAATAAATAAATAGCAAAGTATTGGTAGAGCAAAAGACAATTGTAGGCCGATAGAATCAGCGAGTAATCCTTGAATATAAGGAATAATGGCACCACCAACAATTGCTAAACATAAAATGCCAGAGCCTTGGCTAGTGTGTTGTTTAAGACCATTTATCGCGAGGGTGAATATAGTTGGAAACATGATGGAATTAAATAATCCAATTGCTAATACCGCCCACATAACAATTGCGCCAGAAGATAAGATAGTAATTAATAATAAAACAATGGCCGCCGCGGCATTAAAAGCAAGCACTTTACCGGCAGAAATTTTTTGCATAACGGCTGCGCCAATAAAACGACCTACCATAGCGCCCCCCCAATAATAGGCGATGTATTTAGCCGCAACAGATTCTTCCATGGCTGCAATACTAGGTTCGGCAAAGAGGTTTACGAGTAAACTTCCAATAGCAACCTCAGCGCCTACATAAACAAAGATACCGATAGCACCTAAAACTAAATGGTTGTATTGCCATGCACTACCAGTGATATCAGCTACCTCTGGGGTATGTTCTTTAATTGTTGGTAATTTTAAATAAGCAAAGATAGCCGCTAAAACAAGTAACATGCCGGCTAAAAACAAATAAGGCATTTGAACTGATTCAGCTTCTTGCGCTGCTGTCATTACTTCAGTGGCTTCATTAAGAATTAACAAAGCACCAAAGAATGGCGCGATTGTCGTACCTAATGAATTAAATGCTTGAGTTAATGATAAGCGCGATGAAGCGGTTTCTGGCTTGCCAAGAATACTCACATAAGGGTTTGCTGAAACTTGTAAAATGGTGATGCCACTAGCAAGAATAAATAAAGCAAATAAAAATACCGGATAACTTTGCATTGAAGCGGCAGGGTAGAAGGTCATACATCCCGCTGCGGCAATAATTAAACCTAACACTATACCTTTTTGGTAACCGATTCTTTTGATTAATGTACCAGCAGGTAATGAAACAATGAAATAAGCACCAAAAAAGCAAAACTGAACTAACATTGCTTGGCTGTATGATAGATCGAATATGCCTTTTAAATGAGGAATTAAAATATCATTCAGGCAGGTGATAAAACCCCACATGAAAAATAAAGAAGTGAGTGAAGTTAAGGCAAACGTATAGTTACCACCTTCACTATGATTGTTGTTTTCTTGCGCTACCCCAGCGATACCAGCCGCCATAATTTCTCCTAATTAATATAACTTTTTGTTGGTTTAATTATTATTTGTTAATAGGTGCAGTTGATCTTTCGCGGTTAAGTTTTGTTCGTAATAAAAGCGTATTAATCACGGCGAGTAGTATGCAACCTAGAATTCTAAACAAATACTACTCAACACAGAATAAAGCGCTTTTACCCAAATCCATCGGACAGCGTTTGTTGAACATTGCTTTGGCGTTATCGCTTTATTATGTGGGCAACCACACGACAAAGGCACTGCCTTGGATCAATGCTGAAAAAACTGCTGCAAAAACAATCTCGAAAAATCAAAAGCTCCTTACACTTAATGAGATTAGAACATAGACTATCTCATTATTAATTAGCTGTTGATCTTTTATTTAATTCCATCTAATATTGTAAAATGTAAGCGCTTTCATTTATACCACGTTAAAATAAAAGTGCAACAAAATACATACGTATGTTTATACAAAACACGTAAAAACCTTGTTTAATTGCTGAAAAGGAAACTTGAGATAATATGGCTTTTTCTCTACCAAAAAATTCACCGATGCTTTCATCATCATTTTTATACGGAGTGGCAACAGCGTCATTTCAAATTGAAGGTGGAGTTGAACACCGGTTACCTTGTATTTGGGACACTTTTTGTGCGACAGCAGGAAAAATAGAAGACGGTTCAAATGGTGATGTAGCTTGTGATCATTTTAATCGTTGGCAAGACGATGTTGAGCTGATCAGCTCATTTGGCGTTGACGCTTATCGCTTATCTATTTCATGGCCACGTGTAATAAAACAAGACGGTACAGTTAATCAACAAGGTATGAAATTTTATATTGATTTGCTTGATGAATTAAATGCAAAAGGAATTAAACCTTTTGTCACTTTATATCATTGGGATTTACCACAATACCTTGAAGACGATGGCGGTTGGTTAAATCGTGAAACAGCCTATAAATTTCAAGAATATACTAAGCATGTTGTTAAAGCGTTTGGTGATAGAGTGCATGCATATGCGACGCTTAATGAACCTTTCTGTAGTGCTTATTTAGGTTATGAAGCTGGTATACATGCGCCTGGTTTGGTTGGCAAAGAATACGGCAAAAAAGCGGCGCATCATTTATTATTAGCGCATGGTTTAGCCATGCAAGTATTGAAAGAATTTAGTCCAAACACTTTAAATGGGATTGTGCTCAATTTTACCCCCGGTTACGCTATGTCTGACTCTGTTGCTGATCAAGAAGCAACTAAAAAAGCGAACGAATATTTTAATTACTGGTATTCAAAGCCTATTTTTGATGGTGAATATCCAGAATTAATCAATGAATTACCTGAAGAAAATCGCCCAGACATTCATGAAAATGATATGGAAATTATTTCTCAACCGATGGACTTTTTAGGCATTAACTTCTACACCCGTGCAAGATATCAAGCTCATCCAACAGAAATGTTTGAAGAGATTATTGTTGAAGGTGTTGAACGCACCGATATTGGTTGGGAAATTTATCCGCAGGCTTTTACTGACTTATTAGTCGATTTAAATACTCGATATAATTTACCGCCAGTCTACATCACTGAAAATGGTGCATCTATTGATGACGAAATTGAGTCTGGTGTGGTAAATGATGTACGTCGTATCAACTATTACAACCAACATTTAAATGCGGTGAATGATGCGATTAGCCAAGGTGTTAATGTACAAGGATATTTCGCTTGGAGTTTGATGGATAACTTTGAGTGGGCTGAAGGTTATTTAAAACGTTTTGGTATCGTTTATGTTGATTATCAAACACAAGTACGTACAGTAAAAGCCAGTGGCTTAGCTTATAAAAAATTATTAAGTGAGCGTAGTTGATTGTAAAGTAAGATGAAATTCTAAATTAAATAATTATAAAAAAGGATAAACAATGCATAAGCTTTCGGTGGTTGAAAAAGTTGGTTACGCAACAGGTGACGCGGCAGCAAACTTAGTATGGCGAGGTGCATTAGCATATTTAGCGGTGTTTTATACCGACACTTTCGGTTTAACTGCCGCCGCCGCTGCTATGCTGTTTTTAGTCGTACGACTGTCTGATGGTGTTACTGACATCATTATGGGCATGATCGCCGATAGAACTGATACTAAATGGGGAAAATTTCGCCCGTGGATTCTCTGGTCAGCACCCTTTTTAGGTTTGTTTATGGTGTTATGTTTTACTACGCCCGACCTTTCTGAAAACGGTAAATTAATATATGCCTACGTCACTTATATTGGTTTAACCCTCGCCTATACCATCAATAATGTTCCCTATTCAGCATTGATGGGCGTGATGACACCTAGTGATACTGAACGAACTAGTTTGTCAGGGTTTAGGTTTGCTGGTGCTTTTGCTGGTGGATTGTTAGTGATGGGCTTTTTACCTGACTTGGTTGCTTACTTTGGTAAGGGTGATGATGCCGTTGGTTATCAATACACTATGTATTTATTTGCCGGATTATTGATTGGTTTAATGGTGATAACTTTTGCTTCAACGAAAGAACGTATTACACCTACAATAGATACAACATCTTGTTTAAAAACAGAATTACTCGACTTATCGAAAAATCTACCCTTTATCGTCATGCCATTATTAGCCATGACTTTGTTCTTTTATTATCGTGAGCTGTATAGCGGAATATTTTTCTTTGTTGTCATGACAGGTATGTATATCGTCATCAAACGTTTAACCAGTCAATCAACAGAAAATATGACAGGTACACAGCGTGATATGGTGGATTTACTTACCAATAAACCTTGGTTGATCTTGCTAGGAATGGGATTTTTAACCATGATGTTTAATGGCATTAAATATGGCGTGATCGCCTACTATTTTAAATATCATGTTGCCGATGAATTAATGGCGGGTAAATACTTTGTCGCGTTATTAATTGTCTCAATTGCCGGTGCATTGTGTACAAGTTATTTGGCAAACTGGTTAGGAAAAATTAAGTTATTTATTGTTGCATTAGTACTCAGTGGATTATTAACGGGAGCATTATATTGGGCGCCACAGGGTGATGTTGTTTTCATCTTTACACTTGGCTGCGCGGCAGAGTTTTTTGCGGCAATGATGCCAACATTGTTTTTTACTATGCTTGGTGATTCGGCGGATTATTCTGAATGGAAAAATGGACGACGCGCTACTGGTTTAGTGTATTCAGCAGGCACGTTCGTACAAAAAACCGGTGGTGGCTTCGCTGGCGCATTAGTGCTTGTAGTACTTGCAGGATATGGGTATAACGGGATGGATCCAACCACCATAGAAGCTTCATTACCAGGTATGCAATTATTAATGAGTTGGATCCCCGCTGCTTTTGCCTTTGCTGGCGCGGCCTTAATGTTGTTTTATCCGTTAACTACGCAATTGAACCAACAAGTCAGTGATGAACTTGTTCAAAGAAGAGCAGCTACGGCTTAATAATTTGTGTAAAATTGGGTATTTAATTTTTACTGTTCGCAATTAACACTATATATTGTGACTCTTTTATTTAAGTACTGACAAGGGCAATGTTCCGATAGGGAAAATATGGCAACTATTTATGAAGTTTCTGAATTAGCCAAAGTATCACTTGCGACAGTTTCTCGAGTGATGAATGGTAATGCTCGAGTCAGCGAAAAAACGCGTAATCGTGTGCTTTCTGCGATGAAAGAGTTAGATTATCGTCCTAATTCAATTGCTCAGTCCTTAGCGTCTAATCGTAGTAATTGTATCGGCTTGTTAGTATCTGAAATTCATGGTCCCTTTTTTGGACAAATGATGAGTGGTGTGGAAACTGAATTACGCGCAGCAGGAAAGCACGTGATTATTACTACCGGCCACAGTGAAGAAGATAAAGAAAAAGACGGTATTGAGTTTTTGATCAGCCGAAATTGCGACGCAATTATTTTGCATGTCGAGGCGGTTTCTGATGAATATTTAGTAGAGTTGAGCAAAGGCAAAACACCAATTTATCTTATTAGTCGCCATGTTGAAGGACTGCCAGATAACTGTATTAGCTTAGACAATGAATTAGGTGGTTATATTGCGACTCAATCATTGATTGAAAAAGGCCATCGTAACATTGCTTATCTTGCCGGTCCGCAGTATAAAGCGGACGCTATTGCTCGATTACAAGGTCATAAACGGGCTTTGTCTGAAAATAATATTGCTTTAAACGAAAAGTTAATTTTTGAAGCTGAATTTAAAGAGCAAGGCGGTATTGCAGGTTTACGGTATTTCTTACAAGAAAAAGCTGAGTTTTCAGCGTTAGTGTGTGCCAATGATGAAATGGCTTCAGGTGCGATGACTTACGCGCGCGAGCACAATTTACACATGCCAGAAGACTTATCCGTGATTGGTTTTGATAATGTCGTCTTTGCTCCGCATTTATATCCTAAACTAACCACAGTGGATAACCCTGTGAATAAAATGGGCTCGATGGCCGCTAAATTAGTACTGAAAGACGTTTATCAGCAAGAACAGCATAATATACAGCAATTATTTGAACCTAGCTTGATCATGCGCGATTCGGTAGCTGAATTCACTTAGTATGGCTGACTTAGTTGATAGTTCAATTTGTCCGTTATGCCAAACAGCAAACAAGTGTGGTGTTAACAAAGCTGAGCCTTGCTGGTGTACAAAAGAAAAAGTACCAGCAGAGTTAATTGCCCAAGTGAGTGACAAATACGTAAATAAATCATGTATTTGCCAAGCTTGTATCGAAAAATATAATCTGACTATTGATCTTTCTAAAGCTAATATCAAAGAAGTTACTTAACGGTTAATATTAGCCTTTCGTTATTTTTGCACAACAGTAAATATTTTATTTACAATTTTCCATTCACCTTTATTTTTAAGCAAAGAAAGGTAATCTACGTATTTCCACGTGCCCATATCCCATTCGGCACGAACACTGGCGGCGCTTTCTTCAATATCAACGGAAATAATATGAACAGAATGCTTTCCTGGTTTGTCAGTACTAAAAAAGCCAAGAAATGTTTTTAAGTCAAAAACTTTATGCTCTCCTTTAAGAATACCTTGTACTTTTGCATCAGGGTGAAATGCTTTTGCCACTACCTTAGGGTCGCCTAGTAAACTTCCTTCAAGGTAATAGTTTACTGCTTTTTCTACGGCAGCCGCTTGGCTCTTATCTCCAGCATAGTGGGTGTCAGCGAGACTGTTAGCACTAAAAAACAGAAATAAAATTATCGATATTCTTGTAAATGTTTGCATATATCTTCTTTTCTTAACTTATTGTTTAATATTGGTTTTTTAAGAATTGGCTAGGAGAAACACCCATTTGCTTTCTAAACATATAAATAAATGCAGAGCTTGATTCATATCCTAAAAGCTCAGCTATGCTATTGATGCTATCATCAAGTGATAAGTGTTTAATAGCAATTTGAATATTCAAGCGTTGGCGCCATTCACTATATGTGATATTGGTTTCTTTTTTGAAAATACGGCTTAAAGTACGAGGTGAAGCATTAACGAATTTCCCCCAAAAGTTTAAGTCGCTTTTCAGGGATGGATGTTTAAGCAAGCGTTCGGTTATATTGGTCAACCGATTATCTTTTGGGTAAGGTAAAAACGTATCTAATTTACTTGCTTGAGCTAATTTATCACGAACAAGTCGCAATAATCGTCCATCAGTAGATTGCCATAGATATTCATTTGATATTTTCAAACTTTCGGTGATTAATGCCGATAATAAAGAATCAACCACGAGGACTTGTGTGGTTGTTGATAACTCTTTAGCTTCTTCTGTATTAAAATGAAATATACTAAGTTTAACGGCAGTTTTAGCGAGTAACTCATGCGAAAGCTCAGCAGGAATAACAATTGCTTGTTTAGGGGGAATGAAATATCGACCTTGTTCAGTAATAATAGCGAGCACCCCGCTATGAACATATATACATTGTGCTTGGTGATGTTGATATTTATTGATACCTGCTAATGCTGGTATTTCACGATGTAACACCGAAATTGGCGGTACAGCTTCTAAGGTGGCATCATTTGTCATTTTATCTACAATCTTTATTAAACATTATTTATTCTGACATTAAGTTTTTATCATAAAAGGCAATATTTCAAGTTTTGTCGATTAAATCGAGCTGATCTTCAGATAATAAAGTTTAAAAAATAATTGTATTCAATAGACAATAGAATTTACACTTTAGCAAACTCTTAATAATTTAACTCATAGGATTGAAAATGAGGAAGCAAATTACCCGCTGTTTAACATGGTCATTAGCATTAGCCAGTTATTTGGCATTCGCCGATGGAGAAACTATTTATCAAGTATCGTTTGATAACGCTGTGCATCATGAAGCAGAGGTTTCAGCCACATTTACCGGTATTGAAAATCAAGTGCTAGAAGTACAAATGAGTCGTTCATCGCCGGGTCGTTATGCGATGCATGAGTTTATTAAAAATGTTTATAACGTTCGTGCCGTAAATAGTGTTGGCCAACCACTAGAAATTACCCGACCTAACCCATATCAATGGCATATTGCCGGCCATGATGGTGAAGTAACGATAAATTACACCTTATTTGGTGATAGAGGAGATGGTACTTACAATCAAATTGACCGTACACATGCTCATTTAAATATGCCTGCCAGTTTTGTATGGGCAACCAATCACGAAGAAAGAGCGATTAAAATAGAATTTCGTCCCTTCGATCCTCGCTGGAAAGTAGCGACTCAGTTACCACAAGCAGGGGGAACTTATCAATTCTCAGCGCCAAACCTACAATACTTTTTAGATAGCCCAACGGAATTGAGTGATCATCAAGTACGTAGTTGGCAAGTAAATTCTGCTGGGAAAAATCAAACCATCAATTTAGCAGTACACCATAATGGAACTGCAGAAGACTTAGATAAATACACTGAAAAAGCGAAGGCGGTTGTTGCTGAGCAAATCAAAGTGTTTGGTGAGTTGCCGATCTTTGATTATGGAGAATATACCTTCATTGCTTGTTATCTTCCTCATGTTAGCGGTGATGGTATGGAGCATCGCAATTCTACAATAATCACTAATACCGCTTCATTAGACGAAGCTGAATTTAGCCAATTAGGCACCTTATCACATGAGTTTTTTCATGCTTGGAACGTTGAACGTATACGCCCACAAGAGTTAGAGCCATTTAACTATAGTGGAGCAAATATGACACCGAGCTTATGGTTAGCGGAAGGTTTTACTAACTATTATGGCAGTTTAATTTTGAAAAGAAGCCAAGAGTGGGATGAAGAAAAATACCTAGATAAAGTGGCAAGCAATATTAATAAAGCCTATAACGCGCGTGGTCGATTATATTCAACTCCTGAAGGAGCGAGTCAATTTGCTACCTTCACCGATGCAGGTGTATCAAAAGATAGAACGAATTATCATAATATCTTTTTCAGTTATTATTATTATGGTGAAGTCATGGGTCTGGCATTAGATCTATCGTTAAGAAAACACTTTCCTGGCAAGTCTTTAGACGATTATATGCGCCAATTATGGCTTGATTTTGGCAAAACAGAAACGCCATATTCACGTGAAGATGCGCGTAATACTTTGTTAAAAATTACTGGTGATCAACGCTTTACCGATAAGTTTTTTGCTGAGCATATTTATGGTCAAACAAAACCAGATTATGCCGCCTTGTTAGCTCCTGCAGGTTTAAAGTTAGAGCAAAAAGATGATGAAAGTGCATTTCTTGGTAAAGTAAGTTTTAACTTCCGTGGCGAAGATGCAATGGTGAGCAACACGATTTTAGTGGGTAGCCCGTTATATCGTGCTGGAGTAGAACGAGGCGATCAAATTGTTAAGCTTGGCCGAAGAACTATTCGCAATAATGATCTATGGGACAAAGCCTTAGCACAGTTTTCTCCAGGTGATGTGACGACGATTGAATATATACAACGTGGTGAAACGGTTAAAAAACAAATTGGTTTTATCAGCGATCCAAGTTTAAAAATCTCTAAATTAGATGATGAATTATTGTTAGAAGAACATAGCAATTTTTTAATTGATTGGCTGGGAAAAGATAAAGCAGAAAATGATTCAGATGCTGAATCTTTATCGCTTTAATAGTCAGTAGTTTTGATAAATAAATTTATAGTATATGATTGGGTAACAGCGAATCGCTTGTTACTCAATCGATCACTTTAATGAACAATCAAGGGTTCAATTTTGTACTCGTCAAATCAAATAGAAAGTATAACTGCCGAACTTAGGCACTCGCTTGGGGATAATATTCCTTGGAAATATGAAGATAAAATGGCGGTTATGTTGAGTGAGTTTGCCCAAAACAAATCTGACGTTGTCTTTGAAAAACTAAAAGTTAGCTTAACTGATGAATGGCATAGTAAAACGGTTAAAAAAATGCCTAAAGCATTGAAAAAGCAATTGGGTGATTTAGCTAAATTGAGCAAAAACCAAAAAATTCTTGCCGTGCCTGCTCAAGACTCAACACCCGCTCTTGTGGCATTATGGTGGCCTTGGGATCATGGTGGCACTTATTCATTAAGATTAAAAGTACTAGAACAGAGCTATGATAATACCCTTGAACCATCAACCGGTTTATTGTCGTGGTGCAAAAATTTGTTTAGCTCTTAAAACTTGCTAAAGATTTTTAGTCATAACGCGAAAAATTAACCATTTACCGAAAACAACTATAAAATCCCTTCATTAAAGCATAGAGTTTATATGTAACTTTTTGAGATGGTAATTATGGCTAAACAACAACTTATTTGGGATTTACCCGTCAGAATTTTTCACTGGTGTTTTGTCGGCGTGCTGCTCGCTCTTTGGTACACATCAGATCAAGATAATGGTTTGATTGAGGTTCATATCAAACTTGGATATACCGCCTTAGGTTTGACTATTTTTAGAATACTTTGGGGGTTTGTTGGTACTACCCATGCTAAATTTATTAATTTTATCCCTCGGCCTAAGCAAATAAAAAGTTACATTCAACAATTGAGAATTGGTAAAGTTAAAAACTATATCGGCCATAATCCATTAGGTAGTTTAATGGTGATTTTTATATTATTTGCCGTACTAGTTCAAGCGACAAGCGGGTTATTTATCAGTGATGATATTTTTTCAGCAGGCCCATACAATAGTGTATTAACCAGCGAACTTGAAAAAATACTAAAAACGGTTCATAGCAATGGCTTTAATATTATTGCGACATTATCTGCAATTCATATTTTAGCGGTTTTATATTACTTAATCGTCAAAAAACAAAACTTGATTAAACCAATGTTTACGGGCAAAAAATCATTAAACAATGATGATGCTAAACATGCAATTAAACATTCAAAATTATTTATAGCCCTAATTGTTGCTATTGCAGTTGTCTGTTTTGTTTACTGGTTAGTCGTTATCAATGCACCAGTGATTGAAGAATACTATTATTGATATATGTGTTGAATGGTTTGGTGATTGGGTGTGGTAAATTGAGTTAAGCTGAGGCGAAAGTAACACGCCTCAGCGCTAACAATATAATTAATCTTTTTTAAAGACATCGTGGCACCCGCCACAAGTCTTTCCAACGCCACCAATAGCTTTTTTAATTTCGCCTTCATTGCCTGTTTTTGCTACTGCCATTAAATGCGCAGAAGATTTGTTCAAGTCTGCAATTTTTTCAGCAAATAAATCTTTTTCTTGCCACACTTTATCTAAGGCTTCTGTTTTGACAGAAAACTTTGAAGTGTCTGTGCGAGTATAATCGGCGATCATATAAGAAAGTTGATTAATGCGTAAGGCATGCTTTTCAATTGCTTCAATATCAAAGGCAACTTTCCCTTTTGCCATACCGCCCAATGGTCCCATATTACTTCTTATTAATGAAAACACTGATTGGCGCAATTCTGTTGCTTGTTTGGCATGCTTTTCTGATTTTGCCGTCTCAGCAGTAGCTAAAGTTGCGGTTAACAGTAAAGTACAAACGAAGGTAGATTTTGTGATTAAATTCATATTTATTCCTTAAGTATAATCTTGGTTGATAATGATTTTATTGAACATATAGCCAATTTTTTTATTGGTTTTTAACCTTTTTTATTGCTGTAAAGCGGGTTGTTTTTTATGTTAAAAATTTAAATTCTGTTACCTTTCTCCACGTTTGTTGTTCAAAAAAACACCATTACGGCATTGTTGAATTAAATAATTATTGTATATTAAACAGGTTGTTAAGGCGATTTCTCTTATTTTTGTCCGATTTCGAACCGAAAATTCCCATTTTCGAACTTAGTTAAATACACGATTAATTCACCGCTAAATGCAGGGGAAGAATTATCATAATGGTAGCACCTTTTTCTTCATTATTGTGAATTTCAATAACACCTTGGTGTTGTTCAATTACATTTTTACAAAAGCTTAATCCGACACCTTGACCATTTAATTTTGTGGAATACAAAGGAATAAATAAATTGTCTAGGTTATCAAATCCATGTCCATCATCTATCACTTCAATAATTAAATGTTGTTCGTGTTCTGAAAAATTTACTTGAACATTTCTGGCTTCAGCTTCTTGTGAATTATTAAGTAAATTTAGAAAAACTTGTTCAAACAATGAAAGGTCAACATAAATGGTCTGGATGGAAAAGTCGAACAAAATAGTTAGGTTTTGGCAAGCATGACTTAAAGAATCAGATAATGCTTGAAGGGAAACGTCTTGTCTCAATATCTCGTTAATAGGAAAAAGCATAGAATAACGGTCAACATAAGTTTGTAGATGATGACTGCGTTCAGTGATAATTTCTAAAGCCTTTTTATCATTTTCGATAAGGCTTTTACTGGCGAGAGTTTCCGAGAGAGATGAAACAGGAGTTAAGGAATTTCTCACTTCATTGCTTAATATATGGATAATTTTCTGCCAAGCATGTAATTGCCCTGTTTGAACTGCCAAAGAAATATCAATAAACATTAATAATTGATAGCCATGTTCATTTTCATTCGTTTGACAGTGCTTTATTTGCCACTTTTGATCGCTAAAACGAGAATGCCAAGTTGAGCCATCAAAACTAAGAGCTAATTGCTCAGGAGAAGCATGGCGATACATTTGCCAAGATTGTTGATACAAATTTGCAAACGCATGGTTTGCATAGATTAATTGCTGCTTGTGATTAAAAATTAAAACCGGGGAATCAAGGTTTTTAATCAATTGATTAATATGAAGAGTATGCTGATCAACATTGCTTTCTTTCTCTTGTAAAGATTCGCTAAGTTGATTGAGTTGTTGATGAAAAGTTTTTACTTTACCTTGTGAAAAAGAAGACTTAGCAAATTGGTTGTAGTTTTCTTGTTTAATGGCGTCTATATGTAATTCTGCGCGGGTAAAGGCACGCATTACGCGAAACTTTATCACGGCAATAAACCAAATAATAAACAATAAAAGTGCAAAGCTAGAAACGATAATCCATTGCCAATGTAAACCTAATTGCCACTGGTATAAGCCTAAAAAAATTAAGCTGGGTAGGGCTAATAGAAATAACTTTATCGATAAGAATTTCTCTAATGAATTAATTTTAAGCAAGATCGTATTTCTCAACTCTGCGATACATTGAAGATTTAGTTAACCCTAATATTTTAGCGGCTTTAGGAATATTGTTGTCGGTTTGCAAAAGTGCTTTTTGAATTAAGTTAATTTCTGCCTCTCGTAACGTCATTAACGGCAATTCGACGTTAGGATTATTTGCGGTTAATCTTAGATCCTCAATATCAATTGCTTGGTTGTTATTTAATAACACAGCCCTTTCGACAAGCTGGCTTAATTCTCGAATATTTCCAGGCCAATGATAATGGCAAAGCGCTTGTTGAGCACCTTGGGTTAATTCACAATAATCACGTTGATATTTTTGGCTAAACTTAGCAATAAAAAACTGTGCTAGTGGGATAATATCTTGTTCCCTTTCTTGAAGCGGCGGCAGATGCAATATTTCGGCACTGATACATTTATAAAGATCTTTGTGAAATTTATTGTTTGTCATTAACGACGATAAATCGACATTGGTGCTACTGATTATTCGACAATTAATATCATGGCTATAACTGATATTAGAGGTTTTAGGTTCGTTATTTATGATTGTTTGAAGGAATTTTTTTTGGTGATTCAACGGGAGAAGTTCAATCCCATGAACAAATAATGTTCCTTGATCGGCTAAAGATAGATAGCCTAAATGTTGGTTCTGCTTTTCAGTGAACGTACTGATGTTGTCACCAAACATTTCTTTATCAAAAAGAGAATGATCGATGGCTGCTACATCGACAGCAACCCATGCATGTTGTTTTTCTGAGCATTGTTGATGGATTTGACGCGCGAATTCACTTTTACCCGAGCCACTATCTCCGGTCAGTAAAATATTTGCCTTACTGTTTGTTAATGCTTTTATTTCATCTTGAAGTTGTAGCATACAAGCTGAACGCCATTGATATAGTTCAGCGGTACTCGGCTTTAATTGTTGCTTAAATTTATCGTTTTCTAATTGTAAGGAAGCTAAAGAAAGCTGTTGTTCAACCATGTGTAATAACTGTTGATTACGCCAAGGTTTTTCAATAATGTTTTTTACACCAAGTTGTATTGCTTGTTTAACCAGCTCAACATTGTGCCAAGTTGACATAATAATAACGGGAATAGAAATATTGTTACTTTTAAGCCAAGCTAAAAAACGCAAACTTTCTTGCTCAGTGGTAGCATCTAAATGGCCATTCATATCTAAAATGATTAAAGAGATTTTTTGTTCTTTTAGCTTAAGTTGAGCAGTTTGTGGATTATCGGCTTCAACAATTTGATAATGATGTGATTCAAGCAAAAGTGACAAACTCATGCGGATATCTGCGCGATTATCTACAACTAAAATATGGGTCATAAAGCTCTAATACCTACAAATAAACCAACGTTATTAACTAAAAGATGAAACACTACGCGATTGAAAGTTCACGATAACAAACCAGCTACAACGAAGCAAAAGCTCTGTCATTATACCAATTAGCATTGATATTCCTAACGAATTACCATTGAATTGTTCTGGATGTTGAATAATGTGAATAAGTTATATTTTTAAAGCATGTATGGACGACAAGGGTTTATAAGGGCGTGTTGATCTTTCGAGGTTGAATTTTGTTCAAAATAAAAATCATCGCGTAAGATCAACGCGCCCTAAACGATATGACTATTCATTTATATCAGCGCTTGAGTAAGGTTAATCATCTTGCCAACGGTTTTTGATCGCTAAAATCTCGTCAATATTATCTTCAAAAAGTTGTACAAGATCGGGATCAAAATGCACACCGCTTTGCTCTTTAATAAAGTTCATGGCTTTTTCTATTGACCAAGCTTCTTTATAAGGTCTAACACTTGTTAATGCATCAAAAACGTCAGCCAAGGCAACAATGCGGCCTTCAATAGGAATATCTTCACCAGCTAAACCATTGGGATAACCTGTACCGTCCCATTTTTCATGGTGGGTTAAGGCTACGACTTTGGCGAGAGTGATGAGGTCTGAGTCATCATCTCCGAGGATGTTTGCGCCAATCGTTGGATGAGTTTTCATAATCTCAAACTCTTCTACAGTAAGCTTGCCAGGTTTAAGCATAATACTGTCAGGAATTCCTATTTTTCCTAAATCATGCATTGGCGCAGCATGCAGTAAATCGTCTGCTTGTTGTATAGAGAATCCAGATGCTAAAGCAATTACTTTTGAGTAATGGCTCATTCGCATAACATGCATACCGGTTTCATTATCTTTGTATTCAGCAGCATGACCTAACCGTTGGATAATTTGTAAGCGTGTTCGTCTAAGCTCATCGGCTTGCACGAGCGATAAATGAGTGGCGACTCTCGCTTTAACCACAGGTGCTGATACGGGTTTAGTAATGTAGTCTACAGCACCTAATTCTAGGCCTTGTGCTTCATCAGTCTGATCATTTAAAGCCGTGACAAAAATAATGGGTATTTTGATCGTGCTAGGGTTTGCTTTTAATTGTGAGCAGACTTCCAAACCGGTTATATCGGGCATCATAATATCTAACAATATCAGGTCTGGCATTTTACTATTGGCTAATCGAATTGCTTCATTGCCACTTTTGGCGAAAACTAACCGATAATCATTTTGTAGTATTTGCTTCAATACTCGTAAATTAGCAGGCTCATCATCGACAATTAAAATGGTTGCTTGTTGATTGTCCATCGTATTACCCCTTACTTTCTATACGTTGGATGAGCAAAATAATATGCTCTAATGCTTGTTCAAATTCAAAATCATTAAATGCATTATATATTTTGTTTATATCATTCGCATACCGAGAGGCATTTATATGAGTATCAGTATATTCGTATAATTGCGCTAATAGCGTTTCTTCAGCTTCATTTTCTTTAGCAGTTTCACTTAAGGCATTTAATAAAGTAAGTAATACATCGGTATCAATAGTGTCCGTTTTTACCCCTTTATTTCTGTTAGTGGCCCACTGTGAAATTTTTAAATTTAATTGCTGAAATGCGTCATTAATTTTCTTAAAAATTGCTTCGCACTGGTTAGGGTGACTATTAATTAAAGATTCTAATTGTGCAAATAAGCGTTGTAATTGACTTAATGCCAAATTTCCACAAATTCCTTTTAAGGCATGACTAATAGTCGTTACGGTAGACCAATCGGCTTGAGTTATTGCCGTATTTAACTTTTCAATATCATCACTTTGGTTAGTAATGAAAATGTGTATTTGCTGGTAATATTCGTCAATGCTACCCCATAAAGCTACACCTTTATTTTCATCCATTAACTGATCGTTTTTCTGCGTTTCAGTGGCCATTTTAATCGGAGTTACTTTAATATTTAATACGCGAGCAATTTCTTGACTTAACAAGGTAAAATCGATGGGCTTGTTAGCAAAACCTTGCATACCTGCTTTTTCAGCTGCGAGTTTATCATCTAATAAAACACTGGCTGTTAACGCTATAATCGGTAGTTGAGGCAGGCTATTTTGCGTTTCGTATTTTCTACGCTCAATCGTTGCATTTAAACCGTCTAATACTGGCATTTGAATATCCATTAATACTACATCGATTTCTTTACAGTCAGCCATTCTAACAAGTGCTTGTTTCCCATCTCGAGCTGTTACTACTTGATGACCGTCTCTTTCTAAAATCAATGTCAGTAAATCTATGTTTTGCTGAATATCATCGACAACAAGAATTTTAAGCGCCGGTAAAGTTATTTTTTCTATCGCTTGAGACTCTTCTTCAGACTCAATACTGGGTAATGGAATTTCAAATTCGAACCTTGTGCCAACCCCTAACGTACTTTGCGCATTAATTTCGCCCTTCATTAGCTCAACAAGTTGTTTACTAATTGTTGTGCCTAAACCAGTGCCGCCAAAGCGTCTACTCATAGAGGCATCCGCTTGAGTAAATGCATCAAATACTGTGTGTAATTGTTCCGCACTCATGCCTATACCGGTATCTTCTATTTGAAACTTAACCTTGTTATCTTGAGTCGGAAATACAGAAACAGTCACCTTACCTGTTTCTGTAAACTTAACGGCATTGCCAATTAAATTAGTCAATACTTGTCGAATTCGCTCTGGACTGCCTAAATAAAAATTACTGAGTTTGTGAGAGACATTAGCAGTAAGCTCAAGGTTTTTATTGCGAGCTTGTAACCACAAAGTAGAAATAACCGCATCAACTTCTTCGATAAGTGAAAATCTTCTTAATTCAAGATCTAATTTTCCTTTATCAAGTTTTGCGGTATCTAAAATGTCATTTAATAAATGTAAGAGTGATTTGGCAGAATTATTAATGGTATTCATGTGTTTGAGCTGATCTGATGATAAGCTACTTTCTAAGAGTATATCGCTAAAACCAATAATCGCATTCATAGGTGTGCGAATTTCGTGACTCATATTAGCCATAAAAGCCGCTCTAGATTCTGCCGCTTGCTCTGCTTTTTCTTTCGCTACTCTTAATTCCTGCTCGATATTTCGCCGTTCCGTAATATCCATAATGAAGCCGTCTAACCAAGCTTCACCACTTTTTTCATCAGTAATGTGATTTCCAAATTCCATCATCCAACGAGTTTCGCCGGTTTTGGTAATAATGCGATACTCAATGTTAAACATGCCTTTGATTAACGGGTTATTAATTATCTGATCTTTATCATCAGGGTGATATAAATCAGAAAATTCGCGCTTTTTATTAGGAGGTAAAAAATCACTCGCCGGGTAACCCGTAATACCTTCTACTGCATCACTAATAAACAATATTGGCCAGTTATATTGATCTAAACAACGGTAAGCGATACCCGGGATATTACTGATTAATGATCTGAATTTTTCTTCATTTTCTTTAAGTGCTTGCTCCATTTCAATGCGTTGACGAATGTCAGTCATAAATCCTACAAAGAAATTATCATTGCCAAGTTCAACATGACCAACTGAAAGCTTAATGGCGACTAAACTGCCATCTTTATGGAGTGCTTCCACTTCTCTACTTGAGCCAATGATTTTGGCTTTACCTGTTTGCAGAAACTTTTGTATATAATGGTCATGATCTTTTTGGTGCGGGTTTGGCACTAACATTTTAATATTATTACCAATAAGTTCTTTTTCTGACCAGCCAAGCATTGTTTGGGTGGCTTGGTTAATACTTTCAATAATTCCTTTATGATTAATGGTTATTATCGCATCAACGGCGGTATTCATCATGGCACGTAAACGATGTTCATTAATACGAGCGTGGCGAGAAATATCTCTGTATCTATAGATTAAATTGATACCTAAAACTAAAGTGATGATCACTATGGTGGTAATGGAAACAATGAAGGCAAGGTAAAATGACATTTCATTGGTTTGTGTACTTAATTCAAGACCTGGCGGTTTAACAAAACGAGCTGCTGCCATTCCTGTGTAATGCATTCCTGCAATAGCAAACCCCATAACAACACTGGCGATTAAATTTGCTTGCCAATCTTTTTGTTTTTGCCACACTCTTAATAGCCCTTCTCGAGTCCATAAAGAAAGCATTGCTAATGACACTGCAACAAGAATAGAAAGCAAAAATAGCTTAAGGTCATAACGAAGTAGGGGAGCCATTTGCATCGATGCCATACCGGTATAATGCATTGTTCCGATACCAGCTCCCACCAATGTTCCTTCAATTAATAGTGGTTTGAAGCCCGTTTTACGCTGTTGTAAATGGTTTAAAGCGACCCAAGATGCACAAACTCCGGGTAAAATTGAAATGAGTGTTAACGAAACGTTGTAATCGATGATAGTACATAAATCAAAGGCTAACATGCCGATAAAATGCATCGACCAAATACCGCCGCCTAAAGCAAGGCTGCCAATAAATAGCGTCAATTGTTTTCTTTGTTGAGAAATTTTATGTTGGTACTGAGTGGCTAATTGTAATCCCATGAACGAGGTTAAAATAGCAATCACGAGAGATAAGATCACCATGGCATTATTGTAGCTGCCATAAATTAGTGGACTATCAGGTGAAATGGAAAATTGCTCTATTATCCAATCAAACATTGTTTGCGTGTCTCTCGGTTTGAAGTTCTAGAAAAAATTGCATTTTGGTACTATATCAATGAATGATAAACGAGGGAACGATCTTCAGAGACATGGTTTGTTCGTTGACTATAGTTTTATCTCTGAAATATAGACGAAGCAGTTATTGAGTGATAGACGATGCTTTTAGTTAAAGCGTTAAATTGCTTGTCCACAGGCAACCCCTTGTGCCCAACAAGCTTGAAAATTATAGCCTCCAAGCCAACCCGTAACGTCGATTACTTCGCCAATAAAATATAAGTTTGGCACTTTTTTGCTTTCAAATGTTTTTGAAGATAATTCATCGGTATCAACCCCGCCCAAAGTGACTTCTGCTGTACGATAGCCTTCCGTTCCATTGGGTTTGATTTGCCATTGATGTAGGTAGTTAGTTAACTGATTTACGTCATCTTTGGTTAATTGATTGATTGATTTATCAATTATTTCAGCTTGGCTGACCATAGCTTCGATAAAACGTTTTGGCAGGATCATACTCAACATATTCTTGAGTGACTTTTGCGAGTTTTGCTCTCGCCATTCATTTAAAAGATCTTGAATGGAGGAATCGGGTAACAAATTAATCGTTACGGCTTGCCCTGCTTGCCAAAAGGAAGAAATTTGTAAAATGGCGGGGCCTGATAAACCGCGGTGGGTAAACAATATATTTTCTCTAAACTCAGTACCGCATTCACTGGTGATTTGAGTTGGAATACTGATCCCTGATAAACCGTCAAAGCGCTGTTTATCGTGGTCATGTAAAGTAAAAGGCACTAGGGCAGCCGTAGTAGGTAAAACATTCAGGCCAAACTGTTTCGCAATATTAAAACCAATTGGTGTGGCACCTAATTTGGGCATAGTTAAGCCACCTGATGCAACCACTAAAGACTGACATTGAAAAATAGCATCCGTTGTTTTAACAATAAAATGTTCTGGATGTTGTTCAACTGACAGGACTTCATTGCGCATTTTTACTTCAACACCCGCCCATTCGCACTCAGTCATTAATACGTCAACAATGTTTTGGGCGCTGTCAGAACAAAAGAGTTGTCCTAAGGTTTTGTGATGATATTCAACACCGTGACGTTCTACTAACTCGATAAAATCTTGTGAGCTATATCGACTTAAAGCCGACTTGATAAAATGTGGGTTTTTGCAAAGGTAATTTTCAGGCCGAGCATGTTCATTGGTAAAATTACATCGACCACCGCCGCTGATCAGTATTTTACGACCGGGCTTTTTACCCATATCTACGACGATGACAGACTTTCCTCTGTAACCAGCAGTGGCAGCACACATTAAACCCGCAGCACCAGCACCAATAATTAACGTATCAACTTGTTGCACATGTAACCTTAACTTTGTATTTATCGGCATTATAAAAGTTTTACCCTCGTTGAACCAGCGAAGAAATCGCATCGTTGAATCGGTATTTTACGCCAATTTAAATAGGGTTAAGTAAAGTCTATAGCAGGGAATTGCTTTATTAGATGATACTGTGAAGTTAATGCATGCGGCGTTTATTGTTGTATGGTTTTTGTTTGCTGGTATTGATGGCTAGCCTTCTGTCCCATTGCCCGGCATGTGATTTTTGACATGCTTCTTCGCTATCAAAATGAATACTCTGATTGACATTTTTGATAATCACGCCAATTTTAAGTAGTTGTTTTTGAATGTCTTGCTGAAAGCCTTTCGCTAGATTCTGTGCTTTCATTTCTTCAATATCATTTTCAGTTTCAAACACGCAAGTGACAATGAGACTTGCAGGAAAGTTTGTATAATTTGCACGATGGGTTAACTAACAAAATCCGTCAATTTTGTGTTTTGAATTTTCACACGCTATGGTGAGCGCTTTACAAATGTTGTTATCAAGTTTCTGGGTTGTTTTGGTCAATTTCATGAGTGTTTCTGAGATATTTTTTGTATTCATGATCATAGCGTAACGATGATTAAACGTCATATCGAATTCGTTTTTTGTTTAATTTCTCTATTATCCATTTATATATTTGTTAATATCTGCATAAGCATTTTATGACGTATAAATTTTCCTATTTAATATCAATCAACTATTGAGTGTTCAATGAAAGTAGTTTTTTTCTCATTATTTTTTTGCGTTTTCATCAGTAAACTTCATGCAACTGAAGGGGAACAATTAAAAACGCTACTCGCGGGCTTAGAGAATGCACAAACGCGTTTGACTTATTTACAAGAAAATAAAGATATTTATCTAGATCAAGACTTATCAATTAAAGCCGAATATTGGTTAGCGCTTGGTTTAGCCTTAGAGGAAAATAGTAGATTAGAAAAGGCATTCGGTGTTTATAATCGCGCGATTAAAGCACTTGAATCGACAATTGATTCACACCGCGAGCTATACATTAATGCTTTAATTCAACGCTCCTACATTATTTATTTACAAACATACGACACTGAAAAATATTGCCCGGATAGAGCGCTAGCATATAACTCGTTAGATGAAACAATTTCTGTGGATTTGCAGGTGAGAGCAAATGTGCAATATGCTTTTTGTTTTCAAAATGATAAAGCTAATTTTTCAACGGGTTTATCTTTATTAGACCAGGCGCTAAAGCTTGCCAAGCAACATAAGTTATCAGCTAACACCCATGCGATGATTTATAACGCGTCAGGGTTGATATATAGCAGGAATCAGTTGTATGCCAAAGCTTACGAGTATTTATTAAATGCTTATCGTCAATGGTCGTTGGTTAACGATTATCAAGATATGTTCAATATGTTGCATAGTTTAACTCATAATGCGATTTATATGCGTGAGTTTGATAAGGCTCAACAGCATGTTGACGAAATGTTTATGCTAGCTGAAGAACAAAAAACCTTTCAAGATTTCTTGTTCTTTGCACATTACAACTCGGGACTTTTAGCGTTAGCGAAAGGTGACATTAAACAAAGTGCGAATGCTTTTTCGAAGGCATTAATTGAGCAAGAAAATACGCAAGAGCGCTTCTTTGTTAAGAGTGCTTATGAAGTGAATATCTCTAATTATTTTCGATTAGATGAAATTGATAAAGCCCATCGCTTATTCACTCAGTTGAAAACTAAATTTCCTGAACATCAAATCAAATCTAATTTGGTGAATGCTTTTGCTGCATACCAACAAGGCGATTATTCAGCAGCAATTGCGAAAATGTACCAACAAATTGATCATGAAAAGAATGAACGACGTTTATTTATAAAGCATGCGGTACAGAGTACTGCATTGTTGAATTCTCAAAATATATCGGAGTTAGATAAAAAACTTCTTGAGAAAACCATTGAAATACAACATTTAAATATTGAAAAAGCCCAGTCAGATAAACACACTATATATCTGTTTTTAGTATTCGCCTTGATATTGTTTTTAGGTATTTCAGCGTTCAGTTTTTATCTTTATAAAACGAGACAGTACTTTAAACATCATGCACGAGTAGATTATTTAACTGGGGTGTTTAATCGTCGCTTTCTTTTTGAAAAAGGTGAGCATGCTTTGAAAGATATGCGATTAAAAAAGTATGACGTATCAATTTTGTTGTTTGATATCGATAACTTTAAAAGCATTAATGATACTAAAGGGCATTATGCCGGTGACTTAGCCATTAAGTTGGTGGTTGAAAAGTGCCAAGCAAACCTGCCGAAAAATTCTTTTATCGGGAGATTAGGTGGCGATGAATTTTTAGTGGTCTTAAAACATGCTAATCAAGAACAAGCTTGTGAAATCGCTGAGCAAATTAGGGCTGATATTAACGAGGCATATTTTGCCGAAATTGCGCCTATCGAATTAACGGTTAGTATTGGCGTGGTGAGCTGTCAGGAACAAAAAAATCTCGATGAAGCAATAGCAGAAGCCGATAATTTACTTTATCAAGCAAAAGAAGAAGGTCGTAATAGAGTGGTAAGCAGGTAAGCAGGTAAGCAGGTAAGCAGGTAAGCAGGTAAGCAGGTAAGCACTAATAAGTTAGTATAATTTCGTTGCGAGCTATCACTTTATAACAGTAGTTCGCAACGAATAGAGCTTCAATTACTACAGATATGAACAGCAATAATCAGTTAATGATTTCACTTTCACTTTAAAGCTGGCATTGGCCGGTACGTTAAATGACTCGCCACCTTTAATATCTAACCACTCATCACTGTTTGGTAATAAAATTGAAATGTCACCAGCGGTTATTTCCATTAATTCTGCGGCTTCTGTGCCAAATTCATACTCACCCACCATCATAATACCTAATGTTTTAAAACTACCATCGGCAAAAGTTACTTTGCGGCTAGTTACCTTGCCATCAAAATATACATTGGCGGCGACATCAATAGTGACATTATTAAATTGAGACATGCTTAACTCCTAAATTCTTAAATTTCTGGCAATAAAAAACCGATATCAGCGCCAGAGAGAGTACTAATATCGGCTTTTGACCTATCGGATTAGAGATAGGTCAGGTGCGTTTTTTTCGTCAACCTGATTTCAGGTAAAGTTACAGGTTTGACTCAACAATTTTTTTCATGTCAGTCATGTAGCCACGTAATGTTTTACCTACGCTTTCTACACCGTGACTACGAATCGCTTCATTGACTTCAATTAAACGAACGTTATCAACACCGTTAGAGGTTGCTTTTAAGCCTTCACCTAATTCTTCAAGCGTTAACTTACTTGCATATTCAGCCAATAATGGTTGTGCAGCATGAGTAAATAAGTAGTTACCGTATTCAGCCGTATCAGAGATAACAACGTTCATTTCGTATAATTTGTTACGGGCGATACAGTTAGCGATTAATGGTGTTTCGTGCAGTGACTCATAATAAGCAGACTCTTCAATAATGCCGGCAGCAACCATAGCTTCAAACGCTAATTCAACACCTGCTTTCACCATAGCTACCACGAAAATACCTTTGTCGTAGTATTCTTGCTCAGTAATTTCTACATCACAATCTGGTGCCTGTTCGAAAGAAGACTCAGCAGTTTCTTCACGCCACTTTAATAAGTTAGCATCATCGTTCGCCCAATCTTCCATCATAGTGGCAGAGAAGTGACCTTCGATGATGTCATCCATATGCTTTTCAAATAATGGACGTAGAATTACCTTTAACTCTTCAGACATATCAAACGCTTTAATTTTTGCAGGGTTTGATAAACGGTCCATCATGTTAGTGATACCGCCATGCTTCAAACCTTCAGTAACCGTCTCGATACCGTATTGTAATAACTTACGTGCGTAAGCCGCATCAATACCTTGCGCCACTAATTGCTTGTGACCTAAAACGGCCGCTGTTTGTAACATGCCACATAAAATAGTTTGCTCACCCATTAAGTCAGACTTAACTTCAGCGATGAAAGATGATTCAAGTACACCAGCACGGTCACCACCAGTTGCAGAAGCATAGGCTTTAGCAATCGCTAAACCGTTACCTTGTGGGTCGTTTTCTGGGTGAACAGCGATAAGTGTTGGTACACCAAAACCACGCTTGTATTCTTCACGTACTTCAGTACCTGGGCATTTAGGTGCTACCATTACAACTGTGATGTCAGAACGAATTTGCATACCTTCTTCAACGATGTTGAAACCATGCGAGTAAGCCAATGTAGAGCCTTGCTTCATGTGCGGCATAACTGCTGTTACAGCAGAAGTATGTTGCTTATCAGGCGTTAAGTTTAAAACTAAATCCGCTTGAGGAATTAATTCTTCGTATGTACCAACCGTAAAACCGTTTTCAGTCGCCCACTGCCAAGATTGACGTTTTTCAGCAATTGCTGCATCACGTAATGCATAAGAAATATTTAAACCAGAATCGCGCATGTTTAAACCTTGGTTTAAACCTTGAGCGCCACAACCAACAATCACGATGTTCCAATCTTTAATGAAGTTGCAGCCATCGCTGAACTCTTCACGTTTCATAAAACGACACTTGCCTAATTGCTCTAGTTTTTCACGTAAACTTAACGTATTAAAATAATTGCTCATATTGATTCCTTTTTACTGGTGCTTGGCAGTTCTGTTTCGAAAAGCCTTAGCCAATAAAGTTAATTTAGTTGTCAGCGATCTCTGACGATGAGGCGATGATAACGCAAGACTTGTGTTGCTTAAAATGATATATTTGCACTATAACGTTGCAAAATACGCAACATAAAAGTTATTCATGAGTTTAAAAAGAGTTTTTCATGGACCTTAAGTCACTAAAAATGTTTGTTCACCTTGCGCAACATTTACATTTTGGTAGAACAGCGGAAGCAAATCATGTCAGCACGTCAACGTTAAGCCGTGCAATTCAAAGACTTGAAGACGAAGTGGGTACCTCATTGTTACATCGAGACAATCGCACCGTTGTCTTAACTGAGTCCGGGAAACAGTTTCAACAGTATGCTGAGCAGCAACTTGAACAATGGCAATTGTTACAACTTTCATTGAACCAAGGACAAGAGCAGTTGCAAGGAAAACTTCATATTTATTGTTCAGTAACAGCCGCGTATAGTCACTTGCCGCCATTGCTTGAGCGTTTTAGGCAGCAACATCCTTTAGTTGAAATTATGCTCACAACCGGTGACGCTGCTGACGCCTTTGAACAAGTACAGCAACATTCGGTTGATTTGGCCATTGCTGTAAAGCCAGAAAATATTTCTCGGTTGTTTCATTTTCAGCCGCTGGCAAAAATTCCACTTTCGGTGATTGCACCAACCATGACTTGCCAAGTGCAGCAGTTAGTGAAAAAACAAACGATACTTTGGCATGAAGTGCCGATGATCTTGCCAGAGCATGGTGTTGCTCGAAAACGATTTGATTATTGGTTTCGTCGTCGGCAACAAGGCAAACCTAATATTTATGCGACGGTTTCGGGGCACGAAGCTTTGGTCAGTATGGTGGCGTTAGGCTGTGGCGTTGGAGTTGCGCCCAATGTGGTTGTGGAGAATAGTCCGGTAAAAGATCGCGTGCAATACTTGGCAAATGTCGGTGAAATAGAACCTTTTGAGTTAGGAATTTGCTCGTTAAATCAAAATAAAGAGCATGCATTGATTCAAGCATTTTTAGCCGCGATTACTAACCCAAGTTAATAATTTTTATACCGAAACTGCTTCGGTAAGATGGCGTAATATTCTGTCCATTGCACGATACGACAAGGCTTCGATAAGTTGTTGGCGTTGAATGTTCTCATCGTTTTCAAGGTCAGCGAGCGTTCGGGCAATTTTTAAAATTTTATGATGAGCGCGTGTTGATAAGCCTAGTTTTTCGACCGCTAATTCTAAAAATTCATTATCTTCTTCTGACAATTGGCAAAACTTTCTCACTTCAGCACTGGCTAATTGTGCGTTGGGTTTAGCTTGTCTTTGCAATTGAATATCACGACACGTTTTAACGCGTTGACGTATTTGTGCTGTAGTTTCATTGGTTTCAGAATTTTTACTCCACATGCCTTTCGGTAAACGGGTGACTTCAATTTGAATATCAATGCGATCAAGAAATGGCCCGGATAAACGATTTAAATAACGCAACACTTGCTCTGGTGTACTGCGGCGATCATTATAAAATCCGGTTGGGCTCGGGTTCATCGCGGCGACAAGTTGAAACTTTGCCGGATAGGTTTGTTTATGCAAAGCACGAGAAATAGTGACTTCCCCAGACTCCAAAGGTTCGCGCAGTACATCCAATACTTTTCGTTCAAATTCTGGTAATTCATCGAGAAAAAGCACGCCGTGATGAGCTAGCGAAATTTCTCCCGGTTGTGGTTGACTGCCACCTCCAACCAGTGCGGCAGAAGAGGCGGTATGATGCGGGGCTCGAAAGGGGCGTGTGTGCCATGATTGTTCATTGATCACTTGTTGGCTAATGGACTGAATGGCAGCAATTTCTAACGCTTCGTCTTCTGTCATCGGCGGTAAAATGCCAGGTAATCTGCTAGCTAACATGGTTTTTCCTGTGCCTGGAGGCCCAATGAATAACAAGTTGTGACCACCAGATGCTGCGATTTCTAGGGCTCTTTTGGCTAATGGCTGGCCAATAACATCACAAATATCTAACTTAGATTGCGTCTCACTTTGTTGTGGTGTTTTTGCGGTAACCATAGGTAATGATTGTTGTTTTAATAAGTGAGGATATAATTCGGTTAAATGGCTAAGGGCAAAAATTTTTGCTTCTTTCACCCAACTTGCTTGCTCTGCATTTTGCACCGGAATGATTAAGGTTCGATGGCTTTTCTCACATGCCATCGCCATGGGGATTTCGCCAATCACTTCCCGCAACTCACCGGAAAGGGCAAGTTCTCCGGCAAATTCATAGTTTAATAATTCTTGATGAGGAATTTGTTCTGAAGCGGCTAAAATGCCTACAGCGATAGGTAAATCAAACCGGCCGCCTTCTTTAGGTAAATCTGCCGGCGCTAAATTAATGGTGATTCGTTTGGCGGGGAATTCATATCCACAATTGATGATGGCACTTCGCACGCGATCTTTCGCTTCGCGTACGGTCGTTTCTGGCAAACCAACAATATTAAATGCTGGTAAACCATTGGCTAAATGAACTTCAACGGTGACAAGCGGTGACTCTAAACCAACACGCGCACGAGAAAAAACACAGGCAAGTGACATATAAATCCATTTATTTATCATCCTTAGGTTTTCGAAGTGTAGTTATAAATCTGTTTTTTTGCGAATTGAAATATGTTTAGTCAGGTGCCCATATAACAAAAAATTTAATAGCATAATAAAAAGGTCAGTAAAAAAGCTTGCACAATGAATTAGAGCTATGGTACTAATTTAAATAGGCTGGAAATCGCCAACAAATTTATTAGTTTTATTTAGGTTTAATGAATAAATATGCAAACAATTAGCTCAGTCATTATTAACATTCTCGTCGTCGTGATTATTCAATCACTGCGAGGTCGTTTGTTGAGCTAAAATAAAGCTAAGAGTATTAACAAACCCCTCGCTCCGAAAGGACCGAGGGGTTTTTGCTTAATTGGAAATGCAAATAGTGACATTTCATATAACCAAGTAAATCAGCGAAATAATTTTTTAATAAAGGAGAATACTAGTTAACTTTTACCATTTTTATCAATCGATTAAGATGAATAATTGTTGAATAGTTTTACTAAGCAAATGACAACCGAGAAAAAACAAACAGGCGGTTCAGTTTTATTCAATGTTTTGCAGCAGCATGGTGTTGAGCATGTTTTTGGCTACCCAGGTGGGGCCATTATGCCGATTTATGATGCGTTGTACGACAGTGACGTGCAACACTTTCTCTGTCGTCATGAACAAGGAGCTGCTTTTTCTGCGGTTGGTTATGCACGAGCCTCTGGAAAAGTGGGTGTATGCCTAGCCACTTCTGGCCCCGGCGCTACTAATTTAATTACCGGTCTTGCTGATGCTTTAGCTGATTCAATCCCAATTGTCGCCATAACGGGTCAAGTACCTACTTCTGCTATGGGGTCAGATGCTTTCCAAGAAATTGATGTGTTTGGTTTGTCATTAGCTTGTACGAAACACTCTTTCCAAGTGACGAATGTTAATGATTTACCGAAAGTTTTGCATAAAGCATTTGCTATCGCCCTTGAAGGTCGCCAAGGACCTGTTTTGGTTGATATTCCTAAAGATGTTCAGTTAGCTGAAGTAACGAACAGTCTTGAAGATTTTTCTCAATTACGCAATAAAGTAAAATTACCACCAGCCAATGTTGGCAGTGCAATCGCGCTGTTAAGTAAAGCAAAAAAACCTATTTTGTACGTGGGTGGTGGCGTTGGCATGGCCAATGCAATCGACGAATTAAGAGCGTTTTCTGAAACAACAAAAATTCCGAGTGTGTCTACGTTAAAAGGCCTAGGTGCTATTGATCCTGATGATGAAAATTACCTAGGTATGCTTGGTATGCATGGCACTAAAGCGTCTAATATTGCGGTACAAGAGTGTGATTTATTAATCGCTGTTGGCGCTCGTTTTGATGACCGTGTCACGGGTAAATTAAATGAATTTGCGCCACATGCTAAAATTATCCATTTTGATATTGATACCGCTGAAATTAATAAACGTAGAGCGGCCGATGCTGCCATATTAGGTGATTTAAAAATTAATTTACCGGCGTTAGCAATCCCGCTTTCTATTGCTGATTGGCAACAAGAATGTCAAAAAATGAAGCAAGATAACGCGTGGCGATATGATCATCCGGGTGAAAATATTTTTGCGCCTGCAGTGTTGAAAGAAATCAGTGACAAAATGCCGAAAAATGCTTGTGTTACAACCGATGTAGGCCAACATCAAATGTGGGCTGCTCAGCATATGCTTTTTAATGACCCAAGCAACTTTTTGACCAGTGGCGGTATGGGAACCATGGGCTTTGGTATTCCTGCAGCTATTGGCGCGCAAGTTAGCCGACCTACTGATTGTATTATTGCTGTTTCGGGTGATGGTTCATTTATGATGAATGTTCAAGAATTATCAACGATAAAACGTTTTCAATTACCCGTGAAAATATTACTCATTGATAACGCCAAGTTAGGTATGGTTCGTCAGTGGCAAGACTTATTCTTTAACGGTCGTTTAAGTGAAACGGATCTTTCTGATAATCCTGATTTTATTATGTTAGCGACTGCCTTTGATATTAAAGCCAAACAAATTACTAAAAAAAGTGAAGTTTCAGCTGCCGTAGAAGAGATGCTTGAGCACGATGGCCCATACTTATTGCAAGTAAAAATTGATGCTCAAGACAATGTTTGGCCTTTAGTGCCACCTAATACCGCCAATGATCAAATGATGGAGAGTATCTAATGAATCAATATCAATTAACCATCAAAGCTGATGATAAGCAGGTTGTTTTAGAGCGTATTTTACAAGTTACACGCTATCGCGGTTTTTTAATTGATGGCATAAATGCCAAGGTTAATACTGGCACTCATATAGGAACCATAATCTTAATGGTTAGAAGTGAGCGCTCAATCACGCTTTTGGTTGATCAAATTAATAAACTGATCGATATCAAAGAAGTAAAAATAGACGACGTGGTAGCGCAGTAATTTATTGATTTACACGTTATAATACTTGCGTTGAAAACACGCACTTAAAAAACAAAAAAGAATATTTTCAGGTAAATCGTAAAGTATTCTCATAGAAATATAAATTAGGAAATTAAAATGGCAAAAGTAAATGCTGAACTCATCTGGTTTAACGGTGAACTCATGCCTTGGAAAAACGCAACAGTTCATGTAATGAGCCATGCGTTACATTACGGTTCTTCTGTATTTGAAGGGATCCGTGCATATAAAACTCACAAAGGTACTTGTATTTTTCGCTTAGACGAACACATCAAACGCTTATTTGATTCGGCAAAAGTGTATCGTATGAATATTCCTTACACGCATGAAGAAGTTGTTCAGGCGTGTAAAGATGCGGTAGCAGAAAACAAGTTAGATTCTGCTTATTTGAGACCCTTAGCGTTTCTTGGTGATGTTGGCATGGGTTTACGTCCACCAACGGATGCAAAAGCTGATTTAATGGTTGCGGCATTTAGCTGGGAAGCATACTTAGGAGCAGATGCTATTGAAAATGGTGTTGATGTTGGTGTTTCAAGTTGGAACCGTTTAGCGCCTAATACTATGCCTACTGCTGCTAAAGCGGGTGGTAATTACTTATCATCACAATTGATTTCTATGGAAGCAGGTCGCCACGGTTATACCGAAGGTATCGCGTTAGATATTAATAACATGGTTAGTGAAGGGGCAGGTCAAAACTTATTTTTAGTACGCAATGGCGTTATTTACACCCCATTTAGTACGGCTTCAATTCTTCCTGGATTAACACGCGATACTGTGATGCAGCTTGCTAGAAACCTTGGCTATGAAGTGCGAGAAGAGCCTATTTCTCGTGAGTCATTATACTTAGCGGATGAATTTTTTATGACAGGTACTGCGACTGAAGTTGTGCCAGTAAAAACCGTTGATGGTATTGCTGTTGGTACAGGCTCTAGAGGACCCGTTACGAAAGCGATTCAAGAAGCCTTTTTTGGCATTTTTGATGGTTCTACCGAAATTCCAGAAGGCTGGTTAGACGCGGTTAAATAACGTCAATTAATATCGTTCACGTGTATTGAAACATCATGCTGTACACGTGAACAATTTCACTATTTAGCAACCAAATATACAGATAAAAATGAGTTTTATTTTTAAAGCAGCTAAATGGCTTTTTTCAAAATAAAATTTTTCAACTTCATCAATCAGGATATAAATCATGCCTAAATTAAGATCAGCAACTTCTACTCAAGGCCGTAATATGGCAGGCGCTCGTGCATTATGGCGCGCTACAGGTATGACTGACGGCGATTTTGGCAAACCTATTGTTGCTGTAGTTAATTCATTTACTCAATTTGTGCCTGGTCATGTCCATCTAAAAGATATGGGGCAGTTAGTCGCTGGTGCTATTGAAGAAGCAGGCGGCGTCGCCAAAGAATTTAATACTATTGCTGTTGATGACGGTATCGCTATGGGCCATAGCGGTATGTTGTATAGTTTACCCTCTCGCGATTTAATTGCTGACTCAGTGGAATACATGGTTAATGCCCATTGTGCCGATGCCATGGTGTGTATTTCAAACTGTGACAAAATTACTCCGGGCATGTTAATGGCGGCAATGCGTTTAAATATTCCGGTTATTTTCGTATCAGGTGGCCCAATGGAAGCGGGTAAAACTAAGCTTTCTGATCAAATTATTAAACTCGATTTAGTTGATGCCATGATCAAAGGTGCGGATCCAACCGTTTCCGATGAAGATTCAGACAAAGTTGAACGTTCAGCATGCCCAACGTGTGGCTCATGTTCAGGCATGTTCACAGCAAACTCGATGAATTGTTTAGCAGAAGCATTAGGATTAGCCCTTCCGGGTAACGGTTCAATGCTAGCGACCCATGCCGATCGTGAACAATTATTTTTAAAAGCGGGTAAGCAAATTGTTGAATTAACTAAACGTTATTATCAAGATAATGACGAATCAGCTTTACCGCGAAATATTGCGAGTAAAGAAGCTTTACACAATGCCATGTGTTTAGACATCGCTATGGGTGGCTCAACCAATACTATTTTGCATTTGTTAGCGACGGCCCAAGAAGCAGAAGTTGATTACACCATGGAAGACATGGACAAGTTATCACGCATTGTCCCGCAATTATGTAAAGTTGCTCCTTCAACTCCAAAATATCATATGGAAGATGTACATCGCGCTGGTGGTGTAATTGGTATTTTAGGTGAGTTGGCACGTGCTAACTTGTTAAATACTGATGTACCGAATATTTTAGGTACTTCACTTGCTGATGTCATTGCTAAATATGATATCAAAGTAACGGACGATGAAGACGTTAAAAAATTCTACCGTGCTGGTCCTGCGGGCATTCGAACGACTAAAGCCTTTAGTCAAGATTGTCGTTGGGATACCTTAGATGACGATCGTGAAAATGGTTGTATTCGCAATATTGAAAATGCTTTTTCTACTGAAGGCGGCTTAGCGGTACTTTCAGGTAATATTGCCGTCGATGGTTGTGTGGTTAAAACTGCGGGTGTGAGTGATGACAACCTAACATTCACAGGTCCTGCTCATATTTTTGAAAGCCAAGATGCTGCGGTTGCCGGTATTTTGGATGGAAAAGTTGTCGCAGGTGAAGTGGTTGTTATTCGTTACGAGGGGCCAAAAGGTGGCCCTGGTATGCAAGAAATGTTGTATCCAACCACTTACCTTAAATCGATGGGATTAGGGAAAGCTTGTGCACTCTTAACCGATGGTCGTTTTTCTGGTGGTACTTCAGGTTTATCGATTGGTCACGTTTCCCCTGAAGCTGGAAGTGGTGGTACAATCGCTTTAGTAGAGCAAGGCGATATTATTGAAATTGATATTCCTAATCGTTCCATTAAATTGGCGGTTTCTGATGAAGAATTGACGGCTCGACGTGAAGCGATGAATGCTAAAGGTAAAGATGCTTGGAAGCCGGTTAACCGTGAGCGCCCGATCAGTTACGCACTTAAAAACTATGCGATGTTAGCCACTAGTGCCGATAAAGGTGCGGTGCGCAATCGTGCTTTACTTGATGGTGAAGAGTCGAATGACTGAAGCTGAAAGTCAAGCAATGCAAGGCGAAGGGCTTGAATACCTTCGTCGCATTTTATTAGCTCCTGTATATGATGTTGCGGTTGAGACAGATTTAACTCCTTTAACCAAACTCTCCTCTCGTTTAGGTAATCAAATTTTCTTAAAAAGAGAAGACCAACAACCGGTTCATTCATTTAAATTACGTGGTGCTTATAATAAGCTTGCTAATTTAGAAGAAGCTCAATGTATTCATGGGGTTATTGCGGCATCTGCGGGTAATCATGCGCAAGGTTTAGCCCTTGCCGCGCATAAGTTAGGCATAAAAGCGACCATTGTCATGCCTATTACTACACCAGATATTAAAGTGGATAATGTTCGCCGTTTTGGCGCGGATGTTCGATTAGTTGGCAAGAGTTTTAATGAAGCACAAGCGGCTTCAGTTGAATATGCCGAACGTGAAAATAAAACCATTATTCATCCGTTTGACGATAAAGATGTGATTGCTGGACAAGGCACTGTTGCTAAAGAATTACTGCAACAACAACCGAAAACTGATGTGGTATTTGTGCCTGTTGGCGGTGGTGGCTTATTGGCTGGCATGGCTGTTTATCTTAAGCAACTTCAACCGAATATTAAGGTGATTGGCGTTGAAGCGGAAGATTCTGCTTGTTTACAAGCGGCTTTGTCGGCTGGAAAACCTGTTGATTTAGCGCAAGTTGGATTGTTTGCTGATGGTGTTGCGGTAAAACGAATTGGTACGCATACCTTCAGTTTAATTCAACAATATTGTGATGAAGTGATCACAGTAAACACCGATGAAATTTGTGCCTCGATAAAAGATATTTTTGAACAGACTCGTGTTATTGCCGAACCTGCGGGTGCGCTCTCGTTAGCTGGCTTACAGAAATATTGTAAAACCAGTGAGGGTGAAGAGTCATTAGTGGCGATTCTTTCTGGCGCAAACATGAATTTTCATACATTACGGTATGTCTCTGAGCGTTGTGAATTAGGTGAACAAAAAGAAGCGGTGTTAGCCGTGACTATTCCTGAAGAAAAAGGCAGTTTCCGTAAGTTCTGTCATGCATTAAATGGACGCGTGATCACCGAATTTAATTATCGTCATACGGCAGAAAATAAAGAAAATAGCGCCAATATTTTTGTTGGCGTTAGAACCGGTGGTGAGCAAGAACGCGATCAATTGTTAACTTCGTTAGCAGAGCAAAGTTATCAGGCGACGGATCTAACTGAAAACGAATTAGCCAAATTACATGTAAGATACATGGTTGGTGGGTTAAATCCGACTGATAGCCAAGAACGTATTTTTCGTTTTCAGTTTCCTGAATATCCAGGAGCGCTTGAAAAATTTCTTGATACCTTAGGCGAGCATTGGAATATCAGTTTATTTCATTATCGAAACCATGGTGCCGCTTTTGGCCAAGTATTAGCCGGCTTTGAAGTTGCGAATGATGAGCAGTTAGATTTTTTTAATCACTTAAAAGATCTCGGCTATCAATGGCAAGAAGAAACGGAAAATGAAGCTTATCAAACATTTTTATCATAGAAATAAAAACGCGTTTCTATGCTAAATATTACATTGAATATTAACGCTTAGTCCTAACATGGCTAAGTGTTTTTCTTCCGCCACAAGCTCATCAGCAATTAAAGGGTGCTCTGCTAACCAATCTTTCGGTAAGCATAAATTTATCTGGTTATTTTCGTCCACTGATGATTGATAATGCGGTAAAACATCATCTTTTCTTAAGCGACATAAAATAATAGATAAGCGCAATATCGCCAATAAGTAGCTGGCGGTTTGAGGGTCAGTGACGGATTGTTTTAATAAGCTGACATCAATATCGCCTTTATAGAGTTTAACAAAGGCTTTCAGCAATTGACGATCCGCTTGATCAAATCCTGGTAATTCAGCATTTTCAATTATATAAGCACTATGTTTTTGGTGATGCTTAAACTCTAATAATAAGCCTATTTCATGTAAGTCGCAGCTGATCAGTAACAACTCATAGCTATTATCTTTATGTAATTGCCATGCAGGAGATAAGCTTTGAAACAGTGATGCTACTTGTGCTTTGACACGATACGCGTGTTGTTCGTCAACATGGTATCGATGCATTAATGAAAGGGCGGTACGTTTTCTAATACTCACTTTTTTATTACATGGCAGCATTTCATACAGAAGGCCTTCACGTAACGCGCCACAAGAAAGTTGCAATTGCTCAATAGCAAAACTTTCAAAAATGGCGATTAATATCGACAGACCGCTAGCAATAACTGGCGTTCTTTCGCTAGTTAAGCCCGCAATATTGATATTATTGACTGACTGATTTGCAATAAGTTGCTGCTGAATTTCTTTGAGAAAGTGATAAGAAATAATGCTGGGTCTGTTTTGAAACAGTAATACTTCAGCTAGGGCTTGCATGGTACCTGAACCACCCAATACGCTTTGCCAGCCTATCGATGAATAAGGGGCTATTAATGGCAATAAGATTTTCTTGGCGGCGGCAATTGCTTGGTCGAAGTTTACTTGTGTTAATAAACCATCAGCAAAAAATTGACGATTAAAGGTGACGCAGCCAATATCAAGGCTAGTTATTTTTTGAGGTTGAAATCCTGTGCCAACAACCAGTTCGGTACTGGCGCCACCTATATCAATGACAAAGCGTTTTTCTTGGCAACAACTGGTATGTGCAACACCAAGGTAAATTAATTCAGCTTCTTGCTCACCTGATATGAGTTTAATTGCTTGACCAAGTACTTTATTAGCTCGATGGATAAAATCTTGGCTGTTTTGAGCAAGTCTCAGGGTGGCGGTTGCGACAATGCGAACATTTTCTGTGGGAATGTCTTGTAAGCGTTCGGCAAAAAAACTTAAACATTCTAAGCCGCGTGCCATCGCTTCTTCACTTAAAATATTGTCACTGTTTAGTCCTGCCGCTAAACGAACTTTTCTTTTAACCTTGTCGACAACTTGCACACTGTCAGCAAGTTGTCGGGTGATCATCATATGAAAGCTGTTTGAGCCTAAATCTATGATGGCATACAAAGGTGAATCTGTAGGGTTATTGCTAATCAACGCTACACCTAAATGTTATCTACGGTTGCGATTGCCACCTGTTCTACCACGGTTTTGACCACCATTATGTGGTTTATGGCGACGTTGGCGAGGCTTAGGTTTCGGGAAGTCAGTAATTAATGATTCATGATCATATTTACTGACCGGTAAGGTGTGCTCGATATAGGTTTCAATAGCGGGTAAATTGAACACATATTCTTCACAAGCAAAACTAATAGCATGACCGGTTGCACCCGCTCGGCCAGTACGACCAATCCGATGCACATAATCTTCACAGTCATCAGGCAAGTCATAGTTAAATACATGCGTCACTTGTGGAATATGTAAACCACGTGCAGCAACGTCTGTCGCCACTAATACATCAAGTTGACCATTGGTAAATTGCTCTAATATTTTTAGACGACGTTTTTGAACTACATCGCCCGTTAGTAGCCCAACACGGACTTTATCTGCGTCTAAATGCGCATGAATATTTTCACAGCTATGTTTGGTATTGGCAAAAATAATGGCTTTTTCTGGCCAGTCTTCTTCAATAAGCGTTTGCAGCAAATTCATTTTATCTTCGTTAGAAGGATAAAAAAGCTCTTCTGAGATACGCAAGTTGGTTTTTTGCTCAGGTTCAACTTCCACACTTACAGGGTCATTCATATGTTCAAAGGCAAGCTCTTTGACACGAAATGACAAGGTGGCAGAAAACAACATACTTAATCGTTCTGTTGCCGCTGGCATACGATTAAACATATAACGAATATCTTTGATAAAGCCTAAATCGAACATGCGATCGGCTTCATCTAGCACGACAACTTCGATGTGCTTTAAGTTGTATATGCCTTGCTTCATATAATCGAGTAATCGACCACATGTGCCGATTAAAATATCGACGCCTGCTTCCAATTCTTGACGTTGGCTGTCATAACCTTCACCGCCATAAACAACGCCTAAGCGAAGGCCAGTACTTTTAGCCATTTCTAGAGCATCGCGATGAATTTGAATGGCAAGCTCTCGAGTTGGTGCCATTATTAAGGCTCTTGGCTGTTTTTCAACTTTGGCTGTTTTTTGCAATAAGTGGTGAAAGGTTGCTGCTAAAAAGGCAATAGTTTTACCTTCGCCTGTTTGCGCTTGTCCGGCGATATCTTTGCCTTCAAGTAATACAGGTAAAGATTTTGCTTGTATGGTTGTGCATTGTTCAAAGCCCATGGCATTTAATCCGGCAACGACTTGAGGTGCTAAATTAAGCTCTGTGAACTTTGTATCTGATAAGTGTGTATTATTCATGGCGCTAAGCTTAACAGGTTATCTGGTTAATAAATACTATCTCGATAATGCGATTGTATAAATTTTAACAAATGTAGTTTTTGATCATGAAAAAACTATCAAAAGCGTGATAGATTATGTGAATAGTGCAAGACTATTGGTAATTCATTTTGTTGCGGGTATAATCCTGCTCAGTTTGGCGATAAATGCCACCATTAACGGAGAGAAAAATGAGCGATAAAATTGTTCAGTTATCAGATGACAGCTTTGAAGCTGATGTATTAACCGCATCAGGCTTAGTTTTGGTTGATTTTTGGGCTGAATGGTGTGGTCCATGTAAAATGATTGCGCCTTTATTAAATGACATTGCAGACGAATATGCAGGTCAAGTGACTGTTGGTAAATTAAACATTGATCAAAACGAGGCAACACCACCTAAATATGGTATTCGTGGTATCCCAACGCTTTTATTGTTTAAAGATGGCGTTGTAGCCGATACCAAAGTTGGTGCTTTATCAAAAACTCAATTAAAAGAGTTTATCGATAACAACTTATAATGATAAAAAGGCTCGTTTGATACGGGTCTTTTTGTTAAACGGCTTTTGATTATTAAATAACCAAAGAAATATTTTGTTACTTTACCTATTGGATATTTAGTGCTAACTTTATATCTCAACGGAAAAATAACATTTCTAAATTCAAATTCTATCCATTAAAACTATGCCAAATTGGCAAACTCAAACAACGTTAAACATCTAAGAACCTCTAATATGAATCTTACCGAACTCAAAGAAAAATCCATCAGTGAACTTGTAAAATTAGCTGAATCAATGAAACTTGAGCATCTTGCTCGTAATCGTAAACAAGATATTATTTTTGCTATATTAAAAGCCCATGCTAAAAGCGGCGAAGATATTTTTGGTGGTGGTGTACTTGAAATCCTTCAAGATGGTTTCGGCTTTTTACGATCTGCAGATTCATCATACTTAGCCGGTCCAGATGATATTTATGTATCACCAAGCCAAATTCGCCGTTTCAGTATGCGCACCGGTGATACGATTCACGGAAAGATTCGTCCCCCGAAAGATGGCGAACGTTATTTTGCCTTATTAAAAGTGAATGAAGTTAACTTTGATAAACCTGAAAACTCTCGCAATAAAATTCTTTTCGAAAACTTAACACCAATTCATCCAAATCAACGAGTAACAATGGAACGCGGTAACGGTTCTACTGAAGATATTACTGCTCGAGTATTGGATTTAGCTTCTCCTATTGGTAAAGGTCAACGTGGTTTAATTGTTGCGCCACCAAAAGCAGGTAAAACACTTTTACTACAAAACATTGCGCAAAGTATTGCTTATAATCACCCTGAATGTGAGTTAATGGTGTTGCTGATTGATGAGCGTCCTGAAGAAGTGACCGAGATGCAACGTTTGGTGAAAGGTGAAGTGGTTGCTTCAACATTTGATGAGCCTGCCAACCGTCACGTTCAAGTCGCAGAAATGGTGATTGAAAAAGCGAAACGTTTAGTTGAGCATAAAAAAGATGTGGTTATCTTACTTGATTCAATCACTCGTTTAGCGCGTGCATATAATACGGTGATCCCTTCATCAGGTAAGATATTAACCGGTGGTGTTGATGCGAATGCTTTGCATCGTCCGAAGCGATTCTTTGGTGCGGCGCGTAACATTGAAGAAGGTGGAAGCTTAACCATTATCGCCACAGCCCTAGTAGATACTGGTTCTAAAATGGATGAAGTTATTTACGAAGAATTTAAAGGTACCGGTAATATGGAATTACACCTTTCTCGTAAAATTGCTGAGAAGCGTGTTTTCCCTGCTATTCATTTTAACCGCAGTGGCACGCGTCGCGAAGAGAAATTAACTAAGCCAGATGAACTGCAAAAAATGTGGATATTACGCAAAATTGTTCATGAAATGGGTGAAATTGACGCCATGGAGTTTATGATTGATAAACTTGCCATGACAAAAACTAATAACGATTTCTTTGATTCGATGAAACGTAAGTAATCAGTTTTACTGATAAAGCAATGATAAAAGCGTTAGTTGAAAAACTAACGCTTTTTTTTGCTGAAAATATGAAGACTTTAAAGCCTGTCGCTCGTTTTTTATACGACAAATAGCCGTAGATATTGTAGAATGTGGTTTTTACAATCTTTGCTAGTGGTGTTGGGCATGCTGCGGAATTTTTTGAGTTGTATTTTTCTGTTGTTTATTCAATTAAGCGCTATTTTTGTCTTCGCACAAGAACCACTAAGCCAATCAACTTTTGATAATCCACTTATTATTAAAGTAGTCACAGAAGATTCTTACCCCATTCAATATATTGAACAGGGCATTATATTAGGCCCAGCAACTGATTTAGTTAAAGCTGTGCTTGAAGAAGCCAAACTGGAGTATTCAATAGAAATGCTGCCTTGGGCAAGAGCTTATAAAATTGCATTAACTCAACCAAACACGTTAATTTACTCGTTAGCCAGAACTGATCAGCGAGAGAAGCAATTTCAATGGATAGGTAGTGTATTACGTTTAAATTTTTATTTGGTGGGTATGGAGTCGTTAACCTTACCTTCGCCAGTTACTTTGGAGTCACTCAAAAAACTCAAAATTGGTGTTATACGCGATAGTGCTACTGAGCAGTATTTAATCTCGCAAGGTTTTAAAAACTTGTATAGCGTTAGTAAGCCATCACAAAGTATTAATATGTTAAAACTTGGACGAATTGATTTATTTCCAACAAACTATTCAAGTTTTCAATTGTCATGCTTACATTTGAAAGTTGATTGCCAACAAATAAAACCGTTTTATCATTTAGAAGAACTATCAACGTCACTATATTTTGCCTTAAGTAATCAAACAGATAATGAGGTTGTTAATAAAATAACATCAGCATATCAAAGGATTACACAACGTTCTGATTATTAGAGTGACTTAAGTTCAGCTAATAATGATGTCTTTAATGTACATATCAGTATAATAACGAAAAATTCTCAGTAAAAACGATAATGAAATACAGTGATTTAAGAGATTTTATCGCCCAGCTCGAAAAATTGGGCCAGTTAAAGCGTATTACACAACCAATATCTACTCATTTAGTGATGACGGAGATCAGTGATCGAACCTTACGTCAAGAAGGTCCTGCGCTGTTATTCGAAAATCCGGTAAATGAGCATGGCGAACCAAGTGGTGTGCCCGTGCTTACTAATCTATTTGGTACGCCTGAACGGGTTGCATTAGCTATGGGGCAAGAAGATGTAAATGCCCTTCGAGATGTTGGTAAGTTACTAGCAACCCTTAAAGAGCCTGAGCCTCCAAAGGGCTTTCGTGATGCAATGGATAAGTTGCCTTTGTATAAGCAAGTGCTCAATATGCCGGTAAAAGTCATTAAAAAGCCGCTTTGCCAGCAGCAAGTATTTAGTGGTGATGACGTTGATTTAACTAAGTTACCGATTCAAAAATGTTGGCCAGGTGATGTTGCTCCTCTTATTACGTGGGGGTTAACGGTAACACGTGGTCCTCATAAAGAGCGTCAAAACTTAGGTATTTATCGTCAACAATTAATTGCCAAAAACAAAATAATTATGCGCTGGTTATCACATCGTGGTGGCGCGTTAGACTTTCAAGAATTTAAAAAAGAAAACCCCGGTGAAAATTATCCGGTTTCTGTAGCCTTAGGAGCTGATCCTGCAACCATTTTAGGTGCAGTAACCCCTGTACCTGATACGCTTTCAGAATATGCTTTTGCGGGTTTGCTAAGAGGTGCGAAAACAGAAGTCGCGAAATGTATTAGTAATGATTTAGAAGTACCGGCAACGGCTGAGATTATTTTAGAAGGCTATATTAACCCTAATGAAATGGCACCTGAAGGTCCATATGGCGATCATACCGGTTACTATAATGAAGTAGATGATTTTCCAGTCATGACAGTGACGCATATCACGCAACGAAAAGACCCTATTTATCACAGCACTTATACAGGTCGTCCGCCTGATGAGCCGGCAATTTTAGGTGTTGCACTTAACGAAGTGTTTGTGCCAATTTTGCAAAAACAATTCCCAGAGATTCAGGATTTTTATTTGCCACCAGAGGGATGTTCATATCGTTTAGCTGTGGTCACTATTAAGAAGCAATACGCGGGACATGCGAAAAGAGTGATGATGGGCGTTTGGTCATTCCTTCGTCAGTTTATGTATACTAAGTTTGTTATCGTGTGTGATGACGATGTGAACGCCCGTGATTGGAAAGATGTCATTTGGGCGATGACCACTCGCATGGATCCTAGTAGAGACACTGTATTAATTGAAAATACCCCAATTGATTATTTAGATTTTGCCTCGCCAGTTTCAGGACTTGGTTCAAAAATGGGAATGGATGCGACCAATAAATGGCCGGGTGAAACAAATCGAGAATGGGGAGAGCCCATAGTGATGGATGAAAGCGTCAAAAACGCAGTAGATGAACTTTGGAATGAACTCAATATTTTTGAGTAACGCAAAATATTTAAAATTTAACAGCTTTGAGCTGTGATATATAGGTTAATAAATGAAAGAAATACAGTGTCAGGTTCAGTCAATAACGGCATTAACTGAATATGTTTATAAAGTGTTATTAAAGCCGGCTGAACAAGTTGCTTTTTTACCGGGACAATACTTGAATTTTGTCATGAGCGATGAAGATAAAAGACCATTTTCTATCGCTAGTTCGCCAGGTGATGAGCTGATTGAATTACAAATTGGTGCTTTTGGTGCTGATAGTTATCCAATGCAAGTAATTGAGCGTATTAAAGAAAACTCTCATGTTACTATCGAAATGCCTCTAGGAAATGCTGCCTTAATTACTGACAGTGAACGACCAGCATTATTAATTGCCGGCGGCACAGGATTTTCTTATATAAAGTCAATGTTTGAGTATTTAGCTAAACAAGAATCAACCAGAGAAATCCTGGTTTATTGGGGATTACGTGACCCAAGCGCTTGTTATGAGCTAGATAAAACAACTGCAACGATTAATACCTTACCTCACGGAAAATTTAATCCTGTTGTTGAAACGCCTCATGATGATTGGCAAGGTAGAATCGGTATGGTGCATAAAGTCGTAATGAAAGATATTGATAACCTAGGTGATTATGATATTTATATTGCCGGCCGATTTGATATGGTAGGCGCAGTTCGCGATGACTTTATTGCACGCGGAGCAAATATCAATCATTTGTATGGTGATGCCTTCGCCTATATTTGATTGGCGTTGGAACAAAAATTTAGCATATTAAGCCACTATTCATAGGTGGCTTTTTTTCGCATAAAATAAATTTTAGTCGTTTAGCTAGTAAAAGCCGATATTCGCCCTCATAATATTCCGGTTATATTTGTAGATATTAATACTGTGATTACTACGTCTATAGGTTGCGAAGCTTTTTTGACATTGATAAAAGTATTGATTCTCTAATCAAACGTGCCGGCCTTTTAGGCGGTAATTAACTACTGACAAAATTTTGTTGAAAAAGGAAAATAAAATGAGTAAAAACAAGGGGAAACGTAGTAATAATTCTACGTTAACAAGTCAAACAGATGTTGGGCGTGGCTCAATTAAAGATAACTTTTTAGCCGCTATCGTGACGTCAAAAATGTATAAGTTACAAGTTGTTAAAGCGAAAAAAGGTAAAGGCTCTTTTCAGCGTAAAGAAAAGCATAAAGGCAGTTACAAAGGGCAAGACTCTTATTTAATGGTCGTTTAATTTATTATCATTTAATGATATGTAAGCGTTTATTAAATAAGAGTTTTGGTTACTTTAAGCAATAGAATCGAACGGGAAAACAAGTGAGTTGTTTATCGGTGTAAATAACTCACTTGCGATCTCACGAGAATAAATATGGAAACCTAAGCTAGTTGTTTTTTACGACTAGTTTATTTAACACTTCAATGGCTTTTGTTAATTCATTTTGTTTTTCAAGCACGTGAGCAAAGGCAATTAAATCAACCCTATCGTATTGCTCACCTTCTAAATGTACGAGTGAATTAAACGCTTTTTCAGCCATGGACCATTGTTGTGAATTAGCTGCTAAATGCGCTAAGCAACTTAGCCATTTTGCATTGTGTTGATCTTGGTGTAAGTGTTTTTGTACCGTTTTGATCAATTCATCTGACGAAGTTAAAGGTAAACTTCGCATTTGTTTAAGTAGCTGTTCATTTGCGCCTTTTTTGATAACGGGCAGTAAAATTTTACTTAATGGTTGAATTATTTGGTGTGCAGCTAATACACGACAATAGGCAAAAACGACCTGTTCGCGTTGTTTTATTTTTCTGCTGAGATTGTTCCAATAAGCATTGAGTGCTTCGCTGTCATGTTGCTGTATTTGCTCATTGAATACACCATAAAACGCGGCGGCTTCCCATTTTTCAATGGTGTCATTGGTGATGATTTTACTTTTTCTTGCGGCAATTAATTGCTCAACTACATAACTAAAGCGATTTTCAATCAGGCTTAAGGTAATTTCCTGCGCGAGTAATCTATCATCATGACCAATATGTTTATGATGGCTATCAATTAACTGACGAGCTTGGCTGAATTCTTCATTGTTAATAAGCAGTTGAATCGTTACTAATATTGATTCTAAGCCAACATCTTTCAGATTCTCTTGATTTTCTGCTAACTGAGCGAGGTAGTGCTTGGTGTTGGCTGTTAGCCCTTGTTTGTCGGCGGCACTGGCAGCTAACAAATAGGCAATTTGTTCAAAGTGACTTGGCTCGGCGCTCTTAACTAGCAAATGCTCTGCTTGTTGATTATCTCCAAGGATATAAGCGGCGATACCCTTTTTTAAATTTCTTAATGCACGACGTTGGCTAGCAAAAGCAAATTTATTCCATGCTCCTAAGCTTAAATTTAACCCTCCTCGTAACAGCCTAATTGCGATCAGCAAGACAATAAATAATGTGATTAACATTAAGGTTGCAGTGACAACGGTAGACTCAATCGTTATGTTTCCAAGTGCGATTAAAATATAACCTTTTTCACCAATTAACATTGGGCTGATAGCGATCGCAGCAAAAAACAATACTATAAGTAGAATAATCCGTTTCATTAGGCATCCTCTAAAATAGTTTTTTGTTTAGGGGTGCTTTGTGTTTTAGGCGTTTGTTGACTAGGTTGTTGCTCTTTGCTGTTGAGAGGTTTTTCAGGAACCGGCTCATTTATCTCCTCTTCAGAAATAGTGGTTTGTTGAGAGCTATTTTTTTCGCTCTCTTTAAGCTCATTTTCTATAATGCTTGGCTGCGATTTATTTGCGATAATTTGGCGAATCGCACCTAAAGAACTTAATTTGCTTGGATAAGCATAACTGATCGTTTCATCTTTGAGCATTTGAATGCTCTGATAAAATTTAGCCGTTTCAAGGTGTCCCATATCAAAATATTCACTCAACCATTGTGAAATATCCGCTAAGGTTTCGCTATATAATAGCGCCTTTTCTTCACTGGCAGCCCATTGTGCTTGTTGAATTTTTAACGCTAAGTTTTCTTTTAAATGTTGCTGATTTCTTGCCGACATCAAAGGTTCAACATTACCTTCTCTGCGGCGAACCGTAATAAAATCTGCCAAAAATCGTTGCCAGGTTTTCGCTAAATTACTTTGCCAGTCAGCTGTATCTTCAGATAATTCTAAACTTTGATTTTGTTCGTTACTGTCTGGAATTTTTGCCATCGCAAAACTTAATTGCGGGATTTGTTTGCTTAATGCTAATAATGACAAGATTACTTCTTCCGTGTTTAACGTCGGCATCAGTTTTAAGGCGACAGTATCTTCACGAATAAGCTGGCGTATCGGTAAAAATTCAGGGTTGTTTAACTCTTTAATACGAGCGTCGGCATCTTCTAATAAATTGATTGCTGCCGTTGTGTCATGCTCTAACCAAATAGTTCTACTTGCAATACGAATTAAATACTCCGCTTCATGAATAAGCCAATCACTTGGCTGATTTTGTTTTAATGCATCGAGTTGCGTTGTAAGTTGTGCAATGCGTTGTTCGCTTTGCTCAGTGATAGCGTTAAGTTTATGGTTAACTTGCGTTTCAAAGGTTGATTTTTGCTCTGAAATCAATCGATTGATACGTTGTTCACTTTCAGCATTTAACGCAATTAACTGCTGTGCTAAAGCATCATTTTGAGTTTTATTTTGCATATCATGGAAATAATGCAGGCCGCCAATACCTAAGAGAGCGATTATTGCTATTAATAAAGCAACTATTGCGGTTTTAGAGATTTTATTTTCGTGCTTTTGAGTCGGTTTCATATTGCGAGTGGTCGTCGATGTTTTGCTATTTTTTGCTACAGTGGCTGAATGTTTATCAGTGGCCGTACTTGAAGAAGCGTCGGCTTTGCTAGAGTCAGGGGTATTTTCGAGACTCGCAGCAATTTTAGCTAATTTCTCTTGTGTACTTTCATCGGAAGGGGATGAGGCTTTTGCTGAATTTTTACTGTCTTCTGGTTTGTTGGTGTCAGTCATTCTTGGATTCCATATTCAGCAAGGTTGAGAGTATTGATTGATTATTTGCACTGTTCGCATTCACAATATTTTTTAAGCCCAGTTGTTGGGCAGTTTGTGCAATACGTTCACTTACTACTAGCCATAAGCATGTGTTTTGCCAGTAATTATCAGTAATGTCTATTAATTCTACTACACGTTTTAATAAAGCGTTACTGGTAATAATAATAGTATTAATATTTTGCTGCTGCCAAAGGTTAAAGTTTTGTGGGGTAAGTGCTAACCATTCGCGGCGATAACTCTCTAAATACTCAACATGAGCGCCGCTTACGTGGAGTTGTTCAGCCAAAAATTCTCGGCCGCCATCGCCTCTAACAATTAGAATATTTTTATAATGTTGCCTGATTTGATCTGGCGCGCATTGAGGTAAAGCTAAAATACCTTCACTGTTATGGATATCAGGACAAATCGCTTGAATACCTAACGCGGCTAATGCCGTTAACGTATTTTTACCGACAGCGACAATCAGCTGTTTGCTATCCAACCAAGTTGTTAAAGGAGAGGCCTGATTGGCAAATTCTACCGCCGCTGCACTAATAAAAATTACCATACTCGGCTGAAGTTTTTCAACTTGCCCCGCGATGGCTGACTCAGTGATATTTAAACGGTAATCAAATAGCGGTTGGCATATTGATGATATACCAACCTCGAGCAGCGCTTGTTGTAAAGCTAGGCCTTGTTGTTGTGGTCTTGTGATCGCTACCTTTAACGGTTTTGACATTTATTGCTGCTCGTAAACCTGTTTTAAAATCACATCGGCGCCTTGCGCTAATAACTTTTCTGCAAGTGTAAGGCCTAATTGTTCAGCATTGTCAGTGGCGCCAGTGACATTGTCCGTAATTATTTTTGAGCCATCTACCGCACCTACTAAGCCACGTAAATAAACCTGCTTGTTTTCTATTACCGCATAACTGCCAATGGGCACTTGGCAACCGCCTTCTAAAGCACGATTCATTGCGCGTTCAGCTAATACGCGAATACGAGTTGTTTCACAACCGAGTGGCGCAAGTAATGCTTTGATTGTGTCATCATGGGTTCGACACTCAATGCCTACCGCACCTTGGCCATTGGCAGGTAACATGACTTCAGGCTCAATAAATTCTTGAATACGTTCAGGCATTTTTAAGCGGATCATGCCTGCTGCCGCTAAAATAATGGCATCGTATTCACCATTATCTAATTTTGCTAAACGGGTATTAACATTGCCACGTAAGTCACGAATGTCTAGATCAGGACGTAAGGCTTTTATTTGGCATTGACGACGTAAACTCGAGGTGCCAACTATTGCGCCTTGGGGTAATTCAGCAAAACTGTTAATTGTGTTTGAAATAAAGGCATCACGAGGGTCTTCTCGCGGACAAATTACTTCTAAACCTAAACCTTCTGGAAACTCCACCGGCACATCTTTCATTGAATGTACGGCAATATCGGCACGATTTTCTAACATGGCGATTTCAAGTTCTTTTACAAAAAGCCCTTTACCGCCAACTTTCGCTAAAGGGGTATCTAAAATGACATCGCCTTTGGTGGTCATTGGTACCAATTCAACCAGAATGTCAGGATGGAAATGTTCGAGTTTGGCTTTAACATATTCAGCTTGCCATAACGCGAGTGCACTTTTTCTGGTGGCAATGCGTACCGTTGTTTGAGTCATGTTTTTTCCTACTTATTCTGCACTAAGGGTGATTTGTGCTTCTGCTTGGGTGCTGACAGCTGCTGATATAAATGACCAAAATTCATCACCACCACGTTTATCTATCCATTGCTCATTTTCAAAGTGAAAATGATGGCCATTAAACTTCGTTGCCACCCATATTTCGTGTAAAGGTGCTTGTTTATTGATGATGATTTTAGATGCGTTTTTAAAGGTTAATGTTAACATGCCGCCAACGCCTTCATAGTCAATGTCGACACCACAATCTTCAATAGCCTCTTCAAGTGCTAATAATAAGTCTTCGGCCATAATGTTATACTGTGAATCGTTCATTTATTCGCCCTTTTGAGAAAAACTTTATCGATAAGTTTGGTTTAGCTTGTAATCTATAGTCATTGGATTATAAAACGTCTATCATGGGAAAAAAATCGAATTAATCAAAAATGCGTAAACAAAATTCAATTATTTTCGGTTGTTTATTGATTTTGGCGAATATATCCGGTTGTGGTATGTCTGGGCCATTATATCAACCCTCTGAAAAACAAGCGAATAGTTCAATAGAACCCAGTAGCCAAAACCGTCAAACCGATCAACAGGAACAGTAGTTGTGGATTTTTTTAATTATAACGAAAACCAGTTATATGCCGAAGAGTGTAGCGTCACCGATTTAGCGAAAACACACGGCACGCCTTTATATATTTATTCCCGTGCAACCATAGAGCGTCATTGGCATGCTTTTGACCAAGCGGCAGGTGAACGCCCTCACTTAGTTTGTTATGCCGTTAAAGCTAATAGTAACTTAGCGGTGTTAAATGTTATGGCGCGCTTGGGCTCTGGATTTGATATTGTTTCGAAAGGTGAATTAGCGAGAGTGCTGCAAGCAGGCGGCGATGCGAGTAAAGTGGTATTTTCTGGCGTTGGTAAAAAATCAGCAGAAATTGCTTACGCGTTAGAGAAAAACATTCATTGTTTTAATGTTGAATCAGAAGCTGAATTAGATCGTATTCAAGCGGTAGCGAAGCAATTAGACAAAATAGCGCCTATTTCATTACGGGTAAACCCAGACGTTGATGCCGGTACTCATCCTTATATTTCAACAGGTTTAAAAGAAAATAAGTTTGGTGTGAGTATTGAAGATGCTTATCAAATTTATGCGAAAGCCGCAAAATATTCACATATTACTGTTAAAGGAATTGATAGCCATATCGGTTCACAATTAACCGAAATTCAGCCATTTTTAGACGCGCTAGACCGCGTACTCTTATTGGTTGATAACTTAGCTGAACAGGGCATTAAACTTTCGCACATTGATGTAGGCGGTGGCCTAGGGGTTTGTTACGATAATGAACAACCGCCTCATCCTAATGAATACGCGAAAGCGATAGCGAGTAAACTAGAAGGGCGAGATATTTCTCTGATCTATGAACCCGGTCGTGCAATTATGGCGAATGCTGGCATTTTAGTGACAGAAGTTGAGTTTTTGAAAACCAATCAAGATCGTCATTTTGCCATTGTTGACGGTGCGATGAATGATTTAATTCGTCCTTCTTTGTACCAAGCGTGGCAAAAAATAATTCCTGTACAAGCGCAAGCGAAAGTGCCAGCAAAAACATATGATATTGTTGGTCCAGTTTGTGAAACGGGTGACTTTTTAGGAAAAGCACGTGAGTTAGCCATAGAAGCCGGTGACTTATTAGCGATTCGTTCATCAGGAGCTTATGGTTTTACTATGAGCTCTAATTATAATAGTCGCCCACGCGCTGCAGAAATTATGGTTGATGGCGAAAATTCGTATGTGATCCGTCAGCGAGAATCCCTTGAAAGCTTATGGCAAGGTGAAAGCGTACTGCCTTAATCCTTTGAGGAAGGTAGTGAAAGAGAACTTAAATGTTAGTAAAAAAATGTTAGTAAATTTTTCGAAAATGCAGGGGTTAGGTAACGACTTTTTAGTATTAGATAATGTTACCCAAAATGTTTATTTGCCCAATGATCAAATTCGCCAATTGGCGGATAGAAACTTTGGGATCGGCTTCGACCAATTATTAGTCGTTGAGCCGCCTTATGATCCCGATTTAGATTTTCATTACCGTATTTTTAATGCTGACGGTAGTGAAGTGAGTCAATGTGGTAATGGCGCCCGTTGTTTTGCGCGTTTTGTTCGTATGAAAGGCTTAATAAACCGCAACAAAATTCGTGTTTCTACCCATGCCGGTAAAATGACCTTATTTATTGAACGCGATGGTAACGTCACCGTTACTATGCCTGTACCTCAGTTTGAACCTGCGAAAATTCCATTTTCTGCGCAAAAGGTTGAAGGCACTTATATTCTTCGCAGTGAAGAAGACACCGTACTTTGTGGTGCGGTTTCAATGGGAAACCCTCATTGTGTGTTAACTGTTGACGATGTATTAACCGCACCGGTGAATGAGTTAGGGGCAAAATTAACTAACCATGAACGTTTTCCTAAAGGGGTTAATGTTGGTTTTATGGAAGTGGTCTCTCCTGATTATGTCAAATTACGCGTTTATGAACGTGGTGCAGCTGAAACATTAGCTTGCGGCAGTGGCGCTTGTGCAGCAGTGGTGATTGGTCAAACACAGAAAAAATTAGCCAAGCAGGTAACCGTAGAGCTACCGGGCGGAAAATTACGTATTTATTGGAAAGGACCAGGAAACCCCGTGAAGATGACCGGACCTGCCGTACATGTTTTTGATGGACAAATACAATTATGAGTAATGAAAAAGAACAAGCAATCACTGCTGAAATGTTAGCCAATCAACAACTGCTACAAACTGAAGAAATTTCGTTATCAGACGATATTATTGTGAGCTTTTTAGAAGAGAATCCTGAATTTTTTAATCGTCACCCTGCATTAGTCACGAGCTTACGTTTGAATGACAATCAACGAGGCACTGTATCTTTGGTTGAACGTCAACAACAGCAACTTCGTCAAAAAGTACACGCTTTAGAAGAAGAAATAACTCAGTTGATGGCAATTGCTAATCAAAATGAGCAATTATTTGCTTTGTATAGCGATCTTTACTTACGTTTGTTGGATTGTCATTCTGCCGATGAATTACTTGATTGCTTATATCAGGCGACAACGGAGTTATTATCGTTATCTGATTTCAAATTATGGTTAAATCAACCAGTAACGTTATCGCACAATTGCTTAATTGATAAAGATTGCGGTGGTGTTTTACAAAACCGTTTAACTAAAGACGAATATTATTTTGGTCGCATTCAACAAAGCGAACAAGAATTGGTGTTTTCAGAACAATGCGAAGGCTCTGTTGTTTTGATCAAGCTTCAGCATCATCAACAGGAGATTGGCTTTTTAGCGATAAGTAGTAAAGATGCGGAGCATTTTGACCCAAGAATGGACACATTATTATTAAGCCAGTTCAGAAAATTGGTCGCTAAGTTATTGTACCAACATCTATTTACTGCCTAACGTTAGCTTTTATCTTTATGCGTTTCTATCGTCGACTCACGCCATTTAAAGCGATCAGCTTTGATTTAGATGACACGCTATATAGTAACTATCCGGTAATGATGGCAACCGATGGCAAAATGATTGACTACTTTGCTAAGCAGTTACCACCCAAACCAGATGGTGATTATGATTATCATTTTTGGTTTGTTTTTCGCGAACAGGCATTAAGTTTAAATCCTGAATTAACTCATGATGTTGGTGAATTACGTTTAAAAAGTTATTTTTTAGGTATTCAATCATTAGGATTCTCATCGCGAGTTGCTATGCAAATGGCAGAACAAGCACTCGATTTTTTTGTAAAGCAGCGCAGCAATTTTACCGTACCCAACGCTGTTCATCATTTACTTGAACAATTGAAAAAGCACTGGCCGATAATCGCGATAAGTAACGGAAATGTTGATACTAAGGCTATAGGTATTCATCATTATTTTGATGCCATTTACCATGCTGGGGCACATCAAGGGTTACAGTTAAAACAAAAACCGGATGCCGATATGTTTCAACGTACTTGTCAGCAATTTAATATACAACCAGAGCAACTGTTGCATGTCGGTGACTGCGGCGTGAATGATGTATATGGCGCTATTCGCTTTGGCTGTCAAACAGCTTGGGTGTCAAGTTATGATGTGGGGCAACCGATAACATCATTGCCCACAATTGAATTAACTGATGTTGTTGAATTACAGCGACTGATAACCAGTATATAATTAGCCTACTTTCTTTTAATTTTATTTCGAGTTTTTACCCTATGGACGTATCAGAATTACTTGATGCATTAAACGACAAGCAACGTGATGTCGTTGCCGCACCTTTGCAAAATATGTTGGTTTTAGCGGGCGCTGGCAGTGGTAAAACTCGTGTTTTAGTACAACGAATCGCATGGTTAATGAAGGTGGAGCATGCTTCTCCTCATAGTATTTTAGCGGTAACTTTTACGAATAAGGCCGCGGCCGAAATGCGCGCTAGGGTAGAGCAAACCGTTGGCGGCAATATTCACGGTATGTGGATAGGAACCTTCCATGGCTTAGCTCATCGGTTACTGCGTATGCATTTTCAAGAAGCAAACTTACCGCAATCGTTCCAAGTGCTAGATTCTGATGATCAACTTAGATTAGTGAAACGTATTATTCGCGCGTTGAATTTAGATGAAAAACGTTGGCCTGCCAAGCAAATGCAATGGTATATCAACGGTAAAAAAGATGAGGGCTTACGTCCAAAGCATATTGAAACCCATTATGATCCCACAGAAGAAACCTTTGTTAAGGTTTATCAAGGTTACCAAGACGCTTGTGATCGCGCAGGGTTAGTCGACTTTGCTGAATTGTTATTGCGTGCTCATGAATTATGGCTAAATAATCCAGCACTACTTCAGCATTATCAACAGCGTTTCTCACACGTGTTAGTGGATGAATTTCAAGATACCAATGCCATTCAATATGCATGGTTAAATATGCTTGGCCGAGAGCAAAGTAAGGTGATGATTGTTGGTGATGATGATCAATCTATTTATGGCTGGCGCGGTGCAAAAATTGAAAATATTCAACGCTTTTTAAAAGAATTTGACAATGCACAAACAATCCGTTTGGAACAAAACTATCGTTCTACGGCGAACATTCTAACCGCAGCTAACCAGCTAATTGCCAATAATAATGGGCGATTAGGCAAAGATTTATGGACAAAAGATGATGCGGGCGAAAAAATTTCAGTTTACACCGCCTTTAATGAAATCGATGAGGCACGTTTTATCTCTGGCAGAATCACTGAATGGTTAAAAAGAGATTTATCTTCCAGTGAAGACTCCTTAGATGACGTCGCTATTTTATATCGCAGTAATGCTCAATCGCGTTTATTAGAAGAAGCCTTACTACAAGCGAAATTACCTTATCGCATTTATGGTGGTTTGCGATTTTTTGAACGACAAGAAATTAAAGATGCCTTAGCTTACTTGCGTTTGATCAATAACCGAGATGATGATGCGGCTTTTGAGCGCATTATTAATACACCCACTCGTGGTATTGGTAATACTACGGTTGCTTTAGTACGAGATGCCGCACGAAGTCTTGAAGTAACCTTGTGGCAGGCTTGTCAAACCATGTTACAAAATAACGAATTAAAAGGGCGCAGCGCTAAAGTTATTCAAACATTTGTCGATTTAATTGATCAATTAGAAGATGATTCTGGCAATCTAGATTTAGACCAACAAGCTAATTTTGTTATTCAGCAAAGTGGCTTAAAAGCTATGTATCAAGCTGAGAAAGGTGAACGTGCTGAAGCAAGAATTGAAAACTTAAATGAGCTAGTTACAGCATGTCAAACCTTTGAAATGGATCCAGAATTAGAAGATGAGCAAAGTCAGTTAACTGGATTTTTAACCCATGCAGCGTTAGAGTCAGGAGAGTCGCAAGCCGATGATTATGAACCTGCAGTGCAACTTATGACCATGCATTCTGCTAAGGGCTTAGAGTTTAAGCTGGTATTTATCGCAGGGCTTGAAGAAGGGATGTTTCCATCTCAGCAATCAGTTGAAGAAATTGGTCGATTAGAAGAAGAGCGACGCTTATGTTATGTTGGTATGACACGTGCCATGGAAAAGCTGTATTTATGCCATGCGGAGAGTCGACGTTTATATGGACAAGAAAAGTACCATAAACCTAGTCGATTTTTACGTGAATTACCCAGTGATTGTGTTGACGAAATTCGTCTACAAAGCCAAGTGTCAAGGCCAGCAAGTACCGGACGATTTGCCAATACCATTACCTTAGAGTCTTTTGATAATTCGGGCTTTAAATTAGGGCAGTCTGTACTTCATCAAAAGTTTGGTGAAGGTGTTGTATTAAATTATGAAGGAAATGGGGCACAAAGCCGAATTCAAGTAAATTTTGCTGAGGTAGGTAGCAAATGGCTGGTAGTAGCCTATGCTAATTTACAAGCGTTATAAAAATATGTAGGTAGTATGTCAAAAAAACTTTTAGTGGTTGAAGATAGTAAAGCCATTGTCAGCATCATTAAAAAAATAGGTGAATCCTTGGGTTATGAAGTTAGCATCGCGGAAAGCCTCGCTGAAGTTGAAACCTTAATGCAAAGTAATACCGAATACTTTGCCGCTACTATAGATTACGCTTTACCTGATGCTGAAAATGGTGAAGCAATTGCAACAATACTTTCACATGGTATTCCTGGTGTTGTGATGACCGGGAAGATGGATGATGAAACTCGTAAGAAAATTCTTGATCAACCTGTCATAGATTATATTCCAAAAGAAAATAGCCAAGCTTTTATGTATTTAAAGCGCATTTTGTATTGGCAAAGCGCTAACATCGGTACTGGCGTGCTTGTCGTTGATGATTCGGTTACAGCAAGAAATCATATATCTGAATTATTAAAAAGGCGTAATTTTACTGTTTATGCAGCGGAAAGTGGTGTTGAAGCGTTAAAGATACTCCAGAAACAAAATGATATTAAAATGGTGATCACTGATCTTGAAATGCCAGGAATGGACGGTATTGAATTAACCAATGAAATAAGAAAGGTATACAACCGAGATCAAATGACAGTTATTGGCATTTCAGGGGCTGATAATGCGACTTATTCTGCCCGTATCATAAAAAATGGCGCAGATGACTTTATCCGTAAACCATTTTGCCCTGAAGAATTTTATTGCCGTATTACCCAGCATGTTGAAAACTTGCACAATATTGTGAAAATTCAGAAAGCCGCGAATACTGATTATTTAACCGAACTGCCCAACAGACGTGCTTTTTTTAAGAAAGCGAGAAAATCTATCGCCTATTATGCTGAAAATAAGATTCCCTACGGCTTGGCGATGATAGATATTGATTTTTTCAAAACGGTAAATGATACATATGGCCATGAAGCAGGTGATCATATTTTAAAAATGTTAGCTGAAAATATGGAAAAATGTTTAACTGAAGCTTCGTTAGCTCGTTTTGGTGGTGAAGAGTTTGCCATTTTGCTGCCAGGTTCAGATCAAGCGGCAATTTATCAACAACTCGATGTTTTTCGTGAGAAAATAGCGAGTGCACAGTTTAATCACGATGAACATTACATTAATTTTACGGTAAGTATTGGTGTTGTTTTTAATAGTGTTTCAAGTTTAGAAGATCAATTAAATCAAGCCGACATTGCATTATATAGCGCAAAAGAGAATGGCAGAAATCAAATTGTAATCTCCACTTAGCTAAAAGTTTATAGTCATTAAATCCAACTTTTAATCGCTACATTGAAACAATGACAGTGTGCTCAAACTATGATCGCTTCTTTATCATAATTTCAATTTAGGTTTCTGCGTTTTATAAAACTGCTAGTTTTTTCTTTTGTTTATGCGCTTTTAGTGAGTCGATACTATAAATAAATAGTGCTGCCCAAATGAATACAAAGGTGATCAGCTTTTCTACCACAAGTACTTCATGATAATAAGTGATTGCTAAAATAAACATTATACTCGGGCCGATATATTGGAAGAAACCGACGGTTGATAAAGTTAAGCGTTTCGCTGCTGCAGTAAAGCAAAGTAGTGGGGCTGTAGTCACTACCCCAGCAAAAATTAATAACGAGTTTAAAGACATAGTATTACTGAACATATTACTGGTGTCGCTGCTGACAAAAAATTGCCAATAAAATAACGCTAAAGGCAGCATTAAGGCTGACTCCACGAGTAAGCCGATAAAAGAGTCAATCGATAACTTTTTACGTAATAGGCCGTATATCCCGAATGTTCCCGCTAAAACGAGCGAAATAATAGGTAAAGAGCCTATGTATACCAATTGTATTAACACTCCGATAATTGCTAATGCAACGGCTATGATTTGCCACTTCCGTAATCTTTCGCCTAAAAATATTACTGCCAAGGCAACACTAAACAGTGGATTAATAAAATAACCTAAACTGGCATCTAATAAGTGATCATTATTAACAGCCCAAATAAACATAAACCAATTAACGCCTAGAAATGTCGCAGTAATGGTAAGCTTAAGTAATAGTTTAGGTTGCTTTATGACCGAGATAAGCGCCGGTAACTTTTTAGATAAAAAGATAAAAATAAATAATAAAAGACATGACCAAACAATGCGATGAATCATGATTTCATCGGGAGAAACTTCTTTTATGAGCTTGAAATATATCGGTGCTAATCCCCAAAGGAAATAAGCACTAATTGCATTGAATACGCCGTTACGCGTGTCATTATTAGCTTGGTTGTTCATAAATATTATCGAAAATAGCGAGCATTCTTAATAATAACATGATGGAGAGGCATAACGACTTTTTGCGTGAATAAAACTTACTAAACGAGACGTAAACTAAATTGCACTGCGTTCATTTATCCTATCATATATGTACCTGTACCAAAGGCGATATGGTCATTTCTCTCGTTATGCAATTCCATACGAGCGACAGCCACTTTACTACCACTTCTGATAATACGTGCAGTAGCAATAAATTCTTTACCTTTGCCAGGCAATAAAAAATCGGTTCTCAGATCAATTGTACTTAATTTGCGTAAATTATAATGAATATTTTCTGGGGATAAATTATCCAATTGTTCAATAATATTTGCCGCTGCCACTACACCACCAGCAATATCTAAAACCGTAGCGGTTACACCTCCATGAAGGATTTTTTGAATCGGGTTACCGATGAGTTTATCTTGCCAAAGAAATCTGACTTCAGATTGCTCTTTGTCGAATTGTTGAATCTCTAAACCAAGTAAACGATTAAAAGGCATATCATTGTTCCAAAAATTAATGATTTGCTGGTAAATTTCTGTTTTATCCATAATTTATCTGGTCTGATGAGTTGTGTTTAGAGAATAACATTGAATGAATCAGAAATAAATTTTTCTTATTGTTCATTCATTCAGGTAAAATACGTTCACTGACTATTTAAGATGATAATTCGTTGACTAACCTTGCGCTAAACCCCGCTAATCCCCCGCTATTAGATAAGCTGAAACACTTTTTTGGTTACACTAGTTTTCGCAAAGGTCAGCAAGCAATTATCGAGCATGTATTACAAGGTAAAGATAGCCTTGTTTTAATGCCAACAGGTGGCGGTAAGTCTTTATGTTATCAATTACCCGCAACCATTCTTTCAGGCATTACCATCGTTATTTCGCCGTTAATTGCTTTAATGAAAGATCAAGTCGATGCACTTAAACGACAAGGAATTAGTGCCGCTTATGTTAATTCGAGTCTTGAACAGAATGACATTAATCACATTTTTCAGCAATTAGCAGCCGGTGAAATCAGGTTACTTTATATTGCGCCTGAGCGTTTGAGTAATTACTACTTTATGCAAGGTTTACATAGTTTACCGATCCAATTATTTGCCATTGATGAAGCGCATTGTATTTCACAATGGGGTCATGATTTTCGACCCGCTTATACTCGATTAAATATTATTAAAGAGCAATTTCCTGATGTTCCTGTACTTGCCTTAACCGCAACGGCAGATGTCACAACCCGTAAAGATATTCTTCAACAATTAAATTTAACTAACCCATATATACATCTTGATAGTTTTGACCGGCCCAATATTCGTTTAACTATGGCGGATAAATTTCAAGGCACGCAGCAAATAATTAGTTATGTGAAAAAGCGTAAGAATGATTGTGGAATTATATATTGTAATAGCCGCTGGCAAGTGGAAAAGCTAGCCAAATCTATGGCCGAGGCAGGCATAAATTGTGCTGCGTATCATGCAGGCATGGAAGTTGAAATAAGAAATACGGTACAAGAAGGCTTTGCTAAAGACAATATTCACGTGGTGATTGCTACAGTGGCATTTGGTTTGGGGATCAATAAGTTAAATGTTAGGTATGTGATTCATTTTGAACCGCCTCGTACATTAGAGTCTTACTATCAAGAAATTGGTCGAGCTGGTCGTGACGGCTTACCCGCAGAAGCTTTATTTCTTTATGATGAGAATGACGCGCAACGAATAAATAAACGGATAGAGCAAGGCGAAAATCTGCAACGAAGACATGTTGAAATTCAACGTTTTAGTGCGGTGACTGGGTTTATAGAAGCACAAACTTGTCGTCGGCAGTTAGTGTTAAATTATTTTGCTGAATACACGCAAACCGGTTGTGGGAATTGTGATATTTGTTTAGATCCGCCCAGTCAATTTGACGGTCTAGAAGCCGCACAAAAAGTGTTGTCATGCGTTTATCGTATTAACCAACAAGGAGGTATTGAGCATACTATTAGCGTATTACGTGGGCAAATAACTGAAAAAATTAAGCAACAAGGCCATGAAAAAGTCTCAACCTTTGGTATTGGTAAAGAGAAAACATTGAGTTATTGGCACGCGATTATTCGACAACTTATTCATCTTGGCTTTTTACAACAAGACATAGCGAATCATTCCGTGCTTTGTTTAACTCAAGCCTCTCATGCAATATTAAAAGGTGAGCAACCTTTACTGTTAGCTACTCCTCGTTTACAAAAAGCGAGTTACTGGCGAAAAGCGGGTGAATCATCCAGCTATGATCGTAAATTATTTGCTAAGTTACGTACCCTGAGAAAAGAAATCGCTGATGCGGAAGATATTCCACCTTATATTGTTTTCAACGATGCAACCTTATCTGAACTCGCGAAATATCAACCCATTACCTCTCATGAGATGTTAAATATTAATGGTATTGGTGACACGAAATTATCGAGATATGGCCAGCCATTTTTAGCGTTAATTAAAGAACATGTTAATTAATGACAAAATTGAAGATCAGTTAAGGGTCATTGATATCCATTTAGGCAAAAAAAAGCGTTCAATAGAACGCTTTTTCAACTGAAAAGAGTAACTTATTTTAAGCTAGCATAATATGCAGCAAGGTTAGCAATATCATCATCAGATAACGGCATTGCCATAGCACCCATTACTGGATCTTTACGTTTGCCTGCTTTGAAGTCTTTTAATTGTTTAGCAATATAAACTTCTTTTTGACCTGCTAAGTTAGGGTACATAGGGATTGCTGAAATACCTGCAGCGCCATGACAGGCTGCACAAGTACCTGATTTAGCTTTTCCGGCATCAACATCACCAGCAAATGCAGGAGATGCAATCATCACTGTAGCAGCAATAGCCAAAGTAAGTTTTCTCATAACGTTATCTCTCTTAGTTAATTTAAAATTTTTATAGCTCTTGCTCGATTATATGAGAAAAGAGCGAAACTGTCTTAGGTTTTTTTGTATTATATCAAGGAAACTGTATGTTTATTGATATTGGACAAAAAATCACGTGATTAAACTATTTGCCTGTAAAGAGCTAACCGCAACTGCCATTATTATGGAGGTTAATATAAATTGGTCGCAAGACGACTTGCCTTTAATTATTGAACGATATTTTCAGCAATATACTTTGTTTGAAAAACTTGAATGGTCAAAAGGGGCGGATCTTGAAGCAGTTCGCTTTAAATGGCAACAACATGATTTTACGATAAATTTTGAATGTTATAGTCAATCTGCTTGGCTTGAATGCCCAGAACATAATGGCAGTGAATTATTAACCGCTTTATTTCAAGAGATGAGTAACATTTAGCAATGACTAAAATATTAGTGAGTGCTTGTTTTCTTGGTGAAAAAGTTCGTTATGATGGCAAATGCCAAAGCCTATTAAATGAAACGCTATTGCATTGGCAACAGAATAAACAAGTCGTCAGTTTTTGTCCTGAAGTTGCAGGCGGCTTATCCGTGCCGAGGCAACCGGCAGAAATTCAAAATAAGAGTCAACGTATCGTAACTTGTGATGGCGTTGATGTTTCTGAACAGTTTAATAAAGGCGCACAACGGGCATTAAAGCTTTGCCAGCAACATAATATTGGTATCGCTTTATTAAAGGAATCAAGCCCGTCTTGTGGTAGTACAACTATTTATGATGGCACTTTTACTGATAAGAAAATCAACGGAGAAGGGGTAACTACAGCCTTATTAAGGAAAAATGGTATTCGGGTTTTTTCGGAAAAAAATATATCAGTATTAATTCAGGAGATGATGAGTATTAATGAGAAACCATAACGGCATTAGCGCCACTACGTTGCATATCTGTAACTAAGCTACGAGTATAATTGATAACTGTTTGAGCATTTTGTGAAACCTTAAAATCATTTACTCCTAAAGATACGGTCATTTGCGGGAGCCTAACGCCGGATTTACTGCTAACAAAGCGTAATTTTTCAACACCTTGGCGTATTTTCTCGGCAATTTCACCAGCAATATTACGTTCTACTTCAGGTAATAATATTAAAAATTCGTCTTGGCCTGAACGAATTGGTAAGCCACTTTCGCCAACATAACTACCGACTTTATTGGCAATTTTTGATAAAAGTACATCACTAATTAATGAACCAAACTTTTCATTTACTTGGGATAATTTATCTACACTGATAACAATTGCGGCAATATTTTTATGCGGATCTTCACTTGTCCATTGCTCTAAATGTTTATTCAATGCTTTTCGATTATATAAACCCGTAAGTGGATCTAGATATATTTCTTTTTTGACTTCTTCTAACTCAGATAACAATGACAACGACTGCTTTTTCGAAAGCAATAGTTGCTTAGCGAGTTGTTTTTGCTTTTGTTTAAATGAATTTGAAGCACTCTCAATTTGCTGGATGGCAAGATTAATTTTTTGCTGATTTTGTGATTTTAAATGATGAACATTGTCGTCAATTTTTTTAATTAAACCATTGGCATAGGTTACTGAATGTTGATTACTTGTTTGTACGTCAGTAATTAACTCATCGATATCAGTAATAATATCATCTCTAAAACTACCTTGGCCTAATATATGGAGCTGAAATAACTCATTGATAAAATAATTATCAAGTTTTTTTCCAAGACTTAAGTGTTGTTTTATTTGAGAAATTAGCGCTGAATTTTTTTTATTAACAAATTCGTAACCAACGGCATAATTAATTGGTGTGGCAGGAAGATGCCAAAGCTGTAATTGTTTTATCGCTAAGGCGAGCTTTTGATCTGCTTGTTCAATGGAATCATGATGTTTCACTACTTCCAGACCTCTATTGTTACACGACAGCTTTATTATTGTTATAGCGGTTATTCTGTAGCAATTTTACTTAAACTTCTATAGTAATTATTCAATAATTATTATTATTTTGTAAATATACGCATTTTTTTTAAAAAATTGCACATTTTTTCAATTTTATATTATGAAACTTGAGCTTTCATCGCGGCAAATATTTGATAAAGTGGTGTCATAATTTTTCTTTGAATGAACAAAATGAAATACGTTATCTCTTTTTATTGCCTTTTTCTTGTTGCCGCTTGTGGCCAATTACCGAAAGATACTAGTCGTTGGAATAGCTTGGCGCTTCGCGAAGTGATCAATGAATATCATCAATACCAAAAAACATTAAGCCCTTTTAGTCAACCTGGTGTTGCTGATAATAATGCGCGCTTACCCGACCTTTCAGCTGCGGTTTTATTAAAAAATTACCAAGGTAAGCAAAAGATTTACCAAAAACTATTAAAAATAGATCGTGAAAGTCTCTCTCAAAATGATCAAATAAATTGGTCAGTACTTGCCTATAAAATAAAAGATCAGCTAGACAGTTATGTCAATAAAGAGCATTACATGCCGCTTACTGCTGAATCAGGGTTTCATGTAGGGATTAGTTGGATTAATAAACGTGTGCCATTTAAAGTTGAACAGGATTACCGCGATTATATAAAACGAATGTCGGCTTTACCTAGGTACTTTGATCAACAAATGGCTTGGATGGATTTGGGGATACAAGAAGGCATCACTCAGCCGGCAGTTGTGTTAATTGGTTTTGAAGAGTCGATAAAAGCATTTATTAAAGAAGATGTTACTGAAAGTGAGTTTTATCAACCCTTTAAGAAAATGCCAAAACATTTTGATGCGAAACTTACGGCAGAATTAAGAGCGCAAGCACAGAAAATTATTAAAGAAAATGTCATTACGAGTTACCAAAAATACTATGAATATATGGTGAATGTCTATCAGCCAAATGGTCGAAAAAATATTGCGGCTAACTCATTGCCTAATGGTGAACATTACTATAATAATCGAGTTGAACATTATACAACACTTGCCTTGAGCGCAGATGAAGTTCATCAAAAAGGCTTAGAGGAAGTTGCACGTATTCGAGCTGAAATGGAAGAAATAATCACTTCTGTTGGTTTTCAAGGTGATTTTGCTAGCTTTGTAGAATTTTTACGTACCGATCCGCAATTTTATGCAAAAACTCCCGAAGCATTATTAAAAGAAGCATCATTTATTGCCAAAAAGATGGATGCAAAATTACCAAGCTTGTTTAAAAAGCTCCCGCGTACACCCTATGGAGTGATGGCAGTACCTGCTAGCATTGCGCCTAAGTATACCACAGGGCGATATGCTGGCCCTTCAAGAGATGATCAGCCGGGAAATTATTGGGTAAATACCTACCGTCTAGATCGTCGTCCTCTTTATGTTTTGGAAGCATTAACCTTGCATGAAGCGGTACCAGGACATCATCTACAAGGTTCTTTAGCGAAAGAAATGAAGAATGTTCCAGAATTTCGCAATAACACTTATATTTCTGCTTTTGGCGAAGGTTGGGGATTATATTCAGAATATTTAGGGTTAGAGGCTGGTTTTTATCAAGACCCATATAGCAATTTTGGTCGTTTAACTTATGAAATGTGGCGCGCTTGTCGATTAGTTGTTGATACAGGCATGCACAGTAAGGGCTGGAGTCGCGAGCAAGCTTTGTCATTTTTAGCGGATAATACAGCACTATCATTACATAATGTGAAAACGGAAATCGATCGATATATTTCATGGCCAGGTCAGGCACTTTCATACAAAATTGGTGAATTAACCATTAAACGATTACGTAAAAAAGCTGAAGATACTTTAGGAGCTGCGTTTGATTTACGTGAGTTTCATGACGAAGTGCTGAAAAATGGTTCAATGCCATTATCAATGTTAGAGCAAGTAATTACTCAATATATTACAGAGCAGAAATTAAAAAATAGAAGATAATAATTAAGGGACAAGGGAAGCACGCAAAGTACACAGCAGGAAATAGATAGAGTCTGCTAAATATAGACAAGCCCCCACTATATCTAAATTTGGTAGTTCCGCTATCATAGGTTTCCCTTTAGACCGGTAACTTTGCGTCTCTAGCTTTCGCTAGATTTGCCCTTATCGAGCTTTAGAAGCTCTAAAAACATTATAAGCTATGAAGCTTGCTTGTAAACCTTTATCATTGATAATGTAAAATCAGCCGCCAAAAGCGGAAGGATATTTTTTCTAAATGATTGAATAAACGAGAAAATTTAAGGTATGTCTGTAAATAAATTATTATTATTAATATTACTCTTACAGGTTAGTTATTCGGCTAACACCTACGCGGCTGATGAAAATTTAACAATTATTGAACAAAATATTAGTAAAGTTGAACGCTTGTTTTTAACCGATCCTGAACAATTAGATAACGACGAAGTGGTGCAGTTATCTCAAGATATTATTCAAAATAGAACCTTTTATGAAAATAACACCGTTGGAAAAGTATTTAGTTTATTAGCGGACGCGGCAACGAATAAAGGGGATTTATCTCGCGCCATGCAATTTTCACTTGATGGTGAAAGCTTAACTAATATTGATGTCTCTTTACGGCTGACATTAATGCTGAAAATAACTTCAGGATATTATTTTCGTGGCAAGTTCAAACAAGCTCAGCAAATGGCTGAAGAATCCGTTAACTTAGCGACACAATTGAATAATCCTACTTTTTTAGTAAAAGCATTAAGTTATCGTTCAATGACTAATGCTTTAAATCTTAACCATCAGCAAGCCTTTTCAGATCTAGAACGCGTAAAACAATATTTAACAAAGCATCAAGAGTTTTCGGATCATCTTGCCGTATTAAATGTGATAGCCAATGCCTATTTTTATACTGGCGATTATCAAACCTCAGTTACCTTGTATAATCGAATTTTGAAGCTTCGTTACGATTTATCTAAAGTTAATAATATTGAAAGTACTTATACTGATTTAGCGAGATCTTATTTAAGCTTAGGGCGTTTAGACGATGCTCATCATGGTTTTTGGAAAGCGATTACACTTGCGGAAAAGAAAGAGGCACCTATCAGAGTCGCCTATGGAAAAATGGGCTTGGGGCAGGTTTTGTACCGGCAAAATAAAGCAGAAAAATCATTAGAGCAATTGCTAGTCGCTAAAACACTTTTTCATGGCCAAAATTTATCTTTACCTTATTTAACAACACTGATTTATTTAGCAAAAGCGAGTCAACTACTTAACAAAAATGAGATTGCCTTTCAATATTTGAAAGAAGCTGAATTGGTTGCTGAGCGTGTCGAATTAACTCATGAGCAAATTGAACTATATGCTTTACTAGCAACTATGTACCAGAACAAACAATTGTTCGAAAAAGCCTTAATCGCTCAAGTTAAATATACTGAGCTGTTAAAGAAGTTTAGTTTATCAAAGCAAAAACTGTTTAACATGATGGATGCTGAAACACTGGCAACGGAAAAACGTCGAGATTTATCACTAGGTATGGCGGAAGAAACTGATTTAAAAAGTCAGTTTACTCAAAAATATCAGCAACAAAAAAATATTATCATTTTCTTAATTGCTATCATCGTATTATTGTTTTGCTTATTATTATTTTTAGGGTTTAGAACCCGCGCATTAAGACTTAATCAGCAGTACGACGATGTTGAGAAACCGCTAGATTATCTTGCAAGTCCTTCGCAAACGAAAAAGTTTTATCAACAACATTTTAAAATGGCGAGAAAGTATGAATATCCGTTAATTGTCGGTTATTTTTCTATTGATAATTGGCAAGAATTAGAATTTCAATTTAGCAAACGTGTGATCGCAGAAGTTTCTCGTACTATTTCGACATTAGTGAATGAATATCGTGGTGAATTTGACCAAGTCGGACTCATTAATCAAGGCGAATATTTATTTTTATGCCCACATCAAGATAGCCAATATTTGAAAGAAGTTTTTGAGAAATTAACTGAGGCATTAAAGGTGCAATTTTTCGCAAATTTGGGTGAGTTTTCCATTAAAATTGGCTACGATTACCAGTCTCCAGGTGTTCAAGATATTGATCCGTATATATTCTTATCACGGTTGAGTGAGTCAACTCGAGCTGAGTATAGTAGTTATAAAAATTAGGCGTATTTATGATATTTAGTCTTTTCATTGTTATCGTTTTTGTTGTGCTGAGCGTTTATTATTATTTCCGTTCAGAAAAATTAGCTGTGGAATTAAAAGGTATAAAAAAAGAAGCTAGCATTATTAAAAAAGAATCAAAAGTGATGATTGACGCTTTTGCCATAGTTGTCAAAAAGAATGAAGATTTTATCCATTTCAGATTTAAAGCAGCGCAAGAAAATTGTAAAGACAATGAGCTAATAGTTTTACTTACGCCTTTAGTGACAAACTATGCGACGATTTGTCGGGAAAGTCTTCGCGGCAAAGATGAAATGCATAAAATTGCGAAAAAATGTTGTGAAAATTACCAGTCTGGTAGCTTTAAACGTTTGACTATTTATATTAATTCACAAGAAAGCCATATTAAGCGTGCGTGGAATAGCAACAACCTTAAAGGTTTTGTCACTTTTATGGAAAGCATGGTACTTTCATTAAAACCGTAAATCGCTTAAACCATAAATATAAACCAGAGCAAGAAATTTAACCGCGAAAGATCAACAGCTCCTAGTTATTTAGGTTTGTTTTTTAACATTTCACGTAAATTTGCTACCCCCATTTTTGCTGTTTGTTCTTTTTGTTCTTGGCTTTTTTTCACTTGGCTTAACTCCCATTTTAAATCATCTTGCGGGAGTTCATGCAAGAATCGACTGGCTTCGGTGCGAGCGACTTCACCAAACTGTCGGCGTTCGCGAGCATAGGTAAAGATCAATTCACGCTGTGCTCGGGTGATCCCTACGTAGGCAAGTCTACGTTCTTCTTCAACATTGCCTTCATCGATACTGGTTTGATGCGGTAATAAACCTTCTTCCATACCAATTAAAAAAACAAAAGGGAATTCTAAGCCTTTTGATGCATGTAAGGTCATCAGCTGTACTTGATCACTTTCTTCTTCATCTTCATTACGTTCCATCATGTCACGTAAAGTTAGCCTAGTTACAACTTGGGCAAGCGTCATCGGATCTTCATCTTCATCACCTTCAAGCATTTGTTGTACCCAACTAAATAACTGTGTGACATTTTTCATGCGCATTTCTGCCGCTTTGGCACTGGGTGACGTGTCGTATAACCAATCTTCATAGTTAATTTCACGTACCATAGCGCGTAAAACCGCAGGAGTGTCGCCACGTTCAGCATGGTCAGCCGTTTCTACTATCCATTGAGTAAAACGTTGTACGGCAGCTAAACCTCTGCCTTGCAGATGTTGCTCTAAACCCAATTCAAAACTTGCAGCAAACATACTGATTTGACGCATATTCGCGTAACTACCGAGCTTTTCTAAGGTGGTTGGTCCTATTTCTCGACGCGGTACATTAACGATGCGAAGAAAGGCATTGTCGTCGTCAGGATTCACTAGTACGCGTAAAAACGCCATCATATCTTTAATTTCAGAACGTGAGAAAAACGAGGTGCCGCCGCTAATTTTATAAGGAATTCGGTTGGTCATTAACGCTTTTTCAAGCAAACGAGATTGATGATTGCCTCGATAGAGTATGGCGTAATCTTTAAATTTAGATCGGTTTAAAAAACGATGACCAATGAGTTCACCTACCACTCTTTCAACTTCATGCTCTTCATTTTTTGTTTGGACAACCCTAAGCTCAACCCCATAATTTAGCTCACTAAATAAAGCTTTGTCGTACACATGTGGGTTATTGGCGATCAGTATATTGGCGCATTTTAAAATGCGGCCACTTGAGCGATAATTTTGTTCAAGCTTAATTAATTTAAGCTGAGGGAAATCTTCTCCTAAAAGCACTAAGTTTTGAGGTTTAGCGCCACGCCAAGAATAAATAGATTGGTCATCATCACCTACCACGGTTAATAATCCTTTTTCACCGGTGATAAGTTTCACTAATTCATATTGACTTGCATTAGTATCTTGATATTCATCAACCAACATATATTGTATTTTTTGCTGCCAACGTGCTTTTACTTCAGGAAAGTTTTTTAACAATAAAGTAGGAATTAAAATTAAATCATCGAAATCTAGCGCGTTATAGGCTTTCATATGCTTTTGATACATCGCATAAAACTCAGCATACATTTTAGTGTCGGCATCACTAGCCATTTTGATTGCGCTATCAGGCAGCAAGAGATCATTCTTCCAGTTTGAAATCATACTTTGCAATTTGCTCAGTAAATCTTTATCGCCGTCTAACTCGTCTTGAGTGAGCTCTTTTAGTAATGCCAAAGTGTCTTGATCATCAAAAAGAGTGAAGCCGGGCTTGTAGCCTAAGGTTTTAATTTCTTTACGAACAATATCTAAGCCTAATGAATGAAAGGTTGAAACCGTTAAGCCTCGAGTGAGCGCTTTATCTAACATGTTAACCACACGTTCTTTCATTTCTCGGGCGGCTTTATTGGTAAAGGTTACTGCGGCAATGTTTTTAGCTTTGTAATCGCACTTTTGAATAAGATAAGCAATTTTTTGGCAAATAACCCCAGTTTTTCCACTACCGGCACCTGCCAAAACAAGGCAAGGGCCACTGACATATTTTACTGCTTCATTTTGTCCAGGGTTAAGTTTCATTATTTTTAATAAATGTGTTCGATAAAAGCTAAAGGGCGGTGATTTTACCTTGTTTACTTTAAACCGTATAGTGAATTAGACGTTGGCAAAACGGTTATTTGTATTACAATAGCCTGATAGGTTTTCGACAGGTTCAAATAATGATTAATGCCAAAAAAATTGAAGATATCGCCAAACAAGTCACAGACGCTATTCCTCCAGGTTTGAAAAATATTGCGGCAGATTTTGAAGATAAAACAAAAACGGTTTTACAACGCAAACTTTCGCAATTAGACGTCGTTTCTCGTGAAGAATTTGATGTGCAAACCCAAGTCTTATTAAAAACGCGTGAAAAAATAGCGCAATTAGAAACAAAAATTGCTGAAATAGAAGCTAAGTTTTCTGAAGAAAGTTAAGACAAATTTTATATTTATTTGTCTTAACTCACATTACCCTGAGCTTTAAGCTTCGTCATTTACAATTGACCAAACGGCTAACTCGTTACCGCTAGGCTCAATAAAATGAAAACGTCTACCGCCGGGGAAATCAAATATAGCTTGTGATATTTGACCGCCAGCTTGCTCTACATTTTCCTGTGTTTGCTCTAGGTTTTCGCTCAACAGCACAAGTAAAGCTGAACCATTTGCGGTGGTTGATTTTAGGTCTGCACGATAAAAACCACCATCAAGTCCTTGATCACTAAAAGAAGTATAATCAGGGCCGTAATCAACAAATGACCAATTAAATGCTGTTTGGAAAAATTGCTTGGTTGCTTGAATATCTTGTGCAGGAAATTCCACGTAATTTAATTTTTCATTTTTATTGTTCATAAATTATCTACCAATGGTTTGCATGTTTTGCAAAGTGTATGAATAAAATCATCTTTTTTCACCTTTAATTTATAGGACTGCTGGCAGCACATGAAAAAATATAAGGTTAATGAATATTAAGCCATTGAGTTACAGGTGACTGAAATAAAAACCTTTATTCAACTCTCGCCATTTTATGCTTATAATCGTGCTAAAATACTATTAACGACTTGAAGCATTTTTGATAAGCCACGGATACGGTATTTAGCAACTTAACAAAATACTGGGTTTAATTTTAATTATGCTGAATTTTAGCAAATACATGACTAAGAATGCAGGGTGCGAACCTATCAACAATAGTCGATTATTTCTCTATTCTTTACGCTACTTTTCAATATTATTTCTTTTAACGATTAATTTTAGCAGTAAAGCTGACACGTTAACCTTACCTGAATTTAAAGAAGGTACATTAGGTAATTATCTTCACTATTTCCAAGAAACTAATGCGCGATTAGCGCTTAACGAAGCACAGCAAAAGTTTTACCAATCAAACGTTAACAAAGGATCTAGTCATTCTATTTCATTGGGTATTGACGTTGCACCTGTGTGGATGAAATTTACCGTAAATAACACGAGCGAATTAGCCGAATCGTATCGGTTATCCGTTGAAACCCCATGGCTTGACTATATTGACACTTGGTTAGTTCACGAAGGTAACGTTATTCAACATATACAAGGTGGTGATGCTTATCCTTATGAACAAAGACCTATGCCCTATCGATTTTATGCATTTGAACATAGCTTTGCTCCAGGAAAAACAGAAGTTTTCTATCGTATTGAAACAAAAGGCCCTATGGCTATTCCTATACATTACAGTACGGTGCAAAATGCGATAAATCGAGATATTGCCAGTGGCTATCAATATGGCTTTTTATACGGGATTATGTTGGCGCTGGCTTTATATAATCTCGTATTGTATGTTTTTATTCGACAAAAGGAATATGGCTTATATAGCTTATATTTGATTGGTTTTGTGTTAAATAGCCTTTCATATACGGGTCAATTACACACTGTTTTTACTTACGATTTTGGTCCTTATTTTCAAGATTGGTTAGATATATTTTTAATGATCACCTATAGCGTTGCTGGATTGCATTTTGCCCGCTTATTACTGAAAACAAAATATTATGCTTTAAAACTTGACCAATTTGTGGTCCGCACCACAATCTTTATTCCGGCGGGAATGGTGATTGGTTTTGTTTTTGATCAATTATTTTTTTCCATGGTCTTAGCTTTTTTGCTTAATACCTGTTTCGTTATACTGTTTATTGCATTAGGTATTAGAGCGTTAATGGCAGATAAACCTTTTGCGCTAATTTTTATTCTATCGTCAGTGACAGCTGCTATTTGTATCACTATCTCTACTCTCGCAGTTGCAGGATTTTTAGTGCCTTACAATGGTTATACGTTTAAAGCTATTGAAGTGGGTATGGCATTTGAAGCGGTTTTATTGGCCGTTATTTTAGCGAGACAATTTCGTATGGCAAAACTCGACAAAATTATTGCTGAAACCTATGCTCGCACTGACGCATTAACGCAATTAAATAACCGACGAGGTTTTCAAGAATTAACACAACCTATTTGGCAAGGTATCATTCGATCAAAAAGAGATGCTGCTATTGTGTTGTTAGATATCGACTTTTTTAAACGTTTTAATGATCAATATGGTCACGAGATTGGTGATAAAGTTTTAATAGCAGTAGCACAATGTATAAAAGAAACAGCACGAAAAGGTGACATTTTTGCTCGTTGGGGGGGAGAAGAATTTATATTGTTTTTACCTGAAACGTCCGAGAATCAGGCTTATTTGCAAGCTGAACGAATAAGAGCCGCAATAGAGCGACTCGAAATTCAAGTAATTAAACTTCCTCTATCAGTAACGGCAAGCCTTGGGATTGCTGGCACTAGCGATGGTTATTTTCAAAATGAACCACTATCATTAAGCGCTCTTGAACCAATGATAAACTCTGCTGATCGCGCCTTATACGTAGCAAAACAGAAAGGCAAAAATCAAGTTTGCCCATCTAAATAGCGTTATTTTTTTAACTTTGCAAAGGCGTCGGCAAAGGCGTTCCCCATAGCAGCATTTTCAACAGCTTTGGGCTTACTTCTAATCGGTTTGTTGCTCGTGTTTTTTTGAGCTTTTTTAGCGTGGTTAGCCTGTGGCTTATGTTGCGTTTGTGGTTTTTCTGTTGATGATACAATGGCATCATTTAAACGCATAGTTAAGCTGATTCGCTTACGCGCTGGATCTACTTCAATGACTTTAACTTTGACAATTTCGCCGGTTTTTACGATTTCTCGAGGATCACTGACGAACTTATCGGTTAACGCTGAAATATGTACTAAACCGTCTTGATGCACGCCTAAATCGACAAAAGCGCCAAAGTTGGCAACATTTGAGATAACACCTTCTAACATCATACCTACTTTAAGGTCGTTAATGGTGTTAATGCCTTCTTTAAATTGTGCCGTTTTAAACTCAGGGCGAGGATCACGTCCGGGTTTTTCAAGTTCACTAACAATATCTTTTATGGTTAATTCACCAAAATTATCGTCGACAAGCTCGTTGATATTTAGCTTGTTTAATTGTGCTTTATCGCCCATTAATGAGCTAATATCACTTTGTAATTGTTGTATTATTTTTTCAACAATTGGATAGGTTTCTGGGTGAACGCCAGAGCTGTCTAACGGGTTTTCACCTGCGGTTATTCGCAGAAAGCCAGCGGCTTGTTCATAGGCTTTTGGTCCTAATCGCGCCACTTTCTTTAAGGTTTTACGATTGTTAAATCGGCCATGTTCATCGCGATACGCCACGACATTTTGCGCCATGGTTTTATTTAAGCCTGACACACGCGCTAGTAAAGCGGCTGAGGCATTGTTTAAATCAACGCCAACATTATTTACACAATTTTCAATCACATTATCAAGCATTTGGCTTAATTGACTTTGGTTTACATCATGCTGATATTGCCCAACACCTATCGCTTTTGGATCAATTTTTACTAGCTCAGCTAAAGGATCTTGTAACCTACGGGCAATAGAAACCGCACCGCGCAGAGAAACATCTAAATCAGGGAATTCATCAGCGGCTAGTTCTGATGCTGAATAAACGGAAGCTCCTGCTTCACTGACGATCATTTTTTGTGGTTTATTTTTTTCAAGGCTTTGAATCATTTCACCAACTAAGGTGTCACTTTCTCTAGACCCAGTGCCATTGCCAATAGCGATTAATTCTACTTTGTATTGTTGACATAAATTAGCCAAGGTTCGTAAGGATTTATCCCAATGATTTTGCGGCGCATGAGGAAAAATAGTGGTGGTGTGTAATAGTTTTCCTGTGCTGTCGACAATGGCAATTTTACAGCCGGTTCTTAAACCAGGGTCTAAGCCTAACGTTGTTTTGGCGCCAGCCGGTGCTGCCATTAATAAGTCAGATAAATTGGTGGCAAATACTTTAATCGCTTCTGTTTCTGCCCGTTCTCGTAATTGCCCTAATAATTCAGTTTCTAAATGAACACTTAATTTAGCTTTCCAGGCTAATCGAATCGTTTTCGTGAGAAAATCCGCGGCATTCTGTCCTGAAAGCCTAAAGTTATAATGCTCAAATATGATTTGTTCTGCGCTAGTAAAGCTACCCGTTTCATTGTTTGGGTCAACCACAATACTTAGTTGTAGCATGTTTTCATTGCGTCCTCTAAACATTGCGAGTGCACGATGTGAAGGTACTTTGTTTAAGCGTTCTGAAAAATCAAAATAGTCTTTATATTTTAACCCTTCTTGCTGTTTTCCTTTTGCTACCGTACTGGTTAAGTGCGCTTGTTTGAGGATATGTTGACGCAATTTTTGTAATAAGTTTGCGTCTTCAGCAAACCGTTCAATAATTATATAGCTTGCTCCTTCAAGCACGGCTTTAACGTCGGCAAAGCCTGCATCGGCATTGATATAAGCACTTGCTTCTTTTTCTGGCGATAACTGCCAATTGTTGTAAAGGCTATTGGCAAGCGGTTCAATACCTGCTTCAATGGCAATTTGTCCTTTAGTTCGTCTTTTTGGGCGATAAGGTAAGTATAAATCTTCAAGTCGAGTTTTATTATCAGCTTGATTAATTTCATTGGCTAACGATGGCGTTAATTTACCTTGTTGTTCAATATTTAATAAGATAACTTTTTTACGATCTGCTAAATCACGTAAATAGCGAAGGCGCTGGTCAAGATGACGTAAATGATTGTCGTCCAACCCCTGAGTGGCTTCTTTTCTATATCGTGCAATAAAAGGCACAGTTGCGCCATCATCAAGTAAATTAATTGCCGCATTAATTTGTTGTGGTTTTACGTTTAATTCTTGTGCAATTTGTTCGGCAATTGGCGCCATATTAAGCTGTCCTTAATAAATTTTGATAATGTGTAAATTGGGACGGATTTCGATAATACAAGCGTCGATAACATGTCTATTAGTATTATAAATCTGTTGTTATAAATTGCGAATTACATCAATGACGGCATTTTTCATTAAGAAGCTAATAATTGAATAATCTTAATAAAGTCGTAGTCTTATCTAGTTGCTATCGTTAAAATGCCTAAATGAGAAAATCAAATTACATCACCCGTGAGGGTTGGGACCGTTTAGACAAAGAACTAAAGTATCTTTGGAAAGAAGAACGTCCGCGCATCACCCGCTCTGTTTCAGAAGCTGCTGCTCAAGGCGACAGAAGCGAGAATGCAGAGTATATTTATGGTAAAAAACGCTTAAGAGAAATTGATCGTCGTGTACGGTTTTTAGTGAAGCGTACTGAAGAACTGACGATTGTTTATTATGATCCTAAGCAAGAAGGTAAAGTATTCTTCGGAGCTTGGGTCACCTTGTTAAATGAGGATGACCAAGAAGTTTCTTATCGAATTGTTGGTCCTGATGAATGGAATGCTAAAACCGGTGAAATTAGTATTGATTCGCCGATGGCACGTGCGTTAATCGGGAAAGCAGTAGATGATGAAGTGGTGGTAAAAACCCCGGAAGGTGAACGGGTGTTTGATGTCATAAAAATTTGGTATAAATAGCTATTTATGTACTTTAATTAAAGGCTTAGTCAAAACTATATAAGAAATTAAGGGAAAATCATGTTCAATAAATTATTAATCATATTACTAATAACCTTTGGTATTTTTCCTGCTTTTGCCAAGCAAACTAATCCTAACTATGATGCGACGTTAGCGGCAAAATTTGGCGCTGATGAATATGGCATGAAAAGTTTTGTGTTGGTGATGTTAAAAACCGGTACGAATACCACAGATGATCAAGAGAAAATCACAGAACTCTTTAAAGGTCATATGGCTAATATTAAAAAGCTGGTCGCCGAGAAAAAACTGATTGTTGCTGGTCCTATGGGAAAAAATGATAATGCTTATCGTGGTATCTTTATTTTAGATGTTACCGGTTTAGATGAAGCTGAAGCGTTAATGCAAACAGATCCTGCCATTAAAGCTAAGCTATTAACCGCTGAATTATACCCTTGGTATGGCTCTGCAGCGTTATCGGCCTATTTAGAAACGTCGGATAAAATTTGGCAAAAAAGTCCTTAATTATTTGAAAATATGCGTTAACTATTAAGTCAAAACAATATTAGTCAACTTCATTGATAAGGATATTCATGAAAGCTATCACAATATTTATCATATTTACTTTTCTTACATTACCAAGCCTCGCTAATAAAGAGCTATTACCGAGAGAATTCTTATTAAATGGAATAGAAGAACACTATGTAAATGAACTCATTTATCTTAATGAAACCATTATGTTAGATGAAATTGAGTTTTGCTCTTTTACTTACAAGCCATTTAAATCTTGTCGCTCTATTCACGCTAAGTTTCTTTTACTGATTCCAATACATGAAACAACACTAAAAAATCAAACATATGGCGTTGAATATATAGATGGTGAAATGGTTGAGAGGGAAATGTCGATTTATGAGAAATTATTTATTGATAAAGTGCTAGAATATTTTAATAAAATAACTGATGAATACAAAACGAATTCATCGACTTTAAATAAAATTCAACAGAAATTAGAAAGAGTCAAAAAGAGAAAAGCCGTCTCGAAAGAAAACGTTGATCATCATTAGTTGAGTGATTACCGACTTAAACCTATTGGTAAAAGCCGGTATCATCAAATCATTATTTAATCATTCTTACGCCCACTGGTGTTTGACAAATATCTAACACAGGTGGTGGCTTTTTATAGAAAAACGCATTGTCTCGTTTTCTTCTATCTGATAATTTTTTGGCGTAATTTGGGTGCTCAGTATTTTTAATTTCTAACTGTATTTGTTGCTCTTTTGGCAAGTCACTCATTAATTGCACTTTCACCATAGGGGTAAAGTCTTTCGGATCGACAGGGGTGTCTCCTTCAATGACAGAAGTACGAGTAATGGCTTGCACATGATTCATACCGTAAACCACTCGGCCAAATACCGTCATAATACGGTCTAAATATCTAGGTGCTTGTCCGTTGGTGATATAAAAATGACTCGTTGCGGTATCAGGGGCATTTGTCCTTGCCATGGCGATAACGCCAGGGCAATGTAACAACCAGGCTTTTTGTTCATTGTTGTCTCTGCCTAAGGCAAAGCCATCTTTAAACCCTGTTTGTGGCGCAAATAAATCGTGATCTTGTACTAAGGTAAAAGACCAATCTTTATCGATAGAAAAATCACCTTCTATTTTCAATGGTGTAATGGCCTTGTCTTTAGTACTCCCGTCTTCAGGCCCGCCTTGTGTTACAAAACCATCAATTACACGATAAAATTTATTACCATCATAATAACCTTGTTGGGCAAGGGTTTTAAAACGCTTAACATGATTAGGCGAAAACTGTGGCGCGAGTTCAATAACTACTTTGCCGTGAGGAAGTGTTAATAAAATAGCATTTTCGGGGTCTAATGTACGCCATTCATTGCCTGAAGCAATTGCCTTGAAAACCGCTATTAAGGTGATAATTACTACGGTGAATTTTTTCATCATAACCATGTACTCTTTTTGTTGTTATTGATTTTACTATACAGGATTCACTTGGTGTTAAACCATGAAATTGTTAATATATTACGATAAAAATTGTGTAAGTTTGGAGTGTTTTGTGAACAAAAGCGTTGTTACTAATTTGCTTGCTTTAGCCTTTATAATTGTTGGGCATGTCTTTAATCATCATTTGATTTTTACCGTAGGAGTTTTCGCATTATCAGGGGCGATCACGAATTGGATAGCAATACACATGCTTTTTGAAAAGGTGCCATTTTTATATGGTTCAGGAGTTATTCCTGCTCGATTTGAAGAATTTAAACAGGGTATTCGTCACTTAATGATGGAACAATTTTTTACTGAAGAAAATATTGATCGTTTTCTTTCTGGTCAAAATGGTGGTTCAGGAAATTCAACCGGCATAAATTTAGCCCCAATCATTGAACAAGTTGATTTAAGCCCCGCGTTTGATGATTTAGTGCAAGTGATTGAAAACTCGTCATTCGGCGGCATGCTGGCAATGGTTGGAGGAAGTGAAGCGTTACAACCGCTAAGAGAACCTTTTATTGAAAAAATGAAGTGCAGCGTTGTTGAAATTTCGCAAAGTGAAGCATTTAATCAAATATTACGTAAGGAGCTTGAACAACCCAATGTGATGGCTGAAATGCGTGAAAAAGTTAGTGATATCATTGAAAAACGATTAAATGAATTAACACCGCAACTTGTAAAGGAAATTATCCAAGAGATGATCCGTAAACATTTAGGGTGGTTAGTAGTGTGGGGTGGGGTATTTGGTGGGTTGATTGGTTTAATCGCTGCTATTACTCGAACCTTTTAGGCACTAGAAAGCGCAGTGAAAAATACTTTCGAGCAATGTTCGCTATTGTTATGCGAATATTTAAGTGCCACTATTATGGTTAGATTTTAGATAAAAACAGAATTAAATGATGAAAATTTCGGTTGCCTTAATATTGATTTTATTCGCGTTTAAAAGCTACGCAGTCACTATTACTCTTTTTGACCAAAATCAAAAACCTTTATCTAATGCGGTAGTTTGGTTAACCCCGACGAATAAAGTACTAATGAAAGCGCCATCAACTGACCCTTTCATTATGATGCAAAAAGATCGTCAATTTATCCCTCATATTCTAGTTGTGCCACAAAACGCCCAAGTGGAATTCCCCAACGCCGATTCAATCATGCATCACGTATATTCTTTTTCGAAAAGTAAAACATTTGAGCTTAAGCTTTATCGAGAACAGCCACAAACGGCGATTACTTTTGATCAAACGGGGGTGGTAGAGCTTGGCTGTAATATTCATGATTGGATGTTAAGTTTTATTGTTGTTGTCGATAGCCCTTTTTATGCTATCACCAATGAAAATGGCAATGTTTCTTTCAATATTGAGCCAGATAATTATACGCTAAATATATGGCATGAAGGATTCACTGATTTTAGTCAAGTAGAATCTGAATCTATCCAGATAACGGAAAATAATTTTAGCTATTCATTAAAACAAGCAATCAAGCCAATTGTTGCCATAGATGTAGATGAATTTGATGATTATTAATACTTACTTAAGAATTTATATTTTTTGCCTTTGTTGTCTCAGCTTCTATGCTCATGCCCAGGTAAAAGGGCTTATACAAATGAGTGCTATAAACGCTGACGCTCAATTAAGTTATCAACAAGGAGGAGTAGGACTTTATCGCTATGACGAGGATAATGACGGTTTACTCTTATCGCAAGGTCTTCTTGAATTTAGATATGATTTGACCTCAGATTGGTCGGCTCATGGTGTTATGAATGCTTATCAAGATCCAGATCCAACTATTGGCTTTAGTCAAGCTTACTTGCGTTATCAGCCTTTAACCAATAGTCGGTATAAATGGCATTTACGTGTTGGAGGATTTTATCCTTTATTGTCTCTAGAAAATCCTGATATTGGATGGATTTCACCGTATAACTATACCAATTCGGCAATAAACAGCTGGGTAGGGGAAGAGTTAAAAACATTTGGCCTTGAAGCAACGTTTAAACTGCCGGGTAAAAGTTATAGAAGCCCGCATAGTTTTACTTTTGTTGGAGCAACATTCAAAGGCAATGATCCAGCGGGTACTTTGCTTTCTTGGCGAGGTTGGGCAATGCATGACCGCCAAACACTTTTTAATGAAGCGATAAGGTTTGCACCGATAGCATCTTTAAATACACCACAATTACAATTTCAAGCGAATCAAGATTTGCCCTTTACCGAAGTGGATGGTCGCTTCGGATTTTATGCTGGTATACATTGGGATTATTTAAAACAATCTCAATTTCGTTTTTATTATTATGACAATAATGGGGATCCTTCTGTACTTAATCAAAACACTGGGCAATATGCATGGGATACAAGTTTTTCAAGTGCTGCATGGCTCTATAAACTGACTAATAATACTCGCGTTATTGCTCAACTAATGTCAGGCAAGACAGCAATGGGGAAGAACAGAGGCATAGATAATCGCTTCTATAGCCATTTTATAATGCTCAGTCATAAAATGGCTAAACATCGATTTTCATTCCGTTATGACTATTTTGAAGTAACTGATATTGATGATTGGCAGTTTGATCCAAATACCAGTCAAGGTGAAGGGGTGACTGCGACGTGGCGCTACCAACTTACACCACAATGGCAACTAGGGATTGAAGGTGCAGTGATGGATAGTCAAGCGGATAATCGTGCGGCCATAGGGTTCAAATCACGCTTTTCTCAACAACAAATGACGTTAACGGCACAATTTCGCTTTTAATAAGTTAATGAACAACGCACTGTAAATATTATGTAATTTTTCCACTACACTTCGAGCACAAGCAGCAACTGACTTTCATGAGAATCCTCTTTAATTTTCTCTTTATTACGGCTATGCTTGCGCTTAAATCTCAGGGGTTTATAAAACAAGTATTTCGAAGGCGTTATACCTGTTAAATTCCGATCATTATATAAGGTAAACGGAGTCATGTTTGGTCGCTTAAAGGCATTGCCTGCCGATCCTATTTTAGGGTTATTAGCAAAATATCGTGAAGATGAGAACCCACAAAAGATTGATCTAGGTGTGGGTGTTTATAAAGATGAATCAGGTCATACTGCAATTTTAGATTGCGTGAAGAAAGCTGAAAAATATCGAAACGATAACGAAGATACCAAAGTGTATATTGGCCCTACCGGCTCACCTGTTTTTAATGATGAAATGAGTAAATTAATTTTTGGTCATCATAACGTTTTACTTGAGAATCGCGCACGTACGGTTTCTACTCCAGGAGGCACAGGCGCATTACGCGTTGCGGCTGAATTTATTAAGTCATGCAAAGCGGGTGCAACCATTTGGGTGAGCAATCCTACATGGGCAAATCATACCGGTTTATTCGAAGCGGCGGGTTTAACCGTAAAAACATATCCGTACTATGATTACGAAAATAAGACCCTTGATTTTGATGGTATGTTAGCCGCACTAAAAGAAGTGAGTGCTGATGATGCTGTGTTACTACATGCTTGTTGTCATAATCCAAGCGGTATGGACTTAACGAATGAGCAATGGCAACAAGTTGCCGAAGTAGCTAAATCTGTTGGCTTTTTACCTGTGGTAGACATGGCTTATCAAGGTTTTGGCGAAGGCTTAGATGAAGATGCGTATGGTTTACGTTTAATGGCCGACAGTGTTGGAGAAATGATCGTATGTAGTTCTTGTTCTAAGAATTTTGGTTTGTACCGAGAGCGAATCGGGGCGATTACTATTATTGGTCAATCATCGGCGGCGGTTGATGTGGCAAACTCTGTTTTACTTTATGTAATACGGGTAATTTATTCGATGCCGCCAGCTCATGGTGCTGCGCTTGTGGAAACAATTTTACATTCGGATGAATTACGTCAGCAGTGGTTTGTTGAGCTAAAAGAAATGCGCGATCGCATTAATGGTAACCGTCAATTATTGGTTGATAAATTGATTGAAAAAGGCGTTACTCGAGATTTTAGCTTTATTACCCGTCAAATGGGGATGTTCTCTTTCTTGGGTATTACTCCAGAACAAGTTCAACAACTTCAAGATGAGTATAGTATTTATATGGTAGGTTCTAGCCGAATGAGTATTGCAGGCATTGCTAACTCAAACGTTGATTATTTAGCCGAATCTATCGCTAAAGTACTTTAATATATTTAGCTAGCGGCTTAAAAACAAAAAACGGATAGCGAGAAATCGTTATCCGTTTTTTATGTGCTGAGGTTTATCTTGTTAGTGATTTAATTAATTGTGCTTAGTGTTCGAGCGCATTAATAAAACAAATAACCCCGCGACTAATATTAATATCGTTGAAGGCTCTGGTACTTTTACTGAAGGTTCTTTAGTACGAACAACCTGTACGTTCGCTTGCAAATGCTTATTGGTATAAAAGCGAACATCATCAAGCGTTGCGCCGTCACCCATAATGTAAGTGGTGTTATTACCTAAAAATGTCCCACTGATATTTGCGCCACCAAAATTAAACTCGTTTTGAGCAAAATTATTGCTGAAATTAAAAAGTACGTTACTGCTAGATATTCCACCGGTTAATAAAATACCAGCTAATGAGCCTACTTTAATATTACTCGCAACATTAATGATCACTTCATCATTAGCACTACCAGATATCGTGAGAAATTCGCCGGTCGCTAAATTAATTTCATTAACAGAATAAACATTATGAGCACCCGCATCTAACGTTAATGTACCAGTGATATCACTGATGTTTTCACCTGTTAATGCAGTTGCAAATGCATTGGCTTGCGCAATAGCTGATTCTAACTGATTAATTTCACCGCACGTGCCAGAAGTACCATCAACGGTTGTATTCGGTCCCATGCCACTTGCTTGGTAGCAGGCATCGCCATGAATTTTTACGTTAGGTGCTGTCGACAAATAATATTGTGAGGCAACACTGCCGTATATTTCAGCTTCACTACCTAGAATTAAACTTGAGCTGGCACCGCCAACAGCAAAGGTGTATTTATCAACTGTACTTAGGTCTACACCTAAATCAATTAATCCTGCATTTGCTGTAGAGGTAATGAAACTACTGACAAATACGAAAACGATTAACACGTTATTTTTTAAATTAAGCACAAACAGCCCTTATCAATATGACTAATATAAAAATGACAGCGCTATCATAGCAGATGTTTGTTCATAAAAGATACTAAAATGAGTTTTTACTCTATAAATTTTAGCTATATTTGTAGAGCATTGTTGACGAATTAATCAACATCTCCTTTAAATTGTAGGCATGGCAGCGAAATTTAAACAATATAGTTACCTGTTAAAGCCATAGGAAAAATGTATGAATTTCGGTATAGTGCGGCAAATATTGTTTAAGTTAGGAGTGTAGTGTGGCTACAACCGGTAATTTATTTATCCTTTCAGCGCCGAGTGGCGCAGGAAAGTCGAGCTTAATTTCTGCGTTATTAAAACAAGCAAGTTCACGAGAAATGCAAGTGTCTGTTTCTCACACCACACGCCAACCAAGGCCTGGTGAGGTTGATGGTCAGCATTATCACTTTGTCAGTGTCGAAAAATTTAAGCAGCAAATTGCTAATAATGAGTTTTATGAATATGCCGAAGTGTTTGGTAATTATTATGGAACCTCTGAAGCAGCTATTGATAAACAATTAGCAAAAGGCATTGACGTTTTTCTTGATATTGATTGGCAAGGTGCTCAGCAAGTGCGAATGAAAAAGCCCGATGTCACCACTATTTTTATCAGTCCTCCTTCTAGGCAAGCTCTTGAAGAAAGGCTTCGCTCTCGCGGTCAAGACAGCGACGAAGTGATTGCAAGCAGAATGGCGCAAGCGACAGCAGAATGTTCTCACTATCAAGAATTTGATTACATCATTGTGAACGATGATTTTGAACAAGCACTTGCTGATTTAACGACTGTTGTGAACAATCAACGCTTAAAACGTAGCCAACAAGTAGAAAATCATCAACTTTTATTCAAAGATCTATTGGCTAACGATTAAGCACATAGTAAACTACGCAACTATTTTATAAATTTTAAACGTTGGAGTGACCAAATGGCTCGCGTAACTGTTGAAGATGCCGTAGATAAAATCGGTAATCGTTTTGACTTGGTGTTAATTGCATCTCGTCGTGCTCGTCAAATTGCTACGGGTGGAAAAGATCCTTTGGTTGAAGAAGAAAATGACAAACCTACTGTTATTGCTTTGCGTGAAATCGAAGAAGGTTTAATCACAACTGAAGTGATGAATGAAACTGATCGTCATGAGCAAGTACAACAAGAGTCTGCAGAGCTTGCAGCTGTTGCTGCTATTGTTGGTGGTCAAGAGCAACAACAATAAGGTTAATAATGTTAATGGCGGTGTGCCGTTAGCTTTATCAAACAATAGCGCGTAATTATGACTTCATGATTGCGCGTTTTTTATTGCAAAAATAATGTTTGACAGAGATACCTTTGGTGCTTGGTATTCCTGTTAATTCGTCGTATTCTTAGTATTAATACGTTTCACTTCGTTCAGCTATCAAACAGGAAAATGTGTGTACCTTTTTGAACCACTAAAAGAACTCGTTTCTAGTTATTTATCAAAAGTACAAATAGATCTACTTAAGCAAGCCTATATTGTCGCTCGAGATGCACATGAAGGGCAGATGCGTTCTAGTGGTGAGCCTTATATTACTCATCCCGTGGCTGTTGCTTATAATTTAGCAAAAATGCACCTTGATCATGAAACCTTAATGGCAGCGTTATTACACGATGTTATTGAAGATACTGAAATAACAAAGGATGAATTAGCAGAATTATTTGGTCACACGGTTGCTGAACTGGTTGAAGGTGTGAGCAAGCTCGATAAGCTAAAGTTTGATAACAAAGAAGAAATGCAGGCGGAAAACTTCCGTAAAATGGTACTTGCTATGGTGCAAGATATCCGCGTTATTCTGATCAAACTGGCTGATCGTACACATAACATGCGCACGCTGGAATCATTAAGACCGGATAAAAGGCGTCGAATTGCTCGTGAAACGCTTGATATTTATGCGCCTATTGCTAATCGCTTGGGTATTCATGATATTAAAAATGAGTTAGAAGTTTTAGGCTTTGAAGCTTTGTATCCGATGCGTTCTCGGGCATTAAAATCGGCAGTAAAACAAGCGCGCGGTAATCGTAAAGAAATTGTCCAAAACATCCAAGAAGAAGTAGCGGCACGGCTCGAAGAAAGTGGTATTAGTGCCAAAGTTGTGGGTCGAGAGAAGCATCTTTTTTCTATCTACCGAAAAATGCTTAATAAAGAATTAATGTTTAATGAAGTGATGGACATTTATGCGTTTAGAGTTGTCGTTGATAGTAAAATTGACGACTGTTACCGTGCATTGGGCGCTGTTCATAACTTATTTAAGCCAATTGAAGGTCGTTTTAAAGATTATATAGCTATTCCAAAAACCAATGGTTATCAATCGCTTCATACCTCATTAATTGGTCCACACGGCATTCCGGTTGAAATACAAATTCGTACTAACGACATGGACCAAATGGCCGACAAAGGTGTTGCGGCTCACTGGTTATACAAACAAGATGGCGATGAAAGTGGTACGACTGCGCAAATGAAAGCGAGTCGTTGGATGCAAAGTTTATTGGAATTGCAGCAAAGTGCCGGTAGTTCATTTGAGTTTATTGAAAACGTAAAATCTGATTTATTCCCTGAAGAAATTTATGTCTTTACGCCAGACGGAAGAATTATTGAATTGCCAATGGGTGCAACGGCTGTTGATTTTGCTTATGCGGTGCATACCGATGTGGGTAACTCATGTGTGGGGGTTAAAGTCGACCGTAAACCATATCCTCTTAGTCAACCCTTAGACTCAGGGCAAACGATTGAAGTCATTACTTCATCAGCGGCTCGACCAAATGCAACCTGGTTAAACTTTGTTGTGACGGCAAAAGCTCGATTACAAATTCGAACTTACTTACGCTCACAAGAGCAAACTGAATCTTATGCACTCGGGCGTCGATTACTGAATCACGCATTAGGTAAAATTGAAATTGAAGATATTGATCAAGCAAAAATTGATCAAGTTGTGAAGGAAACCGACAATAAAAATTTAGATGAGTTATTAATTAATATTGGTTTAGGGAATGCACTTAGTATTGGTATTGCTCGTCGATTAACGGATGAATTTACCGAAGATAATGAAATAGCGCCTTCAGCGAACAAAGCAAAAATGCCGATTAAAGGCACCGAAGGTATGTTAGTGAGTTATGGTAAATGTTGTCGTCCTATTCCTGGAGATGGCATTCTTGCTTACTTAAGCCCAGGTAAGGGCCTAATAGTTCACCAGCAAAGTTGTAAAAATATTAAGGGCACAAAAGAATCGCAACTATTCCCTGTAAGATGGGACACAGATATTGACAGAGATTTTATTGCCAAACTTAGGGTTGAAATTGTCAATCATCAAGGAGCACTCGCGGCATTAACTAATGTAGTTGCACGTTGTGGCTCTAATGTTCACACCCTTAATTCAGGTGAAAAAGAGTCAGGTTTATATGTCATTGATATGGAAATTACCTGTCGAAACCGAATTCATTTAGCGGATATTATTCGAAAAATTAAAGTCATGGTTGATGTGCAACGAGTTGTACGTAACAAATAAGCAGAATTTAGGAACATTATGAAAACAATTATTAATACCGATAACGCGCCTAGTGCGATTGGTACCTATAGCCAAGCGGTAAAAGTAAACAATACCGTTTATCTTTCAGGGCAAATCCCTTTAGTACCAGAAACCATGGAAATCGTTTCGGATGATTTTGCTGAACAAGCGCATCAAGTTTTCAAAAACTTATCTGCAGTATGTGAAGCGGCGGGTGGCACATTAAATGACATGGTAAAGGTCAATATCTTTCTAATGGACCTCAGCCAGTTTGCGACAGTAAATGAGGTGATGAGCCAATATTTTCAACAGCCTTATCCAGCTCGTGCGGCAGTACAAGTTTCAAGATTGCCAAAAGATGTTGCAATTGAAATTGACGGTGTAATGGAATTACCAAACGTAGGTTAGTTAATAAAAATTGATCTTCCTGTAACGAATTACACAAAACAGTTAAGCTCTATGGGAAGTCGTCAATAAGTATGTGTGACGTGTAATTTATTCAAAGCAATTTTGCTTTAAACAAAGCCGTCAATTGATGAAGTTATGAGCTTTTGTTTCATAAGTGATTCACTGAAGAAAGCAGACAATGCCGTATAAAGCGTAAGTGCGAAGAATATGACTCCAGATAGATTAAAAAGAATTAATGCGATGTTAGATCATCGTCAACCAGACCTTACCGTTTGTATGGAAGGCGTGCATAAAACGCATAATCTTGCCGCAGTAGTGAGAACTGCTGATGCTATTGGGATTAGTGATGTTCATGCTGTGTGGAAAAATGAACGCATGCGTGTTTCTGGTGGCAGTGCTGCTGGCAGCCAAAATTGGGTTGATGTACACAATTACACTTCAACGGAAGCTGCCATTAAAACGTTAAAACAGCAAAATATGCAGGTGTTGGTGACTAATCTGTCTGATACATCCGTCGATTTTCGTGAAATTGATTACACTAAACCAACGGCGATTATTCTTGGCCAAGAAAAATTTGGCGCTTCACCGGCTGCGCTTGAGCTAGCGGATCAAGATATCATTATTCCTATGGTTGGCATGGTGCAATCATTAAACGTTTCAGTTGCCAATGCCGTGGTTTTATATGAAGCACAACGCCAACGCCAAGCAGCGGGCATGTATGATACGCCAAGTATTTCGTATCAACGTCGACAACGATTTTTGTTTGAAGGTGGCCACCCTATTTTTGCCAGCGCATGTAAACGTAAAGGATTACCATATCCTGAGATTGATGACGAAGGACAAATTGTCGCCTCGGAAGATTGGTGGCAGCAAATGCAGATGACCCAAGAGGCATGGCAAGAGCTTGATAGCGAATAATATTTAGGTGAGCATGTGCTAGGAACCCAACAAGGTATTGGAAATTTGGCAAGGATAGCCATTACCACACTCAAAGGTGTTGGTCCTAGTATGGCAGAAAAGCTTGAAAAAATAGGCTTACATTCGCTACAAGATCTCCTGTTTCACCTGCCTAATCGATACGAAGATCGCACGCGAGTTACCGCGATTCGAGATTGCCTGCCAGGCATATTTACCAATATCATCGGCGAAATTACTCAAAACCAAATTGTGCAGGGTCGTCGTCGAATGATGGTGGTGACAGTGAACGATGGTAGTGGCTCGGTAAATCTACGCTTTTTTCACTTCTCTGCCGCGCAAAAAAATAATTTATCAGTTGGGTTAAATATTCGCTGTTATGGTGAAATTCAAAGAGGTGGTAGGGGGTTTGAAATCATTCACCCTGAATATAAACCACTCGACCAAGATAAACCGTTAACGCCCGTTGAAGAAACATTAACGCCCGTTTATCCAACCACCGATGGCCTTAGGCAAATTTCCTTACGAAATTTAACCGAACAAGCCTTAACTCGTCTTAAACGAGGACAGGTTGAAGAATTACTGCCAGATAATTTTAATCTTGAAAGTTATTCACTCGCACAAGCATTAGCGTTTATTCATCGCCCAACACCAGATACGTCTGTTTTACAACTTGAGGCAGGCAAACACCCCGCGCAATTGCGATTAATTAAAGAAGAGTTACTTGCTCATAATTTAAGTATGTTGAAATTGCGCGCCTCAAGCGATGTTCATCAAGCCGTATCTTTGCAGGTTGACGATAACATTGGGTCAGCTTTTTTACAGTCTTTACCTTTTTCACCGACCAAGGCACAAGCAAGAGTTGTTAAAGAAATTCGTGAAGATTTAGGTAAAAATCAACCTATGATGCGTTTAGTGCAAGGAGATGTTGGTTCAGGAAAAACGCTAGTTGCAGCGCTTGCTGCCATTACGGCGATTAGCGACGGCTATCAGGTTGCGTTAATGGCGCCCACCGAAATTTTAGCTGAACAACATGCGATTAGCTTTGCCAAATGGTTTGAACCTTTGAATATTACCGTAGGTTGGTTAGCAGGAAAAACTAAAGCAAAAGCGCGCAATCATGCCTTGGAGCATATTGAAAATGGCACCATGCAAATGGTGGTTGGCACGCATGCGTTATTTCAAGAGCAAGTGGTATTTAATAAATTGGCGCTGATTATTATTGATGAACAACATCGTTTTGGTGTCCATCAGCGATTATCGCTCAGAGAAAAAGGCGCTTTTGAAGGGAATTATCCTCATCAATTAATTATGACGGCAACGCCTATTCCTCGAACGCTCGCGATGACCGCATATGCCGATTTAGACACTTCAGTGATTGACGAACTACCGCCAGGTCGTACACCAATCACTACCGTTGCGTTACCTGACTCTAGACGAGACGATGTTGTCGAACGAATTCGTCAATCTTGTATTAATGAAAAACGTCAAGCCTATTGGGTATGTACCTTAATTGAAGAATCTGAAGTACTGCAATGCCAAGCAGCAGAAGATACTGCCATATATTTACAAGCCCATTTACCTGAATTAAAAATTGGCTTAGTGCATGGCCGAATGAAAGGCGCTGAAAAACAAGCTGTGATGGAATCATTTAAAGCGGGAGAGTTACACTTATTAGTGGCGACTACTGTGATTGAAGTGGGTGTGGATGTACCAAATTCGAGCCTAATGGTTATTGAGAACCCAGAACGGCTTGGCTTGGCGCAGTTACACCAATTACGAGGACGAGTGGGTCGAGGCTCTGTCGCTTCTCATTGTGTACTGATGTATAAAAGCCCATTATCAAAAACTGCAACCAAGCGCTTAGCGGTGTTAAGAGAAAGCAATGATGGTTTTGTGATTGCGCAAAAAGATCTTGAAATTAGAGGGCCGGGCGAATTATTAGGTACCAAGCAAACCGGCTTAGCTGATTTAAAAATAGCGGACTTACAGCGTGATGCTGACTTGATCCCCGATATTCAACAACAGGCTTATTTGTTATGGCATCAACATCCTGATAATGCCACTCCTTTAATTGAACGCTGGTTAGGCAGCAGAGAACATTTTAGTAACGCCTGATTTTGTATTTATCACTGCTAATTAATACAAAATTTATACAGCAATTTTATTATTTTTTATGATAACTTGTTTATACATATTTTAGATTATTAGACTGATGAATATTCGTTTTTATGAGATAGACTTATTCCGATTTCTGGCCGCGTTTGGTGTGATGGTTTTTCATTATACTTACACGGCTTTTATGGAGGGATATGCACCCATTGCTAACTTTGAAAATTTCAGAGAAGTATCGCGTTATGCCTATATGGGGATTAATTTTTTCTTTATTATTAGTGGTTTTGTTATCTTTATGAGTGTCAAAGATGGCAGTGCAAAGAAGTTTGTTATTTCTCGTTTTGTTCGTTTATTTCCTACTTATTGGGCGGCTTTAATTTTAACTAGTCTGATAACGGTTTACTGGGGTGGGGTGGGTTTTTCTATTACATGGCCACAGTTTTTTGCTAATACAACTATGATCAACGAGGCGTTTAATTACAAACCTATTGATGGTGCTTATTGGACTTTATTTATTGAATTAAAATTTTACATATTTATTTGGGCACTTTTACTCTGTGGTGCCTTGCAGTATATTCAACACATACTTGCATTCACCTTAATTGTGAGCACGGCTGCTCTATTTTTCCCTTGGGCAGAAAATGTGAATATGTGGACGGGAATATTTCCTCATTGGAGTGGTTATTTTGCTTCAGGTTGTGTGCTTTATTTATTAAGGCGTGATGGTATTAATTTGTACCGAATGGGGTTGTATATACTTTCGTTTATTTACATTATTATACAATCTGTTTTATTTGGTTCATTAATGGGAAAATGGTTTGATATCATTTTTGATAGTACAACTATTATCTTGATCAATTTAGTGTTTTTTGCAGTATTCAGCCTCACGGCTTTTTGTAAAGATAATCATTTACGTAAACGTTGGTGTTTTTATTTAGGTATTTTAACTTATCCACTTTACCTTACTCATCAACATATTGGTTACATAATATTTAACCAATTTGGCACAGAAAGTAATATTGTGAATTTGATTGTATTGACAATTTTACTTATGGTGGTTGTCGCATATCTAATACATTATTTTATTGAAATAAAGTTAAGTCGATCGTTGAGTAGGTGGCTAACTAAACGTTTTCTAGTTATTCGAAAGCTGGACGTTAGAAAAAAATATCAAAAAGTGTAGTCATTTTAGGATTGCACTTCACTGCCTTTTGATTTGTTTATCGGACTTTTATCTTGATAGAGCCATAAGCATTTTCTTACCGTGAAAATCACAGAAAAATAAACAAGATATTGGCTAGTGTTAAAAATAATCAGTTTTGGCCAGAATGCTGTTTCTTCACTAAAAAACTGCAAACCAAACATGGCCGGCCAAGCTAATAATTCATAACCAGGGAGCGATATTGGAGCCATGGTGTAATTAAAGATAAAGGCTATGAACCCCAGGGCGACTCCTGAAAAGCCCAAATTAACGCAAATTTGAAATCTTCGTTTATCGGCTTTTTCATCAAGTTTCTCGCTAAAGAACTAGTCTCGTACTTGACCGTCACCAATCACGACAAATTTTTCAGTGGTTAACGATGATAATCCCATAGGTCCATAAGCATGCAGTTTACTGGTAGAAATACCTATTTCAGAACCTAATCCTAGTTGCCCTCCATCAGAAAAACGTGAAGAAGCATTTATCATTACCACAGAAGAATTGATTGCGCGAACAAATTGTTGTGTGCGACTGGTATCTTGGCTGACAATGACTTCGGTATGATCAGAAGAATATTCGTTAATATGATCAATACCATCGTTAAAACTGTCTACGATTTTAACGGCTATTTCTTGCGCTAAATATTCGGCATGATAATCATCAGTTGTCGCTAAAGTGGCATCTTTAAAGTATGGAAGACTCTTTTCACAGGCATGAATTTTTACTTGGGCTGAATCAGCAAGTGCTTTTGCTGCTAAAGGTAAAAATTCTGCAGCAATATCTTGATGTACCAATAAAGTTTCCAGTGAATTACAGGCACTTGGACGCTGTGTTTTACCATTGACTAAAATGTTCACCGCTTTGGTTAAATCGGCATATTTATCAATATATAAATGACACACGCCTTTGAAATGTTGAATCACTGGAATTTGACTATTTTCCGTGACATAGCGAATTAAGCCTTCGCCACCTCGTGGGATGACGAGATCAATACTGTCGCGTTGAACTAATAATTCATTGATAATTTCACGGCTGGTATCAGGAATAACTGAAACAATATTTTTATCAATTTCTTGATGTTCTAATACTTTATGTAAGCAATTGGCGAGGGCAATATTACTGTGAATAGCCTCAGAGCCACCACGTAAAATAACGGCGTTGCCTGATTTAATGCATAGCGCAGCTGCTTCTGCGGTAACATTCGGACGCGATTCATAAATCATCGCAATTACCCCTAATGGAATACGCATTTTTCCTACTTGCATACCATTAGGTCGTAAGGCTAAATTAGCAATATTACCGACTGGATCTGCCAACGTAATAATTTCACGAATGGCATCAGCAATATCAGTAATGCGTTGTTCTGTTAATAATAAACGATCGAGCATGGCATCACTTAAACCTTTCGTTTTACCTGCACGAATATCTTTGGCATTTTCTTGAATGATAGTATCGCTATTATCTTCTATTGCTTGCGCCATTTTTGTAAGTAATTGATTTTTCTCTGATGTGGTAAGTTGTGCAACTACGCGAGAAGCTTTTCGAACCAGCTTGGCATTTTCGGCCATGTTAAATTGTGTCATTTTTATCTCTTTACTTCGCCATAATTTAGGCAAAAATTTCAGTGTTAAATGTTCATTTATTGAATAAAGAATAGTTATCTCGAAGCGATTTATAAAATAACCATATCATCTCGGTGAATCACTACTTTGCTTGGGCAACAGCCTAAAATTTTGGTGATTTGACTGCTATTACAGCCTTTGATACGTAATAAATCTCTATGGCTATATTGGCAAATACCTTTTGCTATTATTTCTGCTGTTTGATTGTCGATAATATTAATCGATTCACCTGCGGCAAAATTACCACTGACTTCAACGATGCCCGATGGTAGTAATGAAGCGCCTTTATTTATTACGGCATTAACCGCGCCGGTATCTAGGCTAACATTGCCATGACTTTTTAACGTGTGTTTTAACCAGTGCTTTCGCGCTTTGATAGCTGTTTGATTTGCTTTAAAACGAGTGCCAGGGTTGTCACCTTTTAATAAGGCGTCGAAAATTTCGCTATTGCGACCATTTAAAATGTAGGTTTCAATGCCGTTTTCTACCGCTTTCTCTGCAGCTTGAATTTTAGTTTTCATGCCGCCGGTAGCTATGGGATTGTTCGTCGTGCCCGCCATCGCATAAATTTCATCGGTGATTTCGCTAATTTCAGGTACCAATACAGCATTTGGATTATCACGCGGATCTTGATCGTACACACCATCAATATCACTCAGAATAAACAAACAATCTGCCTCACTCACTAAAGCAACAAGGGCCGCAAGATTGTCATTATCACCAACTTTTAACTCATCTGTTGCCACAGTGTCGTTTTCATTCACTATTGGAATAACATTATTGGCGAGTAAAATACGTAAAGTATTTTTAATATTAATATAGCGTTCACGATTTTTTAAATCGGCATGAGTGATTAACAACTGGCTACAAGGCACATCAAAAAAGCGCTGCCAATTTGCCATCATTTGCATTTGCCCAACAGATGCCATGGCTTGCTTGGTTGGAATCGAAGGATTATTAGAACCGTGCTGAATTAATTGTCTGCCAGCGGCAACACTGCCAGATGACACTATAATTATTTCTTTGCCTGCTTGTTGGCATTCGGTGATAAAGCGCGCGATGGCAAGTAAATACATGCCACTACAGCCTTTTGCATCTGGTGATACTAAGGCACTGCCCACTTTGATGACAGCACGATTAAAATTCATTACATTTCCCCATGATAATTAGCTATAGCATGCCCTGAAAGCGCGGTGAGATGCAATGATATTTTCTGTGTTTGTTAGAAGAGATTGCTCTTTTTAGTAGCTTTAGGCAATAACGGGGGATTAATGGTTGTTTTTCATTATTAAAGAACACTAATTTAGCCGATTATCTCAGTGCTTAAATAATATTGATAAAAAAGTGACCACACTTTCATGTATAGTGTTAGTTATCCTCAAAAAGGAGAAAATATTAGCTGAAAGCTAGATAAATTCGATTTATTATAGCTGACAAGAATAAACGTGATTGTATTGGCTTAAGTGATGTTAAATTTTTTACCTGCTTTCCTCATTGGTTTTATATCAATGATTTTTTATACCGTTAACACTCTTTTTTGGTTGTTGCCGATTGTACTGTTTTCGCTTCTTAAAGCACTTATTCCATTACATTTATGGCGTAAGTTTTTTAGTTATTTACTCGATAACATGGCGAGTAATTGGGTGGCAGTAAATACCTTAATTCAAAAACTATTTAACACGACTAAGTTAGTTGTGACTGGTTTAGAGCAGCTTGAAAGAAAACAATGGTATTTAGTGATTTCAAATCATCAAAGTTGGGTAGATATTGTGGTCTTGCAACGTATTCTTCATGGCAAAATACCTTTCTTGAAATTCTTTTTAAAAAAAGAACTGATTTATGTACCTTTTCTTGGCATTGCCTGGTGGGCACTCGATTTTCCATTTATGAAGCGATATAGCCAAAGTTTCATCAAAAAAAATCCTCATTTAAAGGGTAAGGATATTGAAACGACGCAAAAAGCGTGTGAAAAGTTCAGACATAAACCTGTGAGCATTATGAATTTTATTGAAGGCACGCGTTTTACCAAAGTAAAATATGATAAGCAAAATTCACCGTTTCAATATTTACTAAAACCCAAAGCCGGCGGTATTGGTTTTGTGCTGTCTACGATGGGAGATCAGTTAAACAAGGTTTTAGACATTACTCTTTACTATCCTGATGGCACACCAACTTTTATTGATTTTATTTGTGGAAGAGTGAAAGAAGTACGGGTGGATATTGGCATAAAAGATATTGATCAATCGTTAAAGGGTGATTATGTTAACGATAGAGCGCATAAAATTCAGTTTCAAAAATGGGTTAATCAGCTTTGGTTAGATAAAGACGCAAAACTTGCTGAATTTCATCAACAGAATAAATAAGGGAATTATATGATAGCTATTATGTCATCGTGGTTAACAGAACAAGGAGTATCACCTGATAATTTAGCTATCTCATCATTAATACTTGGTTGTGTGATCATCTTTGTATTGTGTGCAATTGCTTATTATTTAGCAAAACATCAATTATTAAGTGTGGTAAAAAAACTCGTAGCGCATTCGCGAAATACGTGGGATGACTTGATTTTTGAACACCATGTATTTACTCGTTTAGCTTTGTTAATTCCACTGATACTTTTTTGGTTTTTGGCGCCTAAATTAATTGCAGCAGAATCTTTAACGCTACATTTTTTCTTGGTGTTTGCCAAAGTTGCCATAAGTTTTCAGGTGGCTAGAACAATAGCCTCGCTCCTTAATGTTGTAAATAACATTTCTAGAGAAACGGCGAAACAGCGTTATTTACCGTTAAATGCCAGTATTCAAGTGATTAAGTTAGCGGTATATCTAGTAGCGACTATTTTATCAATTTCATTTGTCCTCGATAAGTCGCCAATTTACTTGCTGAGTGGTTTAGGGGCATTAACTGCGGTATTACTCTTAGTGTTTCAAGATACCATTAAAGGGTTAGTTGCCAGCATTCAAATTTCTGCTAATAAAATGCTTGCCCCCGGCGATTGGATTGAAATACCACAGTATGGCGCAGATGGAGATGTGCTTGAAATTGGTTTAAATACGGTAAAAGTGCAAAATTTTGATCGCACGGTAACTACCGTTCCTACTTATGCGCTGATTAGCGGCTCATTTAAAAATTGGCGAGACATGTTTGCTTCTGGCGGACGTCGTATCAAACGCACAATTATTGTCGATATTGGTAGTATTCATTTTTACCAAGCCGATAAAATTGAAAAGCTTAAAGAAATTCATTTATTAAAGGATTACTTGGCAAGGAAGTTACAAGAAATTTCTGAGCATTCCAAGCAACTAGCATTAAAAGATACCGATTATGTGAACCAACGAAAATTAACCAATGTAGGAACTTTTCGCGCTTATATTCAGGAATTTTTGCAACACCATGAAAAAGTTCATCACCAAATGACATGTATGGTAAGGCAACTACCTGCGACAGCGACAGGTTTACCTTTAGAGTTATATTTTTTTAGTAATGACCAAAACTGGGTGAATTACGAGGCAATACAATCGGATATATTTGATCACCTCTTTGCGATGGCGCCAGTGTTCGATTTACGGATTTTTCAACACCCTAGTGGTGATGACTGGCGACATCGTTAAAAGGTATTTATCGTTGTCTGATCACGCCTTCTTGCATGGTAGTGGCGACTAAATCGCCTGCTTGGTTGTAAATTTGTCCTCTTACTAAACCTCTACCACCAATACTTGTCGGGCTTTCCATGACATATAATAGCCAATCATCAAAGCGAAATGGGCGATGAAACCACATGGCATGATCAATGGTCGCTATCTGAAAGTTTGGCTGCCAATGGCTGACTCCGTGACTAAACAGTGCGGTGGGCAAAAAATGAAAATCTGAGGTATAAGCCAGCATGTATTTGTGTATGCGCGGGTCATCAGGCAATTGACCGTTGGCTTTGATCCACATATGGCAGATAGGCTCTGATTTTTCAGGTTTTATCCAATTATATTGTTCAACGGGTTTTAACTCGATTGGCTTTTCTGAAAGAAATTTACCGCGGACATTTTCAGGGATATATTGCTGATTATCAAAAATAAAATCAGTAAAAGACGGCAATTCATCAGGGCCTGCAACGTTAGGCATTATATTTTGATGATCAAAGCCTTTTTCTTCTAACTGAAAGGAAGCGGTCATATAAAAAATAGCTTGGCCGTTTTGAATTGCTTTCACTCTACGGGTATTAAAACTGCGTCCATCACGAATATTTTCTACTTCATAAATAATTGGCTTTTCAGCATCGCCTGGTCGTAAAAAATAAGAGTGTAATGAATGGACATGTCTATCTAACTCGACACTTTCTTGCGCGGCTGATAAAGCTTGCCCCATGACTTGCCCACCAAATAGCGCTTTAAACCCTAGATCTTGGCTTTGACCACGATATAAGCCTTGCTCAATTTTTTCTAAAGACAAAAGGGTGAGGAGATCTTTTAATACTTGGCTCATAAAGAATATTACTCATAAAAAACATATCTGCAATTATATAAGCAATATGGTACCGATTGGAATAGACTGCTTGTACCAGTTGAAAAACTATCATTTAATTGTAGCCATTTGTTGAATTATAGAACGAACTAAGATATTGTCCGATTATATTTTAAACATAATATCCTCGTTGATTGTAGAAGGTAGATACGTGCAAGCTGTATTAGAGAGAGAAGTGTTGTTAGAAAGAAGGCATTATACGCCTGAACATTCTTCGCTGTGGGATAAGCTATCGTTAGCTCAAAAATTCGCAGCAAGTAGCTTAACTCAGTTTGGCTACGACCTTGCTTTTATCCGTAATAGCCAAGCAAACGGTAGTTTAGCTATTTTATTATGTGACGGAAATGCAGCAACAATTAATGATGATGGTGAAATTAATACCTCACCTGAAATTACTATTAGACCGTAATCAAGCAATTTTAAAATCAGGCCGCTAACGCAAGTTAGCGGCCTTTTTTTTTCCAAAAAATAACTATTGTCCTTTGCTCAACGTATTAAGAGAGCGGTTTTATCATATGTAGCATTTCAGGCTTAAAGCCGAGGTTTTGATAAAATTGTTGGGCATGATTGTTATTGGCAAATACTTCTAAATGCAATAACCGATAATTCTGATTTTTGGCCCACAGTTCTGCTGATTGCATTAACTGTTGACCCACGCCCATTTTTTGAGCGTTTGGGCATACCGCTAATAAGGTAATGCTTGCACATTTCTCGTTGGATATCCCATCTGTATGACTACAAATGTGTATAAAACCTATAGAGATGCCATTTCGTTCGGCAATTAAGGTTGTATGAGGTGCTGGCGCGTTATTTAACATTTCAAGTATGTAGTTATCTTGCATTTGTTGCACAGTATTTTTATCGTGCCATGAAAGCTTTGCGACTTCGGCTAATCTGGGTGACAAAGATAAAATAAAGTCGTGATCAGTTTTTAACGCATCACGGATAGTAATTGCTTGGCTCATTGTGCTCCTCAATGAAATTTCGTTAATCGTCGTTTATTTATCAAGGTATGAAAAAATATCAGGGTATGAATCTTCATTATGAAAATCAATCAATACGGCATTAATTTTAAACATAACTTAGTCGTTAAACGTTGCTTGAATATATCATGGTAAGGTTTTATTGAACTACACCTGGCTTATTGAATTTTTATTTAAGTGACAAAGGTTTATTGATTCAATGATGGTATAGGGAAATGGGAAATAGACAACTGAGTGGTCTGGGTATCTTTTGTTGATTTTTGGTTATAAAAAAACCCAACATTACGTTGGGTTTTTAATTCTTAAAACAAAAATTACTTAATTTTCGCTTCTTTATACATTACGTGCTTGCGAGCTTTTGGATCAAACTTTTTGATTTCCATTTTCTCAGGCATAGTCTTTTTATTCTTATCAGTAGTATAAAAATGACCTGTACCAGCACTTGAAACTAAACGAATTTTATCACGCATGATGATTCCTTAAACTTTTTCGCCACGGGCACGGATATCAGTTAATACTGCATCAATACCTTTTTTATCGATAATACGCATTCCTTTCGGAGTTAAACGTAATTTAACGAATGTATTTTCACTTTCAACCCAAAAACGGTGAGTTTGAAGGTTAGGTAAAAAACGACGACGAGTCGCGTTTCTTGCGTGCGAACGGTTGTTTCCAACCATTGGCTTTTTGCCTGTTACTTGGCAAACTTTAGACATATGAGTACTCCAAAATTAATTTCAGCTCGAGCTATTTTTCCCCAAGACCGTCGCCCCGGGATCCTGAAAAAGGTGGCATATTATAGAGAAAGTGAAAAACGAAATCTAGTTTTTATCGCGTTCCAAGCAAAGATCTTTGCTAATTCCTTGTAAATTAATCAGTTAAATGATTGTTTTTCACAAGTTGGTATAAAAAAACAGCGATTATACGCTGTTTTTTTATAAGGTTTGGTTGAGATATTAAACAATTTTAGCTTACATTCGAATCTAAAAGTTTATTGAGTTTCTTTTGTTGATCTTTATTGCATAGTTCGTCTATTAAAATACGGATGATATGCGATTTCGCTAATTGACTGTCTTTTGCTAATTCTTGAAGTTGCTCAATCGCTTCTTCACTCAAGGTAAACGTTGCGTGCCTAAATGGCTTGCCGGCTTTACTTTTTCGCCTTTCTGCTTGTTTTTTTACTTCAAATTGCTTGGCTGCTGCTAATGCTTGCTGCAAATTAACCGTTTGATTTTTACTTTCACTGACAATTTCAGGCGTGCCTTTCGCATAATTTTCTGCGTCAGCAATAAATTCATCTACGGTAAATGCCTTTTTCCGTGGCTTGCCGTCCTTGGATTTTTTTAGATCAGATAAACTCATGAGAGTTGTCCGGTTTCATGGCGAGTAATTCCTCGGCTATTGCTTTCATTTCAGTTGCCGCTTTACCTTCAGGGTCTATTTCAATAACAGAAGAACCTTGTTCTTCACTGTCATCATAAATATTGCGGTTATAAGTCACTGCGTCTAAAACATTAATGCCGTATGACCGACAGACATCTTTAGCTTCTAAAATACGATTTGCTTGAGTGGGTAATGCAGGACATTGAGTAATAACAAATGAGGCTAGCATTTTAGGGTTGACCATTTTACAGGTACTTAACATATCTTCCATATGCGGCACTGTTTTTAAATCACGACGTTTCGGGCGAAGAGGAATGATAACATGTTCGGCAACGGACATCGCAGCACGTAGCGCTAAATTATCTTGGCCGCCACAATCAACAATAACGTAGTCATAATGTTGGTTTAGACTTAATAAGTCATTGCGAATTTTTCCATATAATTGAATACAGTTTATTGCGGGTAAAGATGGATCAGTATTGCGTGCTTGTATCCAATCAGAAGTGGTTCGTTGTGGGTCACAATCAACCATTAAAACGATGGCATTTTTATCACGTGCAAAATAAACTGCTAAATTTTGCGCAAGGCAACTTTTACCACTGCCGCCTTTTTCACCACCAACTAATATCATCATTTCGCCAATTCCTTCTACTACAACTTTAATGCGTTATTTATGCACCGATCTTTTAGTATAGCTTAAAAAATCAATGTTGAATTTTATTCACTATTGGTTCAATTTTAATGCTAATTCAAACCAACCATTCTCTTGTTCGAGACAACGTATTACTTTGCCTTTTAAAATTTGGCAATTTGCTGCTGCCGCTTTAAACCTAATGGTCACTTCAGTATTAATAGGAATGCTTTGGTCACAATCGAGTTTTAATCCACCTTTGGAAAAATCAACACAGACAATTTTCTTGTTTATTTCTTGTCCAGAATCATGGGTCCAAGTTATATCAACTAGTTCTTTTTCCATGTCTAATCGAAATGATTTACGACGTTCTTCACCATCTTGATTATTAATCGTTGGGATATCATCTGACATATTTCAATCCTTATTCTTTCTCATGATATTTTAAACCTAACTGTCAATTCAACGACTTGCAAGATTTTTAAGTAAATAATTCATTGGCTATAAAAGTCCATGTTCTGCAAAAGAATAGCATTGGTGACCCGCTACAATCATATGATCTAATACTCGAATATCAATAAGAGCCAATGCTTGGCTTAATTGTTGAGTAATATTTTTATCTGCAAAGCTAGCTTCTGCGACGCCTGAAGGGTGATTATGGGCAAGGATAACCGCGCAAGATTGATGTTTTAGTGCATTTTCTACCACGACTCTAGGGTAAACGGCGGAAGCATTTATTGTCCCATAAAATAGGCGCTTAAACGTTATCACTTGATGTTGATTATTGAGAAAAAGTACAGCAAAAACTTCTTGGCTTTCATTGCGCAGTTGGCTGATTAAAAAATCTTTACTTGCTTGTGAAGAAGTCAATGCTTGGCCGTTGCTCATTTCTTCCGCAAGAAACCGTTTACTCATTTCTAAACAAGCTTGTAGTTGCACAAATTTTGCTATGCCAAGGCCATGCACTTGACAAAATTCATCAGCGGAAGCTCGATAAATAGCAGCTATACTGCCAAAGCAAGATAATAACTTCCTAGCTAGATCTACAACATGGCAACCTTTAACGCCGGTACGGAGAAAAATAGCTAGAAGTTCAGCGTCAGATAAACTTGCCGCCCCTTGATTTAATAATTTTTCTCTTGGTTTTTCAGAACTTGGCCAATCTTTTAACATAAGTGCATCCTTGCAATGTCAATTTTCTTCGATGCCGATTAATGGTATCGTATATAAAATAAAGATTTAGACTATTAAGACTAGCAGGTTATGCAAATTCTACAGGGTAAAAAAATTGTCTTAGGTATTACCGGCGGTATTGCTGCTTATAAAATGCCAGAGCTCGTTCGACGACTTATCGATCAAGGCGCTGAAGTCCGTGTTGTGATGACCGAAAGCGCAAAAGCTTTTATTACTCCTTTAACCTTACAGGCTGTTTCAGGAAACTCCGTTTCAGATACGTTATTAGATACTGAAGCTGAGCGTGCAATGGGGCACATAGCATTAGCTAAGTGGGCTGATTTGTTATTAATTGCTCCAGCTAGTGCTAATAGCATTGCAAACATTACTCATGGTTTAGCGAATGATTTATTAGGCACCATAGTGTTAGCAACTAATGCCACTATTGCTATAGCACCCGCGATGAATCAACAAATGTGGCATGCTGAAATAACACAAGAGAATATTCAAAAGCTTAAAAATCGTGGTATGCATATTTGGGGGCCCGGACAGGGCGAACAGGCATGTGGCGATGTTGGCTTTGGTCGACTACTGGAAGTGCCAGAATTAGTTGATCAGGTTTGTGGTTTATATCAAGAAAAAAAATTGTTGAATCAACATTGGGTGATCACGGCGGGGCCAACTCGAGAAGCAATTGATCCTGTGCGTTATATTTCCAACCATAGTTCAGGAAAAATGGGCTATTCAATTGCACAGGCTGCGTTAAATGCAGGTGCGAAAGTTACGTTGATATCTGGCCCAGTGAACTTATCTACGCCGGAAACTGTTGAATTAATTAAAGTGACGAGTGCCGAGCAAATGCATCAAGAAGCCATAAAACAAGCGAAAAATGCTGATGTATTTGTGGCTTGTGCTGCGGTAGCTGACTATCGAGTGGCTGAAATAGCGGAACAGAAAATTAAGAAAACGGCTGATAATCATCACTTGCAAATTAACTTAGTGAAAAACCCTGATATTGTCGCTGACGTAGCTGCTTTAGCGGATAAACCTTTTACCGTAGGTTTTGCCGCAGAAACACAAGATGTTGAACACTATGCGTTAGATAAATTAAAGCGTAAAAATTTAGATTTGATTGCCGCGAATAATGTCGCCCTTTCAGGGCAAGGTTTTAATAGTGATAACAATGCATTAACGGTTTTTAGTGCGACATCTCAGCATGACATATCGTTAATGAGTAAAAGTGATGTCGCGAAAAAATTAGTCGATATCATTGCTGAACAATTGGATGAAAAGCATTAAAGAACATTATACAATCTTAGTCGACTTGATAGGTGTTAAGTTTTAATACCCTTTATAAAAACAATAGAGAATAGGTGATATGCCGGTTAATAAAAAACCAAACCGTAAACAGCAAATATTAGAATGTTTAGCATTAATGTTGCAGTCTAGTCCTGGTCAACGGATAACCACGGCTAAATTAGCTGCTGAAGTGGGTGTTTCAGAAGCGGCGCTGTATCGTCACTTTCCATCCAAAGCAAGAATGTTTGAAGGCTTAATTGAATTTATTGAAGAATCAACGTTTTCTCGTATCAACTTAATTGTCTCTGATCACAAAGAAGCATTAGTACGTTGCCATCATATTTTACATGTTTTACTTGTGTTTGCTGAGCGTAACCCTGGCATGTGTCGTATTTTATCAGGTGATGCTTTAATGGGGGAAAATGAGCGATTAAGAACGCGAGTCAATCAGTTTTTTGAAAAATTAGAATCGCAATTTAAACAAATTTTACGCGAGCGTAAATTACGTGAAGGCAAAGGATTTGAAATAAATGAACTGGCATTAGCTAATATTCTAGTCGCTTTTGCTGAAGGGAAAATTAGTCAATATGTTCGCTCTGGATTTGATAAAAAGCCTAGTGATAATTTTAATGAACAATGGCAATTTTTAATGGCGAGTAAATAAGCTAGACAGCCACCTATCTCAATTTTTAATCAATAGTGAATGATTCAACATCTAATAAACGCTGAGTTTTCGGCGTTTATGCTTAAGCATAAATAATTAATACAATAAATAATACTCAAGGAAATATTGTGGGCACTTTATCGCATCTACAACCGCAAAAATTATGGCAAATGTTTGCAGGCATTTGTGCCATACCTCATCCATCGAAACATGAAGATAAAATTTCAGCCTGGATCCAAGCATGGTCAAATGAACAAGGATTAATTGTTAAAGAAGATGAGGTGGGTAATTTACTCATTAAAAAGCCAGCAACGTCAGGCATGGAAAATAGAAAAGGTGTTATTTTACAGGCGCATATGGATATGGTTCCTCAAAAAAATGCTGATAATAAACACAATTTCTTAACGGATCCTATTGAACCCATTTTATTTAATGACGCTGGAGAAGCATGGGTAAAAGCCAATGGTACAACGTTAGGGGCTGATAACGGTATTGGTTTAGCATCAGCTTTGGCAGTGTTAGCAAGTGACGATATTGCCCATGGGCCTTTAGAAGTGTTAGTAACGATTGATGAAGAAGCTGGTATGACGGGAGCATTTGGTCTGAAAGCAGGTTGGCTCGAAGGTGAGATATTAATTAATACTGACTCTGAACAAGAGGGTGAAGTTTATATGGGCTGTGCTGGTGGTATTGATGGCACCGCAACGTTTAATATTGATTTTGAAGAAGTGCCTGCCGATTATACGTCCTTTAATTTATCTATTTCAGGTTTAAAAGGCGGCCATTCTGGTGTCGATATTCATACGGGTAGAGCGAATGCCTGTAAATTATTAATACGTTTTTTACTAAATGCGAGTGATAAATTCGATATTCGATTAACCGAGCTTAATGGGGGCAGTTTACGAAATGCTATTCCTCGTGAAGCTGATGCAAGCTTTGTTGTGCCTTCTCATCAAATTGCCGCGTTAAAAAACGACCTCGCGAATTATTTAACGGTTGTTAAAGAAAACCTTAAAGTGGTTGAGACTAACATTGAAATGCTGCTGATATCGCCAGAAACGTTTGATGAATGCTGGGATCAAACCACGCAAAAACAAATTTTACGTGCATTAAATGCCTGCCCTAATGGTGTTTTACGTATGAGCGATGATATTGAAGGGATCGTTGAAACGTCATTAAACTTAGGGGTGATGCGAAGTAAAGGACCAAAGTTTGTTGCCATGACATTAATTAGAAGTTTACACGATGACGGTAGGTTAGAAGCGCAAACTATGGTTGAGTCTATTTTCAATTTAGCAGGCGCTTCAATTGGTTTTTCTGGCGCTTATCCAGGCTGGAAACCTGATACCAGTTCAGCTGTTATGCAAACAGTACGTGATACTTATCAATCTTTATTCGATAAATTACCTGAAATTATGGTGATTCATGCCGGCCTTGAATGTGGTTTATTTAAAACGGCTTATCCAAATTGGGATATGGTTTCGTTTGGCCCTACGATTAAATTTCCTCATTCGCCGGATGAAAAGGTTAATGTACAAACGGTTGAGCAGTATTGGCAACTACTTATCGCGGTGTTAAAAAATATTCCATCAAAGTAATCTTTTGATTGAAGCACAGAGAAAAAAGTTAAAAGTGTGGTCTTAGACTTTAGTCGTAGAAGCTTTTTGGGATGATCAATGTATACTGAATTCGCCCAAGTTTTAGGAAACTTACTATGATCCAGCCAGAAAAAATTATAATAGCTGATGATCACCCATTATTCAGACAAGCTTTACTCAATACGCTTAAAGCACAACTGACGCAAACAATATGGGTTGAAGCGCAAACAATTGCAGAATTAGAGCAACAACTTTCAGTGCACAGCGAAAGTGATATGTTGTTATTGGATTTAAATATTCCCGGCGCACATGGTTTTAATACCTTAATTCATGTTCGTAATCATTTTCCACAAATACCTGTGGTCATTGTTTCTGCACATGAAGATCAAGACACTATTGCGAAAGCGATTGAATTTGGCGCTTCAGGTTTTGTTCCTAAATCAACACCTGTAGATATTATTTTTAAAGCGATTCAGCAAGTGCTGATGGGCGAAATTTGGTTGCCAGAATCATTTCAAATGAATGCCAGTAATGAAGCGCATGCTGAAATAGCCGAGCGAGTTGCCAGTTTAACTCAGCAACAATATCGTATTTTAATGATGTTTGCTCAAGGGATGCTTAATAAACAAATAGCCTATGATTTAAATGTATCGGAAGCAACGATAAAAGCTCATGCAACGGCAATTTTCAGAAAGTTAAATGTTCGTAATCGTACGCAAGCGGTTATCGCGATAAGTCAGCTTGATATTCACGAGACTAACATTTCTGAATCATAATTAATTGGCAGAATATTTAGCTTCAAATGCATAATCAGCTGATCAATAAAACTTAGTCAGCTGATTTATAAATATTTGTCTTGCAGTTTTTTCGCTAATAATGCACTCATCATTGCTCTAAGTGAAGCCGGCTTTACTAGTTTTCTCATGTAGCCAACATCTGCTGCTTTAGTTTTTTCTTCAATATCACTGTCGGTAGTGGCAGTAATTAATATTGCAGGTATGTAATGGCTGGATTGTTCTCTGAGAATAGAAATTAAATTTAAGCCGTTATGATCATTATCAAGTTGATAATCCACTAATAAAATCTGAATATCATTACTATGCTGAGCAAAAACCGTTTGTGCTTGTTTAAACGAGTCTGCCGCTAAAACATTACATTGCCAGGTTGTTAATAATTCAACCATCCCACTGAGTACATCAGGATCATTATCAATACACATTACCGTAATATCGCTGAAACCAATTTTCACACTAGGTTTTTCTACCCGTGGATTTAAAATTGGCGGTACTTTTTTAAGGGAAACCGTAAACTTACATCCTTGTGATTCTTTAGATTTTAATCCTAAAGAATGTCCTAATAACTGAGTTAAGCTTTGAGTGATATTGAGTCCTAAACCTAATCCTCTGCCAGATTGAGATTGCGGCGTATCTAGCTGAGTAAATTGCTCAAAGACTAATGATTGTTTTTCTAATGGAATACCAGGGCCATTATCAAGCACTTGAATGATCACTATTTGTTTAATAATGCGGGCACCAAGTAACACTTTACCTGGGCTAGCATAGCGAAAAGCATTTCCAATTAAATTTTGCAGAACACGTCGTAATAAATTTCTATCTGAATAAACCCAAGCAGAAGTTTCAACAAGACGAAATTCTATTTCATGCTCAATTGCCGATGCAGAGAATTCTTCCGCAAGTTCTTTAAATAAGTCATTTAACGAGAAAGCCGTATAGTGTGGTTTTATATTGCCACTTTCTATGCGGGCGATTTCACCTAAATCGGCTAACAGATCATTCGCCACTTTTAACGAATGATCGATGTTTTTAACCTGTCTTTTTTGTACCTCATTGAGATTGTCTTGGCTGGTTAATGCTGAAGTAAATAAACGTGCGGCTTCTAACGGTTGCATTAAATCATGACTACAAGCTTTTAAATATAAGCTCTTTTTAATATGCGCTTGCTCCGCTTTTTCTTTGGCAATTTCCAGAGCATCGTTCGCTTGGGCTAATTTTTGCGTACGTTCTTGTATAATTACTTCTAAATCAACATTGGTATCTTTTAATACTTTTTCTGCTTGACGGTAGGCTGTGATGTCGGAAAACATCATCACAAAGCCACCATCAGGTAAAGGGTTTCCTTCAATTCGAATAACTTTACCATCGTCTTGTTGACGCTCCGAACTATGAGAACTACCACTTCTTAAGTAATGTAAGCGCCTACTAACTTGGCTTTCAATGTTGCCTAAACCACAGAGACCTCGAGAAGCGTTATAGCGAATCAGTTTTTCAATGGGTGCGCCTTTATAAATGTATTCATCAGGATATTGAAATATATCTATATATTTTTTATTCCACGCAACCAGATTTAGCTCTTTATCAACAATGGAAATACCTTCACTGGCGTTTTCTATTGCGCTTTGTAATAAATTCTCGCTGTATTGTTGTCGTTGATTTGAGGCATCTTCAACCAGTAATGCTAAATCATCTAAAGCAATATCTCTTCCATCAAGTGCTGAAGACAATACCAAGCGTGCAGATGAAGCGCCCATGACACTGGCTAAAGTGTTTTCTGTATGCTGAAGTAATGCTTGGTTATAGTTGGTGGTCCCTAGTTCTTTTTTAATATTTTTATGTTGAAATTTAGCGAAACTCTTTGCTGCTTTTGATAGACCGACAAAGCGAGAAACTAATAGTTCTAACTCTTTATAATCAATACGTCTATTTTTACCACTTCCGAGTAAATTTGGTGCTTGCCACTCTAAAAATAATGAGGCTTGAACACGCTCTTGTACTGTTTGACGGCTAATTTGAGATAAAGACCACATAACAAAAATATTAGCGGCTAAACTTAATAAGCTTGATAAGCTATTGGCAGGAATGAGGCCGTCATCAAATGGCTGTGCGTACAAACCAAATTGAGGGAGAAAGTTAAGCATTAGCCACATCATAAAACCGACTAATATTCCACCGTATACCCCCGTTAAACTTGCACGACGCCAATAAAATGCAGCAATAAGTGCCGGCGTTAATTGTGCAAACGCACCAAAGGCTATTTCGCCTAAAGAGCTGAGCGTATCTGGCGATGCCATTAAAAATACGCCGTAACCTAATAAAATAACAAATAAAACTAAAAATTTTCTGATTTTGAGTAAGCGATGTCGGAAGTTGTTGTATTCAATATGATTGGTGTTATTTGATCGAAATAAAAATGGGAAAACTATTTCATTACTTAGCATAGTACTTAACGCGATCGAAGAGATTATCACCATGGAACTGGCAGCTGAAATGGCGCCTAAAAATGCGATAAGTGTTAGCCAGGTTTGTTGTTGAGACCATGGTAAAAACAGCACGTAAGCATCAGCGGGTACGGAATCACCTAACACCATATCTCCAGCAATACCTAAAGGAGCGGCAAACAAAGCAAATACCAGTAAATACAATGGAAATACACGACGACTTAACCAGGTATCTTTTTCGTCTTTTAATTCAACTACCATCACTTGAAACTGTCGAGGTAAAGATAAAAATGCTGCCATTACAATGATAAGCATTGCAAACATTGACATTAAATTAGGGGTGTTAAAGTTTTGATAAAGTTGAATGTTTGCGCCGGATTTATGCCAAATATCACTAGGAGACTCAAACAAGTAAAAAGTAACAAAAATTCCTACCGCTAGAAAGGCGATAAGCTTTACTAAGCTTTCAAAAGCGATTGCTAAAACAACGCCGGGGTGACGTTCGGTTACGTCGATATTTCTAATACCAAAAACAATGGTAAAACCTGCTAAAACAAAACTAACGATTAAGCCAAAGCCCCAAGTGCTTACTGTGTTGTTTACTTGAAGTTGTTGAAATGAATAGACAATCGCCTTAAGTTGTAATGCGATATAGGGCATAGTACCTACTAACGCTACTAAGGTGATCAAAATGGCTAAATTATGTGATTTACCAAAACGTGCCGCGAGTAAATCAGCAATTGACGTTAAGTTGAGTTTTAAACTTGTGCGAATAATGCGTTGAATAAACGGCCAGGCAAAAATAAATAATAAGATTGGACCTAAGTAAATTGGAATATGAGAAAGAAAATTACTTGAAGCTTGTCCTGTTGTCCCTAGAAAACTCCACGATGTACAATAAACGCCAAGAGAAAGCGCATAAATAACACTTTGGCGTTTTTTAATTAATCGATGACGGTATTTATCTCCTAAATAAGCAATAAGGAACAAGAGACCAATGTAACTGATACTAATTAAGGTGAGTTGCCAATTTGGGAACATGAAAATAAAATTGCTGTTTATTGTGATTATAAGATATCAAGCTGAAACACAGATGAAAACTAATGTTATGAAAAGTTTGCGTTTTTCTCGGTTATTTTATTTAGATAATACTTTCTGAAATAGCTGGGGCTAGCTCATTAAACTCTTCAAAAATTTTTTCATCAATACCAAGTGATTTTTGCAGCGATTGATATTCATCTTCAGTAACCGATTTTTTGTTAAATAATAAGTAATTTTCACTTAAGCAATTTGCTTTAAATAACAAGTCACTTAATGGGTTGCGAGTACCTTCTCTTTGTTCTTTTAGTGCTTCTACGTATATGGATGGTAGTTGCCATTCTTTAGCGATAAAATAGGTAATATCCCGCGACATTTCTGTCATGAGTATTTTATATTCTCTTGTGCACGGAGTTAATGACGCAAAGGTTTTTTTCATGTCATGTGAAATACAATTAAAAACAATAATTCTGCCAAGGTCATGTATTAAACCAAGAAAATATGCATCAGCAGTGTTTTGTTTTTCATGAATAGCTAATAGTTCACATAAGGTGGCACATTGCACTGAGTGTACCCAAATAAGTCGGCCATAAAGTTGATAATATAAAGGGTTGCAAGGGATAACATCTGCCATGAGTAAAGTGCTGGCAATTTTCATGAGTCCGCTGATACCCAGCAATGAGGTAGCCTTACTTAAATAAATAATTTCTTTGTTTGTTCGATTATATTTTGCTGTGTTGGCAACTTTTAGCACTTCGGCAGCAAAAGCTGGGTCTTGTTCAATAATATCCACAAAAGTATCAAAGTCGGCGTGCGGATCTTTCAAGGTATCTAATAACTTGACTAACATTGCCGGTAAGGCAGGAATATGTTTGTTTAATTGCGCAGGGTTAGTTAAAACCTTAGTGATCTGGCTTAAGGTGTTTTGTTCGAGTGCACTCATAGCTCCGTTGGTATCAATACTGCCAAACATCACGTCGTAGAAGTCAGTATTTAATACTTCGGTTGCAAGTCCTTTTACATGTATATCTTGAGTCTTGAACATAAATCCTAAAATTATGAGTAAAATTTTTGTAAAACTTTCGTTAGTATAGCGTAAAAAAATAGATAAATATTTGAGGTAATTAAAAATTAATACTTACATTATATTTAATTCTTTATCCGCGAGAATCTATAGCAACGAATAAGTGAACAAGATTATAGATTAATAAAACAAAACTGTTGAATTTTTTAAGAAATATATTGTAAATAATCATGAAAATTCAACAGTTTTTTTAATCTTGGCTCAGTTTTCATAAACTAAGATTTATCTTGTTCACGAATCCAAGTTTCTTTCTTTAGGGTTATCACTTAGGTACTGTACAAATTCAATTTCAAAACCATCGGGATCAACAAAATATACATTTTTTCTAAACTGATCTATCGCACCTTCTTTACTAACGGCAAAACCGACTTCAGCTAAACGTTTGATTATCTGTTCGATGTTACTGGTGACAAAAGCAAAATGTGACAAGCCAATTTGATGACCAGTGAGGTTTCTGTTTTGATTTTCACCGCCATCATTAAAGGTAATGTATTGATAATCATCGCCAAAGTGTAACCATTCACGTGGTTTACCATACCAGACTTGTTTACCTTTGCTACGTACAGACCAATGAGGAAATGCAGCTTTGTAGAAAGTTAGTGTGGTAGGGATATCTTTTACGACTAAGTTCAAATGTTCTAAATAAATCATAATTTTTCCTTATTATTGTTTTAGAGACGTTATTTGTTTTGCATGGTTTGGTTAAAATATTGCAAGGAACTCGCTAAAAATTTTCTTAATGCGGTTTTATTTATGGTGGTTACATTGTTTTTATTCATTTTTATTGCCTTTTGTGATTAAAGTGATGACACTATAAAACCTCAAGTTAAGTTGGGGTAAAGTGTTTTTTGACAAATAATTTTATGAGCATTGATGATGAAAAATAACTTAGAAGAAGCAAAGCTTACGGTCGGTAAAGTAGCCAAGCGTTGTGGTGTGAAAGTTTCTACCTTGCACTTTTATGAAGAAAAAGGCTTAATTCGCAGTTGGCGAAATCAAGGCAATCAACGGCGTTACAAAGCTGAAGTGCTAAGACGTATTTCCGTGATTAAAGCGGCCCAAAAAATGGGAATAAGCTTACAAGAAATTAAAGAAGCGTTTGCAACATTACCGAATAATCGAACACCTGATACAAAAGACTGGGAAAAGTTAGCCAGTAATTGGCGAGAAAACTTAACGACAAGAATCCATTACTTAGAAAATTTAAGAGATTATCTAAGTGGGTGTATTGGTTGTGGGTGTTTATCACTAAATCATTGCCCGTTATATAATAAAGACGATGAACTCGCTGCTGAAGGTGTCGGACCTGTAATATTGGACAGAAAAGTCAAAAAAGTATAAAGTTCACGCGTAATTTCAAAGGATTAACTGTTTAAAGGACTAACTATGAAAATAATTTCTACCCTCGTTTTACTGCTACAAATTTTTACCTGTTCAGCTGGCGTCACCCAATGGATTGATTTCAATTTAGACAACGGTCATATCAAAATCCCTGTTAAAATAGCCGATATCGACACTTATGCGATTTTAGATACTGGCTCGCAGCTTAATGCAATTAATAAAGCATTTATTACTAAGCATAATTTATCGTTTGATGAAGGTAGCTTCATTCGCGTTAAAGGGGCTTTTGGTATTGAGAAAAGGCCGACACGTAGAAATATTCCTATTCAGTATTTTGGCTTAGAAACCGAGCTCGATAAAGTAACCGAATTAGCGTTAGGTCATCACAGTAATGGTTTATTACTTGGCGCCGGATTTTTTAGCAAGTTTGTCACTCAATTTGATTACCCGAATAAAAGAATGCGCATGATAGATAAAGACTCTATTAACGTACAAAAATTTAAAAATATTGTCGCACAAAGGCAAAAAGGAACGGGAATGCCTATCATTAAAGTAGGGTTTCCAAATGACAGACACATATGGTTGTTATTAGATACGGGTAATACAGGCGGCATGGTTGTAGATCGTAACGTAGCAATAAAAATGGGTTGGTTGGAACAAGCGGAAATACAAGAAGGTGTTACGAGTGGTGTTAATGAAGTCATTAATACTGAACATTTTACCATTCCTTCATTAAAATTTGGTCCATTTGAAATGGAAGATGTTTCAGTGACTATACCTGGTAAAGGTTCAAATTCTTATTTAGAAAGTCAATTTGAACAAATAGGGACACGAATAAAAGGCAGAAAAGTTGAAGGTGTCATTGGATATGATGTGCTGAAACATTTTTTAATCACGATTGATTATAAAGGTGGCGATGTTCATATAGGTTTACCAGAGGCCTGATTTTTTTAGCATTAGTTGTTATTAATTGCTGATAACAACTTATGTTTTATAGAGATACTTAATTTGTTGTTTGGGTGTAAAATTCTGCGAAATATTTCCCGCCTTTAATTTCAATAATTATTCTGAGTTTTGCACTATCGCCTTTGTTTTCGATTAAAGTACCTAAGGCGGTTTCTCGCTTCCAATAATAGGGACTATCTTTCATGCCTAATTGGTAAGGTGTTGCTTGATTGCTTTTGTCGACAGTAAATAACGTGGCGGTATCAAGTGGATATGTTGAGTTAACGGTAGTGATGCCCTTGTCGTCCATCACATTTATTTCAAATTCTCCAGACTTTAAAATGCACTTTTGATTTTTCACATCACAATGACCAAATGGTACTAATTCAACAATTTTTATTTTGCTTGCTTCATGCTCCATATACATGTCAGATAAAACATAGCCAAGTAAAATTAAGATTGGGGCGACAAAAATAGCAATTTTAGTGTGACGATTCATTCAATTTCCCATCGTGCTTATTATAATTAAAAAGTAATATTACTTTGTTTATTCTGTTCAATGGCTAACAGAATAGACAAAATAATATCTTGTTTTCTTGTTGGAAATAAAGGCTCCAGTTCATAAGAGCTGGAGCCTTAATATACTAGCTAACTGCTTTGGCATGTGTCATTTAATGATCATGTGCCGCTGCAATTTCACCGTGAGGTGTACGGAAGTTAGTCACTAAGTCTTGAATATGACTTGGTGCTGGGCCTGTAAGCTTGAGAACAATAAACGCAACAGCAAAGTTTACAAATGCGCCTACTGAACCGAAGGCATTTGGTGAAATACCCATAAACCAGTTAGGTTCCATATCACCTAAGAATGCCGTACCTGGAATAAACATAATACCTTTATGCTGGAATACATATAACATAGTGACGCCAAGTCCTGCGCACATACCTGAAATAGCGGCTTTACTACTCATTGTCTTAGAGAAAATACCCATCATTAACGCTGGGAAAATTGAAGAAGCCGCTAAACCAAAGGCTAACGCTACAGTACCCGCGGCAAAGCCAGGTGGATTTAAACCAAGATAACCGGCAACACAAACCGATAACGTCATCACGATACGACTGGCGAGTAATTCACTTTTCTCACTCATGTCAGGTATTAATACACCTTTCATTAAATCATGTGAAATTGCCGAAGAGATTGCGAGTAGCAAACCGGCTGCAGTTGATAATGCTGCTGCTAAACCACCTGCGGCAACTAAAGCAATCACCCAGTTTGGTAAGTTCGCAATGGCAGGGTTAGCAAGTACCATAATATCACGATCAACTTTCACCATTTCATTCGTAGTTGGATCAGCATTATATTGCACTTTACCGTCACCGTTTTTATCTTCAAAGGCTAAAAGTCCGGTTTTTTCCCATTCTTTAAACCATTGTGGACGTTCAGCATATTCTAAATTTTGCCCGGCAACAGGTTCAATGGTATTCATTAAATTGAAGCGTGCCATTGCGCCAACTGCAGGAGCAACGGTATAAAGTAAAGCAATGAAAACTAAAGCATAACCAGCAGATTGACGAGCGGCTTTTACCGAAGGTACCGTGAAAAATCGCATGATTACATGTGGTAAACCTGCCGTACCTATCATTAAGGATAAGGTATAAGCAAACATTTCAACATCACCTAAGGTTGACGTGGTATATTCTTTAAAGCCTAATTCCGAAACCACAGTGTCAAGTTTATCCAGTAAGTAAACACCACTACCATCAGCAAGTGTTGAACCTAAACCTAATTGTGGGATTGGGTTGCCCGTTAAATGTAATGAGATAAATACGGCTGGAATGGTATAAGCAGTGATCAGTACACAATATTGCGCAATTTGTGTGTAAGTAATACCTTTCATACCACCTAAGGTGGCATAAACAAATACAACCGCCATACCGATGTAGAGTCCCATATCATATTCAACTTCTAAGAAGCGTGAAAATGCAACACCAACACCTTTCATTTGACCGATAATATACGTTAATGAGGCAATGATTAAACAAACCACTGCAACAATACGCGCGGTTTTAGAATAAAAGCGATCGCCAATAAACTCAGGGACGGTAAACTTGCCATGTTTTCGCATATAAGGTGCTAAACATAATGCGAGTAATACATAGCCACCGGTCCAGCCCATTAAAAATACAGAGCCACCATAACCTAAGAAAGCAATTAAACCGGCCATAGAAATAAATGACGCAGCACTCATCCAGTCGGCACCAATTGCCATACCGTTTTGTAATGGTGTAATACCACCGCCGGCCGCGTAAAATTCACTGGTTGAACCCGCTCGAGCCCACCAAGCTATAAAGAAATAAAGTGAGAAGGTACCGCCAACTGCGATCCACGTATAGAGTCTTAACTCATCCATTACGCGTCCTCCACGTTATATTTTTTATCTAAGTCGTTCATTTTCTTACCGTACCAGAAAATTAAACCAACGAAGGTGTAAATAGAGCCTTGTTGTGCAAACCAGAAACCTAGTTTGTACCCACCTAGACGAATTTCATTTAATGGTTCTACTAACAGCAAACCGAACCCAAATGAAACCACGAACCAGATAGCAAGACAGATAAATATTAGGCGCAGATTTTCTTGCCAATATGACTGTTTGTCTTCCATTTTATTCTCCTAGCATTGAGCTTGTTAGCTCATTAATACGCGTTTTGTAATTATTTTACGCGTTCATTAACCTGTTATTTTATTTAGCAAAATTTATTATTGATTGCAGGTTTACCATACCATGTCAGTGATCTAGCAAAGCAAAAATCCATAATGAATCTTAGCTAATTTAAACACTAACAAGGATTTTCAAGCCGAGGTATTACACTTTAGTCTAGATCGCACAAATAAAGTTAGCCTTTAGCGGATAAATGCACTACAAACATAGATATAACAATGACTGAAAAGATAATTATGGATACTGATTTAGCTGAAATTTCTGCTTTTGTGCAAACGATTCCTCCTTTTGACCAGCTCCCTCCTGTGCTACTAGGAAAAGTCGTTCATGCGATCAGCATTTGTTATCTTCAACAAGATGAACCTTTGCCTCCTGCAAATTGTGCAGTTAATCCATTATTTATCATACGAAAAGGCGCGTTAAATTATCGTGACTCATTAGATGAATTATTAGGGAAATACGGTGAGGGAGATTTATGTACAGTGTTTTGTCAAACACCTTTGTCGTCTGAAATAGCAGTACATACTGAGGAAGACACACTGCTATATAGTATTGATTATCAAGAACTTGAGCTCTTAGTTGCAGATTACCCCGCGGTGCTGAATTTTTTTATTCACAGCGCAGAGCAACGACTGAATAATAAAATGAGTCAAATTAATGAAGACGCGATTATTGCCTCCTCTTTATTAAATACCAGCATAAGTCAGTTTTATCACAGTCCGGTTGAGACCATTGACCAGCATTGCACTATTCAAGATGCGGCGATTAAAATGACTGAACGTAAATTTTCTTGTTTGGTAATCGTTAACAATCATGCCCAAGGCGATACCTCTAGCCCTCAGCCGATAGGTATAGTTACTGACAAAGATTTACGACAACGTTGTATCGCTAAAGGGCTTGATTTTAAGCAACCTGTGAGCACCATAATGACGAAAAACATGTTGACGATAAAACATAACAGTAGTGCTTACGACGCCTTAATGTTGATGACAGCAAAGCGTATTCATCATTTACCTGTGATGAAAAAAAATAGATTGCATGCCATGGTAACTATCACGGACTTAATGAATAACGAGAGCCAAAATGCCGTCAATTTAACGCATATTATTCGTAAGGCAAAAAATATAGATGAGCTTGTTGAAACTAGTTTGTTATTACCTAAGTTACAAATTCGTATGGCTAAGTTAGGAACAACGGCCGATCATGTAGGTAAAAGTATTAGTGCGATTACCATGGCATTTACTATCCGTTTAATTGAATTGGCAGAGCAAAAACTTGGTCAAGCGCCGGTTCCTTATGCATGGTTAGCAGCAGGTTCACAAGCGAGGCAAGAGCAATTTGCTCACTCGGATCAGGATAACGCCTTAATTATTGCTGATAATATGAAACCAGAAGATGACCAATGGTTTGAACAATTAGCGCGGTTCGTTTGTGATGGACTGGCTAAATGCGGTTTTATTTATTGTCCTGGCGACATTATGGCGACGAATCCGAAATGGCGACAACCGCAAAAAAAATGGCATGAATATTTTAGTCAGTGGGTAGAAACCCCAAGCCCTAAAGCCTTGTTAAACAGTAGTGTGTTTTTTGATTTAACGACGGTTCATGGTGATATTACTTTACTTGAACAGGTACGAGAACGTTTACTCAATAAAACCCAAGGTAATACATTATTTTTAGCGCATCTTTCAAAAAATGCGTTAATGCATCGTCCACCCCTTGGGTTCTTTCGAGACTTTGTGTTGGTTAAAAATGGTGAAAATAAAAAAGTACTCGACTTAAAGCACAATGGTATTGCTCCCATTGTTGATTTAGCACGAATTTACGCGTTAAGTGAAGGTGTTTCAGCTACCAATACCATAGAACGGTTACAACAAGTAGCCGGTTCGCCATCGTTAACAAAAGCGTCAGCAGCCAATTTAATTGATGCGTATGAATTTTTAGGTTTATTACGAATGGAACATCAGGCAAAAAAACTACAAATTAATGAGCAACCAGATAATTATCTAGTACCCAAACATATTTCAAAGCTTGAACGTGAACATTTAAAAGATGCTTTTAAAGTGATCAAAACCCTTCAAGACAGTCGTCAGTCTGCTTATTGATATCGAGCTATTATGTTAAGTCATCACCCTCTGTTTAAATGGCTCATCGGTTATGAAATTGAACGAAAGCGCAACTTATTGCTCGCGCCATCTGGTCCGCTGAAAGACTTTCTCTCGGTGCCATTTCCTGATGTGCATAGTGTCTTTCATGAAGCGAATATTTTAGCAGTCGACTTTGAAACAACCGGCTTAGATGCCGTACAGGATAAGTTACTTAGTGTTGGCTTTGTTGAAATGTCACAACAGCAAATAAAACTGAATACTTGTTATCATCAAATTATTAATACCAAGCAAAAGCTTAAGGCGAATAACGTGGTGATCCATCAAATTACCGATCAACAACAGCAAAAGGGGCAACCTTTAGAAGTGGTAGTTGAAGCGTTATTAAAGGCATTGGCAGGCAAAGTGATGCTAGTGCATTATGCCCGTATTGAGCGAGAGTTTCTTCAGCAGGCATGCCTTGAATTATATGGCGTGGCGCCGTCATTTCCAATCATAGATACCTTGGCTATTGCCAAACGTCGATTAGATAAAAAAGACGTTGCTTATGATCCGTCAGAATTGAGGTTAGGCGCGTTAAGAAAACGATATCATCTTCCTCAATATTTTGCTCATAATGCCCTCAATGATGCGATAGCTACCGCCGAATTATTGTTGGCTCAAACTTGTCATTTTTCAAATAAAACACGGTTAAAAGAATTTTTATTGTAAACGCCTAACTTGTGCTGATAAGAGAAGAAAATCAGAGCGTTAGTTCCACTATTTTGAACGTGCAAGTTAGATGGTTTTCCGTTATTATTTCTGCCAATCAAACGGTAATCTAACAAGGAAAGTTGATGGGGATTGGTGTAAAAAATTTAGCAAAACGTGAACAGGTATTTATGCGCAAGGTAATCTTGGTTGGAAGCATAGTGTTATCGTTATTGTGTGCGATTGGCGTGACCTTGATGATAATAATCGCGCCAAATGAAAATCTGTCTGAGGCTCTATTTCAAATTTTCACTGCCCTTGCTATCCCCTTATGTTTCTCCTTTTATTTGTTGAAGGGATATTTTCAAAAATCGACAAAAAATGCATAACAACATAAATAAAAATGATACATAAACATTAACGAGGAGCGTGTATGGATGAGTTTATGCTTGGTGGATTAATTGTTTTATTTACTGCCGTTTTGCCTTGTTTAGTTTTGGGTTTTCTTATTGCCTTTCAGGGGCGTCGAGGCTTAATTTCTGGTTGGCAGGAAGATAAAATATCTGATCCAGAAAAAGGCGGTAGAATTATCGGCACAAGTTTAATGGTGATGGCGGTGTTATTAGCAATTGTCACCTTGTTGTGGTTTTTACATTTTTTCACCGAAGATGAACTCGTTTATTTTATCCTACCTTGTGCTTTAGTGCCGATAGTTGCGTCATTTTACGTAAAAATAAAGTTAAAAATTCGTTGAAGTTTATCTTGGCTACAAAAGGCTGTTTGTTGTAAGTTAGGAGAAATAAAACCGTTTTAACTTATTTACAGGGAATCATTATGAATAAATTACTCCATATCATTATTGCTTTATTATTACCGCCAGTGGCTGTGTTTTTAAAAAGTGGTGTTGGAAAAGACTTATTAATCAATATTATTTTATGTATCTTTTTTTATGTTCCAGGTATTTTACACGCGCTTTGGCTTATTACTAAAGACTAAGAAAGGCAAGTTATTCAATCATCTTGTTAGAACATCATTGTCGGAACATCGAGCTGTTTTTAGCAGGGATATAAAGGGATAATCTCTTGAGTTTAGTTAATAATTTTAAGATGATGTCGCTTTATAATCAGCGAATAAATAGGCAGTTAATGCATTGCTGCCTACCATTACCCGTTAAGGTGCTTGAGCAAGACAGCCAGTCTTTTTTTACAAATATTATCAGCTATTGGAATCATCTACTTTTTGGTGATTTAATTTTGTTAACACGTTTAGCGCATCACAACATTGGACAATTGGCGCTCACAGATTTTGCGAGTTTTCCTTCACCTAAATTTCCTCAAGATATTTACTATCAAGAGTTACCTCAACTCAACATGTGTCGGCAGCAATTGGATGAATTAATTATTCGTTTTTGTCAAAAATTAACAGATAACGAGTGTGAGCAAGCTATTTCATACACGACGACTGAAGGCGAACTGTTAACCAAAAGAGTAGGGGATGTGATCCAACATCTCTTTAATCATCAAACACACCATCGTGGGCAATTAAGTTGTGTGTTAAGTCAATGTGGGGTGGACTATGGTTGTATGGATCTTCCTGTGATAGTTCCTGAAGGAAGTCATTGTCAGCACTAATTTCAATGAAAAGTTAATCAAATGAGAGATGAATTAAGAACGAAAATTATCGAGGTTTGCGAAGAAAAAATTGCGAAAAAAGGGTCGAATGTCGGTTTGTCTTTTTATGCTTTCTTTGCCAATAAAAATGACAGGCCTGATCTCTTAATGGAAGTAGCTACGTGGTGGATACAAACCCATCAGCTAGATCACTTTGTTAAAGCTGAAAAAATTAAAACTATGATTGAAAAGGGAATGTAGCGTAACCTGCGTTTCTACTTCTTGAAATTATGTTTAGCGTTTTATAATAAGGACGAATAATGTCAGAATATTTTGCCAACATTTCTTGGGAAAGGCAGCCGGACGAAAAATACCTAGACAATCAATATAGCCGAGGTCACGAATGGGCTTTTGATGGTGGTGCAAAGGTACGCGCTTCGTCATCGCCTCATATTGTACCAATCCCTTATTCGGTGGCAGAATATGTTGATCCGGAAGAAGCTTTTATTGCCTCTTTATCCAGTTGTCACATGCTATTCTTTTTATCTATCGCGGCGAAAAACAAATGTGTTGTTGATTCTTATGTCGATAACGCGGTTGGTCAGATGAACAAAGATTCGACTGGAAAAATTTCGATGACCAAAGTCACGTTAAAGCCTTTCGTGGTGTTTTCTGGTGACAAACAACCAACGAAAGAGCAATTAACAAAAATGCATCATCAAGCTCATGAGCAATGTTTTATCGCCAATTCAGTGAAAACAGAAGTGGTTACTGAAATTATCACGAAATGACTGTCAAATCATGAAGCAAGCTATTGTTGGTTATCATTTAGATGAAAATGCTGATTGGGTGGCGGAGTTAGCTTGTGATCATTTTCAACATGTCAGACACCAACCGCCATTTATTAATCGTCCCTGGGTGATCACTGAACATGGAAGAAATGCCATGTTAGGTCAAGCATTGGTCTGTAAAAAATGTGATGAAAAGGCACCAAAAGATAAGGTTTAATCAACGATTTACGGGTTGATGTTACGTATATGGCTCACTGCTTAATCAGTGAGCCATTTATGAATACTACCTATAGATATTATGGATTTGCCGATAACGACAAGGTAACGCCTGAAGCACTGCTATAACCATATATATCGATATACCAAGTGCCTGCTGATGGATTGTTAAACGAACAGGTTTCATTATTGCCGTTTTTCCATGGACGACAATCCCAGTTGTTAGTGGTCGACTGCGAGCCAAAGTTAATATATAAATCAGCATCGCCCGTACCACCAGAGATTGAAATGTCCATATCTGCATAGCCTGCAGGTAAATTGTAGGTATAACGTTTCCAAGCAGATTGTCCAACTGAAACACCACTAACGCTCTCATAAATTGGATCAAGTCCACCGGTGCTACCTTGGTAACTTCCCGTTAAAGTCACACCACTAATTTGATTCCATGCTTGAACCATTACGTAATACGTACCCGCTTGCACATTTGAGATATTACAGGTTTCACTACTGGTTGCTGTGGTACTACTACAATCAGATGATGACAAAGAAGGTGCACTGCCAAATTTCACATAAAGATCTGCGTCTCCAGAGCCTCCTGTTGTAGTAAATGTTAAGTTGGTTGCGCCAGCTGGTACATCAAGTGTGTAAAACATTTCAGCTTTTTCAGCACCAGAAATTCCAGTTTTAGCTACACCATTTTGTAACACTTCAGTTGTATTACCTGTGGTTGGACATGCGCCTACACCGACCGCACACCAAGCGGTTTCTACCGCTGTTTTTTCTCCAGCGCCATATAAGTCAGCCGCTGCTTGTGCGGTTGCACTTCTTGCTCCTGCAAAGTTAGTGCTTTGATTCATATACGTAGTTAAAGCGCGATAAAAAATTTGTTCGGCTTTTAATAAGCCAATACCATTTACGGTTGCATTAGATTTATTGCGAGGGTGTTGTCCGCCATCAGTTAACAAAGCAAAAGCTAAATTAGCTATCCCTGAATTACCGTGAACACCACCTTGATCATTGTTGTTATTTGGGTTGCTGACATAAGGAATACGCTCTGGCCACCAATCTTTAGAATAATTATCTTGAGTTGGATTTTTCATATAGCGCATAGCATCGCCACTGACTCCAGGGGTATAACTTTCTTCCGCTAATAACCAATCGGCTTGCGTTGTATTATCACGATACGCCTTAGCTGCTACACCTAAAATGTCAGACCAAGCTTCATTTAATGCGCCTGAAGCATTGTTATAAATAAGGTTGGCCGTATGTTGAGTAACCCCATGTGTTAGTTCATGACCAATAACATCGAAACTTAAGGTTAAGTCATCTAATACTTGTCCATCGCCATCGCCGTACATCATTTGGCTACCAGTCCAATAAGCATTTGCAACGTTATTGCCTAAATGCACACTAGAAATCATCGTCATGTCATTATTATTGATACCATTTCGATTAAAGCGGCTTTTATAATAATCGTACACTTTAGACGCGCCATCATGAGCACGTTGTGCCGATGCGTCACCACAGCTTTGATTGTTGGTACACAGTAGCTGACCTGGTGCCGCCGATTGACTCTGATTTTGTAATGTATACGAGCGCCAATTTTTTGCAGAATGCACTTGTGCATGACGCGTTAATAACGTGAATGAGCTTGCGTCAAAATATAAAATATCGCGGCCAAAATCTTCACCACCATTGTCCCACGTGACTTCTACTTGCCAAGCCAGTTTTGTTTCTTCACTTAATGGCAAATATACATAAGCTTGAACAGGGGTAGAGGTCACTTCGCCAAATTCTTGTGCAAGTTCAATGATACGCTCGCTCGTGTTTGTTGCACTTAGGCTAGCTTTGTTTTTAGTGTTTATTGGCTCAGCATGTGCAATAACACCGGAGATCGCATAAATTTCGCTTTTACCGATATTTCGTTGTAGCCCTTTTAAAGCACGATTTGATTTAGCATGAATGGTTACATTGGTACCAAAGACTTCAATACCATTAATTTTTTGGGTTAATTGCGTGTGATTTTGACCCAATTCATCTTGCCATTTTCTTTTGATAATAAATGAATTATTACCGGCTAATGGGGTTTTTGAATAATTTGATAACACACTGTGGATATCTTTCATGTTAAATGTTTCGCCAATTGTGCCGAGTTTTCCAGATGAAAACATAGGTTGGCCGTTATTTGTTTTTGCTTGAATACCGTCTGAATTAGCCGCAAATGTAGTCGGAGAAAGTGAAACCGACATTGCTACTAACAGGTAATTGAGGTGTTTAATTTTCATAAATCTCTCTTATTTTTAGTTAATTATTATTGTTAACTCGTTTAGTACGAGTATTAACACCATAATAAAAACTTAAAATTTAACAAATATTAAACAATAATTTAACAAAAAATAAACAATGAGGCTTGAAACATTTCTTTACACTTACTTTTAAAGCTTTGTATTTAAATAATAATTTTTTTTGATTTATGTCCAAAATTGCATTTAACGCTAATCGGTTAGTTTTTACAAAATTGTTAACGAATAAGTGTAACAATCTCGTTAGGGAAGAGTGGATTAGCTGAATTCGAGTCTCGACCTAATATGGAAAAATTAGCAGGGAAAAATCAGTAGGGTAAAATTAAAGGGCTCGCAAGCCCTTTAATGATTTTAGGGTATGCAATACAGTAGTCTTAACTTGTCTGTCATATTCGATTAATCGAACTCAATCAAATATGACAGTCGCATACGTGCCAATAGCAGACGTTAAATTTACTTAATATAACTAATGTTTATGGTCTGCTTTGCCACCAAAGCGGTCATTCAAACACTATAAATAGAGCTAGCTATGTAGCCTTTTTTGAAATGTCTAACATGTTGTTTTTTTATTCAAAAAAGGGGATATTTCTGATAATCTGAATTATCGGAAATAAATGCTTATTTGTAGATTAATAACTAAAAGGGATTTAAATATGCGCCCCCACCTAATAATTACAATTATATCCACTCTATTTATATCTAGTTGTGGTGAATCTAAAGAAATATCAACCTCTAAGCTTCAGGATAGAAACGGCGTATTTTTTGAAGTTGGATCACAAACACCATTTACAGGAGTTGCGATTCAATACTTTACTAACAAACAAGTTCACCATAAAACACAATATAAAGATGGCAAAAGAGATGGCTACTTTGAGCGATGGTATAGTAACGGTATGCAAGAATATGCTCTATATTACAAAGGAGGTGAATTTAATGGTAACTATAAACAGTGGTATAAAAACGGCGCTCTTGCGATAGAGGCAGAGTTTGTTGCTGGTAAAATTATCACCGAAAAGGTATGGTCTAAAGAAGCTTTATTACTGAGTGATTTGGTCGCATTAGATGAAAATGGGGATAAATTAAATCACCCATATAAAGAATTGAAATGTGTTTTAGATATTAAAAATAATATGGTTTGGGATGTATCTCACCTTCATGGTGATTACTCAAAAGCAGAAAGTCACTTACTTATACAAAATAAAAATAAAACATGTGGATGGAATGATTGGAGAATCCCTACTACAAGAGAATTTTTTGACGGACAAGGTATACCAAACTCAACTACTCATAAGGAATTTAGCTCTAATTTCTTTGGTGATAAGGGGGAATATTGGACATCGACACCTTCAAAAAAATATTCTGACACACATGCTGGTCATAGTAGTCAATATAAAGAGTATTCCGAAAATATTGATAAGAAAACATATTCAAACTACATAATGTATGCTCGAAGCACATCTAACTAACATAAATAAACCGTCGATAAAATATATTATCGGCGGTTTTTTCTTACTTGTTCCACTATTGAACTGTGATTAGTATTCAAGACGGCAGCTATGAGCTTGGAGCAGACCGTTAGGTTTCAAGCTTTTTAACTTCCGCTTTAGGCCCTAAACGGAAGTATATAGATCTTTTCCTGTACTTCCGGTGTTCGCTCATAACTGCCTATCAGATAAACTGTAAGACCAGATATGAGCGAGTACATATTAATGTAGTCGGTTTTACTTTAACGTTTCAAAAGTAAATTCTTTTGGTGGCTTAGCGCCCATTAAGTGTTCAACAAAATAATCCCAACGTTTGCGCATCATAAAAGGTTCACGAGCAAAACCATGACCGCGATTAGGTAGCATAATCATGTCGAAATCTTTATTTGCTTCAATTAACGCATTCACCACTTCTAACGTATTATTGGGGTGCACATTAGTATCGCTTGTGCCATGGGCAATGAGTAATTTACCGGTTAAATTTTTTGCGATTAATTGATTCGCTTGGCTGTCGTAATTACTTTCACCCAGTTCGTTTTCCGTGGCTAAACCATGAAATTTTTCACCCCATTCATCGGCGTAGTTTCTATTATCATGATTACCGGCTTGAGAAACGGCGACACGATAAAAATCAGGATAAAGTAAAAGGGCGCGAGTTGAAGCAAAACCACCGCCAGAATGCCCCCAAATACCGACATTTGAATCGTCAATCCAAGAATACTGCTGAGCTAATTGTTTGATCGCTGCAACTTGATCAGGAATGCCACTGTCGCCCATATTTCCGTAGTAAAACTCATGAAAGCTTTTTGATCGCCCTGGTGTACCCAGTGCATCAATTTCAATCACAATAAAACCTAATTCGGCAATGGCTTGGTTATCGCCTCTCGCGTCTCTGAAATGACGACCACGGATACTACCTACTTGCGGGCCAGGGTATAAATAATTGACGACAGGATAAGATTTTTTTGCGTCGAAATTAGCAGGTTTATACAGTAATCCATGAATGTCGTGTTGACCATTTCTGTCTTTAACAACAAACGGGGTCGGCGCTTGCCAACCGGTTTGCTCTAGTTTGGAAATATCCATAGTTTCAACAGCAAAACTTTGACCATTTTCAGTGCTTCTCACATAACTTTGCTCAGCTTGGTTGTAGGTTGAAACACGATCGAGAAAATATTGCCCATTGTCGGCTAATGTAATTCGGTGATGCTGCTTTTCAGGTGTTAATAATTTTAGATTTGAACCATCTTTATTCACACTATAAAGATAATGAAAATATGGGTCGCCACCTTCTTTACCGGCACCGGTGAAAATTAATTTACCAGTGTCAGTGTCAACATGAAGTAGAGAAACTACCGTCCAATCTCCTTGAGTAATTTGTTTTTTAACCTTGCCTGATTCGAGATCAATTAAATATAAATGTCCCCAATCTGAACGTTGCGAAAACCAAATAACCTCATTCGTTTTTTCCAAATATTGCCAACTGATGCCTTGTACGCCAGACTCGAAAAAACTCTCTTCAGTTTCAGTAAAAATGGTTTTCACTTTTCCTGTATTCGCATTAGCGATACGTAATGTAGCCTGCTTATGATCACGAGAAGAAGAAACAAAGGCAAAACTATTACTGTCTTCTGCCCAGTCGATATCTAATAAACTTCCGTCACGGCCTGCAACATGATCGGTAATGGTTGACCGATGATCATCGGGTGCCATATCAAGCGGGATCACTTTGGCTTTTTCTATATCGATAATCACACGATGAATTTTAAAAATATGTTCATCACCGGGTAAGGGATATTTCCAAACATCAATTTTTGGATGACCAACGGCACTTGAAACGATTGCCATTTCGCCGACATTTCTGCTGTCATGTTTGAAAGTGGTAAGTTTTTTTGAGTCGGGAGACCATTTTACCACCGGCGTTGCACGTCGCACCCAGCCTGCGTTATTGGTTGAGTAACCAAAATCTTCAATGCCATCAGTGGTTAGTGGTGTTTTTTTGTTCGTGGCAATATCACGTAACCATAAATTATGGTTTTGAATAAAAACCGCTTGTTTACCGTTTGGGGCTAATAATTCATTGGATGCTTTTGCTAATTTATCTTTTTGACACAAATATCGCTGTATATCACAACGGTAATCTTCTTTTTTAATTGATAGGGTAATTACGTTTTGCTCAGAAAAATTAACGGTAGTGAAGGGTAAATCATTTTGATTGATATCACTTTCTGTAATGCGGGCGAGTGCTTCGGCCAATTTTTGATGATCGAAAGCCAAAGATTTTTTATTATTATTTGCGTCAAGGCGATAAAATCTATTGCCCTCTTGTGTGCGGCTGCGATAGTAAAGCACATTTTCATTCGACCAATGTGGATATTCAACTGTGCCAGTCACTAATTTTTTTGTGGTAGCAGAAAGTTGTTTTTCAGCTTGTTGGTAATCCTCTTTCGTTAATTGTTTTGCTTGGATTAACCCTGTAGTGAACAACGTTAAGGCAGTGATAGAGAATAGTTTTTTCATAAAAACAACCTTTTTATTATATTTTAATAGCGCATAATTTTGCTGGTAGAGCCTAACATAATCCTGCTAGTTTTTTGGTTAACCATACGATAAAGCATCAATAATTTAAGGTAAAATACGACTACAGGCTCAACTTTTTACGACTAAAGTCTAACGATAAAATCAACAAATGTAGACTTAGGTCTAATTCCTAAAATTCTTCTAACTCTCTACCGTATTAAACATAAAAATTATAAGCACTAAAAAATAAAGCCAAAGGATTGTTTTGTTTTCTTTCTAAGGCTGACAAAAAAACTACGGGGAAAGTGAAATGTTAAACGGAAAAAAAAGCCTGTTGGCAACCAGTTTATTGTTTTTAGCAGGTTCAGCGAATGCAGGTTATTCAATTCAAGTAAATGACACAGATACCATTACATTTGGCGGTTATATTCAAGGTGATATTCGTTATATCGATGGTAATGCCGCATCAACGTTAACTAATGATGATTTTTGGATCGGCCATGTCGTTAAAGACGAAATTTCTAACACTCGATTTCATGCGGATTCTACACGCTTTAACACTAAGTACGTGAGTGGGGATATTACCGGTTTCATCGAGTTTGATTTATTTGGTGGCGGCGGTAATGAAAGGTTAACTAACTCACGTCATCCACGTTTAAGACATGCGTTTATCAAATATAAAAACTGGACTGTAGGCCAAACATGGTCAACGTTTGTTAACACAAGTGCAATCGCAGAAGCGGCTGATTTTGGTGGTCCATTAGTGGCATCTGCCTTTATTCGTCAAGATTTAGTACGTTACACCAATGGCGGTTTTCAAGTTTCAATTGAAAACCCAGAATCTTACGGAGGATATGTAGGTGCCGGAGGGTATGGTTCAAAAGATTCTATGCCAGATGTGATTGGTAAATACACTTTTAAAGGTGACTGGGGTAATGTTTCAGTTGCTGCCGTAGCTAAACAACTTGAAACTGCAATGGGAGAGTCCGAATCAGCGTTTGGTTATGGTGTTGCTGGTCGAATTAATACCGTTGGCAAAGATGATTTACGTTTTCAATTTCATGGCGGTAATACCGGACGCTATGTAGGTGCGGCGGCTGCGACTGATTTAGTTGGTGAGGAAGTTGAAGAAACAACATCATTTTTAGTGTCTTACCGTCACTTTTGGACAGAAGATCTTCGTTCAAACTTCTTCTACGGTAATACCCAAACCGAAGAATCAGATAGAGATCGCACCCATTGGGGAGTCAATATTTTTAAAGCTATTACGCCGAAACTTTCTTATGGGGTTGAAGTGGGTAACTTTGACGCAGAAGACCTTGAAGCCGACTCAAATTATGCACAACTTTCTGTGAAATATGTTCTATAACAAAATTTAATGTTCAACCTTGCGTTAGTTAACCTCAATATTTTGAGGTTACTTTGGGGAAGCGTTATTGCTTCCCCTTTTTTAATGTATATTGGAAACTGTAAATAACTTGTTAATTATCAATATCTCATCGCAAAATTTTACAATTATTTATTGGCTAAATTTATAAATATGAACGAATATAAGAGGGGTCAATATTTTTCACAATAGATAAAACGACAATTAAGTTTTGTTAAATAGTTAAGGATAAATTGTTTACATGGATATCACTAATAATGAAGTGACTTTTTCTTCATCTGAGCAGCTTGTTTCTATTACAGATCTTCAAGGGGTAATACAATATGCCAATGCGGACTTTTGCCGCGTAGCTGGTTACAGCATTGAAGAGCTTATGGGGCAACATCATAATATTGTTCGCCATCCCGATATGCCTAAAGCAGCTTTCGCTGATTTATGGCAAAAATTGAAACGTGGTGATTCTTGGCGTGGCATGGTGAAGAATCGCTGTAAAAATGGTGATTATTATTGGGTTGATGCCTATGTAACCCCTTTATATGAAAATGACCAAATTGTTGGTTACCAGTCGGTACGAACTTTACCTAGTCAAAAAGAAAAAGCTTCTGCACAAGCATTATACGATGCGTTAAATCAAGATAAAAACAATCGAGAATTTTCAACCAATATTCATGTTAAACGAATTTTGGCGGCAGTAATTTGTGTAATGTCATGTGGTTATTTGGCTTATGCTTTTTCATTGCTGGCTGCATTTATTATGTTGTTCACCTTGCTAGGGCTTGTTTTGATTTTTAACGACGAGTTAATTTTGTTGCCTGCGAAAATTTCTGAAACAAAAACCAATTATGACAGTCCGTCTCGATTGATATTTTCAGGAAAAGGCATTTTTGGCTTACTGAATTACCCAAACCTTTTACAGCAAGCAAAGGTTCGAACCATTTTAGGTCGAGGAAATGACACAGGGAAAAGTTTACTTTATTTAGCTGAACAGTTGAAAAGTACTTCAAATAAAACCTTAGAAGGATTGTTTGAAGAAAATTCACAACTGAACCAATTGGCAACTGCTATTAATGAAATGACAGCAACTATAGATGAAGTCAGTCAAAATACTGCTGGCGCTCATGACAAAGTAGTTTTTATTCAAGATGAAAGTACAAAAACTATTGCAACCATAGAAAACAGCGAACGTAAAATCATCCATCTTGCTTCTGAAGTTGAAAGAGCGGCAAACTCGGCAAATAGCTTAGTTGAAGATGCCAATAAAATATCGACGATTATGTCTGAAATTGAAGGCATTGCCGATCAAACCAATTTACTGGCGCTTAATGCGGCAATCGAGGCGGCGAGAGCTGGCGAACAAGGCCGAGGATTTGCGGTAGTTGCAGATGAAGTTAGAACCTTAGCGAGTAGAACGCAATCGGCGACGGAGCAAATTAGGGGCTCTGTGGTTGAGCTGCAAAATACTTTACAGCAGTGGAGTCAAGTTATGTTGGCGAGTCGTGATGATGCTGAAAACTGTGTGGATGATTCAAAGTTATCAAAAGAAAGCATGGAAAACATTAAAGCTATGATGGATGACATAACCGATGTTACCGCGCAAATTGCAACCGCCTCTGAAGAACAAAGTGCCGTTGCCAACGAAATTAATAAAAGCGTGCATCATATTGATAGTATTTCTAAAGAAAATGTTAGCAACGCAGAACAAGTAAATGAACATGGCGAAAATGTTACAGAAAAAGCACAAGAAATAGAAAAATTAAGTTCTACTTTTCGATAAAATTGACCCGTTATAAAGTATAGGATTTTTTCTTAGCGTTATTTTACCTAGCAAAGATTTTTACTGTGACCTTAGGGCGTGTTGAACTTTCGCGATGATTTTTGCAACAGTTTGTTTGGTATTTATACAAAGCATTGCGAATGATATGTGGTTATTCCACCTCAATGAGCAAAAATGTAGTAGAAATGACAAACAAACGTTGCCCGAAGGGTTCAATTAAAAGCTATTTTTTATTCGTTGTTCGCTATTTACATGGAACAACCATGCTACTTAACTCACGCCTTGAATAAATGACTTTTATTTTGAACAAAATTTAACCTCGAAAGATCAACACGCCCTATTGTCGGTATAGTGTCGGGGATATGTCGTAACCGACACTGCCAGTAAATTGTATCTTGGTTGTTTTAAGTGAAGAGGTAATTTTATGATTCTAAAAGAACTACGCATTAGTCGTCATCTTTCTCAGGAGCAATTAGCACAGATGTCGGGATTGAATGTTCGCACCATTCAAAGAATTGAGAGTGGAAATAATGCCAGTTTAGAATCGTTAAAGTGTCTCGCCGCTGCCCTAGACGTTGATATGTCAACGCTAAATCAGGAGAAATTTACGGTGAACAAACAATCTGATAATTGGAAAACCTTACCTATATTATTAAAACTATGGTTTATTTTTAATTTTTTAGAAACACGCCCAAGCAGAAAGTCTGCCGAAAGAGTGGAAATAGTTGGTCACCTCTTTGGCTTTTTATTCTGCTGTCTTGGCTTAATTAATGAAGCGGCACTTTCGGGTGGAGTAATACTACTATTTATTGCTTATCTTTATCACTTCTTAAAGCGCCAAGGCGATAAATACGGTATTTGGTATGATAATTAGTGCTCATAATAGCTAATTTAAAGGTGAGCAGTGCGATTTACAGCAGTGCTCAACTAATATGATAACTTATTAAGGAATGACTATGTCAAATGGTTGGAAATGCCCAAAATGCGATTGCCAAGAATATGAAACAGACACCATTGCAACAACGGGCAGTGGTTGGTCAAAAATTTTTGATATGCAAAATCGAAAGTTTACGGCGGTAATTTGTTCAAACTGTACTTATACCGAGTTTTATCGTGGCAAAACGAGTACGTTAGGTAATGTTTTTGATTTATTTACGCATTAATGAATATTGAGCAGTGTGATTGATTTACGTTCACTATTTAAGACTAAACATTCAACCTTACTGCTCCTCAATATCACCTTTGATGACTTGTTGGCGTTCTTGCTGATAAACATCATAACTTTTTTGATTAATGTCTCGTAAGCATTGTTCTTTTTCAGAACCAACATATTGATTACAGTGTGTTTCTTGTTGTTTTATACCAGCATTATATAATTCCTTTGCTGAACAACCACTCAATAGATATAAACCAATAACTGCAAGTAACAGGCTTTTAAATGACATAAAATTTCCTTAACTAGGTAACATTTATTTAGCTTAGAAGTGAGCAAGACAGAAAAGTTCATTGCTAATTTAGATAGCTGTCAAGTTTACTTGATTTGAAGTGTTAATTATTCAGGGAAAATACGGTAGACTACAGCTAATTTTTTAGCTTTGTGAAAATCTTATGTCATCTTCAGAACAACCCACAGTCAGTCAGCAAGATTCAATTGATTCTGAAAACACGACACATTTTGGCTACCAAACCGTTGAGAAAAACGAAAAAGAGTCGAAAGTGGCCAGTGTTTTTCATTCTGTCGCACAACAATACGATGTTATGAACGATTTAATGTCGTTTGGTATTCATCGCTTATGGAAACGATTTACTATTGATGCCAGTGGTGTAAGACCCGGTAATAAAGTATTAGATCTTGCCGGCGGAACTGGTGATTTAACCGCAAAATTTTCTAAGCTTGTTGGCCGTGAAGGCAAGGTGATTTTGGCTGATATTAATAGTTCTATGCTCAATGTTGGTCGCGATAAATTACGTGATAAAGGCTTAGTGCAAAATATCGAATATGTACAGGCCAACGCACAATATTTGCCGTTTGAAGATAATACCTTTGATATTATTACCATTGCTTTTGGCTTACGAAATGTTACCGATAAAGAAATGGCGTTGCGTTCAATGTATCGTGTTTTAAAACCGGGTGGTCGTTTACTTGTTTTAGAATTTTCTAAGCCCGAGCACGATATTATCAATAAAATTTATGATTTTTATTCATTTAATATTTTGCCGAAAATGGGTGATTTAGTTGCGAAAGATGGCGAAAGCTATCAATATTTAGCGGAATCTATTCGTATGCATCCAGATCAAGAAACCTTAAAAAGCATGATGGATGATGCGGGGTTTGAGCAAACCTCTTATAAAAACCTAACCGACGGTGTGGTTGCTTTACATAAAGGTTATAAATTTTAGTTTTTGTCAGTGAGTAAAGCTGAGTCAGAGAATATGAGCCAAATTATGCATCAACAAGTCCTTTGTTCGGTATTAGAAAAAATACTCAATAAAGCCTTGTCTTTAAATATTCATGGCTTGCAAGTATTAACACCGTTAGAGCAAAAAACCTTAACCCTTGAATTAGCTGAACTTGCCTTTCCGATTAGCTTCACGATAAATCAGCAAGCGATGTTAGTGACCACGTTAACTGAGCGAAGTGATTGCCAGTTAAAAACGAGTATTTCAACTTTGGTTGAATTACAAAAAGAGCAGCAACTCACTGAATTAATTAAACAAGGTAAACTTGATATCTTGGGTGATATTAAAGTGGCTCAACAATTTGCGAATGTCTTTGAACAATTAACCATTGATTGGCAATCAGAGCTTGCTCAACATATTGGTGATATTCCAACGTATAAATTGTCGCAATTTTCATTATGGTTAAATGATAAAATAACGTTTGCCAGTCAGCAAATTCAAGCAGATGCGAGTGAGTGGTTGGTACATGAAAAACGGTTAGTCGTTACTGAAAGTCAAATTTCGGCATTTAACCAACAAGTCAATGAAGTGACTCGTGAAGTGGCTGATTTAGAACAAAGGCTGGCAAAGTTATCCGCTAACGTCTTCAGCATTTCCAATCAGGAAAATTATTAATGTATCGTTTAATTAGGAATTGTTGTGAGTAGTTTTCGTTTATATCGCATAGTTAAAACGTTCTTAAACTTTGGTTTAGATGAATTGCTACCAAAAAAATCTATTCCTTGGTATATCAAATGTGCTCGCTTTAGTGTGTTTTGGATGCGGAACAAACACAAAGATAAAGCCTTAGCATTACGCTTTAGGTTGGCGATTGAATCATTAGGCCCGGTGTTTATTAAATTTGGCCAAATGTTATCAACAAGACGAGATTTATTACCTGACGATTTTTCAAATGAACTAGCTTTACTACAAGACCAAGTAACGGCATTTGATGGTGAAATTGCCCAACAATTAATTATTGATGCTATTGGCAAAGATGAGTTTTTGCATTCGTTTGAAGATTTTGACTTAACCCCTTTAGCCTCTGCATCCATCGCACAGGTTCACACCGCTACTTTGAAACAAGATGATCAAGTTAAACAAGTGGTCATTAAAGTTTTACGTCCTAACATTGACAAAGTGATCCATGCTGACATTAAAGTGATGGCGATGTTTGCCGGAATTTTTTCAAGATGGCTTCCTGACGGTAAACGATTACGACCCAAAGAAGTGGTTGCTGAGTATAAAAAAACGATTCTAGATGAACTTGATTTAAATAGAGAAGCGGCTAACGCCATTCAATTAAAGCGTAATTTCAGCCAAGGTCGAAAGAATGATCACGTTCTTTATGTGCCAGATATTTATAGTGAATATAGTAGCAAAAACGTGCTGGTTATGGAGCGCATTTATGGTATTGGTGTTGCCGATATTGAGCAGCTTCACCGTTTAAATGTTGATATGAAGCTATTAGCAGAGCGTGGCGTAGAAGTATTTTTCACCCAAGTTTTTCGCGATAGTTTTTTTCATGCTGATATGCACCCTGGTAATGTTTTTGTTGATGCTTCCAAGCCAGCAGATCCCACTTGGATTGCCATCGATTGTGGTATTGTCGGTACGTTAAATCGAGATGACAAACGATATTTAGCCGAAAACTTTGTTGCCTTTTTCAACAGAGATTATCGCAAAGTTGCTCAGTTACATGTCGACTCTGGCTGGGTGCCGGCCGGAACAAGCGTAGACGAATTTGAGTTTGCTATTCGTACGGTTTGCGAACCTATTTTTAATAAACCATTGGCTGAAATTTCATTTGGTCAGGTATTGGTTAATTTATTTAACACCGCAAGACGTTTCAATATGGAAGTGCAACCGCAATTGGTGTTGTTGCAAAAAACCTTGCTGTATATCGAAGGTCTTGGTCGTCAACTTTATCCACAATTAGATTTATGGCAAACCGCAAAGCCGTTTCTAGAAAATTGGGTAAAAGAACAAATGGGCGTGAAAGCGGTTTTCAATAAAATTAAAGAAAATATCCCCTTTTGGAATGAAAAATTACCTGAGTTGCCGGATCTCGTTTATGACTATTTAAAGCATGGTAAAGAGAGTCAACTAGAGCAAGTGGCTTTGCTCAAACAAATGCAACAGCAACAGCAGCAAGATAACCAAAAAGTGATTTATGCTATTGTATTTGGCGCTTTGCTAATTAGCTTGGCGATAATATTCAGCTGATTTTATGACTTACTGAGTACGTTGTTCAGTACCCTTTCTAGTATAAGCACTATCAAGAGTCGCATTGAGAATAGCTATTGATAATGTAAATTCCCTTGATATACACTTACGATAACGTGTGAATCATAAGTGAAATTCATTATCAATAAACTGTCTACTTTACCAGCATTACTGTCAGGGCCTATTATCAGGCACGTTGAAGCCAATCAACTAACGTTTTGGCTAGCAACTAGTAAACCTTTTCCTTTAACTTTTAAATTATTTCACGATAATGTTTCGCTGTTTGATCGCGCTCTAACGTCACAAGAACAACAGATAATCACCATTGGTCAACAGGCGTTTATTCACCTCATTGCTATTGATTTTGACCAGCCACTCCCTTACCAAACTTTGCTTCATTATGACTTTGAATTTAATGATGACGGCGTTGCTCAATCAATAAGTGAGCAGCTGCCTGAATTTTTATATCAAGATGAAAAGCTTCCAAACTTTATTATTACTCGTGACATTAATACTATGCTCCACGGCTCATGCCGCAAACCCCACTTTGATAGTACTGATGGCTTGCAGCAAGTTGATAACGTTATTGCTAATAGTTTTGAAGGGGATGATGAACGCCCAGCCATGTTAATGATGTCGGGTGATCAAATTTATGCGGATGACGTGGCCGGCCCAACGTTAGTCGCTATCCATCAAGTTATTGAATTATTAGGTTTATATCACGAAAGCTGGCAAGGAGCGGTAGTAAACGATAGTGACGGTTTATTTAATAGTGAGCTTTGTTATTATCAACGCGATCAATTACTACCTTACACCAAAGCGAATAAAGCGCTGTATGAATCGTTTTTTGCCGCCAGTAAAAAACCAATTTTCACCTCGGTTAATTCAAAAAATCATTTAGTAACTTTCTCTGAAAATATCGCCATGTACCTATTAGTATGGTCACCACAATTGTGGCAATTGGTTGATTTTTCGAAAGCGAAAATACCCGTCGAATATCAAACGCAATATCAACAAGAACAAGTCATTATAGAAGATTTTATTCGTGGGTTACCTAAAGTTAGACGTGCATTAGCGCATATTCCTAGTTACATGATTTTTGATGATCATGACATCACCGATGATTGGAACTTAACCCGAGGTTGGGAAGAGGCAGCCTATGGCCATCCGTTTTCGAAACGTATTATTGGTAATAGCTTGATCAGTTATTGGCTTTGCCAAGGCTGGGGTAATGCCCCGAAAAAGTTCACCACATTAAATGAGCAATGCGATAACTTTTTTACCGACAAAGGCATTAATCAGCACTCAGAATTAGTAGAGAAACTGCTTGATTGGCAGCAATGGCATTATAGTTTAGCAACAACGCCAAAAGTGGTGGTATTAGACACACGTACGCAACGCTGGCGTTCAGAAAGTCGTGCATCTAAACCTTCTGGTTTAATGGACTGGGAAGCCTTGTCAGAGCTACAACAAGAATTGATCAACGAACCAAAAGTTATTTTGGTATCACCAGCGCCCATTTATGGCGTAAAAATGATAGAAACCATTCAACGAATATTCACTTTTTTTGGTCAACCTTTAATGGTGGATGCAGAAAACTGGATGGCACATTCTGGAACGGCTAATGTCATGTTGAATATTTTTCGTCATGTAAAAACACCCCCTGAATTTATTATCCTTTCGGGCGATGTTCATTACTCTTTTGTTTATGATGTGACTCATCGCTTTCAACGCAGCAACTCTAAAATTGTGCAAATTACCTGTAGCGGTATTAAAAACCAGTTTCCTGCTAAATTACTGAGTTGGTTAGATACATTAAATCGCTATTTATATGCGCCATACTCACCGCTCAACTGGTTTACTAAGCGCAGAAGCATGAAAATACGCGTAAGAAAGCCCAATGATGTTGACGACAATACGCTTTATAACGGCAGCGGTATTGGGTTGATCACCTTGACCGATGATGAACATATTGTGCAAGCCAGTGTGATTTGTGCTGATAACAATACGGTGAACTTTCACGCAAAAGATGAGTTAGCAGAGTAACAGGCAAACTTATCTTAAGATGGCTGAAATAAGATTAACGAGGTGATTTCTATTTCATTCCACATTAACCTTTCTAATTCATTGAAATTATGGAATATTAACTATTAAACAATCAAAATTATGGATGGACATTACTGAGAAGTTTCCATAATAAGATATTAGGTTTATAAGGAAAATTGTGAGCAAGAATCTAGTTAGTAAAGCGTCTGAAGGAATTTTTAGTAATCCATATATTAGATCCCTTACACAACTTGTACCTGGTGGTGGGACTTTAGATATTCTCGTTCAAGAACGTGTTGATAGAATTAAGAAGGAAAGGTTTGAAATTCTAATAAATGAACTCATTGAAGGTAACTTAGAATTAACGGAAGAAATAATTCAAAGTGAAGAGTTCATTCACGCATACTTACAAACTGCTAAAGCAGTATCTGCTACGCAACAGAAAGAAAAAATAAAGCTAATGGCTGATCTCTTTATTTCTTCTTACAAACAGAATAGCTTTTCTAAAGTTGATGAATATGAAGAGTTACTTCAAATAGTAAAAGACTTATCAACTCGAGAAATGAATATCCTGTTCATTCTAGAGGTTTTTGAAAACAATAACCCAAAGCTTCAAAATGAAAATATGCTCCAACGATGTAGCAAATTTTGGACTGATTTCGAAAATGAGGTACAGCATAAATTAGGACTTAATCCTTCTTTGCTAGAATCTGCCTTATCTAGATTACAAAGGACGGGGCTATATTCTGTAATTACTGGCGCTTTCATGGATTATGAGGGCGGCCAAGGCTATTTAACCGACTCATATTATCAATTAAGGCGTTTAATTATAAACAAGATGGATAGCGGCGATATATAAGCATAACGTGCTGTTAAATAAAGAAAAAATATAGTGGTTGTGTTTCGTACCTCAACAATTTTTTGCCGTTTATTAGAGCATTACCCATACAAAATATAATCCCAATATGTTTCTCTGTGAATTGAACTATTTATTTTGGTTGAGCTACTAACGACTGTTATGTCGGAGAAACTGTCATAAAACACCTTAATTAAAAGTTTGCTTTTCCCTCTTTGGCGTCTGCCATATTTTGTCTTAAGCTAATTTAAATAATGCTAGATTAAGTTATGGCTAAGTCAAATTAATTAACTAGGCAAATAATTATCACATCGCATCTTGGATGATTAATTCATTTTCACCTAATGGCAGATGTGTCATTGGTTTATCGATTTGTTGGGCGAGTATGTTTTGCGGTATTCGCGGCATTAATAACGGGTTAAATGACTCTACATTGGTTATTTCAGTATTTAACCAATCATCCACTAGTTGCTCATCTTGGGGAAGAATTAATGGCATAGCCTTACTGTGGATATGTTTGAGTTTGTCGTGGGCGGGCAAGGTAATAATTGAACAAGAGGTTTTTACTTTGCCGGTTTTGGGATGTAGCCAATCTCGACACAATCCACCGAGCAATAACCCACCATTTTCGGCTAGCATATCATAATAATGAATCGGCTTTTTATTGCTAAATTCAGTTTCACCAAATCCTTTTACCGCGACGATACAACGAGCATGGCGAAAGGCTTGGTAGCCGGCGCTGCTTGGCGTATTTAATTTATCATAACGAGTATTAAACGAAGTATATTTTGATGGCTTAAAGCTGTCATCGGTTTGTTCGAGCAATAGCCACCAAATAGCGTTTTCTACGACTCTGCTATTGTTTCTATTTCTGACAATAGAGACATTATCAGCCGCCTTAACGAAACGTTTATCAATTGGTTTATCGATAACTCTATGGATATTTAAACGGGTATAAAGCTTTTTTACCCCGCTATCAAAAGTTGCATTAAATCTGCCGCACATAATAACAATCTTGTTGTTTTTTTAAAAAGCTTAGCATTTTATTTTACATGAGAAAGTCATTAGTAGCTGAGTATTAACTTATCTTGTATTGAAAAGCATCGAAGCCTAAACAGTTAAACTATAGAAGTCTTTTAATAACTGTTCAGACTTTATGCTGATAACATAAATTAAGGTTGCTTATTACCCTCTGCATATTCTTCGTCAGTGATAGTTACCGTGCCCTTTCTAAGCTCTTGCACTTTCATTAATGCCACCATTTTATCCATTTGTTCTGTTGATAGTCGTGTTCGCAAAGGTGAATATTCAGATATATTGGCATTCATTGCGCCTGTATTCATATATGCGTCACCGGGAGCTGAAACAAAAGCATCAATTAATGCTGCCGAGTTTGTTGCTACACTGCCTCCATAAACACGAGTCGTGCCATATAAGTCGGCAATATTCCAATTTTTTATGTTAGTTTTAATGTGATTAGCTGCAAGTAATTTATCTTTATATGATCTTAATAAATACTTAGCTAAATGCGCTTTTAAGTCCGCATCAAAGTCTTTAAAGAACGCTTTATTTTGTTCATAAAGATAAGACACTCTCATAGTATTTGAGTCACCACCAAACGTACCTCGGTTAGAGTTAATAAACACATTGGCATTTCGCTTTAGATTATTCCAAACTTTTTTTCCGGTATAAGCTTTAGTTCTGATATCTGGGCTGGCGATGTTTCCTTGATGAAAACCGTAAATTAATAACGGGTCGTAGCCGAAGTTATTTATTACTATTGTCTTAATGTCATTTAAGCTTAATGTTTCATTAGCAACACTTAAATGTTTTTTATCCAATATGCTGTCTTCTTCAATTAACGATTGAATATTTTTTTTAGGGTAAATTTGCACTAGTTGTTCTATTAATGACAGGTTATAAAGATTCAACCAGTAGGCTAATTGTTCATCTTTAGAAAAAAAGTGCAAAGGTGAGTCTGTTGGTATTTGCTCTAAACTCTTTCTAATATTACTAATTAATGCGATCTTTTCTGGGGTATCGAAGGTTTCATAGAAAAATCGGTTTCCTTCTAATTCAGTCAACGGTTTTACTCTATTTTTTAAACGAGTACCTATCGAGGGTTTTGATTGTTTGGCTTGTTGTCGAGTTGAATTACCCATATATAAAACAGAAGCTTGTAATAATGTATCGACATCATCATACATGATGACGAAGTCTGAATTATTATCGTATTGACTGAATTTTTCTAAGGTTTTTTTATCGATTGCAAGTGTATTAAAACTTAAAAAAGTCGTAGTAATTAGCAAAATCACTTTTGTTATTTTCATGTTAACGTCCTGTATATATTTTAGTATCCTGAATTACATTAGTTTATTATGAAGAGTTTCTCAATAGAGTGATTTTGATCAATAGGTTATTGAAATACATTGAATTATATCGAGTGTGAGAAATGAATATGAAAGTTGAGCCTAAGAAAGGTCGCAATAATAGAGTCATAACAAAGCCGATAAATTAATATTATCGTTTTGTTATGACCTATTTACTTTTAACGTAGGTTTATTTTGCTTAGTTATCTATTTCTTCTTCGTCATTAATTGTCACTGTGCCTTTTTTAAGTTCTTGCACTTTCATCATCGCTTTTATTTTTTCAATTTGAGCATCTGAAAATCTTCCTTTAAGTGGTGAGAAGTTAGTGATATTACTGTCCATATAGCCGGAATTGGTAAATGAAACATGTTCATTCTTCCCTTCTTTTGCAACAAATGCCCCGATAAGTGCTGCCGAACTTGTTGATACACTGCCACCATATTTTCTTTCCGTACCGTATAAATCGGCAATTTTCCAATTAGTGGTAGTTGTTTCAATTTTGTCGGTTCCGAGTAATTTACTTTTATATGATCGAATTAAATATTTCTTTAAATGATCTCGTAAATCTTCATCAAAATCTTTAAAGAATGCTTTGTTTTGCTCATACAGTTTCGATACTCTAAAAGTTTTTGAACCGTCACTAAAGGTTCCGCGATTAGAATTGATAAATAAATTCGCGCTTCGTTCTAAAATTTTCCACACTCTTTTACCTGTATAAGGTTCTCTTCTGATATCAGGGCTTGCGATGTAGCCTTGATGAAAGCCGTAAATTAATAATGGGTCGTAGCCAAAGTTGTGAATAACAATTGCTTTAATATCATTTAAACTAAGTTTCTCGTCGTCAACGAGTAAGTTCTTTTGATCAAACAATTGGCCTTTTTCGGTGAGCGATTCGAGATTTCTGCGAGGATAAATAAGTAATAACTGTTCAATAAGTGAAATGTTGTAAAGGTTGAGCCAATAGGCGAGTTGTTCATCTTTAGAGAAAAAGTGTAATGGTGAGTTGCTTGGTAGCAATTCTAAACTTTTTCTAACATTGGTCATTAACTGAATTTTTTCAGGGGTATCAAATGCTTCATAATGAAAACGATTACCTTCTAAGTCGGTTAACGTTTTCACTTTGTTTCTAAAACGAGTGCCGATGCTTCCTTTAGATTTTTTAGCTTTTTGTCGAGTAGAATTACCCATATATAATACCGAGGCTTTTAATATAGCTTCTACATCGTCATAAATGATGACAAACTCAGAATTATTATCATATTTACTAAACTTTTCTAACGTTTTTTTATCGAGTGCTAGAGCATCTAAACTCAATAAAAACATAAATGTTAGCAGTAATACTTTGGTGAAATTCATATTAACTTCCTGTAGCGATTATAAATTTGATAAGTAACGGTAAATTATCTTTGCGTAGATCACAATAGTATATTAATTAAACACAATTGAGGCTATGTATTAAATGGCTTACAAAGGTATTCAATAAAATTGATTTTGCCATAATATTATACTGCTGCTTGTAGTGTGAATGCCTGATATGAAAATAACTATTTTCATATCAGGTTGATCAAGAAAGGTTACTTTTGTTGTGCAATCCAATCTTTGGTGAGTTCTTCTAACAGGGCTAACGGTAAGCTGCCGTTTTTAAGCATTTGATCGTGAAATTTACGGATATTAAATTTATCGCCTAATTCTGCTTCAGCTAAAGCACGTAATTGTCTGATTTTAATTTCACCAATTTTGTATGATAAGGCTTGTGCTGGCCAGCTAATGTAGCGGTCAATTTGTCCAATAACATCCGCCATACTTAATGCGGTATTTTCGGCTAAATAGTCGATCGCTTGTTGACGAGACCAACCTTTGGCATGCATACCAGTATCAACAACTAAACGACAAGCGCGCCACGCTTCATAGGTTAAACGGCCAAAGTCGCTGTATGGGTCTTGATAAAAGCCAATTTCTTTTCCAAGTCTTTCTGAATATAACCCCCAACCTTCACCATAAGCTGCGTGATATAAGGTTTTTCTAAATTCTGCCATATCCACTTCTTGAGCAATAGCGCTTTGAAAATGATGACCAGGCTCTGCTTCATGAAAGGTTAACGCTTCTAAGGTGTAAAGTGGCTGACTTTTTAAATCTTTGGTATCTAAAAAGTAAGTACCCGATGTCGTGCCACTACCGTCTGATGCAACGTAATATGCGCCGCCATTAGGAGCCGATTTTATATCAAAGGTTTGTTGTGGTAATTTGGTGAACCATTTTGGCAATTGTGCCGCCATTTTACGCGTGATGTAACTGGCCTTTTCGAGTAAATCGCGCTCTGTTGTTGTATAAAATTGCTCATCAGTTCGTAAAAATTCAATAAAAGCCTTAAAGTCACCTTTAAAACCTACTTGTTTAATGATGGTTTGCATTTCTTCACGGATACGTTTGACTTCATCTAACCCTAATTGATGTATTTCGTCAGCCGTCATATCTGTGGTGGTATAAAACTCGATTAAATATTTATAATAGTCTTTACCGCCAGCTAACTCGCTTATGCCGACTTTGCTACGACAGTTGGCCATGTATTCTTTGGTGAAAAATTCATAGAATTTTTTATATTCTGGAATGATCGAATCTTCTATCAGTTTAGATCCAGCTTCACGAAAGTGCTGCTTATCTTGTGCGGAAAAATTAGCAGGAATATTGGCAAGTGGGGCGTAAAAAACACTTTGCTTTACGTTATCGACAATGTGCTGACTAATGCCTTTATGATATTTACTAAACGTTTCACAGTAATGAACATGGCCAACAGAAATCGCTTCTTTTAATGACACAATATGCTCTTGGTTGTAACGTGGGAAGTCGGCCAAACTGACTAAGTAATTTTGATAATCTTGCTTGGTTAAAAACGACATATTCGCAGGAGCGCCGGCAAAGTAACTATCAAACCCTGAGTAGTAATTTAATGGGTATAGGTGATCAAGTTGTTGGTAGCTATTGGCTTCAGTTTGACGTTCATATTTAAATAATCGATAAGTGATTTGGTCTTCACTCGATAACTCATTAACGTTTATTTTTGCCAATCGTGTTAATAACGTTTGATTGTATTTTTCACGTCGTTCACGGCCTGCTTTTGACATATCAGGCAATTTACCATTCATGCGAAATGCATCGGGGTCTTTGCGGAAAAAAATCTGCTCTTTATTGGCGGTTTGCCAATGTTCATCAATTAATTGTTTAAATTGTTGGCTGGCACTGTTATCAACAGCTTGCGCTGAAAAGCTTACCGCAAGCGCTATTAACACGCTAAACCAAGTGTTTTTTGCATAGTTGCTCATTGTAATTAACCTTTTAGGGGGATTGTTATTGTTGTGGTCATTATAAGGTAATTAATGAAAATAATCGCTGCGCTTTGTGAGTTAGTTTCGTATCATGTGTTCATAATTTGTTGCGAAATTTAGGGTTCGGTTAGGTATGCATTATGATTAAGTTTTCACGTGCCGGTTGGAATAACGTTATTATTTTTGCGGTATTGGGCTTTATTTTATTGATAAACGCAACCCATGATAACGTGTTTAGTTCGGCGGAAAATACTGAACAGCAAACACGGCAAGAAACCCCCATTTTAGGTGATAATGCCGTAGTGTTAACGTTAACGGTTAATCAACAAATAAAGATAGAGCGCATTGGGAAAACGTGGCGAGCAATTCCTGCAAATATTTCGGGGCAAGCACTCGAGCAAATGATGATGACCTGGCAAAAAAGTATAGCCACTCCTGTTGACGCACCAATTGGAATTGATGAGCAATTAGCGCTTATTGTTAGTGTTGAATTAGCAAGCCAACCGCACGCTTTATTATTAAGCTTGCATACAACTGAGTATGAGTTGCTGATTTTCAATCATCAAACTAAACTTTGGTCGGCGTTACCGCTACAGATTTATTCACAATTATTACCCCTGCAAATATTTGGAAATTAAGGTTTTTACTATGAAGTTATGCGCTGTTTTATCAATGGATAAATTAGATGATTTTGAGGCTTATGATCATTTAATTGAGCCGCATTTATTGGCGCTTGGTTGGCAAGTCGAGGTGGTTTCATGGCGAGCAAAAAATGTTAATTGGGATAACTATGATGCTGTGATTATTCGTACGCCTTGGGATTATCAAGAAGATGCTGAAGCCTTTATAAAAGTGCTTGAAGATATTGAACAATCTACTGCGCATTTAGAAAATAATTTAGCCATTGTTCGCTGGAATATCGATAAGATTTACCTTAAAGCATTAGCAGAACGTGACGTTAATTTAGTGCCAACATTGTGGCGAGATTCACTGCAGGCCAAAGCATCAATCACCGAAGATGATTTAAATCAGTATTTTACCGATTTTGGCCAAGAGCAAATTGTGTTAAAACCCCGTATTAGTGCTAATGCCGATAATACTTTTTGGCTAACCAAAGCCAATGCAAAACAGTCGCTTGCTGCTATTAATGAAGCTTTTCGTGATCGTGATTTTATGATCCAACCTTTTATGGAACATATTGTAACTGAAGGTGAATATTCATTATTTTATTTTAATGGCGAATATAGTCATGCCATATTAAAAACACCGAAAGCGAATGATTTTCGCGTGCAAGAGGAGCATGGCGGACGTTTGACAACGATTGATCCCGAGTCAGCATTAGTAGAACATGCAAAGCAATGTATGAGGGCGATCAGTGACTTATTTAACATGCCATTGTATGCGCGCGTTGATTTTGTACGTCATCAAAAGGGCTTTGCCTTGATGGAAGCTGAACTGATTGAACCGTCGTTATATTTTAATATGGATGATCAATCACCGCTTCGGTTTGCACAAGCCTTTGTAAAACGAATGCAACATCTTGCCTTATAACTTAAAAAAGAATGAAATAAATGCCTGAATTACCAGAAGTTGAAGTGTGTCGTTTAGGCATCACTCCCCATATCATTAATCAACAAGTGGTTGACGTTGTTGTACGTCATAAACAATTACGTTGGCCTATTCCAGATGAAGTGCAAAGTTTGGTGGGTAAAAACGTGTTAGCGATTAAGCGCCGCTCTAAATACTTAATGATTGAATTTAGCCATGGCACGCTGTTAATTCATTTAGGGATGTCAGGCACTATTCGCGTTATTGATGCCAAAACACCTGTGGCGAAACATGATCATTTTGATTTGGTCTTTGCTAATAACAAAGCATTACGTTTAAATGATCCAAGACGATTCGGCGCGGTATTGTGGCTTGCTGACCATGTTGATGAACAAGGGTTTCTCAGTAAATTAGGGCCTGAGCCATTAAGTGATGATTTTGCTCATGGTTATTTATTTAACAAAGCCAAAAATAGAAAGGTGCCGATTAAAACATTTTTAATGTCGAACCCAGTTGTTGTTGGTGTGGGAAATATTTACGCCAACGAAGCGTTATTTAAAGCGGGTATTTTGCCCACGGCTTTAGCAGGTAACTTATCTGAAAAACGGCTAAATACTTTAACTGATATCATTAAAAACGTATTGGCGGATGCGATTGCACAAGGCGGCACAACATTAAAAGACTTTACTCAAGTAGACGGCCGACCTGGGTATTTTGCCCAAAAGCTACAAGTGTATGGGCGTGCCGGCGAGAAATGTTTTACTTGTCAGGAAACGCTAGAAGAAATCCGACAAGCGAATCGCAGTTCGGTTTTTTGTCCAAGTTGTCAACATGAGTAAAGCTAAGGTTAATTTGGCTTAGCTTCGTCAGTTGATGCTGCTTGAATTTCCGCACTTTCTTCTTTATCTGCTTTATTTTCTTCAGGGTTATCAATTGCACGAATATCGGCAAGTTGCTCTAAAGTTAACGGATAAATGGTTTGGATTCGACAATGAATGTTTGGCGCTTCAACCGTCGAAATAGAATCTGAACGCGCATTTAAGGTAGCGGTATTTAAGCGATTTAAAATAATGGCATGGGCCCAACGAATGTCAGAACAATAACCGGTTAATTCAATTAAAAACTTTCGTTTATGAGTTGAAGATAGAATTAAAAAATCATTGGTTAAACTTGACCAGCCCTGAAACCTAAAGCGTGACACTCTATTAACCGGCTCAATATTTTGGCTAGTTACATAGTCTTTAAATGCGGCATTCTTCGCTTTTTCTATGGCGTTATTATTAGACGCACAAGCGCTCATGAAGAGAAATATAGTAAGAATAACAGTCATTAATTTCATAATTTGCCTATTTAATTAAACGTGATAACCCCAATATTAGTATTTTTTATCAATATATTCGATTAAACCGTTATCAAGCTGAGTTATTTTCAGTTAAAGCTTTTTCAACAACGGGGTGAACAAATTGGCTAACATCACCTTGATGAAGCGCAACCTCTTTCACTAGGGTTGAGGAAATAAATGAATTTTCTTCTGACGGTGTTAAAAAGACACTTTCTAAATCAGGCGACAGTCGGCGATTCATGTTTGCTAATTGAAATTCATATTCAAAATCTGAAACTGCTCTTAGACCTCGAATCAACACATTGGCTTGATGAGTTTTCGCAAAATTCACTAATAAACCACTAAAGCCAACGACAGTGACATTAGTTAAATCTCGTGTGACTTCTTCGAGCATTGCAACACGTTGTGCTAAATCAAAGCGCGGTTGTTTACTTGGACTAGCGGCAACACTGACAACAACCTCATCGAATAAACGGCTGGCACGTTCAATTAAATCGGCATGGCCATTGGTTACAGGATCGAAGGTACCGGGATAAATAGCTTTTACTGTCATGATTTGATCAAAGTTCTTAACGTAATTTTCTCCATTGTAAGGGCTAGATTAAGTCGATGACAACTAAGTTAGTACAATATTATCTAAATAGAAGCGCAAACGTTAAAGTATTTACTCGAAAAAGGCTTTCAATCTAAGGAAATTTGATAGTATGATAGAGAAATCGACTAATCAAGCAGAAGTAAATGAGCATGAAAACCCGTGATAAAATAATTCAAGCCAGTATCGAGTTATTTAACGAGCAAGGTGAACGAAACGTAACTACTAATCATATTGCAGCCCATTTAAGCATTAGTCCTGGAAATTTGTATTATCATTTTCGCAATAAAGAAGACATTATTTTGTCAATTTATGAAGAATATGCGCGTAACTTGTTACTCGATACTTTCCCGCAAGTTACCCCTGATATGAAGCCGCTTGATACCATTATTTTATATATGGATGCGGTATTCCAAGCCTTAATGAAATTTCGCTTCTTTTACGCTAACTTACCCGTTTTGTTGGCAAAAAATCCATTGTTACATGGTAAATATGTTGAAGTTCAGCACACCATTAGTCAGCGTTTAAGCGAAATGTTAGTGTCGTTACGTGAAGCGGATATGATGGATTTTAACGACGATGAACTTGCGGATATTGTGAGTATCTTACGATTGATCAATACCTTCTGGTTAAGCTTTTATCAAACACAAAATGAAAACACCGAAATTAATGATTCGGTATTTTTAGAAGGTGTTTTGAAAATATTAGTGCTTTTACGTCCTTATATTACAGAATCGGCAAAAGCAGACTTTTTAGAAGCTCGAACTATGTATCAACAACGTCATAAAGACGCGTTAGTTGCCGCTTAATTAGTTACCTTTCTACGCAATAAAATTAACAAACGACTTATAGAACTTATCCGCACAATTTTGCGGATAAGTTGTTTATACCGACAAATAACCTTCAAGTAATATTTGCCAATCATTGGTATGCCAATGAAAGTCAGCTAATTGATTTTTTTCTTTGTTGAATGAACGTAACAGCCGATCTAAATTCGCTTGTTGCCATTGTTTTACCGGTTGTCGTTGCTCGCCTCGATCAAAATCAATTAACCAAATCTTATTGTCTTTATCGAGTAAAATGTTATGGGCATTTAAGTCGTGATGATAAATGCCATGCTGATGAAAATTTTTGATGCAGCGACCAATGTTATACCAAGTTTGTTCTTCAATATTACGCTTAGTTAAACTAGCGACAAGATCTTGAGCATGGGTAATTCGAGCGGTTAAAATATCTGCTCGATAGCTTAGCCCTGATTTTTTTACCTGATAAGCAATTGGCTTAGGGGCTGGTAGATTTAATGTTGATAAGGTTTTTAATAAACTAAATTCAAGTGCTGCGCGACTGGTGTTAAAGCCGGTAAATAAATAACGGTCATTGATTAATTTACCAATCAGGCCGCCACGATAATAATGACGTAACACCCATTCATCGTTGATATGTTTAATAAAATAGGTTGTGCCACGGCCTTGTGCAGTGCCTGTAATCGCTTCTTGCTGCTGCCAATAGTCGGGCGAAAGCATATTTATATTAAAATCTGCAATCGCGTTTTCATCAAAACAATAATAATTATCGCCTTGTTGAATAATTTTTTCCTGACAGGGTTTTACAATTGCCGATGGGTTCAAGATAATGTACCTATTAAATTAATTTATCAGCCAACTATTGTGGTGATTCCTTTATGCTGGGTCAAATGACAGCGCCAAAAAATTTATGTTTATTGCGACTTTCCGCCATTGGTGACGTTTGTCATGCCGTGGCTATGGTACAACAAATTCAAGCTCAATACCCAACTACAAAAATTACCTGGGTGATTGGTAAAATTGAAGCCTCTTTATTAGCAGGCCTTGATGGGGTTGAGTTTGTTATTTTTGATAAAAGGGCGGGTTTGCAAGGCTATTTAGATTTACGTCAAACTTTAAAAGGACGAAAATTTGATGTGCTACTTCATATGCAAGTGGCATTAAGAGCAAGTTTAGCGAGCCTTTGCATTTCGGCAAAAGTGAAAATAGGCTTTGATCGTTTACGCGCTAAAGAAGGGCAATGGTTATTTACCAATCAAAAAATATTGCCACAAAAAAATCCACATGTCCTTGATGGCTTTTTAGGTTTCGCAAAGGCTTTAGGGGTGAAAACTAAAGCGCCATCATGGAAAATGCCAATATCAGATGAAGATCAACTGTGGGCCAGTGAAGCAATATCATCGACTAAACCTATTGCGATTATTTCGCCAGCCGCCAGCAAAGCAGAGCGTAATTGGCATAGTGAAGGCTATGCAAAAATAGCGGATCACTTTATTGAACGTGGATTTGATGTGGTGATTTGTGGCGGCCCGACAACAGCAGAGAAATTATTAGCCGAAGAAATTAATGCTTTGAGTCAACATTCATTAACCAATTTGGTTGGCGAAACGTCGCTTAAGCAATTGCTGGCTATTTTAAAACTCGCTCATGTGGTGATTGCGCCTGATACTGGTCCTGCTCATATGGCTGTAACAGTAGGAACACCGGTAATAGGTTTGTATGCTCATTCTAATCCATATCGTACTGGTCCCTATCTTTATAAAGACTATGTGGTGAGTTGTTATCAAAGTTCGATTCAACAGCAATATAAAACCCCTTTAGCTCAATTGCCTTGGGGAATTCGTGCGAAAGGGCATGGCTTAATGAATGCGATTACCGTTGGTCAAGTGAAAGATAAAATAAAACAAGTTATTGCAGATCATTACCCAGAATTACAATAGCTTAGTTAAGCGTGGCTTTAAAATAGACTATGTACTTAAATTATTCACTCAGGTAATATAATTTTAGTTTTACTTAATGAGCTTACATGATGTCTAAAGCCACATCATTTGATATTGCCTATCGGGCTGGTGTTTCACAATCAACTGTTTCAAGAGCACTTCGTAATAGTCCGTTAGTGAATGAAGAAACTCGTCTTAAAGTTCAAGCGATCGCCCAAGAACTTAATTATAAAGTAGATAAGCATGCCAGCAGTCTTCGAACACAGCAAAGTGATACCATTGCATTATTGCTGTTTGAAGATCCAACTAACGATGATTCGTTGATTAACCCTTTCTTTTTATCCATGCTTGGAAGTATTACCCGGGCTTGTGCACAAAAGGGGTACGATCTTTTAGTTTCCTTTCAACAACTAAGTGATGATTGGCATGCTGATTTTGAAGACAGCAAAAAGGCGGATGGCTTAATATTATTAGGTTATGGAGACTTTGTTGATTATCAAGAAACCTTGACAAAATTAAGCGAACAAAACACTCACTTTGTGCGTTGGGGTGCTGATGTTGCTGATGAAAAAATTGTTTCTGTCGGTTGTGATAATTTTCATGGTGGTTATCAAGTGACTGAGCATGTGATTAAAAATGGTCGGAAAAACTTTGCCTTTTTAGGCGACGCATCAAGTCACGCTCCTGAATTTTTAGAACGCTATAATGGTCATTGTAAAGCACTGACCGATAATAAGTTATCTGTGATAAGTGAGTTACAAATAGACGCTATTTCTATTGAAGAATCAGGCTATCAAGCGGCTTGCCAGTTAATTGAAAAAAACATCCCTTTTGATGCTATTTTCGGTGCCAGCGATTTAATTGCTATCGGTGCTATGCGTGCTCTGCAAGAGCATAATATTAAAATTCCTGAGCAAGTGGCTGTGGTGGGTTTTGACGATATTGCGGTGGCAAGTTTCACTATTCCGGCATTAACTACGGCGAAACAAGACACAACTTTAGCGGGTGAAGTGTTAGTGGATAATTTAATTGCGCTTATCCATGGTGAGAGCCCAGCGACAACGTTAATGCCAACCAAACTTATGATCCGTAAATCATGCGGTAGTTAATGACTCCAAGCAGAAAATAAAACAGCCGTTCATTGAAACTAAAAAAAGCCCTATAACGCATATTATAGGGCTTTATTATTAGTGGCATTAAAGACTTGAGTGAACCAATTTAAACCGTAACAGAGTTATCCTGCGAGGATGTTTGGTTAGCATTGGCTCCATCTTTAACAAAATATACCGCAACAGCCGCGAATAACATTGCAGTACCGGCCATCATTAAAATGTATATCGCTTGATTGTCGAACAGGGCGGTTAAAATCCAACCGGCAAAAACACCAGAAACAATCTGAGGTGCGGCAATAGTAAAGTTGAATATACCCATATAAACACCCGTTTGTTTAATCGGAATACTGCCAGCTAAAATCGCATAAGGCATAGCCAAAATAGCTGCCCAAGCAATACCAACGCCTATCATAGGGAGAAATAATGAGACAGCACCTTGTGGCACATCAATTTGGGTAATGTATAAATTCACTGTGGTAATGGTCGCGTCATGTAAGAAAAAGATGCTTAAGTAGCCTATGCCACCGGCCATTAATGACAAAGAATAAGTCAGCTTTCGACCAAGTTTTTTCGCAATTTTAGCCAAAAATATCGAGAAAATAGCCGCAAAAAGTGAATAAGCAGCAAAGATAATACCGACCCAATCTCCAGCGGTACCTTTAGCGGCTGCAATATGAGCAGGAACTTCTGTAACACTGGCTAAGTAATCAGGATCGAACCATTTAGCCTCTACCCCCCATATATGTTGAGCAATAGCCGGCATGGTATAAACCCACATAATGAACAAAGCGAACCATGAGAAAAACTGGACAACAGCAAGTTGTTTCATGGTTTTGGGCATAGATTTCATCAGACCAATGAATTCACCAATTTTACTAAAAAGTGAACCTTGTTGTTTGGCGTTTTCTAAAGGCGCTAAGCCAAATTCACCCGGCGCATATTCTTTAGTACGCAACACTGTCCATAAAACCGAGCCAAACATCACACTGGCGCCAAGATAAAACGCCCAAATTACTGAAGGAGCAACTTCACCCGTAGCTGCGGTGTTGTCTAAGCCAATAACATTGGTCAACACGAAAGGTAAAATTGAACCACAGACAGCGCCAATATTGATTAAAAAGGATTGTATCGAATACCCTAAGGTGCGTTGTTCATCCGGCACCATGTCAGATACCAAGGCGCGAAATGGTTGAAAGGCAACATTAAAAGAAGCATCCATTACCGCTAGCATCATAGCGCCAAAAAATAGCGGAGTAATAAAGCTAGCCAAAGTCGCTGAATTTGGCATTAATAACATACCAATTGCGGCAGCAGCCCCTCCCATTAGAATATAAGGGCTACGTCGTCCAATTCGATTCCAAGTTCTATCAGACGCTGAACCAACAATGGGTTGAATTATCAATCCCATGATGGGAGCGACTAACCAAAATAATGAAAGTGAATGTAAATCAGCGCCTAGATCTGACAGAATTCTACTGGCGTTGGCATTTTGTAAGGCGAAGCCAAACTGTACGCCTAAAAAGCCAAAACTGATGTTCCATATTTGCCAGAAACTGAGTGTTGGTTTGTGTTGTGTTGGTATGGCTGTTGTCGTCATTATTATATCTTGTACCTATCTACTTTCGTTGGGCTGACTTGAACTAAATTGTCATTCATTTAGTTCAAGTCATTGAGCTTAGTCTAGCGCTTTAAACTTTATTGCAACACCACCGCTCGTTGCTAAAGGTATAGTTAATGTATCTGATGCGCTAACATTCTTTTCTTCGATAATCATTTCGTAAGGATTGTCGATCCAATTTGCTTCTTTACCATCACGATAAATTTGTGCTTGATAACGCTTGGATTTATCTAAAAAGTCTAGAGGTAAGGTAATATCTCGAGCTTCCTCATTGGTTAATGCGCCTAAAAACCAGTCATCACCATCGCGCTCTTGACGAGCAAAGGCTACGTATTCGCCTACTTCGCCTGCGATAGCTTTACTTTCTTGCCAGTCGGTTGGCACATCAAGAATAAACTGAAAAGCGGGTAAGTTTGCTTCGTAATTTCTCGGTAAATCTGACGCCATTTGAATCGGGCTATATATCACAACATATAAAGCTAATTGTTTTGCCAGTGTGGTTTGTGGGCGATCGGTATTTGCTCCTAATCCTTTAAATCCCATATCAAAGGTGCCAGGGGTAAAGTCCATCGGGCCTGAAAGCATGCGGGTAAAGGGTAAAATCGCTGTATGTTCAGGTGTATTCGGTGGTGAGCCCCACGCATTATATTCTTGACCACGCGCGCCTTCGCGAGAAATCCAGTTTGGATAAGTGCGTCGTAAGCCGGTATCTTTTATTGGCTCATGGGTGTTAATGCTAATGTTGTATTTGGCGGCAAGTTTTATGTTATGTAAATATTCATTTGCCATAAATTGGCCATCATGCCATTCATAACGAACAATGCCATGTTCATCAATACGTTTAATTTTACCACCATCGGCAACATAACCTGTTTTTACTTGGCGGACACCATGTTTTTTATACAAAGAAAACGCATCTTCCATTTGGTTGCGATAGTTAGTGACATTGCCCGAGGTCTCATGATGGCCTATTAATCGAACGTCCTTAGCTAAGCCGTGATCTGTAATTGATTTGATATCAAAATCATCATAGGCTTTGGAAAAATTAAAAACATCGCCATTGTTGTACCAATCGCCATCCCAGCCAATATTCCAACCTTCAACTAACACGCCATCAAAACCATATTTTGCGGCAAAATCCATATAGCGTTTGGTTTCACTGGTCGTTGCGCCGTGTTTATCACCACTACCCCAAGTGTTTTCCGCAATGTGCATGCCCCACCAAATACCAACATATTTGCCGGGTTCAATCCATGAAGTATCTGCTAATTGACTGGGTTCATTTAAGTTTAAGATAAGATCTGAGTTTAACAAGCCTACGGCATTTTCACTGATTTGAATGGTTCGCCAAGGGGTGGTGAAGTTTGCTTTTTTCTTCACTAAAATACCATCTGACCACGGCGTTAAATCTGCTTTTAGTACGCCGCCTCGCATTTGTTGTAATGTCATTCCGGCATAATCAACAAGCGCCGCTTCATGAATACTAATATGAGTGCCGTTATCTAACTTAAACGTAAATGGAGTATGAACCCGATCTATCTCGGTAAATTTAGTGGTTTGATATAAGTATTCATAACGGTTCCAACCACGAGAAGGGATCCACCATGCGGTAGATTTTTCTGCACCGTTAATGGCAAATTCTGTCATTTCGTTGGTGATTTCAATATCGCCAGCTAAACCCACTTGTTTCGGCACTTCGTATCTAAAGCCTACGCCATCATTGAACACTTTAAAGCGAACATTAAAGGTATTTGCACTTTCTCGGTTCGTGGTAAAGGTGACTAAAAGCTCATTATGATTATCGCGCACATTTTTACGTTCACCCCAGGGTTGTTGCCATGTTGTGTCGCTACTTGTCGTTGAAGATGTTTTGATAATGAAGCCATCGCCCAGCTCGGCCGCTTTTTTAAAGCGCAAGCCTAGTCGTGAAGCATCAATGGCGGTTTCATTATTTAAAGCGATGCTGTAATTAGGCATTGCATCGTCATTAACGGCAAGGACTATTTTACCATCAGGTGAACTGACTTTAAGGGTCTGCGCGAATAACAATGGCGATATCAAGCAGGTGGTTAAAAACAACGATATTTTTTTCATTTTAATTCTCGAAGGTATTTTATCTGTTGAACAGCATAAAAGTAGCTGAGGCAAATTACAGCTACCTGCATACGTATTCAATTCATTCATGTTCTTTGATTTGCCAAATACTGATACTTTGACTTGGAATCGACACGGGGTTCGTTAACAACAGACTTTCACCCGTTAGCACATTGATTGCCTGTTTATTTAATTGAATGACTTCGTTGTAATCCATTGGGTTTAATGGCACTTGTTGTTTGTTTTTATTTAAAACCACCATAATTTTTTCATTTTGATATTCTCTAAAATAAACATACACACCATTTTTGGGCGCAAAGTGCGTTAATTTACCGTGATGTATGGCTTTTGCATTTTTACGCCAATTCAATAATGACCGAATATAGCTTTGTGCTTCCGTTTGTTGATTAGTTAACCCTAAGCCTTGAAAAGCATTATGTTTATCCCCCTGCCAACCACCGGGAAAGTCACTTCGTATAATGCCGTGATCCGTTGAGGTTGGGTTAGCTAATAATACTTCAGTGCCATAGTAAACTTGTGGAATGCCGCGGCTTGTTAGCAAATACCCCATCGCCATTTTAAACAGGGATAAATCTTCATTGAGTTGTGTATAAATACGGCTCATATCATGATTATCGGTAAAGGTGACTAAGTTGTAAGGATCAGCATATTGAAAATCATTTGCGATGGCTTGATACAATTCATTTAAACCAGTGTTCCAATTTTCTTGATGTGTTAAACCGGCAACAATTGCTGCTTGTAAGGGGAAGTCCATCACACTAGGTAAATAAGATTGATAACCATCATGTGTTTTCTTGCCCCGTTGCCAATATGACACGATTGCAGGATTTGTTGCCCATTCTTCACCAACAATATTGATATTAGGATATTCTTCGGTAATGCGCTTAGTCCATGTTGATAAAAACGCTTTATCTGAATAGGAATAGGTATCAACCCGTAAGCCAGATAAATTAGCATATTCTATCCACCATAATGTGTTTTGAATTAAGTAGTTACTCAACAATTCATTGCGTTGATTTAAGTCGGGCATGGTAGGTACAAACCAACCATCTGCAAAAAGTGTTTTGTCATGTTGACTTGCATGTGGATCATGCAAACTTTCTCTACGATGCTGTGTACCGGTAAAGTCACTATTTTGATAATTAAGCCAATCACTGGTTGGTAAATCTTTCATCCACCAATGATTTGCGCCAATGTGGTTTAAAACAACATCTTTTATTAAACCTATTCCATGCGCTTGTGCTTGGTTAGCAAGTTTTTGGTATAATTCATTGCTGCCAAATCTAGGGTCAATTTGATAAAAATCTGTGGCTGAATAGCCATGGTATGAGTGATCAGCCATATCATTTTCAACCATAGGCATGGTCCAAATTTGGGTAAAGCCCATGTCTTGCAAATAAGCTAATTGATTAATGATGCCTTGAATATCACCACCATGACGACCGCCTTTTTTACTTCTATCTGCTTTTTCTATTAACGTTTCAACGCTATCATTTGACTTGTCACCGTTAGAAAATCTGTCAGTAGTAATCAAATAAATCACATCTTTAGCAGTAAAAGAAGTCTCTGCTGCAGACAACTTGTTACGTGAGAGAATATCGTATTGGTGCGTTAAAACTTTCACGTTATCTTGATAAAAATCAATCGCATACTTTCCAGGCTTTAGGTTTTCGCTTAGCGTTAAGTCAATGAATAAATAATTGCTGTTTTCAACTTTCTTAATGCCATCAATACGCAATGAATCATGTTGAATTCGTGGGGTTAAGTTACTGATGTTTTTACCATGAACCATAATTTGCAGGCTATTTGACTGCATATTATTCCACCACGATATAGGTTCTAAATGCTCAATTTTATATGCTTGAGCTTGAATGGTGGGGCATAGCAACACCGAGAGTATGCTAACTGTTACGAAGCGCTTAAAAATAGTGGTTATCACGAGGCTTTAATCCTATTTTATTGTTATGGTAAACGGTCAGTGAAAACACTGGTGGTTAGTGCAGGAATGGTAAAAGTACCTTGCTTATTTACACTTTGTTTTACTCGACTATCCACACCATTGGCTAAAATTGGATGTAATTGATACTGAGTAAATTCTGCTAAGGTAAATGACTTTGCTTCAGCCGAGGTATTAAAAACAACGAGCTGTGCAGGCTCTTGCTGATTTCCTTTTATCGACATGATAATTAAACCGAGTTGTTGGTCTTTACCCGCATTGTGAAAGCGAACTTTTTCTATAATGTCTTCAGCGGTAGTTAATCGGTATAAAGGGGAAGACATACGTATGTTGATTAATTCAAGAAATACCTCTGAACTAAATGCAATATCATCGGGACTGACGATATCTCGCCCTTCATTTCGTTTAAGTACTTCCTGAATGATTTGCCAATTGGCTTGATCTTTTTCGGCTGGCGGAAGCCCAATATCATAATTATTGCTTTGTTTACTAAAATCGACGCGATTATACCAATCACCATAATCGTAGGAATCACGTAAAAAGCCTTTCGAGCGCAGCAGCTCAGACCCCATATGAATAAACGGAATACCTTGGGCGAATACCACAAAGGCTAAACTTTGTAGTTGCATTCGTACTCTGTCATGGGTCGAAACATCGTAAGCTATGCGATATTGATTGTTGTCCCATAAAGTTTGGTTATCGTGTTTTGAGACGTAATTGATAGTGTCAGCCGGATCAAGGGCATAACCTGAAGGTTGATCGCCATAACGAATATCTTTTCCTAATGCGGTTTCTCCTTTGTAGGTAACTAAAGGAAAATTGATTAAATTACCTGTTAAGCCAATGCGTAATTGATCCGCCATAATGAAATAATGATTGATGCTTTCAGTGATATTTTCGCTGTTTAATTCATTTGGAATCGTCGCTAAACCATTGCCAATACCTTGATCTTTTCTGAGCTGGGCACCTTGAGCCGTAAATGCTCCTCCGCGAATATCATCTCTAAGTCTGTCGGTGAATGTACCTATTTCTGTGCCGCTAAGCGCTAATTGACTCGCTTGAGTAAAACGTTGATTGTTCGCGACCTCACCAAAATTCCAGCCTTCGCCATAAAAGTAATTATCTGCGTCTATTGCTTGAACGGCGGCTCTGGCTTTTAACATGGCCGATTTGGGTTGGTGTGCCATTAAGTCAAAACGAAAACCATCAATTTTATAATCTCTTGTCCACACAACTAAAGAGTCGATCATGAGTTTTTCCATCATGGCTCGCTCTGTTGCGGTATTATCACAACAAGTTGATTGCGCGATTTCACCAGTGATGGGGTCAAGACGGTGATAATAATTTGGTACTATTTTGTCCAAAATTGCGGTTGGCTCTAACCCTGCTTGATGGGTGTGGTTATAAACAACATCCATAATGACTCGAAAACCAAGGTTATGTAGACGCTGAACCATGGTTCTAAATTCCCGAATTCTGGCACTGCCTTCAGGGTTTATCGCATAACTGCCTTCAGGTACTGTGTAATGAAACGGGTCATAACCCCAGTTATAGTTATCAACGGCTTTAACCGCGGTAACTATGGCTTGTCGACTACCATCTGATTTAGGTAATTGCGTTAGATACTCGCGAATAGAAATATCAGCATCAATTTTTTCATCGCACAATAAGTCAGATTTTGTCACTTGGCAGGCTTTACTGATCGGGTCGTTTAGATCAATCACTTGTTCACTGTTTTCATTAACCGTACCAATGTCAAACGTTGGTAACAGATGAATACTATTGATGCCTGCGCTTTTCAGTGCTTTTAAATGCTTGATGCCATCGCTGTTTTGTTCAGTAAAGGCGAGATATTTACCTCGATTAAGTGGTTGAGAAATTGAACTGTCGTGCGCGCTAAAATCTCGAATATGAGTTTCGTAAAATATATTATCTTCAGGGTTTACTACTGGGTTGTCATGTTGTTCAAACCAGCCATCAGGCAAAGTACTTTGTTGGCCTAAGTCGATAATATGTGAATACTTACTATTGGTGGAAAGACTCAAAGAGTATGGGTCGGTAACCGTAAGTAACTCAATTTTCTTGCTAACGGGGTGATAAACTTCAACTTCATAACGATAGTATTTATTGTGAAAGTCTTTCTCAACTTGCGCGGACCAAGCACCGGTTTTTTTATCTTCTTTTAACGTCACACTGTTGGGTGTTGTTGGAGATTTATCATCATTAAATAATTTTACTTTTACCGATAACGCGGTTGGTGCCCATAGCTTAAATTGAACAGAGTCTGCTTTTATGGTCGCGCCTAGATCGGTAATTTCGTTGGCATCATTTTCACCGGCTGTGTATAGCGCATCAATTACATTTGCCGTTTGAACATATGCGCCTTTCATTGGCGTATTTTGTTTATTTGATTCAACAACCATTAATGGCTTTTTCAGCCATAACTTAGTGTCTTCGGTTGGTAAATTAACGGTAAAGGCCTGAAAATCTTTTAAATGAGGAAATTTTTCAGCAAGCTTTTCAGGTAAAGATGTTTGCGTTAATGAAATTGATAATAGCGCATCATTAAACTGGGTATCTGATGTTGTTTCGTTCGAGCGGCTTGCGGGTAAACTGAGTAAAGTATATTGACTTTCAAGTTGACTTTTCGGTAATAAAATTAAGTTTGGCGTTAACCAATGGGCTGAAAAGTCAGAGTGAATATTGCTGAGTTTAACCATTGAAAATTGGTTTTTTGAGATTTTATTCGTTGAATGTTCAGTGATTGGTTTATCGCAAGCGCCCAATAATAGGGTAGTTGTTAATAGTGTTAGAGGTAACCTACGCATAATATTTCCGGACAATTTTAATTTTAGTTATTAGTTATTAATCTACAGGGGAAATATTCGCTTAAAAAGTATCTTGCTCAAAATGCATACGTATTCACTGCCAACCGATTAAGCACGATTGCATATGAATAATGAATGTAGACTAACAGTAGAGTGTTATTTAAGCAGAGTTAGCATTGTTTCTTATTACGAATATTTCCTAATACAAAGTTTCCAAATACGAAGATGTGGCGCTTATGAAGATATAAAGGCGACATTTTTCGTTTTTTCTGATGAAAAGTTTTTTGAAAACGAATAAAAAAGTGTTCTTTCCAGACGTTAATTTATTGCCGATATACCATTCAACCACCGATAAACATTGAGGTGAAGGATTTATGCATACGTATTCAATGCATGTCTAATTTTGAAAAAATGTAAATGTTTGTTTAAAAATCACTCATAATGAAGTGATATTGAACGGTTGAATTAATTGGGCTTGAGAACATTTTCAATATATTTTACTGAGTCGTCTAAACTTAGCTGTTGAATACGTATGCATTATGTAAGCTTCTTTGAATACGTATGCAAAGTATATTTTTACACTTGTTACCTCTCTATATTAAGAGCTATCCACATAGTTGGTGGGTACAAATTAATAAACATGAAATAGTTTTTGCATCAGTCGTAGGGAACGCTGAATTATAAATATAAATTCATGGATGAAAGGGGAGAGCACCAATGTTAAATTTTAAGCCAAGCAAGTTAACACTCGCGATACTTTCTACGAGTTTTATGGCGATGAGTTCATCATTTGCCTATGCACAAGAAAGCGAAGCAAAAGATGATAAGAAAAAAGTAGCTGATGTTGAAGTCATTGAAGTACGTGGATTTCGCGGCAGTATTATCGAATCAATCAATACCAAACGTTTTTCATCAGAAGTAGTCGAATCCATTTCTGCCGAAGATATCGGTAAATTACCTGATTCATCCATTGCCGAGTCAATTGCTCGTCTACCTGGTTTAACCGCCCAACGTCTTGATGGTCGTGCTAGTAAGGTTAGTATCCGTGGTTTTGGTGAAAATGAAGGTGGTACAACGTTTAACGGTCGTGAACAAGTATCTATTGGTGATAACCGTGGCGTAGAGTTTGACTTATACCCATCAGAAATTATGAGCGGCGTAACTGTTTATAAAACGCCAAGCGCAAGTTTAGAAGCGGAAGGTATTGCCGGTATTGTTGATATGCAAACGGTTAAGCCACTTGGTCAAGATGACCGTGTTATTCAATTTAACGGCTCACTTGAACAAACAAGTTTTGATAAGTTAAACCCAGACGGTAATGATGCTGGTTTCCGTGGCACATTCTCTTATATGGATAAGTTTGCTGACGACACTATTGGTGTTGCTTTTGCTTATTCAACAATGAGCTCTCCTAACCAAGAGAAACGTTGGAACTCATGGGGTTACCCTGAGTTCACATACGAAGATGGTTCAGCGGGCTCTATTTTAGGTGGTGCAAAACCATTTGTTCGTTCATCAACGCTTGAACGTGATTCAATGATGTTAGTGGTTGAAGCGGCTCCTACAGAAAACCTACATATGACATTTGATGCTTTATATGTAGATTTTACTGATGAAAAAATCTTACGCGGTATTGAAATCCCATTTGCTTGGGGTCAAGGTTCAATCTCAGGTAATACCGCAACAATCGATCCAGCAACAGGTTTTGTTACCAGTGCTATCACTGAAGGGCAACGTGTTGTCGTTCGTAACGATTACGAAGAAAGAAAAGCAGAATTAACGTCTTTTGGTTTTAATTCAGTTTATGAATTGAACGATACCTGGCAGGTTGAATTTGATGCTAGTTATTCACAAGTTGACCGTGATATTTGGTCGATAGAAAGCTACTCAGGTACTGGCCGTGGTGATGCAAGAGGTGAAGCTGATAACTTAGGCTATACCTTTAACGGCGGTAATACTGGTGCACAATTTACTCATGAACTTGATTATAGCGACTTTAACCTGATTCAATTAGGTGGCCCTTTATCATGGGGTTGGAGTAGTGCGCTAAATGCTAAGCATGGTGTTGTTGGTACTGAATACGAAAACCAATTACAAGATGGTTTTATTAATGCGCCAAGCATTGACGATGAATTAACTGCTCTTAAATTAGCGGCAACTCATGACTTAGATAATGAGGTATTTTCTTCTATTAAATTTGGTGCTTCATACCGTGAGCGTGAAAAAACGAAAGAATCTGAAGGTTACTTCATGACGCTTTCTTCGTTTGATTATCCAAGCAACCCGGGCATGTTAGTCGTACCAGAAGAATATCGTGAAGGTAGTGTGAATTTAGACTTTATCGGTATGGGCAACATGATTGCTTATGATACCAACGGTTTAATTAAAGATGGTTATTACGATTTATTAGCGGAAAGTTTAACGAATCCATCACATTCTACTCAGTCTTGGACAGTACAAGAAGAAGTTACCTCAGCATTTATTCAAGGTAACATCGATACTGAAGTAGGTGGTTTGCCAGTAACAGGAAATGTTGGTGTGCGTTACGTCAACACTAAACAGTCTTCTCAAGGTAGTGCATTTAATACCGTAGATGGTTTAATAGTGACATCTCCAACGGATATTAGTCATGATTATTCACACGTTTTACCTAGTTTAAACTTATCATTACGTATTGATGATCAACAAACATTACGTTTTGGTGCAGCAAAAACTATTTCTCGTGCGCGTTTAGATGAAATGAATGCCTCTGTAAATGCATCATATAATCAACAACCTGATCAAAATGGTAACCATTGGAGTGTCAATGGTGGTAACCCAGCACTTGAGCCTAAAGAAGCGGTTGGTTTAGATTTATCATACGAAAACTATTTCAGTGATGAAGGTTACTTTGCAGTAGCACTTTTTAATAAAGAATTAAGTCAGTGGATTTTTGACGGTACGTTTGAAGTTGATATGTCTGGCGTTGCTGACCCATCAACCGGTCAAGTGCCTGCAAATTCTACCGCAACCGGTAACGGTAAAGTGAACGGTGGTGAAGGTTCGTTATGGGGTTATGAGTTATCACTTTCATTCCCATTCAAAATGATTGATGACAGCCTTGACGGTTTTGGTTTAATTGCTAGCCATACAGCGGTTGAATCGGATCTGAAAGACCAAAATGATAATGAATATGAATTACCTGGTTTATCAGACAAAATTCAAAGCCTGACTTTCTACTATGAAAAAGACGGTTTCCAAGCTCGTGCAAGTATGCGTAAACGTGGTGACTTTAAAGGTGATGTATACGGTTTAGGTTTCTCAACTAGCCAAGTAGATATTTTAGGTGAAACTATTTGGGATGCACAAATTGGTTATGATTTTGGCGAAGCAGGCATTGAGAGCTTAAAAGGCTTATCAATTTTCTTCCAAGCGCAAAACTTAACGGAAGAACCATTCACGTCATTACAGGGTGAAAATGCATTGCAAGTACGTGATTACCAAGATTACGGTAGCACTTACTTATTAGGTTTTAGCTATAAGCTTTAATCTAAATAGGTTATTACCCTAAATGCATTAGGCTTCATTAATTAATGCGATTGGTATTATAAAGCCCTTGTGATGTAATGTCTCAAGGGCTTTATTGTTTACTACGAAAGACTATGGAATTTGAGATGAATACCAAAAAAATTCAAAATGTTGTGATTGTTGGTGGTGGCACCGCTGGTTGGGTTACTGCGGCACTAATGGTAAAAGTGTTAGGAAAAACTCTGAATATTACCCTTGTTGAATCAGATCAAATTGGCACCATAGGCGTTGGCGAAGCAACGATTCCCCCTATTATTCCTTTTAATAATGCATTAGGTCTTGATGAAAAAGCGTTTTTAAAAGCGACCAAAGGTACGTTAAAACTCGGGATTGAGTTTGAGAACTGGCGGCAAAAAGGGGATAAATATATGCACGCTTTTGGTGGGGTGGGTAAAAATTTTCCTTTTTGTGATTTCTATCATTTCTGGGTGAAAAGCCAGCAATTAGGCTATTCGTCTGAATTTGGTGATTTTTCACTAAACTACCAAGCTTCCAAACAGCATAAATTTGCTAAATTGAATCAAATAGAAGGCACTAACTTACCAGGCATTGAATATGCTTATCATTTTGACGCAGGTTTATATGCAAAATACCTAAGAAGCTTTTGTGAGCCGTTAGGGGTAACGCGTGTTGAAGGCATGATTAACCAAGTAACCGTCGATAAAAAAAACGGCTATATACAAAGTGTTAAATTGGCTGATGGTAACGAAATAAGCGGTGACTTATTTATTGATTGTACTGGTTTAAAAGCATTACTCATTGAAGAAACTTTAAGTGTAGGTTACGAAGATTGGTCACACTGGCTGCCGTGTGATAGAGCCATGGCAATGCCTTGTGAAGCGACTTCTCCTATTTTACCTTACACACGCTCTATTGCTCATGACGCAGGGTGGCAATGGCGTATTCCTCTACAACACCGTACGGGTAATGGTATCGTTTATTCAAGCAAACACATGAGCGATGAAGAAGCGAAAAAGGTGTTGATGGCAAATATCGATGGCAAGCCGCTGGGTGAACCTAAAGTCATTCCGTTTAGAACCGGAAGGCGACGTAAGCAATGGCATAAAAATGTTGTCGCAATTGGTTTATCGAGTGGCTTTATTGAGCCGTTAGAGTCGACCAATATTCACCTTGTGCAAACTGCTGCAACGCGATTATTAAAATTTTTCCCACATCATGGTATTAAAGATGAAGAGGTTTATGAATATAACCGTCAGTCGTTGATTGAGTCAGAACGAATGCGTGATTTTATTATCCTGCATTACAAGCAAAATCAACGTGACGATACGGAATTTTGGCGAGCTTGTCAGCGTATGGACGTGCCAGAAACCTTACGCCAAAAAATGGCGCTATTTGAACAAAGTGGGAAAATATTTAGAGAACAAGACGAATTATTTACCGAAATTGCTTGGCAACAAGTGATGATAGGGCAAGGCTTAATTCCTAAAGATCATCACCCGTTAGTAGACTCTTTAACGCCAGAGCAAATCACCGAACTAATGGATAACCTGAAAGTCATTATCGAGCGTTCGGTCAATAAAATGACCAGTCATGACGAGTATTTAAGTCGACTCTAGTGCCACAAGCTTACATGGATAAACCTACTAGGTGTAATAGCTACGTAAGCTTTTTCAAAAAGACAATTTTGTCATCGCCCGCTTCATAAAAATCTGGGATACAAGCGACTTGCGTATAACCACATTGTGGGTAAAAATTTCGAGTGATGGCGAATTCGGGTAAGCCTGATGTTTCAACCAACAATATTCTCCCTGGAATATTTTGAATTTGTTGCTCTAGGAAAACCATGAATTTTTTGCCAACACCTAAACCTTGGCACTTTGGACTGACCGCGATTAATAGCAAATTCCAGGTGCCATCTGTCATTCGTTCAGGCGCGCAATAAGCGATGGCTACAGGTTGATCGCTACAAGCAACAAACCATAAATCTTCGTTATCTGAATTCGTATGATCAAAAAATGGTGCTGTCATCTCATCAAGCATTTCAGACGGAAACATTTCTGTTTCGTCAATTATCTGTTTAACGGTAGGTAAATCATCACAGGTTAATGCTCGAAACGTAATAGGTGTCGTCAATGTTTCTTCCTCAAAAGTATCAATAACAGTATGTTCGAGAATACGATGAACATACTGTTATTTGATATGAATGTTCGAAAGCTGCTGCTTTTGATGCATCACATTAGACTATCTTTGTTGATAAATAGCAAAGCTCAGCCCCGGAAGGACTTGATCAGTGACTTTATTGCTTAAAAGCGTAGGTGCATTATGACTACTATGCAGTAAGTGATAGTTAGCATCGAGTGGCAACGACAACAATTTAGCGTCAGCTGAAGTATTAAAAATAACTAGGTATTGCTCATCCGTTAGGTTTCTAGATAGGGCAAAAATACCAGCCTGCTTGCTTGAATAAATGGTTTGTTGTTGGCCATGTCTAAGTGCCGGATGCTGATGAAATATTTGCGCAAAGGACGAAAATAGTTGATAAAGCGGGTGTTGTTGATCAAAATTATCGTCTGCGGTTGTTTTTTCACTTAATAATATTGATTGATTATTATAGCTGGCGACTTTCGACGGCATCATATCTTGTCGGGCGTCATGATTACCGCCTGTGCCGATAAAACCTTGTTCATCACCATAGTAAATGACCGGCACTCCTCGCGCAAAAAAGGTAATAGCGGTCGCTAATGCTAAACGTTCACTGGTTTGTTGTTCGTTAAACTGTTGATTTTGTCCGTTTAGTAAATAAGCGAAACGTCCCATGTCATGATTACCGGTGAAATTCAGTAATTCATTGGCATTTTTATACAACGCATCTTGGGCAAATAACTCGGCTAATTTATCGGTGCCTTTTTGCTCTATTAACGTTTGATATAGCGCTGATTGCAAACCAAAATCTAATACAGAAGGTAGTTTCCCTGTGGTCGTAAAGTTACTTAATTCTTTTGGATCGCCACTATAGACTTCGCCAAACATGAAAAAGTTAGCGATGCCTTGTTGTTTCGCATGTTGTTCAAGGGCAGGAATAAACTGTTGCCAAAATTCAATATTGACATGTTTCACCGTATCGATACGAAAACCATCAGGGCGAAATTCGCTGATAATGTTTTGATAAATATCGATCATGCCCTTAACCACTACTGGCGATTCGGTATTTAAGTCGTCAAGACCAAAAAAGTCACCGTTAAGAGAGTTTTCTCCTTGAAAAGTTGAATCGCCTTGGTTGTGATAATGCTTAGGATCGTTAAGCCATGCAGGGGTTTTTAGTTGTTGGTTTTCTTTCGGTACTATCGTGGTGTAGCTTTTACCGTTGGCGATATCGGCTAATGAAATATAAGGACATGCTTCACCGCTTTCTGACCAACCCGAGCCATCTTCACCATGGCACTCTTTATATTTAACGACATCAGCGGTGTGATTGGTGATTATGTCAAAAAATACTTTAATGTTTAGTTGATGCGCTTGGGTAATAAAGTTTTTCAAATCGGCATTGCTGCCTAAGTGAGGATCTATTTCGGTAAAATCTAATACCCAATAACCATGATAACCTGTGATATCGCCTTGTACCGCTTGATTGCGCAATATAGGAGTTAACCAAATAGCAGTGATACCTAAGTTTTCTAGGTACGGTAACTTGGCGGTTAAGCCCGGTAAATCGCCACCATGAAAAGCCATTTTATTACTGGCATCAAAACCACCTTGTGAAATAACTTTTGTTTTAGAACCGTGGTCATTTGAGGTGTCGCCGTTGTTGAATCTATCTGGCAAAACAAAATAAAACACCTCATCTTTAATATCACGCGATGAATAATGTGTTAAATCTTTTGCTAATAGTTTTTTGCTTGGTTTTGAGTCATTAGTCAGTAATTTACTTGATTCAACAGCAACAACATTGCTTAAAAACAGCGAACCTAACATAAGACTAAAAAGTGTCAATAACCGTGGTTTTAATCGTTTTTCTTTCATAATAATTCTATCGCACAAAGCCGTTCATCATAGTAAAGACAGTCATAGTACAAATATCAATTGCTTAAGTATAAAAATTACATACGTATGCATAACGAAAATAAGGCTAAATTGTCATGCATACGTATGCAGTGTTATTGCACAAAAATTAGTGGCTACTTATGCTTAAGGCATCAATAAAAAGTATAACGTCACAAGCGAATAACAAGTAGCACAGCAAGCTGCTTATTTGGTTATTATCGGTTTGTCGACGGAAAGTGGACTGTTATGGAAAATCAACCTTGGTGGCGCGGCGCCGTTATATATCAAATTTATCCTCGAAGCTTCATGGATGCAAACCATGATGGCATCGGTGATTTAGCGGGTATTGTTCAAAAGCTGCCTTATGTAAAAAACTTAGGGGTTGATGCCATTTGGATTTCACCTTTTTTTAAATCGCCAATGAAAGATTTTGGCTATGATATTAGTGATTATCGTGAAATTGATCCTATGTTTGGCACCATGGAAGACTTTGATCAATTAATGGCTAAAGCGAAAGGACTTGATCTGAAAGTTATTATTGATCAGGTGCTTAGCCATACTTCTGACCAACATGCTTGGTTCCTTGAATCCCGCGAAGATAAGCAAAATGAAAAAGCTGATTGGTATGTCTGGGCTGATGCCAATGAAGATGGTACACCGCCTAATAATTGGTTGTCGATTTTTGGTGGTTGCGCATGGCAATGGGAACCTCGTCGTCAGCAATATTATCTGCACAACTTTTTAACCTCGCAACCGGATCTAAATTTTCATAATGAAGAGGTAAGAAAAGCGGTTTTAGAAAACGTGAAGTTTTGGTTAGATCACGGTGTTGACGGGTTCCGCTTAGATGCGATTAACTTTTGTTTTCATGATAAATTGTTGCGCGATAACCCAGCTAAAGCGGTTGAAGATCGTCAAGGTCGAGGATTTAGTGAAGATAATCCTTACGCGTTCCAATATCATTACTACAATAATACTCAGCCTGAAAATATTGCCTTTATGGAAGAGATCCGTGCGTTAATGGATCAATACCCTAATGTAGTAACCTTAGGTGAAATTTCTTCGGAAGATTCTTTACAAACCATGGCGGAATATACTCAAGGTGATAAACGCTTGCATATGGCGTATAGCTTTGAGTTACTCACCCCGGATGGAAACCCACACTATATACGTTCAACCGTAGAAGCCCTTGAAGATAAATTATCTGATGGATGGCCTTGTTGGGCGATAGGTAATCACGATGTGAGTCGTGTTGCCAGTCGTTGGGCTGATAAAGAACATTCTCCGATACAAAGCAAAATGTTCAATGCGTTACTTGCTTCATTACGTGGCAGTGTTTGTAGCTACCAAGGTGAAGAGCTTGGTTTAACAGAAGCCGATATTGCTTTTGAAGACTTGCAAGACCCTTATGGCGTAACTTTCTGGCCAACATTTAAAGGACGTGATGGTTGTCGTACGCCAATGCCTTGGTTAGAAAAACAAGTTAACGCCGGGTTTTCAAATAGCCAATCGCCGTGGTTGCCAGTTAGCGAAGCACATGTTGCTAATGCGGTAGATGTGCAAGAGGCATCGAAAGATTCTGTTTTACAGGCTTACCGTACTTTTTTACATTGGCGTAAAACGCAATCTTGCTTACAGTATGGCGATATCGAATTTATTGAGAGTAGTGATGACAGGTTGGTTTTTACTCGTCGTTATCAAGAGAGTCAAATCATGGTGATTGCAAACTTTACCGCCGATGAAACTTATTATCAGCCATCAGTAACAGATATTAAACCATTGACAGGTCATGGCTTTGAAGACATTACCTTTGATGAGCAAGGACAGATCCGTTTAGCAGCATTTCAAATGGCCTTTTTAATTTTATAGTTTCCCTTATAGTTTTTATATTGACTATTAAGCCTTATTTTATAAGGCTTTTTTTTAACACTTTTTTAATGAACGGCCATTTTTCGGTCGTATATTGCTCTCTATCTTGGGAGTATTTTTCAGCTAATTGATATTTGAGTTGTTGATATTGAGTAGCAAGCGCGGCGTCAGCTTTTAGCGCATCCCTAAATTGAATTCTTTCTTGCCATAAAGGACTTAGATAAGGAATTAAATGCAAATGGTGAGTTCTTATTTCGGGACTTGGTTTACAAAACCAATGCATCACATCAGGCTTGTACGGATAGTAACAATAGCCTTGTTGAGTCAGCTTTGCTATCGCAGGTTTAGCATGTTCAAGTGATTGAATGCCCACCATAATATCAATAATTGGTTTTGCAGAAAGGCCAGGTACCGCCGTACTACCAACATGCTCTATCGAACCTTGAATATATTGACGCAATAAAATGCTGAGCATTGCTTTTTCTTCAGCAAATTTATCTGGCCAATTGTTATTATAGCGCTCAATAATTATCTTATCTTCAAGCATTGCTTTGTTGGCTATCAATTAACTGAGCTAAGATTTTTACAGACGTTTCACTGGCGCCTTGATTGGCTTGTACGACTTTATAAGCGTTTTCACCAAGTTTCTCGCGCGACTGATTATCCGTTAATAATTGCTGTATTTGGTTTGTTAGTGCAGATGTGATTTCATTCACCGAAGATGAGGAATTTGAATTAAGCTGTGCAATGCCATGCTCTTGTTGAAGTTGACTCAATACTTCTTTGAAATTTGCCATATCATGGCCAACGATAATCGCTTTTTTAAATAATGCCGGCTCTAATGGGTTATGCCCTCCAATGGTGGAAAAACTTCCCCCCATAGTAACAATGTCAGCCAATGCACACGCAGGTAGTAGTTCACCTAAGGTGTCAATTAACCAAATATCATCTGGCAAAGTAACTGGGCTATTTTCGCTGCGTTTAACCGTTTGAAATTGATGCTGTTGGCATAGTTGATAAATACTGGTAAAGCGTTCGGGATGTCTGGGCACTAATATTAATAACAGATTTGGGTGATCTTTTCTTAACGCTGAAAAGCACGTTAGGATAAGTTGTTCGTCGCCTGGGTGGGTACTGGCAACTAACCAAATAGGCCGCTGCTCGGTAATAAATTGTTCAAGTACTTGTTGTTTTGATGCTAAGTCTGGATTGACTTGTAAATCAAATTTTAAATTGCCTGAAATCTGACAGTTGTTCGGTTCAGCGCCTAAAGTAATAAAGTTTTGATGGTTGTCTTTACTTTGCGTCAAAATTGCATCAAAGCGCTGCAAACAAGGCTTAATTAACCAACTCAGTTTTTGGTAGCTCGACATTGATTTATCAGATAATCGACCATTAATTAATTGAAGTTTGATGTGTTTTTGCTGACAAAGTGCGATTAAATTTGGCCATAGTTCTGTTTCCATCAACACTAAGGCTTTCGGTTTTAACGCCTTTAAAAATAACCAAGTACAAGGCCAAATATCGAGTGGTAAATAACAATGCTGAACTTTGTCATTAAATGTTTTTAATACTTGTGCTGAGCCCGTGGGTGTAAAAGTCGTAACGGTTAGTGGAGTATTGGGGTAATCGCGCAGTAATTGTTTGATAAAAGGTGTTACTGCAATCACTTCACCGACACTGGCCGCGTGCACAATAATCCCTTCTTGTTTAAACAGTTTACTGACAAAGCCTAATCGCTCAGAGAGTCGTTGTCGATACGCAGGATGATTGTGCGAACGTATGGCAAATACCAAGAGGAGCAAAGGTAAAAGTAAAAGCAAAGCAATTCGGTAAATAAATAAGGACAATGAGTAACGCACAACAAACATTCTTTTAATGAGATTAGCCATAGTATACTCGATTCTTCTCTTACCACTAAGTACTACTCTTTGATGACTTAGGTATGGGTAATCATTTATTGCTATATTGCCTTGATTTATGAAAAAAATTGCCGATAACTGAGTGATTAGCTGACTAATATTGCAATGCTAGCCGAGGTTTAAAAATTGCGGTATTCTGGGATGGCAATGCATGAAATTAATAGGGAATTATTTTGACGGTACATTTTAGTAAAAAACTTAACCGTTTGTTTAGGCAAATAACGCTCTTCATGAGTTGCAGTATCAGCATGCTAGTATTTGCGCAAGAAGAAGACTCAAACGTTGAAGACTTAGCAACTGAATCGATGAATCAAGTTAAGTTTATCACCGAAGATAAATTTATGCTGTCGGGTAACTATTTTGCCGGTAATCTTGATAAATCTGGTGTGTTATTACTTCATGATTGTGATCATGACAGCAGCAGTTATGACAATCTCACTAAAGAACTTTCAAATTATGGCATTCATGCTTTTTCACTCGACTTGAGAGGCTATGGCAATAGCGTTACAGAGCAGTTTTCGCATGCCAATATCAAGTTAAATTCTAAAGATTATCAAACTTATCAAACCGAATTTATCCAGCTTTCGTCGTTTTGGCAAAATGATGTGTTAGCGGCTTATCAATATTTACGTGAAAGGGTGGCAAAAAATCGTGATGTTGCGGTGGTTGCTTCAGGATGCTCTTCTGCTCAAGCTATTTATTTAGCCGAAAAAATGCGTATCAATAGTTTTGTCATGATCACCCCCGTATTAAATTATATGGAGAAAGAGCATTTTAAAAACTTAATTGATATTCCTGTTTATTTTATTGGCTCTATGCATCATGCCAATACTTATCAAACGACAAAAGAATTGTTTGAATGGAATGGCGATAGAGGTTCAACCTTCAAAATATTCAAAGGCATTCGCCAAGGTCATTCATTACTCAATGGTAAGCGTTACTTAGCACAAGATATTGCACTATGGCTAAACGATACCCTTGCTAAGTAAACTGTTTATCTTTCAAAAATAGTATCGAGAATAATCGAAGAATTGGTTCTCTCGACCCCTTCAAGTGAACATACGATATTAAGCACCTCGTTTAATTTCTCGAGCGTTTGCGCTTGAATAGTCACTTGTAAATCATACTCACCACTGATCGAATAAATATGACTAATTTGATGGGTTTTTCGCATCGCGATACAAATAGTTTGCCTTAAATTGGGATTCACCTTTAAAGAGACATTAGCGGTGATCAGTTTGTTGATGTATTCATGTCCGAGCACGACACTGTATGCTTTGATCACGCCATTATTTTCTAATTTATTTAATCTATTTTGAATGGCGGTACGAGATACATTGGTTGCTCTGGCAATATCAGAAATACTTGCTCTAGCATTGCAGCGTAGAATAGATAATAACTCTTCGTCTTTTTCAGTTAGCACAGTCGTCCTCGTTCTATAAATCACATAAAGTCACCATTAATTTACATAATGACAGATAAATATGTCAATTTAACACTAAAAATTGTCAAATTTTTAAAATATGTCACTTTTTTTGTTATCTCTACTAGGCTGATAATGACCTTCAACAAGTTAGATTAATTATTAAGGACTGAAAGTGAAAAATTCTTCAGCAAAAAATGACTTTTACCAACATTTATCGAGTGAAATCGCGCAAGTTAAATCTGATGGCTTATACAAAGCTGAGCGAATCATCACTACCGCTCAACAAGCAAAAATTGCCGTGACTACCGGTGAAGAGGTTGTTAACTTTTGTGCCAATAATTATTTAGGTCTAGCTAATCATCCGTCGTTAATTACGGCGGCAAAAGCAGGTTTAGATGAGCATGGTTTTGGTATGGCGTCGGTACGTTTTATCTGCGGTACACAAGATATTCATAAAACCTTAGAGCAAAAACTGTCAGCTTTTTTAGGCATGGAAGATACCATTTTATATTCGTCGTGTTTTGATGCGAACGCCGGTTTATTTGAAACCTTATTAGGCCCTGAAGATGCGATTATTTCTGATGCGTTAAATCATGCTTCAATTATTGATGGTGTACGATTATGTAAAGCCAAGCGGTATCGATACGCCAATAATGATGCGGTTGAATTAGAGAAACAATTAATCGCGGCAGATGAAGCAGGGGCGCGCTTTAAGTTAATTGCCACCGATGGGGTGTTCTCAATGGATGGTGTTATTGCTAACTTAAAAGCGGTCTGTGATTTAGCAGATAAATACAATGCTATGGTGATGGTTGATGATTCACATGCGGTCGGTTTTGTGGGTGAACAAGGTCGTGGCAGCCATGAATATTGTGAGGTAATGGGACGCGTCGATATCATCACAGGTACTTTAGGTAAAGCCATGGGGGGCGCTTCGGGCGGTTATACCTCCGCGAAAAAAGAAGTGGTTGAATGGTTGCGCCAACGTTCACGTCCGTATTTATTTTCTAATTCATTAGCGCCAGCGATTGTTAATGCATCAATTAAAGTGATTGATTTACTGGCAGAAGGTGATGATCTTCGCCAAACATTAAAAGACAACGCGACTTATTTTAGAACGAATATGGAAGCGGCTGGCTTTACTTGCGGCGGTGCTGATCATGCCATTATTCCGGTAATGTTAGGTGATGCACAAGTGGCCAGTGATATGGCAGACAGATTATTAAGCCAAGGCATTTACGTGATTGGTTTTTCATTCCCTGTGGTGCCAAAAGGTCAAGCACGTATTCGAACACAAATTTCAGCAGCACATAGCAAAGAACAGCTTGATAAAGCGATTGCGGCCTTTACCACAATTGGTAAAGAAATGGGCATAATTTAAGGGGATTAGGATGAAGTCATTAGCAAAATTACATGCCAAAGAAGGTATTTGGATGACTAAATCGGAGAAACCTAAAGTAGGCCATAACGATTTATTGATCAAAATTAAAAAAACAGCCATCTGCGGCACTGATATTCATATTTATAATTGGGATGATTGGGCGCAAAAAACGATTCCAGTACCTATGATTGTTGGTCATGAATATGCGGGAGAAGTTGTTGGTATTGGCGAAGAAGTCAAAGGTTTTGCAATTGGTGATCGCGTCTCTGGTGAAGGGCATATCACTTGTGGCCATTGTCGAAATTGTCGTGGCGGTCGTACCCATTTATGTCGAAATACCGTGGGTGTTGGCGTAGATCGTGAAGGCAGTTTCGCTGAGTATTTAGTGATCCCCGCCTATAATGCCTTTAAATTACCCGATGAAATTTCTGATGATTTAGCCGCTATCTTTGACCCATTCGGCAATGCGGTGCATACCGCGCTTTCATTTGATTTAGTCGGTGAAGATGTCTTAATTACTGGCGCGGGCCCTATTGGTATAATGGCAGCGGCTGTTGCTAAACATGTTGGCGCAAGGCATGTAGTGATCACTGACGTGAATGAATATCGTCTTGATTTGGCTAGAAAAATGGGCGCAACAAAAGCGGTCAACGTTAGCCAAGAAAAGCTCAAAGATGTGATGAATGAGCTAGGCATGACTGAAGGATTTGATGTCGGAATGGAAATGTCAGGCGTACCAATGGCGTTTACTGACATGCTTGCCAATATGAATAATGGCGGAAAAATCGCGATGCTTGGCATCCCCGGTAATGAAATGGCAATTGATTGGAGCCAAGTTATTTTTAAAGGATTAACAATAAAAGGGATTTATGGTCGCGAAATGTTTGAAACTTGGTATAAAATGGCAAGCTTAATTCAATCGGGATTAGATTTGTCGCCAATCATTACCCATCATTTTGATATCGATGATTTTCAACAAGGTTTTGATACCATGCGTTCAGGTTTATCAGGCAAAGTAATTCTTAACTGGCAAGATTAATTCAACAGTAATCTCAGCAGTAATAAGATAGACTGTTGAGATATTGTGCATTAGCACTAGTTAAAATATTAGGAGTATGAAGAGTGAGTGAAGCAGGTTTTAAACATATGCATATTAGCGAGTTACATGCGGTGATTAATGATAAAAGTCATGTAGTGGTTGATATTCGAGATCCTAACTCATTTCAAGCTGGTCATATTCCTGACTCGATTCATTTAACCAATGATAATATATCAAGCTTTATCCGTGAAGCCGACATCGATGCTCCTGTAGTGGTGTGCTGCTACCATGGTAATTCAAGTCAACAAGCGGCTCAGTTTTTACTCAGTCAAGATTTTACCGAAGTTTATTCATTAGATGGTGGTTTTGTTGATTGGCAATTACACTATCCTGATTTGGTTACCTCAGGAAGTAATGCAGAGTAATGACGGACTCTTCACATTCTTTACAACCGCTTGTTAGTGTTCCCCAGCATAATATTGCTTTGCTGTTTTCAAATTATTTAAACAGTCAAAATATTGCAAGCCGTGTGCAAATTGAAGGTGAACAATTTGTCATTTTATGTTCCCCTGACATGTATGAGCATGCGCGGGAAATGTTCAATGACTTTATTGACAACCCTTACGATGTTAAATATCAACAAGCGGCTTGGCATAGCAGTGAAACTATCGATGTCGTGCAAAATGGCCCTGCATTTTTTACCAGCTTTAAACAGCAGTTTTTAGCGCATGCCGGTGGTGTAACCTTAAGCATTTTTGCCTTATGTTGGTTGATTTATATTGGCAGTATTTTAGGCTGGCAAAAAGCTATTTTTAGCGAAATTCATTTTTTTACTGCATTATCGGTGACACAATTTTTTGATAACCCTTTGCGGTTAATTGGTCCTGTTTTCTTTCATTTCTCATTGTTACATATTGCGTTTAATACCATGTGGTGGTGGCAACTCGGTGGCAGCATTGAAAAAGTGATGGGCAAAATGGAGCTCGTACAATTATTTTTACTATCGGCTATTTTATCAAATTTAGGACAATTTATTGTATCAGGGCCAAATTTTGGTGGCTTATCAGGTGTTGTTTATGGCGTGGTAGGTTATGTTTGGTGGGCCGGTTGGTTAGCGCCAGAAAAAGGATTAGTATTATCTAAAGCTATCGTTGGCTTTCTGTTGTTTTGGTTGTTACTCGGCTTCGTTGATGTCTTGCCTGTGAATATGGCGAATACTGCGCATTTATTAGGGTTAGTATCAGGGTGCTTTTTAGCTTGGCTGCGGTTTGCTAACCAAGCTAAAGGTGAAAAGCTTCAATAGTTATTTTTACTAATTATCTAGCCACTGCGTAAAAAGTAATTTTTTAATTAATGGTTGACCGGTTTCTTTCGTCAATAAGCTTTTAATTTGATCTTCACAAAGCTTTTGAATTTCATGGCGACCATTAATAGATTTAATTTTTGCTTCTGGTTGCTGACCTATAATGTCAATAATTGCATCGCGTAATAATGGCGAATGATGTTCAACCGCTTCAAAATTAGACGAATCTTCAATCATCAATTCTACGGTTAGCCGTACGTAGCCCATCTTCTTTTTAACCGCAACGTAATTGGTGATGATCTCAGGTTCAAAACCAAAATAGGCATAGTCAGCCGCTTTAGCTTGAAGAGAAGAAATGAGCATGACTGAAAATAGAAGAAAGCTTTTAAGCATAAAGGCTGCGTCCTTGAAAATTAATAAGTTGCTATAGGTACTGCTAAGTTATCGGCATTTATTGTAGCGATATTAGCGAGAATTTTCATTTTATTTATTTTACTGAATATTAAAAATACAAAAATCGACCCGCCGGCAGAGGTTTGGCTATAAATAAAAACCTGATATCATACGCCCGCTTTAATCGTCAATGGTTCAATTATACATGGTGCAACACGCTCAATCACATCGTTTATTTCCTGTGCAAATGCATGCGAAATGGTGTCGAGAAAAAACTTCGCAATTAAATCTTTATTTGCAAGATTGGTTATTAGATCCGAGCTCTTTAACGGCGAGGTTAAAGCAACACTGCCAAGATTTTCATGTGCAAGTATTAGGGCAACGTGTCGAAAATTGCTCGGACGTTGAAAGTAATGACGATATTATTGCCGGCGAAGAAGTCTTAGTGCGTGAAGTGTTATTGTTTTGTGATAACAAACCGCAAGTTTTCGCGAGAAGCTTACTACCTTTACGATCACTAACAGGCAATGAAGCACAATTAGCAAAATTAGGTGAACAATCGTTAGGGCAAGTTTTGTTTAATCACCCAGATCTCAAACGTAAAGGGATTGAAGTAGCAAGTTTTGATCAGCAGTCAACGGTTGCAGCACTGGCAAGTTATTATCAGTTGTCAGTAGAGCACCCTCTATGGGGCCGACGTTCTGTCTTTGTGGTAAATGACAAACCACTCATGGTGGCAGAAGTTTTCTTACCAAAGTCATTTGCCTATCAAGAAATAAGTGAATAAATGAGCAATAATCAAATCCAAACATGGCCTGAAAAGTGGCAGGCTATTAAGCAAATTACTCGTATGGATAAGCCCATAGGTACTTATTTATTACTGTGGCCAACCTTTTGGGCTTTGTGGATTGCGGCTGATGGGTTTCCTAATTTGCATTTACTGTTTGTTTTTTCACTGGGTGTTTTCATCATGCGAAGTGCTGGCTGTGTGATTAATGATTTTGCTGATAGAAAAGTGGATGGCAAAGTTAAAAGAACAGCGCATAGACCCTTAGTTTCAGGAGCCATGAGCAGTGAACAAGCATTAAGCTTATTTGCTTTTTTAATTGGTGGCGCGATCGCTTTAGTGCTGACACTCTCCCTTTACACTATTTATTTATCGGTGATTGCGCTGATATTAGCGGCTAGTTATCCCTTCATGAAACGATATACCCAGTTACCTCAGGTGGTTTTAGGGGCGGCTTTTAGTTGGGGAATGATAATGGCATTTGCTGAACTGCAAGGCGAAATTCCGTTGGTGGCGTGGTTATTATTTGCTGCTAACCTACTGTGGACGGTAGCATACGACACTATGTACGCCATGGTTGACCGTGACGATGATCTAAAAATAGGCGTGAAATCTACCGCTATTTTGTTTGGTAAACATGACAAAAGAATTGTTGGATTTTTGCAATTGTTGACCTTAGCATTACTGTTTACCGTTGGCGAAATGTTAGCATTTGGCTGGCCATTTCAATTGACGCTTGTGTTAAGTGCAGGTCTATTTTGTTATCAGCAAATACTAATTGTTAATCGTGATAGAGATAATTGTTTTAAAGCGTTTTTAAATAACCACTGGGTCGGATTAATTATATTTGTTGGTATTTACATCGAATATTTATAACGGAAATAACAACACATCTTAGATAAGTACTGATTTAATCATGACGTTTTTTGACCGTGTTTTAAGTAATGCTAATCTTGTCAAAAAACATCGTTGCTCGGTTATCGTAAAATACTTTGTAATACAGAAATATCGACTAAATTAGACACGTATGATCGCGTAATATCTAAAGTACTGTTGGCAATTAACAGGCCATTTTCATCAGTGTGTATTAATCCTTCTTCTCGCATCGCCTCAATTAACGTCATTTGTGTTTTCTTATCAATAAATTCTGCCGCATTGATGTTATTTAACACGGTTAAACGTTTAGCAATAGCGACAACTTTTTCAACAAAGTCGTTTTTATTGATTGGTGATAAACGATTGATGAGGATTGAAATAATCGTGAGCCTTTGTAACGTTTCGTCTGCGCATTCACCGAGTAAACTGATACTACTGAGAGTCTTATTTTCATTAATTAAAGACCAAAATCCTGCTTTACTTTGTTTTGCGGTATTAAGCGCAGCGAGTGCCGAAAGCACCTGTGAAACTTGTTGTGATATTTCTTCATTACTTTGCCACAAGAATAAATCTCGTTTAAGTAACACAAGAATATCCTGCACCTGCTTTTCTAATACTTGTTGAGTAATTTTGGCATTTTTTTCTAAAATTCGACACACTAAAGCTGGCAGCATAAAAGTGTGTAAAATATTATTACGGTAATAGCGCATTTCCAAAGCAGCGGACTCACTTAATGAAATAATGTCGCCAAAACTATCATGATCTACCGTTACTTTATTTAAGGTAATAGCGTCATCGAGTAATTGTTCACCACTTTGCTCAGGTAAAGTAAGTTCTTTACTATAAGGAGCTTGTTTTTGTATCGCTAAAAAGAAATCTAATTGAATAATCAGTTCTTGACGAGACAAGGCTTTATTTTTCGTAGCGAGTAATATTAGGGCAATTAGTGAAACACCATTTAACGCTGCACATTTGTTGATGGCGACCATTACTTGGTCGGCTAACACATTAACGCTTGGGGTTAACCAGCTTGGTTTTTGAGGGTCAACTGCATCTATATCATCTTTCCAGTTAGGGACTTGCTCGGTTAAAAACTGATTGATGTTAATTGGCGTACCAAAATTGACGAAACCTTTACCATAATTTCTGAGGTTTTTAATCGCTTTAAAAACGCCAAAAACGGATTCATTTTTCTTTTTACTGCCGCTTAATTCTTTATGGTAAGTACCTACTTCCATAACATGTTCATAGCCTAAATAGACAGGCACTAAGGTGAGCGGACGATTAATGCCACGTAAAAGGCTTTGAATGGTCATCGCTAACATACCCGTTTTAGGATCTAGCAAACGGCCGGTTCTACTTCTGCCACCTTCCGAGTAATATTTCACAGAATAACCACGTTCAAACAACAAGCCTAAATATTCACGGAAAATCGTGGAATACATGCGGTTACCGCGGAAACTACGACGAATAAAAAACGCACCGGCTTTTCTGAATATAGGACCAGCGGGCCAAAAGTTTAAATTAATACCTGCGGCAATTCTTGGTGTAACAAGACCTTGTTGATAAATAATATAAGTGAGCAATAAATAATCCATATGACTGCGATGACAAGGAACATAAATGATTTCATGACCGTCATCGGCAAGTTCTCGCAAGGTATTGGCATTATTCACTTCAATCCCTTGATAAAGACGATTCCATAACCAGTGCAACACTCGTTCACCCACGCGAACCATAGATTCGCGATAATCACCGGCGATTTCATCCATGATTTTTAACGCCTGTTTTTTGGCCGCAGCTTCACTTTGTCCTTTGCTTTCTACTTCGTCTTGAATTAATTTTTTAATTGCTGGGTTTTTCAGTAATGCTTTAAACATTTGTTGTCGATGCATTAATCTTGGCCCAGTCGCCGCAATTTTTTGGCGATGAAAATGAAAGCGGGCAACCCGTAATAATTTTCGTGCAATTGCATCGTCTGTTCCATGTTTATCTGCCATGTAACGTAGTGACAATGATTCACTAAAACGTACGAGCGTGTTTCTCCCTAAAAACAGCACAATAAAAAATTTACGTAACCAGCTTGGTGATTCTTGGTCAGCAAGTATGGTGCCTACATTGGCATTATTTTTCTCGATGGTGGGTTTTCTACCCCAAACTAAATTCGCTGGGATCAGCTGTACGTCTAATTGTGGATTGTTTTTATGTAAAGCTAACAATGCTAAGCCTTGCTCTTTAGCTTTACCTTTAATCGCCCCTTTTGAAAAGAGCACTTGGCTTGGTTTTTCTAAGCAAAGTGTACGCTGGAATGTTTTACCATCAATCGTGATGCTTTCTAAAGGATCAGGAAAATTGAGTTTTTTACAGGCTTTTTGTAGGGTTAATAAATCACTCGCCGATTGATGTCTTACAATATAAAAAATGGGTTTGTTGTTATTACCTTGTTGAGTTTCAAGGACTTTATCGGCAACGATCCGACATTTTACCCAAAATTGAACCGGAAATTTTAATAGCATATAAAAAAATGTACGTAGTGCTAACATCTTGTTTTTCTCAGACTTATCAGAATAAATAGTGTAGCATTAATCAAAAGACTTGTCTTATTTCGTGATAGGTTTGCATTAAGTGTTTTACTTTTTCAACACATGACGATTAAAGGTGTTTCATTGATAAATAAGGCAAAGCCTTCAAAGGATAAAAGTGAATAAAATTGCGGTTTTTGTTGACGTACAAAATATTTATTACACCACGCGGGATACTTTTCAGCGCCAGTTTAATTATCGAAAATTTTGGCTACAATTAAGTGAGCAAGGTGAGATAATTCATGCCAATGCCTATGCTATTCAACGAAGCGATGACGCTCAACATAAGTTTCAAAAAGCGCTAAAACATATTGGCTTTAATGTAAAACTCAAGCCTTTTATTCAACGAGCTGACGGTTCAGCGAAAGGAGATTGGGATGTTGGCATCACCATAGATATTATGGAATTAGCGGCTGACGTTGATACGGTAGTGTTATTATCGGGCGATGGTGATTTTGACTTGTTGTTAAAAAAAGTGGCTGAAAAATATCAAGTTACAACGCAAGTTTATGGTGTTACTGCGTTAACGGCTAATGCTCTTATTAATGCTGCGACAGAATTTTTTCCAATAGATAACACCTTACTTTTGTAAATATTGTATTTTATATACACAATTTATGCTTAATAAGGCATGATATAGAAGGTTTATTTTACTAGGTATAATCACTGTGAAAACAAGAATAAATAAGCTTACGGCTTATTATTTAAAATGTTTTTTGATTATCTTCATCTTACTCCGAACGACTATGTCTTTGGGGGAAGAATTAGTGATAGGTCTAGGAAATTTTCCGCCACTTTTTTCAACGTCTGGCTCTCCCGCTTTATTTAAAGATTTAATTGATGGCGTTTATCGATATATTCCGGATAAAACAATAACGTATCGCTATATGCTTTCGAATGCTCGTTTGGAGATGGGCTTAAACATTAAATCACTTGATGGCGCCGCTAACATTTTTTCTAATCGATATATACAAGGTTGTATAACTGAGCCCCTGTTTGGTTTTTTTGATGTTGCGATTAGCAAAAAAGATCGTGCTATTGATATCAATGATGTTCACACGTTAGCGAACTATTCCGTAGTCTCATATCAAGGCGCAACAAAATTGTTAGGCCCTGAATATAAAAAAGCAGTGGCACATGCTTCCTATTATAAAGAAGTACCCAATCCGATAAAGCAAGCTAAGTTATTGTCAAGTGGCTTGGTGGATGTAAGTATTGGTGATAAATACATTTTTTTACATAGTCTCGCGATATGGTCGAGAGGGAAAAGTGAAGCGAGTGATTATGTTTTCCATCCTATTTTTCCACCTGTTGCAAGCTCTATGGGCTTTATTAAACAAGAGCATTGTGATGAATTTGATCAAGCCTTAGTTAAGTTTAAAGCCAGTGGTGAATACCAAAAGGTTTATGATAAACATTTGCAGCGTTTTTATTGATAATTTTTACTCTCGATTTAGCGATTTTTGGCTGAATATGTTTCATTTTTTATTGAATAAATCCGCAGGACATTAGCGATGGATATTCGGCGGCGAAAATAGCTGTTTATGCTTCTGATACTTTCGAACTATTCGCATTAATTTTCGAATCACTTATGATAGAGCATCAATAATAAAAATTATGCGCTGATATGCTGTCGATTTCATTATTAGTATTACTGACATTCTTCTATTTACTTCTCCTTTTTGCAATTGCCTATATTGGCGATAAATATACGATTTCCTCAAAAGTTAAACCTATGATTTACAGCTTAGGTTTAGGTGTTTATTGTACCTCTTGGGCGTTTTATGGTGTGACGGGTCAGACAGCTAAAACGGGTTGGTGGTTAACTCCTACCTATACAGGCGCGATAATAGTTTTTATTTTAGCCTGGCCATTAGTGCTTAAAGTTGCCCGAATTTGTCGTGAACAATCGCTGACGTCGTTGGCTGACTTTATTTCTTCTCGCTACGGTAAGTCTTCGAGTTTAGCTGGTCTTATTACTATTACGGCTTTTTTTGCCATCATTCCCTATATCGCCTTACAACTTCGCGCAATTACCAACAGTTTCAATGCCGTAACCCTCAACTCCCCCGCATTAGATAATATTGATATTACTTTACTGTTTACCGTGACATTAGCGATATTTGCGATTTTATTTGGTACGCGAAGAATTCGCCCTTCTGAGCATAATCCAGGGCTTTTATTAGCAATAGCCTTTGAATCAATTATCAAATTATTTACGTTTTTAGCGATTGGTTTTTTTGTTTGTTATGTGATGTTTGATGGAGTGGGGGATTTATTTGCGCAAGCGGCTAATAATCAAGCGGTACAAACAATAAGCTCACCGCCAAGCTATGTATATATTACTCAAACTTTGTTAGGCGCATTAATGATGTTTTGCTTGCCACGCCAGTTTCATATGGCCTTTATTGAGCAAGACAATGAAAATGAGCTTACAACTGCTCGTTGGTTATTCCCCTTATATATGATTGTCTTGAATATTTTCGCTTTGCCTATCGCTTATGCCGGATTAATTTTATTTGATGGTTCAGCGGTTGGCTCAGACAGCTTTATGTTGCAATTGCCTATGTTGGCCAATAATAATTTTATGACCATAGTGTCTTATCTAGGCGGATTTTCTGCGGCTACTAGTATGGTGATTGTCGCAACTATCGTGCTAAGTATTATGGTGTCTAATGACTTGATTACGCCAAAGTTATTAGCCAATGAAAGTGGCTTACATCAGCAAGAGCGCCTAAGTCCTAATAAATTATTGATCATTCGTCGCATTACGATTGTCGTGATATTGCTCGCTGCGTATGCCTATTATCGCGTTACTTCGAATACGCAATTATTAGCGGTGACTGGCTTAATGGCAATGTCATTAGTCGCACAATTTTCTCCGGCGTTATTGCTTGGTTTAGTGTGGCGCAAAGCGAATATGAAAGCCGCCTATCGAAGTATTATTGTTGGCACTACGTTGTGGGCGTATACCTTATTATTACCTTCATTGAATAACACTTTTATCAATATTGACGGCTTAATAGAACAAGGGTTTTTAGGGATTGCTTGGTTAAGACCAACTATGATGTTTGGGCTAGAGCTTGAGTTTATTTCTCATGGTGTTGTTGTGAGTTTAGCGTCTAGTTTGGCGGTTTTTGTCTATTATTCATTAGTGAATGCTCCTGATATGAGTGAGCAGCTGCAGGCTATCCATTTTATTGATTCTGATAACCAGCAAAAAAATAATCAACAAAGAACATCTCCGTTAACTATTCGTGATTTATATAATTTGGTAGTACGTTTTTTTGGCCAAACCTTTGCTGATAAATTGTTATCGCAACATTTTCAATCCGAGAATATTAATTGGGAACATATTGCCCCCGTAACCTTTGAGCTAACCGTTGAACAAGAGCTTGCCGGTGTGATTGGTGGTCCTTCAGCAAAATTATTATTAGATTCCGCAAAACGTCGACGCCATGCATTATTGAACGATGTAGTGGATATTGTTGATGAAGCTAGCGAGTTGTTACGTTTTAATCGTTCATTGTTACAAGCGACAATACAAAATGTTGAGCAAGGTATATCTGTGGTGGATAAAGACCTTAAAGTGGTGGCTTGGAATCGTCGTTATATTGAAATGTTTGATTACCCTGAAGCTGAAATTTTTGTCGGTCGACCGGTAGAAGAAGTGCTGAAATTTAATGCAAAACGTGGGTATTTTCCTAATTTGAACGGTGAGCTTGAAATCGCTAAGCGTATTGCTTACTTGGAAGAGGGCAAAGCTTATCGGTTTCAGCGGGTGCAAAAAAATGGCAAGGTTTACGAAATGTCGGGCAATCCTCTACCAGGCGGAGGATTTGTTACCACTTATGCTGATATTACCGAATTTGTGAAAACGCAAAAAGCATTGGAAGAAATTAATGCTCACCTTGAAACACGGGTTGAAAAACGCACGATAGACTTACAGCAAGCCAATCAACATTTGCAAGAAGCAAAGTTAGATGCCGAACAAGCTAATATTAATAAAACTAAATACTTCGCGGCGTTAAGCCATGACCTTTTACAGCCGTTTAATGCGGCGAGTTTATTTTCGTCTATTCTGGCGGAGAAAACCGAAGATGACACGTTAGCCGAGCATTTAGATAAAAAAGAGTTACGCGATCTTAGCCAAAATATTCACTATTCGTTAAGTAATGCTGAGCAATTATTAAGTTCAATTTTGGAGTTAACGAAATTAGATGCCGGAGCCACGCAACCGTTAGTGGAAGACTTTCATCTGAATGAATTTATTCGGCCTATCTGTGATGAGTTCAAACTTATTGCTGAGAATAAAGGGTTATTATTTGAAGAAGATATTCTTGTTGTCGGTACGCGTTCAGATAAAACTTTGTTGCGAAGAGTGCTGCAAAACTTATTATCAAATGCATTACGGTATACTGAAAAAGGTAAAATTTCCTTATCAATTATAGAAGCAGATGGTCTGTTAAAATTAACCATAGCTGATACAGGTATCGGCATTGAAGAAAAAGATAAAGTACGGATATTTAATGACTTTGAACAAGTTGAAAAACCGTTGAATCAAGCAAATCGTCAAGAAGTAGGGCTTGGCTTAGGGTTAGCAATAACCTCGCGTATTTGTAAAATTTTAGGGATGCCTTTTGAGCTTGTTTCTGTAATTGGCGAAGGCAGCCAGTTTAGTGTTTATCTACCGGTCATTAATATAAAAAGCGATAACACCGCACCTAAACAACTAACAAACGTCGCCAGAAAAGATTTGGTTGGTCTACAAGTATTGGTGATAGATAATGATGCGCCAGTATTATTGGCTATGCAAAAACGTCTTACAGAGTGGGGCTGTGTGGTTTCAACGGCTAAAGATCAACAAGAAGCCTTGCAGCAATGCGAGAACGCACAACCTGATATTATTATTGCGGATTACCATTTAGATTTTGGCAAAACAGGGGTTGATGCGGTTGTTTTTATCAATGAAACACTACAAACGAATATTCCTGTTATTATTAATTCGGCTGATCACTCGGAAGATATACATGAGCAAGTTGTGACCAATGGTTTTATGTTTATTCATAAGCCTGTTAAACCGGCGGCCTTAAAAAGGACGATCAAAACGTTACTTATTAATGTTAATACCTGATTGTAGAGAGCCAGGAATCATCAAGTTGTAGCTGTTGAATAATTGGGTTTAGGTGACGATAAACATCATGATATTTTTTAGGAATTAAAATGCGTCGATCAAAAATATCATGTGGCTTTTTAGAAAGGTAAAATTTTTCCTGCCAATGATTTTTTTTAACTAAATAATTAAAAGTTGATCGGCTAATGACTGCAGAGTCTATGCGCTTATTTAATAACATAGTAAATAAATCAATTTCATAAGGGCGTGATGATCTTTCGCGATGATTTTTGCAACAGTTTGTTTGGTATTTATACAAAGCATTGCGAATGATATGTGGTTATTCCACATCAATGAGCAAAAATGAAGTAGAAATGACAAACAAACGTTGCCCGAAGGGTTCAATTAAAAGCCATTTTTTATTCGTTGTTCGCTATTTACATGAAACAACCATGCTACTTAGCTCACGCCTTGAATAAATGACTTTTATTTTGAACAAAATTTAACCTCGAAAGGTCAACACGCCCTAGTAGTATTGACGCGGATAATTTTATTTTTTGCAACTAACTCATTAATACCATAATAATAAAACCCTCTCACACCACCAAATATTTTTCCAATTAGAGAAGTTTGATCATTATATTCGATAGATTGTTCTTTTAATGAAACGATTTTATCTCTATCGGTGAAAACCTTATGTGTCCAAAGAAATTTATCCTCTTTGGGATCATTAAACCATAAGGGATTTACACCGAGTAATATACCGTTAAGCGTGTCATTCTCTATCATTCGCTCGATACGCTTACGTGGAACTGGCACTATTTCAAAAAAATATTTTTCATTAATGGTATTTATGTGTCGTACAAAGTCGTAGTACATCCCTTGCTTTTTAGCGGCATTAATCACTAAAGGTGGTTTTAGATGATAGGTATAAATAGTCACTAAAGGCTTTTCTTCGGCGAAAAGAGTCGTGCAATAAAGAAGCAGACACGAAAACAACAAGGTTTTAATAATAGTAATATTCATTACTCGTGAAAATAAAAATCGATAGTTATTACTATAATAGGCTTATTGAGAAATTGCCTTTTTTTAACGAAAAGTTATTGTATGGTTGAGTGATTAAAAGGTGTTTGTTTTAGCTTTTGAAAAAGCGTACTCGCTTGCGTGCGGTTATTGACTTCAAACTTTTGCAAAATGGCGGAAACATGATTTTTAACCGTCGGCTCTTGGATATTCATTTCATAAGCAATTTGCTTATTCAACAAACCATCGGCAATCATTTGCAAAACACGGTATTGGGCAGGGGTAAGCTTACTGAGCTTCTCGGCTATTTCTTTTTCTTCAGAAGGTGTTTCGGTTGATAAATTGATGCCTGGCGGTAACCAAGTTTCACCGTCTAAGACAAAGTCTATGGCGTCAGAAATTTCATCGAGTGACGCTGATTTAGGGATATAACCACTGGCGCCTAAATCGATGGCTCGATTAATAATATTGGCTTCTTCTGTGGCTGACACCATGACAACTTGTATATCTGGGTAGGCGTTTCTGATGGTTGCTAAGCCGGTGAAACCATCATTGCCTGGCATATTTAAATCAAGAAAAATTAACTCAATATCAGGGTTCTCTTGGATCACATCAATGATACTGTCGAATGACTCTGCTTCAATTATTTCACTTAGTGGCAATGACTTTTTTGCTGCTTGAATCAGGGCCGCACGAAATAAAGGGTGATCATCTGCAATGGCTAATTTCACAAATTCTATACTCATGTTTGACCTTAATGCATTTATTAAAACACGGAAGAATAGTGGGGCGCTAGTATAACGCCCCAATAAGGTAGATTTTAGAATCTATAGCCAACGGTTAAGTGGATGGTACGCGGGTCGGCAAAGTAACCAATTAAGGTAGTATCACCACCTAAACCAGCGCCATAAGTGCCATCACCATTGTCTACGGCAAAGTTATAACCACCAACCATCACTTCTTCGTTGGTTAAGTTTTTACCGTGTAAACCACCGTACCAATTACCTTCGGTACTTTCCCAAGTAATGCTTGCGTTTAAGTTACCTGAGCCTTCTTGAATCAACATATCGCTATCTTCAAATAACAGATACTCGTCACGGTAATAATATCCACCGCTGAAGACAAAATAACCGATTTCAGTATCAAGCGTGTAATTGGCTGAAAGGTTCATGGTGTATTTAGGGGTATTTGATAAACCGACTAAAGGCACCGCTACTGTTGGGTCGTCTTCAATTTCTGAATCAATGTAACCGAATGAAAAGTCGATTCTTAAATCATCCGTTGCTGCCCAAGTGACTTCAGCTTCAATACCGTCACCGGTAGAACCTTTGATATTACCTAAGTTTTGATTTAATACCGTTAGATCATTTGGATCAGGCGTTATAGTGATATATTGACGATCTTTATGGTCGATAGAGAAGAATGTTACGTTGGTACGTAGCATATCGTTCCAATCTTTTTTGATCCCTATTTCGATTGAATCAACAATTTCTGGATTTGCTGCATCTTCGTTTAAGGTGGCTCGTGGATTAAACGTACCAGATTTAAAACCTTGTGAGTAACTAGCGAATATCATGGTGTCATCATCCATTTGATATTCAAGTCCTACGCGAGGCGAAAATTGTGACCAATCTGCTTTTTTAGGTGCGTCTAATATACCGTCACCATTGGTATCTTCTCCTAATACCTGTGGAAAAGTAATACTAGGATCTCTGGTGTAACCGTCAATCCACCCGGTATTTGGGTAAACATTAGAAAAAGCTAAGCCGTTGTTAACATAAGCTTCTTTTTCTTCATTGGTATAACGAGCACCCAATGTTAAAGAGAGTTTTTCTGATAAGTCGATACTACTTTGTAAGTAAATTGCACTACTTTCACTATTGTTACAGCCAGTAACTTCTCGCGTTAGTCCGGTAGCACCTAATGAAGCGCCATAAGCTGCACGACCTAAGAAACCTAAAATAGCATCAAAATGTCCGCATGATTCACCATCATATAAATACAGACCACCAACAATGTTATAACCTTCACCTGAATAAGAGGCTTGTAATTCGTGGCTAGTATTTTCATCATCATAAAACGCTGGCACGTCAAAAATATCTAATGGGGTATTATCAAAATCAATATTGGTATCTGAATAGCCTTCTCGAGAGGTGGCGACATATTTTAATGATAAATCCTCAGAAGCCTGCCAGTTCACCATAAAACTTAAACCAGACAGTTCGACACTATTTTCTGTTGGCATACTGGTGTAAGAGTCATAAACATCATCTGGCACTGGAGCATTGGTTAATAAGCTCGGCAATAAACGATAACCACCTTTAGCATTTGAATCATCTTGCGTTTTATCCCAAGCTAAACGCATAAATAAGTCATCAGAAGCATGATATTCTAAGGTTAACCGTGCTGCAGTTAAGTCTTTGTTGTAGTTTTCTTTATCTTGATTTGGTAAGTCAGAAATTAAAAATTCACCAAACCCATCACGATTTAAATTCGCGTAACCAAAACCTAAGTAAAGGGTATTTTCAACTAACGGTATTTGTCCCGTCATTTTTAAATCTTTTTGATTGTAGCTGCCAAATGTACCTTGGATGTCAAATTCAGCATCACCAGACATTTCTTTGGTAACATATTTAACCGCACCACCAATGGTATTTTTACCGTATAAAGTTCCTTGTGGACCACGTAATACTTCGATTCTTTCAATATCTAAAAGATCTAATACTGCACCTTGTGGTCTCGCTAAATATACGTCGTCTACATAAATACCCACGCCTGGTTCATAGCCCCAAAGCGGATCCTGTTGACCAACGCCACGAATAAAGGCGGTAAGTGTTGAGTTAGTACCACGGCTGGTTTGTAGCGTTGTGTTTGGTGAAAAGCGTTGTACTTCTGTCATCACAGAAATACCATTTTCAGCTAACTCGGCGGCGCCAACTGATGTCATGGCTACCGGTGTTTCTTGTAAGTTTTCGGTAGTTTTACGGGCGGTTACTTCAATTATTTCTAAACCTGCCACTTTCTTTTCTGTAGCTTCTTCTGCTGCATAAACTGCAGAACTCATTAGTGTTGAACTAATAGCGATTGCACATAGCGATTTGCTAAAAGTGTTTTGTAACGACTTACTTTGAGCCGTTTTTGATGTAAACATTGATGTATTCATGTTTCTCCCCGATGGATATTCTTTCTTTATAGTTATATTTATTGCAGTGATTGTTTTTCAGTCGCTAATTAATCTAGCGCAAGCTAACCCATCTGTATGTGGTACTTAAGTACTATACCTTTTTATCATCTTGTGAAGCACAATGAAATTGAGCATTTAAGGTGATTATTTTTCTATTCGCTATCATCTTATATTACTCATGAGTTTTGTTAGTGAGAGATCTCTTCAGTCAAATTGATTTAATTAAAACAATACTCAGGAATTATTTATGTTAAGTATGTTTGGCTTAGTCGGAGGACTCATTTTATTAGTGGTTCTTACGATGAGGGGTATGAATTTATTCATTAGCGCTCCTTTATGTGCGTTACTTGTTGCCCTTAGCAATAATATGGCGTTACTTACTGGCGACACTTATTTTGTTAGCACTTATATGTCTGGCTTTACGAGTTTTATTGCCGCGTGGTTTTTTATGTTTTTACTGGGTTCTTTATTCGGTAAATTTATGGAAGATACGGGCGCAGCAGACAGTGTTGCCCGCTATATTGTTGATAAACTCGGCATGAAGAAGGCGGTTTTTGCCGTTGTAGCCGCTTGTGCTATTTTAACGTATGGCGGCGTTAACTTATTTGTTGTGGCGTTTTCCGTATATCCAATGGCGTTAAGTTTATTTAAAGATGCTAATTTACCACGCCGTTTTATCCCTGCCACGTTAGCGTTTGGCTCGGTTACTTTTACCATGACGTCGGCAGGCTCGCCGGAAATTCAAAATTGGATCCCGATAAAATATCTAGGCACTACTCCTTATGCCGGTTGGGAAGTCAGTTTAGTGGTTGCGATTTTTATGGCGTTATTCGGCTATTGGTGGTTAAAAAAGCTCATTGCAAAAGCCGTGGCAAATGGTGAGGTATTTGAACACCGTGATGATGATCCTGAAATTTTTCAACGAGATTATCCTCATCCCATTACCGGTGTTATCCCTTTATTAGTAGTATTAACCTTGTCGTTTACTCTTCATAGCTACTTTGGCCATAATGCGCTGATTGTTGCTTTAGCCGGTGGCGTGATCAGTATTTGGTTGATCAATCACAAGTATTTTCACAACTTTAATCAAGCTATTTCTGATGGTACCAATGGTGCATTAATTGCAATTGGTAACACAGCCGCCGTCGTTGGTTTTGGCGCAGTGGCAAAATCAACCGCTGCTTTTCAAACAGCAGTGAATATCATGACTCAAATACCGGGCAATGAATTAATTGGTGCCGCTGTAGCGGTAAGCGTTATTGCCGGATTAACGGGCTCAGCCTCAGGTGGCCAAGCGATAGCATTACCCTTAATTGCACCACATTATATTGATCAAGGGGTTAACCCTGAAGAGCTACACCGTGTGGTTGCTATTAGTTCAGGCGCTTTAGATACCTTGCCACATAATGGCTATGTCGTTACTACTATTCGTGCTATTTGTAAGGAAACGCATGCAAGTGCGTATTGGTCGATGTTCGCTATGACCGGCGCAGTTCCTTTGTTAGGCTTAATACTCGCCATTGGCTTGTTTATTTTTATTTAGATTTTGATAGGAAATATTATGAATATTCGACTTCTTCTTTTAGCAGCGATCCTGCTGTTATCAGGAATTTGCTTAGCAGACGAAGCTAGTAAACCGTTACTGGTAACTAAGCAAAAATTCACCCTCGATAATTTTCAAACCTTTGGCGGCAAGAATATCGCAAAGGTTAATGTGGGCTGGGAAGCTTATGGCACGTTAAACCAAGATAAAAGTAATGCGATTTTAATTACTCATTTCTTTTCAGGAAACTCACATGCTGCGGGTAAGTACAGTGAAAGTGATGCGCTACCCGGTTATTGGGATAGCATTATTGGCCCAGGCAAAGCCATTGATACGAATAAATACTATGTCATAAGTTCCGACACGTTAGTGAATGCTAGCGCGTTTGATAAAAATGTTATTACTACAGGGCCAACGAGCATAGATCCTAAAACAGGTAAACCATACGGATTAACGTTTCCTGTGGTGACAATACGTGATTTTGTCAATGTGCAAAAAGCGCTGATAGAAAGTTTAGGTATTGAAAAATTACATGCTGTTGTCGGTGCTTCCATGGGATCATTGCAAGCCATCGAATGGTCAGTTGCTTACCCTGATATGGTTGAGCGCATGGTTTCTGTGATTGGGGCGGCAGAAATGGACGCGTGGTTGGTCGCGGGGCTTGAATCTTGGGCTGCACCGATAAAACAAGATCCAAATTGGAATGGCGGTGACTATTACCAAAGCAAAGCACCGAAAAAAGGTTTGCAATTGTCGTTAGCGAGTATCACCAAAGATGCAATGCACCCCGCTATTTTCAATGCTTCAAACCCTAACCACCAAGCTGTTAATCAGGCCGCATTAAACGATATTAACGCTAACTTTCCAGTGGTTGATTGGCTTTATGCTGCCGCGGGAGCCAAAGTTGATATTATTGATGCGAATCATGTTTTATATCTCGTTCGCGCCAATCAATTATTTATTGCCGGACATAATAATGATTTAGCCGGAAGTTTGAAAAAAATTACCGCTAAAACGTTATTTCTTCCTGCCGCCAATGATTTAGTGTTGTTTCCATCAATGGCTAAAAAGGCACATGAACTGATTGGCGAGAATAGTCAGTATGAAGAAATTCAAGGCATGTGGGGACACCTCGACGGCCTCTTCTCAATCAGTAGTAAAGCAAAAACCATTGCGACATTTTTGGAGAGTAAATAATGGAAAACATGACCGCCTTAATTACCGGAGCAGGCAGTGGTATTGGTTTCGGTGTGGCTCAGTCGTTAGCTGAAAAAGGTGCGAATATCATTATCACGGATATTAATGATGAGGCGGTATTATCTGCCCAACAAAAATTAGCTGAAAAAGGTTTAACAGTTAAAGGTATTAAACTGGATGTCACTAATGAACAAGATATCGAAAATTTGCTCGTAGCTTTAGCGGACACAAGCGTTGATATTTTGGTTAATAATGCCGGCATACAATATGTGTCACGTCTTGAAGATTTTCCAATGAATGTTTGGCAAAAAATTGTCGATGTATTACTGACTGGCCCTGCCAGAACTTGCAAAGCATTTATGCCGCAAATGCGAGAAAACGGTTTTGGCAGAATTATCAATATTGGTTCGATTCATGGCTTAGTGGCCTCGCCTTTTAAGTCTGCTTATGTGGCGGCTAAACATGGCTTAATTGGCTTTTCAAAAGTCATCGCGTTAGAAACTTCGGATACTGATATTACTATTAATACCATTTGTCCAGCCTACGTTAAAACGCCTTTGGTTGAGAAACAAATTAAAGATCAAGCGCAACAGCATGGCATAAGCGAAGAAGAGGTTATCAATAAAATAATGCTAGAGCCTATGCCGAAAAAGTCGTTTATCGATATTGAAGAAATTAGCGCTACGGTTTGTTTTTTAGCGAGTAAAGAAGCAAGAAATATGACGGGACAAGCGCTTGTCCTTGATGGTGGTTGGACAGTTAAATAATCCCATTGAATAGTTTGATTTAATGATCAAGCAAATTGATTTACCAATGATAGGAACAAAGAAAATGGCGGGTTTTAATAAAGTTGTCGCGAATTATCAAGAAGCGATGGCAGGATTAGAAAACGGAATGACGGTCATCGCTGGTGGTTTTGGCTTGTGCGGCATTCCTGAAAATTTAATCAATGAAATTAAGCGTAAAGGCACCAAAGATCTTACGGTTGTTTCAAATAATTGTGGCGTGGATGATTTTGGTTTAGGGGTGTTACTTGCCGATCGCCAAATTAGCAAAATTGTCGCCTCTTATGTCGGTGAAAATGCTGAGTTTGAACGACAAATGATGAGCGGTGAATTAGCCGTTGAATTAACACCGCAAGGCACGCTTGCTGAAAAAATGCGAGCGGGCGGGGCAGGCATTCCTGCTTTTTTTACCGCAACAGGTGTTGGTACGCCAGTGGGTGAAGGTAAGGAAGTACGTACTTTTAATGGCAGGGAATATTTACTTGAAGAAGGTATTCAAGGTGATTTCGCGATTATTAAAGCGTGGAAAGCAGATAAATATGGCAATTTAGTGTATCGCAAAACAGCGCGCAACTTTAATCCAATGGCGGCGACGGCAGGAAAAATCACCGTCGTTGAAGTGGAAGAAATTGTTGAGCCAGGTGAACTCGATCCAGACCACATTCATACTTCAGGTATTTATGTCGATCGTTTGATCCTTGGCACTTTTGAAAAACGCATTGAACAGCGAACAATTCGCCCTTCGCAGCAAGAGTCAGGAGAATAAAAATGGCGTTAACTCGAGAACAAATGGCAAAGCGCGTTGCTCAAGAATTACAAGACGGTTATTACGTTAATTTAGGCATTGGTATACCAACGTTAGTGGCTAATTATATTCCTGAAAATATGGAAGTAATGTTGCAATCAGAAAATGGCCTTTTGGGAATGGGACAATTTCCTACTGAAGATGAAATTGATGCGGATTTAATTAATGCCGGCAAACAAACGGTAACCATGGCAACGGGAGCTTCTGTGTTTTCAAGTGCTGAATCATTTGCCATGATCCGTGGTGGTCATGTTGATTTAACAGTACTTGGTGCTTTTGAAGTCGACGTGAATGGCAATATTGCTTCGTATATGATCCCCGGAAAGTTAATTAAAGGCATGGGTGGCGCAATGGATTTAGTGGCCGGTGCTGATAATATTATTGTCACCATGACCCATGCTTCAAAGCATGGCGATTCTAAATTACTCGCAAATTGTACTTTGCCGCTTACGGGGAAGAATTGCATTAAAAAGGTTCTCACCGATTTAGCGTATCTAGAAATCAACAATGGTAAATTTCACTTATTAGAATATGCGCCAGGTGTGTCTATTGAAGAGATTCAGGCGCTTACTGAAGGCGAATTGATCGTCAGTGACAACGTCAAAGAAATGCTTGTTTGACCTAGTTCGGCACTTTGGTTGGTTTAAAGTGCCGTTTTTTTATTCCCTCTATTTCTCCGTTTATTAGCTCGTTTTGCTAAAGACTAATAAACGGTTATTCGCCGGCATCGTATGATCGGTGACTAATGATAAACCTGCCATATTTGCCAAAGTGACTATTGCTTCAAAATCACGAATACCACTGAGTTGATCACGTTCTTTTAACCACAAATCAAACTGTTGATTACTTGCGCTGGTAAATTTACCGTCGTAATTAAATGGACCGTATATACACAAGGTGCCATTTTTCGCTAAATTATTGCCAACGCCTGTGAAAAAGCGTTGCACTAGCAGCCAGCTGACAATATGCAGTGTATTGGCAGTAAAAATTCCATCAAAGTAAGGCGCATTGTCGTTGTTTATCAAAGACCAATCTTCATTAAGATCAAGCGTTAATGGCGCACGAATATTGTTTAAACCGCTATTGCTTATTCTTTGGTTGATAGAGAAATGATTGATGGCAAGATCACTCGTTTGCCAAACAAGTTGCGGTAAATGTTCAGCAAAATGTATGGCATGTTGACCCGTACCTGAGCCTACCTCTAATACATTATTCGTGGTACTAAAAGCCTGTTTTAATACCGTTAAAATAGCAGACTTATTGTTTTCACACGCCTGAGAAAATGCTAATTCCATGCTAAATTCCTATTATCTATGTGTTAGCCTTGTTTAAACGGTAACGACGCTAAACATTGCTGTTGATAGCGCTTTAGTTGTGCTCGCTCTTGTTGGCAGTAATTCTTAATCGGCGTTTTGAAATTTTCGTTTTTAATCCAATGATAAGAGTATGTCAGAACAGCTTCAAAACCTCGTTGTATTTTATGCTCACCCTGTGTACCGGGATTAAACATTGCTAGCTTATTTTCAATGCAAAACTCTATGCCTTGATAATAACAAAGTTCAAAGTGTAAGTTTTTCACTGACTCGCTACATCCCCAATAACGGCCATATAAATTTTTTTTATCAAAAAAGAACAATGAACAAGCAATATAATTATCCTCCCGACTCGCGATAATTAGTAAAATATTATCCGGTAAGGTTTGAAATATTTGCTGAAAAAAAGCATAGCTTAAATGCGGTTGATGACCTTTTTTTAAATAGGTTAACTGGTAGGTTAAATAGAAATAATCTAAGTGCTTTTTGGTGATTTCTTTGCCAGTAAATTGTGTTACCTCAACATTTTGCTGTGCAATTGAACGGCGTTCTTTTAAGGTGTTTTTACGTTTACGTGCGGTAAATGAAGAAAGAAAATGATCAAAACTTTGATACTGGCGGTTGAACCAATGAAACTGAACGGTATGACGAAGATATATATCGTCCGGCAATTTTTCTTGATCAACTAAAGATATTTCAGGAATAAATAATAAGTGCCAACTATTGAGTTTGTTTTGCTGACAATATTCAATGAGTACCTTCATTAATTCAAGGTAATCACCAGAATCGCTTAAGAGCTTCTCACTAGGAATAGGAGTAACAGGTATAGTACTGACTAGCTTGGGATAATAATCTAAATTATGGTTTTGATAAGCTTGTGCCCAGTCCCAGTCAAAGACATATTCGCCCCACGAATGTTGTTTAATATATAAAGGGAGCACAGCGTTAATTTTATTATTGGCTGATAACGTTAAGTGGTGTGGCTGCCAGCCGGTTTCGGCAGTAATGGAAGCACTATCTTCAAGCGCTTTGAAAAACGCGTAATGCATAAACGGACAAGCAGATTTTTCTAGGGCTTGCCATTGGTTTTTAGCAATATTATTAATGTTATTATGAAATTCTGCTTTCACGTTGCTTTTATCGTTAAGTAAGCCTTTGCTTTAGCATAGCCGATTTTGCAGTGACATTTAATCATCAATTACTCATAGTGAGTTTTATCTCTTTCATTTATATAGAATTATGTAAAGCATTTAGATTAAATATTTTACTTTCCTAACGAGGGTTGCGTTTATTTACAGCCTGTATATACTAACAGTTATAACTGTCAGTATATACAGGAAATTGTCGAATGACTAACCTACGACCACTTACGCCACGCCAAGAACAAATTTTTGATCTCATCAAAGAAAATATTTCTGAAACAGGTATGCCACCTACACGAGCTGAAATTGCCGATTTTTTTGGTTTTAAATCAGCGAATGCCGCCGAAGAACATCTAAAAGCACTCGCTAAAAAAGGCTATATTGAAATGTTACCGGGCACGTCGAGAGGTATTCGTTTAGCTGAACAATTTACAGAAGAAGAAGGGTTGCCATTGATTGGTCGGGTTGCGGCAGGAGAACCTATTTTGGCGCAAGAACACGTTGAAGATAACTATAAAATTGATGGCAATTTATTCCACCCAGCCGCCGATTATTTATTACGCGTAAATGGCGAAAGCATGAAAGATATTGGTATTCTTGATGGTGATTTATTAGCAGTTCATCAAACCACTGATGTGCAGAACGGCCAAGTGATTGTTGCGCGAATTGATGAAGATGTAACAGTAAAACGTTTTAAACGTGAAGGGAATGTGGTTTATCTTCACGCCGAAAATGAAGATTTCTCACCGATAAAAGTTGATTTAGCAACACAACATTTTAATGTTGAAGGAATCGCTGTAGGAGTGATTCGTTCTGCAGATTGGATGTAGTTTTCGTTTTTATTTATTGCTGACTTCTATTCCCACCCTTTTAATAAAAGTCAGCAATTTTTCACTTTTTGTCACTTTTCAAGCTTTAGCCGAACTTTTATAAAGAATAATTCTTATTTAACCTTAGTATTCTCAAACTAGATTGTTTTTTGTATAAAAAATATTCACTTGCATTTCAGCCCTTAATTATTTTATTAGAGTAATTGCTTGATTTTTAACCTATGCCGTCAGGCTATATAAAATGGACTTATTAACGTTTTAGAGTTGATACTCTATTGTAATTGTTAAGGTTTTTTATTTTTTTAAAGAAAATTAAGAATTGACCTAGATCAAGATTTAAGTAATTCTAGAACAGAAATTGAACAGAAATAATAATAAGGCGCACTTTAAGTGGTTAAAAAATCGCCAAGTAAAATAACAACAAAAACAACTAAAAGAAATCAAGGCATTCGTTATTTTTTAATGGTGCTCAAGATTTTAAAAACTTAGAAAGGGTGGAGGAGATGTCGAGTGAAGAGACGTAACCTAAGTTGGCTATTATTAGGGTTTTTAGTCCCTAGTATGGCTTGGGCAGATAAACAGTTAAATCTTACCAAAGGTGTTACTGATATAAGTCAGGAAGTATATGGTCTTCATATGTTTGCGCTTTATATTTGTACTGCAATTGGTGTTGTCGTTTTTGGCGCGATGTTTTGGTCAATTATGTTCCATCGCAAATCAAAGGGGGTAAAACCTGCTACTTTCCATGAAAGTACTAAGGTGGAAATTCTTTGGACAGTGATTCCAATCGTCATCTTAATTGGCATGGCGATACCAGCAACTAAAACACTGGTTAGCATGGAAAATAACGATAATTCTGATATCACCATTCAAATCACCGGTTCTCAATGGAAATGGCACTATAAATATTTTGACCAAGACATTGAATTCTATTCTGTTTTATCTACTCCTCGCGGACAATACGAAAATCAAAATGGTGTTGGCGAAGCAAAAGGAGAAAATTACCTTTTAGAAGTTGATAAACATTTAGTGATCCCTGTGAATAAAAAAATCCGCTTTTTGATCACTTCAGATGATGTTATTCACTCTTGGTGGGTGCCAGATTTTGCCGTTAAGCAAGATGCTAACCCAGGCTTTATTAACGAAGCATGGGCGATAGTACCTGAGCCAGGCATTTATCGTGGTCAATGTGCTGAGCTTTGCGGGAAAGATCATGGCTTTATGCCGATTGTCGTAGAAGTTAAGTCTGAAGAAGACTATGCCCGTTGGATTGACGAGCAAAATGAATTAATTGCGAGTGCTGCTGCTGCAGAAGCCGCTTCTTTAAATGCTTCACTCTCTAAAGAAGAATTAATGCAGTTAGGTGAAACTACTTACACGGCATATTGTGCAGCCTGTCACCAACCTAGCGGCTTAGGGTTACCACCTGCGTTTCCTGCGCTTAAAGGTAGTGCAGTTGCGACAACAGGTAGTGTTGCTAATCATATTGATATAGTGTTCAACGGTAAAGCCGGTACCGGTATGCAAGGTTATGGTAAACAACTTAGTATGAAAGAGATTGCGGCGGTTGTTACTTATGAACGTAACGCTTGGGGTAATGACACAGGTGATACGGTACAAGCAGCCGATGTTAAATCAGCTACTAGTGGTTCATCTTCCGCTTCAGCTGCCACCGCGGTTGAAAAAGTAGTGGATGAAGTTGCTAAAGCAGTAACTGCAGCACCTGCCGAAGATTTATCGAAAGTATATTCACTTGAAGAGCTGATGACTAAAGGCGAAAAAGTCTATAACACTGCTTGTGTTGCTTGTCATCAAGCAACTGGCGCGGGTTTACCTCCAGCTTTCCCATCGCTTATTGGAAGTCCTATTACTACCGGAGATGTCAATGCTCATATCGACATGGTGGTAAATGGTAGTAAGAAAAATCCAAGTATGGCCGCTTTTGGTGCTCAATTGTCTAAAACAGACATTGCTGCCGTCATTACTTTTGAGCGAAATGCTTGGGGTAATAATACCGGCGATGTTGTTCAACCCGCAGATATTGCTGCAAGTGCTAAGTAAGGAGGCAGAATAATGACTACAGAAGCTATTCACGACTCGCATGAGCACGATGATCATCATGATCACAAAATGACGGGTATAAAACGTTGGTTATATACAACTAACCATAAAGATATTGGTACTTTGTACCTTTGGTTCGCATTCATCATGTTATTATTTGGTGGTGCCTTAGCTATGATGATTCGTGTTGAATTATTTCAACCAGGATTACAATTTGTTGAACCAGACTTTTTTAACCAATTAACCACTGTTCATGGTTTGATCATGGTATTCGGCGCAATTATGCCCGCCTTTACTGGCTTTGCTAACTGGATGATCCCAATGATGATTGGTGCGCCAGATATGGCATTGCCACGAATGAATAACTGGAGCTTTTGGATTTTGCCTTTCGCATTTTCTATTTTAATTGCTTCATTTTTCATGGAGTCAGGAGCGCCAAATTTCGGTTGGACCTTCTACGCGCCATTATCGACAACCTATTCAAATGGTAGTACAGCGTTCTTTGTATTTGCTGTGCATATTATGGGTGTTTCATCCATTATGGGGGCAATTAACGTTATAGTCACCATTATGAATATGCGTGCTCCGGGTATGACTTATATGAAAATGCCATTATTTGTATGGACATTTTTCATCACAGCTTACCTTCTCATTGCCGTAATGCCGGTGTTAGCTGGTGTGGTTACCATGCTACTAACGGATACGTATTTCGGCACAAGCTTCTTTGATGCTGCCGGTGGTGGCGATCCTGTCATGTTCCAGCATATTTTCTGGTTCTTCGGTCATCCTGAAGTTTACATCATGATATTGCCGGCTTTTGGTATTGTTTCAACCATCATTCCTGCTTTTGCTCGTAAACGCTTGTTTGGCTATAGCTCGATGGTTTATGCAACGGCTTCCATTGCCTTCTTATCGTTCATCGTTTGGGCTCACCATATGTTTACTACAGGTATGCCTTTATTTGGTGAGTTGTTCTTTATGTACTGTACGATGTTAATTGCGGTACCAACAGGTGTGAAAGTCTTTAACTGGGTGGCAACGATGTGGCGTGGTTCTATGACCTTTGAGATCCCAATGTTGTTCTCAATCGCCTTTGTGATCTTGTTTACTATTGGTGGCTTTTCAGGCTTGATGTTGGCATTAACCCCAGTTGATTTCCAATATCATGATACCTACTTCGTTGTTGCGCATTTCCATTACGTATTAGTAACGGGTTCATTATTTTCTATCTATGCTGGGGCTTATTATTGGCTACCGAAATGGACAGGGCATATGTATCACGACGGATTAAGTAAAGCGCATTTTTGGTGTTCGTTAATTTCGGTAAATATCTTGTTCTTCCCTATGCATTTCTTAGGCTTAGCGGGCATGCCTCGTCGTATTCCTGATTATGCGTTGCAATTTGCTGACTTTAATAAGTGGGTAAGTATCGGCGGTTTTGCTTTTGGTTTATCACAATTAATATTCTTAGTGGTTGTTATTAAGTGTATTAAAGGTGGTAAGAAAGCTGAAGCGAAACCTTGGGATGGTGCAGAAGGGTTGGAATGGACGGTGGCAAGTCCGGCGCCATATCATACCTTTGAAACGCCACCTAATGCTGAAGATATTAAAGGACAATAGGAAATTATAATGAGTACTGAGCAAGAGCAAAAAGCGTCAGATAATAAAACATCGAAAACCGTTAAAAAACTCGTGTTGGTGGTGTTTGCAATGTTTGGTTTTGGTTTTGCTTTAGTACCTTTATATGACGTATTTTGTGATATCACCGGGTTAAATGGTAAAACGGCGACTACCGCTGCAAGTGTTAATGAAGATGGCATCGATGAAAGCCGTACCATTACTGTGCAATTTATTAGTCGAACGGCAAAAGGAATTCCTTGGCAGTTCGAGCCAATGATAAATGAAATTACAGTACACCCTGGTGAAATGAAATTAGTGAAGTTTTATGCGAAGAATGAATCGGTAAATGACATTATTGGGCAGGCTGTTCCATCAGTTTCTCCCGGTAGAGCCGCGATTTATTTTCAAAAAATAGAGTGTTTTTGTTTCAACTCTCAGCCGCTTAAAGCACAAGAAGATGTCGAAATGGCTCTGCAATTTTATGTTGATGCAGAGTTACCTGAAGAAGTGAAGACCATTACTTTGTCTTACACTTTATACGATATCACCGGCTCAGTTGAATCTTAAGCGATTACGCGAAAACACAGGGGAATAGTGATGACTACAAAAAAATATGAAACATATTATGTACCCGCACAAAGCCATTGGCCAATTGTTGGTGCCGTTGCATTGTTTTTAATCGCCGTAGGCGCAGCAAATTATGTAACTGATATAAAAAATTCAACCTCAGGTTTCGGTGGCTATGTGTTAATCGCCGGTATCGCGATGGTGATTTACATGATGTTTGGTTGGTTCAATAATGTGATAAATGAATCAATGGCTGGCAAGTATAGCCACCAAATGGATAATTCTTTTAAGCAAGGCATGAGTTGGTTTATCTTTTCTGAAGTGATGTTCTTTGCCGCATTTTTTGGTGCTTTACTTTATGCCAGAACACTTTCGGTACCATGGTTAGGCGGTGCTGATAATAATGCAATGACTGGTGCCGTGTTATGGCCAGAGTTCACTGCGCAATGGCCATTGATTAAAACACCTGATGGTACAGAAACAACAGGTATGGGTTGGTATGGTTTACCGCTTATCAATACTATTTTGCTATTAACTTCTTCAGTTACCGCGCATTTAGCTCATGTTGCGTTAGAGCAAGATAAACGTCCACAACTAAAATTTTGGTTAGGGTTAACCTGTGTGCTTGGTCTAGTGTTTTTATATTGCCAAGGTTTAGAGTATGCACATGGTTATGCTGATGAAATGAAGCTTTATTTAACCAGTGGTATCTATGGCAACACCTTTTATATGCTGACAGGCTTCCATGGTATGCATGTTACCTTAGGTACCATCATGTTAATCGTGATGTTGATCCGAGTATTTAAAGGTCACTTTACACCTAAGAATCATTTTGCCTTCCAAGCCGCAAGTTGGTATTGGCACTTTGTCGATGTGGTATGGGTTTTCTTATTTGTGTTTGTTTACATCATTTAAAAACTGAATGCGTCATTGATTAACTCAATAACTTTATCGAAGGTACTCAAGTAAAATTTTACATTCCGTGCCTGCTTTTTGTTCTTGAGCTAATCAATTTAGCCTTAAGCTTTTACATAGAATATATAAAATTAAAATTTAGAGTGATTATAAAAATAAGGCGCTAGTTAAGCGCCTTATTTTTCTGAACAAGGTTTCTTCTAATAAGGTCTTGGATTCGGAGTGATTACGCCGGTGAGAATGCCGACTAGTAATAGAATGACTATAACGACTGAAATCATGACTCTACGACCAATAAATTTTGACATACTTGGTTGGTTTGGATCATTTTTATTCATGATGATTAAGGCACGAAACAGGTTATAAACCATAAAGGCTAATAAGCCGACAATGATAATTTTTATAATCACAAAACCCTCTCTTTTTATTATGTTAGGTTATTCAGGTTGATATTAATTTTTACGGTAATGTATGAAGTTTGCTGATTTTAGAGAATATTTCAATCAATTAAACTGGTTTGTTGTTGTCTTCACTTTGCTTGTCTTTAGTGGATTAATCAAGCTTGGATTGTGGCAAACGGCTAGAGCTATTGAAAAAGAGCAACGATTAACACGAATTAGCCAATATAAGACACAAGATGCTTTATCTATCGATGAAGTCTTATCGTTACAATCATCTCATGAAAATATCAATGACCTACCGGTAAAAATTCAGGGTGTTTTCAATGATGAAAAAATCTTGTTATTAGATAATCAAACACAAAATGGTCGATTGGGTTATCGCGTATTACAAGTGATTACCCAAAACGATATTTCAGTGTTAGTAAATTTAGGCTGGGTTGAAGGCTTTATTGATAGAAGTAAACTACCTGAAGTTACACCTATATCTGGGCATCAACAAATTAAAGGTCATGTCAGATTAATTGAGCAAGGCTTAGTGTTAAGTGAAGAAAGTTACTCTAATCCTACTTGGCCGTTGAGAATTCAGCGCATAGAAATTGACAAATTTTCACCACTTTTTACACAAAAGCTATTGCCCTTTGTTGTTTACTTAGATACAAAAGAGAGTCTAGGATTTGAAAAAAATTGGCGTCCTATCGTGATGCCACCAGAAAAGCATCGTGCTTATGCTTTTCAATGGTTTTCATTAGCTACAGCTTGGTTGCTGTTAATGATCAGTGCTAGTGTATGGTTTATTAAACATAAACCGAAAAATAATAATAAAAATTAAAATAAGAAAAAGGGTATCTATGTCTTCGCCTCAAGTAAATAAATCACGTCGAACGTTATTAATCACACTGGCTGTATTCATATTACCTGTTGTTCTCGCTAAATTAGCATTAGAGCAGCATTGGTTTAATTACGGGGTAACTAACCACGGTCAATTATCCGAACAAGAACTGACATTAACTGACTTAGGCGTAGATCAGGCGGTGTTAAAAGAACAGTGGTTGATCCTTTATCGCTTGCCAAAAAACTGTCAACAATTATGCGAAAAAACCCTGCTATCGCTTAATAATACTTATACCTTATTAGGTAAAGAACTTCCTCGTGTTACCCCTGTTGCTTTATACGAGCAAACGTTAACGGAAAAACAATTAACTAATTTACGTCATGCCAAGTGGCAGCAAATATCGTTACCAGAACAAGCCAATGAACATATTGCAACGAATCAGTTAGTGATTGTTGATCCCTTAGGCAATGTAGTAATGTCTTATCAAGGTCCAAAAGAAAAAGCCGGTTTAGTATCTTTTGATAAAGCGATACTTGCTGATATGAAGAAATTATTGAAATATTCAAGGATTGGTTAATATGCAGTCTAAAAGTACAAAAAATATTAGACGACTTGTCCTTGTCAGTATCTTACTCGCGATTATTGTTGTCACCTTAGGCGCTTATACTCGTTTAACGCATGCTGGCTTAGGTTGTCCTGATTGGCCAGGTTGTTATGGGTTATTAGACGTACCGGAGTCGTCAGAGCAAATTTCAAAAGCAGAACAAGCTTTTCCAGATAGACCTGTTGAACCTGAGAAAGCGTGGAATGAAATGATCCATCGCTACTTTGCTGGTGCGTTAGGCTTATTTATTTTAGCCATTGCTATTTTATCGATAAAAAATCGAGAGCAGGGAACACCGCTATTTCTCCCCTTGTTGATTTTATGTGTGGTTATTTTCCAGGCCGCATTGGGGATGTGGACAGTTACCTTAATGTTAATGCCTGTGGTGGTAATGGGGCATTTACTTGGTGGATTTACAACCTTGTGTTTATTGTTTTTGCTGTATTTAAGATTAAATCCATATCGAGTACCTGGTGGCGATCCTGCCGTGAGACGCTATGCTCGCTATGGTTTATTAGGCGTGGTTATTTTAACCGGGCAAATAGCGCTAGGTGGCTGGACGTCGTCTAATTATGCTGCGCTAGTTTGTACTGAATTACCGATTTGTCAGGCAGGTTGGGTAGAAGAATTCACCATTGAAGTGGCTTTTGATTTGATACCACCAGAGCGTGATACCTACGAACATGGTCATTTAGGGCATTATGAACGTGTCACAATACATGTAATGCATCGTTTTGGCGCTATTATCACCGCGATTTACTTGTTGTGGCTAGCCGGTACCATTTTCATCAAGGCTAATACGCGATTCTTTAAAAATACTGCTATCGGTTTAATAGCGGTATTAACCACACAGATAGCATTAGGGGTGAGTAATATTTGGTTTTCATTACCACTATCTGTGGCGGTCAGTCATAACATTGTTGCAGCGTTCTTAATGTTAATGTTAATTTTATTAACCTATAGTTTGAAACGAAAAGCCTAGGAGTAAGAATGAGTAGTGATATTTCTTCAGTAGAGGCTGATGTGAGTAAAGAATTAACGGCAAGCTGGCGTGATTATTATGAAATCACTAAACCACGCGTGGTCGCTTTATTAGTATTAACGGCTTTAGTGGGTATGTGTTTGTCGGTGCCTGGCGCTATTCCTTGGCAGGTTTTAATTCCTTCAATGCTTGGTATTGGTTTTCTTTCATCTGCCGCCGCCGCAATTAATCATATCGTTGATGAACGTATAGATAGTGTTATGGGCCGAACTTACAACAGACCTGTAGCAACTGGCCGACTAGATCCGAAAAATGCCGCCCTATTTGCCATGCTATTAGCGGTCTCTGGTTTTGCAATTTTATATAGCTTTGTAAATCCTTTAACGGCTTGGTTAACCTTCTCGGGCTTAGTGGGTTACAGTTTTATTTATACCATGTATTTAAAGCGCGCTACGCCACAAAACATCACAATTGGTGGTTTAGCCGGAGCTATTCCTCCTTTGTTGGGTTGGACGGCAATGACGAATGAAATTCATCCTAATGCACTGCTGTTAGTCTTGTTAATTTTTACGTGGACCCCACCACACTTTTGGGCGTTAGCTATTCATCGTAAAGATGAATATGCGAAAGTTAACATTCCAATGTTGCCTGTTACACACGGCGTGAACTTTACAAAAACACAAATTCTTTTATATACCGTTTTATTGTTTGTTGTTGGCTTATTGCCTTATCTTGTTGGGATGAGTAATTGGCTGTATTTAATTGGTGCTGTTGTACTGAACATCATGTTTTTTGTTTATGCGTGGAAGCTAAAATTTAATGCCGATGAAAGTACCGCAATGGACACCTTTAAGTTTTCGATTATCCATTTAATGTTGCTGTTTATTATTTTATTGGTTGATCATTATGTACTGCCAATTAACTAGTTATTAAGGATAATCTTGTGAATAAATTACTTATCGCTATTGTTGCGGTTATATCAATAGCGACAGGTTTTTTGCTGTATCAAAAATCGTTTAACTTGGCGCAGCCTGAACATTCTTTGTTTTATCAAACACCTCGTACGATTAAACCTTTTGCTATGGTTGATCATCAAGGCACTACGTTTGCCAACGAACAATTGATCGGTAAATGGTCATGGGTATTTTTTGGTTATACTTCATGTCCTGATGTTTGTCCTACCACCCTACAAGAGTTAAATTTTGTTTATGATGAGCTAAAAGCGATCAATGAAAATGCGCAAGTATTGCTAGTTTCCGTTGATCCTCAGCGAGACACAGTAGAAAAGCTTGCTCAATATATCGCTTATTTTAATCAAGAATTTAAAGCGTTAACCGCGGATCATTCGGTATTATTTCCGTTCGCGAGGAATTTAGGTTTAATGTATGCGATAAGTGATGAAAAACGAGATGATAACTACTTAGTAGATCATAGTGCGTCTATCGTGTTGATTAACCCCGAAGGTAAAATTGCAGCAATTTTCAAACCTGAGCATGAACTAGGGCAATTACCGATTATCTCAGGGGATAATTTAGTCAGTGATTTTGCAAAAATTGTGAATTTATCTGAGTAATCTTTAAGAATAAAGTTATAAAAGAAAGGAGCGAATAGCTCCTTTTTTGATATGACGATTAATGTATTTTGAATAGGCTTAGTTAAAGTGGGTACCACTGATTATCTTCTTTTAAAATAAACCAAGGTTTTGAATACCAATAATACCTACCGGGTTTACTTTTGCTTGGCGCTGTACAGTTTGCTCTTACGCGTCCCGTCGGTAATGGCGCGTTGAAAGTGATCATAAAGCTATTATCGGTTTGCCAATCAATGTTTTGTCGACCGATACCGGTAACATAACAATTTAATTGACGCTTATTAAAATCATCAACAATGACATTGAAGGTAGCAGATTCTAAGCTATTCACTGGATGAATTGTGTCGGCATTTTTGCCTGTTAAGGTAATAGAAAAAGGCAATGCGTGTAATTTGTCGCGTAAGGTGGCGAGTTTGTCATAAGGCTTTGATGCTGGAAAACGCGGAACAGCGCTAAGATCTGTACCTAAGCCTACCGCACCACTTTGTTGTGAAAAGGCGATAAAATCATGTGACTTTATCCAATGTTGTATGGCTGGCGTATATTCACCATATGGGTAAGCAAAATAGCGCCAACTTTGTCCGGTATTATCCTCAATTATTTTTTCAGCTTTGTTGAGTAACCTTCCTAAATGTTTAAGCCATTCTTCCTCGTTCAACCCTTCTGGAATACGCGCTAAAGAATCATGATTAAAACCATGATTAGCAATAATTACGCCCTCATCTGCCATTTTCTTTAATTGTTGCCACGAAAGATATTGTGCTGATTTTTGGTTGATAATGCCGGGATTAATGAAAATAGTAAAAGGGTAGTTAAACTTATCGAGAATCGGTTTGCCATGTGTCAAAATATCTAAATAGGCATCATCGAAGGTGATCGCCACAGTTTTATCAGGAATCGGTTGTTGTTTTCTAGTGGAATTCATCAATTCTGATAAAGAAACAACACGAAAACTATTATCGGCTAAATATTGCATATGTGCTTCAAATTGCAATGGCGAAATACTCGTACTGGCGGGACTGTCGTCACTAACATGGTGGTATTGTAAAATAACCGCGGCAACACTATTCATCGTAAAACTGAATAGAATAATTAACAGACTAAATTGAATGATTTTCACGGGATTACCCTGTTTTTCGTAGTAAGATACTCATGCTGCCAACCATAGCGCTTATTGACAAAAATATATAGTGTCATAGGCGTCATTAACTTCAAAAGTAGGTGAATATTGTTTTTTGCAAATAAAGCGGATCATAAACAATTATTTGTTTTAGCTATCCCAATGATACTGTCTAATATCACAGTACCATTGTTAGGTTTGGTAGATACGGCGGTGATTGGGCATTTAGAACATGCTTATTTTCTAGGTGGAAGTACCGTAGGTGCTATGATCATAACCTGCATTACGTGGTTATGTGGCTTTTTACGTATGACAACCACAGGCCTAACTGCCCAAGCATTCGGTCAACAGAACTCACCACAAAATTTATTAGTATTACTACGAGGTTTACTGGTTGCTTTGTTCATTGGCGGCTGTTTTATCTTATTGCAAACGCCTTATATTGAAGGAGCGATTTATTTATCCGGCGGCTCAGAGCAGGTGCAGTTTTATGCTAAACAATACAGTGAAATTAGAATTTGGGGATTACCTGCCGCGTTAGCTAACTTAGTACTCTTAGGTTGGTTATTGGGTAATCACAAAGCGAAAATGGTAATGTGGATCCTTATTTTTACCAATCTTGTTAACCTTATTCTTGATGTCGTTTTTGTGCTTTGGCTTGATTGGCAAGTACAAGGTGTCGCTTATGCAACGTTAATTGCAGAATATGCCAGTGTTTTATTATCTTTTGGCTTAATTAGTCATCACTTTAAATCTGTCATCAAAGCATCTGTAAAGGATGTTAAGAGCAAACTGTTCAACAAATTAGCATTGACTAGTTATTTCAAACTCAACCGAGACATTTTAATCCGCACGCTGTGTTTACAATCTTGCTTTGTTTTTATCACGTTCCAAGGGGCAAGGTTAGGGGATAATGTTGTAGCAGCGAATGCGATATTAATGAATTTCTTACTTTTTATCTCTTTCGGTTTAGACGGCATTGCTAACGCCGCAGAAGTGATGGTAGGTAAAGCGAAAGGGGAAAATAACCTCAAAAAGTTACAGGTTGTTTTTAAAGTGAGTTTATTTTGGACCATCATTTTTGCTTTAGCATATAGCTTGTTTTTTATGATTTCAGGTGCTTATGTGATCCGTTTAATTTCAGACATCGAAGCAGTCGTTCTTTATGCCGACCAATATTTATTTTGGATTATGCTATTACCGCTTGCCGCCTGCTGGAGTTATCTTTTTGATGGTATTTATATTGGTTTAACGCAAGCAAAAGCAATGCGAAATAGTATGATTCTTTCTACCTTTGGTTGCTTCTTTCCATTGTGGTGGTTATTGCAAGATCTTGAAAATAATGGCTTATGGTTAGCCTTTATCTTTTTTATGATAGCTAGAGGAATCACGCTAGCGTGGCATTTTTATTATTTTAATCATCGTGTCTATCAAATTAAATAAATTTAAGCTATATTTTACGCGGGATTTATTAGTGATTAACTATTCATTAAAGTTTAAAAAGGAATTAAATATGAAAAATAAATTCACCCCTCATAAAGTTTTGATAGTTACATGGTTTTTTATTCTCCAAATCACTGTTGGAAGCCAATCATTATTTGCCTCGGAAGAGACTGACGAAGAACTGCTTGCTAAAGCTCAAGCTCAAATGAACGCCGAAGTATTGTCCAAACCATTTCTTGCTGAAAGGCCTAAAGAAGTGGATGCTTATATAAAAAGCATGCTGGAGAAAAAAGTAAAGCCGCCTGAATATCAAGGAACATATTGGCGACCAGGTTATACGTGTAGAGACTTATTACGCTATAACTGGACGCAATATAGAAATTGTAAATATTACTATCGCTATCATGGGCGATATTATTATTAACGAAACAATAAAATTTAAAACAAAAAATAAGGAGTTAAAATGATTAAAGTAAAGTCTCTCATTAATGTTGTATTAGTTGGTACAGTATTAAGTATTCTAAGTGGTTGTTCTGCAGTTCATACGTCTATTGCTAAACGTGATTTAGATGTACAAACGAAAATAAGCACATCAATATTTGTAGATCCTGTTGAACAAGAAAAACGTAAAATCTACTTAGAAGTTAGAAGTGGTGTTATGGAGTTTGATAGAAATTCTTTTCGTAATGCATTATCTCAACAGTTAGTTAATAGTGGTAATGGTTATACGTTAACTGATGATCCTAAAAAAGCGCAATATACTATGAGTGTTTTTGTGAGAAATCTTGAAAAGACTACTCCTGATATGGCTGCGGCTGCTTTAGGTGCTGGATTTCAAGGGGTTGGTGCTGGTGCTGCGATTAGTTATGCTACAGGTGGTTCATATCGCAACGCAGTAGGAACAGGATTGTTAGTTGGAGCACTTTCAACAGCGGCTAATGCTTTTGTGCAAGATGTTATGTATCTTTTGGTAGCAGATATCCAAATAAAAGAGCGTGCGGGTAAAGGTGTTATTGTTCGTAAAGACTCTAAAATCAATACTAAAATTTCAGATGACGGTGCAACTACTCAAACTTATTCTGAAGCAACAACACAAAAAGAATACCGTACACGTGTAGTAACTACGGCTAATAAAGCTAATTTAGAATTAATGGAAGCACAACCATTAATGTTTGAGAAAACAGCCTATGCAATGGCGTCTTTCTTTTAATAAATAATAGGTATTAAAAAATCCTCGCCAGTATTAACACTGACGAGGATTTTTTTTAATGACACTTTAATAATATGAATGTTCACCACGTTCGTGTTCAGTCATATCTTTAACACCTTTAATTTCATCACACATCATTTCAATAAGTTGTTTTTCGATTCCATCTTTTACCGTTACATCAATTTGACTACAACCATTACAGCCGCCACCAAATTGTAGAACCGCGTAACCGTCATCGGTAATTTCCATCAAGGTACATTCACCGCCGTGACCAGCTAATTGAGGGTTTACTTCCGCTTTTAAAAAGTAATCAACACGTTCAAATAATGGAGCATCATCAGCTACTTTACGCAATTTTGCGTTGGGTGCTTTTAGAGTTAACTGAGAGCCCATTTGGTCAGTAGTAAAATCGATTTCTGCATCTTCTAAAAATGCTTTGCTGTCTGCGTCTACATAAGCTGAAAAATGTTCAAAAGGAATTTCGATATCTTCAGGTTCAACAGCATCTGCTGGGCAATATGACACACCACATTCGGCACTTGCAGTTCCTGGATTGACAACAAATACACGAATACTTGTGCCTTCGGCTTGTTGGGATAACAGCTTTTGAAAATGTTCTTGGGCTGTTTCTGAAATTGTGATCATAATGCGTTTCGCTCTAAACTTTTCAAAAATAAGAATAAGATTTTTGTGATACCTGACTAAATTAGTCAGGTATGTTTATTTTACTCTGCTACGTTAAGTTTCGCTAGTGATCATTTATGCTGCGGTTTATTTTTTATGAAAAAGAGTCTTTTTGTTGAAAAACGAGATAAAAAAGAGATAAATCGACAAGAATATAAGGGAGAATTACTGGCTGCCTATCTAAGAGTTTGTTATTTTGTTGCAATGAAACTCGTTTGGTTTAACTCAAGCAATAAGCTAGGAATCTCAAAAATGCATTTTCGTTTACTAATAATAACCTTATTATTAAGTTTGTTTAGCAAGTCTTTATTCGCTGCGGCGATTGAAAAATATTTACCAGAAAATCACAGCTACGATCAATCTATTATCAAGCCTGAAGCGGTGCTAGGTTTTGGATTAGGTGAACGACATATTCGTCATGACCAACTTGTGCAATACATGGAAGCGTTATCTAATGCTTCAAATAAAGTGGTCTTGACTGACATTGGTCGCACAACAGAAATGCGTAAACAAGTGTTATTAACACTTTCTCACCCTGACAATATTGCAAAATTACCTGAATTATTAGCTCGCCAAGATGTGGGTAAGCAGCCAGAAGATCCATTAGTGGTTTGGCTTGGGTATTCAGTGCATGGTGATGAAATCACTGGCAGTAACGCAGCGCTCGTTATTGCGTATCATTTAGCGGCCAGCCAAGAAGAGTCGGTAGCTAATATTCTTAAGAACACAGTGATTGTTTTAGAGCCAAGCATCAATCCTGATGGTATGGACCGTTTTGTTAATTGGGTAAATACTTATCGTGGCACAACCGCAAACCCTGATCCTAATCATATTGAACACCATCAACAATGGCGCACAGGTCGAACAAACCACTTTGGTTTTGATTTAAATCGTGATTGGTTATTACTTTCTCAAAAAGAGAGTCGCAATAGAATTAGGTATTTTCACCAATATCAACCGCATGTCTTAGGTGATTTTCATGAGATGGGCGCGAATAGTAGTTATTTTTTCCAACCCGGTATTCCAAGTAGAACGCATCCGTTAACGCCGAAGAAAACCACGGAATTAACCCAATTACTCGCTACATTTCATGCCAAAGCGTTAGACAAAGAAGATCGTTTATATTACAGCCAAGAAAGTTTTGACGATTTTTATTATGGTAAAGGTTCAACTTATCCTGACATTAATGGCGGTATCGGAATTTTATTCGAACAAGCCAGTAGTCGTGGCTTTCAACAAGACAGTATTAACGGTTTATTGACCTTCGAATATGGCATTAAAAATCATGTGTTAACATCGCTTTCCACCATTCAAGGTGCGTTTGAAAATAGCGATAAATTTAAAAATTATCGTAAAAGCTTTCATGAAGAATCAGAGCAACTGATCAAAAAAGACAAATTCAGTGGTTATTTAATCACTGAAGCGAAAGATAGCTATCGTTTAAATGTATTTTTAGAAAAGCTCATTGCGCATCAAATCAATGTAATGCCTTTAACCGAAGATTTTCGCTATGACGGAAAACTTTATAAAAAAGACCAGAGTTTTTATGTACCACTTGAGCAAAAACAATATCGCGTGATCCAAGCATTATTCAATCAAGGAACTGATTTTAAAGATAATACTTTTTATGATGTTTCTGGGTGGACAATGCCATTAGCCATGGATATTAATTTTTTAAAAGTAGGCCGTACTTGGGGATTAAGGCTTGCTAAAGAAGCATGGCAACCTGCTGAAAAAATTGCAATATCTATTGATAAAAATGCCTACGCTTATGCATTTGAATGGCATCACTTCTTGGCACCTAAGCTGTTAAATCAATTGTTAGCAAATGGCATCAATGCCAAAGTAGCGACGAAGACCTTTTCTTCAGTGATTGCTGGTAAAACGAAAAATTTTGCCACGGGTACTATTGTCATTCCTGCCGGTACTCAAACAACTAGCCAATGGCGCGATTTGTTAGAACGAGCGGCGAATGAAACTTCATTACCAATATTTAACATAGACACAGGCTTAACCATTAATGGTGTTGATGTTGGCTCAGGTTCAATAAAACCAGTAAACCCTGTCAAAGTTTTGCTCATTGGCGGTAAAGGTAGTTCACAATATGAAGCCGCTGAAATTCTTTATTACCTTGATGATATTTTAAATATTCCAGTGACTATCGTTGAAAGAAGCCGTTTATCTCGCGTTGATTTAGCACCATACAGCCATATTATTATGGTAGATGGTAACTATGGAGATATGGATAAAAATGTTACTAGCAATATTCAGTCTTGGGTTAAAAAGGGCGGGGTTATTTTCGGGCAAAAACGCGCGGCACAATGGTTATCTACAGTAGAATTGTTAAAGGCTGATTTTGTTGAAAAAGGCCACATTAATGATTTATTCGATACTGAAGAGCTGACCTATCAAGATAAAGAAAAATTATCAGCAAGAAAACGTATTGCTGGTGCTATTTTTGACACTAAACTTGATACTAGCCATCCGTTAGCTTATGGCTTTACTGATTCACAATTACCGTTATTTAGAAACAGTACCATCATTATGGAATCGGTTGAAACGCCTTTTATCACTGTTGCTGAATATACGCGAAGTCCATTAATGAGTGGTTATACCGATCAAAATTTAATTAATAAAATAGCGAGTAGCCCGGCAATTGTTGCACATAACCAAGGTAGAGGTCGTGTTATCGCAACGTCAGATGTCTTTGCTTTTAGAGGCTATTGGTTAGGAAGTGCCAAAGTGTTAGCGAATAGTTTATTTTTTGCCAAAGCGTTTAGTGCTTCAACGAAATAACTATAAACACAGTCGAAAATAGTAAATCTATTTATTTGGGGAGTGTAAATGCAACCGTTAATACGGTAATGTGTTTTACTCCCTTTAATTTCAGTAGTTTACATAATGCGTTTACTGTACTTCCTGTGGTGATCACATCATCTATTAAAATGATATTGCTTGGGAAAGTGTCTACCTCTTCTGAAATATCAAAGGCATTTTTTAATAATTTCCTTCGTAACTTACCACTTTGGCCTACTTGGCTTTCACTATAACTACTTCTTACTAACGCCGAATCTAAATAAGGTAATTTAGTTCGTTTGTTAAAAGCTGAAGCGATTAAATGCGCTTGATTAAACCCCCGCTGCTGCCATTTGTTCAGATGAATTGGCACTGAAAGTATTCCGCAATCATTATTTTCAAAATACTGCTCTCGCAATAGCTCGGTTAATAAAAAGGCGAAAAGATCTGCTAATTCAAAACGTTGTTGATATTTAAATTGCTTTAACCAATGATTAAAGGGTTCGGCATAGGGGGCAAGACAAAGTAATTGGTCGAAAGTCCGGTTAGGAAATAATTTATCGATGGCTGGCCAATTCAATAAGTTATGACCAAGGTGTTGATAAGTAAATAAGGGTAAATCAGCGTAGCAATGATGGCATAACAAAGGATGGATCAACTTGGCACCCTTACATAATTCACATTCACCCAATGCGTAGCGAGTGAGTTTTAAAAACTCAACTAAGTAATCATGTAGGTGCGAGAATAATTGTGTAGCAACCTTGTTATCCAATTCCATTTGTTTATCACTTTCTATACACTGACGCTTTTTAAATTATCTTCAATAAGTATGGCAACAATGTTGAAATTTACGAATAGTGGCGCTGGATTACCGTTAGTGTTTATACATGGCTGGGGGTTGAACTCTGGCGTTTGGCAACCAAGTGTTAAGTTGCTTGAACAATCATTTCGAGTCATTACTGTTGATCTACCCGGTTTTGGAACCAATGTTGATCATCAAATATCGCCATATACGATAACTAATATTGCTAAACATATTGCAGATATTATTGACGAACCCGCAATTGTGATTGGCTGGTCTTTAGGTGGCATAATTGCCACGGAACTTGCTTGTCAATTTCCCAAAAAAGTCATCGGTCTCGTTACTGTTGCGAGTACACCATGTTTTGTTGAGCAAGAAAATTGGCCGGGTATCAAGCCAGAAGTTTTAACTTTATTTCATCGCCAGCTTGAAGAAGATACTCAAAAAACTATCAATAATTTTTTGAAGATACAAGCCATGGGCAGTCCTCATTTACGTAACGATATAAAGCAGTTACGTGAATTGATTATGCAATATCCTATGCCGAATAAAACCACTTTAGATTTATCGTTACGCTTTTTAGAAGAAGAAGATCAACGCCAACAACTTAAACACATCACTCAACCATTTTTACGTATTTATGGCAAACTTGATGGTTTAGTACCTAAAGCCGTCATTGAAAAAGTAACATTGCTTGCGCCTGCAAGTGATGTCGTTATTTTTGAAAAAGCTTCTCACGCCCTTTTTATCAGTGAACTTGAGCATTTTGTTGATACGCTTTCTTCGTGGCTTAAACACCGAATTTTATCTGAATAGTCAGTTGGCAAAAACTTTACATTTGTACCGATTTGGTTAATAATTAAACACATTGATTTGCACTAAATATCCGTTGTAGCAATAAGTAATCAAAGAGCATTGCTCATCACTTATTAAAGATATTAAGGGGAAATATTATGAACATTCAATCTGCATTTAATTCTGGTGTCGAAGGTTTTCAAAAAGCCACTGAATCAGCGACTCAAGCGGCAAGTGATATAGCGCATATTGCCCATGATCATGCGGCAGAATTTCATGTCGATGATAATGATGTAACGGATGAAAAAAGCGCTTCAGACGATACGCCAAATTTGAATCAATCTCTCGTTGAATTGAAAGTTGCAGAACATCAAGCAAAAGCATCTGCACATGTTATTAAAACAGCCGATGAAGCATTAGGCACATTACTGGATGTCAGTATTTAAACGATGAATATTACGCCGCATACAACCGCTACCCCAATCCCTACGGTGGTTAATCCGCCCACGGATGCGTTGCGCCGTGAAAATAATCAAAGAGAAATCATCACAAAACCTGCTGCAGCACAACAATCAGCAGCTGAAAAAGGTGTTGCATCTGAACGTGATCGGGCAAAAACACCTGCGCAAAACAATGAACAAATAGACTTTGAAAACCTTCGTAAACAAGCTGAATTAACCAATAAAACTATTTCTGATGAAGAACATGGCTCTAAACACGAAGAAGATAAACATCAGCAGGCATTTTCTGACAATATTAAAGAAGGTCAAACGGCTGAAAACCAAGACGATAGTGAAAATGCTGATTACGAAAAGCAAGAGTCTTCTCGTGAAGAAATAGCTGAACAAAAAATAATTAATGAATTAGCCGATCGTGATAAAGAAGTGCGTGCACATGAGATGGCTCATGCTGCTGTTGGCGGGTCAACAACTGGCGCTCCATCGTACTCTTATGAAACAGGCCCTGATGGTAAAAAATATGTGGTTGACGGCGAAGTGTCAGTTGACCTATCAATAGTTGCAGGTGACCCACAAGCGACAATTAGTAAAATGCAAAAGGTTTATGCAGCAGCGTTAGCGCCTGCGCAACCTTCTGCGCAGGATTTACGAGTTGCTCGTTCAGCCACAAAAAATATTCTTGAGGCTCAATCTGAATTAGCCGGTTTAAATTCAGAAACTAACCGTTCTGATCAGGATGGCCCATCGAAACTCTCTGGTGTTGAAAGTAATCAAGAAGATGCTTTGCATAATCGTGAATCTGATGAATTTGATCAGGCGATGGAAAAAACTTTAAAAGGACAAGAGGCGGTTGCACCATCTCGTCCTGTCGATATTGATCAAAGAGCTTTACGCATAGAAAATTTTTATTCAAATATTAATAGAGCATACGAAAAACAACCTAGCTATCAATTTGAATTAACAGCATAAGCGCTCTTCAATTTACAACACCATGTAGATTCAATCATTGATGCAACAAAACGAAAAAACCTAAATTCTTACATGAATTTAGGTTTTTGTATTTTATACTAACAATTTGTCAGAACAGCTATAAGCGCTAAATATTAAATACCGTAGTCTTCTTGATATTGTTTGATAGTTGCTAAACTGTCTGCCATATCAGGTTGCTCTTCTAAATAGGCAATCAAGTCTGTTAATGTGACAATTGAGATGACTTTCGTGCCAAAATCACGCTCAACTTCTTGTATCGCCGAAAGCTCTCCTTTGCCTTTTTCTTGACGATCTAGCGCTATTAACACACCTGAAAGTTCAGCGCCGTGTGCCTGAATAATTTCCATAGACTCACGTATTGCCGTACCCGCAGTTATTACATCATCAACTAACATAATTTTACCTTCAAGGGGTGAACCGACTAAACTGCCACCTTCACCATGGGTTTTCGCTTCTTTACGGTTAAAACAATAAGGTAAATCTTTATTGTGATGATCAGCTAATGCTACAGCTGTTGTGGTGGCAATTGGGATCCCTTTATAAGCAGGCCCAAATAATAGGTCAAAATCAATGTTTGCGTCCATTAAAGCCGAAGCATAAAAACGACCTAAACGCGCTAAATCACCACCGGTATTAAACAAACCTGCATTAAAAAAGTAAGGACTAGTGCGTCCTGATTTTAAAGTGAATTCACCAAAACGTAATACTTGTTTATTTAAGGCGAATTCAATAAATTCACGTTGATAAGCTTTCATGTTTTGTCCTATTAATTTAACGCTGTTTTTTGCAGATCGAATAATTCGTTAATGGCGTGTTTAGCCAAAGTAAGCATTTCTTGCATTTCATCAAAGCTGAACGGCTCTTCTTCTGCTGTTCCTTGAATTTCAATTAATTTACCTGTGTCAGTCATCACAACATTCATATCGGTATCGGCTGCCGAGTCTTCTGGGTAATCTAAATCAGCAACTGGTTCACCTTTATAGATACCTACTGAAATAGCGGCAATCATATGTTTTAAAGGGTTTGTTTTGATAATGTCTTTAGCGCGCATGTAATTTAATGCATCAACTAACGCGACACAAGCACCTGTGATTGAAGCAGTTCTGGTGCCACCGTCAGCTTGAATAACGTCACAATCAACACTGATAGTATTTTCACCCAAGGCTTTTAAATCAACTGCAGCGCGTAACGCTCGTGCAATTAAACGTGAAATTTCTAATGTACGGCCACTTTGTTTGCCGCTTGCTGCTTCGCGTCGCATGCGAGTATGGGTAGAACGAGGTAACATGCCATATTCAGCGGTGACCCAACCTTTACCTTGACCTTTGAGAAAACGAGGAACACCTTCTTCAACTGAGGCAGTACAAATCACTTTGGTATCGCCAAATTCGATTAACACTGAACCTTCTGCGTGCGCAGTAAATTGACGAGTAATGGTAACTGGACGAATTTGCCCTAATGTTCTGCCGCTTGGACGCATGGTGTAACCCTTATAATAAAGACGAGAAATAAATTGCCGCTATTATACCGAAACCATTTCAAGATGCGAGTTTCACTATGATTGAACAAAGATTTTTATACTGAGCCCCATGGGCTTTTGCATAAATAAACTGTTAAATACTTTTAATGTTTAACGGTTTTAAAAAATGGTTTAATTTTTATATCTCTTAAGGCTTTTCAGCGAGTTTTTTAGGTAGTTCGATAATAAACATTGCGCCATCACTAGAAGAGTGACAGCTGAGTTTTCCTTGCATAAGATGAATAACAGAATTATGGGCAATATTTAGCCCTAACCCTAAACGGGTTTGCATACCTTTAGTGGTAAAAAATGGATCAAATATCTTTGATATTAAATCAGCGGCAATGCCGGGGCCGTTATCTTGATAGGCTATTTTTACGTGCTGATCAAAATTTTCAATGGTCATGGTGATTTTGACGTCATTTGTACTTGCTTCTTTATGATCGATGGTATTGATAACGAGTTGATTCAACACCTTAAATAGCACATCTGGGTAATTTACTATGTCGCAATCTTCACCTTTTACAGAATAATCAATGGGCGTGATTGACTGGTTCGCTAACAATTGTAGTTTATCGTTTAGAAAAGCTTTTAAGGTAAAATTACTTGAAACGGAACTACCTAATTCAGCCGAAATTAGTTTGAATCGGCGGATCATTTCATCTGCTTTTTGGGTATTACTTTGAGATAGGGTAATAGCGGCTTTGCTTTGCTCAACAAACATGTTCATATCTGACATCGATAATCTTTGCTCTTTAATTGAGTCTTCTAGCTCAACGAGTTTTTCTTGTTGAATTGAATTGGCAGTGACAATAATACCTAAAGGTGTATTTAATTGATGAGCCATTCCCGAGACAAGTGTGGTAAGTGCTGAGACTTTTTCCGCTTCGATTAATTGACTTTGTGTGGCTTCAAGATCATTTAATGCGCTATGCAATTTTTGATTTTTTTGACGAATGTAGTAAATGAAAATTAGCGTTGCGGTAATGATCAAAAAAGAAGTGACTAATAAGTATTGCGTTTGTTGCTGTGCATGTTCTTGTTCGGCAATGGCAATGGCTTTTTCTTGTCTGAGATTAGATACCTCAAGCTCTTTAGTTTTCAGTGCGGTAGTGGCTATTAAGTGTTGAAAGCTAATTTTGGCTTTTCTTTCTAAAATGTTTTTTTCAACAATTAATTCCTGCTCGGCGGCTTGTAATGCGAGTTGATATTTTTTTAGTGCTTGAAAGCTTTTCCTTAAACTTGATTGCGCCAGATAAAACGTTTGATCATGGCGCACTTGAAAAGCTTTATTGGCAATATTATTGAGTAGAGTTATAGCGAGTTGATGATTATTTTGGTCTTGATAGACAGCGGCTAATTCTAACTGTGCATTAAGCATTTCGATGGTATGAGTAAACTTTTCATGTATTACTATCGCTTGTGATAGGTGATTAATAGCATTATTAAATTGCTGTTTAATTCGATAAACCTTACCTAAATTGAAATGCGACCAAGCCGAATTTTGTTCATAATCATGTTGCTCTCTTATCTTCAATGACTGTGTAAACTGCGCAAATGCTTGCTCAATTTTATTTCGTTTCAGTGCTATTTCACCTAAGTTATTGAGAGCCGTTGCTTGGTAGCTTGGCATATTTTCTTTTATGCCGTATTGATAAAAATCTTCATAATTTTGCTGAGCTTCATCATATTTTTCTAAATTAAAGAGAATAAAACCAATATTATTTTTTGCCTGATAGATCATTGATTGATTTTCAATGCTTGAAGCAATCTCAAAACTTTTTTGATAATTCTCTAAGGCTAAATCATAGATTTCTAATTGATTAAATAGTCGACCTGAATAACTGAAATAATAATAATCAAGTAATGGCTCGCCGAGTTGGGTGGAAAGTTCACGGCAAATCAGCAAGGTTTTATGCGCGTCATCAGCTAAATTACTGGTAATTTCAAAGAGTGCTTGTGCGTAGGTTAATCGTAAAGTTTGACGAAGGGTTAGTTGAGGTTTTTTTTCTGCGAGTATTTGCTTCAATTGCTCAATAGCTGCAAGAGGTGATTTTTGCCTTAGTTCAAGTACTTCACTTCGTAATGTACTAAAAGCTTCATCAGACAAGGTTGATGATGATTGCATTCCATTACAAACTTTAGTTAACATCACTAATAAAACACCTGTATAAATGAGGAGTTTTAGCATAGTCAAATAGTGCATTAAGTTTCTAAAAAGAATAGGGCGTTATAGGGTGATTTGCAAGTAAAGCAATCGTTTTACATTCGATAAATCCGGATTGATTTTGCACAACAGTATGATTTCAGCATCAATTATTAGCAAATTTTCATGACGTATATTTATGTGTAGATAATAAGAACAAGCGTAAAAGGTAACGAGAAACAGAAAGCAATTGTGATCATTTTGAAAGATAGTTCGCGATCAAAAGGTCATCTTGTCAGGTAGGTGTAAACTATTGGCAGCCCTTAAACAATGAGAAGTAAATGAATCAGTTTTTAGTCGTAATAATTATTTGTAGTCTGTTTATTTTTGATAAAGCGTATGCTGAATCTTCCGCTGAGCTTTTTCCGGAAGCATTACCTGAATATAGCCGTATTTATGACGATCAACGTGACCCTTTTTCGGATGCAAAAGCAGCAATTCAATTAGCGAACAAAACCAATCGAAATATCTTAATAGAAATAGGCGGTAATTGGTGCACGTGGTGTCATAAAATGGATGCCTTTTTAGACAAAAATCCCGATATTTATCAAAAGCTTCATAACGAATATGTGTTATTAAAAGTAAATGTTAGCGACTCAAATGAAAATGAAGCGTTTATGAAGTCATTGCCGCCAACATTAGGCTATCCTCATATGTATGTTTCAACCGCAACCGGTAAAATGATGTTATCTAAAGATACCGCCGAGCTTTTATCAGACGGCAACTATTCTAGAGAAGCTTGGTTAAGCTTTCTTGAGCAATGGAACGTTGGCAATAATCATATTAATGTTAACCAAGGTAAGACAAATAAATGACTTCATTTTTTAATGAAAATTATCGAACACCTGTTTGGTTAAAGAAAAAGCTGTCTCGTCGCCATGTATTAAAGTCTGCCGCTGGCGCATCAGCCATTGCAGCGTTACCAGCAATGGCGTTTAATGCCACACCTACCAATGAAGCCTATCAATTGGCCTTGAGAGATACCGTGTGGCAAACGCTTGATGCGGTATTTAACCACTTGTTTCCTGTGTCTAAAACAGGGCCCAGTGCACAAGACATTCAAGCGACTTTTTATCTCTATCAACTTGTTCATAAACAGCCAACCGCTGAAGATGAAATAGACTTTATTTACCGCGGTGTCGGGTGGTTAAATGGCTTTACAAAAAAGAAACACAGCAAGTCTTTTATTGCCTTGAATATTGACGAAAAAGAGCAAACCCTTCGAGCCATTAGTCACTCTGAAGCCGGCCAAAATTGGCTAAACATGATGATTCTTAATTTATATGAAGCAATGCTGTCGCCACCAGCCTATGGTGGAAATCCTGATGGCATTGGTTGGAAATGGCTAAATCACCAAGCGGGCTTTCCATTACCGCCAACAGGAAAGCGATATTATGAATTACCTTTGGGAAACTTAACGGTTAGTAAGCAAGCGCAACGGATGGAAAGTAAATCACTCATCGCCAAATTTACCACGCATTCAAACAAAGGGAATAACAAAGCATGAGTTATGATATTTGTATTGTTGGCAGTGGTGCGGGTGCCTCGCCGGTTGCGTATACCTTAGCCAAAGCAGGCGCGAAAGTGCTCGTGCTAGAAAAAGGCCCTTGGTTAACAGAAAAAGAATTCTACAAAGACGAATTAGCGATAAGTTTACGGGATTCATACAATCCCAAGTTAGCTGATGAGCAACATGTCATTGAAGAAGAATACATACGTGATGACGGTTCAACATATTGGGATGGAGAACCAACGAGTGAGTCAGGTTGGAGCTTTTGGAATGGCACAGTAGTAGGCGGCTCTTCTAATTTTATGAGCGGCTATTTTCATCGTTTAAAACCAGTAGATTTTCGGCTGCGTTCAGCGTTCGGGGCAATTGAAGGAGCAAATATTGTTGATTGGCCAATAAGCTATGACGAACTTGAACCTTATTATGCCCAAGTTGAAAGCGAAGTTGGTGTATCAGGCAAAGTGGTGAAACATCCTCATCAAGAACCACGTTCAACCCAAGATTTTCCTTATCCTCCACTTGCTGAACACGCCGTTTCAACTTGGATAGATAAAGGGGCGCAGGCGTTAGGTTTTCATGCGATACCTGTGCCACGCGCGGTACTTTCACAACCAGCAATGGGAAGAAATAGCTGTGAATATTCAGGATATTGCAGTAGTTACGGTTGTTCAACAGGCGCGAAAGGGAGCGGTCGAGCGGCATTATTAAATCATGCTGTAGCCACGGGCAATTTAACTATTATTGCTAATGCTAAAGTTCATCATATTAACAGTAATGATCAAGGTGAAGTGACAGGTGTACAATATTATGATCGCCAAGGACGTAATCAGCAGGTAAAGGCTAAACTATATGTAGTTGCTTGCCAAGCTATTGAAACTTCTCGTTTATTACTATCTTCAAAGAGTGACTATTTTCCGCAAGGACTGGCAAATAATAATGGCCAAGTCGGTAAAAACCTTATCTTTAGTGCGGGTGGTACTGGCTCTGGCGATTTTTTCTTTGACGAAGTGACTAAACAACAACAAGCAGAGCTAAAACAAGTGGGGCCTTTTATCAATCGCGCATTACAAGATTGGTATCAAATTAATGATAAAACGTTTCAAGGTGCCAATAAAAACGGTAAAGCGAAAGGCGGCACAATTGACTTTTTGTTTCATCAAAACCCGATTGCTCGCGTTGGTGGTAGTCAGTGGAATGAGCATAACGAATTAGTTTGGGGAGAAGAACTCAAACAAAATATCTTTAACGAATTTACAACCTATAAAACGCTACGATTTGAAGTATTTAACGATTGGCTACCGACTGATAATTGTTTTGTTTCTTTAGATGAAGAAGTTACCGATAAATGGGGCGATCCTGTTGCTAAAGTGCGTGTTGGTAGCCATGCTCATGACCTTGAAGTAGGAGAGTATTTAGCTGAAAAAGGCGCTGCTTTATTAAAACAGCTAGGGGCTAAAAACATTTCAACCTCAGTTAGTAGTTCACCACCTACCAATTTAATGGCAGGCGGTTGTCGTTTTGGCAATGATCCTAAAACGTCCGTTCTCAATAAATATTGTCAAGCGCACGAAGTAAATAATCTTTATGTCACTGACGGTTCATTTATGCCAACAGGTGGCAGCGTTCCTTACACGTTCACTATTTATGCTAACGCTTTTCGAGTTGCTGAACATATTAAACAAAGGCTGCAATCTTAGTCTTAAGGTGTTGTTTTTTCTGAAATGAATGCTCCGAAGTTTAAGCAATATATTGAGCTCATTAAAAACATCAATTTGTGATACTTTTGTTAAGACTTTCATCGTGAGTAAAACCATACTAGTTAAAAAATGTTAAAGGTTAAAGATGAACATGAAATGCGTAATTAATATTTTATTAGTGGTTTTTATTTCGGCTTGCGGCGGCGGTGGTAGTACAAGTAGCCCTGAACAAAATACCGTAGTGGTTCAGCCACCCACTACTTTTACAGGCGTTTTTATAGACTCTTCAGTAGAAGGACTTCGTTATCAAACGACAACTCAGGAAGGAATGACAGATCCTGATGGCCAATTTATTTATCAATCAGAAGAAGAAGTTACCTTTTCAATTGGCGGTATAGTGTTTCCTAAAGTTATCTCACAAAGCATTATTACCCCGTTAGAGATATTTGAAACTACTGATATCAATAATTTGTCTGTGATAAATGCGTTACGACTTTTACAAACCATTGATTTTGATGGAGATGCTGACAATGGCATTCAAGTTACTCAAAGTGCCCATGACTTATTTGAAACAGTTTCTGTTGATTTTTCCTCTTTAGCGTTTGCTACCCAAGTAGATAATTTACTGGCTGATTATGATGGTTTTTACCAACAACTAATTTCAGAAGAAATGGCGGTTTATCATTTTCAACAAACCCTTGCAGAATTAAATAACCAAGAAAGTGTGAATTGTGATGCCACTCATAGTTCAGTTGGGCAATATGGTTATTTTGAATCGTTAGCGCATGGCGTATCAGGACGAGCAGAGATTATTGATAACTGTACAATAAAAGTCACCGAATTTTATTACGATGGAAGGGGCCCTAAAGTTAACTTTTATGTGGGCCAAGATCATGATTATACTAGCGACAATGCCTTTGCCATAAGTAGAGAAATTAACGGACCATCATATGAAAATGCAGAGTTTACTTTGCGATTACCCAATGATAAATCGTTAGATGATTTTAATACATTAAGTGTTTGGTGCGTTGAATTTAGCGCGAGTTTTGGGCAATTACAGTTCACTCCATAAATTATATTACGCTTTCAATTTGGCTATCAGTGGATAGATAGCCAAGCCTCAGGCATAATCCTTTCGTTCATTCTTATAAAACAAACATTAGAAAGTAAAATAGGAAAGATTATGATCCATAGTATGACCGCTTTTTCACGCGTAGAAGTGAAAGGTGATTGGGGTAACGCCGTTTGGGAAATAAGAAGTGTTAATCAACGCTTTTTAGAAACTTACTTTAGATTACCAGAGCAATTTCGCAGTGTTGAACCGGTATTAAGAGAACGTTTTCGCAAAGCGTTAAATCGCGGCAAAGTGGAATGTGGTTTACGTTTTAATGCCAACCCTGCTACCAAAGGTAAGCTTTCATTAAACAAAGACTTAGCCTCACAATTATTAGAGCATGCCAGTTGGGTAAACGAGCAAACACTCAATAGCCAAGTAAATCCTATCGAAATAATGCGCTGGCCAGGTGTGATGGAAGCTGAAGAAGCTGACATGGACAGCATTCAAGCCGACATTTTAAAAGGGTTTGACCAAGCACTAACTGACTTTATCGCCGCTAGAGCAAGCGAAGGCGAAAACATGAAAGCGCTTATCGAGCAACGATTAGACGCCATTGTTGACCAAGCAGAAAAAGTAAAAAGTCATATGCCAGAAGTCATTCAATGGCAGCGTACGCGCATTATCGACAAATTTACCGATGCCAAAATTGAACTTGAATCAACCCGCGTTGAACAAGAACTCGTTATGCTTGCGCAGAAAATGGATGTAGACGAAGAAATTGATCGGTTATTTTCACACGTAAAAGAAACCAAAAGTATTCTTAAAAAAGGGGGGGCTCAAGGCCGCCGCTTAGACTTCATGATGCAAGAATTTAACCGTGAAGCGAATACCTTAGGCTCTAAATCAATCAATGCCGATATCACAAATTCAGCCGTAGAATTAAAAGTGTTAATTGAGCAAATGAGAGAGCAGATCCAAAATATCGAATGATGTTTCAACCTGTTTCACGCTGTGAAAAATAACAATAAAAACCGCCACTTAGGCGGTTTTTATTTTTCAGGCTGTTTACTAGTTATACGCTTTGTTTCAGAATGGTGGTGACATGAATGGTGACATAAACTTAAAAACACCACTTTTTTTAGCCATTTTTCTAAATTATGTCACCACTTTAAGCTTAACTAACTGAGTAATATAGAAAAATGAATGACAAACAAGTTAAATCTCTGATTAAACAAGGTGAACACGGCAGACACGCAGTAGGTAACGGTTTATATCTACGTATTGCTAACAACAGCATTGGTTACTGGGTTATTCGATACTCCATCAATAAAAAGCGCCGAGAAGTAACAGTTGGGAAGTATCCAAACTTATCTTTGGCTGACGCAAAATTTGAAGCTGCGCGAATAAAAGTTGATGTTAGCAATGGCATCGACCCAATAGCAGAGAAAAAACGCAATGAAACGCAACAATTCAATACGGTTGATGATCTCGCTAGCGACTGGCTTAAAGAGTGTGAGAAACGCCTTAAACACCCCAATATACCACGGCGGGTGTATACCAAAGATATTGCCCCTACAATTGGTGAGCTAGGTATTGATCAAGTAACGCCTCGTGATATCCGAGCAATTATTAATAAAATAACTGAAAGTAATCGGCCAACTATAGCCAATGATTGTTTGATGTACTGTAAACAGCTATTTAGGCACGCTATAAAGCTCGATTTACGTACTTCTAACCCCGCTGAAGCATTTACTGTAAGTGATGCCGGAGGCGTTGAAAAAAGCCGTAGCAGAGCATTATCAATTGATGAGCTTTCATTAGCGTTTAAATGCTTACGTGAAAACCATAACCAATTTACTCGTGAAAATTATTTAGCTGTTGCACTACTTCTTTGTTTAGGTGTACGAAAAGGCGAACTGGTGGCCGCCAAATGGCAGGAGTTTGATTTCAACGAAGCTCTTTGGCATATTCCACAAGAACGAAGTAAAACCGGGCGTGGAATATCAGTACCGCTATCACCTATTGTTATTGAATGGTTAAAAGAACTTCAAGTTAGGGCTTACGGCTCAGAGTTTGTTTTTCCCAATAGACGAGCAAGCAAACGTTTTGGACATATCAGCCCAGACACCATAAATGCTGCTGTTCAAAAGTTATTCCGTGAAGAAAAAATGCCTGTTGAACATTTTACGGTGCATGATCTTCGCCGTACTTGTCGAAGCTTATTAGCTGAAGCTGGTGTGGCTGGTCACGTTGCTGAAAGATGCCTTAACCACAAATTAAAAGGAGTTGAAGGCATTTATGATCGATATGATTATCTGGATGAGAGGAGGACAGCCTTAAATGCACTGACCATCAGTTTAAGCGTTTATATAAATTAGCATTTTATTAAATTTATAGTCTTTATTACATGGTACTTACGTCACTTTTCCTATCAATGAGGTCTGATTTTAAAATATCTTTAAACAAAACTATAAGTCAGTCCGCTAGTCGCACTTGTATTTTTACTCCAATAAGTGGGCTTTATTCGAGGTGAAATCCAATTAACAATGAGGTCAAATTGCCAAAGAAAACACTAACAGAAGAAATTAAATGTGAAAAGGTACTTATTATCAGCTAATCTTATAAGTTGATAATAAGTACCTTTAACCTTCTATGAGCTGTGCCTTTTTCAAATTAAATTATTGGTATTGTAATGTCATTAATGAATTGTTTTAACCTATTAGTTTATTGTTATTTGATTTTCTCGCCTAATGTTTTCGCTGCTAAAGAAGTCTCTAATGCGATAAGTGTAATAGACTTGTACCCTTGGGGGCATTCTCCCGCTAACCCCCAAGGTATTGTTCCAGAGTTTCTTCAGTTATTATCCGAAGAAACTGATACAATGTACCAAGCAATCATCAAGCCTTATGCTCGCGTAGAAAGTGATTTACGACATGGTAAAACTGAATTTTCTGTATTGGCAGGAGGAGCTAATAATAGAGAGGATTATGTAGTGCCCGGACCGGTCATCTATGAGCTTAATTTTGGGATCATCGTTAGGAATGACAGCGATATAAATTCACTTCATGACTTAGTCGGAGCTCATATTGCGATTATGAATGGATTAAAATTGTCTGATTGCTTTAATTTTACTGAGTTTAAGCCAAGTTTCGTGACAAACTGTCACTCTCAAATCACTGAGTTTTATCGCGTACCGGTGCTTAATTATCACAGGGGGCTAATGATGCTAGATGCTGGTCGAGTAAAAGGCGTAATAGTTTCGAACTCTACTATCAAAAGACATCTGAGAAACCTGAAACCCGAGGAGAAACTGTCGAACATAGACGAGTACTCGGACATATTGGAATTGGAAAAGGTGCCGGTGCAAGTCATTTATTCTAAAACTAGCTATAATGAGAAACGCGTAAAAAAAACAAACGCCGCCATTGACGCCATGTTGAATAATGGCCTTAGGAAAAAAATTCGTTCCGTATTGAATCTATAACTAGTCTTTGGAATTCACGTTTCAAAGAATCAGTATCTTGTTTTTAATAGCTAATTTTTATAATTTGTGAATCTAAATTTAGACATTGGAAAACCTGCACCTTAGCCAACAGCAAGTGTCACTTCTGTTAAAAAAATCAAAAAGTTTTTCTAAGCCCAACTGGCGTTCATTATATCTGGTTGAGGGAAAACATGAATACTGTGGCAATGCGCGCTCAGTAGGCCTGACTAGCTGAAACTGCTTAACTAAGAACTAGCTAGTTTAATAACTGGCTGATATCCTATTTACCACAAAGTCGCACGGTAATTAGACCGACTAGACCGACAATTTCCCTTGGTAACTAATACATTTTAAATAGTGTAACAGTAGACATACCTCTCTAAGAAATCTAAACCCTTACTCAGACATACTAATAACGCGCTAAAAATATCCAAACTCTACTTATTACTCAAAATACCAATAGGCTTTATCGTTGGTTTCTCCATAAGTAATTCTTCCGCATTGGCCATTAATAACTTAGCGATATCCCCATTAAGGTGAACTTGTCTACCCTCTTCATCATGGAAGGTATCAAAAATACCGAATGTTGACTCATCTATCTGAAAAGCGTACCAAGTAAGTGTTTGCTCTTCCTTTTCTGCCAAAATAATAGCGTTTGAAATTAATTGACCAACATCAGCCTCTTTTCCTGGCTTAGCTTTTAGTGTAACTAAGAAACCTAAGTTCTTACTTGGAATCTGATTACTCACTGGCTCTGCAAAGGTGTACAAACTAAACATACTAATAAGGGCGAATACCACCCCAATAACTTGACTCTTGTTTTTATTCATTTATCTCATTTCCTTCATTATTAAATAGTTGTATATGGCTAGTCATCAATCTGCTAACCACAACACAAAATTTACCCATATCAAATCTAATTGGAAACAGCATTGGCGTATATTAACTTTCAAAATATTTTTGATAATAATTCTAATGAATGGCTGTTTTTTAGTTACAACAACAAGCGTAGATTTAGTGCGTCGATCGAGACAAACACATTAATTAATAATCTAAGGTTCAATCAAATGGCTAAGCTAACAATTGTTGCAAATATTATTGCTAATACAAACAAAGTTGAATTGGTAAAGGCTGAGTTATTAAAACTCATAGAAATCACACGTGCAGAGGAAGGGTGTATTAATTATGACCTGCACCAAGATAATGAAAATCCAGCACATTTCGTGTTTTACGAAAACTGGGAGAATCGTGAATTATGGCAAAAACACATGGCAAATAATCATTTGAGTGAGTATATGAAAGCAACTGAAGGCGCAGTGGCTGAGTTTACGTTAAACGAGATGTCAATTATTGGTTAATAAGACAGAGCTCATATTTTTTACTATACCCGCACTGAGAATAGTTCAGTGCGGTGTTATAGCTTAGGAAGTTACACTTTATGAAAGTAAAGTTCGATCACATCTCTTTGTCTGCTAAAAACCCGGAAAAAATGAAAGACTTTCTGGTTTCGCTTTTGGGTTTATCAGTTGGAAATCGTGAAGGGTTACCTTTCGATGGATACTTTTTGTATTTGGGTAAAGACGATGTCATTCATATATTTGGAAAACAGTTTAATTCAATAAAACATAATCAAAACAGTTCGGAGAATCCAATTGTAGATCATGTCAGTTTTTTCTCTGACAATTCTATTGAATTGATGAATCGAATCAATCAACTGGGGGCTCCTTACAAAATAATATCAAATGCGAGTTTAGGCTTTAAACAATATTTTGTTCAAGCACCAGAGGGGTTGGTTATAGAAGTTAAGGTGGAGCATTAGAATAATATGGAAGCGCTATTAAATGACTTTTATATAGTCGCATATGAAGCTGGAGCTGAAAACCTCCGAATTCCAACATGGGCCAACCGCAATACGAACCCCCTTAAATTGTCACGTTCATTCCAAGAAGTGAAAAGAAAAGAGGTGTCGGGGGTGCCAGGGGCGTTTATTTTAGAAAATGTATTTTCTACTGATGAAATAGAAAAGTTTATAAAAGTTTCTGAATCATTACAGTACCAAGCAGACGCAGCGGTTTCATTACCGAGAAATGTGCGGCATAACGACAATGTTACTTGGGTTGTTGATGAAGAAACCGATCAAATTATTTGGGATCGAGTAGGGACACTTATTAACAGTAATACAAAGATATTCAATGATAAGTCTGCGGTGGGTATAAACGCGCGATTTCGTTTTTACCGATATAAGGACGGTGACTATTTTGATTTTCATACAGATGGTTCTTGGCCAGGCAGTAGGGTTGTGAATGAAACGCTTATCCATAATCATTATTTAAATCAATGGAGCCAAATGACCTTCCTTATTCTCCTGTCTGAGAACTTTGAAGGAGGGGCAACACAGTTTCTAACCGACAATAACTCTTCTCCTGCTCCAACAAGAAAGCTGCATGATGCTAAAGTAAATTCAGTTCGAATGTCGGCTGGTAGTGTTTTGTGCTTTCCACATGGAAATCATCCGTTGCATTGTTTACACGCGTCAGAACAAGTTACAAAGGGCGTGAAATATATCATTCGTACAGATGTACTTTTCGAACTCTAATACTTTGGGAGACCTTATGATAACTGATATTTGGTTTTATGTTGCAGCTATCCCAGCCGTATTTTTATGGTATGGGGAAAGGAGGTGTTGGAGTTCGCACGGATGTTTGGGCTGTAAATAAGATTTCTCAGGAGTTAATTTATAAAATAAGTTATTTAATCTCATTTATTACAGATATATAAATGACATTCTTTTTACTTTGACAATCCTTAAGGCGGGTGATACGTAGCGCACCCTATTAAAGTATTTTATTTTCAGTTAGCTTATTAATAACATCATTCGTCTTTTTCTTTAAGAAGTCTCGCAATAGCCTTACAGCTGGTGTGATAGTTTGTCTGCTAGGGCAAACTATCCAAAGCTCTGTCGATGTTGGCTCATAATCCTTCATAACCCTAACTACCTTTTTAGCTAACAAGTCATTAGACATGTCCAAACAAGATTTTTTAGCTAGGCCTTTTCCGGCAATACACCAACGCCTTACCAAATCAGCGTCATTGGTTTTTCTATTACTAACGGCTTTGACTTTGAAAGTTTCATTATTGCGTGAAAAACGCCAATGGGAGTCGACTAATTCATGTAATTGATATAACAGTGCGTTATGTTCCGTTATATCTTGAGGTATCTTAGGTTGACCGTATCGTTCTATATATAGTGGTGCGGCACACAACACTCTTCTTACATCACAAATTTTGAACCCATAAAGGTTCTCATCGACCAAAGAGCCGTAACGAATTGCTATATCAACAGAATCTTTGTAAAGGTCGATATTCCTGTCTGCAATATGTATGCTTAACTTTATGTCCTGATGCTCTTCTGTGAACTCGTCTAACCAAGGAAGTATTATGTTTCGGCCTAAATCCGAGGGAACAGACAGCCTTAACTCACCACTTATTACGTCTTTTTCAGTGCGTACATTTTGTTTTGCAATATTGAGTGCATTTAAACCCTCCATACACTGAGGAATATACCTCTCTCCAGCAGTAGATAATCTAAGTCGCCTAGTCGTTCTGATAAAAAGCTCTGCACCCAGTTCACGTTCAACTCTTTTAATAGCCACACTGGCTGTAGCTGTGCGCATATTCATACTCTCAGCCGCCGCTGTGATGCTCTTAAACTCAGCAACTCTTAACACAATATTTAAATCTTCAAGTAACATAATGAATGAATAAAGTTGCCTAAAAAGAAAAATTAGACATTAGTTATAAAGTTTATCAACAACTTTTTCAAATATTTTTAGATAATGAATCAAATAGTAAGCTGTTTTTTATTGCTAATTAAACGACTACCCTTAAATATGTTACTTGAAGGATGCAGAACTAAGGCAAACCTAAAAGATTCATTTGTACACAAAGCTAAAAATAGAGGAAATATAATGAAAGTACTTAAGAGAAGTTTATTATCTGTGGCAGTTGGTTTGACAGTGATTGTATCATCGCCAATTAAGGCGGTCGAGGTCGGTGAATTAGAGGCAGTAACACAATTTAACGATACGCGTGGTGGTGGGATTACCGTTACGCCAGACGGCCGTATTGTTATTAGCATGCATCCTTTGGATAACCCTAAATATAGAGTGGTAGAGGTGATGGCGAATGGGACGAAAAAACCTTTCCCAACGGTTGATTGGGCTGATGGGCCGGAGATCGGTAAGGTAGGGCTTACGTCTGTAATCGGTGTACACACTGATTCAAATGGTATTGTGTGGATTTTAGACATGGGTAGCGAAACGACGCCCGCTCAGTTTATCGCCTGGGATAGTGTGAAAAACAAACTTCATAATACTATTATTATCGATCAAGTAGCTTTACAGCCGAATTCATTTATCCAAGATTTCGCTATCGATGAAAAGCACGGTAAGATTTATATTGCTGATATGACGTTTGGCAATTTTATGGGAGCGACTAAGCCAGCAATAATTGTTGTTGATGTGAAAACAGGTAAGTCCAAACGTGTCTTGGAGAATACTGAACAATTAATGCCTGAAGATATCGATATTGTTATTGAAGCTTCATTATTGGCATCAAAAACCAAAGAAGGTAAAACCAATAATTTGCGCTTTGGTTTAAATCCAATTGCAATTGATGAAGCAAACAATTGGTTATATTTTGGCGCGTTTAGTGGCACAAAAATATATAGGCTACCAACGTCACTGATTGCGGATAGCAAAACCTCTTCCAATAAACTTAAGAAAAGCATTGAAGTATTTGGCCCTAAAAATCCAAGCGATGGTATTGCATTTGCGCCAGGAGGCGGAATTCTTGCAACCGACTTAGAGAATAGTGCGATTGGTTTGACAACTAAAGGCAAATACCAAACATTGATCAAAGATAAAAAGTTATCATGGCCTGACAGTCTTGCTGTGAGCAACGGCTATATATATGTAACACAAGATCAGTTGCACCAACACCCCGCATTTAGTCAAGGGTTAGGTAATGCCAAGGCCCCTTACACACTTTATAGGTTCAAGTACCAACCTTAGTAAATATTGTTTAGTGGATGCACTAATGTATCCACTAAACACAGTGGTCATATAGCGTTAGGATTTATGATGAAACTTTATATTTATAAACATTGCCCCTTTTGTGCACGTGTGCGTTTTATTGCGAGACAATTAAAAATTGAGATAGAAGAAGTTGTTATTGAATTTGATGATAGTGCTACCCCAATAGATTTAATTGGTAAACGTAGCGTACCAATACTCGTTGCAGATGATGAAACTGTAATGGCAGAAAGCCTAGATATCATCGCGCACTTTAAATCTCTTGCTGGAATATCAGTCCCACAAAAACCAGAGTTAAGTACCTTGGAGTGGCAATCTGCTGCCTTTCCATTAATTCAACAAATTGGTTATCCGAGATGGCACCTACTGGGTTTAGAAGAGTTTAAAACATATTCAAGCCGGCTATTCTGGAAAGAGCGTAAGCAAACACCTGAATTAAAATTTGATAATTTATTAAAAAATTCGACAGCAATCGTATCGAAGATTAATAGTCATATTGAATTACTCGAGTCCAACCACAAAATGCTATCTGATTTACCACTTTTGGATCAAGCTATTCACTTCTCTTTATTAAGGGGACTTTACAGCACGACCGATATAAAGAATACAACCGAAGCTTACCACTGGGTTCAGTCAAAAAGTGAGGAATTGGGAATAGAGTTACTGGTAAGTTCCAATTACTAATAAGGAAGACTTTAATGAATTATCCGACAAACAAAACCATTATAATTTGGGTAAAATAGAATTTTAGTTTAACAGTCATAATTCCACTAAATCTGAGCCACTAGAAACTTAAGGTTAATATCTTAAGCTAAAATAAAGATATTAATCTTTAATACAAAAGGTTAAAGAATGTATGAATAAAGTAAATCAATTATTCACAGGGTTGCTTATATTTTTGTTTATCGAGAGCTTAATTTTAGGCTTTGTCTATAGCACATTAGTATCTGGCCTTATCATCGGTTTACCAGCAATGCTCGTATCGATTTATTTTCTTAAGTCAGATCCAAACTCAGTATTAACAAAGCATGTATGCGGTGTAGCCGTAATGATTTTCGCAGCACTCCATATACACCAATCCTTTGGGTTGATAGAAGTTCACTTTGAAATTTTTATTTTAATGGCGCTATTAATTATTTTTCAAGATTGGAAAGTTTTTGTCACAGCTTTAGTAACTATTGCAATTCACCACCTGTCTTTTTACTACCTTCAAACAAATAACTCATTGGTTTACGTCTTCGATCCAGACCGATTGATGTTTAGTACTGTACTCATTCATGCATGTTATGCCACCGCTGAGGCATGTGTTGCAAGTTATATAGCAAGCATAATGAAGACTGAAAGCGTTACTGGTCAAGAGTTACAAAGAGTGGCTGAAAAATTAACTGAAAACAGCAGTTCAATTGACTTAACGATTAGAGCTGAGGCAAAGGGAAATAAGACGCTACTGGCTTTTAATAGCCTTCTTGATGTTATAGAAAACTTGATTGGTAATATTAAAAAAGAGGTCATTGAACTGAATAATAATTATCAAAATTTAGAAGAAACAAAAACAGATCTAGACAAATCCTCTGATGATACCAATATGGAAACGAATATGATTGCAACTTCCGCTGAAGAAATGGCAGTTACTGTATCATCAATATCGCAGGAGACCCATGGCTTAAACGATCAAATGCAAGACGCAAACGTATATACAAAAAATACAAACGAAGGAATTGTAAAAATAACATCACAAAACCAAGACCTAGCCACCTCCCTAGAAGATACCAGCGCTCAAATATCAGAATTAGTCAATTCTGTTAGTGAAATATCAGCAGTTTTAACCGATATAAGTAGTATTGCAGAGCAAACAAACTTATTGGCATTAAACGCTGCTATCGAAGCTGCAAGAGCAGGTGAGCAAGGCAGAGGCTTTGCAGTTGTAGCGGATGAAGTTCGCGCCTTAGCAAATAGAACCAAAGATAGTACAAATAAGATCAGTGACACCATCGCCAGCTTAGAAAGTTATTCTCAGACATCAACTGAATCAATGTCTAAAAGTTTAGAAGTTGTTAAAGAGGTCATTTCAGATGCTGAGAATGCATTAGAGCAGGTCAAAAGTGCAAGTCGTATCGTTGATACCGCATCACAGGTATCAATTAATGTAGCCGCTGCGGTAGAAGAACAGTCTACTACGACTGACAGCATAGCTCAAAGTACTGAGACACTCAGATCTACTGTAGAAAAAAATAAACAGAATGTTATTTCTCTAGGTATTGAGTCTCACAAGCTAAGTGATACCGCTGCTAAATTAGAACAAAGCATTTTATGTTTTCAGTAAAGGTGAAAGTAGATAAATTTCAAGTAGCACTTTTTTTTTCTTGGTTGGCTTTTACTGCTTGTGCATTTATTTTCTTGACAATTGAACGTATCGCAGAGTTCGACCCAAATGGCGTTTTAGAGAATACCTCTAGAGCTGAGCTTGTAAATAGAATTTTTGCAAATAATCAGCCTTTAAATAATGCAAGTACAATTGTGAACTTTTATCAGGCTGATTGTGCCTGTAACAGTGTTAGTCAAAATCATATAACTCAACTAGAACAGGTTGCTAAGAAGAATGGCTATGAATTTGTCAATGTGGAAGCCAGTGATAAATATTCAGTTCCTTCAACGCCTTCTATTGCTATTATCGGAGAATCATCTGAGTTAATTTATTTTGGTCCCTATGGCGAGGGACTTGGCTGTACACAAACAAATGGTTTTGCAACGACTGTTCTTGAAAACCATTTAAAGGGCTTTTCAGCGAACCTAATCATCAGCTCCGCAAAAGGGTGCTATTGCAACACGGGAAGTTAATGATGAAACATATACATTTTTTTAGTTTTGAAATTGATAAAAGTACAGCTTTATTAGAAGAATATAACCTAACATTAGTGATTGTATCCTATTTAGTCGCTGTTCTTGCTGGCTACTCAGCAACGTTAATCAATGACTTTATCACTACCAAACAAAAGGAAAGAAATGTAACTTTAATTAAAGTCGCTGGAGGTATCACTCTTGGGATTGGAGTCTGGTCTATGCACTTTATCGGTATGCTAGCACTCAACCTTAAAATGCCAATCAAATATGATGCTCTAACAACACTAATTTCGATATTACCAGCTATTCTAGCATCAATAAGCATTATTCATTTCCTTAACTTTGAACAAACAACTAGTAAACAAATAATTTGTAACGGACTACTATTAGCAATTGGTATCTCTGCTATGCATTTTATTGGTATGGCCGCCATGACGATTAACGCTGTAATGGTTCACGACCCAATTATATTTGTTGTTGCTATTCTAGCATCTTGGTTTATGGCCACTATAACAATAGCTTTAAAGCTTAAAAAAATAAGTTTTGTAAATAGATTAAGTCAAAGCATGACAAGTTTTTTAAGTGCTTTAACATTTGGATTTTCTGTTGCCACTATGCATTACATTGCTATGCAATCAGCTTACTTTTTCCCTACTATCCAACAGTCACAATTAAGTGGTGTAAATATTGATTTACTTGAAAAAGCTGTGCTTTCAGGAATCGTATTTTTATTGTTATCTCTGTCAATTGTTCTCTATTTTAAAAATAAAATAACCATTCTTAACGACCGAGCTAAACAAAAGGACATTCAAATATTAGATACCGTTGAAAACATGTCTGAGCCTTTTGTTTTTACAGATGAGAATGGAAAAATTTTATTGGTTAACAATAGCTTTAGGAATAATTTTGAAAAAGTAAATAAAACCATAAATATTAAGGAACTTCTGCGACAGTTTGTAAATGACTATGTTAGTAATAACGAAGCATTAATTGAACTAGCTAACAAAGAAGCCTTTGAAGTAACTTTGCGAGCAATCAACGATAAAGTTTGGCTTTTTCGAAAAGCTAAAACAACCTCAGGTAACTATATTTACACATGGATAGACATAACCTTTGAAACAAAAAGACAAGAAGAGCTAATACAGGCAAAAGATCTATCTATTAAAACGCTGGAACAATTACACAATACGCAAGAAAAGTTAGCTGAAAGTAAACGACTAGCCTCTATAGGAAAGTTAGTTAGCAACGTCGCTCACGAGCTAAATACACCTTTGGGTGTTTCAATCACGGCACTATCTTGCCTAAAAGAAACAACAGAAACACTATCTAAAGCATATAGTGAAGGAAAGTTAACCAAACAGAGTTTAAGTAACTACTTTAGTGAATTCGAAGAGTGTGAAAGGCTGACAAAGACAAATTTAAATAGAGCATCAAAGCTTATAGAACGTTTTAAGCTTATTTCAAAGGAGCGATACCAAGACGAAAAGTCGAAAGTTAATTTAGAAGAACTTTTCAATACCTTAAAACACTGCCTTAATAACGAAATTAATGACATAAAAGTCAACGTTAAATTTGAAGTGTCTGGTGTCATTCAAATAGAAACCTACCAAGATTTACTGCTACAGGTTATACGAATTCTCTTTGAAAACACTATAGTACATGGGTTTCACCAGCAAAATGAAGGAGACGTTACTATATACGCTCTAGAAGAGCCTGAGCATGTATTAATTGCCTTTAAAGATTCTGGTAGTGGTGTGGACAATGAAATTAAAGATGTGATTTTTGAACCATTTACTTCATCTAAACGGTTTGACGGAAACACTGGTCTAGGATTACACATAGCTCACAATATTATCTATCAACAGCTCGGTGGAGAGTTATTTTTAAAGGAGTCTAATTCAAAAGGTTCTTTATTCCATATTTTATTGCCTTTGACCCTTCCCGCTAAATTTTGAAAATTTACCTCATTGAGATAATTCATATTTTGACAGGCTCCATTTTTGGTACAATTTACTCGATAAAATGAAAAGTGGATCCCATCCTTTAGATACTGATCTTAATTTCTTAACTGAACAATCCTTCGTTAAGCGGCAAGCCTCTCAGTGGCATGGTATAACTTTGGATAAGGTCAATTCAGATCACTTTCTTTTGATCTTTCTCCAATAATTTTTGAAAGTCTTTCAAAACCCCTCCTGTTTACAAAAAACAAAAATCGTCCAGAATTGGAATAATTAAGGTTATTGTGGGTCAAAATTTTTTAATTATAAGAAAGAGCTGAACTACAATTCCGATTATAAGGTATAAAAAGTGAAGAACCTTTTAGCGACGCTAAGTTGGTTTTTGAGCAAGCCAATGTAGTATTTGTGTCATGAATGAAGAATGTGTGTACGAATACAGTAATGAGTTAATGGCAGATCTTTCAGGGGTAAGTTTAGAGATTATGATTGGCAATTCACAGACTGAAGTGATGCATTATGCTTTTGATAACAAGACAGGTGTCAATATAAAAAAAGTGATATTAATGAGTAATTTAACTCCATGAAAGAATCGCAATCAAAAAACACGCGAAACGAATTTTGCTACCTATACTGTCGCTAATTGTTACTTTCGCATGAGTAGATTAACACTTGAAAGTGGTTATCATGTTGCTATAGGCATGGAAATTACTGAACTCGAAAACACTAAAAAAGAATTGGTTGAGATGGTAAGGGTTTGTGAAATATTAGCCACAACCGATGACCTGTCTCAATCACTAAACAGACGGACATTTATAGGTAAGGTAAATGAAGAGGTTGCGAGGAGTAAACGTTATAAAGCCCATTTTTCCTATTAATGTTAGATATCGATAAATTCAAATTGGTCAATGATACCTATGGTCACCCAACTGGGGACATGGTAATTAAGCAAACAGCACAACTGTGTTCAAATTTGTTGCGAGATACAGATTACCTAGGCCGAGTGGGTGGTGAAGAATTCGCGATACTACTACCTAATATGGGTTTAGGTCGTAGCAAAATAACTTGCAGAAGGATTAATGACGCAATTGCTAATACCTCATTTAAAACCAGCGAAATTACTTTCAATATAACCATTTTTATAGGCCTAACTGCCTATAAAAATGGTGTTCAAGAGGCTGCCAATTTGATGAAGCGAGCTGACTCAGCGCTATATTGTGCAAAAATGGTGGGCGTAACCAATACCAAATAGAAAAATAAAACAATAGAGCAAAAAAAAGACAGAAGTTTGAAGGGATGTTATATGGAAGTTATTAAAGCAAACAAATTACTAATAGCGCAGCAAGAAGTTATCGGTAAAATTGCATTGGCCGATTCGTTAAAGAGTAGCTTAAACGTTCTGTGTCAAGCCATAGATGCTTTTTGGGGCTCAGTTGCAGTAGCGTCGGTAATGGTCAAAAGAGAAAATTATTTGCAGGTAAAGTCTGCACCCAACTTACCTGTAACATATTTAGAATCGTTAAATCATGTTCGTATCGCGAGTGATGGTGGAGCCTGTGGAAAAGCTGCTTTCTATGGGAAAACACACGTATCTAAAGATATTAAAAATGACCCATGTTGGGAGCAAGCACAAGTAGATAAGGCATTGAAACATGGTTTTTCTTCATGTTGGTCTATCCCAATATTCGCTTCAACAAAAGAGGTAATTGGGACTTTTGCAATTTATTTTCCGTCAGAAAATACGCCAACAGATAACGATTTCGAGTTTATAGGTTATTTTACTCACCTTGCTGGAATTGCAATTGAAAGTGATACCCGTCGCTCCCAGGAATTATTGTTAACCCAACAGCTTGAAAGAGCTAATACGCAATTTTTAAACATTACAAAGGTTATTCCTGATGTCGCAATATTACTTTCCGAATCAGGAGATTATATAGAGCTTTACGGCCAAAAAAACTTAGAATTACACGTTCATACCGATGAGATTATCGGAAAGAATGTATGTGACTTACACAGCCCTGCTACAGCTAATAAAATAACGAATACAATACAACGCGCTCTTTGTTCGAATTCGGTGGAGTCACTAGAGTATATTATTTCTTGGAATGGGGTAGACAGGCATTTTGAAGGACGAGTAGTCAAAGTACCCGAGAATGTTTTTACAACAGAAAGAACTGTTTTGTGGCTAGCTCGTAACATAACTGAAAAAATAAAACGTAAAGAACAAATTGAGTCGTTGGCAATGCAAGATTCATTAACCGGAATTGCAAACCGTAGGTGTTTAAACCAACGAATTCAAACGGCCTACCAACAAGCAAAAACTGGGCAATTTTCAACTGCGGTACTTTATGTGGATTTAGATAATTTCAAAGACATTAATGATATGCAAGGGCATGGAGTTGGTGACTGTGTTCTTCAAAAAGCAGTTGAAACACTATCAAGTAATTTACCCCCAGACATATTTCTGTCAAGAGTTGGTGGAGATGAATTTGTAGTGTTAATTCAAGAAGAAAACTATCACACTAACACTACGGCATTATCGTATGCTGAAAAAATTTTAGAGCTCTTGAGTAAGCCAATTAGTATTAACAATGTAGCGTATTTCTTGGGTGCTTCAATTGGTTATTACTTAATTGACAACTCTACAAAACCGGAATTTGACGCCATAAGCTTTTCTGATATCGCTATGTACGAGGCTAAAAAAAGAGGGGGGGGGCAAATTGTTTGTTTTGAACCGTCGATGCTTGCTAAAAAAGCCGAAAGGTTAGAGCTTGAACGAGCGATATTAAACTCGTTGAAATTTGAGCATTTTTATACTTTGTTTCAGCCTTTGGTTGATAGTAATGGTAATGTTTTAGGGGCGGAAGCGTTATGCCGTTGGGAGCACCCTAAGCTAGGTTATATTACCCCTGATACATTTATACCTATCGCCGAACATCTAGGGGTCATTTTTGATTTACAAGATCGGGTGCTAGCAGATACGTGTCGCCTACTAAAATCTGTCAATAGAGTATTAGGTGATCAAAATTTTAAGGTATCGATAAATATAAGCTCTATTCTACTTAAAAACCAACAATTAAAATCACGTATACTTGCCACTTTAGAGAAATTCAACATAACTCCAAAGCAACTAAAGCTAGAAATAACGGAAACCACATTGGTTGAAATAAGACGCACAAGTTTAGATCAATTAAAGGAGCTCCAACGGTTGGGAATGACAATTTCTCTAGACGACTTTGGCACAGGTTACTCTTCTCTATCGTATATAGATACTTTGCCGGTTGATGAGCTAAAAATTGATGGCTCATTTATTAAAAGTATGATGGCATCAAATGTAAAATTATCTTTGGTCGATACAATTATTAATTTAGGTAAACTTTTAGGTTATAAGGTAGTGGCCGAATGTGTTGAAACTCGAGAGGAGCTTGCATTACTTAAAGAAAAAAGTGTTGATCTTTTCCAAGGGTATTACTTTTCAAAGGCATTAAACAAAAAGGACATATTGAACTATATTACTACTAACGAACGCAATATGGTTTTATAATGTATAACCCGATAATGCAAATGAATTGGAATATTTTGTTCCTATCATTATTGATACTGTGCTCTTTCTCCAGTTCTGGAAACAATGCAACCTGGATTATTTATGGGGAAAATTATCCACCATATTCATATCTATCGAGTGGAAAGGCCGTCGGCTTAGCAGTTGATAAGGTAAAACAAATATTTGAGGATGCGAACATTGACTACCGAATCGATATAGTTCCATGGGCAAGAGCGCTACATCATGCGAATAAAGATAAAAACACAGCGATTTTTTCAATTATAAAGACGAAAAATAACAAAGAGCACTTCGAGTGGTTGAGTGTTACTCATGATGTAGACATATATTATTGGTGCTATAAAGAATGCCCTAGGGATAGTGAAATAGACAAAGTAAATGTAGCTTATACACGACACACTGTAGTAGCAGATTTAATGAGAATGAATGAGCGTAAAAAGCGCATGGAATTTCAGCTATCAAGCTATAAACAAGCATTTGAAATGTTAATGAAAAACCGAGTAAAGGTAGTATTGCATCCAGAAAGTATATATCGTGAATTTATAAAGAATAATACCAATGTTGATGAGAAAAATATCGTCAGGGGACCTTTATTTCACAGGGCACCAGCGTACTTGGCATTAAATAGATATTCTAATCGTTCACAAACTCAAATATTAAGGAGCACATCTATTAAGCTAATGTTAAAGGAGGAAAAAGTTAACTAAATGAGAATCTGACAAAGTGTTACGGACATCACATGTTAATTATGCGTATTTTCTCCAAAGTTAAGCTTGAACTAAAAATACAGTATATGTATGCAGTATCAAATTAGCGTCAACCAATAAAGGTGTATTATTTTATATGAATACGCTATCAATAAAAAAAACTAAATGTCCGACTTACCCGCTATAAAAAATTAAGTTAATCATACTTGTTCAACCTTTTAGTTTTAGAACTGCTCCTCACAAGTGATCAACTAAAACTCGTGATTACAATAACTTCAATTAATCCCCTAGCTAACTTTCTATAGCATAAGTGTTTTATCTAATATTTTTTGAAAATTAATCAATCTAAACACTGTTTCCTAAATAGGCTAGATAGTCATAATTAATAGTTGCACGTTTATAAGGAATACGTTGAATGAAAAAGATACTGATAAACTTTGCTCATCCAGCAAAGTCACGATCAAATATAAATATCGCATTACGCAATGCGGTTAAAGATATAGAGGATTTAACAATTAACGATCTTTATGCTAATTATCCAGACTTTATGATTGACGTTAAGCGAGAGCAATTATTGTGTGAACGCCACGATATTATTATTTTTCAACATCCGCTTTATTGGTACTCCACACCAGCGATTATAAAGGAGTGGTTAGATTTAGTGTTAGAGCACGACTGGGCATATGGCTCCAAGGGAAAAGCATTAGAAGGTAAATTGTTTTTTCAAGCCATTACTGCGGGTGGTGACGCTTCAACGTACCAAAAAGATGGGTACAATGAATTTACTTTAAAAGAACTTACTGCACCTCTCAGAGCAACAGCCAAACTTTGCAATTTAAGTTGGCTTCCGCCATTTGCTGTAACAGGAGTTCATAGAGGTTTAGCTAAAGGTAAAGTTGAGAATTACTCAGCAGAGTATCGCCGCACATTAATTGCTTTGCGTGACTCTTCTTTAGACATTAATAAACTACAACAACAAGAAACCTTAAATGATAATACGCCAATAACCGTGAGCAAATGATATGGAAGCTTTTTTATTACAGTTTTTTATTTTTTTAGCAGCTTCGGCTATATCGGTTCCTATCGCTAAGAAATTGGGGTTAGGCTCAGTCTTAGGCTACCTAATGGCAGGCATAGTTATTGGCCCATTTGGCGCTTCTTTAATTCACGATTTAGAAGAAATCATGCACTTCACAGAATTCGGTGTAGTGATGATGCTATTTCTCGTTGGCCTCGAATTAAAACCAGCGATGCTCTGGCAACTTAAAATACCAATAGTGGGATTTGGAGGAATGCAGGTTGTCATTACAAGCTTACTCATTTGTTGTATCGCTTATATTCTTCTTCCATGGCAACAAGCAATAGCAATTGGGCTTATATTATCGCTATCTTCAACCGCAATAGTTTTACAAACCTTGCAAGAAAAGGGAAAAATGAAAACAGAAGCTGGCCAGTCGATATTTGCAGTTTTGTTATTTCAAGATTTGGCAGTGATCCCCATGTTGGCCATACTTCCTTTACTGGCTACGCTATCTACTTCTGGTGGAGCTCATCATGATTCGGTGTTATTTGATATTAGTGTTTTACCAAACCATATACAAATACTAGTGACTATTTCGGCTATTGCCTTCGTGCTTATTGCGGGTAAATTTGCTTGCAAACCTATATTCAGGGCCATTGCAAAAACCGGGGTTCGTGAAATCTTTGTTGCTGCCGCTTTAGGGCTTGTTATCGGCACGTCTCTTCTGATGATGATGGTTGGTTTATCACCAGCGTTAGGCGCTTTTTTGGCGGGTGTTGTACTGGCTGATAGTGAGTTTCGTCATGAGTTAGAAAGTGATATTGAACCATTTAAAGGACTACTGTTGGGAATTTTCTTCATTTCAATTGGTGCAAGCCTAAACCTCTCTCTGATCAGTAATAAATTAGCACTTATTCTAGGCTTAACCTGCGGACTAATCGCGATTAAAGCTTTGGTATTAGTCGTAGTTAGCAAAGTATTTAATATTAGTTATGCTGAGCGAGGGTTATTTGCTATTGCTTTAGCTCAAGGCGGCGAGTTTGCGTTTGTGTTATTTCAACTTGCTAAAAGTAGTGGCGTTTTACCCATTGATGTTATTGAACCTTTGATCTCGGCAGTAGCTATTTCTATGTTTCTAGCCCCAGTAATGTTTGTTATTCATGAGAAAACGTCTCAAAAACCTGGAGAGGAACAGAAAGAAGAAACTAAAGACATTATCGAAAAAGGTGAACATAATGTCATTCTTGCGGGCTTTGGTCGTTTGGGAACCGATGTTGGTCGTTTTTTAATATCTGCGGGCATAAAACCAATCATTCTCGATCATAACGCCAGTAATGTGAGCATTTTGAGAAAATTGGGATTTGAGGTTTACTATGGTGATGCGACAAGGCTTGATTTGCTAGAGTCAGCAGGTGCTGCTACGGCAGAATTGTTGATTATTACGCTGGGCGATACGGAGTCAACTAAACAGCTTGTTGAACTTGCCAAAAAACACTATCCGCAATTAAAAATAGTTGTTAATGCAAATGACCGAGAAGCTGTATTTGAGTTTATGGATTTAAATATTGCCAGTATCTACCGCGAAACATTTGGCACGGCTTTAAACATTGGGCAATCAGCGATGAAACAGTTAGGCATTGACCCCTATGAAGTACATCGTCTTAAGAACATTTTTCATAAGAAAGATGTCGATATGATGCCAGAGTTATACAAACAAAGGAGTGAAGAAGAAAATTATATTTCTTTATATCAAAAACACCATGAGCATTTAGAAGAATTAATGAAGTTAGATAATAACGAAAATTTAATTTCGCTTGATAAAGCTTGGACCGCTAAAAACCCAGAGCTTTAACCATCGATTGCATAGCTACGTCGAGAAATGCCTTTGAGTTGTTATGCTAATTTACTTGCTCCTACCAAGAGCGTATCACTTTACTAAACCAAGGAGTTACTATGTTAGGCGAAAATCACTCATTACTAAACGACTTTCCTGAACACCAAGAGACTATTAAGCAATTAAATAATAGCAATCAAGCTTTTGCTAAAAATGCACAACGTTATCATGCGCTCGATGCTGAAATTAGAGAGCTAGAACTTAATAACGCGCCAATAGATGATGAAACTTTACACCAGTTAAAGAAAGAGCGAGCAGAGTTGAAAGATATACTTTACCAGAAAATATTGAATGCATAAGATGTTTTAGCTTGGATTTGAGCTGACAGTTATCCGTTTTCAATTGAGGAATGTCAGTTTAAATTTGAACTAATTCTTCTCTGCTCAATTCAATTTCCTATCCAGTAGCGTTTATCGTGGCGTTCTGCAACAGGTTTTTTTACTGTTTTGCGAAACTAAATCACAAGACAATTATTAAGAAGGTTTGTTAATGCGCTACTCTCGATAGACCACACGAGCACTATAAAGCCGTTACATATGTCATCACACTGTTTCCTATATGGTTGAGAGTCTGTTGCTGTCTTTTCAATAGCTAACCATGCTTTAGACTATTAAAGAATTCTTTTCAACAATAGCATTATACTAACACGAACATGAATCACCCTTGCTAGCATATTGTGACTCCATGTCAGTGTAAAACACCAAGCCTTTGGTTGGCTCAAGTCAGTTATAATCTTTCATCATTTTTTTGCTCACCAAATCAGCGGTTATATGTTTATTGATTCGCCAACCAATAGTGTAACGAAAATAAGCCCATAACAATGGCTATCTTCATCCGGCCTCCGCTAGCTACCAGAACAGCCATATCATTAGCTCATACCCGATTGGGTGCAACAAGGTTCAATCTCTAATTTTATAGTTTGCCAGCAACGTCACTGTGTTTGCTTTTGGCTGTTACCCAAAACTTAAGCTTAACTATTAGTTAGCTCTCGATAGCGTAAGCATTTTATCTAATATTTTTTGAAAATGATTCAAAATGAACACTGTTTCCTAAATAAAATAGATGGTCATAATTTATATTGAGTCTAGAAAATACAATTATTAACAGGAAATATTATGGAACACCAAATAATTACAGATCTCAATGGTCGATATACAACGAAACATTATGATAGTAGTCGTAAAATTTCAAAGGAAAACTTAAATGTTATTCTTGAGGCCATGCGGTTATCTGCCTCGAGTATAAACTCGCAACCGTGGAAGTTTATAATTATCGAAAGTGATACAGCCAAAGAAAGAATGCATAAAACTTTTGAAGAAAACTTTCAATTTAACCAGAAACATGTATTCGACAGTTCCCATATTATTTTATTTGCACACAACCCGCGTTATACACGTGATGACTATGCCAAAGTAGTAGACCAAAGTATTAAAGATAAGCGTGTAGCATTGGAAAACCGTGACCAAGCCTTTGGAGGTTTCGCTTTTGTTGATTTGAATACAGATGAAAGCGGTGATAATAGAGCGTGGACGAAAGCACAAACATATATTGCCCTTGGCAACACATTGCATACTTTAGCACGACTAAAAATTGATTCGACACCAATGGAGGGTGTTGACAGTGAGGCGATAGCCAAAGAATTTAGCAGTGAGCTTGATGGGTATATTTGTGAAGTTGGACTAGCTATAGGGTACAAAGACCCTAAGCAGGACTATAACTATCCGTTGCCAAAATCGAGATTAGCTCAAGAACAGGTGATACAAATCTTGTAATACCAAAAGGAAGCATATTTAAATAATTTTTATTGCGTATATGTTTATCAGCCGAAAATTAAGGGAAAAGGAAAAAAGCATGACTAAGAAAATCACAATTGGTGTTACGGATCTTTCATTTCATCGCGTAGCGGCCTCTTTATTAGGGCACATTATAGAGAGGTTTGGTTTTGAAGTGGAAAGAGTGTACTCACCACACGAACAAAACTTTGAGAAGCTTAAACAAGGTGATGTTGGTTTACTAGCATCAGCTTGGTTACCATCAAGCCACGGTGGCTACAAAGCAGAAGTAGAAAAAACTGTTCCACTAATAGAATTGGGGCTACATTATGAACCATATGCGCTTTGGGGTGTACCTGAATATATTCCTGCATCGGAAGTAAATACAGTTGAAGATTTAAAAAAGCCAAGTGTAAGTTTAAAAATGGTAAAAAAAATCCAAGGAATTAATCAAGGTGCCGGGATTTCAAGGTTTTCACAAAGCATCGTAAAACATTATCACTTAAATGATCTTGGGTATGAGTTTTTTACCGGAACTGAAGAAGATTGTTTTACAACCTTTGAACAAAATGTTGCAGGTAGCAAGTGGTTTGTTGTTCCTTTATGGAAACCGCAGTTTCTACATTACAAACACAATATACGTGAATTAACTGAACCGGAAGGGTTATTAGGTACAGTTGACAAGGCGGTGTTATTGATGCGTAAAGATGTATCTGAAATGTTTTCTCAAGAACAATTGGCTACCCTTGATAGTTTGAGGTTTGGCAACCAGGTTATAGCAGAATTAGACTATAAAGTTTGCCGAGAAAACCTAGATGTGGACGCAGTAACTTTACAATGGTTAAAGGAAAATAGTCACTACCTTGGGTAGTGACTATTTTCCATAGGGAACCGTGTAAGCTAAAGCTTAACATACAGAGAACGCTGTACTAGAAGTAGTAAATTGTCTCTGTTTATTGTTCAAAACGGGAGAGCGACAATGTTTAATCAACATGGTGAGTTTGAAATATCAACTCAAGATAAGATTATTGAAATTAAACTAAAAGGCGCGTTTTACTGTATCGGCGCAAAAAAATATGCCGATACACTTAAGAAAGTCATAACCTCTTTGAACAAGTCAAGTTTTAGCTTATGCGTAGATATAACTCAGGTTGAAGGGGGAACACCAGAAGCATTTGAAGAGCTGGAGAAATTAAATCAATGGGTTATTACAAAAGGAATGACTGGAAAAGCATTTGTAAAAAGGAGTTCATTGATTTGTAGTATGCTTAGAAAATATTGCCCCACAATAAGACTACAGAATTGTAAGGGGTTTTACTCTACAAGCGAGGCCAGAGCATGGTTGACCTCTTTAACCAATGAATACTCTGGTAGAGTTGCCTGATATATATTATGTCTGCTTGGGTTGCTGTTTGTAGGGTTTTATAGTTGGTTAATAGCCGATCATATGTTTTATTTTGTGTGTCAAACAGCAATGTATTATATATTGATATTAGTTGTTCATAGAATCGGTGCTTGAGAAGTGCCTCTTAGCTTTAATTACCTAAGTTTTTTCTTAATTGTATCCCAAGCAGCATTGATTAATTTTGCTTCATTTTCTGCTTGGGCTTTCCTAGTACCAGATAAGCTAGCAATTTTGTCTGGATGGTAAAGTTTGATCAGTTGCATATAGGCAATTTTATATTCTTTAAGTGAACAACCTTGGCCTTTTCCCAAAATTTCGCATGCGTCTGGAAAGTATTGTGGATTTAAATGACCTGAATCGGCACCATTTGAGTGGCTTTGATTTTGTCCATCTTGGGTATTTTCTTGTCTAGAATAGTCTTGATTACTTTGACTATTCTTACGATTTGAACGCGTTCTTTCTTGCTCTCGCTTTAGGTTTTCAGCTTCCCGACGAATTGCCTCTTCAGCTTCTCTGCGTTGGCGTTCAATGTCTTGTTCAGCTTGTTGTTTTTGTCGCCTTAGTTCTTCTTCAACTTCTTGCTTTTGACGATATAGCTCAGCTTCTGCTTGCTCCTTTTGCTGTTCTATATCGGCGACATATCCAGCTCTTGCGCGACGAAAACTAAGTGTTCCAAATAAGTCACTAATCCAGTACTTGAATTTAGTTACGGGTTGTTCAAAATTCAGAATAATACCTACAACAAAACAAACCGTTGCTAAGTCTCTATACTCCATTTGCATGAATACTGGATAAAAACTTAGGATGATAATCGCCCCGAATACCATCAGAAACGGATTAAATTTTTTAAACAGTTTACCTACGATGTAGCCTAGAAAAATTAAACCTGCCGCACCAAATAACAACTCTGTCATAGTTCTTGTAATTTCCTATAAAGCGGTTTCCATGTATGTATTAGCAGCCCAACTACAAATGATAATGTCAGCGGCCACCAGTCAATAGTTGAAACAATTGTAAAAACAGGGGCTAAAAAGCAAAGTACTAGAATACCCCAAATCGAAATACCATTTCGGAAAAACCAACCAATAAATAGACCAGCAAACCAAAATATACCTAAAAACACCATAGTATCCGTATTCATTGCTATATCCTTAATTTGGTGTCGAATTCAATTCTAACCGACTGTTCGCTACATTGTGCTGGTTCTTTTTTGGCTAAACGAGCATAACGGGAATGATTAAAAAAGTTAACTGTCTCAACGATGGTTGGTTGGTAATGTTTTGAAATATAAACCGCTTGGTTATCAGCCAATGTTCTGAGTTGCCCTGAAGATAATAAATCGAGTTCGTTATAATGTTGCACAACACTTGTGAAATTTTCTCGTTGCGAGATCACTCGCTTACCAATTATCTTTACAAACTCTTCATTAGTATCTAAATCACCGCCTTTAAATATTAACGAGCTGCCAATACCAGCTTTTATTGCTTTTGCCCGTTGTTCGCCATATTTATCTTCTAGTTGAGATATACCCTGAAAAACCAAAGATAATGATACTCGGTACTTTCGAACATTGGTGATAATGGTATTAAAATTATGAATGTAAGAATTACCAAACTCATCTAAGAAAGCGAATATATCTAATTCATGCTTTGTGGGTTTCGCTTTCATTACTTCAGCGAAAAGACGAGCGTAAAATACATCGATAATGAACTGATAATAAGCTTGTTGTGACTCTGGGAAATTTAAGTAAACAATCGTTTTTTGTTGGCGAATACTCTCTAGCTCTAGCGTGTCTGAACTTAATAACTCTCGCACTTGTGGGTTGTTCAATTGCTTTAATGCTGTTTTACAGATAGTGACATAGCTACTGAGCATTTTTTCATTACTGGTTGTTAAGCCAATCCATGATTCAACCAAACTTTTATCTTTTGGGTAATGTGGATTAACCGCATTTTCAGCTACCCAATCATCTAAACCAGAGCCATCACTACCAAAGCGCTGCACTAACGAATTCAGCTCAACAAGGTTAAGCTTATGCGGTTGGCTGTAAGCTAAACATTTAGCCAATATTTCCATAATTGAAATCGCACCATCATTCCAAAGTTGCTCTTTATCATTGCTGTACTTTGACATTATGATTGCAGCGCATACTTGCTCTATTTCTATAGTATGGCGAGCATCTAAACCCGCAAAGGGATTAAATCGAGAAGATGACACTAAGTCATCAGGACTTAATTTTACAACCCTATAACCTTGTGCTTTCAAATGCCCACTTGTAAGTTGGTAAACTTCTGAGCTGGGATCGTTCACAATCATTGAACAAGCAGAATTTGAAAGCTCAAAAATGTTAGGAATAATAAACACTGTTGTTTTGCCGCTACCGGGCTTAGCAATTACTGCAACATGTTCATATGAATCTTTTTGAGAAATACGGCTGTTTTGCCCATCAATCAATAAGCCTTTATTTCGGCCGGAAAAAATAGAAGCTAGCTCTTTGGTTGTCGCAAACCTTGCGCCTGTTTCCTTTATTAACAACTTATTTTTAGCGACGAGCGAGCCAATCTTAAATAAGCCTGAAAAGGTATCTTTGATAATTTTTGACACTAGCCCATATCCTTTTCAAATTGTTTGCTTTTAGACTGTTTTTCCCTAGCCTTTTTAATTTTTGCTTTATGTGATTGAGCGGCCAACGTATTTTTTTGGTTGTTACCCTGCTCAATTAATGATGATTTTTTACTTTGTTCATCATCAATATTTTTGCCCGAACGCGCGGCAGAAAAGGCACTAAATAAACCATCAAAAAACCCTAATATATCCATTTTCTACCTACCTATTTTTAGTTTTTAAGTAACTAACGTTCAAAGCCTTTATCTTTATTCTTGCTCTTGGCATTAGCCGACTTTTGTTGAGCATTCCTAGCTTTCTTTATATCCGCTTTATTTTGCTCAACAGCTTTTTCTTTTATTGAATCCGCATCACTGCGAGTTTCTTGCTTATCATTTTTTTGCTGTTTTTCTGATTCATCAACTTTGGTTTGTTGCTTAGCTTTGTCACCCTGTTGAAGTAACGAATCAACTTGCTTAAATTGCTCTTCAAGTGCCAACGTTTTTAACCGATATTTTTTGCCATCGGTTTTGTTTATAAAACCAATGGCACTGCCTCGGTTATACATTTCAATATTTTGCTTTTCAAGCTGAGTAAAATACTCATTCATGGTAGGGCTATTGGCAAAAATGTTATTGAGTGTTTTTACCATATGCTCTTTTTTTTCTAAGCGGCCACCTTTGCGCTTTACTTCTGCTGCTTTATTCGATTCGCGTGATTTCCTCTGTTCAGCTTTAGCATTCATAATGATGTCTTGCTCAAGCTCAGGGTATTTTTCAATCACGTAACGCTCTAACTGCTTTTTAGCCTTATCAAATTCGAACTTGGTTAAACGCTGATTTTTAAAGGCATCCAGCTCGTTACTGCTGATCATTAAATGAAAATGCACGTTAATGTCTTTTTCATCATGCATATAGCCAGCAACCAAATTGTTTTTGCAACGCATATCAACATAGTTGCGAACTATATCGAATAGGCGTTCTTTTTCTTGCTCAAGCGTTAGCTGTTTAGATTTAGTAATGGCAATCACTTCATGAAATAGGTAATTACCATTTTTACGCGCTTTAACCTTACGAGAGTTGGCAACAAATTCATTGATGATATCTTGGTCTTTTCGTGAATAAATATTATGCGAAAAATAATCGTATTTACTACTGCGCGATGAGCCATCTTTCATGTAATGGTATAGCTGAGAAAAAGTGCGGTGTTTGCGGCTCATCGATTTTATGATCATTTTTCTGCTTCCTTTTGAATAAAGGAAGCAATGCCATCTTCAAGCTTTTTTAGCTCCATTAACAAGTCGCGTTCATCAACCATTACCTTTAATGTATTTGAACGGTGAGCAATTTGGTTAATATTATTGGCTACATTGCGAAGCAAAAATTTCATCTCTTTTATTTCATCTTGCAGCTGCGATGAAATAAATGGTGATTTGTTTAAATGGTGTTGAACGAGTTGTGCAATAAATGAGGTGGGTTTGGTATTGTTAAGGTCGGCAAGATAGCTGATTTTAGAAAATTCATCAGCGGATAAGCTAATATTGACTCGCTTTCGCTTATCAATATATTCATCTAAATATCGCTTTCGTTTTTCGCTTACCATACACCTGTCCCTCAAAGTAACGGGGTTAAGGGCGCTCCCTTATGGGTTCTAGGGCTAGCCCTAGCAAGAGAGTAATTGGTACAGTCGGTTACCAACTTGCAATCTTGCCATCACACATCAGCATAGTAGAAAAATTAAGCTTTTCAAATTGTGAGAGCGGGTTAGTAAGTATCAAGAAATGACGTGCTAACCTGTTGGCATGGTAACGGCAGATAGGTAAATTTTTACGCTAACAATTGCATCTAGAGCAAAAAACGCCCAGTTAAAACTGAGCGTAAAATGCTTACTAGCTGTAAGCACTTAAGTTATAAATTTCTTCAATTGAATAAAATAAATAACTTAAATCTTTAGTGACATTTTCACCTCACCAAGAGATCATGTACTCAACGCTTTCCCATCTCGTATTCACGTTCAAATAAATATTAGGTCAACCACAGCCTAAGCAAATTTCAAAATAACTATAATGTTCATTGCTGTAATGTTGAATTTCTATACAACTAAAGTAATCGGTAATTGCATCAAACTCTTCATCAATACTAAGTGCTCAATGTTCACTAATTATTTGTTTAACGAACTCACTGCTTGATAAATCTCCAAACGCTAAAACATCAGCTTCAAACCTATCTGCATATTGTTGTAATTCAGTTTTCATAGTAAAAAACTTAATAAATAAAACAGGACGATTAATCCTATAAATCAATCACAATGCTCTGAGGAAACTCAAATTTATTTTGAAAAAATTGTGACCTCACTATAAGCACCTGAGAATATTTTCAAAATTAATTTTAATTGCCGAAGTTTTAAGAGGCTTTTTCAACCAAGGTTAAATAAAAGAAAAAGCCCTTAAAAGAGCTTTGTAAAATTGATTTATTTGATTGAAAGGCCATACGAGAAGTATATCGGTACTCGTTAATCACCCCCGTTGAAAAGCAATGCTTTATTGCCTGTAATGGGGTACAATCCGTATAGTTAATACTAAGAAAATAACATGTTTTGTTATTTGTCATTTATGGAAAAGTGACTAGGGGTGGATTATGGCTAGTGGGAAATTATTGAGATTACTTGTTCAATCTGGTGCTTCTGGTGACCCTACAGCATTTAGAAGTGCTACTGAACAATTAATAAAAGAAGAAAGGCAGAAGCAACATAATTTATTAGCTAATGACTTAGAACGAATATTATACGGTGAACGCGCGCCTTCAAGTTCTACGGTTCATAGTATTTTACCAGAAGCTCCTGTTGATAAAGAAAGCGGTGTGGCCTTAATAGACATTAAGCAAGCTAACCGCTCTATCGATGAACTTGTGTTAGAACAAAGCACGTTAGAAGTTATTGAAAACGTATTAGAAGAGTATAGACGGGAAGATGTACTAAGAAGTTATGGCATGATGCCCGCTGAAAAAGTACTTTTTTTCGGCCCTCCTGGTTGTGGTAAAACACTCTCGGCTGAGGCTATCGCTTATGAATTGAATAGACCTCTTGCAATTGTTCGGTTGGACTCACTAGTATCATCATTTCTCGGTGAAACAGCAGCAAACCTTAGAAAGGTTTTTGATTTCATTGCAAAGCATAAGCTTGTTGTGCTTTTTGATGAGTTTGATGCACTCGGAAAAGAGCGCGATGATGGTTCCGAACACGGCGAACTAAGGCGTGTTGTCAATGCCGTGCTTCAGATGATGGATTCATACGATGGTCAAAGCATCATTATTGCTGCGACCAACCATGATCAAATTCTTGATAGCGCTATTTGGCGTCGTTTTGACGAGTTAGTAGAATTTCCAGTACTTAACAAGAAACAGCTTCAAAACTTATTACAGCTTAAACTTCGCGGTGTAAGAAGGGAATTTGATTTAGATTGCCCTGAACTTCACTCTATATTTGACGGCAAGTCGCCAGCAATCATTGAGCGTATTATTAGGCGTGCTGTTAAACGAATGATACTGAAACAAAAAGAGTTTTTAAGTGTGAGAATGTTAAACCATGCATTCGCATTGGAAAGCCGAATAAAATAAATAAAGTAAGCAAAGGAATGTAGTATGGCAGGAGCGTATCCTCATCTTTCTTTTTCTAAGGAAGTACCATTAACGCCTAGAAGATCTCGCGGTGGTTTTGGCTCAAAAATTAAATGCGATGATCCAAAAGGGCATGGTCAAAAATTACAAGACCAAGTTATTTCTTTTCAAGAGGCCATTGCATCACAAGTTGGCGGTAATAATTCTCGAAATCTTATTAAAATAAAACTAACCGAAAAAATGAGTTTCGAAGATATCACTAAGCATGGTATTTCGATAATTGCTCAAGAAGATGAAACGGTTTACCTTGCTTTTGCAGATGAACAACAGCTCAATGAGTTTAATAGCAGATTAGCAAGGTTAGTCGAAGGTGAGCATGTAACTTATACAAACTTACTATTTGCGATAGATCAGATAGATGCTTGGAGTGCTGAAGATAGGAAAAGTTGGGCGTTACATCAATTCGGCTTCCCTACAGAAGAAACTTTTAGACTTGATGTTGAACTGTGGCCAGTTGGTGAAACAGGCAGTGGAGAAAGAAATAACTTAATTGCAGATTTCGAAGCGTGGCTAAATTCATCGAACATACAAAAGCTTGATAAAGTTAACCGCGATAGTCTTGTAATGTTTCGTCTCATTGTCAATTCAGATCATGCTGAAAGTCTTTTAAATCATAAAGACATTAGGCAGGTAGACTTACCCCCAAGAACAGGTATTGAGTTCTCTCAGCTAAATATTGATGTTAATGCACTGCCCCCTCAGCTAAATGAATTACCTGATGATGCAAGCAAAATTTGCGTATTGGATAGCGGAATAAATGCAAATCATATCTTGTTACAAGGTGCTGTAGGTGATTCACAAAGCTTTATTAGCGGTGAAGATGCTACAGATACTGTAGGTCATGGCACAGCTGTAGCTGGTGTAGCATTATTTGGTGATTTAGAAGAAAGGATTGAGGCCAATGAGTGGACTCGTGAGCTATGGCTACTCAGTGGTAAAGTCTTAACTCAGGACGAGAATGGCGAACCAGTATTTGATGAAAAAACTATAGAAACAACGCTCATCGATGCAATTACCTATTTTCATGAAGAATATGGATGCCGTATTTATAATTTATCTTTAGGTAACCTAAATGCACCTTATAAGCATAGCCATATATCAGGCATGGCAGTTACTTTGGATGAGCTGGCTAGAAAATTAGATATTTTAATTGTTGTATCTTCTGGTAATTATAATGGCTCTGAAATTATAAATAATTGGCGCGATGATTACCCATCTTACCTTTTGTCTGAAGATGCTGCTTTAATTGATCCAGCGCCAGCAGCCAACGTGTTAACCGTTGGCTCTTTTGCTAAGCATACTATGACCTACGCGGAGCGTAGATATCAGCAGCAAGGTGAAATCAACGAATTACACGTAGCGAATGAAGGCCAAATTTCGCCATTCTCTAGAAGTAGCCAAAATAGCAAATCGGCTTTAAAGCCTGAATTGCTAGCCCATGGCGGTAACTTTGCTATTCCAGCAAGAAGAGAAGGTCAAGGTTGGAATCAAATTTCCAAGCATCTCGGCGTTGTAACTCTAAATCATAACCCGCTAGGAAGTACATTGCTGAGTGAATTTAGCGGAACCAGTTTTTCTGCACCATATATCGCTCACTTAGCAGGTAGGTTGTTGAACAACTACCCACAAGCGTCGGCGAACTTACTTAGGGCATTACTAGCAAATCATGCAAATGTTACACACGAAATAACATCTACGTTTGAAACAAAAGAGCAAATGAGACGTGTAGCGGGGTACGGGGTTGTCGATGAAGATAGTTTATTCAAGTCTTCAGAAGAGCATGTTGTTTTAATTAGTGAAGAAAAAATTGAAAACGATAAACATCAATTTTTTGAAATACCGATTCCTTATGATTATTTTCGCAAAGGTAAAGCGACGAGAACCATTACGGCCAGCCTTGCTTATAGCCCATCTGTTCGTACTACAAGATTAGAATACCTCGCTACTAAAATGAAATTTCATTTAGTTAACGGCGAATCATTAGAGTCGGTTGCTAAAGCTTTTAATAACGACAATAAAAAACAAATTAAATCTATTAGCGAGAGTGATGGGAATAAGCGCGATATAACACAAGACGATAGAAGTCGAGGAACGCTTCAGTCTAGTACATGGACATTCAACCAATTTAATAAACCAAGAAAACTATTCTTAGTGGTTACAAGACAAGATCAACCTTGGGCTCAGAATCTGGTTGCTGATGAGGAAAGTTATGCTTTAGCTATATCTATCACAGACCGAGAAAATGAAGAAGCCAAGCTATATCAACAAATATCTGAAAAACTAAAAGCTCGCGAACAAGTTAAACAAAGAGCTAAAGTTAACCAGTGATAGAAGCTAGAGAATATTTAGTTTCTTTTTAGGACAATTCATGGAAGAGATTACTCGCATTGCAAAGAAGTACTTATATACGACGATAAATCTTAAGCACTTCGATCTAATAGCGGCAGCTTTCTTGTTTTTTAGTATCTGTATTGCTGCTGCAATTGGCTACCTTATCGCAATTGAGCACTGGATTGTTAATACACCGCTAATGATAATCTTTATGGTGATTTTTGGGTTGTTTGCTAGGCCAGCTAGGAGCCGTTATGAACACAACCTTTCTACGTATCTGAAACAAGTCATAGATGATCATAAGCTTGAAGACCTAAAAATACTCAAAGCAAAATATTTAAGGCAACTAACAGCTTCAATCGGCTCAACTAACTATGAAGCTCTAAAAAATATCAACTATTTACAGGAACAACTCCAAAGCTATCGTCCATTTACGCCAGATAATTTAGGCTACTATTTTCGCCGCTTTCTATACAACTCAGAAGCAAAACCTCGGATATTGTCACTCTTCATTTGTTTGTTAAGTATTATAGTCTTATTGATGGTCACGAAAACCGGCATAAAAACTAATCCTGCTGAGATTTGGCAATATATTACTTCAGAGTTTTATTCTGCTGTTTTGTCGTGGGGTATGTTTAGTTTTTTGCTGCTGTTTTGGTGTGGCTACATGTCTATTAGTTTTATAAATTTATTTATCATTCGGCCATTCGTTTTAGTTAACTCAAATAGTAGTTTCGCTATCAATTATTTGATTAGTGATCTCGCTCGATATTCATTTATGGAGTCACCAGAAGGTGATATATAAAATTTAAAGACCAAGTTACCTTGGTCTTTAAAGTCAACATGCCTTATTTAACTTCAGCTCACTAAATTTAACTGATTTGAAATGCACATCTCGTTCAATTCTTGGCACTTGTGACGCAAACATGATGCTTTCAAGCTCTGTTAATGACACGTAACCCCATTCGTCATGAGCTAGGCCAGTAATATACGCAAAAGCGGTGTTTTCTATTGGGCTATATTCGGTGATATACCAAGTAGCGCTGCCGTAAGCGTCAAAAAGTTTAGCTATTACTAGCGGGTCACTGCTATTTTCTTGCGAGTAAAACGGGTACTTTTCGAATAGTTTTTTAAACTCAGGTGTGGCTAAGTGCGACATAAATTGCTCCTTTTTTGCAATAAGTAAACATGCCGTTGCCCTTAGTTTTTAAGGCTAAGAACAACGAAATTTACTTATTGCTGAGAGCAAAACTGTATCGTGTTTTCTGATCATGGCATGTGCCAATTATCAGCAAAGTTGCTTAGTAGCGATTGATTCGTTTTTAAGTAAAAATGACTTTTAAATTTCATGAGTCATTTATCGTTTTCAAAATGCTTGAGTACCGCTCTCAAACAACTTTCGTATTCAAATGCATAGTAAATTTTTACAGGCTTATTCAGTTTAAACTGTTCAGATGCTGCGCCATTGGCTAGGCCGTAACAATGGTGAATCATTTGATTTATCGCGCGTTTTGCATCTACACCATTGTGTTGTTCAAACAAAAATAAATGTGGCTGTGTATTAGCGAAATATAAACCGATGACATCGGGTTCTGATTTGTATTCTCAGTTTGTTATTACCGTTTCGGCTTTGTGGCCGTTTTCATGTTTTGGCCTGTTGAAATAGCTTTTGAAAAAATACAGTTGATGCCCTTGGTTAATTAGCCAGCGCTGAAACAAGATATTGAAGGTAATGGTTGATATACGATGAAAGTAATCACGCTGAAAAAAGCTGTTCCTGTGCGTAGGCGCATATATTTTATGTAGTGGTATCGATAACTGCTCTACCAAAACTTTAATACCCGCTGACGTTAAAAAATGAATGTGTGGCAATTTACCGTGTCATGGCGTTATGCCAAAGCTCAGACTTTTGACTAGTGGGTATTTGAAGCTTTTTAAACTTCTAATTGCAGTGTTTATGGCACTGGTACTTTTACTGTTAAATATGATTTGTAACTGTTGACTGGTTAAATATTTAAAGCGAGCCAAGGCTTCTAAAATAATGATCTGCTTTTCGGTTAGTCTCATTTAATTTGGTATTTACTGTGTAAGTTTTCGAGTTGGGTATTCGGGCTTATTTGTTGCTGGTTCACATAATATTGATTATGTTTTTGATTGTTAATCTCGTGCGTTAAATCACTATGAGCATCGTGTGGTTTAAGTTTGCTGTAATAACGTTGTAAGTTTTGTTTTACCAAGTTATACCGATGCTTTGATGGCATAGCGTTTTTGCTTCATAGCAGGTACTTAGGTGTATTAATTTTAATCGGTGGGTAGTTTGCTACTTGCAGGTAAAACTCCCCAGTATTTAGCTGTTTAAGTTCGTCAACTGTAAGTTCCATTTCATTAGCTAGTAACCCTAAACTCTTCTTTTCATTTTTTCCGGCAATTGTAACGCCTGATGCAAATAGCGTTTTTTGCAGTGCTGATGATATTTGTTGTCATACATATTGATTCGCTAGCATTAAGTGTAAACCGTACTTTCTTAGCTGTGTGAGTGCCTTTTCTATATCGCTAGAAATGAAGTTTTGGAACTCATCAATAAACAGCAGTATTGGTACGCGTTTGTGTACTGCTATGTTGGTTCTTTGCAGGGCAATAATTCGCAGCAAACCAACAATAAAGCGTCCGTATGCTTGCACGCTATCACTTCAGGCATTCCCAAGTGAGAGCTTGAACAAAATGATTTTCTTTGCCTCAATTAGCTGCTTTAGATGTACGGTAGTGGTGTTTGAGATTAGGTTTTGAAATGTTGGATCGTTTAATATCACTTGTAAGCGGGTATATATACCGTGTTTAGTGGCGCTAAATAACGGACTATTGAATTTATGCCTAAATAACAGCCTGTGCTGTGGGTTCGGCGATTGTTGCCCCAGTGCAAGCAAATCAGTATTGTTATTATCGTCCATAAAGCGCTGTAAGTCGGAGAACGAGCTATTTTCTATACGTAACAGCGTGGCAATACATGGGCTTAAAATAGCGTCCATTTGGTTTGTTGTACTGGCTCACTGGCTTTGGCTGCCTGTACTTGCTTGTCAGCTTCATTGTAAAAGCACTTTAATAATGCTCAGTAGCTCTTGTGTCATTAAGGCAATATTTTGCTCTGTTTTATTTTCAAGTTGAAATGGGTTAATGCTGGGTGAATAAGCTTGCCTTAAACTTGGGTTGATAAATACTAATCGGCTAACGTATTGCGTTTGGCTAAACTCGTTAAACTGCGCAATTTCTTGTGCCATATCACCATGAGGATCTAGCAGAATTATTGCTTCTTGAGGCTTAGGCTTGATTAGTTCTCGATAAACTAATAGCTTGATTAACTCACTTTTACCACTTCATGATGATGCGACTAAATAGCCATGTTTTTTTAAGGCGTGTGTGGGTAGGTGTTTATTCAATTTACGTAAAAACTGCTTTAGTTTGAATTTATGCCGGGATCTTTTCAGCCATCGAGTAGCGTGTAACATTTTAAAAATTTAGTAGGTAATATGGCCGTGCATATGCAGTGGAAATTGGCAGTGCTTATGGCAAGTGTTTAACGGTTGCATGATTTACTGTTTAATACGCGGTTAATGCTTGGTAGATGTATTCAATCTTTAAGTCTTATTTATACGTAATATCGCTACCAAACATGACAATAGCACCAATCATGATTCAACCTATATATCCTTGTCATTATCTCTGCTCAATATTCGAATGTACTTCACAATAGAAGCCAGTTCATGCTCAGTTAATGGCACCAAGTCGTAATAGACTTTCACCTTGTCTAATCATCATTGGTATTTTTTGCCTTTGGGCGGATTAGTTGCCATTCAGCTGTTAAAAACATCAACTTGAATCGCGGTTAAAAACTTCTTTTTTTTGCTCATCAAAAATAAGTTAGCAAATAATAATTTATTGCTAACTTATTATATTGAGGATGTTTATTTGGCAAAAAGATTTTTATTTATGCCAGCTTTTGGCTTGTTGTAAAGGTAAGTTAGTTGGTAGTTGATAGCGGTGTTTACAATTTTGAATCGAGTGTTGTAATTAACTGTATAAATAATTTGAACAGCTAATGAATCAAGTCATCTAAGGTTAAATTGCTACAATCACCATATATCATATGTTAGTAATATCAGCCATTTATTGTTAGTTTATATTCACCAACAAATAACTGATATTACAGTTTTATGCTTAGCTTTATAAAAAAAAGGTTATCAAAGAAGGTATATATAGATAATGAATTATTACTTAGTAATGAAAAAGTGAAGGTGAATATTGGAAAAGTCATCTCAATTGATTCCAAAAGTGAGAAAGCTCTAGAAGATCACATACGTACAATATATATGAGGGGACGAGGTTTTTATTCTTATTTTTTCTTAATTTTATCTATGATAATTCTAAGTAATGTTGATTCTGCTAATATTTGGTTAAGCTCTTTAGTTAACACTGATTCAACTCTAATAAACTTTATTTGGGCTGGGGTGTTTCTTGTTTTATTTATGGGGACGGTAGTTTTACTTGCCTATATAGAATATAAATTTTTATCTCGAGATTATGAAATACAAAATGATAAAGATAAGTTTTTTGAGTTTTTAAACGAAAAATATGGTCACCAAATAGAGCCTGAGTAGCTTGCGAGCGAATCCTTATTTGAGCTGTGTCGTTATTTTGTTAAATAGAAATCGGTAATACATGGCCTTAATATAAGCTTTGCTTAAGTCTACTGTTTTTCAAAGCTTGATTAGCCCGGTAGCAAAACTTTGTTCGCTAAATTCTTGGTTTATTTTTTGGATCTGACTTTCAGAACAGCTTGATAAGTACTGTTCGACTTTTTTCGACAGCGCTTTAAACTCATCTGCATTATCCTGTGTTTGACGGTCATTTGTTTGTTGTTGATGAACCTCAACTAATTTTTGTTTTTCTTGTTTCTGTTTTAACAGGCAATTAGGCGTGTATAAATCTTCTAGCTGCGGTTTATTGTTTAACACTCCGCACAAGTACTTGAACATAGATTGTATAGTTTGCTTGGTTGCGCGGTATTGAGCATAAATAAGTAGCTGCTTGAGGTAAGCTTGGTCGTTGTTTGGGCTGTGTTTCTTACATAGTTTCTCGAATTCTGAGGTACTTACGCCTATTCCTTTATATTGTTCAGCTAATGCTGTGTGGGTAGTTGTTGGCTGTGCTTTATCGTCTGTCTGTTCTAGCGTTATTTGAGGTTTTACTTTCTTATTAATTTCAAATTTAAATCCCGCAATACGCCTACCGTGTTTTACGTCTTTAATCGTTACTTTGATATCGGTTACGGCATTAATAAATTCGATACTTGGCAGTAATAAACGGCTTTTAAGGTGTCAAACCAACTTGTATTGTTTTTTATCGATATCGAGTATTTCGCGAATTTGTTTAATGCTGACATTGCCCGTAGTACCGCGATAAAGATATGAGAACAAGTAAGCATGAAGCTTAAAGTGTTGGTCTTTTTTAAAGTGTTTGATGTTTTCTAACTTTGGTGCTGAAAAGTAACCTTTAACACCAATGAGGTATGGCAACATATCGTTATTGAGCTTTATATCAACATAGGCATGGCCGTTGTTTTTAACGAATTGACACGAATGGATTAAATGCCTTTTTAACCAGCCATTGGCTTGTTTGATTTTGATATGGGCGCTCATGAGTGAATCGGTGGCTTGATCAATTCTAGCAATGGCATTTTTATCGTTTTTCAGTGCCGGGTAAAAATCGATAAGTTGTTTGGTATATATGCGAAAGGTTACAAAGCTTTGGTCATCTTTCGCTATTGCTGATATCGCTACCGCTAGTATTCTGTGAGCATCAGGTGAAAGCGTGTAACTGGCTGACGTAAAGTCGTTTCATCTAACCAAAGACTTGTTTCAGTCAATTGTTGTAACTTCTTGGTGAATCATTATTGGTTGGTTAAGTAATAGGTATTAATAATCTATTGAAAAATCAAATAAAAGCAAATTTAGTGATAATTAAATCTATTTACTGAAAAGTGTGTTTTAACACCTGAAAAGTGAGATTTTAACCCTGATTAATGTGATATTTAGCCTGAAAAGCGTGATATTTAATGTTTAAATTTAGCTTTGTTATCAAGCTTATAAAGTGGCTTAAACGGAATAAACGAAATTAAAAGAAATAAACAACCTTTACTGTTACCTTTCATGTTCTTGAGATATATTTTTTCTTTTCGTTTTTATCACTTTAATCGTAAAAAATATAAATGTAGATGCACAAATAATAGGAACAATAGCTCCGAACAAAATATCAGTACCGAATGAATGAGTTATTCCCCATTTGCTTTGTAAATAGAAATGACCATTGCCTGATGTAAGACTCAACCCGAAGTACCCAACATACACAGCAACAGTTCCAATCAAAGACATTAGCAAGCTGTCATCAGTTTTTTTTGTGTATATCCTAAATGCTACAAAAATAGCTATAGCTATTACTATATAAATCAACATTACAATTAATCCTTTTGTTTTTAGATATCTCTAGATTTGTCTTTGCTCATATCTTTATTTTTAGTGTTCATTGAGGCGCGAGCTTCAGCTATACGACTTTTATTTTTTTGTATTTCTTGTTGATTAGGCGAATTTTTAAAGTCTTTACCCGTAGATAAATCAGCAATGTTGCGAGCTTCAAAATCAGAAATAAGACCAAGCTTTTCTGCTTTATCAAGTTCACTTTGGCTAAAGTCTTTTGCGGCTAGTTCAAGGCTATGTTTTATAATTGAATTAGCTTCGCTTAATTCTTCTTTAGAGCCTAATGTATCTCGCATTTTGGCTTGTTGATGAAGAGACTGGCTAGTTTGAATATCACGAAAAGCAGCATAGACAGAGCGGAAGTTATTTACGCGATCTTCAAGCGTATTTCCTTCTTTTTTTGATAACTGTGCTGCAAATGCCATGTTAACTATTCTCTAGTGATCCTAAGATTTATTTTGTATGCTAATTGAACGGAAATCAATAGTATATAACGCTACTTTGATAATAGTGAAGAATTTCAATAAGGACTAAAACGACTCAATGGATAAGCCGTTTACGCCAAATTTGTGTGAGCTTGCAGACAGTATGGGGATCTCGTTATATCAACGATTTACACCTATTGAAGCCTCACTTTTTTTGCGTTGTCCGTTGGCTGAAATAACTAAGTTACAAGCTAACCATCAAATTGAGTTCATTCAACTAACTGAAAAACAAACCGAGTTTTTTGGCTTTCAATTGCTTAATCATTTATTAGGTAATATTCAAGTAACTGCCCCGGCGAATAATTCATCAAATCACCAATCAGGTACTAGTCCACCAGCAGATAAAATTATTCGCTCGAAAGAAGTACAAGAGCTTACCGGGCTATCAAGAACAACTATCTGGCGCTTGGAGCGTGAAGGAAAATTTCCGGCGAGAGTTCCTCTAACTGCGAGTAATGTAGGTTGGCGGTTAACCGATGTGCAGGAGTGGATTAGGAAAATTTAAAGAAGTCGTTTTGGCTTAAGTCAATATAGAGGGAATGTGTAAAATGGGTTTTATCGATAATGGTGTCAGCGGTTTTGTTTTTTCAATAATTGTAACGGTATTTATTTTTAGAAGCGTTATAGTAAGACAAAATACTCACGGTAGCGACTGGGGAAAAGTCTGTTTGATATTGTTAGCTTTTATGTGGGTAGTAGCGATATTAGAAATTGCTAACTCGATGTGGGAAGTAATTAAAGAAAGCCATGATTATTCTTATTTGATAGCTTCAGCAACGATAAATGGTTTTATAATTGGATTAATAATTCATATTGTTCTTTACAATAATCCTAAATATGCAGGGAAGAAATAATTCTCATGAAGTTCTCTAAAGAAATTGAGATTATTGACTCAATACTTGGAGTGCTTGATACTATTACTGCAATGTTATCACAAACCTTTGCAATGACTTTCTAGGAGCTATATCGGAAAGATTATTGCGGGAATGTAAGCGCAAGGAAATATGATAAGCGTGCATACTTAAACTAAGTGGTGACATGATTGGTGACATAAAGTCAAATAAACTTATCGAAATTATAATTAATAAACTGAAAGTAAAGGTTTTTATTTTTCTACTACGTGAGCAGATCCAGAATATCGAATAGTTTTAAACTCTTTCCATAAAGTTAATAATTTATTGTAGAGCCTCACTTTTGTGAGGCTTTTTGTTTCTATTTTACTATCCTGTCATAGCGGACTGGTGAAGTTATATAATTTTTAAGTTTGTTTATGCACATAACAAAAACATACATAAATAAAGTAAAAATTTATACATGTAACCATTATGTGTATAAATAATTTGATTTTCTATACATATAAATATTATATGTATAAACTAACTTGGTTTTTATACATATTCTAATTGGACAATAATGAATACGACAATGGATGAATTGCCATTAGCCAATATTGAACAATGGGAAACGCGAGCTGTACTTAAAAAAACCGCTGTTGCCCATCGATATTTGGCTGAATTAAAAGGCGTAGCCGAATCAATTCCTAATGAAGCCATTTTAATCAATACGCTTACTTTACAAGAAGCTAAACATAGCTCGGAAATTGAAAACATTATCACCACACATGATGAGTTGTTCAAAGCCGAATTATTAACGGAAACGGCTTTAAACCCTGCGACTAAAGAAGTTCAAGACTATGCCATCGCACTAAGGCAAGGCTTTACTTTAGTGCGTGATTCAAAAATCATCAGATTGTCAGACATTTTAGCAATCCAACAAACCTTAGAAAGAAATAAAGCTGGCTTGCGTAAATTACCGGGCACTGAACTAAAGAATGCGCAAACAGCAGAAATAATCTATACACCACCACAACACCCACAAGACATAGAACGTTTGATGGATAACTTAGTGCAATACATTAACGATGATCAAATATGTAGTGCAGACCCATTAGTGAAAATGGCAATTATTCATCACCAGTTTGAAAGCATACACCCGTTTTATGATGGGAATGGTAGAACTGGCCGTATCATAAATATGTTGTATTTGGTGGCGCAAGCGTTATTGGACTTGCCGGTGTTATATTTAAGTCGTTATTTAATTGAAAATAAGGCTGACTACTATCAACATTTGCAGGCGGTGCGAGATACTGGTGAGTGGGAGCCGTGGTTACTCTATATGCTTGAAGGTATCGCTGAAACAGCTAGAGCAACAATAGAAATGATTAAAAGCATCAAAGTACTTATGCGAGATTTTAAAAAGAAAATTCGTAACGAATTGCCTAAAATTTATCGCCAAGAACTATTGAATAATTTGTTTAATCATCCTTATACCAAAATAGAGTTTATGATGAATGACCTTAATGTAACCCGTTTAACCGCTGCTAAATATTTAGATCAGTTAGTGGAAATAGGTTTGTTACACAAAGAAAAAATAGGCCGCAGTAACTACTACATTAACCAACAACTCGTTTATTTGTTGATAGAGCGTAATGAAAGATAATGATGTCAAAATAGAGATTAAGAAATTTTAACTATTACCCTATAGGCATTAAACAAACATTTCTTAAAAAAGTAAATACTGAAAATATTAGATAAGTCGTTTGCAAAGATTATTAGATTCAATTTTTTGCTAGCTGCATAAATATAGAAAAACATATACAGGTATTAAAAATGACAAGTACCGAGCAACGTAAGGCACTACAAAATCAAATCTGGAAAATTGCCAATGATGTACGAGGTTCTGTAGATGGTTGGGACTTTAAACAATATGTACTGGGTACACTCTTCTATCGCTTTTTTAGTGAAAACTTTGTTGAGTACATCACTGGTGGTGATGAAAGCTTAGATTACGGCTTATCTATTCGTTGTGTTCGGATGCACCCATATGAAAGTGACGGTAAAATCTTGCTAGATGTACAGTCAGTAATACCAATTCCTGAAATCGAAGATTATCAAGTTCAGATCCGTGAGAAGCGCCAGAAAGAACGAGCCTCGCGTTCTGGTGGCAGAGACACAAGCCGATATTCAATTTACTTTAATGACGAGCAAGCCCATGCGCATATCCGTAAATCAGATATTGGTTATTACACTGTGCAATTGCTTAACAATAAGGGCTTGATTAATCAGAGCGTTTTTGAGTTCTTGAGATCCGATAACACATGCTCCTTTCCGCTGATAAAATTAGAATCAGAAGTCACGGAAACAAACAAAAAATATAATAAGTATCGTGTCTCTCGTGATCCCGAGTTGGTCTATGATGGCAAAGAGTATTATGTCGCCCGTAACTGGGGTAAAGAAAGTGCCGAAACATTCACTAGTAAAATCACGGATAAATTTCCTGCAATCACATATAAGCTTCATCAAGATTAACTATAGGTAAAAAAGTATGACAGAGATAGTTTCAAATGAGCCAAGAGGACAGCTGTTTATTTACCAAACCGATGATGGTAGAACTCAAATAGAGTGCAGATTAGAAGAAGACAATTTATGGCTTAGTTTAAATCAAATAAGTACCTTATTTGGGAGAGATAAGTCTGTTATCTCTAAGCATTTAAAGAATATATATGACGATGGTGAACTTGTACAAAAGTCAACCGTTGCAAAATATGCAACAGTTCAAATAGAGGGTTCAAGAGAGGTTAATCGGCAATTAGAGTACTTTAACTTAGATGTGGTTTTTGCTGTTGGCTATCGAGTTCGCTCTCCGCAAGGTATTCAATTTAGACAATGGGCAACACAAACCTTACAAGAGTATTTGGTTAAAGGGTTTGTGATGGACGATGAGCGTTTAAAAAATCCAGAATCTAGTGTGTATTTTGATGAACTGCTTAATCGTATACGTGATATACGATCATCTGAAAAAGTATTTTGGCGTAAGATTTGTGATATTTATGCCACGAGTATTGATTATGATGGTAAAGCGCCAACCAGCATGACGTTTTTTGCACAAGTACAGAATAAAATGCATTGGGCTGCCCATGGTCACACAGCCGCGGAAGTTGTTTACCAACGCATAAGTTCAGATAAACCTCATTTAGGGTTAACACATTTTGCTGGCGATGAACCCACGAGAAAAGAAGTTGTAACAGGTAAAAACTATTTATCAGAAGATGAATTAGATACGCTAAACCGATTAGTCACTAGTTATCTTGAATTTGCTGAGTTACAGGCAAAGAGAGGAAAACTAATGAAAATGGCTGATTGGTCAAGTAAGTTAGATGATTTTCTAAAACTAAGTGAATACGATATATTAACTCATGCAGGTAGAATATCAGCTGAACAAGCTAAACTTAAAGCTAAGGAAGAATACGATAAGTATCGACGTGTTATCGATTCAAACCCTAATCAAGTTGATCATGATTTAACTGCAGCAATAAAAAGATTAAATAATAAATAATAAGGTAATATTCTTTTTACTTTTTATATGGTTACTAAAATTGACTTTTGCATAAGGATTATTGTTTAAATTGTTGTTTTTTTAAGATATAAATTTAACAATATATGTGATCAAATCTAAAACATCGAGTAAGCCTAAACTCTTCACTTCATGTTAATAATTTCTTGTAGAGCCATACTTTTGTGGGGTTTTTGTTTTCTGATCTTTAACCCATCCAGTAAATGCCTACTCGAAAGTTCAAAGGAGCTACGTATTACTGCGTTTAACAGAGTATAAAACACATAACAGCTTATAGGTTGTTTTTTGTAAATACAGCTTATAGGTTGTTTTTGGACTGAATGTAGATTACAAAATTACTATCTTAGTGCACATTAAACTTATTCTTGTTTAGTTTAAAAAATATAATGATATTACTCAAAATAAAATGCTTAAAAGTCTGGCATTAACCAGAAAAGCTATCAAACTACTTAAAGACCTTTCAGTTTTTCAATTAAACCCTGCTCAAAAATAGGCCTTAACATGAATAAACAAGCATATTTAGATTACTGTTATGAACAGTTACTTAGGATTTTCCAGCGGGCGAAAAACCATCAAAAAGATGATAAATGTAAGTATAGAACTGAAGGTTTTATTCATGCAGGTAAAAGTCTTGGAATAATATCTCAGGATGAAGCGGTTGAAATTATGGAAAAAGCTCACTTTGAGGTGTTTAATGAAAGCATCAGTTCTCGTAAAAAGAGAAAAGCTAATCTTAAAGAGGCTATCATAAGAGGTGATGACAGTTATATTAATATCCCTGCTTATGAACGCTCAAAAAATTAATCAATATCAATCTGTTATTGATTAATTAACGTTAATACTTCTTCTCCGTATGAAGAAAAAAGCCACATTAAAACTCCTACGTTAATAAATGCTGTTAACCAGAATATATGTCTAAACTCTCGCTTGGATGATTTATGTCTGAGAAACTGTTGAGCTAAAGCCGCACCTGGCCAACCGCCGGCTAACGAAAATAGATGTAAGGTACTTTCTTGTGTTCTCCAAGCTCCTCGTTGGGCCTTTGATTTATCATTGGCATACGCGATAAACGTGATCATACTTAACCCTATGTAAATGTAGAATAATTTTTCAGGGAAATTACCAAACACAAAAGCGGTTGCTATTGAAATTAAAAAAGTAATAGATAAATAGATTGAAAATTTACTGGTTTTTTTTGCTGCTTTTTTCTTTAATTTTTCACCGGCAAAGGTAGCATCACAGGCACAATATCGGCCATCTTTGTCTTTGGTGATCGAGAACGTAATTATATCGTGCATTTGCGGCGTTCTATTCTTATTTGCTAATGCCGTTTTGTGAATGAAAACCTGATCACCACCGCCATTTGGCTCGATAAAGCCGAAAGCTTTTTCAGCATTCCAGTTAATTATTTTTCCCTTGAGTCTCACGGTAACATCCTTAATTTTACCCCTGTCGCATTTAATATTACTCTTAACGCTCTGATGTTTCAAAACTATGATACAAAGCAATGATACAAAGCAATAGGTCATGGTATAGAGAATGTTTTAACGATAAACATTATATTTTTCAGTTACATTATTGTCTGTAAACCAATGTTTTACAGTGAAATCACGAAGTGGTAACTTAATGGTTAGCTATTGAAGTTTTTGCTTCATATTCAAGAGATAAAGATAAATGGAATTAATACAAGACGCTTTTGTGGCCCTTTTCTTTGCCGGTTTACCTGTTTATGCGTTTAGCTTTTTGATGGTGTATTTTTCGTATCAAAAAGGCTATTTATCGACAAGCATTGCTTTTAAAAACGCCTTTGATAAAAACGATGAAAACCCCTCGCAGCTGTCGAAAAAGAATAAGAAAAACCTGCCATTTTTTCATTCTAAATGGGTGACTTTTGGTGGCGGTTTTTATGGCTTAATAGCCGTGCTCACTTTTTTAATTATAGAGCTATTACAAATTGTGAACTTTTGGTTAGGAGTTACCCGCTGGCAAGACGTGACTGATTTATTCAGTATTGGTGCATTTATCGGGATGATTGTTGACTCATTCATGAATATGATCACGGCGGCGATTTGGTTTACATATTGGCCTAATAAATTACCGGCTTCTCATTTTCTTCTCTGGATTCTTATTGGTTATGGCTGTTATAGATTAGGCGCCCATTCAGCGAAATATTTTTATATTCATAAACGTTTTTTCCCGCTAAAAAATACTGACACTCATAAAATGTAAGCATAATTTATTACTAAAAATAGCTGTACATTGCATTATTAGTTGTTATTATCCCGCTCGAACCAAGGGGTGCATAAAAATTTATTGTTTTTATGCTGAGATGATTAACCCTTACTACCTGATACGGATAATGCCGACGTAGGGATGGTTAACTTATTATTGATCGCTCGATCTTTGATAATTTGCTCTCTATTGTATTATTCGATTAATAATATGAGAGCCACATGAATTTAGCTAAATCTTCACTCGCCATTCTAACGTCTTTTAGTTTTTTATCTGCTAATGCCTATTCTTCTGTGGAAGAGGAAGTCATTGAAAGCATTACGGTTACTTCAAACTTTAAACAACAATCTCTTGCTCAAGCGCCTACCAGTATTGCTGTTGTTACGTCAGAACAAATATTAGCGCAAGGTGATCAACATTTTGAAAATGTCCTAGCAAGTCTTGCTAACGTTAATTTTTCAGGGGAGTCTTCTCGTCCTAAATTTTTGCAAATTCGTGGCGTAGGTGAGCGCTCTCAATACAGCGGTGCACCTAATTCTTCAGTTGGCTTTATCGTTGATGATATCGACTTATCTGGCTTAGGTATGGCAGCTAGTATGTATGATGTTCACCAAGTGGAGGTTTTACGTGGTCCACAAGGTACTCGTTTTGGTGCCAATGCCTTGGCTGGTATGGTGTATATTCAATCTAATGCTCCTACCGATGTTGCCGAACATGGCATTAAAACGTCGTTTGGTAACGATGATTTAATCAATGTAGCCGGTTTTAGCTCAGGTGCTTTAAGCAAAAATTTAAATTACCGCGTAAGTATTGAACAGCATCAACAAAATGGTTTTAGAGACAATTTGTTTTTAGGTAAAGACGACACTAATGGCATTGATGAATTAAGTGGTAAGTTGAAACTTGTTTATCAAGCGAGCGACGAATTAGCCGTTGATTTTACGTTACTATTTGCGGATATGGATAATGGTTACGACGTATGGACACTAGACAATAATGGTTTTGATACGTTAACTGATCACCCCGGTATTGATAAACAAAAGTCGTCTGGTAGTTCGTTAAAATTCTCTTATTCTGGTTTTACTAGCGCGGAATTAACTGCTATTTCAAGTTTTACAACCACAGATCATCATAATGCTTTTGATGGCGATTGGGCGAATGCTGAATATTGGGCGAGCAAAAGCTGCACCGATTATTATGATGAAAATGGCAATGGTGATGACAGCGACCAAATTCCGTGTGTTTATGAATATTTATGGGATAAAGAAGCTGACAGAGACGTTTGGTCACAAGAAATTCGCTTTAATAATAAGCAAAACCATAAAATATTTAATCAGACCACAGATTGGTTAGCTGGTGTTTATATCAGTAAGTTAGACGAAGAGAATGATCTGGAGTCTTATTACAATGGTTGGGAAGATGAAATTTTACTGTCGCATTATCAAGCGAAAAATTTGGCCATATTTGCCCAACTAGACAGCACCTTGCCTGAAGATTATCAGTTGTCAGTAGGTTTACGTGTTGAAAATAGAGACAGTGATTATGTCGATAGCGAACAAGACAGTTTCTCGCCAAGTGAAACCATGTGGGGCGGTCATATTGCTCTGAGCAAAGCGCTGAATAAAGACCATAATGCCTATGTACGTATTGCTAAAGGCTACAAGGCTGGCGGTTTTAATATGGGCTTACCGGCTGAGTTAAGCCAATTTAAAGAGTTTGATACCGAAACCTTGCTCAACTATGAATTTGGTATAGATTCATCTTATTTGAATAATGCTTTTCATTCTCGCGTGGCTTTTTTCTACATGGACAGAAAAGACCAGCAAGTGAATGCCTCGCAACAAGACCCGAACAATCCACAACGTTTTACTATTTATACGGCTAATGCAACTAGCTCGACAAGTTATGGAGCTGAGCTTGATTTAGCTTGGCAAGTAACGGCTAACTTAAATGTATATGCCACATTGGGTTATTTAGATGCCCGTTATGATAACTATGCTTATTTTGATAAGTATGGGGCGAGCATTGATATTTCTGACCGAACCTTAGCTCATGCGCCTAAAAATACCTATAGCTTAGGAGGCAGTTATACCAGTGATAATGGATTGTTTGTTAATATGTCAACGTCTGGAAAAAGCAGTTTTTATTTCTCAGACAGCCACTCAGAAAAATCGTCAAGCAATCAATTGGTTAATGCCCGTGTTGGTTATGAAACTCACACGTGGTCTGTGTATTTATGGGCTCGTAACTTAACCGATGAAAAAGTGGCAACTCGAGGATTTTACTTTGGTAACGAACCTGATATTGACTGGGCAGCAAAAAAGTTTGAACGTTTTGCTGCACCGCGACAAGTTGGTGTTACATTAGACTATCAATTTTAGTTTCAATGCGATGCGTAATGAAGCGCATCGGCTTACATAGTTTATTAAAGGTGAAGAAATGGAAATATCTATTGAGATCAGTTTATACCCATTAGCAGAAGAAAAGTTCAAAACAGAGATTTGGGCGTTCATTAAGCGATTAAGAAATGTCGATGGTTTAGAAGTGGTTACTAATGGGATGAGTACTCAAGTATTTGGTGACTATGACCTGGCTGTTGAAAAAGTCATGACAGAAATTAAGCACGTTCATCAAACGTTAAACGCTGCTGTTTTTATCTGTAAATTTATTGGTGGCAACCGCAGTGTTGTTGAAGCTGAAAGCTAAGGTTGCATGAAATGACTGAAACAATTGCCTATTTTACTCAATTACCTTTTTGGGAATTAATTGCCGTTGCTTCAGCATTAGCCTATGTCGTGCTAGCCGCCAAAGAAAATATTTGGTGCTGGCCTGCTGCTTTAATAAGTACCGTTATTTATACCGTTATTTTTTATGACGTGTATTTATGGATGGAAAGCCTGTTACAAGTGTATTATTTTGCCATGGCAATTTATGGTTGGTATTGCTGGTATTACATTAATAACCGACGACAAAAAACCTTACATATTCAATCTTGGTCAATAAGCCTTCATGTCAAAGCGATTGCACTGTTAAGTATCATTTCGATTGGTGTTGGCTGGTTAATGGCAACTTTTACACCCACGCACTTTCCGTATCTTGACTCAGCAACCACGGTTTTCTCAGTATTTACCACCTACTTAGTGGCGAAAAAAGTATTAGAAAATTGGCTGTATTGGATTGTAATTAATGCAGTTTCTGTTTACCTTTATCTTGAAAAAGATTTAGAGCCAACCGCAGCACTTTTAGTGTTATATTTCTTTATGGCTATATATGGTTATATGCAATGGCGAGCAAAATTTAAACAACGTAAACGCAATGAGGTTTTAACTGAAACATCAACGGCACAACCATAATGAAAACCCTGGTGAACAAGATAACAATATAACGAAAATTAAAGCACTTACCTGCTTTGATGGCTATATCTGTGCAATTGAAAGAGTGTTACTTGGGTTAAGCCATCATTGTTTTATCGTTACCGCTGTCAATCTTGATAGTCAAAAATCGGCGAAGTATTTTGTTAAATCTTTATCATTACATGCCTCTACAGAGCAAAACGAACGTTTAGTTGCTCAGTCTGCCGCCATATCAAACCTTTCGCCACAGGTTATTTATCATTGCAAAGAATGGTTAGTAACTGAATATATTGAGGGTTATTCGTTATTTGAAAATCAATACACTATCGCCGAGAAAATAGCGGTAGCAATGAAATTATTACAAGATTTTCATCAGTTAGCGCCCATTGAGCAAGTTTCTTCACTTTCGTTACAGTCTCTCATTGAAGCGCAAATTAACGCCAATGTATTTTCAGATCAGCAAAAGTCCTTTTTGTTTCAGTTAAATCAAGATATTAATGACTTTACACAGGTAACAGAGCCGGTAGTTTGCCATGGTGATTTAAACTTCACGAATATCCTCATTGATAAACAATCGAAGGCTTGGTTAGTAGATTATGAATGCACATCCATTGGCAGTGCAGAATACGATGTTGCGATGTTCATCGCGATTAATAATTTATCTAATTGCGACTTTTCCTATATTTTTGATTGTTATCAAGGTCAGAGTAAAAAGCCGTTAAATCATGCTTTAGTACACGCTTATTTAGCCTGTTGTTATTTAATAAATGGCTTATGGTATCAAGAGCATTCTCATAACATTATTGATAATGACCAGTATATCGATCTTGCTTATCAACAATATAGCCAATTTGATCGACTAAAATTAAGCGATATAAAACTGGTTGAACAACTCCTTTAACGGGTAAAAAAAGAAGATGGTTTAACATAAAACGCCCACTTTACTGTGGGCGTTTTGTGTTAATAACTAACCATTTTGCTGATTAAATGCTGTTACTTAAGCGGTATCTGCAGAAAGTTCAGCATCAAATTGATGTGCTGTTGCTTTACCCATTTGCAATAAGCTAGGTAAGAAAATTAAGGTAAATACGGTACTTACGCTCATTCCACCGACAATAACCGCAGCAATACCTCGGTATAATTCTGCGCCTGCTCCAGGAATTAATAATAAAGGAAGCATTCCGCAGATACTGGTTAGCGTACTCATTAGTATTGGTCTAAGTCGTAAGCGTACTGCTTGCTCTACGGCATCATGTCTTGATAAACCATCGTTCTCGCCAAGGCGTGTTTGATAAACAAGTAATATGGCATTATTTACCACAAGTCCGAGCAAAATAATAAACCCTATCATGGTTAATAAATCGAGCGGTTGGAAAATAATAATGTTGGTTACTTGTAACATCGCAATGCCACCTACAGTTGCTAAGGGGATCGTTAATACTACGAGTAAACTGTCTTTAAACGAGCGAAATAGCGCTGACATGAGTAAATACAAAATGGCTAAAGCTAGTAAGAAGCTTTGACTCATATTTTGTAAGGCTTCGGTTAATGCTTCAGCAGAGCCGCGATAATTAATCGCACCTGTTTCAGGCAGTTGCTCTAAAATAGCTGGTTCTGCTTTTTCTTTGATTGCGTTAATAGCGTCTTCTAGGCTGATATTTTCTGGTGGTGTTACTTGTAAAGTAATGGTTCTTTTTCTATCTACACGTCTAATAGAGCTAGGTCCTGCGGTTCTAACCACATCAACTAATTCGCCAACGGGTTGTACGCCAGCTTTAGGTGTAAATAATGGAATTGCTGCTAATTCTTCAGGAGATTCCCAATCCGTTGAACGTAAAATTACATTTAAGCGCTTTTGACCATTGAAAAAATCCCCCACATAAAGCCCTGTTCCCAAAGCTCGTGATATTGAAGATACTTGTTGTCTCGACCAACCCGACTCAGCAATACTGCGTTCATCAGGTACCATGCGTAATTCTGGCTCAGCAAGAGAAAGCCCAGGTGTCGGCCTAATTTGTGCACCAGGTAATGCTTGGCTTACCGCGCCAAAACCTACTTGTGCGGCTGTAAGTAATTGGTCAACTTCATTGCCTTGAATGTCTATGTCGATACGTCGGCCACCGCCAAGGTTGCCAAACAACTCTTCTTGTGAGGCAAAGGCGATCGTATCAGGAAACCCTGCTAATACTTCACTATTTATAATATTGACAATGTCTTTGATGTGGTCTGAGTTTTCGGCTCGTCCACCCATAAAACCAAAATTACCAAAAAAGCCTAACCATGAATGTTCAATTTTAGGTTCTTTTTCTCCGGTTAAATAAGGCATCAATCGTTGATTAATTTCATCGCTCATTTCTACTCTTGCTGCTAAGTAACTTTGCCCCGGAGGTGGTAATAAAAAGGCGTTAAATGAATTTTGATTCCCTTTTGGAAGATAATCGATTTTAGGAAACATTAAATAACTGCCTAAAAACGAAAAGATCATTAAACCAAATACCCAAGCTGCGCGCTTTTTAGGGGTTGAAGTAATACGCATAATGCCGTTGGTGATATTCGTCCACCAATGATTGTGAGGATCTTCTGACGATACTTCACTTAATAATCGACGTGCTGCCGTAGGTAATACCGTTACCGCTATTAAAAGCGAAGCGACAATAGCAACCGCAATCGTTATGGCTAAATCAGCGAAAAGTTGCCCCGATACTTCCTCCAAAAAGGCAATCGGTAAGAAAATAGCAACAGTAGTGGCCGTTGATGACAACAAGGCACCCCAGACTTGAGTTGTACCTTTTAACGATGCTTCATTGGGCTTAGCGCCATTTTCACGAAGACGAACGATATTTTCTAAAACGACAATGGCGGCATCAAGCACCATACCTACGGCAAAAGCTAAGCCAGCCATTGAAATAATGTTCAATGTTCTGCCTGTGCTATGCATAATCACTAACGTGACGACCAGTGAAATTGGAATAGATAAGGCGACGATCAACGTGGCTTTAAATTTACGTAAAAACCACCACAAGACAATGATGGCCAAAATAATACCGAGAATTAAGTTGTTTTTAACAAGGCTCATTGAGCGACCAATGTAGATTGTTTCATCATACATTTGAATGATTTCTAATTGGGAGCGCTTGAGTGGGCCTTCGTTAAGCTCTTTAATTGCGGTTTTTAGGCCGTCCATTACTTGAATAACGTTGACGCCTTGCTCAGCTTGTACATTCATCGCAATGGCAGGTGAACCATCAAGCGTTAATACGCCTGTTCTGTCTGACAAGGCAAGGTCAACATTGGCGACATCTTTTAATAAAATAGGTTGCCCATTTCGCCAATCTAGCACCATATTTTGTAGCTGCTCGACGCCATATTTTCCTGAAAAACGTAAAGTATATTTTCGACGGCCAATTTCGTTAAAGCCACCGGAAGCATCGGTATTATTCGTTAATGTGCTGGCAATAGCAGGAATATTAAGGCCAAGCGTCGCAGCTTTATAGGGATCAAAAGTAATACGCAATTCTGTTGCTAATCCGCCAAAAGCATTTGTTTGTGAAACACCTTCAACGCGTTCTAGGCGGGTTTGTACCACTTCTTCTGTGTAATCTTGATAACTTGCGATATCGTTGGTGTTGCCTTCGGTTGGTTTTAAGGCTAACCAAGCAATGGCTTCAAAATTACTGGCACCACCTACGGCAATTACCGGCTCTGTTGCATCAGGCGGATAATTAGGAACTTGATTTAATGCATTCATTACATCAATTAATGCCCGTTGTAAGTTCACACCGGTTTTGTATCTTAAGGTAATGCTACCGCTACCTTGATTTGAGGTTGATTCTAGCAATTCAAGGTTTTGTAATCCTTTAAGTACATCTTCTTGACGTTCAATAATTTCTGCTTCTATTTCTTCAGGTGCAGCAGCGCGCCAACTTGTTGAAATAACAATTTGTGGCTTACTGATATCGGGCGTTAATTGAATAGGTAACTTAAATAGACTAATGGCGCCAAATAAGGTGATCAATAATACCGCGACGATCACCGCGGTTGGGTTTTTAAGTGAGGCTGAGGTGAGAGTCATTACTTAGTTCCCATGGCCGATTTTCCAGAGATCAGCTTATCGTTATTGGTTTTAATATTAACAGTTTGTCCTGCTCTTAAACGTTCTGCCCCTCGAATCACAACTTGATCGCCGGCTTGAATATCACCAATCACTTCAATGAGATCACCTTCGCTAATACCTACGGTCACATTCACTTGTTTGGCTTTGTTTTCAGTATCAATGATAAAAATACTCATGGTATCGCGTCGTAACACTAAGGCATCGCGATGTGTTGCTAGTACTTGTTTGCTATTTCCTGTTGCAACTGCCGCTTTTATATCTAAGCCAATTGGCCAGTCAAAAGGTGACATATCAAGGCGTACTTCCATTAAATGCGAACGAGAGTCAGCAACAGGAATAATGGCTTTGATATCTGCTCTTCCTTCGCCCAGTGGTGATTTAATGGCAAGTTGTTTACTTTCTTTTAAAAAACGATAGGCAGTTAATGGCGCAAATAAAGATGCTTCAACATTGGCGGTTTCTACTAAACGAATAATCGCATTGCCGTTGTTTACATATTCGCCTTGGTTACTTAAACGTTCAGCAACAATGCCATCAAAAGGTGCTTTTAGCTTTGTGTAAGTAATATCTTGTGCAATTTGTTCAAGTTTAGCCTTTGCCGCTGCTGCATTAGCTTTTGCAATATTTAGATTTGAAATGGCTTCTTCTAATTCTTTTTCAGAAATCAGCTTTTTTTCTACTAAGGTTTTTTTTCTTGTTACTTCTGCAGCTTCAAACGTTAGTTTTGCTTGGGCATTGGCAACCAGGGCATCGGCTTCATCGTATTTTAATTTAAGCGTTCGGTCATCAAGCTCGGCAATGACTTGGTTTTTTTTTACTTTACTACCAAGGCTAGCTAAGCTAATTAATCGACCTGAAACATCGGCGGCAATTTGTGAATTATTACGACTGACGACACTTCCTGATACCCAAGCGACGGGAGACAAAGTCGTGTTTTGAATACTTGTTACATTAACATTGGCCGGTGGTCCTTGCTGGGCATTAGCAGCAAAAGCGATAAAACTGATCAGAGAAAATGTTCTAATGAATGCGCTGAAATGAAGAGGTTTCATATTATCTAAAATACCTTGTAAAATTTAACATAGCTAAGTGTATGCTAACTTTGTGAAAATTCCTGTTTAACTTAACGGAAATAAACCGATAAATTGTCAGATTTTGTTTCAATTAAGTTTGATTAATTCAATAAATTTAAATACTTGAACTTAAAACTCAAGCGATAATCGATATTAAGAGCTAAATATCAGTTGAGTTACTGATAGTAACGATGTCATTAAGTATATCAGGCGTCTTACACTCTAGGAACTATCACTTTGTTTGTGAATGCTTTCATTGGTATTTTTATGATAATGTATATTGCAACTCGCCATTTATCATTGCTTCATACAGCAATATTAGGAAAATAATGAAATATTTACCGTTACTTATAATCATTTGGTTAAGCTCATCAGTAATGATGCCAGTTAAGGCCAACGAACTTAATAATAACTGTCCTGATTACCTTAATGTCACTAAACAAAAATTACATTCAAGTAAAACGGTAAATTTATGTGAACTAACGCAAGGGAAACCAGTTTTGATTGTCAATACGGCGAGCAATTGTGGATTCACGCCTCACTTTAAACAATTAGAAGCAATTCATAAAAAATATCAGTCACAAGGTTTAGTGGTGATAGGGTTTCCGTCAGATGATTTCTTTCAAGAAGAAGATAACGAAAAAGATACCGCGAAAATTTGTTATGTAAATTATGGCGTGACTTTTACTATGCTGTCGACGAGCGCAGTAAGAGGTAGCGATGTAAATAGTGTATTTAAATTTTTAGGCGATAAGTCAACTTCACCAAAATGGAATTTCTATAAATATTTAGTGGATGGCAAAGGCAATAAAGTACAGTCATTTAGCCCTAAAACCGCTCCCGATGATGCTGAGTTTGTACAAGCAATAGAAACATTATTAACACAATCATGATGAATATTTACCGCCCAATTAGTTTAGTTTTTATTTCGCTCAGTTTTTCTATTCATGCGGAATTTGTTTTACAAAAAAGCCCTGAAATTGATGGCGAAATCTCTGTCAATACGGCTAACTTATGTGATGTCGCTGATAACACTAAACGCTATATCGAATTGTTTCCTCAAGATACATTTGCGGTACATTCAGGTGAAGTGATTGAGGGGGTAAGTTTAACACGTGTTGTAAAGACCTTAGATTTTTTATGTCAATCACCCGAGAATCGCTCATTTACGCGTGAGTATTTATTACAACATTTTGACTTTTATCGTTGGTTGCCTGACAAAAAACAAGCTCATCAACTCGCCGAACAAAGTAAGAATGCGGTAAAAAAACGCTTATTAAATAATATCCCTGAGCAGCAAATATTTATTACGAAATACTATACGAAACTATTAAATGCCAGTGAAAAACCAACGGCTCAATTTAATCAAGCACTATATGCTTTACCTGCTGATGAACAAGGAATGTCGTTGGTTGAGGCTGAAAAAAACAAGCAAGCGTTAACGCGATATCAGTTAACGCGGCAACAAATTATCAATGGTGCTTTGTTGGATAACAATCTTGCTCAACCTCTCATTTGGTTAACGGAAGAAGCCTTGCATGATGTATTGTTGCAGGGAACTGGAGTTGTCGAAATTAATGGAAAGAGACGTTATTTTAATGTTCATCGTAATAATGGTATTGCTTATGATTATACGCGTGGTAAACGTGAACAAGCACGTTACTGGTACTTTGCCGAGGTGCCAAGTATTTTAGGGTACGGTAAAACGCTCGCCGATAAAATTTCTATCAAGCCTGATGTGACATTTGCTGGCAATGTTAAACAATTAGGTTTAGGCAAATTATTTTTAATTAATTATCAAGTGGATGGTAAGCCAGTGAATAATATGGGGGTGCTAGCTGATCAAGGCGGAGCATTCGATAATAATTTATTTCAATTAGATTTTCTTAAAGGCAGTTATTACGGTTGGAAAGATTATTATCAAGCCAATAAACATTTACCTGATTATGCGAACACATGGTTAATGTTAAAAAAGCAGTGATCATTTTGACTGATGTTCGTTGATTGTTCGTTTTACTAAGAAACCGTTTAAACGAATAATCAAGAAATAAAAAATCAGCGAAATTGAGTTATACGTTAGCGTTAACCGCTTTTAGTTCAGTGACTTTATCTACTTGTTTATCTTCTATTTCCGACGATGAAACTTGTGTGCTTTCAGTTTCTTTGTTGCTTGGCTTTGCATTGGGCTCTGGATTATAAGCTAACGGCGCATCCAGTAAGATTTGTCGTAGCCTGTCAGTATCTTCAGCACGCATCGCATCGTTAATATTATTGAGAATCACATTCACGTCAGGCCAACAAAGAAAGCGTTCATTGGCGGTTAAAATGCGCTCATGACGTGTTGGTTGTGCATGATCATCAATGAGTAACTCTTCATATAGCTTTTCGCCTGGACGCAAGCCACTATATTTTAATTCAATATCACCGTCAGGGTTTGCCTCATCTTTTACGGTAAGTCCCATTAAGTGGGTCATATTGATCGCAAGATCAACAATTTTAACCGGATCACCCATGTCTAAAACAAATACATCACCGCCTTTACCCATAGCACCTGCTTGTATTACTAACTGTGCAGCTTCTGGAATGGTCATAAAATAGCGAATAATATCGGGATGAGTAATGGTGATCGGGCCACCGGCTTTTATTTGACGTTTAAATAAAGGCACAACTGAGCCCGAAGAGCCCAGCACATTGCCAAAGCGCACCATTACAAAACGTGTGTTGTGATCACGAGGCGCTAAAGATTGTAAAACTAATTCGGCAAGACGTTTTGTGGCGCCCATCACATTCGTTGGTCTGACGGCTTTATCGGTTGAAATAAGGACGAAAGTTTCTACTTCACAAAAAATAGCCGCTTGAGCAATTTCATATGTACCTAGGACATTGTTAGAAATACCAGCGATAACATTGCTTTCAACTAAAGGCACATGCTTATAAGCAGCAGCGTGATAAATAGTTTGTACATTTTGGGTATGAAAAATAGTGGTCATCAGCATACCATTTTGCACATTACCGATAAGGGGCACGAGTGGTATGTCACTGTCAATTTCACGAAGATAAACTGTCAGCTCTTGATTGATTTCATACAGAAAGGCTTCACTAACATCTAATAACACTAATTTTGTTGGCTTTTGATGAATAATTTGACGGCACAATTCTTTACCAATAGAGCCACCTGCGCCGGAAACCATCACAACTTTGCCACAGATATTTTCAGATAATAATTCAGGAATAGGCGCGACAGGCTCTCGGCCTAATAATTCATCGACAGAAACTTCACGCAGTTGATCAATTTTTCGTTTTCCTGAAACGATGTCAGCCATGTTGGGAATAGTTAACAATTCAAGCGCGTAGGGCTCAATAGAAGAAACGATTTCTTTCATCCGAGTTTGGGTTACTTTATCAACTGCGATCAGTACTTTGTATTGACCAAAACGTTTGACGAGTTTGCCAATATCTTTCACAGGATGAATATTAATGCCGGCTAACTCTCTACCATGATATCGACTTTTTTGATCGATAAAGGCTAATGGTTGATATTGGTTACCTAAAGCAAGGGTATTGGCAAGTTGTCGACCAGTACTGCCGGCACCATAAATAACGACACCTTCTTTTTCATCAAACCATTTTTCACCGGTAATGATACCAAATGATGCTCTGGCACCAGCAATTAAAAAACTAGCAACGGCAAAAAATACAATAGGAACAGAGCGAGGAACAAAGGCATCAAATGCATACCCAGCCAAAACGAAAACCACACTAGCAACCGCCACTAATGCAATCACTTTCATGGTTGATTTTGCGTTGAAATAACGAATGACTGAGCGGTATGTGCCTGAAAAATAAAGTAAAGCGATTGTGCAGAGGGTAACAGTAATAAAAACCGATACTTCGGCTTGTGAGACATCAAAATTTGACACGCCTAAACGCAAGAAATATGCGAGGAAAAATGCAAATCCTACGGCAAAAGCGTCATAAGTTAATGCAATTAATAGTTTTGCTGAGCTAGGTATTAAGTCTATTTTTCTGATCATCTGCAATCGCCTTCAGATCTAAAGCTTTAAATTATTCATTTTTTATGAATTATTGTTATTTTGATTTTTATTATTTTTCTATCATAACAGGTTATTTTAACGTGTCTGCTACTTTTGTAAATATTTCGTTAATTGCCTGACAGGTTGATGCTACTTCTTGTTCGGTTAATGTTGGGTGTACTAAAAACATTAAGCTTGTTTCACCTAATTGCTTGGCATTTTCTAGAGGTTGCTTAGGCTTGAAACTTGTTTTTTCAAACGCTTTTTCTAAATAAACTTCTGAGCAGCTGCCTGAATAACAAGGAATTTTAATTTCGTTAAAAGCCTCTATAATGCTATCTCTTGACCAAGGGCCAGGTAATTTTTCAGGCTTAATAAATACATAACATTTATAAAATGCATGTTCGATATAGTCAGGAATTTCAGGAACATCAATAAAATCAAAAGCTTTACAAGTATTTAGTACTTTATCAGCATAGTTAGTTCGAGTTTGATGCCATTGTGGCATTCGAGCGGTTTGTATTCTGCCAATTGCTGATTGCATTTCAGTTAAGCGCCAATTGGTACCAAAAGATTCATGTAACCAACGATATCCAGGGGGATGTTCTTTTTCATAAACAGCAGCATAAGATTTTCCATGATCTTTAAATGCCCAGGCTTTTCGCCATAATTGTTCATTATTGGTGGTCAGCATGCCTCCTTCACCGCCGGTGGTCATGATTTTATCTTGGCAAAATGACCACGCGCCAATATCACCAATACTACCGACTGAACGTCCTTTATACTTAGCACCATGCGCTTGTGCGCAATCTTCAATAACAAAAATGTTATGCGTTTTTGCTAACGCCATTATCTCGTCCATTTCACAGGGCCAACCCGCTAAATGGACACATATAACCGCTTTAGTGTTATCGGTTAATACCGCGGCAATGGATTGAGCGGTAATATTCTGAGAGTTAAGATCTATGTCTGCAAAAACTGGTGTCGCTCCCGCATTGACGATACAACTGATAGAAGCGATAAAAGTGCGAGAAGTCACAATGACTTCATCGCCTTGACCGATATTTAAACTTTGTAATGCCAAATCAAGTGCCAGTGTGCCGTTAGCTACAGCAACGGCGTATTGGCAATCAGTAAAAGCGGCGAATTCTTTTTCAAAATTTCGCCCTTCGTCGCCGGTCCAATAATTTACTTTATTAGAGCTAAGCACTTTACTGACTGCCGATATTTCTTCTTCAGAAAAACTGGGCCAAGGAGAAAAGGGTGTATTTAACATAAAAAACCTTATCGCTTATGGGCAATTCGAGCAGGACAACCTACTACAGTAACATTTTCAGGCACATCATTAATTATCACCGTACCTGCGCCGACAATTACATTATCACCTATTGAGATCTGATGAATAATACTTGAGCCGATGCCCACCCAACATTGTTCTCCGATATTAACATCACCCGCTAAATTTACCCCAGGTGAAATATGACTAAACTCACCTATGTGGTTGTCATGGTCGATATTGGCGCCGGTATTGATAATGACACCATCGGCGATTTTGGTGCCGATATTTATACAAGCGTTGGCAACAATTAATACGCCATCGCCTATTTCAATATGCTCACTCAATGTCGCGGCCGGAGAAATCAACGAAGTAATAACAAAGCCAAGCTGTTTAAATTCACGCTGTTTTTTTGCTCTGATTCCATTATTACCAATGGCAACAAACACGGCGTCATATTTTGACGCATGTTGAATTAAACTGGTTTCATCGCCGACAATCTCCCATTTATCACACGCCGATTTTTCAGGAAAATTGATATCGAAGAAATGAATGTTCCATCCTAATTGTTCAGCAATATCTGCTGCAACTTTGCCATGACCACCCGCGCCTAAAATGGCTAAATTTTTCATTAATTACTGCCCTTATATTTTTTTAACTGTCTGTGCCAGTGAACTTGCTCATAGTTGCTTCCCCTTCGGCACTAATATCTGCTTGAGAAACGACTTTTTTCACGGTTAACAATAAAATTTTAATGTCTAACCATAGCGATTGATTATCAACATACCACACGTCTAACTCGAATTTTTCTTCCCAGCTAATGGCGTTGCGACCGTTTACTTGTGCCCAACCGGTAATGCCTGGTTTTACTTCATGGCGGCGTGCTTGTTGGGTGGAATACAGCGGTAGATATTCGACAAGCAAAGGTCTTGGACCAACCAAACTCATGTCACCTTTTAACACACACCATAACCCCGGAAGTTCATCTAAACTTGTTTTTCTCATCAATTGACCGAAAGGGGTTAGCCGTTCTTCATCCGGTAATAATTGTCCCTTGGCATCTTTGTTGTCGGTCATCGAGCGAAACTTTAGCATATTAAACGTTTTGCCATGTAAGCCCGGGCGAGTTTGTTTAAAAAGTATTGGACGGCAATTGAGAGCATATAAAATAACGGCACATACCAACAATACGGGTAGCAAAAAAACTAAGGCAAGCAAGGCAATGAGTATATCCATCAAACGTTTTAACATGTTAATTACTTCCTTGTTGTTTCTTTAGGTTTGCTTGGTATTGTGTTTTTAAATCTTGATAGAACTGCTGGCGTTTTGCTGATAAAAATTGATTCGCATATTGCCTACTTTTTTCTACATTTCTCACGGATTGTTCAGTGAGTTGATCAAGGTTATTACAGAGTTTATTTAACACAGTAAACAATGCCATGGCATCATCGGCTGGTACACATAGTTCATCAGGAATTAGCTCAGGTATGCCACCAACAGAAGTACCAACGCAAGGTAAGCCTTGTGCCATCGCTTCAATAATGGCTCGAGGTAAACCTTCTGTTCGAGAGGGGAGCACAAATAAATCGGCTTGGCTTAAAAAATTAATGACTTCGTTGCTTTTAATTTCACCCACAAATTCAACGTTATTTTGAATATTTAATTGTTGCGCTTGTGCTTTTAATTCTGACAAGTGTTGACCGGCGCCTATCATGGTTAACTGAAAAGTGCTGTCTGCTTTTACCAGTGAAGAAAATGCTTGTAAGAGAATGTCGGGCGCTTTATACATTTGCTCTAATGAACCAACAAAAACAAGCTTTCTTGCGACTTGTTGATAGCTGCGGGGCGTATCGACTATCTGGCTTTCGTCTAACATAATCGATGAATAAAAACTGGTTAGGGTGTTTTTACCGGGTGGGTAGCGCTGTTGTAAGTAATATTGAGTCACGTAACTTGCGCCTAATGCTCGTTGACATTGCTTTTGAAGCGTTCGCTTACTGAAGGTTTTTAATAACGGCGCTGCTAGTTTTCCGCCAACACCAGTCGAAAAAACATCGTAGGGATCACCAATTACTTCTACCGCATAGGATTTATTTTTTTTCAGTAAGCAAGTAGCAATGGTTGCTGTTTGTGATGGCACACGAAATAGCAGCAAACCGTCTAATTTTAGTACCGCTAACAAAGATTTAATTAAGCGAGGTAAGGCAAAAATAAGCGCTTTTAAGCCAATATAATGAGGAAGCGCATGAAAAGTCACTTGCTTACCATTAGCTTGTAGCCAATCGGGTGAAACTTCTGATACTTCTTTTATTCTGGCAACAACGATTACTTGCTCAAATACCGCCGCATAACGTAACCAAAAATCATATTTAAAAGAAGAAGGTGTCCACACATTACCGTCAGGCGTTTGGTAGAAACGAAATTCACAATTTACGATGACATTCATTGGGCTAATTCACTACTCTTATTTTAGCTAATTGAAGGATGATCAAAGCGATAACAATGCCCATGATGATTTGTACGGGAATAAAGGTAAAACTATTCCTTATCATAATGAATAAAGGGATCAAAGCAACACCAATTAACGTATCGGCACGTACTGTTGACGCTATGCTGTCAAACTTCGCTAAACTGAGCCCTAAAATAAAGGCGATTAAAACAATGCCTTTTTCACCAAAATTTAAATAGGCTTCAGCGACTGGTGAAAAACCAATAGGACCGGCTTTTTCTTGCACGACCACGTTTAACAAACGTTTGTCTTTTTTCGCTGGCGGTCGCTCAATCGGCAAAAATAATGCTAATTGGCGTTCAAAGGGCGCCCAATAACTCGCACCGTAGAGTAATTTAAAGCCTTCATTTCGCCATTTCACCACTTCTTGCACGGTTCGTAAACTACTGCCCATTTCAGCTATTGCATTGAGCGGATTCATATTATCAATTTCAGAATAGTCTCCTGATAAGCGGGCATTTTTCACAATGACGATGGCGATTAACATGATAAAAATCATTATCATCAGTTTAAAAGTACCAATAGGGATTTTTCGGCGACCTAATATTGCTGCGGCCACACAAGTTGGAAACATTACTTCACCGCGCAAACCTACTTTAAAAGCGATAACTGCCCAAATAGTAAAAGCAATAAAGTATAAATAGCCAAAGCCAGGACGATAAGAAACCGACACGAATACTACCGCCATTCCCATAAATAAATAAATATAAACAAATAATAGTGTTACTAAAGGTGATTGGTTTATTACGGTTAAATAAGCGGTGTAAGACTGTAATGCACCAGTGGCAAAGCCGACTAAAAGAAACGTGGTGATCATAAACAGTAACATGGCACCACCAATATGATAAAAGCGTTTTATTAAGCGTACATCTAATGCATCACGAATTAGCGATGATTTTTTAGAAAAAGTAACCGCGGTTAAAGCATAAATCAGCATGGTAAAATTCATTAAGTAAATGGCATAAAGTGTTTCCGCTCGATGAAACCAAAAACTGATGGAGTAGAGGATATCTTTATCGGTGATCAAGCCTATTGCAGAAACAAAAACTAAGCCGCCATGGAAAATGCTAAAAGCGGAAAAAAAGATAAAGCAAATCGACCAAATACCTTTTGGCAAAGTATAAGCTAGGAGTGCACTTAATATCAGCCAATTAAATAACGAGAATAATTCGAGTTCTTCCCTTGTAAAAACAATTGCTTGCCAAAACGAGGTTAAAAGAATGATTGCCAACATTACTATAATAATGATGGAGCATACTTTTAATAAAGTCTGTCGTTCACTGGTATATGGCATAAAGCGCTTCAACACACTGATTTAAATTAAACGAGCTGTTTTTGAAGGTTGTATGATGCTTTTCTCGCTCGTTTAAGTTAGTTGTTATCGCATTGTTTACTGTTTCAACCCACAATTTTATTGGCTGTTCAACCGATAAATGTTGTACACAGGGTAGTTGCTGTGCAATTTCAATGACACCCGGTAAGTCATTCGCAACTACCGGCAAACCTACCGAAGCCGCTTCAATCACAGCACCTGGTAAACCTTCCCATAATGAAGGAAAAAGCATGACATCAGCATGCGTGAGGAAGTCGTAAACATTCGGCTGTACATCGAGAAAAACGACATAATCTAAACAATGATGCTCTTGGGCAAGTGCGATGATTTCTTGTTGAATTTTTTCATCTTTTTTTCCGAGTAACGCTAAATTGATTGGCCCATATTGTTCGATATATTTGGCTAGTACAGGGATCATAAAGCGATGGTTTTTTTGCTCGACCATGCGAGCAACATTGAGCATGACAGGGTAATGATTGGTGATGTTATTTTCTTGCCAGAAAGTCGGTTTTTTTGCTAATAATGTCTGATGATTTAACCCGTTATAGATGGTTTGACATCTTGGGTCTTGCTGCCAATCTGGTCGCCAAAAAATAGACAAAGCGGCATTACAAACGCCTAAAATATCGGTGGCAAATAGATTAATCAACTCATGTAAAAAACGGTTACGCCATTTGCGAACAAACGAGGTTTTTGCTGCATCATGGGTATTTCTAAAGTGTGCAATACGTTGCTTGACTCCGGCGAGCCAAGCTAAAAACAAAATAAAACCTGACACCATAGCAACATGAGAATGGACAACGTCGAATTTATGCTGACGTAATAATCGATAAAATTTAATCGGAAAAAATACCCCTAATTGGCATAAATGCACTTCGCTGCCTAACGCTTTAATTTCTTCATCGAGTAAACCTTGCTTACCTGATAATGAGCAAAATTCGATATTTACCCCTTTATTCGATAGCGGTTGTAATGTCGCGAGGGTTCTTAGCTCTGCGCCGCCTCTGTCCATTTTTCCGAAAATATGCAGGACTTTTTTATTCATGAATGAGCCTTGATTCGATTAATTTTTTTCCATTGAACAAAAAAAGTGACACACATAATGAGCATTTCAACGCTACAAGCGATAATCATCGCAATGGCCGCGCCGATAGTGCCCATGGATGGCACTAAAAATAAACAAGCAATCAACAAGGTTAAACTGCCAGACCCATAAACAAACGCTTGTCGATTAAAACATTTTAATGCGTTTAAAGCAGAGCCTAAAAAGGTGTAACTGTAGCGGAACATACTGGCAATTATGATGAGTTTTAATTCGTCGGTGAGTAAAGCAATGGTTTGGTTATAAATAATGGTAAGTATCCATTCGCCAATAAAATGGGCAAAGACTAAACCGATTAAGCCGATACCAGCACCAATTAACATCAGTAAACGCGTGGTTTTTATAAAGGCTTGATAGTTACCTTGATGAAATAAATGCGTTAATTTAGGCGTCACCGCTTGTGAAAGGCTATGAATTAAAATGCCGCCAGCAACAAGGAAATAGCTGATCGCGGCAAAATGTCCGACACTTTGTGTGCCGTGAAAATACTCTAACGTATAATTGGGAATATAAACAAACATCGCGCTAAATAAAATTGAGACACTAATTGGCCAATATTTTTTGTAGATCTCCAATGAGGCGAAGATGGCTGCTATATTTTTACAAGTTGACCATAAAAAGAAGGCGCGATTTTCTTTTTCGGCAATAATTTTTCGCACTGTGTAGACATCAATACATGAGAAAACAATTGTAGTGATTGCCCAAGTAAAGAAGGTAAAGTGAATATTATGAGTAAATAGTGAAGCCGCTAATAACAACGTGATAGTGAAAAAACTACGGGTGGTTTGAGAAATTGCCGCTTGTTTATATTGTTGTTGTTTATGTAAATAACTATAACAAAGCTCAGAGGTACCATCGCCTACTTTAAAAATAATCACTGAAGTAATAATACTGGCGTATACATTTGATAGCAGCCAAGGTGATAGCAATACTAATAAAATAATGGCAATTGTTTGCGCGAAAAATCGTGCGTGTAAGTATTGCTCAAAATAGCGTTCATTGTGGTAATCGGTGACAACTAAGGTTCTTAATTTAAAACTGAGCAATAAAAAGATGGGGGTGACAATAGACAGCGTAAGTACTAACTGACCTAAAATTAAATCATCGAATTGCTTAACGATTATGATCAATAAAAGCCACTGTGCCGATGCTTGGGCAACATTAGCCAGAGTAGTTAAGCTGGCATCTTTTAGGGTGGTTAATTTACTAAACATAGGTCTGCATTATTATCTTGTTAGTTTGCCATTCACTGTAAAACAGCATCTTAGTGATCACTTCAATCCCAATGTTTGATAAAAATGCATAAATTCGTTCACTAATATCTTTTCGTCAAAGGTTTCTTCAATTCTAGCTCGGCACCTTTTTCTCATTTCAGTTAATTTTTCTGGGTTATCAATCAGCGACTGCATAGCGGTTGCTATGGCTTGTTCGTCTTTTACTGGGTGCAAAATGCCCGAGCCATTGTGCTCTACTGCATCAGATAGTCCGTAAATATTTGAGGCGAGTGCCGGCAGCTGGCATGACGCCGCTTCAATAATTACATTGCCAAAGCCTTCTCTATGGCTTGGTAAACATAAAACATCGGCAAATGAATAGTAATCTTCGGTATTCGGGATAAAGCCTAAATAATGAAGGTTGTTGATTGCATTTAATTGTTCGCTTAGATTTTCTTCGTCAGATCCTAAGATGAACAATTTTACCTTGTTATTTTGATTAATCTGCTTAAACGCCGCTAATAATTCAGGTACGCCTTTCTCTTTTTTTAATCTGCCGACAAACATAAAGACAAAGTCATCGTCAGCAATATGGTGTTTAGCCCTTAACTGGTTTCTATTTTCTTGCGAGAAGTTATATTTCTCAATATTTACCCCAGAAATTGAGCCAGATGCTAATACGCTACATTGCTCATCCGTTAATAGTTCTTCTTTGAGTAAAAAGGCTTTTTGCGAAGGGCTGTCGATTAAACAATATGTTGCAAGTTTTGCGGTAATACTATCTAAAAATTTCAGGAATACACGGGCAGTGCCTTGTTTTGTCGCCCACACTTGACCAGTGAAGGTATGCAGACGTTTTGGTACACGCGCCATAAAAGCGCTTATTTGTGTGAGTAACCCTGCTTTTGGCGTAAACGAATGTACTAATTCGTAACGCTCTTTTCTGAATAAGCGATAAAGGGTGACAAGTGATTTTACATCCGAAAAAACTTTAGGATCACGATGAATATTAACATTGTGCACAATTATTTTACTATCAAGTCCTCTAATCGACTGGCCATTTTTTAAAGAGGTAATGATATGTATGTCATGATGCTCTGCTAACGCTTTGATATATGCGAGTAAAAATGCACTGATAGTTTCAGGTGCTGCAGTGATAAAAGCTATTTTGCTCATGGAAGGCTCGTCATCAATTTTATTGTGGACAAAGGCGTGCCACTTATTCTTTTTTAGATAATCTACCAAGCAATTGCCGTTAAATAAACAAGCATCTTTATATATAAGGTAATTAATTGCTTTATCAGGGGGGTGGTAATTTTTATCGCGTTAAAAACCTTGTGAGCATTCAATAGGTCTAGATCTTTTATTTCAATAATCTATTTACTGAATCATCGGTTTTTACGAAAAAATATGAGGTTAATTTGCTGAAAAAACCGAGACATTTACGCTTAGCTAAACAATGGATTTTTTAAGTGCAAATATGTGAATAGCTTTAAAGAGAATACTATGTGCGACTTTTTTTAGTTTATTAATCAGCAGCTAACAACTACACTAACTTTTATCTTATATAACAAGGTGTAAAAATATTATGGAACAATCAACAGAAAAAATTGAACACTACCTTAACATTGTCAGCGAAATGGCGGTGCAATGGGGAGGAAAATTATTGATGGCGTTAGTGGTCTTTTTTATTGGTCTTTGGCTAATCAAAAAGGTACTAAACGTTTTTGAAAAAGGCATGAAGAAAAAGCAAGTTGAAGTGACTCTTCATAAGTTTTTATTAAGTATTGTCAGTATTATTGCCAAAGCAATTCTCGTTATCGTGTTTGCCTCTATGGTTGGGGTTGAAACGGCTTCACTGATTGCGGTGTTAGGTGCTGCAGGTCTTGCTATTGGCCTAGCGTTACAGGGCAGTTTGGCGAATTTTGCCGGCGGTATTCTTATTTTACTATTTAAGCCATTTAAAGCGGGTGATGTTATTGAAGCGCAAGGCTTTGTCGGCAAAGTGGTAGAAATTCAAATTTTTAATACCATTTTACGCACGCTTGATAATCAACGGGTGATAATCCCAAATGCATTATTATCGAATGGTTGCGTGAAAAATATTTTTGTTGAAGAAACTCGTCGTGTTGATTTAACGTTTGGTATTAGTTATCAAGACGATATCGCTAAAGTTAAAGGTATTTTAGCGAGTATTGTTGATAACAATGACATGATTTTAAAAGAGCCAGGGGCTGATATTTTTGTCTCTGCTCATGCTGATAGCTCAATTAATTTCTTAGTTCGCCCTTGGGTGAAATCTGAGGATTATTGGCCTGTTTACTTTGGTATGATGGAAGAGGTGAAACTTGCCTTTGATCGTGAAAATATCACAATTCCATTCCCACAAAGAGATGTACATATTATTCAAGCCAATGGATAATTAATCTCGATAAACGGTGTTTATTAAGCTATTTCTTTATCTTAATTGAACACCGTTTTAGTTTACGCTGACAGGTTTACCTGCATAAATCTGTCGAAATTCGTTTGGTCTCATTCCCTTAAATTGTAAAAAACGTCGATTAAAGTTAGCAATATTGTTAAAACCACAAGTGTCACTGATAGTTGCTATGGGTCGTTGTGAGTTAATTAATAATGAACAGGCTTTACTAATACGTAATTGATTCACCACTTCAGTGAATGTTTGCTCTGTTCTTTGCTTAAAAAATCGATGAAAATGATTGGTACTCATATGGACCAAATCAGCGACTTCTGCCGCCGGTAATTTCCCCGTGTAATGTTGATGAATATAACGGATCACTTTATCGAGTTTATCGGTGGAAGCATCTGAGGTGACAGAAATATTGTAACCATTACTCGATAACACTTGTTTATCTTGATCATCAAGCATCAATTGAAAAATCTCCATTAAACCAATAAAGCGTTGTGAGGCACTAGCATGTTGCATTTTTGCAAATATTCTAGCTGATTTTTTTACCGTGCTTTCACTAAATTTTATCCCTCTTCGAGATAGTTCAAGTAATGGTTTAAAGTCAGCTAGATCAGGCATGCTTAACGTTAAATTTTCAAGCCAACGAACGGGGATTTGAGCAACATATACTTTCTGTGGTTTACCGATCACCGCCGGTGATGAAGACCAAGTATGGGGTAAATGAGGGCCTAAAAACGCCATGTCTAATTCGTGGTAACTTTCAATATTATCACCGACATAACGCTGTCCTTGGCTATTCAGCGTTAAGGCAATTTCATATTCAGGGTGATAATGCCAATTAAATTCAATGTTATCGAGTTTGTATAACCAATATCGCCATGAAGAATTTTCTGATGGTAAGATTTTTTCAAACATTAATTTCATAGCAAGCATCCTTTTTATTATTGATAGAAAAGTATCATAAAGTGAGAGAAAAGTTTATCTGTTAATGCTGAGCGTATAGCAAAATAACCTATTCATTCACAAAAACTCACAGCGCTAACTCAAAGACTTGATGAGTAAGGTGATAATTATCAATAGGAAAATACTATGCAACGTTATTTAGCGTTAGATGCTTTGCGCGGTTTGACCATAGCTTTAATGATTTTAGTGAATACGCCTGGCTCATGGAATTTCGTTTATGCTCCCTTGTTACACGCGAGCTGGCATGGCATCACACCAACTGATTTAGTGTTTCCTTTTTTTCTATTTATTGTTGGCTCAGCCATGTATTTTGCTTTTAAAAAGCAAGATTTCACTTTAAATATTGATTCCGCAATTAAAATTATTAAACGTGGCATCATTATGTTTTTAATAGGGTTAGCGTTAAATGCTTACCCATTTAACAACTCCATTGAATCATTGCGCATTATGGGCGTATTACAACGCATTGGTATCGCCTATATATTTGCCGCTTTTATTGTCTTGACGTTAAAACGACAACAAGTGTTAGTACTTGCTTGCATTATTTTAGTGGCTTATCACTTTATCTTAACGTTGGCGGGAGAAGGTGCTTATAGCCTTGAAATGAATATTGTCAGAGAAATTGATCTGCTCATTCTTGGTACTGAGCATATGTATGGCGGCTTTGGTGTTGCCTTTGATCCCGAAGGGTTAGTAAGTACTCTGTCGTCTATTGTCAGTGTCTTGTTTGGCTTTGAAGTCACTCGACTTATTAGTCAATGTGAAAGCAAACAGCAATCGTTAGTTAAATTATTGCAGCTAGGTGTAATTGCCGTTGTGGTGGGCTTAATACTGGATGTCTTTATACCAATCAATAAAGCATTGTGGACGAGTACTTATGTTATTTATACCACAGGATTTTCCTGCTTGGTTTTGGCGCTGTTTGTTTACTTAATTGATTTGAAAAAGGTTGAAAAGCCCATGACACCATTGTTTATTTATGGCACCAATCCTTTATTCATCTATGTATTATCTTGGGTTTGGGTTGCAAGTTACGGTTTGTTTCAAGTAGGAGAGCAAGGTTTGCATCAATACATGTTTGCTAGTTTGACCTCGTTTTTACCTGAAAAGTTAGCGTCATTTGTTTTTGCTTTAAGTCATGTTGTTCTTTTTGGTTGGTTTTCAAAGTGGCTATACGAGCGAAAAATATTTATCAAAATTTAAGCGCAAGCGCTTGTTAAGTTTATCGCTCTAATTATTTTCAGTAATAGGAACAATGAATAACATGAAAACGAATATATCCGCGCTGATTTTGGTTTTAGTCACTTTTTTTGCTATCTCTTTTATTACCAATATTCTAGGACCTTTATTTCCTTCGTTGGTGAAAGATTTTGAAATCAGCTTAGCTGTGGCAGGTTTTTTACCTTTCTCATTCTTTGCCGCCTATGGCGTAATGTCTATTCCTGCCGGTATGTTAGTTGATAAATATGGCGAAAAGCCCGTAATGTTATCTGCTTTTATTATGTCTGCATTTGGCTCTTTTTTATTTGCTTTAGCCCCGAGTTTTATTATGGCAATGGCCTCACTATTTTTTATTGGTACAGGGATGGCAATGTTACAGGTTGCTATTAATCCGTTACTAAGAGTGGCTGGCGGTAAAGAGCATTTCGCGTTTTATTCAGTGATGGCGCAATTATTATTTGGCGGTGCCGCTACATTAAGCCCTATGGTATACAGTGCTGTTGTGCAAGGGATGGCTAGAGAAGAGGTCAGTGGAGTTTTGACGTTTTTTAAAGAAAATGTTCCTGCCAATATGACCTGGCTGTCGATGTATTGGATATTCGCGCTCATTTCATTACTGATGTTAGTGCTTATTTATTTTATAAAATTACCGAAAGTAACGTTACAAGCCGATGAAAAAGTTGGCGCATGGCAAATATATAAAGATTTATTTAAAAACAAAACAGTGATTTTGTTTTTTATTGGTATTGCTGCCTATGTTGGTACTGAGCAAGGTGTTGCCAATGTTATCTCACTATTTTTATCGCAATACCATGGTTTAGATCCAGTAACCGTTGGCGCTAATACCGTCAGTAACTTTTGGATGATGTTAACCTTAGGGTGTTTTTTAGGCTTAGCGTTAGTGAAAATACTTGATAGCCGTATCGTGCTTAAATTATTTGCTATGGGAGCTATGCTTGCTTTAACCGCGGCTTTATTTGGCTCAGGCGAGGTCGCAGTAATGGCTTTTCCATTAGTGGGGTTTTTCTTATCTGTGATGTGGTCAGTGATTTTTTCATTAGCGTTAAATTCGCTAAAAGTACATCACGGCTCATTTGCTGGCATTTTATGTACAGGTATTGTTGGTGGCGGTCTAGCGTCGCCTTTGATAGGTTTAATTGCAGATCTGTCAGGTGATCTACGTATTGGTATGGTCGTAGTGTATCTCACCTTAGGTTATATTTTTTCTATCGGTTTTTGGGCAAAACCTTTGGTTGCCAATAAAACGGTATCGTTATTTAAGCGCGAAGAAAGTTGTTAAGTTACTAAAATATATAAGTTAAATTAAAATTGATGAAGGTTATTACATGATAAAACGTTCGATATTAGCAAAGTGTGGGTTAAGTGTTGCTTTAGCCACTTTGGTTGCTTGTGGTCAGGCAAACAAAAATGTGGTTGAAAGTGACAAATCACTCAACGAAATAACAGCAATTAATCAAGCTCAACTTGACCAAATGGCAGCGTCTCTCGAGGTGAAGTATCAAGTACTAAGTAATATCGAAACTGACTGTCCAGATAAAGAGGGTAAAGCGGTTAAGCATTGTTTTAGCGCTTATATTCATTTTACCTCGCCGGTTGATTTGAATGTAAATCAATGGACGATTCAATATTCACAAGTTTACCCGATTTATGCTGGCAAATCTGACGCCTTTACCATTGCATTACATAATGGCGATATTCATCAAATAAAACCAACTTCCGCTTTTACTGGCTTTAAAGCAGGCGAAAAGCAAAGCTTAAAAATTTGGATGGCAGCAACCGTGTTGACTCATTCACAATTAATGCCGAATTATTGGCTGTCGGCTCCGCAATTAACGCCTGCTGTAATTGATAGTACCCGCACTAAAATAGATCCCGACACTCAGCTTGAGCTCACGCCTTGGATTGTGCCTTATGACAATATAGTTAAACAAATCAAAGCAAATCCCAATGACATTAATGAATATGCCGATGCAGCTTGGTTGTTTGAGCATAATGCTGATGTAGCAGTGGCGAGCACAGAAGCATTAGCCAGTAGTGTTATTCCTACGCCGAAATCTGTCGCGTTAACGGATAACAATAAAACCTTATCGTTGACGAAAGGATTAGCGATTAGTTATCAAGGACTTGATGAAAGCGATGTGAGTGCAGCGTTAACTCGATTAGCAAAACTTGGTGTTGCTCAATCACAAGCAGGTGTACCTGTTCACGTGAATATCGATGCTAAATTGAATGGCAAAGCTGACGCAACAGAAAGTTATCAATTAACGGTTTCTGATGAAGGCATTATTATTATTGCAGCCGATAAAGCAGGCGCTTTTTATGGTATTCAAACATTAGCGAGTTTATTAACGGTAGACACGCTTACGGTTCCTTATGTTGTGATAAATGATGCGCCTAAATATCATTATCGTGGCCAACATTTAGATGTGGCTCGTAATTTTCATGATAAAGCCATGGTCTTTCGTTTAATTGAACAAATGGCGGCTTATAAGTTAAACAAGCTACATATGCATTTGGCGGAAGATGAAGGTTGGCGCATTGAGTTACCAAGTTTTCCTGAGCTTACAGACATTGGCGCAACGCGTTGTATGGATCTTTCTGACAAAGCTTGTATGCAGCCACAACTTGGTGGTGCTGACTCGGCGGATAGAGATGGTTTTTACAGCGTTCAAGATTATTTAGACATTTTACACTATGCGAGCCAACATCATATTCAAGTGATCCCTTCGCTTGATATGCCTGGGCATTCACGTGCGGCAATCAAAGCTATGGAAGCACGTTACCGCCGATTTATCGAGCAAGAAAATGAAGTGGCTGCCACGCAATATTTATTAAGTGATTTTGATGATAAAACCCAATATATGTCGATTCAAAATTACAACGATAACACGATCAATGTTTGCTTAGAGTCATCTTATGCGTTTGTTGATCGTGTATTAGAAGATCTAATTTCTCTGCATAATCAAGCGGAGCATCCATTGCAAATGTATCATATTGGCGCTGATGAAACCGCCGGTGCTTGGGTTGAATCTCCAGCATGTCAAGCTTTAGTCGCGGATACTAGCAACGAGGTGAACGACATAAAACACTTAGGGGCACATTTTATTGAGCGTGTATCAAACATGATCGCCAGTAAAGGTATTTCGGTCGGGGGTTGGAATGATGGTTTAGGTGAAACACATGCTGAGAATATGCCTAAAGATGTTTATTCTTATATCTGGGGCTCTTTACCGGGTGGAGCACACAAAATGGTAAGTGAACAAGCACACCGTGGTTGGAATGTTGTTTTGTCGGTTCCTGATGTCTTTTATTTTGATTTTCCGTATGAAGTTGACCCAAAAGAGCGTGGCTATAATTGGGCTTCTCGTCGTATCGATAGTCAAAACGTGTTTAACTTTATGCCTGATAATTTACCAATTCATGCTGAGTTTCGCGTCGATACTTCCGGTCAAAACTTTGAAATTGATGACCGTCTACAAAAAAATGAAGCCGGCAAGGTTATCCATCGTCCTATGCCAGAGCAATTCAAGGTTGTCGGCGTTCAAGGACAAATTTGGAGTGAAACCATTCGCAGTGAAAATCAAGCGGAGTATATGCTTTATCCACGTATGATAGCGATGGCTGAGCGTGCGTGGCATCATGCCGATTGGTCAGTGCCATATAATTATCAAGGGGCAAAATATAACCACAGCAGTCAGGTTTTTACCGATGAATTAAAAGCGTTACGTGATGAAAAATGGCAGATGTTTAGTAATACCATCGCGCAAAAAGAATTGATCAAATTAGATAAACTCGGCGTTTTTTATCGTATTCCTACCGTTGGCGCGAAAATTATCGACAACAAATTACAGATCAATAGTTCTCTAGTGGGCTTACCGTTGGAATACCGCCAAGTAAACGGCGAGTGGCTCCGTTATTCTTCACCGGTAGCCGTTACTTTACCTGTTGAAGTTAGAGCTAGATCTGCCGATGGGCAAAGAGCAGGTAGAAGCTTCACTGTTAATTAACCTCGGTAAATTTACCTTAGTTTAAGCCTGAATTTTCAACTTCAGGCTTAAACTATGAGCCGAATTAAAATCGTATTTTGTAAAAATTAGGCCTGTTTATGAATTCCTCTTCTATTGTCACTTTAGATATTGGTGGTACCACGATTAACGCGGGACGTTTTCAAAACGGTATTATCGAAGAGTTTAAGGTACGAAGTTTTGCTGCTCATGAAAACGAAGCGGCAATATTAGCGTTTATTGTTGAATGTATCGACAGCGTTAAAAAAGCTAACACCATAGCTATCGCAATTGGTGTACCTTGTATTCTTGATGTTGCACAAGGCGTAGTTTTTGATGCGATTAATATCCCTGCTTGGCAGAATTATCATTTAAAAGCGGCACTTTCAACGCATTACCACTGCGACATTTATTTAAATAATGACGTCAATTGCTTTGTTGCCGGAGAATATGCTTTTGGTGGCGCACAGTCATATCAAGACGTTGTAGGTATTTGTTTAGGAACGGGATTCGGTACCGGATATATCCTCAATAAGCAATTATATGCTGGGCAAAATTGTTGTGCCGGAGAAGTAGGCGGTATCAGTTATTTAGATGGCACTATTGATGATTATTGTTCGGGACAGTTTTTTACAGATCATTATCAAATGACGGGTGCCGAATTAGCACAATTAGCGGAGCAGAATGAAGTTAAAGCGATCAAAGCTTTTGAAGAGTTTGGCGAGCATTTAGCGCAGGCGATCTCAATGATATTATTTGTGCTAAATCCGCAAGTGATTGTATTAGGGGGATCAGTTGCCAAGTCTTACCATTTATTTATTGATGCTTTATGGCGAGCGTTAGCAAAGTTTCCATATCAAAGAGTGATAAATAACTTAACGATAGTAAAAAGTGATTTAGAAAATGCTGCTTTGCTTGGTGCGGCGCATTTATATCTCAACAGTAAAACTTAAGTAAAACTATACCGTTCCGTTTAGCCATTCAATATTCTTGTTTGGTATAACTACTTGTCATATTTTTTTAAGTACAACGTATTCATAAAATGTATCGTTATTCTTATATTTATTAATTTTTGTTATTAATAGTAAAAAGCTACAGTTAAATTCCTACTACACTAATAAAGTGTGAACCTTAATTGCTAGGAAATTGAATGTCAGCGCCTTCACCTTATCCTTTATTACATTGCTATATCGATGGGCAGTTTGTTCCAAGTAATTGTTATTTCGATAATATTAATCCTGTTAATGGTCAAAAAATTTCTGAAATTGCCGAAGCAGATAATCGGCAAATTGATATGGCTGTTCAAAGCGCAAAGCAAGCATTAAAAGGGCCATGGGGTAAGTTGACCCTTAATCAACGGTGCGATTTATTGCATAAAATTGCGGATCGCATGGCTGAGCGTCAGCAAGCATTTATTGATGCAGAAATTGCAGATACTGGTAAATCGTTACATCAAGTTCAAACCATTGATATTCCAAGAGGTGCCGCCAATTTTAGAGCTTTTGCTGATATGGCGCGTACTCACACTGGCGAAACTTTTATCACCGAAACACCTACCGGCGAAAAAGCCCTTAACTATAGTGTTAATAAACCACTTGGGGTTGTTGCTGTGATCTCGCCGTGGAATCTACCTTTGTTATTAGCTACGTGGAAAGTAGCTCCTGCATTAGCGTGTGGGAACTGCGTGATCCTTAAACCTTCAGAAGAAACCTCTTCAACCGCTGTGTTATTAGCCGAGGTGATGGATGAAGTGGGAGTACCTAAAGGAGTATTCAATTTAATTCTGGGGCGGGGCAAGCATATTGGCGATTACTTAACTTCTCATCAAAACGTTGATGCGGTTACCTTTACTGGTGCGAGCGCAACCGGACAACATATTATGCGTGCGGTGGCTGATGGGGTTAAACCTATCTCGTTTGAACTAGGCGGTAAAAATTCAGCGGTTGTATTTGCAGATGCCGATCTTAAAAAAGCGGTGGCAGGGGTCGCACGTTCTACTTTCACTAATTGTGGCCAAGTCTGTTTGTGTACGGAAAAGGTATTTGTTCATCGAGATATCGCCGATGCATTTATTGCTCAACTTAAACAACAAGCTCAAGCAATAAAAATTGGCTACCCGAAAGAAAAAGATGTTTTGTTAGGGCCTTTGGTTTCCAAACAGCATCAAGAAAAAGTGCTCAGCTTTTATCAATTAGCGAAAGACGAAGGGGCGAACTTTATTGTTGGTGGTGGCGTGCCAAAATTTAATGATGAGCGTGATCAAGGCTGTTATATCGAACCGACAATTATTAGCGGTTTAGCGGATGACAATCGTGTCAATCAAGAAGAGATCTTTGGCCCAATTTGTCATATCTCGATCTTCGATGAAGAAGACGAAGTGATCGAACGAGTAAACAATACCCGATATGGTTTAGCTTGCGCGCTTTGGACTGAAAATGTTTCCCGAGCTCATCGAGTGTCCCCGCAAATAGACGTTGGCCTTGTGTGGGTAAATACGTGGTTTTTACGCGATTTACGCGCACCATTTGGTGGCGTTAAGCTCTCTGGTATTGGTCGCGAAGGTGGTAAGCACTCACTTAGTTTTTACGCAGAGCCAGTTAATATTTGTATTAAAATCGATTAAGCCTGACATGGTTTATTTGTGAATAGGTTTAAAGATTAAAAGGACTGAAAATGACAACAAAGGCAAAAGTCTTACAAGAAAAAGCGGTACCGCGCGGCAAGTTTCCTCATGTAAAACGCGCAGGTGATTTTATTTTTATTTCGGGCACCAGTTCTCGCTTGCCAGATAATAGTTTTGCTGGCGTTGAAGTGGACGAATTTGGCGCAACAACGTTAGATATTGCCGTACAAACCAAAGCCGTGATTGAAAATATTCGCGATATATTGCAATCGGTAGGTGCAGAGCTATCTGATCTTGTCGAGTTCAGCACTTTTCTCGTCAACATGAATGACTTTAAAGGCTATAACGAGGTTTATAGTCAGTATTTTGATTTTGATGGACCAACTCGGACAACGGTTGCGGTACATCAATTGCCGCATCCTCACTTGTTAATTGAATGCAAAGCCGTGGCGTACAAACCGTTAACCGATCAAGTCAATAAGGACGAGTTATGAAAGCAAAATTATCGGCCTTTAACTTTCAGCGTTGGATAGAAGAGCATCAACATTTGTTAAAGCCTCCTGTTGGGAATGTTCAAGTGTGGCAGAACACTGACATGATGGTGACAGTGGTTGGTGGCCCGAATCAACGAACAGATTTTCATGATGATCCGGTTGAAGAGTTTTTTTATCAACTAAAGGGCGACATGGTGTTGAAAGTGATGGAAGACGGTGAATGTAAAAATGTTTTTATTCGTGAAGGCGATGTTTTCTTTTTACCGGCACATGTTAGACATTCACCCCAGCGACCCATGGAAGGCAGTATTGGTTTAGTGATTGAACCTAAACGTCCTGCTGGCGAAAAAGATGCGTTTGAATGGTATTGCTTTGACTGCCAAGGGTTAGTGCACAGAAGCGAAGTGATGCTGAAATCTATCGTTGATGATTTACCTCCAGTGTATCAAGCGTTTTATCAAGATGAAAAAGCCAGAACCTGTCCAGAATGTGGCGCACTTCATCCAGGTAAACAACCACCAGAAGGTTGGGTTACTTTAGATGATACTTAACCTTTCTGCAGTAGTTGCTACAAAAAATACACCTTGTGAAAGTAAAATTGTGAGCAAAAAGTATGCATTAAGCCGATATGTTACTACCGAGATAACACACTGATAAATAGAGAATTAACAATGAAAGTGATTGATATACATTCACATTTTTTTCCAAAAACATGGCCAAGTTTACAAGAGAAGTTTGGTGGAGATGATTGGCCATGGTTAAAGCATTTACCGAATAGCGGGGATGGTTTTGATAAAGCGATGTTGATGAAAGGCAACAAAGCATTTCGTCCTATTTATGCTGCCTGTTGGGATGCGAATGTTCGTTTACAACAAATGGATGAACATGGCCTTGAGCAGCAAATTATTTCTGCCACGCCTATTTTATTTGCTTATGAAAAACCTATAGAACAAGCCTTATATTGTGCGCAATTATTTAATGATGCGGCGTTAGAAATTTGTCAGCAAGGTAAAGGACGCTTGTTTGCTATGGCTCAAGTGCCGTTACAAAATATTGATGCTGCGTGTAAAGAAGCAAGCAGGGCCGTCAACAATGGCCATGTGGGTATTCAAATTGGCAACCATGTCGGCGAAAAAAATATGGACGATGAAGGAGTGCTCACTTTTCTTCAACATTGTGCAGCGGAAGATATTCCTGTGTTTGTTCATCCATGGGACATGATGGCGAGAGAGCGCACCAAAGACTACATGATGGGCTGGACGGTTGGCATGCCTGCTGAAACACAACTTTCAATTGTTTCTATGATTTTAGGCGGCGGCTTTGATCAGGTTAGTAATAGATTAAAAATATGTTTCGCTCATGGTGGTGGCTCATTCGCGTTTTTACTGGGGCGATTAGAAAATGCTTGGCATTTTAGGGATATCGCGCGTGGCAAGTCGGCTTTCCCGCCAAGCCATTACCTTGACCGATTTTATCTTGATACCGCAGTGTTTGATCATGACGCTTTAGATTTACTGGTGAAAAAAATGACCACGAAAAAGCTCATGTTTGGTACTGATTATCCGTTTCCGTTAGGGGAGCAAAAAATGGGACAGTTAATTAAAACCTCCTCAACACTTACAGCAATCGAACAACAACAATTATTGGCGAGCAATGCCGAGCAATTTTTTAATTTACCGATTTCAGTGTAGTGCTGTTATTTACGACATCAACAGCAAATATAGAATGAGAATTGTATGACTTTTGAAAACAGCTTAACCTTCGCACAACAACAAGATAGCCAAGATGAATTGTCGGTCTTTCGTGACAAATTTCACTTTCCTGTTATCAATGACAAACGGGTATTATATTTTACCGGTAACTCGCTGGGGCTCGCGCCAAAGTCGGCAAAAGAGTATGTTAATGCAGAACTAGATGAATGGGCTAAATGGGGTGTTGAAGGTCATTTTGAAGCGAAAAATCCTTGGGTGAGTTATCACGAAATTTTAACGCCAGCTAGTGCCGAGCTTGTTGGTGCGAATGAGTCAGAAGTGGTTTGTATGAACTCACTGACCACGAATTTACATTTATTGTTTGTTTCTTTTTATCGCCCGAGCCAACAACGTTATAAAATAATTAGTGAAGCGAAAATGTTTCCCTCCGACCGTTATTTACTCGAAACACAGGTTAAACATCATGGCTTTGCCCCTGATGATGCCATCATTGAAGTGGCGCCACGCGAAGGCGAGCACCTTATTCGCGAAGAAGATATTCTCGCGGCAATTGAAACCCACAAAGATGAGCTTGCCTTAGTGTTTTTTGGCGGCGTAAATTATTTTACCGGTCAATTATTCGATATGAAAAAACTTACCCAAGCTGCGCACGATGTTGGCGCGTTAGCTGGTTTTGATCTCGCTCATGCCGTTGGTAATGTGCCAATGCAATTACATGATTGGCAGGTCGATTTTGCTGCTTGGTGTACTTATAAATACCTCAATAGTAGTGCGGGAAACGTTGGCGGTATTTTTGTTCATGATAAACATGGTGATAATACCGACTTACCACGTTTTGGCGGTTGGTGGGGGCATAACAAAGAACGCCGTTTTCTGATGGAAAATACTTTTGAGCCTATGTCAGGCGCTGAGGGTTGGCAATTAAGTAATGTGCCGATCATGGGCATGGCGGTACTTAAATCGTCTTTAGATATTTTTCAAGCGGCAGGGATGGCAAACTTACGGGCGAAAAGTTTACAATTAACCGCTTATTTAGAATTTGTTTTCAATGATATTGTCAGCCAATTTTCTGATATTGAACTGGAGATCATCACACCCACAGCACCAGAAAAAAGAGGTTGTCAGCTGTCGGTTAAGTTAGTCGGCACTGATAAGTCATTTTTTAAAGCGCTAACCCAAGCTGGTGTCGTTGCTGACTTTAGAGAGCCTGATGTGGTGCGATTAGCACCAACGCCTTTATATAATAGTTTTGAAGATGTTTATCTGTTTGGTCAAACGTTAAAATCATTATTATTCGGGTGGCACAATGAATGATATAACGAAAAAATCGTTCTTGGATAGCGATCGACAAGAAAAAATTGCCATCAATGGCGCCGGTCCTGTCGGTGCCTTGTTAGCGGTGATGTTAGCGAAAAAGGGTTATCACGTTGACTTGTTCGAGTCTCGCCCTGATTCTAGAAAAACCAATATTTACCAAGGAAAATCGATTAACTTAGCGTTATCAGATAGAGGGTGGAAAGCGTTAAATGCGGTTGGTTTAGATGAAGAAATTCGACAACAAGCCATCCCTATGTATTGTCGAATCATGCATGATATTGAGGGCAATATCACTAAGCAGCCGTATGGCACAGAAGATCAGGCTATATGGTCAGTGTCGCGTTCAGGCATTAATGAACAATTAATTGATTTGGCAGAGCAAGAGCCGCAGGTCAAAGTTCATTTTGGTCATCGTTTAGTGCAGCTTAATTTTGCTGATAACACGGCCGTCTACCTCAATGAAAATCATCATCAAAAAATTCATGAGAGTGATTTAGTTTTTGGCGCCGACGGTGCGTTTTCAAAAGTTCGACGTTTAATGCAAGAGTTGCCGAAAGAGCGAATTAGCTACAGCCTTGATTACATGCAACAAAGTTATATGGAACTTTCGATTGCGGCCAATGAAGATGGCAGTCATAAGCTTGAAAAAAATGCTTTACATATTTGGCCAAGAAAAGACTTTATGTTAATCGCTCTGCCAAATATTGATGGCTCTTTTACTTGTACGTTATTTTTAAGTCATGAAGGTGAGCTTTCGTTTGCTTCATTAAATACTAAAGAAAAAGTCACCGCGTTTTTTCATCAGTATTTTGCTGAGGCGATGCAATATTTAGCGGATCCGATAGAAGACTTTTTAAGTAAAACGCCTTCCCCTTTATGCTTAGTACACATATATCCCTGGTTAGTGAATGATACTATTGCCCTGATTGGCGATGCCGCGCATGCCATGGTGCCTTTTTATGGTCAAGGGATGAATTGTGGTTTTGAAGATTGTCGAGTATTAGCAGAATTGGTTGAGCAGCATGATCATCAATGGTCCGAAATTCTTAATGCTTATCAAGATGAACGCAAAGAAAATGGCGATGCGATTATCGAATTGGCGAAACGTAATTTTATTGAAATGAGCGATTTAGCCGGCGACGAGCGTTTTTTACTGCGCAAAAAAATAGAGGCCAAATTTCATAAAATGCACCCTGAGTTATGGATCCCTTTGTATTCTATGGTGACATTCTCGCCGGATATTCCCTATAAAACTGCCTTGCATGTAGGTGATATTCAACAAACCATTATGGATGAAATCATGCAGATACCAGATATTGAAGTGCAGTGGCAGCAAGACCATGTCTATGAAAAACTTCATCAATTAGCGCAAACAGCGTTGGTTAATCAACTCCCAGAGGTGAAATGATGAGCTGTCCACATCAACCGAAAAAGCAAAATTATCGAGAAGTAGAATCGACTATTCATACTGACTTTAACGATGATATGTCTTATGGCGATTATTTAGGTTTAGAGCAAATATTGTCAGCGCAAAAACCCTTATCGGATCAACATGATGAAATGCTATTTATTACTATTCATCAAAGCAGTGAATTATGGTTAAAACTGGCGGGTCATGAACTCAGTGAAGCGATTAAAAATATTCAAGAAGCAGATTTTGGCCATGCGTTTAAAGTGATTTCTCGCGTTAAACACATTTTCAATCAATTAACCCAATCATGGAATATTCTTTCAACGTTAACGCCGGTCGATTATTTGAAATTTAGGGATAGTTTAGGCCATTCTTCAGGTTTCCAGTCATTTGGTTATCGTAAATTAGAGTTTTTATTAGGGAATAAAAATGCAAAGCTACTGGAGGTGCACAAAGCAAACCCTACGGCTCATCAAGAACTAACGGCGGTACTTGAAGCGCCTAGCCTTTATGATGAAGTGATCAAGTTATTGGCGGATAGAAAATTAATCGCGGAGCCTGCGCAGTTAAGAGCGAACTTTTCTTTGCCTTATCAACACAACGACGCTGTGTTGCAAGCCTGGTTAGCGGTATATAAAAATGCCGATGAACACTTTGAATTATATGAATTGGCGGAAAAATTAATTGATATCGAAGATGCCTTTCAGCAATGGCGTTTTAAACATATGTATACCGTGCAACGTATCATCGGCAATAAAATGGGCACTGGCGGTTCATCGGGGGTGAGTTTTTTGAAAAAAGCCTTAGATATTAGTTTCTTCCCAGAGTTATTTGAACTTAGAACTCATCTTTAAGAGAAAAAAGCATTAAAAAACGATATGAAAAAAAGTGTAAAGTAAACACTTAACCGGGCTACTATTTTGTAGCCCTTGTTATTTTAGCTGTTTTCTACTGTGAACAATTTCTTTAGGTTTAGCTTAATCTTATTTTCAAGTGTTTATTTTTAAAACTTGACATGCAACCTTTTGGTTGCTTACTTTAAGGTAGTTACAAATTACGGATATCTTATGAATATTTTTACCGCTTTGGCAGACAAACAGAGAAGACATATTATCGAAACTTTGCATCATTGCGGTAATCAGTCGATCAAAGAGTTAACGCAAAATTCATCAGTATCTAGACAAGCCATAACTAAGCATCTAAATATTTTGATAAAAGCCAAAATTGTACAGGCAGAATTTGTTGGTAAAGAACGCATTCATAAATTAGATCCTAAAGCGATGCAAAGCTTGTTTAATTGGTTAGCCCCATTTGCGCAACAATGGGATGACAAACTTAACAATTTAGAAAAATTTATTGGAGATTAACATGCGAAATAATATTGATTCAATTGTCAGGGACGTTACCTTTAACGCATCTATCGAACATGTATGGCAAGCTATCACTTGTCCTGAAAAAATTCAGCTTTGGTTTGGCTCTGCTGCAAGTTTTAAATTAAAAGAAGGCGAGCTAGGTTATTTTGAGTGGCAAGATGAATGTGAAGGGCAGTTTGCTATGCGTATTGAAAGCATTAAGGCGCCACATTATTTTGCTTGGCGATGGATGCATAAACAAGGCGTTGCGTTTGATGAGAAACAATCTACGTTAGTAGAGTGGTCACTTACTTCAATAGAAAATGGTGGCACCGCATTAACGTTAACTGAATCAGGTTTTGCACAAGCAAAACACAGACAAGAAAATGTAGCAGGTTGGCAACAAGAACTGACTGATTTAGAAAATTATATGCTAGAGCAGTGCCGAATGATTGAAGTGTGACTAAGTGTTTAGCAAGTTTAAAAAAATATACGATTTTTTTCTATGACCTATTTCAAATATCAGGTAAATTTATTGCCCGATAAATGGATTTAAGTAGGAGTAATAAGTGTTTTTAAAAGATTATTTTTTTAGAAGTTTGCTAGTGAGCGGTGTTTTAGCGTTAACGGCATGTGGTGGTTCAGGCTCTTCTAACGGTTCAAATTCTTTTGCTGGCAACGGCAACGGTAATTCAACTAGTACGCCTACTTGGGTAGCAGGTGAATTTACTTCTCACACTCAATTAGCGAACCAATGCGCAGCGGGCTCTGGCTCAGCAATGGCTGAAAAGCTATGGTTACGTTCATACAGTAATGATACCTATCTTTGGTACGATGAAATTTTCGATCAAGACCCGGCGCCGTTTACCGTTTTAGAATACTTCGATGAACTTGTCACCACTGCAGTTACGCCTTCAGGAAAACTAAAAGATCAATTTCACTTTTCTATGAGCGCAGAAGAATGGGAAAACCTTTCAACGTCTGGCTCATCAGTCGGCTTCGGTTTTAATATCAGTATCGAACAAGGTGTTGGCGTTGAAAGAACAATTACCATTACTTATTCAGATCCTAACACTCCGGCAGCTAACGCTAATGTCAACCGTGGCGCAATTATTGTTGAAGTAGACGGCGTAAATGTCGCGTCTGCTAATGATGCTGCCAGTATTGATACCTTAAACCATGGCTTATTTCCCAGTGAAGATGGTCAAGAAAGCGTATTTCTTATTCGTGATTTAAACAGTGAAGAACCACGAGAAGTAACATTAACTGCTCAAACAATTATTTCTGATCCTGTGCCTTTAACTAAAGTTATTGAAACGGATATTAATACTGTCGGTTATATGGTGTTTAATGATCATATTGCGACCGCGGAAAAAGGATTATACGACGCTGTTTCTACATTAAAAGCAGCCAATGTGGATGAGTTAGTGATAGATTTTCGTTATAACGGCGGCGGTTATTTAGCGTTAGCAAGTCAATTAGGTTATATGGTAGCGGGTAATCAAACGGTTAATCGCACTTTTGAGCAAACTATTTTTAACGATAAATACCCCAATACCAATCCGGTAACCGGCAATAGTTTATCGCCAACGCCATTTTACCAAGAAACCATTGGTTTTAATGACGATTACATTCGTGGCGGTATTCAGTTGCCAACGCTGAATTTATCTCGGATATTTGTGCTAACATCAGCAGGCACATGTTCTGCTAGTGAGGCTTTTATTAATGGCTTACGTGGCATTGGAGTTGAAGTAATTCAAATTGGCTCAACGACTTGCGGTAAACCTTATGGTTTTTACCCAACAGATAATTGTGATACCACTTACTTTACTGTGCAGTTTAAAGGCGTGAACGATCAAGGTTTTGGTGATTATGCTGACGGTTTTTCACCAAGTGACGCACCGATATATCAGACCGATATTCAAGGCTGTGATGCGGTAGATGATCTCACTAAGCCTTTAGGTGATCAACAAGAAGGCATGTTTTCAACTGCCATGTATTATCTTGAAAATGGCCAATGTCCTGAAGTTATAGCAACGGAAGAAACCACTAAAGCGGCAGTTAAGCAATTCATTGATTATCAATTTTCAGTAGAAGATACACGAGCTCGTAGCAAGTTCTCTCGAAATCGAATTTTACTCAACAAGTAATAACTTTATTTGATATGATTTAAAAAACTCATTCAGTTTTTGAATGAGTTTTTTTGTTTATACGGTAAATAAATGATTACCTGTCGCGTATCGATAAACTTACCTGATCCACATACTTGAGACCCGTATCTGAGATGATGAAAATGGATATCACGAAAAGTCAGTTATCAATTAGTCATTTAAAAATGATTTGTCAGTTAGAGCGTTGCGAAACGGTAAAAGAAGCCGCGCAAGCGTTATTTATCACACAGCCAGCGCTGACAAACCGTATCCGTGAAGCAGAAAGGCGTTTAAACACCTCGCTGTTTTATCGGCGAGGTCGTAAAATCATTATGTCGAATGCTGGCAAACGCTTATTACAATCGGCGAAAAAAATACTGGAAGAATTAGCGCGGGCAGAACATGATATTTCGCGTTTAACCGATGGCATTGAACAAGTGTTACGCATCGGGTTGCCGCATTATGCTTCTTTTCAATGGTTACCCAAATTAATCCAAGGTTTTAATCATCAGCATCCTAATATTGAATTAGAAATTTCTTCCGAAGCCGCTAATCAACCACTGCATGCATTATTTAATCATGATGTAGATATTGCGATGATTTCAAGTGCTAGCTCTGAGCTTGAATTAGATGAAAAAAACTTTAAAACCCATTGTTTAAATCAAGATGAACTGGTGGCTTGTCTTTCGACACAACATAAAAATGCCAATAAAAGCTATTTAATTGCAAGTGATTTTCTCGATGAAACCTATGTGACTAATTCAACCGTGCCGGAAAAAGATCGTGAATATGAGTTGTTCTTTAAACCGGAGAGTGTCATACCTAAAAAGGTGCTACAAGTAGGGTTTAATGACGCGATCATCGAATTAGTTAAAGCTAACGTAGGCGTCTCAATCTTTTCGAGAAATCAATTAAAACGCTTATCGTATGACGCAGATATTAAACTGATCCCTTTAGGTGAACATGGCTTAACTTTATATTGGCATTTAGTGTATGCCAATCAGCCTTTAATCGCTGAACCAGCTGAAAGTGTCATCGCTTTATTGCAAAACTAGCCGCTACAGCCACACCTTTTCTCTCTTAAAGTGAGTTGATAACAAGGTGATTGTTCAGGTTTTCTCTTTGAAATTTAAATGATTTTTTAAATAATGTTGAAATAAACCGATAAAGAATGTTAGTAAGTAACGGTTTTTTATTGTTGTTTTGGTTATTTAATAACGGTAAAGTATGCCGCTATTAAGGCCGTAAGTTTTATGCTTACTGTGGTGCTGAAGGAACTTTGATTATGAACCGTCATTTACATGCTGCCTCCTATGATGAGCAAGGCTTAACCTTTGAAAAAGGCTCAGGCGATTTAGCCAGTTTGCCAACGCAAGGCTGGAATATTCTTGCCGAAGAAGTCAGTCTACCTATTGCGGTGTTGCGCGAGAAAGATATCTTCCATAACGCTCAATGGATGCAAAGTTTTAGTGAGCAGGCACAAGTAAAATTAGCCCCGCATGGCAAAACTTCAATGGCGCCTGAGTTATTCAAATTACAATTAAACTCCGGTTGTTGGGGCATGAGCTTGGCGACAATTCCTCAAGTGGTAAACGCTTATCAACATGGCATTAAACGCATTATTTTAGCTAATCAGTTAATCGGTAAGTTTCATTGCCAGCAATTACTACCCTTATTACAAGATGAGGCTTTCGATTTCTATTGCTTTGTTGATTCGATAGAAAATGTTCAATGGCTTGGTCATTATTTTGCCGATAAAAAGGTCACACTTAAGCTATTAGTTGAGATTGGTGTTGCAGGCGGTCGCTGCGGTTGGCGTGATTTAACTAACATCCATCAATTAGTGGAAACTATTGCTGACTATCCTCAACTGCAATTGGCAGGAATAAGTTTTTATGAAGGGGTTATTCATGGTGATAACGCCACCAATAAAATCGTTGAATTTATCGAAAACATTAAGCAATTATTTATCCAGTTGCAGCAAGAAAAGGCCTTTCATCAACAAGAGGTGATTATCACCGGCGCCGGATCTGCGTGGTACGATGTAGTTGCCAAGCAATTAACTACCAAGCAATTAACTACCAAGCAATTAAGTGCCAAGACACAACACTTAAACTTCACCCCTGTTATTCGACCAGGTTGTTATTTAATTCATGACACAGGTATTTATCAAGACGCGCAAAATTCCGTGATCAATCGTAGCCAATTAGCGTGTGATATTCGCGACAAAAACGGCGGCGATTTAACGTCAAGTTTAACTGTGTGGGCGTATGTACATTCAGTGCCTGAAAAAGGGTTGGCGATAATTGGCTTAGGCAAGCGTGATGCGGCATTTGATGCAGGTCTGCCTACGCCAGAGTTGCATTTTAGACCGGGACAAACTTCGCCAAAATCAAGCCCTCAACATTGGCAAGTAACTAAGATCATGGATCAACATTGCATGATGGAAATTGGTGCAAATGATGATATTAAACCTGGCGATATGTTGTGTTTTTCAACTTCTCATCCGTGCTTAACCTTAGATAAATGGCGAAAAATTGCCATTGTCGATGACAATTATCGGGTGACTCAACAAATAGCGACGTACTTCTAATGGATATTATCGCTCGTATTAATCAACGTTTTGACCATATGCCACGTTCAGAACAAAAAATTGCTCAATATATTCGCCAAAATTTAGAATATGTTACTCAGTTACCGATTCATCTTTTGGCAGAAAAATCAGGCGTCAGTCATGCGTCAATCACTCGCTTAGCAAAAACACTAGATTGTAAAAATGTTCGTGACTTAAAGATGCAACTTGCCCAATCTGCGGCAGTAGGGCAACGATTTACTGAAGATAAAACAGTCGATAAAAAAGAAATTTCGGCCATTTATCAATCTATCCATGATGCGTTAACCCTCAATGCCGGTTTGATCACTGATGAGGTCATCCAGCAAGCAACGCAACTTATTGTGCAAACCGATCATTGTTTAATTTTTGGTGTCGGTGGAGGCAGTACGGTGATGGCACAAGAATGCCACCATAGATTGTTTCGCCTGAGCATTAAAAGTAATGCCTATTCTGATCCCATGTTGATGCGTATGACAGCTGCAACCGTTGATGCTAAAGATGTGGTTATTTGTTTATCGTTAAGTGGCGACAGTCCTGATGTCTATCAAGCCGCGACAATAGCTAAAGAATATGGCGCTAAGGTGATTGCGATTTGCCCACAAAGCAAGTTGTCAGCTATCGCAGACGTTCACTTAGCCATTCAAACGCAAGAAGTGGATTATATTTTTAAACCGAGTGCTTCACGTTATGTGATGATGGCTGCGATTGATATTTTGGCCAGTGAAGTTGCGGTAAAAAATCAACGCAAATCTCGTGAGAAATTACGCCGTTTAAAGCTCCATCTAGATGAACATCGCGACGGTGACAATCGTGCGCCGCTAGGTGATTAATATGGTATTGAAAACCCTAAAGGCCTTGAACGCTGAACGAGAATCGAGTGTTTTTGATACGGTTATTAGTCAAGCTTTGGTCATTGATGGCTCTGGTAAGCAAGGCATCACACAAGACGTTGCAATAAAAGGTAATAAAATTGCTGCCATTGGTGACTTGTCTAACTGCACAGCAAAAAACGTAATTAATGGTCAAGGGTTGGTATTAGCGCCTGGCTTTATTGATGTACATACCCATGATGATCTTGAGGTGGTGCGCAATCCAGAAATGATGGCGAAAATTAGCCAAGGTGTTGCCACGGTTGTTGTCGGCAACTGCGGAATTAGTGCTAGTCCTTATTCGCTTAAAAACGTGTTACCCGACCCGATTAATTTACTGGGTCAATCAACAGAGTTTCAATTTGCCGATTTAGCCAGCTATGCGACTAAGCTTTCCGAGCAAAAACCCAACGTGAATGTTGTGGCATTAGTTGGGCACACTGCGTTACGCGCACAAGTAATGGATGATTTATCCCAACCGGCTAGCGGCAAAGAAATTTCAAAAATGTCGGCATTATTAAAGTTAGCCTTAGCACAAGGGGCAAAAGGCTTTAGTACCGGGCTTGCTTATAAAAATGCTCAAGCAGCGCCTAGTGATGAAGTAGCAAGTTTAGCTAAAGAGCTGGCAAATTTTGATGCTATTTATACCACGCATTTACGCACCGAGTTTGACGGTATTATTGGCGCGTTAGATGAAGCGTTTTCTTTAGGAAAAAAAGTAAACTCGCCCGTAGTTATTTCACATTTAAAGTGTGCCGGCAAGCAAAACTGGGGAAGGGCGAAAGAGGTTATCGCTCATGTTAAAAAAGCACAACAGTCACATGAAATTGCTTGTGATTGTTATCCTTATCATGCCAGCTCAAGTACCTTAGATTTAAAGCAAGTGACGGATGACTTTGAAATATTTATTACCTGGTCGGATGCTGAGCCAAGTATGGCAGGAAAAACCTTAGCAGACATCGCGAAAGCATGGCAATTATCTTTATATGATGCTGCTGTAAAACTGATGCCTGCCGGTGCGGTTTATCATGGCATGAATGAAAAAGATGTTGAAGACATAGTGCAGTTTCCAAGTAGCATGTTTGGCTCTGATGGTTTGCCTTGTGATCCTCATCCCCACCCGAGATTATGGGGCTCATTTCCGCGAGTGTTAGGGCATTTTACTCGCGACAAAAAACTCCTTTCCATTGAGCAAGCTGTTCATAAAATGACTGGCTTGTCGGCAACAAATTTTAAATTATTAAAACGTGGCTTTATCAAAACGGGTTATTTCGCCGATTTAGTCCTTTTTGATGCTGAAAATATTCAAGACCAAGCAAGTTTTTCGCAACCATTTGAACGTTCAATTGGCGTTAAATTTTTATGGGTGAATGGTCAGTTAACTTATCAAGAAGAGCAAGGTGCGATCACCGATGAAACTTCAAGAGCCGGCTTGTTTTTAAAACATGAACATAGCGTAACGTCTGATTTTAATGAACAGACATTAGAAAAATAGTAATGAACACAACACAAATAACTTACATAACGAGGTATTAAAATGACAATTAAACGATTTGGCGCAGATGGTGGCGTGGGAACAGGCGGACAACATTTACCTTTTTCAAGTGCCGTGGAAGCCGGTGGTTGGTTAATGGTTTCCGGACAAACGCCAATGCGTGATGGTGAAGTTGTTGAAGGAGGCATTATTGAGCAATCACGCATCGCCATTGAGAACTGTCTGAAAATTATGACCGATGCCGGTTACGGTTTAGAGCATGTGGCACATGTCAAAGTGATATTGACCGATGCGCGATACTTTCAATCGTTCAATAAAGTATTTAAAGAGTTTTTTGGCGAACATCCCCCAGCACGAATTTGTGCCGTTGCTGATTTGGTGGTGGATTGTAAAGTTGAAGTGGATGTGACTTGTTACAAAGCACCATAACACTGTTTTTCGCGAGTAAAATACACGTTAAATGATAGGATAATATTATGGAAAGCACCTTTATCATTGCCTTTATTATTTATGCATTGGCAATGATCGCGCTTAGTTGGTTTGTTTCAAGAAAGCATCACTCTGGCGAAGATTTTTTGCTTGGTGGCCGCAGTTTACCGTTATTACTAACTTTAGGTACAACGGTTGCTACTATGGTTGGAACAGGCTCTTCTATGGGCGCTGTCGGTTTTGCCTATCACAACGGTTGGGCTGGTATGCTTTATGGCATAGGCGGTTCTATTGGTATTTTATTACTCGCATGGATTTTTGCACCGGTTCGTCAGTATAAATTTATGACCATGAGTGAAGAAATTGCTTTTTATGTTGGCGCTCATCCGGTGATTAAAAATGTGATCGCCATCGTTATTTATGTCGCAAGCATAGGTTGGCTAGGGGCACATATTATTGGTGGTGGTATGTATTTATCTTGGTTAACCGGCTTAGATATTAATACGGCTAAGCTGTTTATCGCGATTAGTTTTACCATTTATGTTGTTATTGGTGGTTATACTGCTGTGGTGTGGACCGACTCTATTCAAGCGCTCATTTTATTTACGGGCTTTATTTTGATGGCGATTTTTTCGGTGCAACATGTCGGTGGGTGGCAAGCGATGATTGAGGCACAACCAAGTGCGAATATTTCATGGTTTGCTCTGGATAAAATCGGCGTTTTACCGGCAGTTTCTTTATCTTTAGCTATTTTAGTGGGGATTTTAGCGACCCCTTCATTTAGACAACGCATTTATTCAGGCAAAAATGTTAAGTCGATTCGACAATCGTTTATCTATTCAGGTTTATTGTATTTAGGTTTTTCGATTATTCCTGCCATTATTGGCATGAGTGCATTTGCTATGAACCAAGAATTAGCCAATGCCGCCTATGCCTTTCCACATATTGCATTAAATGTAATGCCATTAGGCTTAGGTGTATTTATTATCATCGCAGGCATATCAGCCACACTATCAAGTGCTAGCTCTGATGCTATTGCTGGAGTGAGTGTTGCGCTTCGTGACCTTTATCGTTTGGTTATGGGAAAAATGCCAACACCAGAACGCGTTGTGTGGTTATCAAGAATCAGCTTAGTGATCACCATTAGTATCTCGTTAGGTTTTGCGTTACTTTCCAATGATATTATTTCTTATATCACCAAAATGATCGCAATTTTAATGTCAGGCATGTGTGTTTGTGGCTTATTAGGGCGCTTTTGGCATCGTTATAATTGGCAAGGGGCGATGGCTAGTTTATTAGCGTCGATGAGTGCGGCATTAACGGTAAGTTTACAGCCAGCGTGGAGTGAATATTGGGGTAACCCTGTAATACCAGCCTTAATAAGCGGTATTATTGCCGGTGTGATAGTGACAGTTTTAACGCGACAATCTACGTTGAATACCCAACAGGCCTTAGCAAAGTTAAATGCTGAGCGTGCAGAAATGGAATCGTTTTAGGTAATTACTGAATGAGAAATATTTATTATGAGTTTTACAACATGACCTTATCAAACCATAAGTTATCAATGGCAAAAATTATCGTTATTAGCGTCTGTTTGTTTATGATGATGTTCACGCAACAGGCCAGCGCGCAAGAAAAGTCATTGGCTTTGATGCCTTATCCACAGTCAGTAAAATTATTGCCTGAACAATACACGTTAACAAAGAATGTGCAATTAAAGGTACAAGGTGTTCATGAAAAACGTCAATCATTTATAAACAAACGTGTCGTTAGCCAATTTGCAAAGCTAGGGCATCAAGTTATTCAACAACCGTCTGTTGATAGTGAAGGGTTTAGTAAAATCAATTTGATCATCAACCAAGGCAAAGCACACGAAAACTATCAACCAACACTTAACAATGATGAAAGTTATCAGTTAAAAATATCTCAACAAGGTATTGATATTTTAGCGAATAATGACTTTGGTGCCTTACATGGCTTAGCGACGCTTATGCAATTAATTGCCGCTAATAACTCATCACAAATTACGATTTTACCGCAAGTTGTGATAAATGATTTTCCTCGTTTTCCTTGGCGTGGCTTGATGATTGATAGTGTTCGTCATTTTATTTCAGTTAAAGCAATAAAACGTCAACTTGATGGTATGGCTATTGCCAAATTAAATGTCTTTCATTGGCATTTAACCGATGATCAAGGTTGGCGATTTGAATCAAAAGCCTACCCTAAATTACATAAATTAGCGTCTGACGGACAATATTACAGCCAACAAGAAATCAAAGACGTTGTTCACTATGCAAGTCAGTTAGGTATTCGTGTTGTGCCTGAATTTGATGTGCCAGGTCACGCATCAGCTATTGCTGTGGCGTACCCTGAATTAATTACCGAGAAAAAGCGTTACTCAATGGAAGATGGTTGGGGTGTTTTCGACCCATTACTTGACCCAAGTAATCCTGATGTTTACGTATTTATTGATAAAATTGTTGCGGAATTTACTTCACTTTTCCCTGATGAGTATTTACATATTGGTGGTGATGAAGTTCACCCCATACAGTGGCAAAAAAGTGAAGCGGTTCAACAGTATATGGCCGAAAACAACGTTAAAGACAGCCATGAGTTACAAGTACATTTTAATGAAAAAGTACAAACTATTCTGACAAAACATCAGCGAAAAATGATGGGTTGGGATGAAATTTATCACCCTAAATTACCTAAAGATATTATGGTGCAGTCATGGCGAGGAATGGAATCTTTAAGTCAAATTGCGGCCAATCAATACCAAGGGTTATTGTCGACGGGCTTTTATATCGATCAACCACAGAGCAGTGCTTATCATTATCGTAATGAATTGTTAGCAAAGCGGCCAAATGCAGTAGTTACACCAAGTAGTGAAGATACGATTTCGGCGTGGCAATTTACTATGCCACGTTTAAAAGGCAATGCGGTACAAGGCACATTGGCTATGGTTAGTCGCAATAATTATCTTATCCATGCCTATGTTAAATTAAATAATAATCACTATCAAAAAGTGCAACTTGAACGTCAATTAACTCTACAACAGACGCAAATCAATTTTACTGTAGATAGCTGGATGGGGCCAACACGTGGTGAATTTGATTTGTCTGACCCAACCACCTTAACTGGCCGTATTTTAGTGGGTAACGCTCATTATGATGTGCAAGGCCAGCAGATAAATGAATTTGATTTTACTAGCGTTAAATTATTACCCAATATTTTACCTGAGCATGAAAAAAATATTCTTGGCGGCGAAGCAACACTATGGACAGAGCTTGTTACAGAAAAAAATATTGATCTCCGTATTTGGCCACGTACCTTTGCAATTGCAGAACGATTATGGTCAGCAAAATCAAGACAAAATATCAATCAGATGTACCAACGTTTATTTAAAATAAATGCTAGTGCGGCTAAGTTGGGATTACATCATTTACAACAGAATATTAACGGTATTCGTGGGCTAGTATTTCCCGAGACAAGGCTAAGTTCTTTGATGATGTTAGCGGAACAATTAGAGCCAGCACATTACTATACTCGCCATCATTTAAAGTTTAAAAAAGGTCAATATCACCAAAGAGCTGGCTTAAATAGCTTTGTTGATTATCTGCCGACTGAAAGTTTAGCTTTGGTCAGTATGCAGCAACAACTTTATGCCTTTAAAGGCGGCGATAAAGCCGGATTACAAACGATAGTAAATACCATGAGGCAATGGCATACGAGTTATGACGAGGCAATAAAAATTATCAAGAAAAACCCAAAGTTATCAACACTAACTGAAGTTGTTTACGATGTAAGAACCATCAATACCTTAGGATTAACCGTTGCGCATAGTTGCTTAGCAGGCGTTAAAATAAGAACACCCGAAGTGAAGCGCATTAAGCAGCACTTAGCTAATTTACATCGAAATGTAAGAGAGATTTCCTTGGCTTCTGGATTGTTTGTTGAAAAACTACTCGACGCGTGTAAAGCATAATGTGGAAAATTTGTATTAGAATCGATCTATTACACCTATTTGGCGTGTAATAGATCAATATGAAACTGTCAGAAACCTTTACATATGTCGTAATTAAGATTTTCACGTTAGTGGTAATATGTTGCTTTTCTTAAGTATTGTTAGCGTGGTTCAATAATTGCTTTATTGAGAAAAACTAAAAACTAAAGAAAGGACTCACATGATAAATTTTAACAAAAAAATAATATTAACCACTTTTTTACTATTCACTCATTTTTCTATCTCCGCATCAATTATTACATCAGACTTAACCGTTGAAGGCAGTATTGCCCTTGGTTCAATTGACCAAGTTTCTGGCGTGTGGATCACACCGGATACAACATTTACGGGTAGCATGTCTGTTGGTTCGAATTCGAGTCAAGTTAATCCTTCTAACCTTCCTGGAGCATTAGATGTTGTTGGAGATAATACGAGTAATGTCGCCATTACAGATACAGATCAGAAGTTAAGCTTTAACACTAATTTGTTCTCGCATGCTGTAGAATATGAAATTGTTGCCTTTGATTTTAATATGTATATAGAAAACACTCATGCAACAGACACTTTTGAGCTTTATTTTGTTTTTAATTTTCTAAACGAAGTCAGCACAGAATTTGGCGGCTTTTCTAGCTCTTTGATCAGTCTTTATGATAACAATGATGAGTTCTTATATTCAGATATCATCTCAGATGCTGATTTTGGTAATGAGCATAATGGAGCCCCTTTGCCTCCTCCTTATGGTGGTCCAGTTGCAGATTCAGGGTATTTCAACTTCTCACATACCTTATTAGCAGGTGAAAGTTTAAATATTACTGGGATGATAGAAGCTTCCTTTGGTTTTATTCCCCCTGGCGTTACCCCGGCTATGCAAAAATCATTCGGAGAATTAGGCCTTAATGATGTGCGTCAAATTCATGTTGGCCAGCCACCTACAAGTGTGCCAGAGCCTTCTTCTTTCATTCTGTTTTTATCAATATTTATTCTATCTATCCGTTCAAAAATAAAACGTTCAAAAATATAAAACATTTAAAAATAAAAAAGGATTTAACCATGAAAAATTTATATAAAAAAATTGCCTTACTGTTAATATTATTACCGAGTCTATTCATTGGTAAAAGCGCCCTAGCTTGTAGCTCATTCGAATCAATGCTTGGTTCTATGTGTGTATTCGCGGGTAATTTCGCGCCTCGAGGGTATGCATTGGCTCAAGGCCAGTTGCTTCCTATCAGTCAAAACAGTGCACTATTTTCAATTTTAGGTACAACATATGGCGGCAATGGATATACAACCTTTGCCTTGCCTGATACGCGAGGTCGTTCGGTTATTGGATCGGGACATGGACCAGGTTTACAAGACTATCGACTTGGTCAAAAAAGTGGACGAGAATTTCAGACGTTAACTACTATTCATATGCCGTCACATACTCATACGGCGACAACAACAGTTGTAAATGATGTGACAATTGATGGTGTTGCTGATTTAAATGCCGTTAATGGGCGCTCTTCTAGTAATACTCCAGGCGGTAAAGCTTTAGGCCAAAGTCCTAATCGTCAAAATATTTACAGTGCATCAGCGCCGAGTGTAGCCATGCATCCAGACTCTATAGCGTTAAACTTATCGGGTGCGGTAACTTCTACAGCAACCACCAACGTTAATGCAAATGGCGCAGGACAACAATTTGATATCAGAGCACCTTATATCACCATGAATTGGATTATAGCAACTCAAGGAACATTTCCATCAAGGAATTAATTCATGAGATTTAATACCTACAAACAGCTCGTTATCGGGCTGTTTTTTATTGTCTTTAGCCAAAATATACTAGCTAATAAACAAGACTCAAATCAATCATTACAAGTTGCACAACAATTACTTGCAGAAGAAAAGTTTGATCAATCGTTTAAACTTTTTGAAGCGCTTGCCAAAAATAATCATTCGCTTGCAAACATGACACTTGGCTTATTTTATAAATTAGGCTGGGGTAAAGTGGAAAAAAATAACTCTCAAGCGTGTCATTGGTTTTATCAAGCGGCATTATCTGAGATCCCACAAGCTCAAAAAGAGTTTGCTGACTGTATCAATTTTAACTATCTTGCCGCTCCCCTTGAATCACAACTAACTGACGTAGAATCGCTGCCAAGCTATTGGTATAAAAAAGCTTTTGAAAATGGCTTGCATGATGCAGGCTGTGATATTGGCAGATTATATTTAGATTCGAAATGGCAAAACCAAGATATTAAAAAAGTAATTGAATGGTGTACGCCTGCCGCAGAGCGGAGTGCAGTTGCTGCACAAATTACCTTAGGTGATGCATATGTTTTATCTTCACCATTACAAAATGTTGCTAGGGCAGAATATTGGTATCAACAGGCTGTTCAGCGCAATTCAGGACAGGCAGCGTTTAAATTGGCGAATCTTTATTATTCTATGGTGATAACTCAGCAAGATGATACTGATTTAATGGAAAAAGCGGTTTTGATGATGGAAACCTCTTCCTCATTAAAATATGCCCCATCTTATGAAAAAACAGCAGCTATATATTGGCGAAAGTTAGCAACTGTTGACGCCGAAAATGCGTCCTCAGTGTTGGCCAAATCTTACTTGTGGGCTAAAACGGCATACCAAGTTAACCCTAGTCAAGAGAACCTTGATTTTTTAATGCTGATAACCAATGAAATGCCTGAAAGTTGGCAACCTAAATTAGACGAACAGGTGAATAACTTTCTAGATTAGTTAACGGTTAAGCCATTTGTTGAAGTACACTTTGGCTAAGCCAAGAGTCAGGAATTGATAAGTCGAGAATAACATCGAAATGGTTTTTACCCTCAATTTCAGTGAATGACGAGTGGATGTTTTGTTTTGTTAATCGTTGCTTCATTGCGTTAGTTTGTCGTTTAAATTCATTGGTTTCGTTATCACCATACGCCAGAATAACTTTACAGTCAGGTAAGGGTATATTTGCTGTATGATTACTTTCTAAATCGATCAAAAGCGGACTATTTTCAATGATTTCTTGTGATGTTAATTGCAAAGGTTTGTTGATATAGGTTTGCGCAATCGGAGTTAGATCATAAATACCGCTAACGGCACATATGCCTTTGATTATATTTGACTTAACTGTGAGGTATTGTGACCAATCAGTAAGCGCCAACATCATGGCTAAATGCCCACCCGCCGAACTGCCAGAAAGATAAATTTCATTGTTATCATACCCATATTCATTCGCGTGTTGATAAAGCCAAACGATGGCTTGTCGACATTGCTCAACAATTTCTGTCAATGTTGCTTGTGGGGCTAGTGAATAATTAATGACGGCAAAATGAAAGCCTTGCTGTTGAAAGTTATTGGCGGCAAAACAAGATTCATTTTTTGAAAGCTCTTGCCAATAGCCACCATGAAAATAAACATGAATTTTCTTTTGAACGTTGCCTGAATCAAATGGCAGAAATAAATCTAGTACTTCATCTTTTGAATAACCATATTGAAGATTTTCCAACACTTTATGTTGTTGCTGTGCATAAAGGAGGTTTTGCTGGCTCAACGTGAGGTATTGGTTAATGTAGACGTTAATATCATCTATGCAACTACTCGGTGAGTATTCTTGTTCAAGTGATTTTAAATCGAAGTCTTGATAGAGCAAGTGATTGTTTTTTATTTTAGACAAATGAGCCTCTGCTATTTCCACACGGCTATTTAAGTTAAGCCAAAATTTCAGTCAAATATTTCGATAATGGGTAATTGTTTGTTTCACTATAGATAATTTGAGAGTCGTTAAATAATGATTTTTGTTTTAGTTAATCATTCATTTATCTGATAAATCAGTTAATTTATCTCAAAACCCAAGATATACAATATAATGCCCTGACGTACTTGAAAACTTATGATATAAAACCCCGTTAACAAATTTGCTACATAAAAAATAATGATAAAAGCATAAAACCTAAATAACTAACAACAAGGTTCCACATAATGAACATAGTAAAATCTCGCCTTAAGAATGCGCTAGCTTTAGCTATTGCTGCCTCTGCGATAAGCTTAACTGCATGTGAAGAAAACACTGCTCAAGCGCCTCAATCCCCGTCTGTTGCTGAACAAACTGCGATAGCTAAAGTAACACGTCAAAATAGCGAATCCTTATATGAGGATTATGCGAAAATGCGTGCTCAGCAAGTTAATAATGTTACTTACAACTTACAAGTTACCCTAGATAACAAAACGGAAAGTTTTTCTGGGGTAACGGATCTTAGTTTTGATTTAGTCGCCAACAATCAAAACGACCTAACCATTGATTTTGAAATGGGGTCGGTAAATTCAGTAAAAGTAAATGGTAAACCGGTTTCATTTACTTATGAAAAATGGTTTATCACAGTGCCTGCCGCTGAGTTAGCAGAAGGTAAAAATACAGTTACCGTTGATTATCAACGTCCTTATGCGACCGATGGCTCAGGTTTACATCGTTTTGTAGACCCTGAAAATGGCGAAGTGTATTTATACACAGACTTTGAACCTTATGATGCGAACCGTTTATTTCCACATTTTGATCAGCCTGACTTAAAAGCTAAATACACCATGCAGGTAACAGCGCCAAGTCATTGGAAAGTAATTACTTCAGTGCGTGAAACGGCAATTGATCAACAAGGTGAAAACAATGTTTGGAACTTCCCAGAGTCAGCCAAGTTTTCTTCTTATATTTTCTCTCTTCATGCGGGTAACTACGCCGTATGGGAAGATAAATTTGAAGATATTCCGCTGCGATTGTTTGCTCGCCAAAGTTTAGCGGAATATGTAAAAACGGAAGAATGGTTCGAACCAACGAAACAAAGCTTTAAATTTTTTAATGACTATTTTGATGTTCGCTACCCGTTTGTGAAATACGATCAAATTGTTGCGCCTGATTTTAATGCTGGCGCAATGGAAAACGTTGCGGCAGTTACGTTTAACGAAGGTTATATTGCGCGTGGAGAAAAATCGACACTGGCAAAAATGGGTTTAGCCAATGTTATCGCTCATGAAATGGCACATATGTGGTTTGGCGATTTAGTAACTATGCGCTGGTGGAATGGCTTATGGTTAAACGAAAGTTTCGCCACTTATATGGCAAATTTAGCGATTAATGAAGCGAGTGACTTTGAAAACGCCTGGGATGTTTTCTATTCAGGGACTAAACAATGGGCATACAGAAGTGATGACTCAGTAAATACTCATGCGATTGAATTGCCGGTACCTTCAACAGGTGATGCGTTAACTAACTTTGATGGCATTACTTACGGTAAAGGTGCGTCAGTACTGAAGCAATTGCCTTATTACTTAGGTGAAGAAAACTTCCGCGTTGGCGTGAGTAATTATCTGAAAAAATTCTCATATAAAAATACTGAGCTTGATGATTTTATTGGCGAATTGGGTAAAGCTGCTGGTAAAGATATGACGCAGTGGACACAAGACTGGTTATACAATGCCGGCTTAAATACTATTAAAGTGAATTATCAATGTAGCGATAATAAAATTAGCCAATTGAACATTGAACAAACAGCGCCGTCTGATTATCCAACGTTACGTGAGCAACGTGTACAAGTTGGCTTATATAATTATGCTGATAATAAGATGACTTTAACGACAGCAATTCCGGTGACTTATAAAGGCGCGAATACGGAAGTTACAGCAGCAATTGGTCAAGCATGTCCTGATCTTGTTTATCCTAACGAAGCTGATTGGGGCTTTGTTAAAGTTGATTTAGATGACAAGTCACTTGCCTCAGTTGAAAAACATATCAATGCCGTTGAAAGCACCACAATGCGATTAATGTTATGGCAAAGTTTGTCTGACAGTGTTCGTGATGCCAACTTAGCAGCTGACAAATTTGTGCACTTTGCTATTGCCAATATCGAAGGTGAAACTGACTACAACGTCGTGCGAAAAATTGCCGGAAGTTTAACCACAGCATTGCGCTATTTAACAACGGCAACTCGTTTGGAGCAGAAAGATTATGCTGATTTATATCGTGAAGTTGAAGACTTATATTTAGGTTTACTAGAAAAAGCTGAAGCGGGTTCTGATTTTCAAAAAATGTGGTATAGCCGTTATGTGTCTATGTCTAAGTCTGATAAACATTTAAAAAACCTTTTAAATGTTCTACAAGGCGAAAAATCGTATGATGGTTTAACGATCGACCAAGATAAGCGTTGGAAGATTCTTACGCAATTAAATCGTTATCAACACGGAAACTATGCAGCTTTACTTGAAGCCGAAAAAGCGAAAGATAATTCAGACAGCGGCATTAAAAGCGCGATATATGCTGAAGTACTTCGCCCAGAAGAACAAGTAAAAGCTAAATGGTTTGATGTGGTGGTGAATAACCCAGACAACTTAAAACTTTCAACATTGCGCTACATCATGTGGGGGTTATTCCCATCAGATCAAGGTAAGCTTGAAGCTCCTTATAAAGCAAAAATTCTAGCGCATATTCCCAAGTTGAACGAAGGTAGCGATTTAGAATTATTAAGTGCATTTACCGGTTCAATGTTACCGACAGAATGTACGGCTGAAAGTGAGACTGAATTGGCAAAACTTGTTGATGATTATAAAGACATGAAACCACAAGCGTTAAAGTCAGTTAAAGCACAACATCAAAATGTCGAACGATGTGTGAAAGCATTAACATTACTTAAGTAATTTTCGATTAACCTTGTGAACAAAAAGCACTTCCATCGAAGTGCTTTTTTTGTATATTGAAAAGTAAATACAATTTAATTGATATATTTTGTAACCCTTTTACATTTTCATTTGTCTATCTATATAACGACTAATTAAAAGAACGTTTAATGGCCTTATCAGGATTTCAACAGCATTTATCACAAGGAGTGATACAGCAAGCTCAAGCGGGCGATATTTTGGCATTTGAGACAATTTATCTTACGTATGCTGATGCGAGTTATAACTTGGCCTTTCGCATTTGTAATAATCAAGCTTTAGCTCAAGATATTGTGCAAGAGGCTTTTATTAAAGTAATGAATAATATCAACAAATTTAAACATGATGGTGCTTTTGCTGGGTGGGTGAGACGTATTGTCGCCAATGAAACCATTAATAGAGTGAAGTCTGAAAACCTTTTACGTCTTGTTTCAGATGACGAAATTTTAGAGCAACAAGAAACAAATTTATTTGGCACAGAGTGGCTTTCTGCATGTAGCGATCTTGATTTTTTGCTTAAAGCATTACCCACTATGAGTCGTGCGGTAATTATATTGCACGAAATAGAAGGTTATAAGCATAAAGAAATAGCTGCCTTTTTTGGTAAGTCAGAAAGTTTTTCAAAAACCACTTTAAGTCGAGCGTATAGCAGTTTAATGGAAATGACGTTAGATCGAGGGCAAAACCATGCACTTAAATGATCAACAGTTGCTTGAACTAAGTGATGAAAATAAACATCATTTAGAACAATGTAAAGAGTGTAGTTTACGAGCTAAAAACCTTATAAAGATTAGAGATCAATTCAATGCTTTGCCAACCGTTGAGATGCCAAACAAAAATTGGCAAGCAATTAAAGAGCAATTCGAAAGTCAGCAAGTGATAGCTAAACCACGTATTTCCGCTTTTAAATTTTGGCAAGTGGCGAGTTTAACGATAGCGGCGTCCGCTTTATTAATGATTTATATGCCATCAGTGAATATGTTAAATGCACCAGAATTAAATAAAGATCAGCAATTAGCTAATTTGATATTAGAAAATAATCAACTACAGCAACAGTTATTTGAGTCTTTAAACGAAAAGAATAATCAACCAATAGATGTTGCTCTAATGCAGTCTGAATTAAGTCTAATAGATTTGTCTATTCAGCAAGCTTACCTTGAAGAAGGAGCAATTGATGATTTATCAAAGTTGTGGACTCAACGTTTGGCATTAATGAAAAATCAATTTTCTCGTCAATCTTCCCAAAGTAGCGTCAATATTTAATGGAAATTATCTGATGACAAAAACTATCTTACTCGCGCTGTTAATTGGTTTAACCTTTAATGCTTCAGCATATGCGATTCAAGACTCAAAAAAAGTTGAGCATACGCCAAGTACTCAACAATTATTGTCGAACTTACAGAAAGAAATTGAAGCAACGACTCTTGCTATCGCCAAGAATGAAAGCAGTAAGAATAAAGATATTACTGAACTAAATTACGCTATTTCATTGCCTGAAAAGCAATATGCGAACTTAGGATTATTAGTAAACTTAACTATAAAAGATCAGGGGTATCAGGTGATATCTGTAACGCCTGGCAGCGATGCATATAAACTTGGCATACGGGTTAATGATTTCATACAAAAAATTGATGGCGTGAATGTTGGGGAATTATCGAAAAAGGCAGTTATTGGTACTTTATATAAGGTAAACCCTGATGATGTTATATCGCTAGGCGTTGAATCTAAAGGTGTTTATCAAGAAATTGTTGTGAAAATTCATGGTGTACTGCTTCCTGCTATCAGATTGAATGTAGGTAAAAACTAAGGAAATAGTTCAGCTTGTTCAATTAATAGTTCAAATTTAACTTAACAAGAGAATTACTATTATAAAATAGGGAATATTATGAAATTACTCAAATTATTATTAGTTACCAGTTGGATGTTATTAAGCTTTTCATCAGCTGCGACGTTAGATTCGACCGTTTTAACGGATGACTCACAAAAACTTATCGAGCAATTACAAAAGAAAATAGAAGCTACAAGACTGGCTATCGCGGTCAATGAAAGTAATTCAGGAAATGATATGGAAAATTTCTATCATTCATTATCGTTGCCAGAAAAGCTGTATGTAAATTTAGGCGTCTTATTAAATCGCAACATCGCCAATACAGGATATCAAATTATCTCGGTTAAAGCAGGCAGCAGTGCAGAAAAGCTAGGATTGAAAGTCAATGATTTTATCCAGCACATTAATGGTATTGAATTAAAAACGTTACCCTCAAATGCGGCGTTAAATGCATTAAGTAATATAAAACCTAATGAGGAGTTAACTTTAGGGGGCGAAACATCAGGTAATTATAAAGAATTCAAAACGAAACTCAGTGGCGTTTCAGTGCCTGCCGTCACTTTGAGTATGGGCAATAGTAGTTCAAATAATTCATCTATGACAAGTAACGAACCTTTAGAAGGTGAAATAACAAACTTAGATAATGCTTGTGGGGCTGTTTCTTTATTCAGATCGGGTGAACTTTATGATGCATTGTTTAAACAAGTTGATGGTCTTGGAGTTCCAATAGAGAGAAGGTTTATACAGTTACCTGTTGGTAAACATCAATTGTCTTTATATCGTGGCTATAATGGAGTTTCAAGTGGGCGCCCTGATGGTAAAGCCATGCCATTAGAAATAGATATTCAGGCTAATACGACTTATTATGTCGCCGTAAAAATTCATGACGAATCTCGTTTTGATAGGACTAGACATACGATGGGTACTCGCATTCAGAAGAAAATTAAGTGGCAGCCAGTTATATGGAAGACTGAAACTAAGGAATGTAGTCTTTAATTTATTAACATGAAATTATTAGTAGGAATTTTTAGTTAGCTAATTTACTTATAAAAGTTTATTAACTTGAGTTCGCTCATACAAGCACTTCCATCGAAGTGCTTTTTTATCTGTGAAATAAATGATTCTGATTGTTTATCCTTTTGCTATTCAATAAATAATGATTATTCACTTATTAATTTTATCTGTATTACTTCGAATGTTAGACTGATTTCAGCGTAATAATTTTTTATAGGAAAGTAATGAAAGTTTTTTTAGTGGTAGCAATTGTTTTGATAATCTTTCTTTTAGTGAGAAATAACAATAACAAAGCATTAGCGGCAGAAAATATTAAAATAGGTGAGCAGTTTTTAGCGAGCAATAAATCGGTTGAAGGGGTGATAGAAACGGAATCTGGCTTGCAATATCAAGTGTTGAAATCAGGGGAAGGCACAGAACATCCAACCGCTAGTTCTAAGGTAAGTGTTCACTACCATGGAACGTTACTAGACGGTACTATGTTCGATAGCTCTGTTGTGCGTGGTAAACCACTTAGTTTTGGTTTAAGCCAAGTGATAAAAGGGTGGACCGAAGGTGTGCAACTCATGACTGTTGGCGATAAGTTTAAATTTTTTATTCCGGCTAATCTTGGTTATGGTAATAGTGCTACGGGTAAAATACTACCGGGTTCATTGCTTATCTTTGAAGTTGAGCTGTTAGCGATTCAATAAATTGCTCATTTATCAATACATTGAGTAGGCTGTAAGGTTAAAGGTTAAAGGTTAAAGGCTTAAGCGTTATTATCAATATAATAACGTTGCATAAACGCCATGTATGCCTGTTCATCAACGATTGTTAGTCCGTCATTTTCAAATTCCTCACATTCTGAAGCATTTGGAAATGTAAAATAGCTCTGACTCTCATCTTGTGGATGAGAGTTGAGAGTTAATCCTGCTGAAAGCGTTTCAATCGCGCTTAAAATATCTAAAGCCCCTTGTTTATAAAGCTCAAGTACATGATAAAGATAAGAGCGGCCTGCCATTACTTTTAACCTTGAAACCTTTATGATTTTCCCGGTATCAATAGAGCTGTCATCAATCGTATGTAAAGTAGTGCCTATTTCACTGTCTTTATTTTTCAGTGCCCAAAATGTCGCCATGACACCTTTATATTTTGGCAATATCCCCGAATGAAGGTTAATAACGCCTCTGTGAGGAACGTTAATAACCTGCTCTTTTAAAATACCGCCATAGCGAATTGAAACGATAAGGTCTGGCGCAAGAGCTTTTAAATCTTCAATCATTTGTGGTGAGTTAATTTGGTTAACTTCTCTTATTTCTGAACTTAAAAGAGAGGTGAAATTCTCAAAAGTTTTATATGACTTTTTATTCTTCGCTCTCTGTATGAGAGGACTGAGTAATTGATTAAATAAATCTTGTTCGAAAAACTTTAATCGAGCTAATTGTTTTGGTGGATTGCCTTCTTTTCCTACGCGAGCAGATAACCATAAGTGAGTGTCATGATTTGCCGATATTTCAGGTAATATCTTATTCAGAGCAAAATTGCTGGCCAGATCTTTATTAGCAAGAAATAATATTTTCACCGTTATTCAGCCAATAAGTTTACAATTTCTTGTTGGTATTGCTGCTTCTTTTCTTCGGTAAAACCAACATGAGTACTGACAATTTTTCCTTCTTTATTTATGATAAAACTACTGGGCATGCCTTTTAATTTAAATGCTCGGGCAACCTTACCTTTTGGATCATAAAAAATTGGAAATTGTGCCGGAGTCTCTTTTAAAAACTTTTCAGCTAAGTCTGACTCTGCATCCAAATTAACACTGAGAATAGTAAAGTTCTTATCCGCGTATTTAGCTTGCATGTCATTCATCCACGGAAAAGATTTTCGACAGGGAATGCACCAAGATGCCCAAAAGTCTACGTAAATAACTTTGCCTTTGTGGCGCGCTACTTGGCTTTCAAAGTCGCTTAACGTATCGGCGAAGCTAATATGACTTATCAATAATGATATTGCCGCGATCAAAATAATATTGTATTTGTTCATTTGTTCTCTACAAGTTAATAAGACGCTAAGGTTATGTTTACACAGTTATAAGCTTTTAAATACTATTTTTTGCAAGGGATTAATTACCAATTTAAATAGAAATTAAACTTAATTGCTACTACCATTAGTCAACATTATTGAAACAAACTTACCCGATTAGATTACTTTTATCACTTGTAACAAAGTATTAATTACCCGTTGTTTATCTTATAAAAAAGGGGTTAAATCGTTTTACTGTACTCTGATCATCAGCAAGTGTTACTGTATAAAGTGCTGATTACTTAACCGAAAAATAAGTGACTACTATGGATAAATCTATAACTATAAATGGTGAACAACACCCTATCGATGTTGACAATGATATGCCGTTATTGTGGTTTTTACGTGACCGCTTAGAAATAACAGGCACTAAGTTTGGCTGTGGCGCAGGTTTATGCGGTGCTTGTACAGTTCATGTTGATGGTGTTGCAACTCGCGCCTGTATAACGCCTGTTGGCATGTTGGCAGGAAAAGCAATTACCACGATTGAAGGTTTATCTGAAAATGGTGACCACCCCTTACAAAAAGCTTGGTTAAATAATAATGTTCCTCAGTGTGGCTATTGTCAGGCTGGACAAATTATGAACGCGGCGGGGTTCTTGGCGACTAATCCAACGCCTACTGCTGAAGAAATTGATACTGCGATGCAAGGCAATATTTGTCGATGTGGTACTTATCAACGTATTAAAAAGGCGATTGGTGAAGCAGCCTTTGAATTAGCCAAGGAGGTTTCGTAATGAGTATTCTTGAAAAATTAACTAATAAAGCAAACGAAACCAACCATATTGAAAATGTCAGTCGCCGTAATTTTATCAAAGCTTCTGGTGTGGCGACCACTGGTTTGGTACTAGGCGTGGCAATTCCTTCAAAAGCGATGGCATTTAGTCATTCGGAAAGTGAGGCTGCTTTTAATCCTAATGCTTTTATTCATTTACAAGAAAATGGTGATTTACTGCTATATTGTGGTCGTTGTGAAATGGGCCAAGGTATTAGTACTGCTTTGCCGGCAGCGGTTGCCGATGAAATGGAAGCAGATTGGTCACGGGTTACTGTGCAACAGGCTGATGGCGATGAAAAATATGGTCCACAGGGCACCGGTGGTTCAGCAAGTATTCGTGTGATGTACGAGCCAATGCGTGAAGCAGGCGCTGCCGCTAAACTTATGTTAGTTGCGGCTGCGGCAAAAGTTTGGAAAGTATCCGTTGATGACTGTGAAGCAAAAAATCATTTTGTATATCAAAAATCGACAGGCAAAAAGCTCTCTTTCGGGCAACTAGCTAGCCTAGCCGCGACACAACCTGTACCTGAAAAACCAGCATTAAAAGCAAAGTCTGCCTATAACTACATTGGCAAAGCACTGCCAAGACACGACCAAGGAAAAGTAGTCGTTGGTGAACGTGTTTATGGTGTAGATACTAAATTACCCGGTTTAAAGTATGCCGCCATTACGCATTGTCCGGTACTTGGTGGTAAGTTGAAGTCTCTTGTAAAAGATGAGGCATTAGCTATGAAGGGAGTGTTAGACGTCATTGTGGTTGATCGTTTAGCTGTGCCTTATGGTTCAATTGGTGGTGTTGCCGTTGTGGCTGATAATACTTGGACTGCACAACAAGCTTTAGCGAAATTAAAGATTGAATGGGATTTAGGTGAAAATGCCAGCTATGACACCGTTGCTTATAAAAAACAATTAGTAAAAAATGTTGAAAACCCTGCTGAACTAGCGACTGAACGGGGAGACGTAAACTCTGCTTTTGCTACGGCAGCTAAAACCCTTAAAGCTACATATACTGGCGGTCATTTATCGCATTCTCCTATGGAGCCCAATGCCAGTGTTGTGTTTGTTGAAAAAGATAAATGTGAGGTGTGGGCAGCAACCCAATCTCCTGCTGATATCCAAAAAGTACTTGGTCAGTATTTAAAACGTGAACCTAAAGATATTATTGTTCATGTCACCATGGCAGGTGGTGCATTTGGTCGTAAATTTAAATGTGACTACGTACATGAAGCGGCAGTTCTTTCTGAAAAAACCGGTTTTCCTATACAGTTAACGTGGTCTCGTGAAGAAGACATGCGTACGGGTTATTACCACTCTATTAGTGCTCAACATATTGAAGCATCACTAGATGAGAACGGCGCAGTAACAGGCTGGCTACATCGTACGGCTTTTCCGCCAATTGGCTCATTATTTAATCCAGCGACTGTCAAACCGTCTAAAGATGATGTTTCTGCCGTTGATAATTATCCTTTCGGCCTACCTAATTTTAGAAGTGAAATAGGCGACGCGAAAGCACATACGCGAATTGGTTGGTATCGCGCTGTTTATGCGATTTTTTATGGTTTCTCATTTAGTACTTTCGCGGATGAATTAGCCTATAAAGCGGGTAAAGATCCGTTAACATTTTTGAATCAATTGTATGATGCAAATAATATTGAAGAGCAAAAAGAGCAAGTCAGTCGCTCTAAAAATGCTTTAGAAATTGCAGCTAAGCAGTCGGGCTGGTTTGAGCGTGAAAATCTTCCTAAAGGACAAGGTATTGGTTTAGCAGTACATTATAGTTTTCAAAGCTATGTCGCTATGGCTGTTAGGGTTGAGTCAGATGGCGATAATATTAAAGTACTGCAAGTTGATTGTGTCATTGACTGTGGCCAAGTATTAAACCGTGATGGCGCAACCGCGCAAATGGAAGGTGCTGTTGTTATGGGCATGTCGCTGGCGCTTAGTACGGAAATTACTTTTAGAGAAGGTGCGGTAGTAAATTCTAACTTCCATAACTATCCAGTAATGCGTATCAATGATATGCCTAAGGTAAATGTTCATATTGTTGAATCAGATCATAAACCTACTGGTCTTGGTGAACCTGGTGTTGCACCGTTTGCACCGGCATTAAGTAATGCCGTTTTTGCGGCTTCTGGAAAACGATATCGCGATATTCCATTTAAACCTATGACGGTTTAAAAACTGAATGTTACCTTTGTAATCTGCCATCTCAATGTTGAGATGGCTTTTTTATTTCAGTTGTATTATTGAAAGATAAATCTACTTCAACTTTGCGATGAACTTTACTATGATAGTTTTCGTACAATAGTGGTTTATTCACGCTATTTATTGACTTTAATGGATGGTTTTATGTTATCTAAAAATATCGTTTTTTTACTTTCATTTTTTTGTTTAGTGGTCAATGCTGCTGCATCTGAAATGACAGCTGAGCATAAAAAGTGGTTAAAAGACAAATTTAGTATGCAACATGAAAAGCTCATCCCTATAGTCGCCGTCGCAGATATTTTCTTTGCGTGTAATCAGGTAAGAAAAACAGATAACGTAAATTATCAAGTTGCAGAGTTAGTGACGAAAGTGACCCGAGATGACCTTGCTGAAAAATTAAGTACTTGTTTGCAAGGTGAGCTGCCAAATTCAGAAACAGCTTTAAATTTTGGTCTGATTGGCTGTTTTCACGAGCAGCTGAAAGATTTACCCGAAGCTGACAGAAAAGTTAAAACAAAATTAGTAAAACAAGCAATATCTCGATTGTCAAAAGAGGAAAGACAAAGCAGTTTCACGCAGTGTGTTACTGATCAGGCGATTGGTTATCTGAAATAACAATTGTATTTTTCACACGCTCTTCATTAAATGAACTTGGCAAAATATCTACACCCACCCATTTACCTAATTTTATAACGATAGGAATGGTAATAGGGGCAAAAGGTAATACGGCAAACACACCTATACCTAATCCTTTTAACACATCAAGAAATTGCCTATTTGCTTGTTTCATTTCTTCAGGTGTTGCTTGCTTGATAGTGTAACGGCGGTAGATGCTTAGCATTTCTTTAGTTTCCACTTTTTCTTGGGCGAGCGCAATTTTGACACGAATAAGCTGACGCTTTAATTTCGTTAGTTGGCGCTTTCGATTAATACTGAGCACACGTCTAGGTGCTTTAAAGAAATAAATCCAAGTTTTCATGCTCGCATTCTACCTTACTTTTCGTAATTAACGCAGATAAAAAAATTATATGAACTTCCTTCCAGATTTATAACGTGAATGTTGTGTGATGAAAGAAGGTGAGCGTTTTTTGTTTCCGTTGCTCATGTTCAGAAAAGATTTAGTAAGTATGGAAATTCATGATAACTTCTAAGCGAGGAAATATAATAATTTTTTCTTATAATACTTTGTCTTAGATAATCTATACTGTTAATAATTTGTAACAAATGCTGTTGCTTTGACACATAGTAACTTTGTTAAAATTGCGGGCAATAGCATATAGTAGCGATAAGTCAAAAAATAACAGTTGGGAAAAATAAAGGTGAGATATGAGCCACGAAACACCTAAAGTATTGGTTGTAGATGATGATATGCGTTTGCGCGCATTATTAGAACGGTATCTTGTTGAACAAGGTTTTGTTGTAAGGAGTGCGGCAAATTCTGAACAAATGGATCGTTTACTCGAACGTGAAAACTTTCATTTACTCGTGTTAGATTTAATGTTGCCTGGAGAAGATGGTTTATCTATTTGTCGACGCTTGCGTCAAGGTTCAAATGATATTCCTATTGTCATGTTAACCGCTAAAGGTGATGAGGTTGACCGTATCATTGGTTTGGAATTGGGTGCCGATGACTATATGCCAAAACCTTTTAATCCACGAGAATTATTGGCTCGTATTAAAGCCGTTTTAAGAAGACGAGTTCAAGAAGCCCCTGGTGCACCATCACAAGAAGAAAATATTATTGAATTTGGCGATTACCAATTAAACTTAGCAACACGTGAAATGCTTAAAGGTGATGTTAATATGCCTTTAACCAGTGGTGAGTTTGCCGTATTAAAAGCCTTAATTACTCACCCAAGAGAGCCACTTTCTCGCGATAAATTAATGAATTTAGCACGCGGCCGTGATTATTCAGCGTTAGAGCGGAGTATTGATGTCCAAGTTTCTCGTTTACGTAGAATGCTTGAAGAAGATCCAGCTAAGCCTCGTTATATTCAAACCGTTTGGGGATTAGGTTATGTGTTTGTTCCGGAAGGAAAAGCAGTTGCATAACTGACAAATAAACCTTTATGAAAATATTGCCACGTAGTGCTTTTGGGCAAACAATTTTATTGATTGGTGTTTTGCTATTAATCAATCAAGTCGTCTCATTGGTTTCCATTATGGTGTACATAGTACAGCCACAATCAGATCAAGTAGATCAATTGTTAGCTAAACAAGTACGCGTGGTTTTTTTAGATGTAAAAGACCCTGTGTTAACTCCTGCCATGGCCAAAGCGTTCCACTTAGAAACTGGCATTGGCATTTACACCGAACAAGATGCTTTACCGTTAGGGTTGGCAGACGCGACCTATTTTGAATTCCGTTCTTCTATAATGACTGAGCTGTTAGGCGGTCCAGCCGAAGTTCGTATTTCACAAGGTGATGAGTTTCTTTTCTGGATACGTCCGCCTCAAGCGCCCAACTATTGGGTGAAAATACCGTTAACGGGTTTAGAAGAGGCCAATTATAGTCCGTTAATTATCGTATTAATGATTCTGGGTGCCTTAAGTGTTATTGGTGGTTGGTTGTTTGTACGGCAATTAAACCGTCCTCTTAAATCATTACAATCTGCGGCACATGATGTGGGGCGTGGTGACTTTCCAGAACCATTAGCAGAACGTGGTACCACAGAAATAGTGGCTGTTACTCAAGCATTTAATCATATGTCAAAAGGTATTAAGCAATTAGAGGATGACCGAAATTTATTGATGGCAGGTATCTCCCATGATTTAAGAACGCCTTTAACACGCATAAGGTTAGCGACAGAAATGATGTCTAAACAAGATGAGTTTCTTAAAGAAGGCATTGATGGCGATATTGATGATATGAATACCATTATCGATCAATTCATCGATTACATACGCCATGATAGTAAAGATAAAGCTGAGCTTGATGATCTTAATGTGTTATTAAGTGAAGTGGTGCAATCTGAATCTATTTTAGATAGAAAAATTACTCTAAATGCACAGCCAATAGTAAAAATTCCTTTACGTTATGTCGCTATAAAACGTGTTGTTGCCAATTTAATTCAAAATGCCGTTCGTTATAGTGAGGGGGATATTATTATCAATTCAGGCATGGATGAGACAGGCCGGTTTGCTTATTTTTCCGTGTGTGATTTCGGCCCCGGTATTCCTGAAGCGGATATCGAGCGATTGTTTCAACCTTTTACACAAGGTGATAAGGCTCGCGGAACTGAAGGTAGTGGCTTAGGTTTGGCGATTATTAAGCGAATTATTGATACTCATGGAGGAAGAATTTTACTGACCAATCGAGAAGAAGGGGGGCTGTCAGCAAAAGTAATTTTACCTGTTTCTCATTAACTCGACTCATCTCATCAAGGTTGCAAAACAAGCAATGTGAAGATATTTTAAGCAAAATTAATTTTATTGTGATATATTTTCGTTTGGTTAACAAAATGTAAAATTTTTTGCCTACCTGCTTGTGTTCTTCGTTAAAATCCTGTGGAATGTCATTTATTAAAATAATGCTGTTATTGACATGAATAATAAAAAATTTCGATTAAAATTCACTGACGTTTATCTTTTATCGTGGATATTTCTAAGCGCAAACGTTTTTGCGAAAGGTGATTTTAATACGGAATCAGGCAATTTTTTTAATCTTTCATTACATACTGAAATAGGCCAAACTGATAATTTTTTATTCAGTAATCAGCATAAAGAACAAACCGCTTTTATCACATTATCGCCTTCGTTAGCGCTTCAAACACAATTTGAAAATCAGTTACTTAATCTCGACTTTGAAAGTGAGCACGTTAAATATCAAGATTTTTCACAAGATGATCATACAAACTTTACTCTCGCACCTCGATATCAATATAAGATTGCACCTAACAAAGCACTTTTTATTAACACAAGGTTGGCTAATAGCTATGAAAACCGAGGGACAGGCCTGACCTTAGGTAATGCGAAGTTACTTACCCAAGGCGATAAACGCGAAGCCACAAATTATTCAGTCGGTTATTTGTATGGCTCACAAGTTTCCGTGGCAAAATTAACTGCCGAATTAGGACAATATACCCATCAATATAAAACGCGTAGAAATAATACCTACTTGTTAGATCAACAAAAGCGTTTTGCTCATATTTCATTTGACTATTTATTATCTGGGCGGTCGTATTTAGCAACGAATATCGCCTATGAAAATATATCCTTTGAGCATAATAATGTTCTCAATAAGAAGAAATATACTGCGTTAGCTGGGATGAAATGGCAAACCACTGAGATCAGCCAATTGGCACTATTATTAGGATACCAACAGATAAAATTTGCTCACGCTACGTTTAATGATGATGACGGCTTTAAATGGCGATTTGATTGGCAATGGCATCCTATTTATTCTACAAAAGTCGCGATAAAAACCGAGAGGGATTTTCAAGAAGCGAACCGTCTATCCAATAGTTATCGTATTGTCGATAATTTTGATATGAATGTAACCTCTCAGTTGAGTGATTTATTCAAGGTTACTGCGGTTGTTGGCACTAAACGAGAAAAAATTATTTATCAGCAAAGCCAAGAAAAAGAAGACTATTTATTTAGTCAATTTACGTTGCAGTACCAAAGAAACGAGTGGTTATCCATTTACCTAAAATATCAATATCATGATTTAAGTGCTTCTGAAATTGTGCTCGATTATCAGAGAAATAGCATTTCAATAGGGTTTGATGTTACTCTTTAGGATTGGGTGGATAAAAAATATGCGATTTTTAGTCTTTTTATTTTGGTTGGTTAGTACTTTTAGTACAAATTCTTTTGGTTCTGATTATGTTTTAGGGCCTGGGGATCAAATATCAATTGTTGTTTATGATGAACCCGATTTATCGACCAATGTAAAAATTAATAAAACAGGTTTTATTTCCTTCCCTTTTTTAGATGATATTAAGGTGATTGGTTTAACACCTAAAAAACTAGAAAATGTAATTAAACAAGGTTTGTTGGGTGATTATTTGATCAACCCACAAGTAACGGTGTCGATTGTACAATACCGACCTTTTTTTATTCATGGACAAGTCATGCGACCCGGCGGTTATCCGTATCAAGATGATTTAACGCTTGATAAAGCCATAGCCCTTGCTGGTGGTTTAGGGAATAGAGCATCGAAAACTGAATGGAAAATCACAAGGATTGTTGATGGTAAGAGCGTCATAATCACCGGAAGTGTTATGACATTGGTGTACCCAGACGACATAATTGAGATAGAGCAAAGCTTTTTTTGATGAACGAACACGAGCATCCTAAAATAGTTCAAGACGAAATAAACTTAAAAGAAGTTTTAAGTCCGCTTTGGACAAGACGATGGAAAATTATTATTTTCACACTACTAATGAGTTTAGTGGTGGCTTTTTATGTGTCTCTTCTAAAACATTCCTATCAAGCGACTGCCATTTTACAAATTGGTAGTAATAAACCTAAAAACACCTTATCGATTAATGATGCGTTTAATGAAAGTTCAGCAAGTTACGAACAAATTCAAACTCAATACGAGTTGTTGCGGTCAAGAAAATTTGCTGAACGTGTCGTGTCAAAGTTAAATCTTACAGTTCACGAAGAATTTAACAGTGGTAAATATAACGATAAACTTCAGTTTCTTGCTGACAGAAATAAACCTTCTACACCGCCGAGTATTGGTCAGGTTGTGGAAGACTTTCAAGACAGATTAAAAATATCGCCTATTGTTGAAACTGAATTAGTAAAAATAACCTTCACTGCTTATGATCCTCGATTAGCCCAAAAAGTGGCGAATCAAGTGGGTCAAACTTATCTTCAATATCAAGATGAAATTCATAGCGCTTCAAAAGAATCAACCTCGCAATGGTTAGTTGATCAACTTGAAGAATTAGGTAAAAAACTTGAAACCTCTGAACAAGCTTTGCAAGCTTATCGTGAAAGTGAAGGCATTGTTGATGTTAAAGGACTAGACGGTCTTATCGAGTCGGAATTGACCGAGTTAACATCCTCATTATTAAAAGCCTCGAAAAAAGAGGGCGACTTAAAAGTTACTTATCAATACATTCAAAAGCATAAAGGTAATTACACGCAATTAACGGATCTTCAAGAAATAAATAGTAAGCCTAGTTATATTCAACTGCGCCGCGCTGAAGAAGAAATCGAGCGTAAACTTACTGAGCTTTCTCAACGTTATGGTCCTAAACATCCGAAAAGAATGTCTGTTGAAGCTGAATTAACCTCATTGCGTCGTAATTTAGAAGAACAAGTGAATGACTTGGTTATTGCGATTGAGAAAGAGTACTTTTCTTCGGCAGAAAAAGTGAAAGCTGATACGGAACGACTTAACATTACCAAACAAAATTATTTAAAAATGAGTCGGCTTAAAAATAAATTCTCACAGTTACAGCGTGAAGTTGAGACGAATAAAGAGCTTTATAGCAATTATTTAATTCGTCTGAAAGAAACTGATGCGATGGGCAATTATAAATCGAATTTCTATGTTCGCTTTATCGATAAAGCTATTATTCCTAAAGGACCGGTCGCGCCTAATAAAACAATGGCGGTAATTTTAGCTTTTATTTTGTCACTTGGTTTTATTTCTATGGTGGTGATTTTACGTGAACTATTAATGGATACGCTTAATTCACGACGTAAATTAGAAAACTTTAATGAAGCGCCTATTTTAGCTGTACTACCGAAGTTTCGACCTAAAACCAACGATAGTGATAAAAAATATTATACTGATAATCGATTTGTTGAAGCGATTCGCACGTTACGAACGTCTTTGTTATTTAATCATGAGAAAAAACCGCCTAAAGTTATTGCCGTTACTTCATCGGTGCCAAATGAAGGAAAGTCAACCGTTGCATTAGAGTTAGCGCGCTCTTTTAGCGAAATGGAAAAAGTGTTATTAATTGAAGCCGACATGCGTCATCCAACTATTTATAAGAATATGGATTTACCGCCTCATCGCCCAGGCTTATCTAATTTATTAGCCAAAACTCATCAAATTAATGAATGTATAGTACGCGATAAAAACGTTAAGTTAGATATTTTAACGTCAGGGATCACCCCAGCAAATCCGCTTGCATTTTTGTCGATGAAACGTTTTAACATGCTTATTAAAGTTTTTGGTAATTTTTATGACCGCATCATTATTGAAACGCCGCCGGTCAATGCCGTTAGTGACGCCGTAATTATTTCGCGTTTGGTGGACAGTGTTTTATATATTGTTCATGGTGGAAAAACCAAGCGAGAACAAATTACCACAGGTTTACGTTTACTCAGACAAGTTAATGCTCCTGTAGATGGCGTAGTCATTAACCACAGTGAAAACATAGATACCGATAAATACCAAAATAAATATTATACTAGTAAAGCCAATATCATTAAGCTTCCGATGCGTAAGCAAGGATAATTACCAACAAAATTTTCCATACCTAAGCTGATTGATTTCTATTACAATGAGCGAAATTCTTTTCTAAAAATGAACACAATGCAGCAAGAATACGATTTAAGTCGGCATAATAGTTTTGCTTTTCCAGCCATTTGTCCTGCATTTTATCAACCGCACTCGTTATCAGAATTGGAAGATATTCTAGAACACTTAACTTCTCCTTTTTATATCTTAGGAGCTGGTAGCAATACTTTGTTTACCGAAGCCACTACTACCGCAATTTTACAACCTGACTTTCAAGGTATAACGGTTAAAGACGCCGGCGACTCTATACTTATTTCTGCTCAATGCGGTGAAAATTGGCATACTTTAGTCAGTTTTTGCGTTGAAAATAATTATTATGGTATTGAGAATTTAGCCTTGATCCCTGGAAGTGTTGGTGCAGCACCTGTGCAAAACATTGGCGCTTATGGCACTGAACTGGCCGATGTTATTGATCATGTCTTATGGTATGAATTTGCCAGCAAAACCATTAAAAAGTTAAATCGCTCGGCCTGCAAATTTGCTTATCGAGATAGTATCTTTAAAAATCAACTTGCGGGTAAAGGACTTATTGTTGAAGTTACCATTCGGTTAGCTAAACTGTGGCAAGCAAACTTAACTTATCGTGGCTTAGATGAATTACCCAGTGATGCTACCGCCAAAGAAGTGTTCAATAAGGTCATTGCTATTCGCCAAGCTAAATTACCTGATCCAGAAATTTTACCTAACGCGGGGAGTTTCTTTAAAAACCCTGTGGTTGACAAGCAAACCTTCGAAACACTAAAAGTAAAATACCCAAATATGCCGGCTTATATGCAAGACAATGGCAAAGTAAAATTAGCTGCGGGTTGGTTGATTGAACAATCAGGGTTAAAAGGATATAGCACAGGTGAGGTTGGCGTAGCAGAAACACAGGCATTAGTACTGGTGAACTACGCTAGTAAAAACGGTCAAGATATTATTCATTTAGCGCAATATGTACAAAGCCAAGTATTAGCCAAATTCGATATTTTTCTTCAACCTGAAGTCAGATTATTATCGAGCAAAGGTTTAATTGAATTAACTCAACCTAATCAAGCGTAATTATCGACATATGGCAAAATCAGTAAAAGAACAATTAATTAAACGGCTTGCGCCGGGGCAGTTTATCTCTGGTCAAGCGATAGGTGATGAACTTGGGATCAGCAGGGCCGCAGTATCTAAGCATATCTCTGGGTTACAAGAAATGGGGCTAGATGTTTTTTGTGTGACCGGTAAAGGCTATCGTTTTGCACAACCACTGCATTTATTAGATAAAACGCTTATCAGTGAACATTTACAAGACGATGATTGTGCCGTTTCCCTAGAAGTGCATAGTGTAATTGATTCGACCAATAGTTATTTATTACGCCGAATTCCACATCAAGTAAAATTGGGTCAAGTTTGTGTGGCTGAGTTTCAAAATGCCGGTCGTGGTCGTAGGGGGCGACAATGGATCTCACCGTTTGGCTCACATATTTATATGTCTATGTATTGGTGTTTAACGCAAGGGATTTCTGCGGCCATGGGGCTGAGTGTTGTTGCGGCAATTGCCGTGAGTGATGCAATAAAACAATTATATGATGTTGAAGTAGAATTAAAGTGGCCGAATGATATCTATGCAAATGGCAAAAAATTAGCGGGTATTTTAATTGAATTAGAAGGGCAAGCGTTAGAATCAAGCCATTGTGTAATAGGGATAGGTTTAAACATTAATATGCCGATGAAAGCGGCAGAAAATATTGATCAACCATGGACCGATTTACAATCAATTATTTCTGTTGAAGTTGATAGAAATCAGTTAGTGGCAACGCTCATCAATTGTCTTATCTCCCGTTTAAATCAACATAAAGAAAGCAGTATAGTGACCATGCTTGACGATTGGCACAAGCAAGATTTGTATTTAAACAAACCAGTAAGACTAATTACCGGCGAAAAAGAAACGTTAGGAATATGTCGAGGTATTAATAATCAAGGCGCTTTAATGCTTGAAGTAGATGGACAAATTAAACCTATTTACGGTGGTGAAGTGAGTTTGCGAGGGTTACTGTGAAATTATTGATTGATGTCGGCAATACGCTGTGCAAATACGTGACCTTTCAACAAGGCGAACTATCGGCGGTTACCTCAATTGAAAGCCATTTGATCAATCAGCAATGGTTAACAAAAAACTTTCCAGCCGTAGCACAATGCATAGTGAGTAACGTTAATGATAGTCAAATTAACCAAACTATTTCATTGTGGTGTGAATCTCAAAACATAGCGTATTGTTTTGTTAAAAGTGAAACGGAAAAATTTAATCTAAGATGTGCTTACGACGACCCAAGTACCTTTGGTGTTGACCGTTGGTTAGGATTAATTGGAGCGTCAACGTTATTTCCAAATCAAGCTGCACTGATTATTGATGTTGGCACGGCTACCACGATAGATTTATTAACATCTTCAGGTGTTCATCAAGGTGGATGGATATTACCTGGAATAGAGTTAATGTTTTCAAGTGTGACTAACAATACGAAAAAAGTGATTGCTACGCCAAAGGAAATCAATCAAATAGCATTCGCTAATAATACTTCTGATGCTGTTAATCAAGCGAACTGGGCGGCAACAATAGGTTGCATCAATATTGCAATTGCTAGTGCTCATTCACAATACTTATCTCAAGATGAATCGTTAAAGATTATTTTAACTGGCGGAAATGCGGCAAAGCTTAAGCAATTAATGGCAATAGAATGTGAATACATTGAAAAGTTAATTTTTGTAGGAATTAACCGTTATGATGCGAAGAACTGTGCTTAAATAAATCGACTTTGGGTAAAAAAACATCACTTGCAATAAAAAAGTATAAAAAACTTTATTTTTTTACGCTTTTTTATTGCAAGGGGCAAAACATTACTCTAGAATTCGCACCACTTAATGTAGTGCCGACTTAGCTCAGTTGGTAGAGCAACTGACTTGTAATCAGTAGGTCGCCAGTTCGACTCCGGCAGTCGGCACCATTAATACTTAATGACTATGATGAAATAGTGATTAAGTCCAAAATATTGGAGGGGTTCCCGAGTGGCCAAAGGGATCAGACTGTAAATCTGACGGCTCCGCCTTCGGTGGTTCGAATCCACCTCCCTCCACCATTTTGCAGAGATAACTAAAAGATTAAGCGGGCGTCGTATAGTGGTAATACCTTAGCCTTCCAAGCTAAAGCTGCGAGTTCGATTCTCGCCGCCCGCTCCATTTTTAAGTTGAATGCTGATATGGCTCAGTTGGTAGAGCGCACCCTTGGTAAGGGTGAGGTCGGCAGTTCGAATCTGCCTATCAGCACCATTCCTTAATTCTTGGTCTATTCTTTATCTCTAGTAAATAATTTATTAATTTTGTTAACACCCTTGAGGTATTTTATAATGGCTAAAGAAAAATTTGAACGTTCGAAACCACATGTAAACGTTGGTACAATCGGACACGTTGATCACGGTAAGACTACGTTAACAGCTGCTATCTCTGCGGTATTAACAAAAGCTTTCGGTGGTGATGTAAAAGACTTCGCACAAATTGATAA